>NZ_JBWYGX010000002.1:0-1331465 GCF_056713165.1 Mycetocola sp. Y171
GAGAGATGGATGCAGCCGCATTTTTTCCCCTCTTCGGAAACCCTGCGGCAGGGCGTCGGGTGTTTGCCGCCCCCCCTTTTTCCCCCCCCCCACTACTGCGTTCTCGGCGATCGTTAGGCTCTGATCATGGGCGACATCGAGGTTCCGGCGTCGTTCCTCGCCATGCCGCGGTGGTGGGGCGAGGGAGCGGAGTGGCTCGCGTCCCTGCCTGCTGCGGTCGCCGAGCGCTGCGACGCCTGGGGTCTCGTCGTCGACGGCGAACCGCTGCACGGCTCGAACGCGCTCGTCGTGCCAGTGCTCCGGGGAACCGAGCGGCTGGTGCTGCGCCTGTCGCCGCCGGATGCCGCCTTCGCGGCCGAGAGGGACGCCCTGGCGTTCTGGGCGGGCCGCGGCACCGTGATGCTCGTGGGCGACGACGATTCCGGTGCCCTGTTGCTCGAACGACTCGACACGACGGGCACGCTCGCCGACGAACCGCTCGAGGTGGCCATGGACCAACTCGGGCGCGCGATGCGCCGACTCGCGGTTGCCGCACCGGCGTCAGCCCCGTCCACCGCCGACATCGTGTTGTCCCGCCTGCCCGAACTCGAGCCGCAGTGGGAGCAACTCGGCCGCCCGTTCGACCGTGCTCTTCTCGACGCGGCGGTCGCGGCCGGGCGCCCGCTGCAACACACGGCGACCCCGGACACCGCCGTGAACGGCGACCTGCACGCCGACCAGGTGCTCCGTGGCAGCCGTGAGCCGTGGCTCGTCGTCGATCCGCTGCTGCTGCGAGGCGACATCGAGTACGACATCGCCCGCGCGCTGTGGACGCGTGTCGATGAGATGGGCGACCCGCCGGAGATCCTCGACTGCTTCTCCCGGATGGTCCGCGCGGCCGGACTGGACCACCACCGCGCCAGGGCCTGGGCGCTGTATCGCACCGTCGATTACTGGCTCTGGGCGCTGAACGCCGGGCTCACCATCGATCCTGAGCGCTGCCGCCGCGTGGCTGGAGCGCTCACGCGTGGGTAGGATTCCGGCATGACAGACAGCCGTGCCGGCCACCCGACCGTCGACCGTGTGGTCGCCGAGCTCAGGGCAGGGGGAGCCGGCGGCGACGTGCGCTGGTTCGACGATGCGACACCCACGGCCGTGCACGCTGCTGCGGCGCTCGGGGTCGAGGTCGGAGCCATCGCCAACTCGCTCATCTTCACGCTCGACGGCGAACCCGTCCTCGTCCTGACCTCGGGCGCGCACCGCGTCGACACGGCCTGGCTGGGCGCGCAGCTCGGCGGACGGCTCAGGCGGGCGGATGCCGTGACGGTCCGGTCAGCGACCGGCCAGGTGATCGGGGGAGTCGCGCCGGTCGGACATCCGGCCCCTGTGCGGACCTTCATCGACACGGCGCTCGCCGCGTACCCGGAGGTGTGGGCAGCGGCGGGGCATCCGCACACCGTGTTCCCGACCACGTTCGACGAACTCGTCCGGCTGACCGGAGGAACGCCGACAGCGGTCGAGCCGGGCTAGCGGCGCTCGCTCAACAGGAGCAGCCCTGTGAAAAGCGGCGTTTCGTCCTGTTGCGTGTGCGTGAGGCGCGTTTTTCTCTGTTGAACGTCGGCGACTAGTCGACGCGGGACGCGCCGTCCGCCGCCGTGACGGTGAACAGTTCGGGCTCGCGGAACCCGTGCGCGGCGAAGGCCGCTGTGACGGCATCGGACACGGCCTGCAGGTCGGCGACCCGGACGAGCGCGATCGCCGCGCCTCCGAAGCCGCCGCCGGTCATCCGCGCGCCGACAGCGCCGGCGGCATTGGCGGAGTCGACGGCCACGTCGAGTTCGGCCACCGAGATCTCGAAGTCGTCCCGCATGGAGACGTGCGAGGCGGTGAGCAGCTCGCCGATCGCCTCGGGTCCCTCAGTACGCAGCGTGCGAACCGTGTCGAGCACGCGCTGGTTCTCGGTGAGGATGTGACGAACCCGTCGCAGGGTCTCCGTGTCGAGAACTTCCGCTGCGTGCTCGAGGTCGTCGAGGTCGAGGTCGCGGAGGGACGATACGCCCATCTCGCGCGCCCCGCGCTCGCAGGATGCCCGACGGTCGGCATACCCGCCGGTCGCGTGCGCGTGGGAAACCCTCGTGTTGATGATGAGGAGCACAAGGCCTGCCGCCTCGAATCCAAGCGGGATGACCTCGGCATCGAGGCTGCGGCAGTCGAGGAACACCGCTGCGTCTTTCTGGCCGAGCAGGGATGCCGACTGGTCCATGATGCCTGTCGGCGCGCCGACAGCCTTGTTCTCGGCGAGCTGGCCGACGCGTGCCAGGGTCTCGCGACTGAGGTCGAGGCCCCAGACCTCGGTGAGCGCGACGGACACGGCGCACTCGATCGCTGCTGACGACGACAGGCCTGCGCCGATCGGCACGGCCGAATCGATGTGCGCGTCGAACCCGGACACCGCGGAGAGGTCGGCGCCGAACTCGCCGAGGGCCCAGACCACGCCGAGCGGATAGGCCGACCAGCCGGAGAGGGCCGCCGGGGTGACGTCATCGAGTGCGATCCGGACGATGTCGTCGGTGTACGCCGTCGTCACCTGGATGATGCGGTCCTCCCGTGCAGCGAGTGCCACGACGGTCGACCGGTCAATAGCGAACGGGAAGACGAAGCCGTCGTTGTAGTCGGTGTGCTCACCGATGAGGTTGACGCGGCCCGGGGCGCGCCAGACTCCCTCGGGCTCGCGGGCGAACCGCTCCACGAAGCCCGCTCGTGCCCGGTTGCTCAGCTCGCTCATACGGGGTTCTCCTTGTCGGCGCGGGCAATGGCGTCGCGCACCCGTTCCGCGGTCTGCTCAGGCGGGATGTCGCCGATCCAGGCGCCCATGGCCGCTTCGGAACCGGCCAGGTACTTCAGTTTGTCGGCGGCGCGGCGCGGTGACGTGAGCTGAAGCATGAGCCGGATCTCGTCGCGGCCCGTCGCGACCGGGGCCTGGTGCCACGCGGCGATGTACGGGGTCTGGGTCTCGTACAGGGCGTCGATGCCGCGGAGCAGCCGCAGGTAGAGCACCGCGAGTTCGTCGCGCTCTTCGTCCGTGGTGCCGTCGAAGTCGGGCACGTGGCGGTGGGGGAGCATGTGCACCTCGATCGGCCACCTGGCCGCGAAAGGCACGAACGCGGTCCAGTGCTCGCCGCGCAGGACCACCCGGTCGCCGGCCTGCTCGCTGGCGAGGATGTCGGCGAACAGTGTCGGTCCGTAGTTCTCGACGGATGCGAGCAGGCGCTGCGTGCGCGGGGTGACGTACGGGTAGGAGTAGATCTGGCCGTGCGGGTGCAGAAGTGTCACGCCGATCTCGACGCCCCTGTTCTCGAATGGGAACACCTGCTGGATCCCGGGCAGGGCCGAGAGCGCAGCGGTGCGCGATGCCCAGGCCTCGATGACGGTCCGCGCGCGGGAACGGCTGAGCGATCCGAATGATCCTTCGTGCTCAGGGCTGAAGCACACCACCTCACAGCGGCCCACCGACGTGCGGGTGCGACCGATACCGATCTCGGCGAGGTCGTCGAGCCCGAGAGGAGCGTTGTCGTCCTCGAGCAGGGGGCCGAACGACGGGGAGCGGTTCTCGAACACGGCGACGTCGTAGTTGCTCGGCACCTCCGACGGGTTCGTGGGGGTCTGGGGTGCGAGCGGGTCGAGGTGCGCCGGGGGCAGGAACGCACGGCCCTGGCGGGCTGACGCGATCGAGATCCACTCGCCGGTGAGGGAATCCTGGCGCATGGATGCCGTCGGCGGCCGGTCCGGAAGGTCTCGTGTGTCCGCTGACCGTTCCGGGCCGAGCGTCGTGTCAGCATCGTCGAAGTAGATGATCTCGCGACCGTCGGCGAGGACGTCCGTCTGTGAGGTGATGCTGGACATCTGGCGGCGGCCTTTCGAGCGGATGCTTTCAAATACGTAAGCATTCTAAGCATCCGTTTCACTGTTGACAAGCAAACGAAAGTAAATGAAGATTGCCGCATGGTGACGATGCGGCATGCGCCCGAAGGTGGAGACGCCGTTCCCGCCCCGGTTCGGCGGAGGCGAATGGCCGACCTCATCGCCGGCCGTGGGTTCGTCCGGGTGTCGGAACTCGCCGATGTCTTCGCGGTGAGTGAGGTCACCGTTCGGAGTGACCTGGCCGCACTCGACGACGACGGCGCGTTGCTCCGGGTGCACGGGGGAGCCATGCCCCGCGACGGGCGTCAACGAGAGTCGAGCTTCGAGGAATCGCTCGAGTCATCAGCGCAGGCCAAGCAGGCGATCGGGCGGCTGGCCGCCTCTCTCGTCAGTTCCGGTCAGAGCATCCTCCTCGATGTCGGCACGACGACCCTCGCCGTCGCGCAGGCGCTCAAGGAGCGGACGGACCTCGAAGACCTCGTCATCATCACCAACGGTCTCAACATCGCGCTGGAACTCGAATCCGAGATCCCGCGGTTCACCGTCATCGTGACCGGCGGCGCTCTGCGCCCGCTTCAGCATTCCCTCGTTCAGCCACTCGCGCGCGCCGTGCTCGACCAGGTGCACGCCGACCTGGCCATCCTCGGCTGCAACGGCGTTGACGTCGTCGGCGGCGTGACCAACATCAACCTGCCCGAGGCCGAGGTGAAACAGCTGATGGTTGCTGCGGCCGAGCGGATCGTCGTCGTCGCAGACGCGTCGAAGCTCGGCCGGGTGAGTCTCGGCACGATCGCTCCGCTCGACCGGGTCGACCTACTCGTGACCAGCGACGGTGCGAACCCGGCGCTGGTCGCCGATATCTCGGCGGCCGGCGTCGAGGTTCTCACGGCCTGAGCTGAAGGCCGTCATTCAAGGACGAACGTCACCTCCAGCGCAACCTGCCAGGCAACGATCTTGCCGTCCTGCACTTCGACCTTCTGGTCCTTGACCCACGCGCCGGACACGTGGCGCAGCGTCTCGTTCGCTCTGGCGACGCCGGCGGCGACGGCGTCGTCGAAACTGGTGTCGGACCGGGCGCTGATGGTGGTGATACGGGCAACGGAACTCATTTTTCCTCCTTGGATCGTCGGGTTTTTCCGATTCTGCTCCCGTGGACACAATTCGGATAGCCGTCGCCTCTGTGCGGGGAGGCGACTACGCTCGGGGAGGAAAACGTCACGAGGAGCCAGACCCATGAATGCAGTCACCGGCGAACAGTTCGACCTGAGCCTGGAGACGTCGTCAGGCGGCATCGTCCAGGCGACGATCACGCAGGTGGCTGCAGGCATCCGCCGTCTGAGCGTGCACGGGATCGACATCGTCCCGCCGTACGACGCCGGGCGGAAGCGCCCATGGGGCAGCGGGATCATCCTCGTGCCCTGGCCCAACCGCATCCGCGACGGACGCTGGTCGCTCGACGGCGAGACCCAGCAGCTCGCCATCACCGAACCGGCGAAGAACAACGCCATCCACGGCCTGCTGCGCTTCAGCCCGTACTCGGTCGCCGCGCGCACCGAGTCGACGCTGCGGCTCGAGGCGAAGGTGTTCCCGCAGAACGGTTACCCGTTCCTGCTCGATACCGCTGTCACCTACCGGCTCGTCGACGCCGGCGTCGAGGTCACCCACACGATCACGAACCAGTCGGATGCCGCAGCTCCTGTCGCTATCGGTGCTCACCCGTTCTTCACCATCGGTGACGTCGAACCGGAGGACCTCACCGTCACCGTGAACGTCAGCACGTATTTCGAGGTGGACGAGCGGCTGCTGCCGACGGCCGAATTCCCCGTCGATGGCACTCCGTTCGACCTGCGGGGCGGCGTGCTCCTGGCCGACCTGGCCCTCGACGCCGGTTTCGGTGGCGCCGTCATGCACGACGGTGTGTCAGAACACTCGGTGTCGGCTCCGGACGGCCGAACCGTGACCGTCTGGGGCGACGAGAACTTCCCGTATTGGCAGGTGTTCACCACCGATCAGTACCCGGGCCAGTCGAAGGCGGTGGCCATCGAGCCGATGACCGCGCCGACGGATGCCTTCAACTCCGGCCCGGACCTGAAATGGCTCGCCCCTGGCGAGACCTGGGAGGCCAGCTGGGGCGTTCGGGCAGACGGGTTCGCGCCGGTCTAGGCGCCGATCACGCTCAGGGCAGATCCGCCCCGATGCTCACGTCGTCCACGAAGCGCCGCACCCGCTCCTGCAGTCCCGCGACCTGCTTCTCCCTGGCGGCGTGCACGTCGAAGCCGAGGTAGGCCACGGCAGGGAGCTTTCGAGCGTTGACGGAGCAACCGAAACCGGCGCACACAAGCGTGCCGATCGTGTTGCCTTTGCGACCGGCCGCGCCCGCGCGTTTGACGCCGTAGAACACGACGTCATCGGTCAGGGTGATGTCCTGACACCAGGAGCACAGCACCCGCGCCCGAGGAAGCGCTTCGGCCTGCTGGAGCAGGATTCCCGTCACGGTATCGCCCTGCCGGAGGACGACGTAGGCGCGTCGGGGAAACTTCCGGTCGCGCCAGCCGAGGAAGTCGAGCCGCTCCCAGTCGAGGGCGTCGAGATCTGACGGGAGGGTGAGGTCGCCGACCTCCCTCCTGGATGCGTTGATGAAGGATGAACGGATGCCTTTTTCGGTGAGGGGAAGCATGTCCTGGGTCTCTGATCGTCGGCCGTGGCGGCCGGAAAGCCGGTGGGCCGGCATGGTGATGGTCGGGCCCGTTCCGCCGGTGCAGCTGTGCTGACCGGGAGTCGGGCGCGCGCCCCGCGAGTGTGCGAAGCAGATCAGTGGGGAGGGCTACCTCGTGCCGGCGAGAATGACGCCGGCAACCTCCTGACGCCCTGCGGGCGGGTTGTGGACGGACTGCATCACACAAGTTTAGCTGCGGCTATGCGGTGCTTGCGGCGAGCCGCCAGAGCGACGTGACCTCTGCGGCCCTGGCGGTGTGCAGCGGGTCGGAGCGGTCGGCGGCGCGGGCGTGGGTCGGGCGGGTGTCCATCCGGGCGATCACGACGAGCCCGGCGTCCTCGATGGCGTCGAGCAGGTCACCGCGCGAGCGCAGGCCGAGCCGTTCAGCGATGTCGGAGATGATGAGCCAGCCTTCGCCGCCAGGAGTGAGATGGTCGGCGAGGCCGGTGAGGAAACCGGCGAGCATGCGTCCGTCTTCGTCGTAGACGGCGTGGTCCGTCGCGGTCTTCGGCGTCGAGGGGATCCACGGCGGGTTGCAGGCCACGATGTCCGCACGGCCGTCGGGGAAGAGATCGGCCGCCACGATGGTCACCGCTTCGCTGAAGCCGAGCCTGTCGATGTTCTCCGTCGCGCAGGCGATCGCCCGCCGGTCCAGGTCGGTGGCGACGATACGACGGATGCCCCTGGCCGCAAGGATCGCCGAGAGCACGCCTGTGCCTGTGCCGATGTCGAATGCGCTCGCCGCTGACGGTGGAAGCGGCGCTGTGGCCACGAGGTCGAGGTATTCGCCCCGGACCGGCGCGAAGACGCCATAGTGCGGGTGGATCCGAGCGCCGAGTGCCGGGATCTCGACCCCGGTGGCGCGCCATTCCTCGGCTCCGATCACGCCGAGCAGTTCCCTGAGCGAGACGACGGAGTCCTCGGCGGTGTCCGCCCAGGCGTGGGAGGTGGCGAGGCGGATGTCCGGCGCCCGGCGCAGCGGGAGGGTGCCGTCAGAAGAGACCGGGACGAGGAGCATCCCGAGGATCGTCGCCCGGCGGAGTGCCTCGTCGCGAGACCGGAAGAACGCGGCGGTGATGTCGTCGTTCCTGGGGGCACGTGCTTCGCCCAGCCGCCTGCCCATGGCGCTGAGCAGTTGCCTGGCGTTGTGGAAGTCGCCCGTCCAGAGAATCGCTGTTCCTGTCGACGCGAGCCGGAAGGCGGTCGCTGCCGTCATCGTGTCGTCGCCCGGCACGACCGTGGCCGGGGGAGACCACCCGCTTTCGGAGCGCCAGAGGGCCGATCGGGGCGCACCGTCCGCGATCCAGGCGATCCGCGCGGGCTCGACGATTCTGGCCGTTCCTGGGGCGTTCGTCCTCTCGGACATCTGTCTGCTTCCCGGGCATCTCTGCCGATTCGCGATCGGCTTTCAGTATCGCATTCTTCCGGCGTCCGCCCACGAGCCGGCTGTGCGTGGAGCTGCCTGGTTCGGATGCTTCGCGTTGAGGCGATCAGCGCCCTGGTCAGTGGAAGTAGGGTTTCCGCTTCAGCCAGTCGGGAAAGGTGACGACCGGCCTCCCGTCGACCATGGTGACAGAGAAGACGCCGGTGTCGATCATCCGGTGGTGGAACCAGCAGAAGAGCACGCCGTTGTCGGTGTGGGTCGGCCCACCGTCGGAGTACTCGATGATGTGGTGGGCCTCGCACGCGGACGCGGGGATGGTGCACCCGGGGATACCGCAGGTGGGTCCGTCACGGGCGATCATTCCGAGGCGTTGGGTGCGGTCGAACAGCCGGTTCTCGGTGCCGAGGGCGATTAGGGCTCCGTCGGGATCGATGATCGCGGGGAGGATGCTGCTGTCGCAGAGGATCTGCCTGATCGTGGAGTAGGGGACCGGGTCTGGCTCTCCGACGATCTTGCCGGTGCCTTTTTCGTTCTTGAGGACTTCGGCGGTGACCGTGACGACGACGGTGGGTGCTGCGCCTGAGACGGTGGGGGCGTCGGTGGAGCGTGCGAGTGAGTCGATCATCGCGGCGAACACGTCGGCGCGGATCTGCCCTGGGGTGCGGGTCTCCGGAGGGATGCTTGCGGGGTGGGCGGGGGCGCCCTCGCTGGTCGTGCTGCTCTCGGGGTCGTCGGTGGCCTGGGCAGACTCGCCGGGCTCACTTGTCGTGGTCGCGGGCTCGACGTCCGTGTGATCGTCGCCGGGGTTCGAGGGGTCGCCGGTCAGGTAGCGGGAGGCCGTGCGGGGGCTGAGGACGGCGGTGAACAGGGTGCGGAGTTTCGCGCCGACGTCGACGGTGACCTGCCCGCCGAACCGGACCAGCCCGTTGGTCGTGGTGTTCGAGACCCAGAAGTCGCGGTTCTGGAACGCTTTCTCGGCTCGTGGCTCGATGCCGTCCTGGTCGAGTCGGTCGCGCCATTGTCTCGCCTGAACGGCGATCAGGTCCGGTGGCAGCGGCAGGCCGATGTCGGTTCCACTGCCGGTCGCCTGCCCGACCAGGACCTCCTCGGCGACGGCGAGCTGTTCGACGTCGGCCCGTGGGGCCGCGGTGGTGAGTTCCTTGCTGATCACGTCAGCGGTCTCGATGCCGATCAGCCCGGCCCGGAACGCGTCACCCACCGCCGGGAACAGTGGCGGCAGTGGGAGTCCGGCGTCCGTCGCCCGTGGTGAGGTGCGGGAGCCGACCCGGATCAACCGCAGCGCTGTCGATGCTGACACCCCGGCGACCAGTTCGACCAGGTGTGAGGGCCGGGAGAAGTTCAACCGGGCGGCGAGCCCTGCGCTGCCGCGGACAGGATCCGACCGCACCGCAACCTCGTTTGCCGCCGCAACCAGGATCGCCTCGATTCCACGCCCGAGTGCTGCGGTCTTCGACAACACGCTCAGCACGCCGTCGCCGGTCAGCCGGTCGAGGTGGTCGAGATCGAGCGTTTCGATCACCTCGGCGAGCTGTTCTCCCAACCGGTCAAGCGCCAACTCTTCGGCCGGCACATCCGATGCCGGAACGAGAACGTCGACCGAAGCAGTCACAACTCAGGGTCACCACCGAGAGGGTGTCTACCAGCCAGCCACACGGTCGAACCCGACAGCGCTAACACTGCCGGATCGAGGCTGGCGGCTGGTCTGTTCATGGCTCTATTCCACCACCGACCACTGACAGTGAACCGCGGCCGAGCGAACCTCGCCGCAGGCCGGTATCGAGCAGTTGATCAGCACTTTCATGCCCTAAGTGAATCACCCACCACTGACACTGATGCGGTAGTCCGACGCCTCCGGGCGAGCCTGTGGCAACACGTCTGACTCTGTCTGACGCTGTCTGGATCCGGGTGGAAATCGCGACTCTCCCGGGCGGTTGCACCCGATTGACTTAATCGAACATGTGTTCGACTATTAACGCATGACCCTGTCCGCAGCTCCCGCCCGTCCGCCGGTATTCGCCGGTGCGCCGGCAACAGCGGCGAGCCAGGTCGCCGAGCTGCAGGCACGGATCCGGGGGATGCAACGCACCCGGATAGATTCGCACGGGCTGCCGACATCGCCGGGGGTCGCCGAGCTGCTGCCCGGTGGTGCGCTCCGCGCAGGGGCCGCCTATTCGGTGCACTCCTCGACGAGCCTGGCACTTGCCCTCCTCGCAGGGCCCAGCGCCGCTGGAGCGTGGTGCGGGGTGGTCGGGATGCCGTCGCTCGGCGTCGAAGCGGCCGCTGCAGCCGGTATCGATCTCGATCGGCTCGTGCTCGTCCCAGACCCTGGGGCGCAGTGGCTGCAGGTCACCGCAGCGCTGGCCGATGTCGTCACCGTCGTGCTCGCGCGTCCTCCGTCCTCCCTCACCTCCGCCGAGGTGGCGAGGCTGGGGTCCCGGCTGCGTCAGCGGGGATCCACCCTGATCGCGCTCGGCGACTGGCCGCAGAGCGAGGCTACGCTGCGGGTCTCTGAGGATCGCTGGATGGGACTCGGCTCAGGTCACGGCTACCTGGCCGCCAGGCAGGTGACAGTGTCGGTGACGGGGCGGACCCTCACAGGCAAACCGCGCCGCAAGCAGTTGTGGCTGCCGGACGCCGAGCAGTCGATCCGCCCGGCAGGCCTGGCCGGAGTGCCCGTCGTCCTGCCCGACCGATACGACGAGGCGGCCGTGTCATGACGGCCGCCCCGGTACGGACCATGCTCATCTGGTGCCCTGACTGGCCGACGAACGCAGCGGCGGCGGAACTCGGCTGTGCACCAGGTGCCCCGCTCGCCCTGATCGAGCGCGGCGAAGTGTTCGCCTGCTCGCCCACCGCCCGGGACGAGGGAGTTCGGCGTGGGCTCCGCGTGCGTGAGGCGCAATCGCGCTGCCCCGACCTGATCGCGCTGCCATACGACCCGGTGCTCGACCACCGGGTGTTCGAACCGATCGTCGCCGCTGTCGAAGAGATCGTGCCTGGGGTCCAGCTCTCCCGGCCAGGAACCTGTGTGATGCGGGCACGGGGTCCCAGCCGCTACTACGGTGGGGAACGCCAGGCAGCGCAGGCACTCCTCGACACCCTCGCCGGCCTCGGCGTTCCCGGTGCCAGGGTCGGCATCGCCGACGGCCCGTTCGCCGCTGAGCAGGCCGCGAAGCTCGCGTCATCGAGCGAGGCGGATGCCATCCGTCTCGTCCCCGTCGGCCGCTCGCCCGAATTCCTCGCCTCGTTCCCCGTCGAACTCCTCGAACGCCCCGAGCTGGCCGCCCTGCTGCGCCGGCTCGGCATCCGCACCCTCGGCGACTTCGCCGCGCTCGAACAGATGCAGGTGCGTGACCGGTTCGGACCGGACGGCGTGCTCGCCCACCGGGTGGCGTCCGGCTTCGACCCGAGCGACGTCGACGCCCGCGTCCCGCCGGCCGACCACTCGAGCGTCGTCGAGTTCGAACCCGCGCTCGACCGGGTCGACCAGGTGGCCTTCGCTTTCCGCACGGCGGCGGAGGAATTCGTGGCCAGGCTGCAGGCGTCATCGCTCGTCGCGACGGCTATCCGGATCGAGGTGTCGACGGAGGGAGGCGATTCCCGGTCGCGTACCTGGCTGCATCCGCGGTGGTTCACGGCCGGAGACGTTCTCGACCGCGTGCGCTGGCAGGTGCAGGGGGCGGGGTTGGCAGAGAGCGGTCTGGGCAGCGCCATCACGAAGCTCAGGGTGGAGCCGGAGAGTGTCGACCCCGCTGGCAACCACGAGAACGGACTGTACGGGGGAGCGAGCGACGAACGCATCCACTCGGGGCTCTCGCGGGTGCAGGGCATGGTCGGGCACGCCGGAGTGCTCACCGCGCGCATCTCCGGCGGGCGCCAGCCGTCCGATCGCCGGGTTCTCGTACCGTGGGGCGACCTGCCGCCTGGTGGCGAAGCATCCGTTCGTGCGTCCCAGGCGCTGCCGTGGCCTGGCCGGTTGCCAGGACCACCACCGGCGACCGTGTTTCCCGAGAGGCAACGCGTGCTGGTCAACGCCGCAGGAGGGGCAGAGGTCGACGTCGACGAGCGCGGGGAACTCTCGGCAGCGCCTGCGCTGTTCGCCGCACCGGGGGGAGCACAGGGAGCGGTCAGCGCATGGGCCGGCCCGTGGCCGGTCACCGAACGCTGGTGGGACGCAGGGGGCAGGCGGCTGAACCGGTTCCAGCTCGTCGACGAAACCGGGGGAGCCTGGCTGCTCGTCCTCGACGACTCCGGCTGGTGGGCGGAGGCCCGCTATGACTGAGCGCATGTTGCGACGATCGACGACGGGGGTGCGCTGATGGGCTGGCACAACCCGCCGGTGCCGTGGTCCGAGTTCGAACGCGCCCTCTCCGATGCCAGCCGTCCCGGCTCCCCTCCACCAGGGGCAGACGGCGGTGACAGCCCCGCCTGGTCGCGCAAACGGAACGCCTATGTGCCCGAGGTGCCGACAGCGGAACCCGTCGACGCGAGCGTTCCGTACGTCGAACTCCACGCCCACTCCAACTTCAGCTTCCTCGACGGTGCTTCAGGGCCAGAGAAGCTCGTCGAAGAGGCGGTGCGGCTGGGGCTCGACGGCATCGCCCTCACCGATCACGACGGGCTGTACGGCATCGTCCGGATGGCAGAAGCGGCCGAGGCATACCCGGGGCTCCGCACCATCTTCGGCGCTGAACTCTCCCTCGGGCTCAGCAAACCGCAGAACGGTGAACCGGACCCCGAAGGCACCCACCTCGTGGTGCTCGCCAGGCGGGAGGAGGGCTACCACCGGCTGGCCGGTGCCATCACCGCCGCCCAGCTGGCGCTCGGAGCCGAGAAGGGCAGGCCTTGCTACGACATTGCCGACCTCGCCTCCGCAGCAGACGGAACCTGGCTGGTGCTCAGCGGATGCCGCAAAGGCGCGGTCCGGACGGCGCTCGCCGCCGAGGGAGCGGCTGGGGCGCGGCGGGAACTCGCCGAGCTCGTCCGGCTGTTCGGCGACGGCAACGTCGTCGTCGAACTCTTCGACCACGGCAACCCGGAGGACACCACCTCCAACGACACCCTCGCTGCCGTCGCCGCCGATCTCGGCCTCCCCGTCGTCGCCACGACAGGAGCGCACTACGCGACGCCGGCGCAGCATCCGCTCGCCTCTGCGCTCGCCGCCGTCCGTGCGCGCCGCAGCCTGGACGAGCTCGACGGCTGGTTGCCGGCATCCGGTGGTGCTCACCTCCGCAGCGGCGCCGAGATGGCCCGCCGGTTCGCTCGCTACCCGGGAGCCGTCGCGCGCACCGTCGAGATCGCCGACGAACTGGCCTTCCGGCTGCGGAGCGTCAAACCGGGGCTCCCGCTCCAGGAAGTGCCAGAAGGGCACACGCCGATGAGCTGGCTGCGTGAACTCACCTGGCAGGGGGCGGCGAGACGATACCCCGATGCCGACAGCTCCGTCACCGAGAGGATCGAACGCGAACTCGAGGTGATCGAGCAGAAGGACTTCCCCGGCTACTTCCTCATCGTGCACGAGATCGTGCAGTTCGCCCGCAGCCGGGGCATCCTCTGCCAGGGCAGGGGGTCTGCAGCCAACTCGGCCGTCTGCTACCTGCTCGACATCACCGCAGTGGACTCGATCGCCTACGGGCTCCCGTTCGAGCGGTTCCTCTCGAGCATGCGCGACGAAGAGCCGGACATCGACGTCGACTTCGACTCCGACCGGCGCGAGGAAGTGATCCAGCACGTCTACGAGAGATACGGAAGGTTCAACGCCGCCCAGGTGGCGAACGTGATCACCTACAGGCCCAAATTCGCCGTCCGTGACATGGCCAAGGCGCTCGGGCACAGCCCTGGGCAGCAGGACGCCTGGTCGAAGCAGGTCGAACGCTGGGGCGCCCTCACCTCGAGCGACGACCATGACATCCCCCAACCGGTCGTGGACCTGGCGCAGCAGGTGCTCAGTTTCCCGCGCCATCTCGGCATCCACTCCGGCGGGATGGTGCTCACCGACCGGCCGGTGGGTGAAGTATGCCCGATCGAGCATGGGCGCATGGATGGGAGGACGGTCCTGCAATGGGACAAGGACGACTGCGCCTGGATGGGCCTGGTCAAGTTCGACCTGCTCGGTCTCGGCATGCTCGCCGCCCTGCAGTACTCCTTCGACCTCGCCGCGGAGCACTGCGGTGAGCGGTGGGACCTCCAGTCCATGCCCAAGGAGGAACAGGCTGTGTACGACCAGCTCTGCCGGGCAGACACCGTCGGGGTGTTCCAGGTCGAGAGCCGCGCGCAGATGGGGATGCTGCCCCGGTTGCAGCCGCGGTGCTTCTACGACCTCGTGATCCAGATCGCCATGGTCCGCCCTGGGCCGATCCAGGGCGGTGCTGTGCACCCGTACATCAGGAGGCGCACCGGTGGAGAGCCGGTCACCTACCTGCACCCGGACCTCGAACCGGTGCTCAAGCGCACGCTCGGTGTTCCCCTGTTTCAGGAGCAGCTCATGCAGATGGCCATGGTGGTCGGCGGCTGCACCGGTGAGGACGCCGACCTGCTGCGCCGGGCGATGGGGTCGAAACGCGGGCAGGAGAAGATCGAATCGCTCAAGGCGAAGCTCTACGCGGGGATGGCCGGGAACGGCATCACCGGCGACGACGCAGACACGATCTACATGAAGATCCAGGCCTTCGCGAACTTCGGTTTCGCCGAGAGCCACTCGATCAGTTTCGCCCTGCTCGTCTACGCGAGCGCGTGGATGCGGCTGCACTACCCGGCGGCGTTCCTGGCCGCCTTGCTGCGGGCCCAGCCGATGGGGTTCTATTCGCCTCAGTCCCTCGTCGCGGATGCCACGCGGCACGGTGTCGAGACGTTGCGCCCGGACATCCTGCTCTCGGGGGCGGAGGCGCGGCTGGAGCCCCTCGCTGCCCCATCTGTCGATCGAGCAGCTCGCGAAGCGAGCGTATCGAGATCCCCTCGCGCTGGTGCAACAGGCCTCGACGCCTGCCTCGCCACCCCGCAGCCGCCGGTCGAAGCATACGACCGCTCTGCGCCGTTCGACCCGGCAGTCCACCGTCGGGACGGTCACCATGCCGTGCGGCTCGGCCTCGCCGGGGTCTCATCGATCGGCGCGCGCAAGGCGGAGCAGATCGTCGCCGAGCGCGAGCGCGGAGGTGACTACCGTGACATGCGCGACCTCGCCAGGCGGGTCGGGCTCACGTCCGCCCAGCTCGAGGCGTTGTCGGCGGCAGGGGCGTTCGACACATTCGGGATCTCGAGGCGAGGGGCGCTCTGGGACTCGGAGCAGGCATCCCAGGAACGACCGGATCAGCTGCAGGGCACCCACATCACCGTGCAACCGCCCCTGTTCGCCATGCTCACCGGTGAGGAACAGGTGGTCAACGACCTCTGGTCGACCGGGATCACTCCAGACGATCATCCGATCAGGTATGTCCGCGATGCACTGGCCGAGCGTGGGGTGAAGAGCGCAGAGCAGCTTCAGACCACGGAGTCAGGGCGCCGGGTCGAGGTCGGCGGCGTCGTCACGCACCGGCAGCGTCCGGCGACCGCGAGCGGCATCACGTTCATGAACCTGGAGGATGAGACCGGACTCGTCAACGTGATCTGCAGTGTCGGGGTGTGGGGCCGCTATCGGCGGACGGCACGGGAGGCGCCGGCGATGATCGTCCGCGGCATCCTGGAGCGGTCACCGGAGGGAATCGTCAACCTTCTCGCCGACCGGCTCGAGCCCCTCACCCTCAGCGCCCGCACCCGGTCGAGAGACTTCCAGTGATCGACGTGCCTTCACCTCGCGGCGGATCACCGCGGTAGCGAGCCCGGCCAGCATGACCGCGCCGCCGAGGATCTCGCTGAAGGTCGGCACCTCACCCTGCACGATCCACGCGGCGGCGATGCCGATCACCGGCACGAGCAGGGTGAACGGCACGACAGCGCTGGTGGGGTATTTGGCCATCAGCGTGTTCCAGATTCCGTAGCCGATGAGCGACGCAGCGACCGCCGTGTACAGCGTGCTGAGGATCGCCACGAGCGACAGATTCGACAGCGCGCCGAACACGGTGTCCGGGCCGTCGAGCACGAGGGCGAGCGCGAAGCTCGGGATCGGGACGACGAGAGCGGACCACACCACGAGGGAGAGTCCGGATGCCGCCTTCGCACGGCGGCTGAGCACGTTGCCGATCGCCCAGGACAGTGCGGCGCCGAGCGTGATCACGAGCGGCACCCACGGCGCCGTGACGCTGTGGCCGACGACAACGATGCCGAGGCCGACTGTCCCGACGAGAACGCCGATGAGCTGGCGGCGGCTGGGTCGCTCGCCGAGGAAACCAGCCGAGATGACGATGGTCAGGATCACCTGCGTCTGCAGCAGCAGCGAGGCGAGACCGGCGGGCATGCCGAGGTGAAGCGCCAGGTAGAGCAGGCAGAACTGGCCGAGGCTGAGGAACGTTCCGATGTAGAGGATGTTCCGCCAGCCGATGGCGGGAGGTCGGAGGAAGAACACGGCCGGGATGGCGACGAGGACGAACCGCATGGCGACGAACACGAGCGGAGGCACACCGGCGAGACCCTCGTCGATGACGACGAAGTTGAGGCCCCAGATCAGGGCCACGAGGAGCGCGAGGAGGCTGTGTCGAAGTGTCACCGTTCAACTGTGGCACAGGGCCGATGCCATCCGGTCCGAAGCGTGGCGGGCGACGCCCTGGCGAGCAGATCTTCGCTAGACTTGCCGCATGGCTTTCGTCCTCTCCTTCGCGCTGTTCATCGTCGGCATGTTCCTCTTCGGCTTCGCGTTCACGATCGACAGCTTCCAGGCGATCGTCTTCTTCGCCGGGATCATCGCGATCAGCCTGTCGTTCGGCATCCCCGCGCACGTCCTCGCCAAGCGCTAGGACGCTTGCGGCACGAGCCTGCCCGCTGATCGAGCTTGTCGAGATCAAGGACGAACGGGATCGGTCGCCCGGCGGCATTCGTTCGTAAAGCGCAAACGGCGACTGTACCCGCCTCAAAGCGTGCTTGAGCGACCAACGAACCGGATTCGTCGCCGAGCGGCATCCGTTCTGGTCACGCGATCCGACGCTAGGACGCCTCAGGCTCGAGCCTGATCGTCGTCGCGACCGTCTGCGGCCCGACGACCGTGCCGACGATGGCGGGACCGTGCCTGTCGTACTTGGCGTGGTACGCCGCGTCGATGTACGGATGGACGGATGCGTCGGCCTCGGCGAAGACGACATCCTTCTCAATGCCGCCTGCCAGGATCCGGCCGGTGCCACTGGCTTTCGCACGGACGAACCACGGGTTGTCCGACCCATACGCCGACCGGACATAGAGGTCGTCGCCCACGCGGACGACCCAGATGATCACGAACGGGCGCAGCGTGCCGTCCTCGCGCGTCGATGCGATCCTGAGTTCTTCGGCGTCTCCGATGCGAGACAGTTCGTCGCTGGTCCAGGTGGTCGTTGTCATCGTCGTCTCCCTTTACCTACTCTTCAACTCAGGAGACGGCAGGCTATTCCTCGTCGCGTCCAGAGTTGCTCTCGGAAAAGGCGGGCTTCCCGTGTCTGTCCGGGAGGAGAAGGGTGGGCCCCGCCGGGCTCGAACCGGCGACCCGCGGATTAAAAGTCCGATGCTCTACCAACTGAGCTAGAGGCCCCAACACAGTTAATCTACCGGTTCCCGCTGGGAGCTGTGACCACACCGATCCAGCCGGTGCGGAGTACCGTTAATCGTTGACTGACGCGAGAGGGGGAGGTTCATGGCCGAGGACTTCCACAAGCCCACCAAGTTCCCCAGCAAGATCATCGAATCGTTCCAGGGTGGGATCGACCCGGCAGAGTCGAGCCGTATCGCCCACGAGACGGCGATGGCCCTGCTCGCCCGCGTGCGCCAGGACCCCGATCCGGACGTCGTCGACCGGCTGATCGCCTACACGGACGAACATGGGATCGACACGATCGCCGAACTGTGGTCGCACGCGACCCCGCGGAGCCTTCCCGGTGCGCTGTGGCGGATCTACCTCCTCCGGCTGATGATCCGCGAGGACCCCCACGAGTCGAGTTTCCTGTTCCAGCGGGGGAGCGAGATCATCGGAACCATCGACCCCGTCGTCGCCGGAGCATCCGTGCCCACAGGACCGGACGAGATCATCGTCCTCGCCGACCAGATCCTTCGCGGGCTGTTCGAGGGGGACTTCGCCGTTGCGCTCGAGCGTGCAGCGGCATTCTGCCGGGTGTCCGCCGCAGGCAGCGCCAGTGTCGCCGACGACGCGGATGCCGCAGAGCCCACCCGGTCCGCTGAACTCACCACGAGGGCGCTCCGGCTGTCGACGCTCGCCCAGGACCTCACGAGCTGCGCCCGGCTCTGGCGGCACGAGTCGCTCGACTGACCCTCTCGCCGGTCAGTACTGTTGGCAGATGAGCCCGAGCCACCTGGCGCACCCCCTTCTGCTTTTGCGCCGCGCCGCGCTCCTGCCCGCATGGGTTCGACGGATGGATGCCGCCGCCGGCCGCCGGATCAACGCGCGCCAGGCGCATCCGCTGGTCGATCGTGGATTCGTCAGGCTCTCCCGTTTCGCCGATCGCGGTGTGCTCTGGTTCACCGCGGCCGCTGTCCTCGTCGTCCTCACCCGTCACCGCGCGGCGATTCGCGGACTCGCCTCGCTGACCGTGGCCAGCGCGCTCGCCAACCTCGTCGGCAAAGAGCTCTTCGGCGGCGATCGTCCGTTGCTGAAGGACATTCCCGTCGGGCGCCGCCTGGCGAAGCATCCGGAGTCTCCCTCGTTCCCTTCCGGGCATTCGGCCAGCGCTGCCGCATTCGCAACCGGAGTCGCCCTCGAGTCTCCGCGAATCGGCGGGGCCATCGCCCCCGTGGCGGGTGCGGTCGCCTGGTCACGACTGCACACGGGAGCCCACTGGCTCTCTGACGTGCTCGGCGGCGTCGCGATCGGCACCGGGGTCGCCGTCCTCGGTAAAGTGCTCGTGCCCGCTCCGTCGCGGCATCCAGAACGGCACGGCGGGACCGAGGTGAGCCTGCCGCCGTCGCCGACAGGGGAGGGTGTGTTCCTCGTTCTCAACCCGTCATCCGGTCGGGCGGTGCTCACCCGCCCGGACGCGAAACCGATCCTCACCCGGCTGCTCCCCGATGCCCGAATCCACCTCCTGGCCGATGGCGACAGCGTGACGGACATCGTCCTGGCGGCGCTCGCCGAGGACCCGTCGCCGGGAACCCTCGGCGTCTGCGGTGGAGACGGCACCGTCGCGGCAGTGGCACAGCTCGCCAGGGACGCCGACCTGCCGCTCCTCGTCGTCCCAGGCGGCACGTTCAATCACTTCGCCCGCACTGCCGGTATCGAATCGATCGAGGATGCCGTCGCCGCGCTGGCAGCCGGTAACGGCCTCGTCGTCGACATCGGCGAACTGCGTCTCGGCACCGGCGAGCCGGAGACCGTGCTCAACGCGGCGTCCGTCGGTCTGTACCCGGACTTCGTCGCCGAGCGGGAGGAGCGGCAGGGCGTCCTCGGCAAGTGGATTGCGGGGATCGTGTCGGCGGTGCGGGTGCTCCGGCATGCCGACCCCGTCGACCTGGTGATCGACGGCAGACCCATCAGGGCCTGGTCGTTGTTCGTGGGAATCAACCGCAACCACGCAGTGATTCCCGCTCCGCTGCAGCGCAAACGGCTCGACGACGGAGTGCTCGACATCCGCATCCTGCACGCGCGCAGCCGCGCGCACGCCGTCGCCGCACTGTCATTCGGCCGCCGGATCAGCGGCATCCTCACCCGGTTGCGGATTCTCCCCGGCTCCTCGGTCGTCGAATCGTTCACGACGCCCGACCTTGTCGTCGCCGTGCTGCCCCGCGACGGGCAGGCCCCCGGTTTCGCGCACGACGGTGAAGTCCAGCGCGAGGTCGGAGACGGTGGGATGCCGCGCGGCGGCTACCTCTCCACGGTGCGCATCGTCGAGGGCGGGCTCCGAATCTACGCACGGCCGAGTCCGCCGGCCAGGGCTAAGTCACGCCGACGATGACCGCTCCCGTAGTCAAGAATGTTCGCGGAGCGAGAACAGGGAACATCCGCGCCGATGAATTGTTACACTGATTCAGGCCGGGCCGCATAACCCCGGGCTCCAATTTTTGCCGCCGCGAGCGGCCTTCCGCCGAGAGGCGTTTTGCGGCCCGGCTCCTTTCATTTAACGGCCTGTTCCGGCATCCGACCGCCGCGCCGCTCACTCGGCCGGTCCGGCGCTGAGCAGTCCCAAACGGTCGTTCCTCGAGCGCTTCAGCCGAGTTACGGGCCCAGTCGATCGCACGAACCGCCCTTCGGGCCCGATCGGTCCGCCCGCCGCTCTTCGGTCCGAGTCTGATAGTTCGCTGAAATCCGGGACCAGGGGCAAACCGCTCCGCTGACGGCACCGAACCGTTGTCATGACCTCACAGATCCGGCTCCTCACCCGCCTGGCCCCCGCAGTCCTCGCGCTGTCGCTCGGCGCACTCAGCCTCACCGGCTGCGCGATGGGCGAGCCCGCATCGCCCGAGTCGAGCTCATCCACCAGCACTGAAAAGGCTGTGGAGGGCGACGTCACCCTGGTGAGCCTGAACTTCATGCCGGAGACCCTTACGGTCTCGGTCGGAGATACCGTCACCTGGGTCAACGGAGAGTCGATCACCCACACCATCACGAGTGGGACCTTCTCCGACGTCGATGAAACCACCGGTCTTCGCGGAAGCGAAGCGGCCGATGGAGTCTTCGACGAAAAGCTCGGCGAGAAGGGTGGCACGTTCACGTACACCTTCGAGACCGCCGGGACCTTCCAGTACTTCTGCGACATCCACGACGGCATGAACGCCACCGTGGTCGTCGAAGAATGATCGCCACACCAGGCGATCGACCAACCACCCCCGTCACATCCGCCCACCCGGGCACATCACAAGGAGAACCTCATGAAGAAGGCACTACCTCTCGTCGGCGCAGCACTCGCCGCAGCCCTGCTCCTGTCCGGCTGCAGCATGGGCGCTGCAAGCGACTCCATGGCGAATGACGACACCAAGGCGTCGTCGAGCGAAACAGTCGACACCGTCAACAGCGACGGAGCCGCACTGCGCGCCACTCTGACGTCACAGTTCAGTGACCACGTCTACCTCGCAGGAGCAGCCATCCACGCCGCTCTCGCCGCAGGTGGAGACCTGACCGAGGCGAAGACCGCCGGTGCGGTTGCGGCCCTCGACGCCAACTCCGTCGACATCGCCGCATCCGTCGGCTCGGTCTACCCGGACGCCGAGGAGCCCTTCCTCGAGTCATGGCGCGAGCACATCGGCTTCTTCGTCAACTACACGCTGGGCGAAGCAACCGGTGACCAGGCCATGTCCGACATGGCCGTCGCAGACCTCACCGAATACGCGGCGAGCTTCGGCGAACTGCTGAACTCGGTCGTCCCGACCCTCCCGGCTGACGCTGTCGAAGAGGCGCTCGGAATGCACGCCACCTCGCTGATCGCTGCTATCGATGCTGACATCGCTGGCGACCCCGAGTACTACACCCTCCTGAAGGAAGCAGCCGGCCACATGCCGATGACCGCAACGGCCATCGCTGGAGCCATCGCTGAAGACCAGGACATCCAGTAGCACTTCCCACCAGGCGAAGCAGGAGGGCGGCGGTATCAGATCCGCCGCCCGCCTGCCAGCCGCCCACACAACGGCGACAGACCTGACATGCTAGTTCTTGTGGAAAAGGCACCAGGCACAGGAAGCGACGTCGTCGCTCCGTCCTCGACGCTCGAGGAACTGCTCGGTCTCGTCGCCACGGGAGACCAGCAGGCCTTCGCTTCTCTCTACGACCTCGTTGCACCCCGCGTCCTCGGCCTGATCCGCAAAGTCCTCATCGACCACGCCCAGTCCGAAGAAGTGGCCCAGGAGGTCTTCCTCGAAATCTGGCAGAACGCCACCCGCTTCGAACCGGGCAGGGGTGCGGCCAGCTCGTGGATCATGACCATGGCCCACCGCCGGGCGATCGACAGGGTCCGTGCCTCGCAGGCCGGCCGTGATCGGGACGTCCGGATCGGTATCCGCGACATCGACACAGCATTCGATCAGGTTGCCGAGTCGGCGGAGATCACAATTGAACACGAACGGGTCAGCCGCGCGATGGCGAGCCTGACCGACATCCAACGACAGGCCGTGTCGCTCGCGTACTACGGCGGTTACAGCCAGAGCGAAGTGGCTGAGATCCTGTCAGTGCCGCTTGGCACAGTGAAGACCCGTCTCCGCGACGGGATGATCCGACTACGAGAGGAATTGGGGGTGGCATCATGACCGAGAACCAGGACACGAACCCGTCCGACCTCGCCGCGGCATACGCCCTCAACGCGCTCAGCCCCGAAGAGACGGCCGAATACGAACGTCACCTGGCGTCGTCCGCCGATGCCAGGCGCGAGGCCGACAGCTTCGGGGAGGTCGCTGCGACGCTCGGGCTCGACGCCGAACCCGTCCAACCGTCGCCCGCCCTCCGGTCCAGCATCCTCTCCGCGATCGCCACGACCCCTCAACTTCCGCGCCAGGGCGCACCGGCAACGCGGTCAGGGACCACGGATGCAGCCGCCCGTGCGGCTGCGCCAGCTCCTGTAGCCGCGACCCAGGCAGGACTTCCGGAAGCCCAGCCCGTGATTCCGACGACGGTCCAAGCGCGCCCGACCACCAAAGCCGCGACCGGCCGCCCCGCTTCGAGCAGCGCACAGCGCAGAGCCGACCGGCGCTGGTACTCGCAGCCACTGGCCTTCGCGGTCGCCGCTGTCGCCCTCGTTGCCGTCCTCCTTGGCGTGAACACGGTGACGAGCGCACTCAACGGCGGCAACGGCCTGAACGAGGCCCTGCAGCTCGCGCAGATCAACGCGCAGCCGGATGCCCAGCGGGAAACCATCAAGCTCACGAACATCAACGACGAACAGCGTGTCGTCGCCACCCTGGTGTGGTCGGGTGAACTCGGGCAGTCGGCACTCATCGTCGACGGCCTCACCGCCCTCACCGAGGAGCAGATCTACGAACTCTGGTACATCGGCGAAGACGGCCCGATCTCGGCAGGCACCTTCAACACTGACCGCATGGGCAGCAGCTGGCAGATCCTCGACGGCACTATGGCCTCAGGCGACGCCGTCGGCGTGACCGTGGAACCCGCGGGTGGCTCCGAGCAGCCGACAACCGACCCGCTGATCGTCATCCACACGGCGTAGCCGCTCCGCGGCCCCGAACGACGAAAGCAGGAGATCCACTGGATCTCCTGCTTGTCGTGTGCCCCCCCGGCCGAATCCGGACTCAGCGGATGGTTATCCGAAGCGTCCGGAAACGTAGTCCTCAGTCGCCTGAACAGACGGCTGCGTGAAGATGGTGTTCGTGTCGCCGTATTCGATCAGCTTGCCCGGCTTGCCCGTTCCGGCGATGTTGAAGAACGCGGTCCGGTCGGAGACACGGGATGCCTGCTGCATGTTGTGAGTGACGATGACGATCGTGTACTCGTTCTTCAGCTCCTCGATCAGGTCCTCGATCGCGAGCGTCGAGATCGGGTCGAGCGCTGAGCAGGGCTCGTCCATCAGCAGGATGTCGGGGGAGACGGCGATCGCGCGGGCGATGCAGAGACGCTGCTGCTGGCCGCCGGACAGGCTGGAGCCGGGCTTGTCGAGACGGTCCTTGACTTCGTTCCAGAGGTTGGCGCCCTGCAGCGACTTCTCGACCAGGTCGTCGGCGGATGCCTTGGAGATCCGGCGGTTGTTGAGCGTGACCCCGGCGAGGACGTTCTCGCGGATCGACATCGTGGGGAACGGGTTCGGCCGCTGGAACACCATGCCGATGTTGCGGCGGACCAGCACAGGGTCAACACCCTGCGCGTAGAGGTTGTCACCGTCGATGAGGACCTCGCCCTCGACGCGGGCGCCTGGGATGACCTCATGCATGCGGTTGAGTGTGCGGAGGAACGTCGACTTGCCACAGCCGGACGGCCCGATGAACGCGGTCACGCTCCGCGGTTCGATCGAGAGGGAGACGTCTTCGACCGCGAGGAACTTGCTGTAGTAGACGTTGAGGTCTTTGACTTCGATGCTCTTGGACATGGATTCCTTTGGTGCTAACGGCCGAGTTTGGGCGAGAAGATGCGGGCGACGATCCTGGCGATGAGGTTGAGCGCCATCACGATGAGGATCAGGGTGAGGGCTGCAGCCCACGCGCGGTCGATGTAGGCCTGCGCATCGGTGCCCTGGCTCACGTAGGAGCTGTAGACGAAGACCGGGAGGCTCTGCATCCGGCCTTCGAACGGGTTGTAGTTCATGTTCTGGGTGAATCCTGCGGCGATGAGCAGCGGGGCCGTCTCGCCGATGACGCGCGCGATGGCGAGCATGACACCGGTCGTGATGCCGGCGATCGACGTCGGCAGTACGACCTTCAGGATGGTCAGCCATTTCGGTACGCCGAGGGCGAATGCCGCTTCACGCAGTTCGTTGGGGACGAGTCGCAGCATCTCTTCGCTCGAGCGCACAACGACGGGGATCATCAGCACGCTCAGGGCGACGGCACCGGAGATGCCGAGCCGGATGCCCGGGCCGAAGATGAGGGTGAAGAGAGCGTAGGCGAAGAGGCCGGCGACGATCGACGGGATGCCCGTCATCACGTCGACGAAGAAGGTGATCGCCCGCGCGAGCGCCCCGCGACCGTACTCGACGAGGTAGATCGACGTGAGCAGGCCGATCGGTACCGAGATGATCGTGGCGATCCCGGTCATGATCAGCGTGCCGACGATCGCGTGGAGGGCTCCGCCGCCCTCGCCGACGACGTTCCGCATCGACTCCGTGAACAGTGCAAGGTCGAACCTCGCCGTACCGCGCGAGAGCACCGTGATGAACAGCGAGACCAGCGGTGCCAGGGCGACGATGAACGCGCTGGCGACGAGCGTGGTGACGAGACGGTCCTTGGCCTGCCGCGAACCCTCGATGAGGAGAGCGGTGAGGTAGATGAGGAACCCGTTGAGCACGCCGGTGAGCACGACGGCGCCGACGACGTTGTACTCGCCACCGGATGCCATGGCCACGAGTCCGAAGATCGCGAGGCTGACCGCGAGGGCGACGCCGAGCACGATCCACGGGACACCACGCCCGAGCCGGCCGCTCGCGTACACGTTCGACATCGGGGCGGTCTTCACCGGCTTGAGAGGGGGTGTGCTCCTCGGAGGAGCGGTTGTTGTCTGTGCCATTAGTTCGCTCCCGAGAATTCCTTGCGGCGGCTGATGATGTAGCGCGCGATGGCGTTGATGACCAGCGTGATGGCGAAGAGCATGAGGCCCGTCGCGATGAGGAGGTTGACGTTGTACCCGTACGCCTCGGGGAAGCTCAGTGCGATGTTCGCGGCGATCGTGCTCGGGTTCGACGAGGTCAGGAGCGCGAAGGTGATCGCACCGGACGAGGAGAGGACCATGGCGACGGCCATGGTCTCGCCGAGGGCCCGGCCGAGACCCAGCATCGCGGCAGAGATGATGCCTGCGCGACCGAAGGGCAGCACGGCGATCCGGATCATCTCCCACCGCGTCGCCCCGAGGGCGAGGGCGGCCTCCTCGTGGAGGACCGGCGTCTGGAGGAAGATTTCACGGCAGAGGGCCGTGATGATCGGAAGGATCATCACGGCGAGCACGATCGATGCGGTGAGGATGGTGCGGCCCGTGCCTGAAGCAGGCGGGGCGAACAGCGGGAACCATCCGAGGTTCTCGGTGAGCCACGCGTAGAACGGCTGGATCGCCGGTGCGAGGGTGTTCGCGCCCCAGAGGCCGAAGACGACGGACGGCACTGCGGCCAGGAGGTCGATGATGTAGCCGAGGCCCTGCGCGAGCTTGCGGGGGGCGTAGTGCGAGATGAAGAGCGCGATGGCGATGGCCAGCGGAACGGCCATGAGCAGCGCTATCGCCGCGGACCAGATGGTGCCGAAGACGAGCGGCCAGACGTATGACCAGAAGTTCTCGCCCGCGAGGATCGAGATGTCTGCGGGGTCCCGCGTGACGGCGGGGACGCTCTGAACGATGAGGAACGCCGCGACGGCGGCCAGGGTGGCGAGGATCAGGCTGCCTGCAGTGAGGGCGGCGCCCGAGAAGACCCGGTCGGCGAGTCGCTGGACCGGCTTCGGGGGAGCGCTGGGCGTCTGGACGACCGCTGGCGACGACATCTAAGTGATCTCCTGTGTGTGGATGGGGGCGGGGCGGGCGGGTGCCGTAACCCGGGGCGACCCCGGCTGTGTCTGTCTGACAGACACAGCCGGGGTCACGTGACGGTGTTTACTTGATGAGCTCGATCGCAGCCTGCGACTTCTCAGCGATGGCGGCAGAGATCGGTGCTGAGCCTGCGGCGTCCGCGCTGACCGTCTGGCCTTCTTCGCTCACGATGTAGCTGAAGTACTCCTTGACGAGCTTCGCCGAGTCAGCGTCTTCGTACTCGGAGCAGCCGATGAGGTAGCTGATGAGGACGATGGGGTAGACGCCGGACTCAGTCGAGGTACGGTCCAGTTCGATGGCGAGGTCGCCCTCGGTGCGGCCTTCGGCTGCAGGAGATGCGTCCACGATCGCGGCGGCGGCTTCAGCGGAGTACGGAACGAACTCTTCGCCGACCTTGATCGCGACGGTTCCGAGGTCGCCGGCGCGGGAAGCGTCTGCGTAGCCGATGGTTCCGGTGCCGTTGGTGACGGCGTCGATCACGCCGGAGGTCTGCGAGGCAGCCTCTCCGCCTTCGAGCGGCCAGACACCGTCAGCCTCGTTGGTCCAGACATCAGGTGCCGTGGCGTGGAGGTAGTCGGTGAAGTTCTCGGTGGTGCCCGAGTCGTCAGCGCGGTGGACGGCGGTGATCGCCTGGTCGGGCAGGTCAGCGTCGGCGTTCTGCGAAACGATGGCCTCGTCGTTCCAGTTGGTGATGGTTCCGGCGAAGATGCCCGCGACGGTTGCTGCGTCGAGGTTGAGGGTGTCGATGCCCTCGAGGTTGAAGATGACGGCGATCGGCGAGATGTACGCCGGCAGCTCGATCAGGCCCGTGCCGGGGACGCAGGATGCGAAGTTGTCCTCGGCGATTTCTTCGTCCTTGAACGCGCGGTCCGAACCGGCGAAGGCGCTGCCGCCGGCGATGAAGGTGTCGCGGCCTGCGCCGGAGCCTGCGGGGTCGTACTCGATGGTCACATCAGGGTTGGCTTCCTGGAACGCTGCGACCCAGGCCTCCTGGGCGGACTGCTGAGACGAGGCGCCGCCGCCGACGAGGGTCCCGGTGAGGTCGCTGGCGACCTCAGGAGAGCCGGTGGCGCCGGTTTCGTTCGCGGCACAGGAAGTGAGTGTGAGTGCAGCGAGTGCTGCAACAGCCGCGACGCGGCCGGCTTTCGAGAACTTCACGGAATTGGTTCCATTCATTGTGATTTCGGGACGGGCCGGTGCAGGCCCATCTGGAACGGTAGGCGCGTGGTCTTACGAGAATCCCTCACGATGGTGAACGGGAGGTAAACGGCGTGCGTCGATCCCCGCCATCACGGCTCAGGCGCGGGGTTCGTGAGTCTCGATCGAGATGATGCCGGAGCTGGGATTCGTCGCGGAGAGGTGCACGACACTGAACGCGCCTGTGTTGAGGTCGGCGGCGCTGGAGAGGTAGGAGCCGGTCAGGCTTCCTGTGGCCAGCGCGACCTCTCTGAGGATCTCCGGGAGTACCGGCCCATGACTGCAGAGAACAGCGGTCTTCCGCGCCCGAACCCGCTTGCCGACGACCTTGCGCACGTCGTCCTCGCCGACCGCCTGGGCGTCCTGGCTGATGAGGTCTGTGCGGCGCAGTTCGATTCCCGTCGCTGCGGCGAGAGGGGCAGCGGTCGTCACGCAGCGGACGGCGGTGCTCGAGACGATCTTGCGCACGCCGAACGCCTGCAGGGTGGGAACGATGCTCGCGGCCTGCTCGACCCCGCGAGCGGTCAGCGGCCGTGAGGCATCCGGACCCGCCCACGCGGATGCCGGGACGGCCTTCCCGTGGCGGAGCGCGATAATCGCGAATGTGGACGTGACGCCCTCCTCGAGCAGCTTCGCGAAGGTGTTGACGATGTCGACGTCGCGGTCGTAGCTGAGGTAGCTGCGCGCCTTTCTCGGCGTCACCCACTCGAGCGCGGCGACTTCGCCGTTCGGGACGAAGGTGGACGCCCGCACAGCGGCATCGCTCACCTCAGCCGCCCAGTAGTGGACGAATTTCTCCCTGCCGCTCGACAGAGGGTACCGGGACACGCCGAGGGGAACCCCGAGTGCGACGCTGAGTCCGCTCTCCTCGAGGATCTCCCTGACAGCCGTCTGCGGCAGCGATTCGCCTGGCTCGACCTTGCCCTTGGGCAGGGTGACGTCCGCGTACTTGGTGCGATGGATAACGAGCAGGTGGACCTTGCCGTCGATGACCCGCCAGCAGACCGCACCGGCCGCGTAGATCGCCGTGGTCACAGCCTGGACCTCGGGCGTCGCCGCAGGCTCGTCTTCAGCATGAGCCGATCCTGGAGGTCGACGAGCGGAGTCCCGGTGTCATCGGTGGAGTGTCGCTGCCAGATCCCGTCCTCACCGAGGTGCCATGACGACGTCTTGTCGTCCATGGCCACGTCGAAGAGGCCCGAGATCTCGCTGAGGTGCGCAGGAGCCGTCAGTCGGACGAGAGCTTCGACCCTCCTGTCGAGGTTGCGATGCATCATGTCGGCGCTCCCGATGAACACGTGCTGGTCTCCGTCGTTGACGAACGAGAAGATCCGCGAGTGCTCCAGGAACCTGCCGAGGATCGACCGGACCCGGATGTTCTCGCTCATGCCCTTCTGGCCCGGCTTGAGGCTGCAGATGCCTCGAACCCAGATGTCGACGGGGACCCCCGCCTGGCTCGCCCGGTAGAGCCCGTCGATGATGGCTTCGTCGACGATCGAGTTCACCTTGATCCGGATGCCGCTCGGTTTGCCGGCTTCGGCGTTCCTGCGCTCCTGGTCGATGTGCTTGAGCAGTCCCTTGCGCAGGTGCAGTGGCGCGACGAGCAGTCTCTTGAACTTCTTCTCGATGGCGTAACCGGAGAGTTCGTTGAACAGCCGGGTGAGGTCCTTGCCGACCTGGGCATCCGCGGTGAACAACCCGAGGTCCTCGTAGATCCGGCTGGTCTTCGGGTTGTAGTTGCCCGTGCCGATGTGGCTGTAGTGCGTGAGGGTGCCCTTTTCCTCACGGATGACGAGGGCGAGTTTGCAGTGCGTCTTCAGCCCGACGAGTCCGTAGACGACGTGCACGCCAGCCTTCTCCAGCTTGCGTGCCCAGGAGATGTTCGCCTGTTCGTCGAACCGGGCCTTGATCTCGACGAGCGCGAGGACCTGCTTGCCGGCCTCGGCCGCGTCGATCAGCGCTTCGACGATGGGCGAGTCACCCGACGTGCGGTACAGGGTCTGCTTGATGGCGAGGACCTGAGGGTCTGCGGCCGCCTGCTCGAGGAATGCCTGGACGCTCGTGGCGAAGGACTCGTACGGGTGGTGGACGAGGACGTCCTGCCGTGAGATGGCGCCGAAGATGTCCGCTTTCGCGTTCGACTCGGCCGGCTGGAACTGGACGACGGTCGTCGGAACCCGGGGCGGGTAGCGGAGGTCAGGGCGGTCGATCCCCGACAGGCTGAACAGTCCGCCGAGGTCGAGCGGAGCGGGAAGCCGGTACACCTCCTGGTCGGTGACGTCGAGCTCGCGCACGAGCAGATCGAGCGTCACGTCGTCCATGTCTTCGGTGATCTCGAGCCTGATCGGCGGGCCGAAGCGGCGTCGGAGCAATTCCTTCTCGAGGGCCTGGATGAGGTTCTCGGTCTCGTCCTCCTCGATCTCGACATCCTCGTTCCGAGTGACCCGGAACACGTGGTGCTCGATGATCTCCATGCCGGGGAACAGGTCCCCGAGGTGGTTGGCGATGAGATCCTCGAGCGGGATGTACTGCACCTGCTCGAGTGATGTGGATGGGTCGACCGGCACGAACCGCGGGAGCATCTGCGGGACCTTGAGACGCGCGAACTCCTGCCTGCCGGTCTTCGAGTTGCGGACTCGGACGGCGAGGTTGAGGGACAGGCCGGAAATGTAGGGGAACGGATGCGCCGGGTCGACGGCGAGGGGCATGAGCACGGGGAAGATCTGCTGGCTGAAGTAGTCCCGCAGCCGGTCGTGGTCGTCGCCGGTGAGGGAGTCCCAGGTGACGACGTTGACCCCGGCGGCCGTGAGGTCCGGCTTCACCAGGTCGGCCCACGCGCGGGCGTGCCTGTCCTGGAGTTCGTGCGCCTTGTCGCTGATGTCGCTGAGCACATCGGCAGGGGCGCGGCCCACGTTCGTGGGAACGGCGAGCCCCGTGAGCACCCTGCGCTTGAGGCCGGCGACCCTGACCATGAAGAACTCGTCGAGGTTCGACGCGAAGATGGCCAGGAAGTTCGCGCGTTCGAGCGCAGGGACCGTGCGGTCCTCCGCCAGTTCGAGCACACGCTGGTTGAACGCGAGCCAGCTCACCTCACGATCGAGGTACCGTCCTTCGGGGAGTGCCGGGTCGTCCCGTTCGAACACCGGGTCGAAGTCGTCGTCATCTCCGCCGAGCCCCGAATCGAGCGCAATGCTGTCTGCCATCTCAACATCTTGTCACTTCGCGTCGCCCGGCGGGGCCCGCCAGGGTGAACATTGGGCAACCTGAGCCGGATCGCGTGTTCGAACCGGCGATCAGGCCGGCTCGCGTCGCCGGTACTGAACGTCGACGGCATGATCGGTGAATCCGAGGGACCGATACAGGTGCACGGCCGGGTCGTTGTCACCCTCGACGTACAGCGACGCCGTCGTCACACCGCGTTCCCGCATCCGGTCGAGGCCCGCCAGCATGAGCGTGCGTCCCAGGCCACGGCCGGGCTCGCCGACGCCGATGACGTAGATCTCGCCGTGGTCGCCGTCGATCTTGAGCCAGTTGTACCCAGTCATCCGCCCGGAGTCATCGCGGGCGAGGAGGAAGTCGCCCGGATCGAACCAGTCCTCGGCCTGCCTGGCGGAGACGTCGGCCACGGTGAGCCTGCCCTGCTCGGGGTGGCTGGCGAACACGCGGGCGTTCAGCTCGACCCATTCGGTCTCGTCGGCGCCCTGCCGGAAGGTGGTGATCCCTGCCGGGAGGGGCGCGACCTCGCGGACCGGCTCGAGCGGCATCCGCAACTGGAGCAGCGTGCGCACCCGATCGAAGTCGTACCGGGCGGCGAGTGCCCGCGCTGCCGGGTGGTCACCGTGCGACCATGCCAGCAGACGCGGGGGAGCGTTGTCGAGGATCTCCCTGAGCATGGACGCGCCGACACCGGCACCGCGCCACTCGGGGTCGACGACGAATTCCAGTTCGCCCTGGCCGAGAAGAGCAGCCCCGACGAGGAGCTCCACCGCGCTCGGTGACTCAGGAGGGGCGACGGCGAAGACGAGCGACCGTGCCCCTGTCTCGACGTCGATGAGCGCCTGGTCGTTGAACGGGGATGCTCCGTCGCCGGCGACCGCGCGGTGGACAAGACGGTCGAATGCGGCGCGCGACGCGGCATCCGAGATGTCACGAACGCGGAGTATGGGCTTCCGCACTGTCGTCCTCGTAGACGTTGAACCGGTAGCCGACGTTGCGGACGGTGCCGATGAGCTGCTCGAGGTCGCCGAGCTTGGCTCGCAGGCGCCTCACGTGGACGTCGACCGTGCGTGTGCCGCCGAAGTAGTCGTAACCCCACACCTCGCTGAGCAGCTGCTCGCGGGTGAAGACGCGGGACGGATGAGTGGCGAGAAAGCGGAGGAGTTCGAACTCTTTGTAGGTGAGGTCGAGGGGCTTTCCCTGCACCTTGGCCGAATAGCTGGCCTCGTCGATGACCACGCCAGAGGTCTGGATCTTCGTCGACGTCTGTTCGAGTGCCTGGCGGCCGATGGCCAGGCGGATGCGGGCGTCGATCTCCGCGGGCCCCGCCGCGTCCACCAGCACGTCGTCCACGCCCCAGTCGGCGCTGACAGCGCTGAGCCCGCCCTCGGTGAGCACGACGAGAAGGGGAACGGTGAGACCGGTGGTGCGGAGGATCTTGCACAGGGACTTGGCGCCGGCGAGATCGGTTCGCGCGTCGATGATGATGACATCGCTCGATGGCGCGTTGACGAGCTGGGCCGGCTGTGCCGGTATCTGGCGCACACGGTGACTGAGCAGCCCGAGAGAAGGCAACACGTCATTGTCGACCCGTGAGGTCAGAATCAACAGTTGCGCCACGCGTGACCTCCAGTGATTACCTGACCCCATACTAGCTTTCGCTGATCGCCGGTTCTGAACCGTGGCGGTCAGCTCGCCCACATGCCCGTCAGATCAGGCAAGATAGAGCCATGACCGATGCTCCGCTGACTCCGTCGCGCTCCTGGCGCGGCATCCTCGCGGTCTGGGCCGTTGCCCTCATCGGGGCCATCCTCGTCCTCGTCTTCGTGCACCACGAACTGCGCTTCACCTGGCTCTCGCTCACACTCGCGACCTGCACGCTGTTGACCTTCGTCATCCAGCTGCTCACGCACCAGAAGGTCGGATTCATCGACCGGATGGCGATCAGCATCGTGGGCGTGCTCGGGATTCTCACCCTGGCGGCGGCCATCCTCGGGCTCGCGACGCTCTTCGAGGGATAGACTGCTGGCATGGACCTCGTCGCGCTCGAACTCTTCTTCGTCGGATTGCTCGCCCTCGCCAGCCTCGCCATCGCCGGCATCTCCGTCGTCGTGCTCGTCAACCTCTTCCGCGGCCAGCGCTGACTCCTGGCGCGTCGATGATCGAGATCCCGACCGGCCTGCCCGCCGAACTCGTCCCTGTCTCCTGGCTCCTCGGAGTCTGGGAGGGGAGCGGCGTCATCGACTACTCGACGGCAGACGGCACGATCAGTTCCGAGTTCGGCCAGCGCGTGAGCTTCAGCCACGACGGCATGCCATACCTCAACTACACCTCGTACACCTGGCTGCTCGATGAGGAGCACACCGGCCTGGTGGCCGAGACCGGTTACTGGCGGCTGCATCGGCCGCAGGCCGCCGGTGACCCGGGACCCGCCATGCTCCCCGGTGTCGGACAGCCGCCGTTCCAGACGGCTGAGGACGTCGAGACCCTGCGCAACAGCGACGGCGGCTTCGACCTGGAAGTTTCCCTCGTGCATCCGACAGGTGTCAGCGAGCTGTACCTCGGCCAGGTCCGCGGACCCCGGATCGACCTCGCCACGGATGCCGTGATGCGTACTGCCGGCGCGAAGGAATACGCGGCCGCCACACGGCTGTACGGCCTGGTCGACAACCATCTGCTCTGGGCGTGGGACATCGCAGCGCTCGGCCAGGACCTGCGGACGCATGCCTCCGGCCGACTCGCGAAAGTGGACTGATGACATCCCCCTCCCCGTTCCTCTCCCGCCCTGCCGCCGTCGCGCTGCCCGATGCCGTCGATGCAGGCGTCCCGTCGCACTACGGAAGTCCGGCCATCGAACAACGGATGCTCGCGGCAGGTGAGGCGATCGTCGACCTGTCGAACCGCGGCGTCGTGTCCGTCTCCGGTCCGGACCGCCTCAGCTGGCTCAACTCGATGACGTCGGCGGAGCTCACCAGACTTGCGCCCGGGTCTTCGAGCGAAACCCTGTTCCTCGACCCTCAGGGTCGGCTCGAGTACGCCGCCGGGATCATCGACGACGGCGACACGGCATGGCTCCTCGTCGAGGACGTTGCCGTCGAACCGCTCGTCGCGTGGCTCACGCGGATGAAGTTCATGCTGCGGGTGGAGATTGCCGACCGAACGGGCGACTACGCCAGGATCGGCCTCATGGCCGGTGACCAGCCGATCGACCTGCCTGTTGCTGCGCCGAACGGCATCCCCCTCGTCTGGACAGATCCGTGGAGCACCGTTGCTCCGGGCGGACACCAGTACGCACGTGGCGAGCACCCCTCTTCCGGCTGGAGCTGGACCGAGGTGCTCGTGGAGCGCGACGCCCTGGCCGCGCTTGCCGAAGGTTCCCTGCCTGCCGCTGGTTCGCTGGCGGCAGAGGCGCTGCGAGTCGCCGCGTGGCGACCGCGGAAGGCCACAGAGGTCGACGAGAAGACGATTCCCCACGAACTGGACTGGCTGCGCAGTGCCGTGCACCTGACCAAGGGCTGCTACCGGGGCCAGGAGACCATCGCGAAGGTCCACAACCTCGGCCACCCGCCGCGCCGGCTGGTCCTGCTCCACCTCGACGGGTCGGACTCGGTGCTCCCAGCCCATGGAGCAGACGTCCGTGCCGACCGGAACGGCGAACCGACCGTCGTCGGCGCCGTGACGACCGCGGTGATGCACCACGAACTCGGACCGATCGCCCTTGCCGTCGTGCGTCGCAACGTCGACCCCGCTGCCGTCCTCACCGTGGACGAGGACGGGATCACCATCGCCGCATCGCAGCAGGTCATCGTGCCGTCCGACGCCGGCGCTGTCGCCGATGTTCCCCGGCTTCCCCGGCTCGGGGCTGTGCGCCGGGGCTAGAACCGTTCGGCCGGCGGGTGCCGGTTTCATCCGTCGCGTGTGTCGGTAGCGGAGCCAGGAACCCGACATTTGCGACGGATGAACGACGACGGGACACCGTCACGCCACGGCGGACCAGGGCACGGTGAACTCGCCGAGGCGCCAGCGCGTGCGGCGTCCTTCGAGCGGCCATCCGGCATCCGCCAGCCCGGCCAGGGCGGCCTGCCAGCGCTGCACCTGGCCATACGGTGCCAGCGGTGCGGCGTACTGCCACTGCCGGTCGAGGTCCGCGAGCAGTTCATGGATCCGCTCGCCAGGGACGTTGTGGTGGATGAGCGCCTTCGGCAGCCGCTCGGCGACGATCGACGGCCGGTCCAGTTCGCCTAGACGGAGCGAGATCGTCAACGACACCGGTCCGCCGGCAGTGACGGCGATCCAGCTCGAGACACGGCCGATCTCATCACAGGTGCCCTCGACGAGGACCCCTCCGGGCTGCAGGCGCGACGTCATCAGCGCCCAGGCGTCCGCGACCGCCGACTCGTCATATTGGCGCAGCACGTTGAACGCTCGGATGACGGCAGGCCTGCGCCTGGCCGCCAGCGGCACCTCGAAGCCACCGACCGCGAACGACACGTCCGCACCGGGGGAGAAGCCGGTGGCTCCCGTGCGAACGGCCTCGAGCTGGGCGGATGCACTGCGGACGCGGGCCGGGTCGATCTCGAGCCCGATCACCTCGACGTCCGGCCTCACCATGGCAAGCCGGGAATGGAGTTCGAGGCTCGTGACCGCGCTCGCGCCGTAGCCGAGGTCGACCACGAGCGGGTCGTGCGTGCGGGGGAGGATGTCGAGGGTCTGCATCCAGCGATCCACCCGGCGGAGCCTGTTGGTATTCGTTGTTCCGCGCGTGATGGTCCCGACAGGCATCCGACCATCCTCTCAGTCGCCAGATTGGAATCTCCTGATCGGTAGAGTGGGGGCATGTCTTTGCCATACACCCTCATCCTGTTGCGCCACGGAAACAGCGACTGGAACCAGAAGAACCTGTTCACCGGCTGGGTCGATGTCCGCCTGAGCGATCAGGGCGTCACCGAAGCGAACCGCGCAGGAGAGCTCCTGAACGAGTCGGGTCTCACGCCTGACATCCAGTACACGTCCGTGCTCACCCGCGCCATCCAGACCGCGAACATCGCCCTCGACGTCGCCGACCGCGCGTGGATCCCTGTGAAGCGCACCTGGCGTCTCAACGAGCGCCACTACGGAGCTCTGCAGGGCAAGGACAAGGCCCAGACCCTCGCGGAGTACGGCCCCGAGCAGTTCCAGACCTGGCGCCGTTCGTTCGACGTGCCGCCGCCAGAGATCGACGACGACAACGAGTACTCGCAGGCGCATGACCCGCGCTATGTCGGCATCGACGGCGAGGTTCCGAAGACCGAGTGCCTCAAGGACGTCATCGACAGGATGCTGCCCTATTGGCACTCCGACATCACCGTCGACCTCGCCGCAGGGAAGACCGTGCTCGTCACCGCGCATGGCAACTCGCTCCGCGCGCTGGTCAAACACCTCGACGGAATCTCTGACGACGAGATCGCCGAACTGAACATCCCGACCGGCATCCCCCTCGTCTACAAGCTCGACGAGAACTTCGCGCCGATCGAGCCCGGCCAGTACCTCGACCCCGAGGCAGCAGCCGCAGGCGCAGCCGCCGTGGCAGCCCAGGGCAAGAAGTAAGCCACCCGGAGTAGCAAGAAGAAGAGGCGCGAACCGATCGGTTCGCGCCTCTTCTGTCGTCTGCCGGGAGGTCAGTCCTCGGTGTCCGGGATCCAGTCACCGGTGGCGAGGTACTGCACCTTCTTGGCGATCGAGACCGCGTGGTCTGCGAAGCGCTCGTGGTAGCGGGAGGCCAGCGTGGCGTCGACCGTCGCGATCGGCTTGCCCTTCCAGGTTTCGCCGAGCACCTTGTCGAACACGCTGACGTGGAGTTCGTCTACCTTGTCGTCCTCGTTGCGGATCTCCTCCGCGAGGCGCACGTTCTGGGTGCGGAGGAGTTCGGTCAGCTTGAGCGAGATTTCCACGTCGAGGCGACCCATCTCAGCGAAGGTCGAACGCAGCCCCTTCGGGACGGCGCGCTCGGGGAACCGGTAGCGGGCGAGCTGGGCGATGTGCTCGGCCATGTCACCCATCCGCTCGAGCGATGAGCTGATGCGCAGGGCGCTCACGACGATGCGCAGGTCGCGGGCCACTGGCTGCTGCCTGGCCAGGATGTTGATGGCCAGTTCGTCGAGAGCGACGGTGAGCTCGTCGATCCTGACATCGTTCTCGATGACCTCTTCTGCGATGGTCACATTGGATTCGTTGAACGCCTGAACGGCGTTCGTGATGGAGATGGACACGAGCTCGGAGATGGCCACGAGCCGGTCCTGCACCTCTGCCAGCTCCTGCTGGAATACTTCACGCACTTGATCTCCGTTTCGGATGTCGGGGCCCGGGCACATGCTGTCTGGCGCCGGGGAACAGGCCACAGTTCCACTCTGTCGCCCTCAGGTTAACGTTTGGTGGCGCCCGTCTGAACACTCACGAAAATGCCCTGATGAGGCGCCTCGTCTGGCCTGCGTGGTCTGCCCGTTCCTCTAATCTAGTCGTATGGACTCCACCTGGCTGGTGCTGGTATCGCTCGTGCTCGGCCTTCTCATCGGCGCTGGCTTCGCCGTCGCCGTCTTCTTTGCCGCTCGCCGTGGCGAGCGGGTCGCGAACGTCGTGACCCCGTCGGTTCCGGATGGCGTGAGCCAGGTGCTCGATGCTCTCGAGAGTGCCGGGATCGTCGTCGACCCGTCGGGCAACGTCGTCAAGGCTTCGCCCGGTGCGCTCGCCCTCGGGCTCGTTCGCGACGGGAAACTCGCCCACGCGGAGTTCAGCCGGCTTGCCGAACTGGTGCGCGACGGCGGCGACCCTGCCACCGCCGACATCGACATCACCCGCGGTCGCTTCAGCGACGTGAGCCTCAACCTGTCTGTCCGCGCCGCACGGCTCGGCACCCGCTACGTGCTTCTCCTCGCCCAGGACCACACCGAGTCCCGCCGCCTCGACGAGGTGCGGCGGGATTTCATCGCGAACATCAGCCATGAGCTGAAGACGCCGATCGGGGCAGTGAGTCTCCTCGCCGAAGCCCTCGAGCCGGCAGCCGACGACCCGGCGCAGGTGCGCAAATTCGCGGCCAGGCTGGCCACAGAGGCCGCACGGCTCGCCCGGATCACCGGTGAGATCATCGACCTGTCCCGGTTGCAGGCCGCAGACGCGCTCCACCAGCCCGAACTACTAGACGTCGACAGGGTCATCGCCGCTGCCGTCGACCAGAACCGGGTGGCGGCAGAGGTCGGTGGAGTCACCCTGGTGGCCGCGCGCGACCCAGGTGCACGTGTCTACGGTGACGAGGACCTGCTTGTCGTCGCCGTCCACAACCTCATCGCCAACGCGATCGCCTACTCGCCTGATCGCGGACGCGTCGGTGTCGGAATCTCCCGAAGGGACGGCTTCGTCGAGATCGCCGTCACCGACCAGGGTGTCGGCATCCCGGAGGAGGATCGCGACAGGGTGTTCGAACGGTTCTACCGGGTCGATCAGGCCAGATCGCGCCACACCGGCGGCACTGGTCTCGGCCTCTCCATCGTCAAGCACGCTGTGCAGAACCACGGCGGCGACGTGAAGGTCTGGTCGCTCGTCGGTAAAGGATCGACCTTCACCATCCGGCTCCCCGAAGCACAGGAAAAGCCGCTCACCGGCCAGATCAGCATCTCCGGGCCAGCCGACGCCCCCACATACGACAACGCAGGTTAGGACTCCAGCCAATGACACGTATTCTCCTCGTCGAAGACGAAGCAGCCCTCAGCGAGCCGCTCGCCTACCTCCTCGGACGAGAGGGATATGACATCGACGTGGTCCAGGACGGACGGAGTGCCGTCGCCGCGTTCCTCGCCGATGAACCGGACCTCGTGCTGCTCGACCTCATGCTCCCCGGGATCCCGGGAACGGAGGTCTGCCGGCAGATCCGGGCGGTGTCGAGCACGCCGATCATCATGCTCACGGCCAAAGACTCCGAAGTGGACATCGTCGTCGGGCTCGAACTGGGAGCCGACGACTACGTCACGAAGCCGTACTCGAGCCGCGAACTCCTCGCCCGCATCCGGGCCGTCCTCCGCCGACGGATCACGGACGAGGACGTCGCCGAATCCGTCCTCGAGGCAGGAACCGTCCGGATGGATCTCGAACGACACACCGTGGAAGTCAACGGTGGTGAGATATCTATGCCGTTGAAGGAATTCGAGCTTCTCGAGCTGCTCCTGCGCAACGCCGGCCGCGTGCTGACCCGCGGTCAGCTCATCGACAGGGTGTGGGGGAGCGACTACTTCGGCGACACCAAGACGCTCGACGTCCACATCAAGCGGATCAGGTCGAGGATCGAAGAGAACCCGTCAGAGCCACGGATGCTTGTCACCGTTCGAGGGCTCGGTTACCGCTTCGAAGCCTGAGTTCTCCCAAGGAAACCTGGAGCGGCGTTACTCGGCGACTCCGCCCGGAACGAACTCGCTGTACTCGCCAAGCGTGCCGTCGAGGACGGGGACGAGGAGCTCGACGCCGGTCTCATCGCCGTACTGGAAGAACACCGGCAGGAGAGCGCCGGGCTCAGTGTCGATGCCTTCGAGGAGGAGCGGGCCTTCTTCCTCGGTGCCGAACGAGACCGTCGACTCCTTGGGAATGATCGCTTCGATCGTTTCGCTGTCGTCACCGAACTGGATCTTGAGGTTGTGCGCGCCACCGGTGTTGGTCACAGAGACCAGGAGGTTGCCGTCTGCACCGTCACCGGTGATGATGACGGCGTTGCGGAGTTTCAGGTCGCCGACGCGTCCTGAGATGCCGTCGCTCGCGTCATACGGCTTTGTCGTGGTCTGCGGGGAGATCAGATTGCACGCGCTCGTGCCCAGTACGACGGATGCCGCCAGTACGACGGTTGCGATCAAACGCGCCTTCACAGGTCCTCCAAGAACACAGGGGTGCACGCGCGCTGAGGCGACACGTGCGGAACGAGTCCGAGTTTAGCCTAGCGAGGGGGTCGGCCCTGTCGCTGCTGAGCGAACTTTAGTGCATGCCCGCTGTGGTATTCTGGTAGATGCTGAAGGGATACACATCCATGCTTTTTGAGGTTGGCGAAACCGTCGTATACCCCCACCACGGAGCCGCAACTATTGCGGAAGTGAAAACTCGGGTCATCAAGGGAGAAGAGAAGCTTTATCTGAAGCTTCGCGTCACCCAGGGTGACCTCGTTATCGAGGTGCCCGCTGAGAACGTCGACCTGGTCGGCGTTCGTGACGTGATCGGTAAAGAAGGACTTGAACGCGTGTTCGACGTCCTTCGTGCGCCGTTCACAGAAGAACCCACCAACTGGTCGCGCCGTTACAAGGCGAACCTTGAGAAACTCGCCTCAGGCGATGTCATCAAGGTGAGCGAGGTCGTCCGTGACCTCTGGCGCCGTGACCAGGACCGCGGCCTCTCGGCCGGCGAGAAGCGCATGCTGGCCAAGGCGCGCCAGATCCTCATCTCGGAACTCGCCCTCGCAGAGAAGACCGACGAGGAGAAAGCCTCGAACGTTCTCGACGAGGTGCTCGCGTCATAGCGGGGTCTTCGATCTGATCTCTTGATCTCGACAAGCTCGATCACCGGGTATCCGGTGGTCGAGCTTTGTCGTTGTTGAGGCGCCGTGCACCGCGCAAGCGGGGCCGCACTTCGACGAACTCAGTGACCAGGCTTTCGTCGTACCTGGGGTGATGCCCGGGTGGCTAAGCTCGGGAGCTATGAATAGTCGCGCACCGATCGTCGGCGTCATCGTCGTGGCAGCAGGAAGCGGGACCAGGCTCGGCGCCGCCCGCCCGAAGGCATTCGTCGACCTCGCCGGACGCACCGTCCTCGAGCGGTGCCTTTCCTCGGTGTTCGGGATGCAGCGAGACGCCCAGGTCGTCGTCGTCGCGCCAGCCGACTTCGTGGAGGAAGCCGAGACGATCGCCGTGCGCTCCGCCGGTGCCGCGGTCGAGGCCATCTCCGTCGTCGCCGGCGGACCGACCAGGCAGCAGTCCGTTGCGCGCGGGCTCTCGGCTCTCGGCGCATCCGTTCGGATCGTCCTCGTCCACGACGCCGCACGGGCGTTGACGCCGTCGGCGATCTTCGACGGTGTCGTCGCCGCGGTCGCGCAGACGGCATCCGGGATCGTCCCAGGCGTCCCCGTGCAGGACACGGTCAAGCGGGTCGATGACGACGAGACGGTGGTCGAGACCGTCGACAGGTCCGAACTCCGTTCCATCCAGACACCGCAGGGCTTCCCGCGCGCCGCTCTCGACGACGCCTACGCCATGGCTGCTGCCGAGCACACCGACGATGCCGCACTGTTCTCGGCTGCAGGCCACACCGTCTCCGTCATCGACGGTGACGCGGCGTCCTTCAAGATCACCACGCCGTGGGACCTCCGCCGGGCAGAGGGGCTGCTCACTTCGCAGGAGGCGCCAGGCGGTATCCGCACCGGAATCGGCGTGGACGTCCACGCCTTCGACGACGGCTCGGAGCTCTGGCTCGCGGGCCTGCACTGGCCGGGGGAGACCGGACTGGCCGGGCACAGCGACGGGGACCCTGTCAGCCACGCCATCACCGACGCCCTGCTGTCCGCCGCCGGTCTCGGAGACATCGGCAGCGTCTTCGGAACCGACGACCCGCAATTCGACGGGGCTCACGGCGAGGTCTTCCTGACGGCGACGCGGTCCCGCCTGGCCGAGGCAGGCTACGCCATCGGCAACGTCGCCGTTCAGCTCATCGGCAACAGCCCGCGGTTCTCGCCCAGGCGCCTCGAGGCGGAAGAACTCCTGACCGGCCTTCTCGGCGCCCCGGTCAGCCTCTCGGCCACGACGACGGACGGGCTCGGTTTCACGGGCAGAGGCGAGGGTGTTTGCGCCATCGCGACGGCGACGGTCGTGCGCCAGTACTCTTGAGTCGTGGCAATGCAACTCTATGATTCCCGGGCGCAGGCCCTCCGTGACTTCGTCCCCCTCGTTCCGGGGAAGGTCGGGCTGTACGTCTGCGGACCCACCGTGCAGTCGTCGCCGCACATCGGGCACCTTCGATCGGCGCTCGTCTACGACCAGCTGCGCCGCTGGCTGAACTATTCCGGTTTCGACGTGACGCTGGTCCGCAATGTCACAGACATCGACGACAAGGTCCTCGTCAACGCCACCGGTTCAGAGGAATGGTGGGCGCTGGCCTACCGTACCGAACTGGAGTTCACCGACGGGTACCGCACCCTCGGCATCCTGCCTCCCACATACGAGCCACGCGCGACCGCGAGCATCCAGCAGATGCACGCCATCATCGAACGCCTCCTCGCCAACGGGCACGCCTACGCCGCAGGAGACGACTCGGGCGACGTCTACTTCGACGTGCGCAGCTGGCCGGCATACGGCGAACTGACCAGGCAGAACATCGACAGCATGGAAGCGGCGACGGATGCCGATCCGCGCGGCAAGCGGGACCCCCGCGACTTCGCCCTCTGGAAGGGCCACAAGGTGGACGAGCCGGCGTCGGCCACGTGGCCGAGCCCGTGGGGCGCCGGGCGACCGGGCTGGCACATCGAATGCTCGGCCATGTCCAGCCGGTACCTCGGCAGCGCATTCGACATCCACGGCGGAGGCCTCGACCTGCGGTTCCCGCACCACGAGAACGAGCTCGCGCAGTCGACGGCTGCCGGTGACGCCTTCGCGAGTTACTGGGTGCACAACGGCCTCGTCAACGTCAATGGACAGAAGATGTCGAAGTCGCTGGGTAATTCGGTCTACGCCGCCGACCTGCTCGGCGCCGCCCGTCCGATCGTCGTCCGCTACTACCTCGGGCAGGCCCACTACCGGTCGACGATCGACTACCACGACGGTGCGCTGGCCGAGGCCGAGGCAGCCCTCGACAGGATCGAGAGTTTCCTCGAACGGGTCTCCAGGAGGCTGACGGGCACACGGTTCGCCGGCACGGGAACAGAGCGGATCCCCGAGGCATTCGCCGCAGCCATGAACGACGATCTGGCCATCCCGCAGGCGCTGGCCGTATTACATGACACAATAAGGCAAGGCAACGCGAGCATTGACGGCGAAGATCTTGCTTTCGCCGCCGCCGCGCAGGGGCAGGTGATGGCCATGACCGAGGTCCTCGGCATCAATCCGCTCTCCGCCGAGTGGTCGCACGGTCAGGACCGTGCCGTCCACGGGGTGCTCGACACCCTCGTCGACCAGCTGCTCGACCAACGCCAGAACGCCAGGGCGGCGCGCGATTTCGCGGCCGCCGACAGAATCCGCGACGTCCTCACCACCGCGGGAATCACGATTGAAGACACCTCGACAGGTGCACATTGGAGTATTGATGGCCAGTAAGCCACGCCCAGGGGCGGTACGCAAGACCAAGAAGGGCCCGGCAAAGGGCACAGGCGGACTCGGTCGTCGATCCCTCGAAGGTAAGGGACCGACGCCGAAGGCTGAGGACCGCACCTACCACGCCGCAGGAAAGCGCAAGATCGCCAAGGACCGCCTCAACCAGGCGCAGGCGAAGTCCGGTGCGCGCACCGGAACCGCGCCCGTCGCGGGCCGGAAGCCCAAGCAGAAGCAGTCGGACGATAGTGAGATCGTCACCGGCCGTAACTCGGTGCTCGAGGCTCTGCGGGCCAAGATCCCGGCCTCAGCGCTCTACATGGCCACCCGGATCGAATTCGATGACCGGGTGAAGGAAGTCCTCGCACTGGCCACCGCACGTGGGTTGCCGATCCTCGAGGTGATGCGGCCGGAACTCGACCGTCTCGCCGGATTCGACTCGGTGCACCAGGGCCTCGCTCTCAAGGTGCCGCCGTACAGCTACGCGCACCCGACCGAGCTGCTCGAGCAGGTAGTGTCCCGGGGCCAGACGCCTCTCTTCGTCGCCCTCGACGGCATCACAGACCCTCGCAACCTCGGAGCGATCATCCGGTCGACCGCGGCGTTCGGCGGACACGGGGTCATCGTGCCCCAGCGTCGCTCCGTCGGCCTCACGGCATCCGCGTGGAAGACGTCTGCTGGAGCAGCTGCACGGACCCCTGTCGCCATGGCCACGAACCTCACCCAGACGCTCAAGGCGTTCAAGGAGGCCGGCGTGTTCGTCATCGGCCTGGACGGCGGAGGGACCACGGACCTTCCCGGTCTGCCCCTCGCCGACCGGCCTGTCGTCATCGTCGTCGGCAGCGAGGGCAAGGGCCTGTCACGTCTCGTCACCGAGACCTGCGACGCGATCGTGTCGATCCCCATCACATCGGCGACCGAGTCGCTGAACGCCGGGATCGCGGCATCCGTCACGCTCTACGAGATCTCGAAACTGCGCTCGAAAAAGCACAGCAAGAAGTAGCCGAAGGGCTCGAAACGGCGCGACCGGGTCTCAGACCCGGTCGCGCCAATTCACGTCATCGGTGGCGACAACGTCGTTCGGCATGGTGATCGAACCCGTGAGCGGGGCGATCACCGTCGCCTCGTCGCGGCGGTGTCTCAGGATGTCGTTGATGTACGACGTGAGCGCTTCGGAGAGCGGGATGTCCCTCGCCTCACGCTGAGACATGAACCAGCGGTGTTCGAGCAGCTGGTGGAACACCTCGGCCGGCTCGAGCTTGCCCTTGAGGTCGCGGGGGATCGACTTGATGACCGGCTCGAAGACGCGGGTGAGCCATTCGTGCGCCATCATCTCCTCGTCCATGTTCGGTTTCCCGAAGGTCGCCGCGTACGAGTCGAGGTCGTTGAGGAGCCTGCGCGCCTGGTTCTCGCCTGCGTCGAGCCCGGTGAGGCGGAGCAGCCGGCGCTGGTGGTGGCCGGCGTCGACCACCTTCGGCTGGATCCGGACGGTCGTCCCGCCGGCATCCGTCTTGATCGCGAGCTCCTCGATGTCGAATCCGAGAGCGTTGAGGCGGTCCACGCGCTCGCTGATCCGCCAGCGTTCGCTCGATGAGAACGATTCGGCGCCGGTGAGTTCCGCCCACAGGGACCGGTATGCGGCGACGATGCCGTCGGAGAGCTGGATCGGGTCGAGTTCGACGTCGACACGTCCGCCGGCTTCGAGGTCCATCAGTTCGCCGGCGATGTTGACGCGGGCGATCTCGAGGTCGTTCTCGCGCTGGCCGTTGGACAGGCCGCCCTCGTAGAGCTTGCCGGTCTCGGCGTCGACGAGGTACGCGGCGAAGGCGCCGGCGTCGCGACGGAAGAGCGTGTTGGAGAGCGAGACGTCGCCCCAGAAGAACCCGGCGATGTGGAGCCGCACGAGGAGCACCGCGAGGGCGTCGACGAGCCTCGAAGCCGTGTCAGGACGGAGCTGCTGAGAGAACAGGGCGCGGTAGGGGAGCGAGAACTTGAGGTGCCGCGTGACCAGGGCGCTCGGCAGGGGCTCACCGGAGTCGTCAGAACGGCCCGTGATCACGGCCACACGGTCGACGCAGGGAATGTCGAGGCGCTGCAGCGTGCCCAGCATGTCGTATTCGCCGCGTGCCATCTCTGCCGTCGTCTCCTTGACGGCGACGACGTAACCAGACAGGTTGGCGAACCGCACGAGGTGGCGGGAGATGCCCTTGGGCAGGGAGGCGATGGTCTCGTTCGGCCAGTTCTCCAGAGGAAGATCCCAGGGGAGGTCGAGGAGTGCGGGGTCGACGGTGGCCGCGGTGATGCTGAGTGAGGTCATGGTGGCTTAAACAGTAGCGCCGGCTGACGGAGCGAAAGACCCCATCAGCCGGCGCGATGCTGTTAGTCCGCGTGGACTGCCGCGTTGAGGCGAAGCCCGGACTCGGTGTCGAAGAGGTGCACGTGGCGCGGCGTCGGGATCAGGAAGACCTTCTCACCGGCGTGTGCGTGGGTGCGTCCGTCGACGCGCGCGACGAGGTCGGTGCGCTTGCCGTTGACGTCAGCGTGTCCGTAGAGGTAGCCGTCAGCGCCGAGTTCCTCGACGAGGTCGACCTGGACCTCGAGGCCGTTGCCCGGTTCAGTCGACACTTCGATGTCCTCGGGACGGACACCGACGGTGACCTGCTTGGCGCTGGCCTGGCCGAGGACGTCGCGGTCGACGGGAACGACGCGCGCGCCGAACTGGATGCCGCCGTCAGCGACATCCGCGGTGAGGAGGTTCATGGCTGGGGAGCCGATGAACCCGGCGACGAAGACGTTCTGCGGGCTCTCGTACAGGTCGCGAGGCGTTCCGACCTGCTGCAGGATGCCATCCTTCAGCACGGCGATCCGGTCACCCATGGTGAGTGCCTCGGTCTGGTCGTGCGTGACGTAGACCGTGGTGACACCGAGGCGGCGCTGGAGCGACGCGATCTGCGTACGGGTCTGGACGCGGAGCTTGGCGTCGAGGTTCGACAGCGGCTCGTCCATGAGGAAGACCTGGGGCTGACGGACGATGGCGCGACCCATGGCAACACGCTGACGCTGTCCACCGGAGAGAGCCTTCGGCTTGCGGGTCAGGTACTCCTCGAGGTCGAGGAGCTTGGCAGCCTCGAGAACGCGGCTGGCGCGCTCGTCCTTGTTGACGCCGGCGATCTTCAGGGCGAAACCCATGTTCTCTGCGACGGTCATGTGCGGGTACAGCGCGTAGTTCTGGAACACCATCGCGATGTCCCTGTCCTTCGGCGGCACGTCGGTGACGTCGCGGTCACCGATGAGGATGCGGCCGTCGTTGACCTCTTCGAGGCCGGCGAGCATACGCAGAGACGTGGACTTACCACAGCCGGACGGGCCAACCAGAACGAGGAATTCGCCATCGGCGACCTCGAGGTTGAGTTTGTCAACGGCGGCGCGGGTGCCACCGGGGTACAGGCGGGTGGCGTTGTCGAACGTGACGGATGACATGTGTATTTCTCCTTCACCGGCAGGTACGTGCCGGACGATCCGAGTGAATGGATTCATGCATTGCGTGCTGCGTTGCATGCGCACGAGCGTGTGGGTACACGATCGCGATTTCACCAGTATTGCACGACGGCGCCCCGCGACTGGAATCGGGACGCTGCGTCCGGACCGGCCGCGTCCAGCATCCGTTTGGGCATTTCCCAGACTGCGGAACTACGATCGGTGGGTGTTGGGTTCGGCAGGCCGTGCCCGACTGCCTACTTAAACGAAGCGAGGATTCATGGACAGCGGCGGACCGGAAGTTCCTCCGACGAAGAACCAGCGACGCGAGGCGACTCGCGAGAAGGCGAAGGAACTTCGGGATGCCCAGCGCAAACGGGAGAAGCGGAATCGCATCTTCCTGCAGGGTGGAATCGTCGTCGTGGTCCTCGCCGTCATCGCCGGTGTCGCGTTCATCATCACGAGCGCGATCCGTCCACCGACCCCAGGCCCGGCCAACATGGCCAGCGGCGGAATCGTCATCGGTGAAGAGCTCAAGGTCGTGAAGAGTCCTGCACTCGCCGCAGGTGCAGAGCCGGTGCCCACCTCCATCGACCCGAACGTCCCGAACATCCGGATCTTCGTCGACTACCTCTGCCCGCTGTGCGGCCAGTTCGAAGCGACCAACACGGAACAGCTCGCGACCTGGGCCGAGAACGGCACTGCGACCGTCGAGTACCACCCGATCGCCATCCTCACCGGCCGTTCTGCGGGAACCCAGTACTCGCTCCGCGCCGCCAACGCGGCCGCGTGCGTGGCGAATTACGCGCCGAACAACTTCTTCACCTTCAACACGCTGTTGTTCGAGAACCAGCCTGAGGAAGGCACCGAAGGGCTCTCGGATGACCAGCTGAAACAGATGGTCGCAACGGCAGGCGAGACCGAAGCGGGAACAGCTCCTGCCGGCCCGGCCCAGGGCAGCATCGAGTCCTGCATCGACGACGCGACCTTCAAGACCTGGGTGCAGTCTTCCACCGACCGCGCAACGACTGAAGCTGTGCCGAACTCGTCGCTGAGCAAGGTCAAGGGAACCCCGACCGTCCTCGTGAATGACAAGCAGTACACCGGTTCGATCACTGACGAGAAGGAATTCCAGGCCTTCGTGCTCTCCGTCGCGAGCGAGACCTACGCGAAGTCGAGCCCGAGCCCGTCGCCCTCGCCTTCGGCGCCGGCCGAGTAGCGGGTCAGATCTTCTCTTCCCGCTTCCGCCCCAGGCGGACCTGAACACCCATCAGCGGGCCGACGAACCGACGCTGGATGCGCCTGGCAGGGCCGAGCGCGTTCTGGACCACGTACTGCCCGAGCAACGCCCCCGCAGCGAGTGCGACGGCGACAGAGGCTGCTTCGAGCATGCTCAGCAGCCCGTCGATCGACCCGGCGCTCAGTTCGAGCAGCCCCCTGAACAGGATCAGGCCAGGCACGAGCGGGACGAGCGCCGAGACGACGAGCGGCAGCGGCGGGATGCGCACGATGCGTGATGCGACTGCGGACAGGACGCCGACGATGAGAGCGGCTGTGCCCGCAGCCCAGGCCACTCCGACCTCTGCGGCGACGCCCGAGGCGTAGACCAGGTATGCGACGATTCCCAGCGCGCTGACGGCCCAGATCGCCCGCGGCGGGACTTCGACGGCGAGGGCGAACCCGACGATGATGACGACGGATGCCACGAGCTGAAGCGGGATCTCGGCGAGTGTCGGCGCCACGTACGGCTCGATGTCCAGCATCAGGCCGAACCGTGCGAGAAGCATCGTGGTTCCTGCGACGCCTGCGACGAGGCCGCCGGTGATGAGCAGCGCTTCGAGGACACGTGCCGTTCCTGTCACATAGAACCCGGACAGGACGTCCTGCACGGCGCCGAACGATGTCACCCCTGCCAACAGCATGATGATCGTGGCGACGACGACCAGCGACGAGTTCGCTGCCGGGTCGATGAAGTGCACGACGGCGGCGACGATCGGCCCGACGGCGCCGCCGGCCAGGGTCTGGTAGAACACCGAGATCCTGGTCTTGGCGAGCGTCCCGGTGAGCAGGTCGACGAAGAAGGTGGCGACGAACGCCGCGGCAATGACGAGCGGCCCGCCGCCGAGCAGGAAGGCGGCTCCTGCGCCGACGAGGCTCCAGCCGGTGCGCCTGACCAGGATCGGATAGATCGGCCGCGCGCCGATGATCGCGTTGACCCGTGCCCTGGCTTCGGCAACGGGGATCGGATCGTGCAGCAGGTCGCCGATGAGTGTCGACGTGTTCGTCAGGCGTGTGTAGTCGATGGTCCGGTATTTGACGTTCCTCGACCGGGTGATGCTGTCGCTCGTCGACGCATCGTCCCAGGTCAACGTGATCACCGTGTGCGTCACATCCGCCTCGCAGCCCTTGAGGCCGTACGCCCGCGTGACCGCGAGCATCGTCGCCGTCGCATCCTCGGCGCTCGCACCGGACGCGAAGATCACTTCGCCGCACCGGATGGCCAGGTCGAGGACCGATCGGCTGAGGTCGGGGGAGCCGGTCGGTGTGGACTGGTCAGGCATGCGTGTCTTTCGTCGTGGACGGTCCTCCCAAGGATGTCATGGCCGAAGCGCCCGCGACCGTTGGTTATGATTGACGAGTCCACGCCGCCTTAGCTCAGTTGGCCAGAGCAGCGCACTTGTAATGCGCAGGTCGTCGGTTCGAATCCGACAGGCGGCTCTCATACGTCACCGAACCCGTCGTGGCGCTGCGATGACGGGCTCAGGCGGCGAGTGGGTGCGGCTGCAGCCGCGCGACCAGTTCGCCCCTGCTGCGCACGCCGACCTTCGCGAAGACCGACTTCAGGTGGTCCTGCACCGTGTTCTGTGTGACGAACAGGTGCGCGGCGATCTGCGCCGTCGCGGCCCCGGCGATCACCTCACGGCAGATGTCGCGTTCCCGCGGGGTCAGGCCGTACGCCGCGAACAGCATTCCGGTGAGGTGCTCTCCGATGGCCGGGTCGATCGACACGGCGACGTCGTTGTCACCGTCCGATCCCACGAGGGTGCTGGCGTGCATGAGGACCCACCGGCCCTGGCCGTCGCGAAGGTGCGCGCGGAAGCCGCCAGTGGCTGTGCTCCGTGCTCCTCGTGCCATGACCCGCATCATCACCATGAACCTGCCCTGTTCGATGTCGTCGAATCTCTCCTGCCATCTCTGCGTCCCCGGCGTTGCGGAACGCAGTCGGCCGCGCGGGTCGAGGACGACGATCGCCGGACTGCCGTCGGCCGCCCGGCTCGAGATCTCCGAGCGCACTGCGAGCCGGGTCGCGCTGGCGATCGCCGGCGCGACAGCGGTGAGGTATTCGGTCTCACGGTCCGTGAAATCGCTGCCCGAGCGGACGAGACCCGCGGCGCCCCAACAGGAGCCGTCCGAGACGAACAGGATGCGGAGTTCACGGTCGACCCCGATCGGTCGCCAGACGTTCCGAAGCCGCGCGCTCCGGTCCTGGTCGCGAGGCGGCAGGTCGGACAGGCGGGCGAACGTTTCGTGCCGCCTGGCCATCTCGGCGAAGGTGTGAGGCTCACCGGGGGAGTATTCCGCATCGGCCAGGAGCGGTTGGTACTGCGCGGGGATCCGTGTCTCACCGCTGGACATGGTGCTGATGACGAGCGTCTCCGGATCGATCGTCGCCCAGCAGGTCAGCTCGGTGCGGACGTCGCGGTCGACGACCCTGATCGCCTCGGCGTGCAGGCTGCCGAGTCCCAGTCCTGAGCCAGCAAGCGCTGTGATCTCCCGACGGGCGTGGTCCGCACGTTCCTCCCACATGCGGCCCATTATTCCACCGGATCTCCCTACCCGTCATTCCCTGAATTCTGGGATCGACGGTGGAGAATCAGGCTTCTAGCGTTGGCACCATGTCCTCTTCAGTTCAATACCTTCAGCCGGGTGACGGCGCTGAGCTGCGCGCTCCTGACGCCACCCTGACCGTCAAAGTGGACAGCGACCACACCGACGGTTCCTACGAAGTCTTCGAGATCGATGCTCCCAGGCAAGAGCCGACGCCCCTTCACCGCACGGGCTGGGCAAAGACCTACTACGTCCTTCAGGGCCGGATGGTCGTCCAGGTGGATGAGGAGGGGTTCGACCTCGGACCGGGGTCATCGATCGCCATTCCCTCCGGTGCTCTCCACACGTTCACGGCCCTGACTCCGTCCGTCAGGTTCCTGGTGTTCAGTCTCACCGCCGCCATGGGGCGGTTCCACGCCGACCTGGACGCGTCCGTCCCGTCCGGGCGTCCGCTCGCGGACTCGATGCAGGACATCCGGAGAGTCCTCAGCCGTCACGACGTGACCATGAGCGATACGGACGCGTTCCGATGAACTGGCTGGTGTGGGTGTTCGCATCGCTGGCCGCGGCGCTCCACATCCTTGTCTTCGTCTGGGAGGCTCTGGTGTTCGAACGGCCTGGGGTCTACCGGCGCATTTTCTCCACGCCTGCCCAGGACGTCCCGGCTGTTCGGCTTTGGGCATTCGGTGTCGGTTTCTACAACCTGTTCCTCGGACTCGGCACGATCGCCGGACTGATCGCCTGGAGCGCCGGCAACGAACCGGTCGGCAGGACGCTGGTGATCTACACCTGCCTGTTCATGTTCCTGTCCGGTCTTGTCCTGCTCGTCGCCGACCGCATGGCGCTCAGCCGTCCGCGAGGGACCGGCATCGGAGGCGCCATCGGCCAGAGCACCCCCGCTCTCATCGCGCTGATCGGCGCCGTCATCTGAATCCGGCCACTCCGGGCTGTTACAACGCGGTCGCTGGAGCGACCAAGATGGAGGGGGGACGCCGATCGGGTACGTTCCGTCTGAGGCGCAGGAGGTCAATGTCGATGCGGAACGACCCCGCCGCGAGCAGGAACACGGCCCACGGCCGGGTACCCACGTGGCTCGCCGTCACCCTCGCCGCGATCTGCGGAGCGCTCGCCGCGGTGCAGACCCGGCTGAACGGTGCCCTCGGCGTCGCGCTCGGCGACGGGTTCGTGGCGGCCGCCATCTCGTTCGGTTCCGGGCTTCTCATCCTCACCGTCTGCATGGTGTTCGTCCGCAGTGGCAGGGTGGGTCTCGGTAAGGTCTCCCGCGCCCTCCGGAACGGCAGCATGCCGTGGTGGACCGTTCTCGGCGGCCTCTCCGGCGCTTTCCTCGTGCTCTCCCAGGGCATCGCGGGTGCCGTGGTCGGAGTCGCCCTGTTCAGCGTCGCCCTTGTGGCCGGGCAGACCGTGTCAGGACTGATCCTCGACAGGATCGGGTTCGGGCCGCACGGAAAAGTGCCCAGCACGTGGCCAAGGCTCGTCGGTGCCGGCCTCACCATCGTCGCCGTCGTGTGGTCGGTGTCCGGTCAGGTCGGTGGTTCCGTCCCGCTCTGGATGCTCGCGATGCCGCTCGTCGCCGGATTCGGAACCGGCTGGCAGTCTGCCGTCAACGGCAGGGTCAGGGCACGCGCGAAAAGCGCCTTTTCGGCCACGTTCATCAATTTCGTCGTGGGAACGGCAGCCCTCGTCGCCGTGATGCTCGTGCGTGCAGGATTCGTCGGCTGGCCCGACCGGCTGCCGACCGAACCGCTGCTCTACCTCGGCGGAGCGATCGGCTGCATCTTCATCGGTGTCAATGCATACCTCGTCGCTCACACCGGCGTCCTGATCCTCGGACTCGGCACTGTTGCGGGGCAGCTCGTCGGTTCCGTCCTGATCGACGCCGTCGCGCCGGGCGGCGCCGGGCTGGGATTCGCGACGGTCGGCGGAGCAGTGCTCGCCCTCGTCGCGGTGGCCGTGGCGACGATCAGGCGGCGGCCTACAGCTCGGTGATGAACTTCTCGGCGTCGATCATTCTGCGGTGGCCCGGCTTCACCTTCTCAGGGATGCCGCCGACGTAGAGCCAGCCGAGCAGCTCCTCGTTCCTCGCGAGCTTGTGCATCTTGCGGACGGGCTTCGACCGCGTGTAGTGACCGCTGCGCCAGAACACACCCCAGCCGGCATCGTGCAGGAGCAGGCTGAGAGTGTGTGCGACTCCCGATGCGACGGTCTCCTGTTCCCAGACCGGGACTTTTCCGCTCTTCTTCACGCTCACGACGATCGCGATGAGCAGCGAGGCGCGGAGCGGCTTCGTCGACGGCTTGTCGTCACCCTCCGCCTTGGCGATGGCCTTGCCGAGCTTGTGGCGAGCGTTCCCGCGCAACTCGATCAACCGCCATGGGCGGAGGGCACTGTGATCGGCCACACGGGCGGATGCCGCGACGAGCGGGAGAAGCTCCTCATGCGTCGGGGCATCCTCCGTCACCTTCGACCAGGACCTGCGTCCGGCGACGATGTCGATGAGATCCGGCACGTTACTCGGCCGGGGCGAAGTTCAGCGAGAGCGAGTTCATGCAGTAGCGGTCACCGGTCGGGGTGCCGAAACCGTCATCGAACACGTGACCGAGGTGTGAGTCGCAGGTGGCACAACGGACCTCGGTGCGCACCATACCGAGCGAGTTGTCCTCGATCAGCTTGACGGCCTCTGGCCGGACCGACTCGTAGAAGCTCGGCCAGCCGCAGCCGGAGTCGAACTTCGTGCCGCTCTTGAAAAGTTCGGCGCCACAGGCGGCACAGGTGTAGAGGCCTGCGCGGCCTTCGTCGAGAAGCTCACCCGTCCACGGACGCTCGGTCGCTCCTTCACGCAGCACCGCGTACTGCTCGCTGCTCAGGGTCTCGCGCCACTCTTCGTTGCTCTTGTTCACTGGCTGGGTCATGGGTCGTACTCCTCACGGATAGATCTTGCGTCTTATCTAACCGGTTCGGAGCCGGTCATGTTCCCTGCTGTGGCTCAGGCTGGGGAAACACTGAGTAATCATCGTGGCCGACGCGCGCGGTTGAGCGTTTCTTCAGCACCGCCCGCATTAGTATGGCGACACGGCCAGAGTCAGGTTGAGATTCGAGCGGTGGTGGACGATGAGCGGAAAGCCGGACAGATCGGCGCACGGACACGCGGATGCCCTCGACGAACGTGACCTCGCCATCCTCGACTTCGAGAACCAGTGGTGGCAGCACGCCGGGCTGAAGGAAGAGGCGATTCGTTCCACGTTCTCGTTCTCGCCCACCCGGTACTATCAATTGTTGGGCGTTCTCATCGATTCGCCCGCCGCCCTCGTGCACGATCCCCTTCTGGTCAAGCGTCTCCAGCGACTGCGAGACACCCGGCAGGCCGCACGGCGGGCGCGAGCCCGAAATGCGGACTGAGACCAGCGGTCAGCGCACTCGGGCGCCGGATCACCGCCGTTCACACCCGCACGCGACCGCAGAGGACTCCAGAGCACCGATATGGCTCACCATTACGCCAAGGACAGGTTCGACGAGGTCCCCGCTGATTTGAAGCGCGTCGGCGCGCACCGCGCCCCTGTCCGTCCAGGACGGAGCTGGTTCGTCTTCCTCTGGTCTGCACTGGCCGTGATCGTCCTCGTGGCCGGCGGGATCGTGGGCTTGAACCTGCTCGGTGATCGCATCAACTTCGTCGACACATCCACGCCTGCCGCGACGACACCGACCCCCACTGAGACCCCCACCGCCGCCCCGACGATCGACCCGAACTCCATGGTCACCGTCCTCAACGGAACCGAGACGAGGGGGCTCGCCACGCAGGCCATCGAGCAGCTGAACGCCGCGGGCTGGACCCAGAGCATCACCCCCGGCAGCGCATCGGCAACGGACGTGGCGACCACGACCGTGTACTACGAGGACCCGACACAGGAGGGCGCAGCGCGCGGTCTTGCCCAAGACCTCGGAATCGGGAGCATCCAGCTGTCGACGCAGTTCCAGATCCCCGTCGGTGAGGGCGAAGAGCCGATCCTCCAGATCACCGTCGTGCTCGGCGCGGACTACGCCGCGGCGTAGGACCCAGGTCGGTGGCCGCCGCGTCATGTTTCGGCCCTGTTTCCCGCGTGTTGAGAGGGTGGAAACTCCCGGAAGTCCGGCGCAAACTCCTGTTGGAAGCACCGATTCCCTCGCTAGTATCTGGAACTGGTCAAACATTGTGCTCCATCGCACCAGCCTTCCAGGCAGACGACGGTCGGCACGATCGCCGGGCCTTGGTGCGGCAGACCCGGGTGGGCGCCTGCCTGCACGAGGAACACAGCAATGGGAGTAACACATGGCGAACGGGACCGTGAAGTGGTTCAACGCTGAGAAGGGCTACGGCTTCATCACTGTCGATGGCGATGGGCAGGACGTCTTCGTCCACTATTCCGCCATCGACGTGGGTGGGTACAAGTCGCTTGAAGAAGGCCAGCAGGTGAGCTTCGAGATCGGTACAGGGGCGAAGGGACCGCAGGCGGAGGCCGTGCGACCAGCCTGAGCCACCACTCGATCCGTCACGACGCCGTCCGCGCATCCGCGGGCGGCGTCGTGCTGTTCCTGCAGGCCGCGCTGCTGTCGGTTCCGCGTCCGGCGTAACCTCAGCGCCCCGACCTGTTGAGCTTGCACTCGCAGGTGCAGAGTGCCAGAATCGTGTTAGCACTCGCATTCGTTGAGTGCTAACTACGTTCATCACGTCCGGGAGGGACGAAAAACCACATGGCAAAAATCATTGCTTTTGACGAGGAAGCCCGCCGCGGCCTCGAGCGCGGCCTGAACATTCTGGCTGACACTGTCAAGGTCACGCTTGGCCCCCGCGGTCGCAACGTTGTCCTTGAGAAGAAGTGGGGCGCCCCCACGATCACCAACGATGGTGTGTCCATCGCCAAGGAGATCGAGCTCGACGACCCGTACGAGAAGATCGGCGCAGAGCTGGTCAAGGAGGTCGCCAAGAAGACCGACGACGTCGCGGGCGACGGCACGACCACCGCAACCGTTCTGGCTCAGGCCCTCGTCCGCGAAGGCCTGCGCAACGTCGCAGCCGGCGCTGACCCGATCTCGCTGAAGCGTGGCATCGAAAAGGCCACCGCTGCGGTCATCGAAGAGCTCATCGCCAACGCGAAAGAGGTCGAGACCAAGGAAGAGATCGCGGCAACCGCCTCCATCTCGGCCGGCGACTCAGAAATCGGCGCGATCATCGCCGAGGCGATCGACAAGGTCGGCAAGGAAGGCGTCGTCACCGTCGAGGAGTCGAACACGTTCGGCACCGAGCTCGAGCTGACCGAGGGAATGCGCTTCGACAAGGGATTCCTGTCGGCATACTTCGTCACCGACCCCGATCGCCAGGAAGCCGTGTTCGAGGACCCATACATCCTCATCGCGAACTCCAAGATCTCCAGCATCAAGGATCTGCTCCCGATCGTCGACCAGGTCATCCAGTCGGGCAAGCAGCTCCTCATCATCGCTGAGGACGTCGACGGCGAAGCCCTCGCCACCCTCGTCGTGAACAAGATCCGCGGCATCTTCAAGTCGGTCGCCGTCAAGGCACCTGGCTTCGGAGACCGTCGCAAGGCTCAGCTGCAGGACATCGCGATCCTCACCGGCGGACAGGTCATCTCGGAAGAGGTCGGCCTCAAGCTCGAGAACGTCACGCTCGACCTTCTCGGCCGTGCACGCAAGGTCGTCATCACCAAGGACGAGACCACCATCGTCGAAGGTGCCGGCGACACCGACCAGATCGCGGGCCGCGTCGCCCAGATCCGCAAGGAGATCGAGAACACCGACAGCGACTACGACCGCGAGAAGCTGCAGGAGCGCCTGGCCAAGCTGGCCGGCGGTGTTGCGGTCATCAAGGCCGGAGCAGCGACCGAGGTCGAGCTCAAGGAGCGCAAGCACCGCATCGAGGACGCCGTCCGTAACGCGAAGGCTGCCGTCGAAGAGGGCATCGTCGCCGGTGGTGGCGTTGCGCTCATCCAGGCTGGCAAGACCGCATTCGAGAAGCTGTCGCTCTCGGGTGACGAGGCAACCGGCGCGAACATCGTCAAGGTCGCCATCGACGCTCCGCTCAAGCAGATCGCGCTGAACGCCGGCCTCGAGCCGGGTGTTGTGGCCGACAAGGTCCGCAACCTGCCCGTCGGACACGGCCTCAACGCCGCGACCGGTGAGTACGTCGACATGCTCGCTGCAGGCATCAACGACCCGGTGAAGGTCACCCGCTCGGCGCTGCTCAACGCATCGTCGATCGCCGGACTGTTCCTCACCACCGAGGCCGTCGTCGCCGACAAGCCGGAGAAGAACCCGGCTCCGGCCGGCGACCCGACCGGTGGCATGGACTTCTAGGTCCGAACAACGCGTTTCAGACAGCGGGGCGTCTCCTTCGGGAGGCGCCCCGCTGTCGTCGTCTCGGCCTGTGGGCCGTGATCAGACCCGGAACAGGTCGGTGTTCGACCGCTCGATCTCCTGGTACTGCGCACCGGCCCTCGCCAGTGCCGTATTGATGTGCACAGCGCTCTCCTCGACCCGCCGCTGCGTGCCGCGCCAGTCGGCCACGACGCCCTGGAAGGCGTTGGCTGCCTCGCCCGTCCACGACGACTGAAGTTCGGTCAACTGGTGCATCATCGCGTTGACCTCTCCCTGGATCGTCTCGATGCGCGCGCGGACCGAGCCCGTCGTGCCCATCACGATGTCGCTGTCGACCTGGTACCTGGTCATGGCTCTCTCCTCGCCTGCGGATGCTCACTGGCGGCATCCGTCGCGGCCGACGGTAGCCGCCTGATCTGCGGTAGACGGAGGGCTGATGCGCGCAGGGGAGAAGCTGTGCCGCGTTTCGGGCTGTGGAGGAGGTGCCTCGTCAGCCGGCGGTGGCGGGCTGGACGGCGGCTGTGTCGGCAGAGCCGGCAAGCGGAAGCTCGATACGGAACGTCGCCCCACCGCCCGGGGTCTCTGACACGCTCACCGTGCCGTTGTGGGCGGCGACGATGGACGAGACGATGGCGAGGCCGAGGCCTGACCCGCCGGTTTCGCGCGTGCGCGAGCTGTCTGCTCGCCAGAAACGCTGGAAGATCTTCTCCCGGATCTGCGGAGGGACGCCTTCGCCGTGGTCGATGACCGCGATGGTCGCCTTGCCGGTGTGTCTGTTCGCAGAGACACCGATCTCGAGCGGGCTGTTCTCCGGAGTGAAACGGAGAGCGTTGCCGACGAGGTTGGTGACGACCTGTCGGAGCTTGTTCTCCTCGGCGAGAACGATGGCAGGGACCTCTGGGCGCTGCCCGGGCGGAAGCATGAGATCGGAGTGCACGGTCAGCTTGTCGGCGGGATCCGACTGCCGACGCGGTCGGCGACGCAGACGGGCGAGGGTGGCGCCGGCGAAAGCGATCGGGCCGGTTGCCGTCGTCGTCTCATCGTCGTCGGGCTGCGGGCGGGTCACCGTCGGTGACGGCACGGTGTCCTCTGTCGTGGGTTCAGGCACGAAGTCCGGAACAGGCGGGTGATCGACGACAACGGTCACGGTGCGGCGCGGAGATGACGCATTCGCGTCGAGCGCGGCATCCCTGGCGATGGGGGAGAGGTCCACAGGCGTGAGGACCATCGGCCGGGTCTCGTCGAGTCGGGCGAGTTCGAGCAGGTCCTCGACGAGGCCGCCCATGCGGATTGCTTCCTTCTCGATTCGGTCCATCGCCTGGCGGAGGTCGTCGGAGTTCTGGAGTGCCCCCATCCGGTACAACTCGGCGTAACCGCGCACGGTCACGAGAGGGGTGCGCAGTTCATGGCTGGCATCGCCGACGAACCGGCGCATCTGGTCGATGGTGCGGGCACGGTCGGAGAACGCTTTGTCGATGCGGGCGAGCATCGTGTTGAGGGAACGGTTGAGTCTACCGACCTCGGTGTTCGGGGTAGCGACGGCGAGCCGCTGGCTGAAGTCACCGTCGGCGATGGCCGCAGCGGTGTGTTCGACCTCGCGGAGCGGGTGGAACGTGCTCGTCACGAGCAACCGGGTGAGCAGGGCCCCGATGATGATCACGCCGAGACCGAGGCCGAAGAAGATCGTCAGGTAGGTGGCGATGATCTGTTCGGTCTCCCGCATCGAGATCGCGACGAGGACGACGCCGATGTCGCCCTGGTCGTTCCACTGATACGGAACGACGACAGCGTGGTACGTCGTCTTGTGGTCCAGGCTGTGGATCTCGAAGACGTAGTCCCGCTTCACGGCATCCGACAGCTGGAAATTTGTGGCGATCGCCGGCAGGGACCGCTCCGGTTTGTCCTGCCAGGTAGCCGCCCGCAGCTGCCCGTCAGGGTCGTAGATCGCGGTGAAGTAGTCGGAGGACGTGGAGTCCTTGACCATGTCGCCCATGTCGTCGGCACTGTCGGCATCAAGGAATCCCGGTGGAACGGGGGACTGCGCGGTGGAGACGAGGTCGGAGTCGACCTTGCTGATGAGCGCGGGGCGCAGCATCACGACGGTTCCGACACCTGCGACGAGCAACCCGAAGGTGAGGACGAGCACGGTCACGCCGGTGATCTTCGTGCGCAGTGAAATCGCGTTCCACCACTCGGCTACTGGATCGTGCATCTACCCGTATTCGGTCTACGCCTTCGCTGTCTTCAGCATGTAGCCGAATCCGCGCTTGGTCTGGATGAGCGGTTCAGTCGAGAACTGGTCCAGCTTGCGTCGCAAGTAAGAGATGTAGCTCTCGACGATGCCTGCGTCCCCGTTGAAGTCGTACTCCCAGACATGGTCAAGGATCTGGGCCTTGCTGAGCACCCGGTTGGGGTTCAGCATGAGGTACCGCAGAAGCTTGAACTCCGTGGGGCTCAACTCGATCGGCGTTTCGCCGACGAGAACCTCATGGGTGTCCTGATCCATGGTGAGTTCGCCTGCGCGGATGACGGCATCCTCATCAGCATGCATCGTTCGCCTGAGGATTGCCTTGATGCGGGCGACGATCTCGTCGAGGCTGAACGGCTTCGTGACGTAATCGTCACCACCGACGGTCAGGCCCATGATCTTGTCCTCGGTGTCGTCCTTGGCGGTGAGGAAGAGGATGGGCGCGGTGTAGCCGGCGGAACGGAGGCGTTTGGTGACGCCGAATCCGTTCATGTCGGGGAGCATGACGTCGAGAATGATCAGGTCAGGCTCTTCTTCCAGGACGGCCGAGATGGCCTGGGCGCCGTTTCCGACGGCTCGCACGGCGAAGCCGGCGAAGCGGAGGCTCGTGGTGAGCAGGTCGCGGATGTTCGGTTCGTCATCGACGATGAGAATGCGTGGTCCAGTCATGGCTCCAGTATCTGCGTGTTGCCTGAGATGTTCCTGAGCGTCCGCGGTGCGGGGTTCGAGCGAATCCGATTCGGACGCTGGACGGCGCCCGGTGAGCGTCCTAGGGTCGCAAGTAGACCATCGAGAAAGCGGGATCCCATGTCTCAGCTGGATCACCACCACCCGGATTCGTCCGGAGGAATCGTCATCATCGGAGCGGGCCTCGCCGGCGCCACCGCGGCGGAAGCGCTCCGTCAGGAGGGCTTCACCGGCGACATCCATCTGGTCGCTGGCGAGAAGCACCATCCGTACATCCGCCCTCCTCTCTCCAAGGACGTGCTCACCGGGAAGGCCGGCAGGGAGACCGCCTTCATCCACGACGACGGCTGGTACGCGGATTCGGCCGTGGACCTCATCGTCGGGGACGCGGCAACCGCCATCGACCGTGCCGGTCACCTGGTCACTCTCGCATCGGGCAGGACGCTGCCGTACCGGCGGCTGCTGCTCTCGACCGGGGCGGTCCCTCGACGGCTCGACGTGCCGGGTTCCCACCTCGATGGCATCCGTTACCTGCGCACCATCGACGACTCCGATCTCCTCAAGGACGACCTCGCCTCCGGCGGGAAAAAGGTCGTCAGCGTCGGCTCGGGCTGGATCGGCCTCGAAGTGACCGCGGCCGCCAGGGGCTACGGCAACGAGGTCACCGTCGTCTCCCCGGGCTCCGTTCCGCTCGCTTCAGCCCTCGGCGACGAGCTCGGCCGGCAGTTCCAGCGCCTCCACGTCGAACACGGCGTCACCTTCGCGATGGAAACAGGGGTGACCGGTTTCACCGGCGCCGAGGGGAGAGTCACCGGTGTACTGACGGACGACGGAGACACGATCCCTGCCGACCTCGTCGTCGTCGGCATCGGAGCGACCCCCTCTGTCGACCTCGCCAGGGCTGCCGGACTGGACGTGGACGGAGGAATCGTCGTCGACGCGGCCCTCAGGACCGCGGATCCGGCCGTCTTCGCCGCCGGTGACGTTGCGAACGCGTGGCATCCCACCCTCGAGGCACGTCTCCGCAGCGAGCACTGGGCGAACGCTCTCGACCAGGGCAAGGCGGTCGCCGGGTCCATGCTCGGCCAGCCTCTGTCGTACGACAAGGTCCCGTATTTCTACACCGACCAGTACGACCTCGGCATGGAGTACGCCGGCTTCTTCCCGCTCGCGCTCGGTGCCGATGTCATCTACCGGGGTGACGTCGACGGTCGCGAGTTCGTCGCGTTCTGGATGCGTGATGGTCGCGTCGTCGCCGGGATGAACGTCAACGTCTGGGATGTCAACGACGACATCAGGGCACTCGTCCGGTCCGGGCGTACCGTCGATGCCGGCCGGCTCGCCGATCCGAGCGTGGCCATCGGCGATCTCTGATCGCCGTGCGGCACGATAAACGGTATGACTGAATCCCGGCCGACCTCGGCCATCGGCTCCCCGCCCCTCATCTCACCTGTGCGCACGATCGGGGCGCACACCTTCGACTTCTCCCGCCGGGTCGCTGTCATGGCGGTCGTCAACCGCACGCCGGACTCGTTCTACGACAGGGGCAGCACGTTCGCGTTCGACTCCGCGGTCGCGGCAGCGCTTCAGGCCGTTGCAGACGGGGCAGACATCATCGACATCGGCGGGGCGCCATTTGCGCCGGGACCCGAGTTGCCCGTCGCCGACGAAATCGACCGGGTGGTGCCGGTCATCGCGGCCGTCCGGGCGGCATCCGATGTCGTCATCTCCGTCGACACCTTCCAGCCGGAGGTGGCGCGCAGGAGTATCGAGGCCGGTGCCGATCTGATCAACGACACCACAGGGCTGCGTGACCCGGAGATGGCCCGGGTGCTCGCCGACAGCGCCGCCGGGGTCGTTCTCACCCACAGCCTCGCCGAACCGCGGACGCCGTTCGCCCGACCCGCATACGCGGACGTGGTCGCAGAAGTCGCCGCCTTCCTGGCCGGGCAGGTGGAGGTGGCGCTCGCCGCAGGCATTCCCGCCGATCGCATCATCGTGGACCCCGGACACGACCTCAACAAGAACACGCTGCACTCGCTCGAACTGACCCGCCGGTTCGGTGAGATCGCGGCCCTGGGCTATCCGGCGCTCGCCGCCGTCTCCAACAAGGATTTCATCGGAGAGACCCTCGACAGGGACCGGGGCGACCGCGTCGACGGATCCCTCGCTGCAGCAGTCGTCGCGATCGTGAACGGCGCGAGGCTCATCCGCATGCACAACGTCCGCCCGGCCGTCGATGCCGCGAGGATGACCGAGGCCATCCTCGGCTTCCGCGAACCCGCGTACCTTCGGCACAACATGGGAGAGCGCAATGACTGAGCCCGCGATCGCCCTGCTCCAGGCGGGTGGTGCAGACCTCAGCGACGAGGACATCCTCGCCCTGTACTCGGTGGCAGACCGTGCCGTGCCGTGGGCCAGGGTCAACTTCATCTCCAGCATCGACGGAGCGGCCACGTCCGGTGGGCTGTCAGCAGGGCTCGGCTCCCCGGCGGACCTTCGCGTCTTCGACCTGCTTCGCCGCCTGTGCGACGTCGTCGTTGTCGGGGCGGGAACGGTCCGGGCGGAGGGCTACGGCCCGATGCGCCTCGACTCTCCCGCGGCCGCCTGGCGGCTCGCGCACGGTCTGGCCGAGCATCCGGTCTTCGCCATCGTCTCAGCAGGGCTCGACCTGGATCCCGGGTCCCCGATCTTCACCGAGGCGCCGGTGCGACCCATCGTCGTCACGGTGGAAGACGCCCCGGGTGTGCGGGTCGACGCGCTCTCGGCTGTCGCAGACGTCCTCACGGCGGGTGAGTCGTCGGTCGACACCGCGAGGATGCGTGCGCTGCTGTCAGAGCGCGGTCTGCGTCAGGTGCACTGCGAGGGCGGTCCGAGCCTGTTCGCGGATCTGCTCAGGGACGACGCCGTCGACGAAGTATGCCTGACCATCGGTCCGGGTCTCGAGGGCCCGGGGGCGCCGCGGATCGTGGCCGGGCAGCCCATCGACATCCGTCGCCAGATGGACGTCGCCCATGTGCTCAGCAGCGAGGGGACGCTCCTGCTCCGCTATGTCCGGCCGGTCGGGGCGCACTGACCTGTCAGGCCGCCAGAGCGTGCGCGTCGAGGATCGTGTAGCTGTAACCCTGCTCGGCGAGGAACCGCTGGCGGTTCTGGGCGAAGTCCTGGTCGACGGTGTCGCGCGCGACGAGGGTGTAGAAGTTGGCGCTGAGGCCTGACTCCTTCGGGCGGAGCAGCCGACCGAGGCGCTGTGCCTCCTCCTGTCGTGAACCGAACGAGCCGGAGACCTGGATGGCGACGGTCGCCTCGGGAAGGTCGACGGAGAAGTTCGCCACCTTCGAGACGACGAGCACGGTGATCTCCCCGACCCGGAACGCCTGGAAGAGTCGTTCCCGTTCGTCGACGGGGGTGGCACCGGTCAGCTTCGGAGCGCCGAGGGCCTCGGCGAGCTCATCGATCTGGTCGAGGTACTGGCCGATCACCAGGATCCGCTCGCCCGGGTGCCGGGCGACGAGGTCGCGGACAACGTCGAGCTTCGCAGGGGCGGTCGCGGCCAGGCGGTACCGGTCATCGTCGGATGCCGCGGCATAGCTGAGCCGGTCAGACTGCGGAAGGTCGATGCGCACTTCGAAGCAGGATGCGGGGGAGATGAAGCCCTGTGCTTCGATCTCCTTCCACGGTGCGTCGAAGCGCTTCGGACCGATCAGGCTGAAGACGTCGCCCTCGCGACCATCCTCACGAACGAGGGTCGCAGTGAGGCCGAGACGGCGGCGGGCCTGCAGCTCGGCGGTGAGCTTGAACACCGGAGCGGGGAGCAGGTGCACCTCGTCGTAGACCACGAGGCCCCAGTCCATGGCGTCGAGGAGTGCGAGGTGGGCGTATTCGCCCTTCCGCCTGGCCGTGAGGATCTGGTAGGTCGCGATGGTGACCGGCTTGACCTCCTTGAGCTGCCCGGAGTACTCGCCGATCTCGTCCTCGGTGAGGCTCGTGCGCTTGAGCAGCTCGTCGCGCCACTGTCGCGCGGAGACGGTGTTGGTCACAAGGATGAGGGTGTTCGTCTTGGCGGTGGCCATCGCTCCGGCACCCACGAGGGTCTTGCCGGCGCCGCAGGGCAGAACGACGACGCCTGAACCGCCATCGAAGAAGTTGTCGACGGCCTTCTGCTGGTAGTCGCGGAGGTGCCAGTCGCCCTCGAGGAGGTCGATCTCGTGCGGGGTGCCTGGGGTGTAACCGGCGAGGTCCTCTGCCGGCCATCCGATCTTCACGAGTTCCTGCTTCAGCTGCCCGCGGGCCCACGGCTCGACGAGGTACGAATCCGGCGTCGGGTGGCCGATGAGCAGGGGAGCGATGCGCTTGGCGTGGGAGATCTCGGTGAGGACGGCTTCGTCGTGCGACTGGAGGACGAGTTCGCCGTCGTCGTTGCGTTCGATGACGAGGCGACCGTACCGGCCGACCGTTTCGGTGATGTCGATGGAGACCGTCGGCGGGATGGCGAATTTGGAGTACTTCTCCAGCGTCGCGAGCATGTCGGCGGAGTCGTGGCCCGCTGCGCGAGCGTTCCACAGTCCGAGCCGGGTGATCCGGTAGGTGTGGATGTGCTCAGGGGCGCGTTCGAGTTCCGCGAACACGGCCAGATCGTGTCTGGCGTCTTCGGCGAGGGGGTGGGCGACCTCGAGCAGTACGGTGCGGTCGCTTTGGACGATCAGGGGGCCATCAGACATAGCTAGCCAGCCTAGTCCGGTCGGCTGTGAAGTCGATGCGCGGCGTTACTTCAGCTCGAGGATGCTCGACAGCGGCAGTGTGCGTTCGATGTCTGCCTTCTTGTCCCGCCCGCGGAGGCGGCCGCCAGAAACGCCGGTCGGTTCGAGGACGAAATCGATCGGCCCTGAACGGGGAACCTGGACGGTCACGGTGACGGTCTGCTTGGCGCGGATCGCGGCGTCGAGCTGGCGGGCGATCCAGGCGAGGTCGGTTCCGCCGGAGACGTCGGCCTCTGCCTGTCGCAGGCGGGCGATGACGTCACCGTGGTCGACGACGACGGGAGCGGTGACCGGGTGCGCCACCCGACGGCGGCGCAGGCTCACGAGCTCTCCGTCTTCGGTTTCGGCTGCGACCGGGTACCGTGCGTCGCTCAGCGCCCAGAACACGACGTCGAATTCGAAACGGCTGAGCATCCGGTTGGTTCCCGAACGTCGCAGACCGAGCGAGCTCAGCGCCTGGTCGACGTCGAGCAGGCCGATGAGGGATGTGTCGTCCGACCGGACGTAGCTCCTCGCCTCGCTCGGGGAGGCGCCGGGGTGCGAATCGCTGAGCGGGCCGACCCGCACCGAACCGAACCTGGATGCGGCCTGCGAGATGAGGTAGTCCACGGGCTGCGGGATGCCGGTGAGTGACAGTGCCGAGAGGAACTCCAGCATCCCTTCGGCGGTCTCACCGGCGGACAGCGCCCGGTTGACGCTCTCGGCGCTCAACCGGTAGCTGAACGCCTGCGCACGGCCCTCGAGGTCGGCGAAGGCGCGGAGGCGCAGGTCCGTCGTCGGTTCGAGCGGCCCAGGCGCGATGATCGTCAGGTCGTGCTGCAGATACACCTGGCGAACGTGGGTGGGGAAGTGGGAAGACATCGCGGTCGCGGCGGCGGCGGCATCCGTTTCGAGGAGGATCCTGCCTGCAGTGCTCGGAACCTGTGTATCTGGGCTCGGACCGCTCGTGATGCCGAGCATCCTGGCCTGGTCGGTCACCCGCTGCACCTGGGCGTGGATCCAGTCGCCTCCGGCGGGGTAGAGCCACTGGGCGTACTCGTGCAGCGCGGCTCCCCATGACGAGCGTGTGCGTCCGCTGAGGACCTGTCTGACCTGCTGCGGGAGCGCGTCGAGCCAGGCCGCCGCGAGGATACGCCAGCGTTCGCCTGCCGTCCGGACCAGCCAGTCCTCTCCGGCGGGGGCGGTGAGCCACAGGCCGGGTTCGTGGCTGACGAGTTCGGCCCTGACCGTGAGGTCGAGGTAGGCATCGACGGTGGTGGCATCCACCTGCATGGCCATGGCCAGCCGTTTGCGTTCCGGAAGGGCCGGCCCGCCCTTGCCGAGCTCGCGGGCGGGGTTCACGAGGAGTTCGCTGAGCAGTTCGGCGCTCGCCGAGGTGGTCTGGAACGCCTGCTCGGCGGCGCTGAGGTCGGTGAGGGCTGCTGAGTCCTCCGGTTCGGCCGCTGGGAGGGCAGGGGGAGGAGTGGCGGCCAGGTGCGCGGCAACGGGGAGGTCGGGCGTTGCCCAGCCGGCCAGGACGGTGTCGACGGCGTCGATGGCGGCGAAACCGTCACCGACACGGGAAAGCAGTGCACGATCGGCGGCGAATGCGGCCCGTTCGGCGACGGATTCCGTGTCGACGGACTCCGCACCGAACGAGGTGAGGCGTGCGGCGAGGTCTGCGACCGAGAGGGGTTCGGGTGTCGCGACCGCGATCACGCTGAGGGTGGGCCGGTCGAGTCGTTGCAGCGCGCCGCGGATGCTTGCAGCGTCGAGGAGGATCTCTGCCAGGTCGAAGAAGTCCTGGACCCGCGCCTGGCTGGAGACCCGGCGTTCGGTGAGGAGACCCTCGATGGCCGCGTCGGAGAGCGCCCGAAGGCTTCCGGCGAGGGTCAGGATGTCAGTCATGGGCAGCCGGTTCCCCGGTCAGCTCTCCGGCTGGTCTCGCCGTGATTCGCGGGCGCGCCTCGCGGCACTGGAGATCATGAGCGTGATGAGGAGGACGATCGCCAGCGGGAGTCCGATGTACGGAACCATCACGACGACGGGCCACAACCCCTGCCCGAAGTCGTCCGAACCCATGCCCTGCCCCGTGCCCACCATGATCGCGACGAAGCTGCCGATGGACAGCAGCACGAGGGCGAGGAGCATGAACGCGAGGATCCGCTCGAAGCGGCTGGCGTTGTGCGGTTGAGGGTCGGTCACATCTTCAGGTTATCTGCACCGGCGTCGCGATGCCCAATGAGCCACGATGTGCCGACTATTCGCCGACGCTCTAAGCTGGAGGGGCGGGGAGAGTCCCGTTCGTCTGCAGCCCCTGCCGCAGCGACAGCACCGCACTCCGGCTTGGGCCTGGGTGTCCCAGTTCACAGCGAGGTTTCGTCCATGCCCACCGGCAAGGTTAAGTTCTACGATGACGAGAAGGGCTTCGGCTTCATCTCGAGCGATGACGGACAGGAAGTCTTCCTGCACGCATCCGCTCTTCCCGCAGGTGTGACCTCGGTGAAGGCTGGCACGCGGCTCGAGTTCGGCATCGCCGACGGCAAGCGCGGTGTCCAGGCTCTCTCGGTCCGGGTGCTCGATGCCCCGCCGAGCCTTGTCAAGCTCAAGCGCAAGCCGGCTGACGACATGGCGATCATCATCGAAGACCTCGTGAAGCTGCTCGACGGCCTCGGCGGGGACCTTCGCAAGGGTCGCTACCCCGACAACGCCCACAGCCGCAAGGTCGCCCAGTTGCTGCGACGCGTAGCCGACGAACTGGACGCGTGATCGCCGCGCCAGGCTGGGCCCGCCGTCTTTTCACGAGGAGCACTCCGATGACCGACACAGAGAACTCCACCGCAGAACCGATCGAGGCCGAACCGGCTCAGGTCACGACACCGGCTGAGGCTCCGGTGACGGATGCCGTCGCCGCCGAGCCTGTCGAGGAATCCGCACCGTCGGTCGCCGAAACGGACACCGTCGAGGCGCCCGTGACCGAACCCGACGAACCGGCCGTCACCGAGACTGTCGTCGACGAGTCCGTCATTGAACGGCCGGCGCCTGTGACGGACGAAGTCCTGCTGGCCTCCGTCGACGTTGCGCGCGCTGCGCTGCTCGAGGTGACCCCTGAGTCGACTATCGGCGACGTCGTCGGTCACGTCGCCGAGGACGATCACGTACTCTCGCTGTTCTTCGACAGCAAGCTGCCCGGGTACCCCGGCTGGCACTGGACCGCCACCCTCGCCCGTGTGGGTGATGACGGCGAGGCGACCATCCTGGAGACCGAGCTGATGCCGGGCGAGAACGCCTTGCTGGCACCTGACTGGGTCCCGTGGTCCGAGCGGCTCGCCGACTACCAGGCATCCCAGGAAGTCGCCGAGAGCGAAGCGCGCGCCCTGGCTGAGGCCGCTGCCGTTCTCGATGGCGACGACGATGACGAGGACGACGAAGACGAGTTCAGCATTCTCCACGCCGGTGACGTGGACGGTGTCGACGTCGACGAGATCGACGAGTCGGTTGACGATGAGTCGGATGATGATGACGAGTCGGATGTCGACGACGATGACGATGACGATGACGATGACGATGACGATGACGATGACGAATCGGATGACGATGACGAATCGGACGACGATGACGAATCGGACGACGACGAGTCGGATGACGAGGACGACGACGACGATGAGTCGGACGACGAGGACGACGAAGACGGCCCCGAGCGCAGCTACTGAGCGCGCCACCCGGCTCCGTGATCGATGACAAATGCCCCCTCCGAGGAGGGGGCATTTCTCGTCTGGTCGGTGCGGGTCAGAGGGCGTCGACGACGAACTCGATGCTGCGGGTCAGCTGACGCACGTCGTCCGGATCGATCGCTGCGAACGTCGCGACGCGCAGCTGGTTCCTGCCGAGCTTCCGGTACGGCTCGGTGTCGACGATGCCGTTGGCGCGCAGCGCCTTGGCGATCGCGGTGGCGTCGATCGCATCGTCGAAGTCGATCGTGACGACCACCTGGGAGCGGTGCTCCGGGTTCACCACGAACGGCGTCGTGTACGAGGTCTTCTCCGCCCAGTCGTAGAGGTGTGAGGAGGACTCGAGGGTGCGACCGGATGCCCAGTCCAGTCCGCCGTTGCCGTTCATCCACTCCAGCTGGTTCTCGAGCATGACGAGCGTCGCCAGTGCCGGGGTGTTCAGGGTCTGGTTGAGACGGGAGTTGTCGACCGCGTTTTTCAGGCTGAGGAATTCCGGGATGTACCGTTCGGAGGCCGCGATCCGCTCGACGCGTTCGATCGCAGCGGGGGAGAAGAGGGCGAACCACAGTCCTCCGTCTGAGGCGAAGTTCTTCTGCGGGGCGAAGTAGTAGACATCCGTCTCGGACGCGTCGACCGAAATGCCGCCGGCCGCGCTTGTCGCATCGACGACGGTGAGCGCGCCTGAGTCTCCCGCCACGCGTGTGACCGGGGCCATCACTCCGGTGGAGGTCTCGTTGTGCGGCCATGCGTACACGTCGACGCCCTCTGCGACCTCGACCTCGCTGCGGGATCCGCCAGGGGCCTCACGGACGAGAGGAGCCTCGAGCCACGGCGCTGCCGCTGCCTTGGCGAATTTCTGACCGAACTCGCCGAAGACGAGGTTCTCGCTGCGACGCTCGATCAGGCCGAATGCGGCGGCATCCCAGAAGGCCGTCGACCCGCCGTTGCCGAGGACGACCTCGTAGCCGTCCGGAAGGGAGAACAGGGTCTCGAACCCCGACCGCACACTTCCGACGAGGTTCTTCACGGGGGCCTGGCGGTGCGAGGTGCCGAGCAGGCCGGAACCGGCGCGAACGATGGCGTCCACCTGCTCCGCCCGAACCTTGGAGGGGCCGCAACCGAAACGACCGTCGGTGGGCAGGAGTTCTGTGGGGATCGCGATCTCAGGCATTCCCCAATTCTAGGAGCCACGGGATGCCGTGGCGGCGATACGCGGGCGGTGAACGCGCCACAGCGCCGAGTGTCTGCTCAGGGCCGCTAGGCTGGTCGCAATTGCGCTTAACCATGGGGAGCCGTCAATGACTGACTTGATTGACACCACCGAGATGTACCTCCGTACCATCCTTGAGTTGGAAGAAGAGAACATCGTGCCCCTTCGGGCACGCATCTCCGAGCGGCTCGGTCACTCAGGCCCCACGGTGTCACAGACGGTCGGACGCATGGAACGCGACGGTCTCGTCGTCGTCTCCGGCGATCGGCACCTCGAGCTCACCGGCGCCGGCCGGAGCAAAGCCGTCCACGTCATGCGAAAGCACCGCCTGGCGGAGCGTCTGCTCAGTGACGTGATCGGCCTGGAGTGGGAATACGTCCACGAGGAAGCATGTCGCTGGGAACACGTGATGAGCGAGCAGGTGGAGCGCAAGCTCCTGGCGATGCTCGACCACCCGACCGAGTCCCCATACGGCAACCCGATCCCCGGGCTGGACGAACTGGGCGACGCACCGGCCGGTACGTTCTCACACGGTGTGACGAACCTCGTCGAACTGGTGCGGAACGGGTCCGATCCCGTGACCGCCACCATCCGGCGGCTGGGAGAACCTGCACAGGTCGATCCGGAACTCCTCCTCCAGTTGAAGCAGGCAGGCATCGTTCCTGGCAATGAGGCAGTCTTCTCGGCCGTCGGTTCGTACGTTCTCGTTCAGGTTGAAGGATTCGGCAACGGACTCGAACTGCCCAACGAGGTCGCCGGGCACATCTTCGTCCAGAACGCGTAGTTCCGGGCCTCGCGGGCGCTGTAGCGTCGCGCGCAGACGGTCGGGACCCATCCGTCTGGCGTTCTTTCCTGTTACCCGTTTGTTATTTATCGGTGGATAAAGGTGACAAATTGGTAACGGTCCCGTACCCTCGGATAAGTCCGAAGGTCGCAAGTCGATCGCAGGACCCGATATGGGGCGCCTCTCTTGCTCGTCTCCCCGTATCGCGAAACCCGATATTTTCCTTGCGGACGAGACAACGCCCCTAAGCGTTGTGCGAGGCGCCGGAGGTTCGCACTTTGGCCGAAAACACAAACCAGGAGTCGCTCGGTGACTCGTTGAAGCTGACAGGCTCCGACACCAGTGCACGCCAGGTAGCGGTTTCGCCGCGCGGTTCAGTCAGCCGCCGCACTGCTCCCACGACCACCGCGTCAACCGGCCCGGCTGCCAAGCCGAAGCCCGCAGCCAAGCCAGGCAAGTGGCGTTCATGGCGTTCGACCGCGATCATGGCTCTCGTCGTGCCCGGCCTGTTCGCCACCGTCGCCCTTCCGGCGTACGCGTTCACTCCTTCCGCTGATGACGCGTCTGCCACCTCCGAACTGCAGTCGCTGAAGGAGTCCGGCGCGCAGTCCCTGTCGGTCGACGCCGATGTGGCCGCCACGGCCGTGACCCGCGACGGCTACTCGGCGACCACGGTCGCCGAACTCGCCGCGGCGAAGGCCCAGGCCGAGGCAGCCGCGCAGCGTGCGACATTCGTAGACACGCAGGCGACCTTCTCGGGCCCATCGGCCGAGGACTACCTCTCAGCCCCGCCGTACCCCGACTTCAGCCTCGAACAGGTCTTCTCGGTCGCGCTGCAGTACCAGGGCGTTCCTTACGTCTACGGCGGTGCGACGCCTGCCGGCTTCGACTGCTCCGGCTTCGTGAAGTACGTCTACGCGCAGTTCGGAATCGACATGCCTCACTCGTCGACCGCCCAGGGCAACATGGGTACCCGCATTTCCGTCGAGGATGCCGTGCCAGGCGACCTCGTGGTGAGTGCCGGTCACATCGGCTTCTACGCCGGCAATGGCATGATCCTGCACGCGTCACGTCCCGGCACCCCGCTTCGCATCGGCCCCATCTACGCCGAGAACTGGTGGATCGTCCGCATCGGGATCTAATCGACCGAGGTCCTTCCCGACCTCATGCGACACAGCACACGCTCAGAATCGGCGTGCCTCCGTTCGGGGGCACGCCGATTGTGCGTTACATTAAAGCCCTGACCTTTGGAAAGTGCGGGAAGCTCATGGATCGAATACCCGGTATCCACACCACGGATGCTTGCGGTTGCCTCGGACCTGGGCCCGCCGGCCACACATGTCACAGCCGCCTGTCGGTTGTGGAAAGGCGCTGTCTGTAAAGACGGCGCCTTTTTTGTTGTCTGGATCCCGTTCTCTCATCGGTCGGAGAGAACCGAATGACCGTGAAGCCGTCACGGCGATTTGAGAGGAACCGACATGCGCACACTGGTGTTGAACGCCGGGTACGAGCCACTAGCTATCGTTTCGTTCCGACGGGCACTCGTGCTCGTCATGAACCAGAAAGCCTCGATCGTGGAGATCGACACCGGTCACCCGGTGTGGGCAACCGACGGTGCGCATGATCGCCCGGCGGTGATCGTGTTGTCGCGCTACGTGAAGATCCCGACGTCCCGCCGCGTTCCTGTCACCCGCCGCGGCGTGCTGAGGCGCGACGCGAACCGGTGCGGCTACTGCGGCACATCCGCTTCGACGATCGACCACATCCTGCCGCGGTCGCGCGGGGGCGCGGATTCATGGGAGAACCTCGTGGCCTGCTGCCTGCGCTGCAACAACGCTAAGAGCGACAGGACTCCCGGCGAGATGGGCTGGTCCCTCCGCACGAAGCCGCGGATGCCATACGGACCGACCTGGGCGGTGCGCGGTGCCGAGCGGGCCATGCCGTTGTGGGACCAGTACCTCACGCCGGCTGCGGCCTGATCCCTACTGTATTGTCTGGGCGAGGCAGACAAAGTTTCCTTCGCTGTCCCTGAACCAGGCGCTGTATTCGCCGTCGATTTCGACGACGCCGTCGACCGTCTTGAGGCCATCGAAGTCGTAGTCCTCGAAGGTGATGCCCGCAGAGCGGAGTTCGTCCATCGTCGCGCGGATGTCTGTCACGGCCCAGCAGATCTGGGTGTTCTTGGCGGTCCCGACGTTCGGTGTCTTGTAGATCATGAGTTCGGGGTCTTCGGTCGAGCCGTACAGCAGGCTTTCGTCGTCTTCACGGAACGGTGTCAGCCCGAGCTTGCTGTAGAAGTCGCGGACGCGGGCGATGTCTTCGGCTGGAAGGACGGGGAATGAGGCTGAAAGGGTGAGCATGATGTCAACTCCATGCGGGTGTGGCCGGATGCGGCCGGATGTGTCGCCACCGGATAGGTGGGCCTGATCAGGGATCAGGTGAGGGAGGAAAGGTGCCCGCTCGACGTCGGATGTTCCGCCGGCCTCGGGAGGCGCCGCGTATGGACCGTGTTCCACCTCGCATGGTACGCCCGGGCGGGTGCGTCGCACAGGGGGTATTCGGCTCCGCTAAACTTGGACGGTCAGCCTCTGTAGCTCAATGGAAGAGCACCTCCGTCCTAAGGAGTTGGTTGGGGGTTCGAGTCCCTCCAGGGGCACTTTTCCTTCGGGCGTCCGCCGGGGTCAGTCCTCCGCGCGCAGCTCGTTTCCGTGCACGGTGAGCGCGTAGATGATCAGGACGTCGATCGCGATCACGATGAGTGACCACCATGGTTGCGCCGGGATCAACAGCAATTGACCGAGTGCGCTGAGAACCGCCAGGATGATCGCGATCACGCGTGCCCAGGTCTGGCCGGCGAAGAGGGCGACAGCGGTGACGATCAGAAGTGCACCGATGATGAGGTTCCACCAGCCCCACCCGGTGAGGTCGAGCAGCCACAGTGTCCCGTTCTCGACCGCGTAGTACGTGTTGGGCCCGATCAGCGCCACAAGGGCCTGCACGACGCTGAACGCGCCGCTGATGAAGAGAATCACGCCCGCGAATTTCGCCCAGCCGACCCAACCCGTTTTCTTTACCGTGCTCATTTCCACACCTTTTCTCTCACGTTCCCGGCATCGTGCCCGTGTCGTCGCGGCCAGGCGATAGCGAGGCTGTGCTTGAAAGATAGGCCGGTCCCTTTCCGCTGTGCATCATGCGGATGAGGTGACTCTCGACGAAACCAGTTGCGCTGGCCACAGCAGCGCCCTAGCCTCAATCGACCTGACAGTGAGGCGGACGCGGTGAAGAAGTGGCTTGTCGTCATCATCCTGGGTGCTGCTCAGTTCGTCATGGTGCTCGACGGCACTGTGATGAATGTTTCGATCTCGACCGTGGTGGTCGACCTCGACACAACGGTGGCCGCGATGCAGTCGGCGATCACCTTCTACACGCTGACCATGGCATCCGTGATGCTCCTCGGGGCCAAATTGGGCGATATCTGGGGCCGTCGACGTGCGTTCGTCATCGGCTCGATCATCTATGCCATCGGTTCGCTCATCACGGCGATCGCTCCCACGATCCAGGTCCTATTCCTCGGCTGGTCGATCATCGAGGGCCTCGGCGCCGTGCTCGTGATCCCGGCGATCGCTGCCCTGATCGCCGACAATTACACGGGCAAAGATCGCATCACCGCGTACGCAATAATCGGCGCGGTATCCGGTGGGGCCGTTGCAGCGGGCCCGCTGATCGGTGGCTTCGTCACCACCTATTTCAGCTGGCGGTACGTCTTCGTCGCCGAAGTCGTCATCATGGCGGTCGTCGTCCTCACCCATCGCCTGATCACCGACAGTACGCCCCGCCAGAAGACCAGGATCGACCTGCTCAGCGTTTTGCTTTCGGCATTCGGTCTCGTGTCCGTCGTCTTCGGGATGCTGCAGAGCAAGACCTGGGGCTGGATCACTCCGCTCGACTCACCGGAGTTCAATGGACAGGACGTGGCTCCTCTCGGTATCTCCCTGACGTCGTGGTTCATGCTCGTCGGCGGCATCCTGCTCTGGGCCTTCATCCGCCGCCAGTCCGCGCTCGTTTCCGCGGGCAAGGCTCCCCTCGTCCACGTTTCGCTGTTCAGCATCAAACCTCTCCGCAGCGGTCTCTCCGTGCTGGGGTCGCAGTACACCATCACGGCAGGGCTCTTCTTCATGGTGCCGGTCTACCTGCAGATGACACTGGGGCTCGACGCCCTCGAAACCGGCGTCCGCATATTCCCCCTGTCGATCTCCCTCATACTCTTCTCGATCGTCGGGACACGGCTCTCCAGTCTCTGGTCGCCGCGCCGGATCGTTCGTGTGGGGCAATGGGTCCTCGTCATCAGTTCGATCGTGCTCCTGAGCGCCATCGATACCGAGCTGAAGAGTCCGGCATTCGGCATCGGCATGTTTTTCGCGGGTGCCGCACTGGGCCTGCTGGCCAGTCAGCTCGGCAACGTCAACATGTCGAGCGTCACCGAGAAGGAGACGAGTGAGGTGGGCGGGCTTCAGGGCGTGTTCCAGAATCTCGGCTCGTCTCTCGGTACCGCGTTGATCGGTTCGGTGCTGATCGGGGCGCTGACGACTTCGTTCGCCACAGGCGTCGCCGCAAGTGACCTGCCCGACGGGGTCAAGGCGACCGTGAGCGAACAGACCCAGGGCGCTCTCCCGATCGTTCCGGTCTCCACCGTCGCCCAGATCGCCGAGGACGCCGGCCTGTCCGACAGCGAAGGCGAAACGCTCAACACGATCTACACCGAGTCGCAGATCTCGTCCCTCCAGACGGCATTCTTCGCGCTCGTAGTGATCGCGCTCGTGTCCCTTCTATTGAGCCGCGGCATACCCAACGTGGCACCCGTTCGCGGCCCGCGCGCGCCATCCAGCCGAGCCAGGAAGAAGGAGACCCCGTGAGCCAGCCCAGACCGATCGGCCGCATTCTGCGACGGCCCATCGCCGATTCCGAGTCGGTCGAATCCAGCGCGCTCATCGTCGGAGCAGTCGTCCTCGTCATCTCCTTCATTGTCGCGGGGATCGTCTTCTGGGGCAGCTACCTGCCTATTGCGGGCCCCGGCTCGCTCGGACAGTTCGTCGCCATCGGCAGCGCGATCGCATCCTTCATCACCTTCATCGGTGGCCGGCTGCTCGCCGCCGGGTCAGGCGGTGACGCGATGTCGGCCACCCGCCTGCACTGGTGGGACGTCCTCGCAATTGCCCTCGCGCACGCGTTCGTCGCCCTGTTGGGATGGCTGGGGATGTCGTCGCTGCTGGAGATGAGCTTCCAGGGCGCGGTCGTCTTCGCCCTGTCAGCATCTGTGCTCGCGGGGGTCGGCATCGGGCTGGCCGCCTACGTGACGTTCATCTCATCCGTCAGCCTCACCCCGATGCTGCTCTCGCTCGTCCTCGCCGTGTTCCTCGTCGTCGGCGCCCTGGCAAGTATGTTGAGCGCATCGGATCCGCTCTGGTGGAAGCTCAATCTCAGTTCGCTCGGCATCACCGACGACGTGTCGGCTCGCGCGTTCAACCTCACACTGATCATCGCCGGTGTCATGGTAACGACGATCGCGCACTACGCCACAGCAAATCTCCCGACGACGACGCCTCGTGAAGCGCGAGGCAGACGCTTCCTGCGGATCGCGCTCGTGCTCATCGGGATCTTCCTCGCCTGCGTCGGCATCTTCCCCGTGGACGAGTTTCTCGAGATCCACAACACGGTGGCCTCGGGAATGGTCGCGATCTATGTGGTCATGGTCATCGCTCTGCGGTGGTGGGTCCCGTCGATGCCGCGCATCTTCCTGATCCTCGGCTACGTCTACATCGGCGTGATTGTCGTCCTGGCCGTCTTCTTCATCACCGGGTACTACAACCTCACCGCGGTGGAGCTCGTCGCTGGCGTGCTGATCTTCAGCTGGGTCATCGTCTTCCTGCGCAGCACCGGATCGGTCGCCACTCGGGCCGCCTTCGCGGAAGCACCGGCCTCGACGGTGCCTGTCAGCAGGGCGAACTGAGTCCGGCGTAGAGCCGAAGACGGGGTCGGGACCGGAGCTGAGCTTCGGTACCGACCCCGTTCGATCACGGACACTTACTTACTTGAGCCGGGTGAGGTCGGCGCCCCACATCTCGTTCTCAACGCGCATCTGTTCCAGCTTGCGGCGGGCTTCGTGCGTCTCGGCCCATGAGGCGAGCCCCTCGCGGGATTCTCGCTGGTTCGGTCGACGTCCCCACTTGATGAGAGCGACGCCGAGGTGGAGCGCGGCTCGATCGAGCAGTCCGACGCGGCGCACAGGTCGCTGGTCGAGGGCGGAACCGGGTTGGGGCGGGTGGGATTGGCGACCGGGCGCGGTTACCAGTTGGGTATTCATGATGGAAATTCCTTGCGTTGGTGGCGATTCCGGGCCCACTGATGAGAGCGTTCGGGGTCGCCGAAAAGAGAGATGGCCGCACGGAGCGACACAGGGATGACACGCGGATGCGCGTCACACGCGGGGTGAGTGACCTGCGGGCAGGAGATTGCAGATTTCTGCTGGACCTGCCTGGTCGGGCTTCGAGAGCGTCACCACCGTCTGAACCGGTGGGTATCTACTGGCCGATCAGGCGGTGAAGACGCCGACGAAGCCGGCGGACGTGTGGAATGCGATTGCAGACTTGAAATTAATCACGCTGGGCTCCTTTCGTAAATGGCGTAGGCATCACCGTAGTGGAATTGACTCGGAGCGCGCAAGAACTTTTTCGGGAAAACGGATGCCCACGAGGCAGTATGGACGGATGGTGGATTCCGGGGGGACCGAAACAGACGCTGTCGAGAACACGCCGGCGGTGCCCTCGCGACGGATTCCGTGGTGGGAAACGGCTCTCGCCATCCTGTCGGGCATCCTGTGTGGCGGGGGCACGATCCTCATCGGCGTGCTCTTCTTCCAGTTCGTCGACGTGTACTTCACGATCTGGACTCCCGCGGTCGTCGAAGGCGGAGATGTCCACCGGTACGAGCTGACGGCGGCCATCTGCGTGATCGCGCTCGGAGCATCCGTTCTCAGCGCCGTGATTTCGCGACGCTGGGAACTCGCGTGGGTCGCTGGCATCCTGCTCGTCATCGGATTGGTGGCCGCACTCCTGTTCGCTGTTCCCCAGGGGCGATGGATGCGTGCCGACGAGGCCCCCGAACCCCTTCCAACGAACTACCAGCCGTGCTACAGCGGGAGCAACAATTGCGTGGGCGGGTGAGGGCGCGGGACTGAATACATCGAGAACGCGTCCAACTCGGCGAAAAACCGGTGAAGCTACCGGCGATTGGCCACCCGAGCGCTTAGGGTGTGGGTTGTGTGGCGGCTAGACAAGAAACCAGATGCGCGTGATTTTGATATCGACGACGCCAATACTTCGCTTGCGCTCTCAGTCACCAGTCCGACTGGCTTGAGCACAGGCGATCCGAACTTCGCGGTGGGCAACGTGGCAGAAACGGAACGACAGCGCTGGCGCAGCCAGCTCGCAGCAGTGGGCGGTCGCTCACCTCTGCTGCACTTCGTCGACGAACCGCGCACGCGCATCGAGCTGAGCTCCACCCACCCCGGCGGACTGCCGCAGTTCATCACCGGACACTCCACACTCCTGTCCAACCTCATCCGGGACGAGCTCGCCCTCCGCAGCGCGAAAGCCGCCGCAGACCAGATCACCGTCAAGGGCATCGAGCTGCGAACCGTCCGAGGGATCGAGTCGGTGCACCTCGCCATCGGCCTCGCCCAGTGGCGCAACGACGGTGAAGACTTCTCCGCACCCGTTCTGCTTCGCCCCGTGGCGATCCGCCGCTACGGCCGCGATTTCGAGCTCAAGCTCAAGGGCGCTCCGTTCCTCAACCCTGAGCTCGCCCGTGCGCTCCACGAGCAGTACCGGATCACCCTCGACGCCGAAGCGTTCGAAGCGCTCGCCGTCACGAACGGCGTGTTCAAGCCGCAGCCGGTCATCGACCGGCTCCGCGGCCTCACCCAGCATCTCGAATGGTTCAGCGTCCAGCCGCGCCTCGTCGTCTCGTCGTTCGCAGACGTCGGCACCGCCCTCTCTCGCGACGCCGGCGAACTCGAACACCCGGTCCTCGACGCGCTGGCAGGCAACCCGGGCGCGCGGCGACTCGTCGAAGGACTGTTCAGCCCCGTGGATGCCATCGGCCAGGACGACCGCCCACCGACAACGGACACACTCCTCCTCGATGCAGACACCGAGCAGGAGAACGTGATCGCCCAGATCTCCGCCGGGCACTCCATCGTCGTCACGACACTCCCGGGCACCGGCGGCACCCAGACGGTCGTCAACGCCATCGGTGAGCTCGTCTCCCAGCACAAACGGGTCCTCGTCGTGAGCGCCAGACGCTCCAGCCTCGACGGCATCCGTCACCGTTTCAGCAAGGTGGGCCTTCCCGGATTCACGGTGAGCCCTGGGACCATCCGCCGCGACCTGATCCAGGCGATCTCACGTAACGAAAAGGCCGTCGCGCCCAAGGTGGCCGACGTCGACGACGCACTCGTTCGTCTGCGCAAGGTTCTTCTCGACTACCGCGGCTCGCTCGGGCGCGTCGACGGCGGACTCAAGGTCAGCGTCATCGACACCCTCGAAGCACTGACCCGCCTCGGCAACCTGCCCGTTCCGCCGACGACCTCGGCACGCCTCGACCTGGCATCGCTCGAGAAGCTCGCCGGCAAGCGCGAACTCATCGCCCGCAAGCTGGCCACAGCCGCATCCCTCGGTGAATTCCAGTACGGCCCGGACGACTCGCCGTGGTACGGCGCCCAGTTCGCGAGCACCAAGCAGGCCAAGGCGACCCACGACCTCGCCAAGAAACTGCACCGCACCGAGCTGCCCCGCCTGCTCGAGCGCGGCTACGAACTCATCGGCCAGACCCGGATGCGCGCATTCGAGTCGGTGGAGGAGCTCGGCGTCTACCTGCGACTCCTCCTCGACGTCCGCGAGACCCTGGACAAGTTCCAGCCGAGCGTCTTCGACCGGTCGCTCGGTGAACTCATCGCCGCGACGAGCGCGAGGCGGGATGCCCCGGCCATGTCAGGCGCGAACCGTCGCCGTCTGAAGAAGCTCGCCCGCGAATACGTGCGCCCGGGCGTCCATGTCGCCGACATGAACGCAGCGCTCCGTCGCATCCAGCAGCAGCGCACACTGTGGCAGCGCTACGTGGCCGCCGGTGTCACGCCCGAGGTTCCGCTGGGTATCGCCGACGTCCAGGTCGCCTACCAGCGCGTCGTCGAGGACCTCGGCAAGCTCGATGTGCCCCTCGGCCGCGACAAGTCGCAGGCCCTGATCTCCCTCCCGGTGAAGGAACTCGTTCGCCTGCTCTCCGGCCTGGCCGCCGACTCGCAGGTGATGGAGAACCTCCAGGAACGCACCACCCTCATCGCCGAACTGCGCGAGAAGGGCCTTGCGCCGCTCATCACGGACCTGTCCGTCAGGCACGTCCCCGAGGAGCAGGTCTCCGCCGAGCTCGAACTCGCCTGGTGGCAGTCCGTGCTCGAACACATGCTGGCCACCGACCGAGCCCTGCTCGGAGCCAACACGAGCGTCATCGACCGCCTCGAGGCAGACTTCCGCCTCGTCGACGAAGCGCACGCCTCGGCATCCGGTGCTCTCCTCGGTTCGCTGCTCGCCGACACCTGGAAGATCGGCCTCGTCGACTTCCCGGAGGAGGCGACCGCCCTGAAGAAGCTGCTCCGCGGCGACGGCGCCACCGCCGCACGCCTCGAGGCGACGGCACCTCACCTGTCGCGCGTGCTGTCACCGGTCTGGCTGGCGTCGCCGTATGAAGTGCACGTCATCCCAGACGGAGTCCGCTTCGACACCGTCTTCCTGGTCGACGCCGGCGCAACGACGCTCGCCGAGAACGCCGGAGCGATCCGACGGGCACGACAGGTGGTCGCCGTCGGTGACCCGGTCACGCAGAGCCCGACCCCGTTCGACATCGCCATCGGCGAGACGGCCCACGCCGAACCCGCCGCAGACGACGTCGACGCCAGGCATGCCGACTCCGCCCTCGCGCACCTGTCGGGACTGCTGCCGACCCTCACACTGACCCGCAGCTACCGTGCAGGCGGTGAGGACCTGGCCGAACTCGTCAACCACCGGTTCTACGGTGGAGAGATCGAATCCCTGCCCTGGGCAGGATCGTTCCTCGGCCACGGCAGCCTCACCCTGGACTACGTTCCCAACGGCCACGGCATGCCAGACCCCGAGACCGGGGGAGTGGAGAGCGTCGACGCCGAGGTCGCCCGCGTCGTCAACCTCGTGCTCGAACACGCCATCAATCGGCCGCGCGAGTCGCTCATGGTCATCACCGCGAGTGAGAAGCACGCCACCCGGGTCCACCAGGCCGTCATCTCCGCCTTCGCGATGCGCGCCGATCTCTCAGACTTCATCCTCAAGGAGCGGGCGGAGCCGTTCACGGTGCTCACCCTCGAGCAGTCGGTCGCAGAGAGCCGCGACCGGGTGATCTTCTCGCTCGGCTACGGGGTCACCCCGCACGGCCGCGTGCTGTCCAACTTCGGCTCCCTCGCCAAGCCGGGCGGAGACCGGCTGCTCGCCGTCGGCATGACCAGGGCCCGCCGCTCCATGGTCATCGTCTCCTGCATCCGCCCCGAGGACATCGACGTCGACCGCATGCAGCACGGCATCGCCGCGCTCACCGAGATCCTGCGCCAGCCGGTTCAGCACGTCCCCACCCCGCCGGCGACGGACGGCGCCGAGCCGATGCTGCTCGACCTGGCCGAGCGGCTGTACCGCCACGGCCTCTCGGTCGAGGTCGGCTACCGGGGCAAGCTCGCACTCGTCGCGTCGTACGACGGCAAGGCCATCGCCGTCGAGTCCGACCCCGAGGTCGGATCGGACTCGCTGCGTGAGTCCCTGCGGTTGCGGCCTGATGTGCTCCGGCGCCTGGGCTGGCACTACCTCCGTGTGCACAGCTTCGACCTCTTCAGCGACCCGGACGGCGTCGCGTCGAAGATCGTGTCGATGCTCGGGGCACCGCAGCTCGACGCGTCGACGCGGACCGGGCAGACGGATGCCACGGACGGCGACGCACGTCTGTGACGCTTAGAGTCTGTGACGCTTAAACTGGGAGTATGAGCGCCCCACCCCCCTCAGCAGGCGAGTCAGACGACACGCCGGTTCGACGTATCCGTGGTTCGCGGCGCGCCATTCGCCCCGGCGCGCCCGGCGCAGATCCGACCCCGCAGCAGATCCGGGAGCCGGTGAAGGCGACAGAGGACAGGGATGCAACGTGGGGATCGCGCGGAGCGGACAGCAACGATGACCAGCTGAAACGGGACGTCCCTCCGCACTGGGGCTGACCGGCCGTCCGCCAGGACACCACCGTTAACGACGAACCGCGAGCAGCCGGGCTGCTCGCGGTCGGACGTTCAGGCCGCGTCAGGACCTGGTGTTGCTCTTGGCCAGGAGGTCACGGATCTCGGTGAGCACGTCGATCTCGGTGACTGGAGCCTTCTCGGTGACCACGCCGGCCTTGCGGCGGGCTTCAGCGTGCTCCTTCATCTTGTTGATCGGGAGGACGAAGACGAAATACACGACGGCGGCCACGATGAGGAAGGTGATGATCGCCCCGACCACGGCGCCGAACTTGATCGTGGCGTCACCGATCGACACATTGAACGCCTCGTTCAGGCTGTCGGCCTTGAACAGGGCGCCGATCAGCGGATTGAAAATGTTGACGACGATCGAGTTCACGACTGCCGTGAACGCGGCACCGATGACGACGGCGACGGCAAGGTCGATGACGTTGCCCCGCATGATGAAATCCTTGAAACCCTTGAGCATGGCAGGTGTCTCCTGTCTGACGAGCGAACTACGAAGCGGAAGCGGTGCTGCCTGAGGAGCTCGAGGTCGAGCTGCTGGCAGCAGGAGACGACGATACAGCCTTCTCCGCCTTCTTCGCGGGTGCCTTTTTCGCTGAGCTCTTTTCCGACGCCCTCGAGTCGTTCCGGTAGAAACCCGACCCGTTGAACGTCACGCCGACGGCGCTGAACAGCTTGCGCAGCTTGCCCTGGCAGGTGGGGCATTCGGTCAGGGACGCGTCGGTGAACGACTGCTGGATGTCGAAGGCGGTGTCACAGACGGTGCATTTGTACGAGTAAGTGGGCATGAGTATTCCTGGGTGGTTGCGGCAGTGTGCCGGGTCGTGGAGCTAGAAATCGTAGATGCGGGACGGCGTCACGGCGCCGTTGACCGGCTGGTCGTGCTTCTCGCGGGGGACGTCCGATTGGACTTCGTTGTCGAAGACGACGGCATAGACCGGCGGGCATTTCTCCATCGAGCCAAGAGTCTTGTCGAAGTAGCCGCGGCCCCAGCCCAGGCGGGTTCCGTCGGTGCCGATGGCGGCGGCGGGGACGATGATGAGGTCGACCTCGTTGATGGCGATCGGACCGAGGAGCTCGCCGACCGGCTCGGGCATCCCGAACAGGCCTTCGGTCTCGGTGCCCTCGTCTCCGACGGTCCAGTCGAGGAGTCCGTCCTCGCGGCTGACGGGGAACAGGACGCGGATGTCATTGGAGAGGGCCCAGTTGAGGAAGGGCCGCGTGTTCGGTTCGTTGACCGCGGAGAGGTAGCAGGCGATGCTCCTGGCATCTAGGCCGGTGACCAGGGCGACGAGGTTGTTCGTCACACCGATGGTGGCCTTCTCCCGCTCGTTCGCGGTGAGATTCTGCCGCCGTTCGCGCAGTTCGGCACGGAGCGCGCGCTTCTGATGATCGGCGGGACTGGGCATGGCCTCATTCTAGGCGGGGGATGCGTCGTAACCGGCATCCGTTCGCTCAGGGGTTATCCGGGCGAAATCGGCTCCCACTACGATTGACCCATGTCTTCATCAGTACGAAAAGTCGTCATCCCCGCAGCCGGACTTGGGACTCGCTTCCTTCCGGCAACCAAGGCCATGCCCAAGGAGATGCTGCCTGTCGTCGACAAGCCCGCGATCCAGTACGTGGTCGAGGAGGCGGTAGAGGCAGGTCTGCACGACGTCCTGATGATCATCGGCCGCAACAAGAACGCACTCGCGAACCACTTCGACAGGGTCACTGAGCTCGAAAACGCCCTCGAGGCGAAGGGCGACACCACCCGTCTCGACCGTGTCGTCGAAGCGAGTGAGCTCGCTGACATCCACTTCCTGCGTCAGGGAGACCCGCGGGGCCTCGGCCACGCCGTCCTTCGTGCCCGCCGCCACATCGGCAACGAGCCGTTCGCCGTCCTGCTCGGCGATGATCTCATCGATGCCCGCGACCCGCTCCTCACCACCATGATCGGCGAGCAGGAGACCCGCAACGCGACGATCATCGCCCTCATGGAGGTCGACCCCTCCACCATTCAGATGTACGGCTGCGCGGCCGTCGAGGCCACCGACAACCCTGACGTCGTCCGGGTGACCGGGCTGGTCGAGAAGCCGTCCCCTGAGGATGCGCCGTCGAACCTCGCCATCATCGGCCGGTACGTGCTCCGCCCGGAGATCTTCGACATCCTCGAGACGACCGAGCCGGGCAAGGGAAACGAGATCCAGCTGACCGACGCGCTCCAGGTGCTCGCCGCTGACGAGTCGATCGCCGGGGGCGTGTACGGCGTGATCTTCCGCGGCCGCCGCTATGACACCGGCGATCGCCTCGACTACATCAAGGCGATCGTCCAGCTCGCGTCGGACCGCGAGGATCTCGGAGTCGACCTGAAGCCGTGGCTCAAGGAATTCGCCGCCAACCTCGAATAGCCCTCGCCGGACAGTCTGAAGGAGAACAGCGGTGCCTCTACCCGTGCCCGTGCTGAGCGACGGCCCGATCTCGGTCCGCCCGGTTCGCGTTCGCGACGCGAAGGCGATGGAGCACGAACTCCTGAGCAACCGCACCTGGTTGCGCCCATGGGAGGCGACCAGCCCGTACGCACCGCGCTCCTTCGACATGCGGTCCAGCATCCGTTCGCTCCTGCAGAACGCGCGGTCGGGGGGTGGACTGCCTCTGGTGATGGAATATGAGGGCCAGTTCGCCGGCCAGCTCAATGTCTCCGGGATCACGTACGGCTCCCTCTCATCGGCGACCCTCGGTTACTGGGTGTCCGAGCGCTTCGCGGGCAAGTCGGTGACCCCCACGTCAGTCGCGCTCGCCACCGACTACTGCTTCGGTCAGCTGGGCCTGCACCGGATGGAGATCTGCATCCGGCCGGAAAACGGTCCGAGCCTGCGCGTCGTGGAGAAGCTGGGATTCCGTTACGAGGGATTCCGCCGCCGCTACATCCACATCAACGGGGACTGGCGTGACCACTTCTGCTTCGGGCTCGTCCGCGAAGAGGTTCCGCATGGCGTGCTGCGTCGCTGGCGCGACGGCACAGTACCGGCAGGAGCCGCGAGCATCCCGGCCACCGACCTTCTGGCGTCCCAGACTCCGTTGCTGCCGCCCCCCGCACTGTTTTAAACCTTCAACCTCAACTTTCGGGTGACACACCCCCCGCAATGAAGTCCGAATGACCGGAACGCTCATACCGTAGAGCCATGAATGGTGGCGGACTCCTCAGCGGCGGAATCGTCTTCGCCGTCGCCGCCGCGCTCTGGATCGTCTACCTTCTCCCGACCTGGCTGCGTCGTAGCGAGTATGTCGCGGTCGAACGGAACGCGATCCGGCTTCAGCAGACACTGCGGATCCTCGCCGAGACCTCTGAAGTTCCGCAGGAGATCCGGGTCGAAGCGACAGCACGCGATGTCGCCGAACAGCAGAAGGTCCTCAAGCAGCTCGAAGCGGAGGCCCGCGAACGCGCTCGCCTCGAGGCCACCGTCTCCGCCGAGAGCGCTCGCGCCTCAGCATCGGCCGCGATCGCCTCTCTGCGCGCCGAACCGCGGGTCCGGCTGGCCCGGGCACGCCGCCGGGCACGGCTCGCCGCTACGGGCGTGCTCATGGTCTCCCTTCTCGCCGCAGGAGCAGGCGGGTGGCTGTTCGCCACCGCCGGGTCCCCCGTCCTCCTGGCAGCAGCAGGCGGCACGGCCGTCCTCGCGCTCTCTGCCCTCGTCCGCATGGCCAGGGTGACCGCACGTGGTGTTCGGGTTGCTGCGCCCGCACAGGCGGCCAGGCAGGCCGACGTGTTCGAGCCGGTCGATGTCGAAGAGTCTGCACCCGAGGTCGCGACCTGGACGCCGTCGCCGCTCCCCAAACCGCTTCACCTCTCGCAGGGTTCAGCGGCCTCAGATGCCATCGCGCAGGCCGACGCACACGCAGCCCTCCGACGTGCGGCACTGGCCCAGGTCATGGCTGCACGCGCTGCCGAACAGGCACCGATTCTGCCGTCGATCACCACACCGGTCGTCGACCAGCCTGCGGCCGGCACGGAGGCTCAGAGCCGCTTCGCGGGCATGGGAATCGTCGACGACACCGAGATCCCGCAGACCGACGTCGCGGCGATCCTCAGCCGCCGCCGCGTCGCAAGCTAGTGAATCGCGCGCGATGAATCGCGTGATAATCTGGACAACATCAGGGCCTATGGCGCAGTTGGTAGCGCGCCTCGTTCGCATCGAGGAGGTCAGGAGTTCGAATCTCCTTAGGTCCACCCTGAAAACCGTCGCCGTTTCGTAAGTGCCGCACCGTCTGGACCCTGGGGTCCGGCATCCGAGCTGGGAAGGGCACACGTTGTCCGAATCGAAAAAGTCGAAGAAGAAGCAGAAACGGGTCGACAAGGCGCTCTATGAGGCCGAACTCGCCCGACTGCAGGTCGAACTGGTCGCCATGCAGCGCTGGGTCGTGTCGAGCGGCGCGCGCGTGCTGGTGCTCTTCGAGGGGCGTGACGCCGCAGGAAAAGGCGGGGCGATCAAGCGAATCGTTCAGTACCTCAACCCCCGGTCGGCCCGGGTCGTCGCGCTGCCCACTCCGAGCGAGCGCGAACGCGGCCAGTGGTACTACCAGCGGTACATCGAGCACCTTCCCACTGCCGGCGAGATCGTCCTCATGGACCGTTCCTGGTACAACCGCGCCGGTGTCGAATGCGTCATGGGTTATTGCTCGTCCGAGGAATACGAGAGGTTCCTCGCGCAGACGCCGATATTCGAGCGGATGCTGGTCGACGACGGAATTCTTCTCATCAAGTACTGGTTCTCGGTCTCGGACGTCGAGCAGCAGAAGCGCTTCGCTTCGCGACTGAAGGATCCGATGCGGCGCTGGAAGTTGTCGGACACCGACCTGGCGTCGATCACCAAGTGGGAGGACTACTCCCACGCGAAGGACGCCATGTTCGCCGCAACGGACATCCCCGAGGCTCCGTGGTGGACCGTGGAGAGTGACGACAAACGGGCGGCGCGGTTGAACAGCATCGCCCACCTGCTCTCCCAGGTACCGTACGAGCAGACCGAACCGCCTGAGGTGACGATTCCCGATCGGCCCGACGCCAGCGACAAGGATCGCCCGGACATCGACGAGCAGCACTTCGTCCCCGATCACGCGAAGAGTCTCGCGGCGAAGAACTGACCAGGCGTCAGCGGCTCATTTGAGAAGCCGGGACAGCACCCTGTCGGCGAGCGGCTTTCCGCCGGTCTGGCAGGTGGGGCAGTACTGGAAGGTCGAGTCGGTGTAGATCACCTGGCGAACGATGTCTCCGCACACCGGGCACGGTTCTCCGGTCCGGCCATGCACCTGCATTGCGGACTTCTTCTCCTTCTTGAGCTCCGACGCCGCCAGCCCGTCAGCACGTTCGATCGCGCCGGCCAGCGTCCACTGCATGGCCTCGAACAGCCGGGCCACCTTCTCGTCGTCCATCGCCGCCGGCGCGAACGGCGACATCCGAGCGGTGTGCAGGATCTCGTCGGAATACGCATTGCCGATGCCGGCGATGAGCGACTGGTTGCGGAGCACCCCCTTGATCTGCGACCGCCCCGCCCCGCCCAGGATGCCTCTGAACACGTCGAGGGTGAAGTCGGGGGAGAGCGGGTCGGGTCCGAGCCGGGTGATCCCCGGTACGTCGTTCGGATCGCGCACCACGTACACGGCGAGGCTCTTCTTCGTCCCTGCCTCGGTGATATCGAAGCCCGACCCGTCGTCGAGGACCAGTCGTGCGGCGAGAGCCGTCCGCCCCGGTCTTCCCGACGCTGCAGGCGGGTCGGCACGCCAGCGGACCCACCCGGCCCGTGCGAGGTGGATGATCACGTGGAGGTCGTCGACCTGGATGTCGAGGAACTTCCCGTGCCTCGTCACCTGCCGTACGGTGCCTCCGGCGAGCGCGGCGACGGGAGGGTCGAATGTCTTGAGCGCGGCGAATGACACGACGTCGAACCGCTCGACGATGCGGCCGTCGAGGCGTGAGCCGAGATCGGTGACGAGCGCGTGTACTTCCGGAAGTTCAGGCACCGTCCCAGTGTCCGCCAGACCTCGGACATCCGTCCAGTGCCGATGCTCGATAGGCTGGTGGATCTGCAGCCAGGAGGAGTCCCATGTTTGACAGTGTGCCAGGTGGATGGCTCTGGGGAGTCGCCATTGCGGCGATGCTCGTTGTCGTGATCGTTCTCTTCGGCCGGAGGATGAAGGGCGCATTCTCGGCGGAAGGGTCCGCGCGGTTCGACACCACCGAGATCCCACCTGACGACCCCGAATCCCGCGAGTTCATCGTCCGCGACGACAAGACCGGGTCGCGCATCCAGTTCGCCACCCTCCACGAGCAGGGCCGGGTGCTCGGCATCGTCGTGCCCGCCAAACACCTGAGGACCGGCGTCGAGGTGGACCTGTTCGAGGCTGCACTTCCCTCAGCACCACAGGTCCGCACGTGGCACTGGCCGCAGACGACACCGGACGGCTACGCGGCGCTTCAGATCATCGCCAGACGGATGCCTGACACCACGTTCCTCGACGCGCAGGGCAATCGCGTTCTCTGAGCGCGCGGCGTCACCCCGCTGGCGGCCACAGCCCGGATAGTGTGAAGTCATCGTTCACCGATCGGTCGGACGACCAGCGAAGGCCGCTGGGGACAGACATCGGGGAGGGCTCGGCAGTGGGTCCTCTGGTGCTGGCAGCGAAGCGATCGCGCGCGCACGCCGGCCTGCTGGCAGCCATCGGCTTCGTCGCCGCCATGATCGTCGCGCTTCTGGTCGGCCTCGCGGCCTTCCTCGCAACGGCGTCGGAGTCCGGCATCCGCTCGACGCTGGAGACTGCGCCGCCGACCGCGTCGGCGATCCTCATCGAGACGAACCTGTCCGACGACCCCGAGGCCCAGACAGCCGCAGCGAGTGCGCAGTTCGATACCGTGTTCGGTGATCTGCCGGTGACGGTGGTCCGTACCGTGCAGTCGTCAGCGGTCGAGGTGTCAAGACCCGGTGAACCGCTCGATGCGGCACAGGTCCTGCTGCGCGTCGACCCTCAGCTGGAGGACCACGCCAGCCTGGTGGACGGCGACTGGGCCCGGAACTCCGGGACGGGAGGCCAGGCCACCATGCAGGCGGATGCCGCCGAGCGTCTCGGCGTCAACGTCGGAGACGTGCTCGACCTGGCGCAATCGCCTGAGCCGGTCACCGTCGTGGGCACGTGGCGCCCGAACGACGCGACCGACCCTTACTGGTTCGCCGAGCCGGCGATCCTCTCAGGAGCCGACGGCGATGTCGCCGGTCCGCTCGTTCTCGGAGAGGACGAGCTGGCCTCTCTCGACGTGCCGGCGACGGTCCGCTGGCAAGTGGCGCCTGACACGTCGGTCGTCGCCGCAGGGGACATCGCCTCGCTCTCGGCGGCGTTGCCCCGGCTCGAGTCACGCGTCGCCGACGATGAAAACCTGACAGTCGACTCCACCACCGTCCGGGGCACCCTGGCCGCCACGCTCCAGGTGATCGGTGACCGGCTTGCCACCGTCACCGCGATCGCCGTGGTGCCCGTCGCCCTCGTCGCGACACTGGGGCTCGTGGCTGTCTGGCAGCTCGTCCGGCTGCTCGCTTCCGCGCGTACCGCCGACACCCGCCTGCTCCGTTCCCGCGGGTTCTCAGCCGGGCAGCTGGCGGCCGTGACCGTGGCCGAGGCCCTGCTCGTCGCACTGCCCGCCGCCGCCATCGGTGTGGCAGGCGCGTGGCTGCTGCTCGCCCTCATCGCCGGAGGCACAGCGGCCTCGGAGGTCGCATCCCTCTGGCCCGTCGCCCTGGCCGTCACCCTGGCTGTGGCGATCGCGTCCCTGCTCGCGGTTCGACGTTCGGAGCGGGAGGCACGCGACGTCGGGACGGCGCGCCGCGCTCTGGCCGTCACATCGGGTGCCACGGTGATCGCCGTGATCGCCGCGGCCGTCTCGCTCTGGCAACTCAGACTGTACGGGGCGAGGGAAGGCGGCGGACCGGTCGATCCGATCGCGGTCGTCGCGCCCACGGCGACTCTCCTCGCCCTCGGGCTCCTCGGCCTCCTACTGTTGTTTCCGATCCTCACGGCCGTGGAGCGGCTCGCCGCTGCCCGGCCGGGGATGCTCCCGGTGTTCCCCGTCCGACAAATGGCGAGGCGGCTCCCGATCTACGGTCTGGTGGTTCTCCTGGTCACCCTGGCAGTCGGAGGTGCGACGTTCGCCGCCGGGTACGAGAACGGGTGGCGCACCCTCGACGACCGGGCAGCGGCGCTTCGCACAGGCGCTGACGTGCGCGTCGCGATCGACGTGTCCAGCAGCATCCGTGACGACGGGTCCTTCGTTTCGGCTGTTTCGTATGCGGCACTGGCCGGAGTGCAGGCGGCCGCCCCCGTGCTCGCCACTGAGGCGACCGTCGGCAGCGACGCGATTCCCTTCATCGCGGTCCGCGCGGCGGCCGTCCCCGGTCTGATGACCTTTCCCGGTGGAGAAGCGGATGCCGTGGCTCTCGCGGACGCACTCGCCGCCGAGCCGGCGGGAACTCCGCTGGAGCGCGGCCCCGTCAGCATCACCCTGACGGTCGCGGCGCCGACCGCGGACAGTGAGGGGACGGTGGGGGCCTTCCTCTGGATGGCCGATGAAGACGGAGCACTCACGCGATTCCCACTCGGAACGACGACGGTCGGCGACGCGAGTGAGACCGTGACCTTCACCGTCGATCCTCCGGCAGGCGTCTGGCGGATCCTGGCTGCAGAGGCGAGCCTGTCCGGATCCGAGGGCGCCGAGAACGTCGCCGTGACCCTCGCGGGGAATTCTCTCCCCGCGCCTCTGGAGCTGACGTTGTCGTGGCGGGACCCCACCCGTCGCGCGATGGTCGGCGGTGACGCCGAGGCGAAGGATCTGGCCGTCGTGGTGACGGAGAGCACGGCCTCTCGGGTCGCTGCGACCGTCGGTGACCGGCTGTCTCTTCGCCTGGCAGGGTCCGGCGCATCTGTGGAGGCCGTGATCGTCGGTACGACGACGGTTCTTCCCGGGACGACGGGAAGCCAGGGCATCAGTGCCGACCTGCCCAGCCTCAACGACTACCTCCTGCGGACGTCCGAGCGCATTCCGCAACCCGGCGACGTGTGGCTTCGAACCGATCGACCGGACGCCGTGACCGCTGCCGTCGGGGCGCTGTCCAACCACACCAGTCTCGTCACGTCGCGCGCCACCGAGTCGAGCTCCCTCCTCCTCGAACCGGTCCTCGCCGTCCTGTGGTGGGGGATGGCCGGCGCCCTCCTCCTCGCCGCGGTCGGTTTCGCGGCCATGACGGCCACTCTCGCGGTCGCCGGGAGGGACGACGTCGCGGTGTTGCGTGCGTTCGGGATGCCACAGAGAGACCAGGCGCGGAGCCGCTTCTCCGAACTCGTCGCGATTCTCGGCACGGCTGTCGTCCTCGGTCTCGGTGCAGGCATCCTGGTCTCTGCGGGAACCGTCGAGGTGCTCTCGCGCGCGGCGGTGGGGGCGACACCGGGGAGCGTGCCCATGGGGTTCGGCTTCGCGCTCCCGCCGCTTGCCGCCCTCCTGGCCGGTTTCCTCGTCGTCGCCGTCGGGATCGCCACTCTGTCCGCAAGCCGCGTGAACGTTCATGCCCGTCGGGGAATACGAGCGGAGTCCCGATGACCGTCCGTCGCTCCCGCGTCGAAGCCCGGTGGCTGCTCTGGCGGCACATCGCGTCAGACGTGAGCGCTTCCCTGCTCGTGGCCGTGCTGACCTTCGCGATCGCTGCGCTGTTCGCGTTCACGCCAGGCACCATCGAAGCGTCGAATACGGCAGGACTGGGATTCGACCTCGCCCGGCTGTCCGCCGCCCAGCGCGACATCATGTCGAACGACAGGATCCCGCCCCCATCCGGTGCGCCACGGGAAGCCGGGTCCACCGACCTGCCTGCCGACCTGGAGGCGGTCTGGGGGAAGTTCGACGAGGAACTGGCCGACGTGCGCAGCGACATGCCCCAGCTCCTGCAGTCAGCGGTGGGTGCGGCCAGATACACGGCGACATACGATCCGGTCATCGTCGAGGGTGCAGACGACACCGGTGGCCAGCGGAACTTCATCTCCCTCACCTTCGACCCGCGGATGGAGGACCACATCGAGCTCGTCGACGGCGAGTTCCCCGCGGCGGTCACTTCGCCTGTGCCGACAACCGGAGTCATGCAGGTGGCGTTGTCCGAGGCGACGGCATCATTCATGAGATGGCCGGTCGGTGAGGTCCGGTCGATCGGAGTCGCGAACGGGGGCAGACAATCCGTCGAGCTCTCCGGGACTTTCGACGCGCGGGCGAGCGACGACCCGTACTGGGATCACACCCTCGCCACCCTCCGCCCGTCGATCATCGATGACGGAGTCTCCCCTCCGACGTACATCGGCGGGGCGTACGTGAACCCCGAATCGTGGCCGGAGTCCGCAGGCGTCGGGGTGCGCGTCCAGACCCGCGTCTGGTTCCCGCTCGACGGATCCGCGATCCACGCAGCAGACGCCGAAGCTCTCGCCACGTCCATCCGCGAGTTCTCCCGCGTCCGGTACGAGGTCACACCGCCGGAGGACTTTCTCAGCTTCGCCCCGCCGACCCGGGCGTTCACGAGCGGCGCACTCTCCACCATCCAGGAGTCGATCGACCGGGTGCAGGCGACGAACGCCGTCATGGCCCTCGTGGTTGCCGGTCCGCTGGGGGTTGCTTTCGCGGTGGTGTGGCTGGCCGCAGGGCTGATCGCGACCCGGCGTCGCCCCGGCCTGGTGCTCGCGGCGGCACGTGGAGCAACCGACGGACAGGTTCGGGGCACCCTGGCTGTCGAAGGCCTTCTGATCGGCCTTCCCGCTGCTGTGATCGGCACCATCGCCGGAACGATCCTCCGTCCCGGGAACCTGGCCGTCGGCGCCGCCGTCGTCGTTGTCGGCCTCCTTGTCGGGCTGGCGCCCGCTGCCCTGCTCGCGGCGAGCAGCCCGGGGAGTTTCCGCCAGGTCAGATCCGACCTGGGCGACCGGAGCGGGACCCGGCCGCTTCTCGAGCTTGTCGTCGTTGCCCTTGCCGCGGTGTCCGTCGCCTTGCTTCTCGCCCGCGGGCTGACGACGTCTGCCGAGCAGACCGGCGTCGATCCGCTCCTCGCGGCGACACCGCTGCTCCTCTCGCTCGCCGGTTGCGTTCTCGCACTCCGGGTGTACCCGATTCCCCTGCGCAGCCTCGTCCGGGTCACTCGGGCACGCGCTGGCCTCACGGGTTTTGTCGGATCGGTTCGAGCGCTGCGGGACCCTGTCGCCGGGGTCGTCCCCGTCCTGGCCATGACGGTCGGAGTCTCGGTGGCCGTCTTCTCCGGTGTGTTCTTCACGACGCTCGACGACGGCATCTCGACGGCCGCCAGAACCCAGGTGGGCGCAGACCTCCGCGCGAAGTCTTCCGTGGTTACCCGCGACGGCGTTGCCGAGATGGAAGGACTCGACGCTGTCGAGAGCCTCGCCGTCGTCTACGACGAAGCACAGATCCAGACGGTCATCGACGGGACGCGCACAGACGTGACCTTCCTCGTCGTCGACGTCGATGCTCTCCGCGCCGTTCAGGACGGAGCCCCTGGAGCCCTCCCGCTCGGAGCTGAGCTCACCGTGCCCGCCAGCGACGGTGCATCCGTTCTCGTCTCCGCGGAGCTCGCTGACGCCCTCGGCCCCGCCACCGGGATCGAGCTCGGGTCGGAGGCGGTCGACGTGGCGGGTGTGGTTCCCAGCGAGACCCCGCTGTCGAGTCGACGGACGTGGGCGCTGATCGACAGGGAGGTCGCCGACGACCTCATCAACGTGGACTTCTCCCCGAAGATCGTCCTGATCGACCTCGTCGACGGTGTGGACACCCCGGAACTGGCGGGCGAGATCGAGTCGATCCTCGGCCCCGGTTCCGATGTCACGTCACCGGTCTCCGCCGCGAACGAGCAGCGGGCCAATCCGGTGGTCTCCGGCCTGACCGGAACCCTCGTGGCAACGCTGGTCGTCACCGGGCTTCTCTGCGCTCTCGCACTCGTGATCACGCTCGTGGTCAACGCGCCAGCGCGCAACCGGGTCCTGCGGATGCTCCGGATCCTCGGTGCAGACAGGAGGGAGAACGGCCGCCTGGTCTGGTGGGAGCTCGGGCCGATGCTCGCAACGGCCGTCGTGGTCGGCGTGCTGCTCGGCCACTTCCTCCCGTACCTGGTGATCGCGGGGATCGACCTGCGGCCGTTCACCGGCGGAACGGTTCAGCCCTCTGTGTCGATGAACCCGCTGCTCACCGCCGTCATCACCGGCAGTTTTGTTATCGTGGCCGGTGGCGGGGTGCTCGCAGCGACGTGGTTGCTCCGCCGTGTCAACCGATCCGGCACGATCGGAACGGGAGAAGAGGAATGATGGCTCCAGGAACACCACCGGACATCCTGTGCATCGACCTGGTCAGGATCTTCACGGCCAAGGGCATCGAGGTACAGGCGCTGCAGGGACTGAACCTGAGGGTCGACCCAGGTGAGATGGTCGCGCTCGTCGGGGCATCCGGCTCCGGCAAGTCCACCCTGCTCACGATCCTGTCCGGTCTCGACACCCCGACGGCGGGCGTCGCGCATGTCGCCGGGCACAATCTGCTGGAGATGCGGCGGGCCGAACGCATCCGCTACCAGCGACGGAGTGTGGGATTCGTGTGGCAGCAGACCTCGAGGAACCTTCTGCCGTACCTCACGGCAGCGGAGAACGTCGCCATGGCGCTCACGGTCGCCGGCGGCACGACCGCGAGGGAACGGGAAGCCCGGGTCGCTGAGGTGCTCGAGCTGCTCGACGTGGGCGATTGCCGCGACCGGCGGCCGTTCGAGATGTCGGGCGGCCAGCAGCAGCGCACGGCAATCGCTGTGGCGATGGCGAACGCTCCGAAGGTGCTCCTCGCCGACGAGCCGACCGGGGAACTCGATGAGGCCACCAGCACGGAGGTCCTCGCGGCGATGCGGACGGTGAACGAGGAAAGCGGGGTGACGACCCTGATCGTCACCCACGACCCGGCGGTGTCTGGACATGTCCGCAGGACGATCCAGATCCGTGACGGTCGCACATCCACCGAAGTGCTCAGACGGATGGAGACCGACGAACACGGAACGGAGTACAGCATCGCCGAGGAGTTCGCCGTGATGGACCGTGCAGGGCGGCTGCAGCTACCCGAGGAGTTCACGTCCGCGCTCAGGCTGCAGGACCGGGTGCGACTGGCGCTCGAGCCTGACCACGTCGGCGTCTGGCCGGGCGATGAGGGCGGCCAGGGGCGCGGACCAGAGGACGGGCAGGAATCATGACGGTGGCGCTTCGGGCCGAATCGCTCTCCAGGGTCTTCACCACGGCTGCCGGCGACGTACATGCCTGCCGCGACGTCTCCCTCGAGGCGCACGCGGGGGAGCTTCTCGTCGTGCGCGGTCCGTCCGGTTCGGGGAAGACCACCCTGTTGAACCTGCTCGGCGGCCTGGACACGCCGACACACGGCCGGGTCTGGGTCGGCGACCGTGAGCTGGGGACCATGAGCGAGCAGGACCTCGCGGCGGTGAGGCGCGACGAACTCGGCTACATCTTCCAGTCGTTCGGCCTGATCCCGATCCTGTCTGCCGCGGAGAACATCGAGGTCCCCCTCCGGATCACCCGGACGGATCCGGCCGACCGCTCGCGGGTCGTCGCGGAGATGCTCGACCTGGTCGGTCTCGGTTCGCATGCCGACCAGCGGCCGTACGAGCTGTCCGGCGGGCAGCAGCAGCGGGTCGGCATCGCCAGGGCGCTCGCCTCGTCGCCGCGCATCCTGCTCGCCGATGAACCGACGGGGCAGCTCGACAGTCGCACGGCGGCCGACATGATGGACCTCATCGGCGACCTCGTGCACTCCCGCGGTGTCGCCGCCGTCGTCACCACACACGACCCCCTGCTGATGGAACGTGCCGACCGGGTCCTCGAGCTTCACGACGGTGTGCTGCGTTCGCCCGGCTCGCGTCCCGGTCGTCACGCGGCGGCCGTCATCGACCTGGCCTGATTCAGCGGGCGACCTGCACGGGAGTGTCGCACCGCCAGCACGCCGCGGCTTCGCGCTCGTTCAGTGCGCCGCAGACGTCGCAGACCAGGGTCAGCCAGCAGGCCTGCTCACCGCCAGCCTCCTCGTCGTCCGACTGAAACACGGCGGCCGGCTCAGGACGCGGAGTTGAGTGATGCCTCGGCGTGTGCGAATCCGTTGGCGATGAGCTCGCGGAGAACGTCCTCGTCGACGCTCTCGAGTTTCTTCACGTACACGCAGCCCTTGCCGAGTGTGTGGGAGCCCAGCCGCGCCAGCAGGTCGGCACTGCCCGGGTGACCCTGCAGGCCGTACAGCGTGAGCGCGCTCTTGCGCGGCGAGAACCCCACCTTCATGGAGTCTCCCTCACGGCCGCTGGCATACCGGTAGTGGAAGGCACCGAACCCGATCATGGTCGATCCCCACATCACTGGTGCTTCTCCTGTGACGTCGGTCATGATGGCGAGCAGTCGTTCGGCGTCTGCCCTGCGTGCGTCACTCTCGACCGACCGAAGGAACTCGGCGGGATCGCTTGAACTCGGAAGGGTCTTCTGCTCTGCCATGGCTCCATCGTCGCACCGCGGCGCGAGAGGGTCAACGGCCGCCCGGTCGTTACGCGTCCTGCCGTCCCCGCCTGGCCAGACGGCTGGTCCACTGGTCGGCGTTGATCTCGATGGCGGAACTGTAGTGGCCGATCAGGGCGCTGCAGACGCTCTTCCAGGTCCTTGGCTCTGCGGCGAGCCTGGCTGCGGCGCCGAACGCCCGCCGTTTCGTCTCGTCACCGGTGAGATCGGCCACCCGGTCCCTGAACTCGTCGAGGTCGCCAGGTCGGTAGAGCCAGCCCGTGCGGCTTGAGTCCACCAGGTCCACCGGGCCGCCTCTGCCGGTTGCCACGACGGGGACACCGCTCGCCATCGCCTCCTGGATGGTCTGGCAGAAGGTCTCGAGTTCTCCCGGGTGGACGAAGACGTCGAATCCGGCGACGGCGGTGGCGAGCTCGGTACCGCCCAGGAAGCCGAGGAACACGGCGTGGGGGAGGAGCCGCTGCAGGCGGGAGCGCAGGGGTCCGTCGCCGACGATCACCAGCCTGGTGCCGGGGATGCCGGCCAGGGCCCTGAGGTCCTGCACCTGCTTCTCGGCAGCCAGCCGGCCGACGTAGCCGATGACGCGCTCGCCGTTCGGGGCGACCAGCCGCCGCCAGCCGTCGTCGCGCCGAGCCGGGGAGAACCGCTCGGTGTCGACCCCGCGCACCCACAGTCGGGTCCTCGCGATTCCGTGCGACTCCAGCTGCGCCAGCGCGTAGCCCGACGGTGCGAGGTTGAGAGTGGCGCTCCCGTGGATGCGCCTGACCTGGTCCCAGAGGAACGGTTCGGCGAGTGGGAACCCGTACCTGCTGGCATACGCGGGCACATCGGTCTGGTACACGGCGACCGTGGGAAGGGCGAGTCGTTCAGAGGCGCGGAGCGCTCGCCACCCCAGCACGAACGGGGAGGCCAGGTGCACGACGTCAGGACGGAACGCGGCCAGGATCCTGCTCAGCCTGGCAACGCTTCCCGCCGCGAGCCGAACGTTCGGATACGACGGCAATGAGAACGCAGGCAGGGAGGTGACGCGATAGCCGTGGAGCTCGGTCGGGGTGGCGGATGCCTTCGGCGCGATGACGAGAACGTCGTCGCCGCGCTCGGCGAGGTGGTCGAGCACGCGGAGGAGCGAGTGGGTCACCCCGTTCATGTGAGGCAGAAATGATTCGGCAACCAGTGCGACTCTCATGCCCTCAGACTGTCCGGCGAGGGTCGACGGCAACCCAATGGCCTGCTGCGCCCAGCTGACCGGAAGGTGAAAGCTTGGCGTCAGCCGCCGAACAGGGCGGTCGCCACCGTGTAGATCGCCAGTCCGGCCAGTGCGCCGACGACGGTGCCGTTGATCCGGATGAACTGGAGGTCTTTGCCCACCTGCAGCTCGATCTTCTCGCTCGTCTCCTGGGGGTCCCAGCGCTCGATGGTCTCGGTGATGATGCCGGCGATTTCGTGTCGATGATTTCCGACGAGCGTGACGGCGGCATCCGTCACCCAGTCGTCGATCTTGCCGGCCAGCCGGTCGTCACGCCCGAGGCGCTGGCCGACGTCGACGAGGGTGGCGGCGAGCTGGGTCCTGAGCCCGCTCTGCGGGTTCTCGAGTGAGACGATGAGGGCCTGCCTCGTCGTGTTCCACGCCCGGGTGGCCAGATCGCGGACCCGTGGGCTGTCGAACACCTCGGTCTTCGCCCGTTCGAGGGCGGCGATCGTTTCTGGGTCTTCCTGGAGTTTGCGGGTCAGTTCGGACAGGTAGGTGTCGAGGGCGAGCCTGGCCGCGTGCCGGTCGTCCGACCGCACCCGCCGCACGAAGTCGACGGCTTCACGGTAGATCCGCTCGTCGACGAGACGGTCGACGAAGGACGGCAGCCAGCCGGGCAGCCGCGCGGACACGAGCCGGGAGAACGCTTCGGGGTTCGCCGTGAGCCACTCGTCGAGACCGTCGATGAACAGGTTGACGGCGCTGTGGTGCCCGCCGTCCGCAATCAGCCGCTCGCCCCACGCCCCGACATGTTCGCTCCACGCCGGGTCGATGAGGTGGGTGCGGGCGAGCTGTTCCACGACATCCCGCACGTCGTCGTCATCGAGGAGCTCGAGCATCCCGCGTGCCGCGCTCGAGGCTTCGTCTGCCACACGGGCCGCGTTCTCCGGGCGGGCCAGCCACGCGCCGATCGTTCGGCCGACGCCGATCGACTCGAGTTTCTGTCGGACGACGGCGGCGGAGAGGAAGTTCGACTCGACGAACTCTCCCAGGCTCGCGCCGATCTCGTCCTTCCTGCGGGGGATGATCGCGGTGTGCGGGATCTTCAACCCCAGCGGATGCCGGAACAGGGCGGTGACGGCAAACCAGTCGGCGATCGCACCGACCATGCCGCCCTCGCTCGCCGCCCGGACCCATGCCAGCCACGGCACCTCGTCCTGCAGCGCGAATGACACGCAGAAGATCACGGCCATCACTCCGAGGAGCGCCGTCGCTGTTCCTTTCATCCTGCTGAGCGCGACACGGCGCTCAGCGTCGGCCGGGCTGTCGATCAGAGTCGTCATGCGCCCATCGTATGTCGGCTCCTGCCTGGGTCCCGGTGGGCTTGCCTTCTACCGGACGGCGCCGTCTACCCCGGCTTCGTCCTGCCGGGGCGGGAGCGGTGGGCGCGGAGGAATAGCGTCCTGCGTCGTCGCGCCAGGGCCACCCTGCGCCGGTGGGGCGGTCGCGGAGCGGTCGCGACGGCGGACCAGCCACCAGATCAGGAGGGCGAGCAGCCCGACCGGGATGAGCCAGGGCAGGATCACGCCGACGACGACGAGCAGGCCGCCGAAGAACGCGATGAGGGACTGGAAGCCGACGACGATGCCGCCCCAGAAGTCGCCGGGGGCAGCACCGGCCACTTCGCCCGGTGTCGAGATGTACATTTCGACGGTCGCGAAGTCGACGAGGTCGCCGAGGGCGTCGCGCTGGGCGGAGAGCCCGTCGAGCTCGGTCTGGCGCTGGGACAGTGCAGACTCCAGGTCGATCAGGTCGGCGGTGGTCGTGGCCTGCGACATCAGCGTGAGCAGTCTGGCAACACTGGTCTCGAGGGCCGAGATGCGGGCATCGAGGTCAACGGCCTGGGTCGTGACGTCGCTCTGGCTCAATGACGACCTGACGAGCTCGCCGACAGTCTTCAGTTCGACCATCGTCGCGTCGAGGTCTGCCGACGGCACCCGCAGGACCAGCTGCGATGACTCCTCCTGGAAGTCATCAGTGGGGGTGTCTGTGCGGTTGTCGACGTGCCCGTCCACATCGAGGACGATCTCGACGGCGGAGTCGGCCGCGGCGACCGGGTCGTTCGATGTCAGCGACAGCGAGGCGGTGCTGACGACCTGGCGGTCGGCATCCAGAGCACCCTCATCGATACCGCCGCCATCCTCAGACGAGCCGAGGTCCCTGCCGGGGATCGTGCCACCATCGGCCGGGCTCTCGCTGTCCGAGCTCCCTGCGGCCGAGCAGCCGGCGAGCAGGAAGCAGGCGAGGACGAGTGCGACGAGCGGCACAGCGCGGCCGACAGCACGGCGGCGAGTCGATTGGAGCTCCATGGACACACTCTAGGAGTCGGGGTCTGCGTCGCAGAAGAGCGATTGCTCACAGTAGCGTCACGATCCGAATCACAGGATGACACTCCGTGTCATCAGCCCCATAGTGGGGGGTTGCAGGGGCGCTCCAGCAGAGCATGCTAGAGGTCACGTACGAAGGGTTGCCCCACCCGAGTACCTCCCCGAATCCCGCGAGGACTGCTGCCCCCAGTTTCTCCTTTTGCTGGAGACATAACCCTTATGTTGGAAAATTACCCAACTGACCGGGGGCCCGAAACCCCGATCAGACTCATGGTCATCATTGGTAGCGTACGACCAGGGCGGTGCGGACTCTCCGTCGCCCTCTGGGTCCACGAACACGTGACGGAACGCGGCGGCTTCGACATCGACTTCGTCGACCTGGCAGAACTCAATCTGCCGATGGTCGATGAAGTGCGGCTGCCTCGGCTGCACGAGTACAGTCGCAGGCACACGGTCGCGTGGAGTACGCGGGTGGCGCAGGCGGACGCGTTCCTGTTCGTCTCACCCGAGATCAATTTCAGCTACGCGCCTGCACTCAAGAACGCCCTGGACTTCCTCTTCGACGAATGGGGCAGGAAGCCGGTCGGGCTGGTCAGCTACGGCGGACGAGGTGGTGGAGCCTTCGGCGCCGCCGCGCTGCGGCCGGTGTTGTCCTCCCTCGGGCTCGTCGCGGCGAGCACCCACGTCGACATCATGGAAGCGTCCAGTCAGGTCGACGACGGGTTCTTCACCCCGAGTGACCGACAGGTGGCTCAGCTCGACGGCCTGATCGACGAACTGGGGGCGCTGGCACCTGCACTTCGCGCGGTCCGCGAAACAGCACTCATCGCCGGTTGAGCGAGACGATCCAGGTCTGCCCGTCAGGACGGGTGGACCTGGATCGGTTCTGTGTCAGGGATCGGGCTGATGTCCCTGCCACGGAGATCGGGATGCCAGCGCTTGCCGAGCAGCGGCACGAGGAAACCGACGAGAGCGAACAGCGTCGCAGCCCAGAATGCGCCGGTCGCGCCGTTCTGGTCGATGAGGAGCCCTGCGACTGCTGAACCGAGCGCGGCGCCGATGAGCTGTCCGGTGCCGACCCAGCCGTACGCCTCGGCGGTGTCGCTGAACTTCACGCTGGCTGAGACCATCGCGAAGAGCACCGTGAGGGCTGGCGCGATGCCGATTCCGGCTACGAACAGCGTGATGGACAGCAGAATCGCGTTGGAGAAGAAGATCGACGCCGCCATGCCGACGAGAACGATGAACATGCGCCTGGCCAGCGCCCACGGCCCGATCGGGATGTGACCGAGGGTCAGTCCGCCGGCGAGGCTGCCGAGCGAGAAAATGCCGAGCACGATCCCGGCATCGAGGCCGTCGTGGCCGAAGGTCGCGACGACCCCGGCTTCGACGGCGGCACAGGCACCGATCAGGAGGAACCCCACCACGGTTGCCAGGAGGACGGGCGGACGTTTGAGGACCTGCCCGAGCTTGCGCTTCGAGCGGGGGATCCGCACTCGACCGACCTCGGGCGACGAGATGAACCAGGTTCCGCCGAGCACCATGATCACGACGGCCACGAGGATTCCCCAGTCGGTGCCGACCTGCGTGGAGATGAAGGTCGTGATCACCGGGCCGAGGATCCAGATGATCTCCTGTGCGGAGGCGTCGAGGGAGAACAGGGGAGTGAGCTGCTTCGAGTTGACCATCTTGGGGTAGATGGTGCGCACGGCCGGCTGGATCGGAGGAGTGGACAACCCTGCGACGAGCGCGAACGCCATGTAGCCGGGAACAGGCATCTCGATGAGAGCGACGGCGGTCACCGTCACCGCGCAGACGACGAGCGTGAGCGTGAGGACGGGGCGCATGCCCCAGACACCCATCCACCTGCTCGTCAGGGGTCCAGCGGCGGCCTGACCGACGCTCGCGGCGGCGAGGACGAGCCCAGCGGCCGCATATGAACCGGTGACCTGCTCGACGTGGAGGAGGAACGCGAGCGACAGCATCCCGAACGGGAACCGGGCCACGAGCTGGGCGGTGATGATTCGAGCGACGCCTGACGTCTTCAGCAGGCTCGAATATGCACTCATGGGGTCAAGTCTAGGGAGCGGCGAGGGCGACACGCTGGCGTGCGATGTCCGGGGTGCGCGACACGCCGGAAACGGCCGCGCGCGGGAAATTAAATGTCGGTGGTTCGCCGTAGCGTGAGAACTGTGGAGAAGGTGGTTGCGAACGCCCCGGAATCTGCTCAATTCCGCCTGTTCCGACCCTGACGAACATGTGGATAAGAAGGTGGAGAAACGGTGGAAAACGGAACAAATCGGTGGAAACAGGTGTTGATAACTACAGGCGTGTAACTACTAGTGGTTGGGGTGCTCCCCAAAGGCACCAACTATATGTAGTATTGGGACACCCGGTCAGCCAGTACCGGCCGGCGGCAAGTAAGAATGAAGAAGAAGGGCCTCAGTTCGATGACAATCACGGTCTACACCAAGCCTTCGTGTGTCCAGTGCACCGCGACCTATCGCGCACTCGACAACAAGGGGCTCGAGTACGAAATCCTCGACCTTTCTGCCGACGAAACCGCGCTCGAGGCCGTCAAGGCTCTTGGCTACCTGCAGGCCCCTGTCGTCATCACCGACGAGGACCACTGGTCCGGTTTCCGTCCCGACAAGATCAACGAGCTGGCATCGCGTCTTTCCTGAGTGATTTCGACAAGCTCAATCGACGCGCTACCGGGGTGACAGCCATGACGAAGCTGGTGTATTTCTCCAGCGTCTCGGGGAACACCCGGCGTTTCATCGACAAGCTCGATGTGCCGGCCGCGCGCATCCCGCTCCACGCCAAAGAGCCCGCTCTCACCGTGAACGAGCCGTACGTGCTCGTCACCCCCACCTATGGCGGGGGAGACGGGCATGGCGCGGTGCCCAAGCAGGTCATCCGGTTTCTCAACGACGAGAAGAACCGGAAGCTCATCCGCGGCGTGATCGCCGCAGGAAACACGAATTTCGGTAAGGCATACGGCCTGGCCGGAGACATCATCTCCGCCAAGTGCAGTGTGCCGAACCTGTATCGCTTTGAAGTATTCGGAACACCAGACGACGTACGAGTCGTTCACGAAGGATTGGAATCATTTTGGCTGGAACAGTAGTGACCGAGGTGCCCATGGACACCGGTATGGATTACCACTCGCTCAACGCGATGCTCAACCTCTACGGCCCGAACGGTGAAATCCAGTTCGACAAAGACCAGGAGGCCGCGCGGGAGTACTTCCTGCAGCACGTCAACCAGAACACGGTCTTCTTCCACTCGCTGCGCGAGCGCCTCGACTACCTGGTCGAGAAGGAGTACTACGAGAAGGAGGTGCTCGACGCGTACTCGTTCGAGTTCATCACCGGACTCAACGACCTGGCCTACTCCAAGAAGTTCCGCTTCCAGACCTTCCTAGGTGCGTTCAAGTACTACACGTCGTACACGCTGAAGACCTTCGACGGAAAGCGTTACCTCGAGCGCTTTGAGGACCGTGTCGTGATGACCGCCCTCGGACTCGCCCAGGGCGACGAGAAGCTCGCCACTGCGCTCGTCGAGGAGATCATCGCCGGTCGCTTCCAGCCAGCGACCCCGACCTTCCTTAACTCGGGCAAGGCCCAGCGCGGCGAACTCGTCTCCTGCTTCCTGCTCCGTATCGAAGACAACATGGAGTCCATCTCCCGCGGCATCAACTCGTCGCTGCAGCTGTCGAAGCGTGGAGGGGGTGTCGCCCTCCTCCTCTCGAACATCCGTGAGGCCGGCGCGCCGATCAAGCAGATCGAGAACCAGTCCAGCGGCATCATCCCCGTCATGAAGCTCCTCGAAGACTCCTTCAGCTACGCCAACCAGCTCGGAGCCCGCCAGGGTGCAGGCGCCGTCTACCTGCAGGCGCACCACCCGGACATCATGCGGTTCCTCGACACCAAGCGCGAGAACGCCGACGAGAAGATCCGGATCAAGACGCTCTCCCTCGGCGTTGTCGTTCCCGACATCACGTTCGAGCTCGCCAAGAAGGGCGAGGACATGTACCTGTTCTCGCCGTACGACGTCGAGAAGGTCTACGGAGTTCCCTTCGGCGACATCTCGGTCTCCGAGAAGTACTACGAGATGGTCGACGACGCACGGATCAAGAAGACCAAGATCAAGGCGCGCGACTTCTTCCAGACCCTCGCGGAGATCCAGTTCGAGTCCGGTTACCCGTACATCATGTTCGAGGACACGGTGAACAAGGCGAACCCGATCGAGGGTCGCATCAACATGTCGAACCTCTGCTCCGAGATCCTCCAGGTCAACACGCCGACCACGTACAACGCCGACCTGTCGTACGACGTCATCGGCAAGGACATCTCCTGCAACCTCGGCTCGATGAACATCGCCCTGTCGATGGACTCGCCCGACTTCGGCCGCACCGTCGAGACCGCCATCCGCGGCCTCAGCTCGGTGTCCGACCAGAGCCACATCGAATCTGTCCGCTCCATCGAAGATGGCAACGACAAGTCGCACGCCATCGGCCTCGGCCAGATGAACCTCCACGGCTACCTCGCCCGCGAGCGGGTCTACTACGGCTCCGAAGAAGGCATCGACTTCACGAACATCTACTTCTACACCGTGCTGTACCACGCGCTGCGGGCATCCAACCGGATCGCCATCGAGCGTGGCATCGCCTTCGACGGTTTCGAGAAGTCGACCTACGCCTCAGGAACGTTCTTCGACAAGTACACCGATCAGGTGTGGGAGCCCACGACCGAACGCGTCGCCGAGCTGTTCGCCACCTCCGCCGTGGCCATCCCGACGCAGGCCGACTGGGCCGCGCTGAAGGCATCCGTCATGGAACACGGCATCTACAACCAGAACCTGCAGGCCGTGCCGCCCACCGGATCGATCTCGTACATCAACAACTCCACGTCATCGATCCACCCGATCGCGTCGAAGATCGAGATCCGCAAGGAAGGCAAGCTCGGTCGCGTCTACTACCCGGCTCCGTTCATGACGAACGACAACCTGGACTACTACCAGGACGCCTACGAAATCGGCGCAGAGAAGATCATCGACACGTATGCCGCTGCCACGCAGCACGTCGACCAGGGCCTGTCGCTGACGCTGTTCTTCAAGGACACCGCCACCACGCGTGACATCAACAAGGCTCAGATCTACGCATGGCGCAAGGGCATCAAGACGATCTACTACATCCGCCTGCGTCAGCTGGCACTCGAGGGCACCGAGGTTGACGGCTGCGTCAGCTGCATGCTCTGATCTCGACTCGCTCGATCAACGTACTCATAAAGGAACTCTTCAATGATTGACAAGCTCAAGCTGGTCGACCACGTCCAGGCGATCAACTGGAACAAGATCGAGGACGAGAAGGACGTCGAGGTGTGGAACCGCCTCGTCAACAACTTCTGGTTGCCCGAGAAGGTGCCGCTGTCCAACGACGTCCAGTCGTGGAACACGCTCACCCCCGAGGAGCAGCAGCTGACGATGCGCGTGTTCACAGGGCTCACGCTCCTCGACACCATCCAGGGCACCGTCGGCGCCGTGTCGCTGATCCCGGATGCCGTCACTCCGCACGAAGAGGCGGTGTACACGAACATCGCGTTCATGGAGTCCGTGCACGCCAAGAGCTACTCGTCGATCTTCTCGACCCTGTGCTCCACCAAGGAGATCGACGAGGCGTTCCGCTGGTCGGTCGAGAACGAGAACCTTCAGAAGAAGGCCTCGATCGTCATGGACTACTACACCGGCGACGACCCCCTGAAGCGGAAGGTCGCCTCGACACTGCTCGAGTCGTTCCTCTTCTACTCCGGGTTCTACCTGCCGATGTACTGGTCGAGCCGCGCCAAGCTCACCAACACGGCCGACATGATCCGGCTCATCATCCGCGATGAGGCCGTTCACGGGTATTACATCGGCTACAAGTTCCAGAAGGGTCTCGAGAAGGAGACCGAGGAGCGCCGCCAGGAGATCAAGGACTACACGTTCAACCTCCTGTTCGAGCTCTACGACAACGAGGTGCAGTACACGCAGGACCTCTACGACGCCGTCGGCCTGACCGAAGACGTGAAGAAGTTCCTGCACTACAACGCCAACAAGGCGCTGATGAACCTCGGCTACGAGCCGATGTTCCCGAAGACGGTCACCGATGTGAACCCGGCGATCCTCTCAGCGCTCTCGCCGAACGCCGACGAGAACCACGACTTCTTCTCCGGGTCCGGTTCGTCGTACGTCATCGGCAAGGCCGTTGTCACCGAAGACGAGGACTGGAACTTCTAGGGCGCCACATCACGCCCGGCCCGTAATGGGCTGCTGAGAGGCCCGGACCCGCAGAATCCTGCGGATCCGGGCCTTTTCGTGCCCTCTCTCGACAGATAGAGGGGACTGAGACGGACATGAATAGCTGTTCGATGTGGCAAGGAACCCTCCATCCGGACCACCCCGGGCAGGGAGTTGGCGCGTTGAGTCCTGGCGTGCTTCCAACACAAACAGCAGTGACACCTGCCGTGGAGCTGAATGGGACTGAAGGCGGTACCCGGTAAAGCCCAAGCGGACCGCCAAACGGTCTCCAAGTCTGTTCCGTCACGCGCCCTGCGTGAGCAGAGCGAAAACGAACGCAAGCATGGAAAGGATGAAGTGGACTGAGCGCACACCTCTTCCGCGCCTCTTCCGCTCTCTAGTTGAGGACATTGCAGCGGTCACGGGATTTCCTGGTGGTCGAAGTGACGTCTCAAGCAGAGGACGTGGTGGCTTGATGACAAACATCGAGTTGGAGAAGCCCTCGGCGCGTCGATAGCATCGCAGTTATGGGGTCCATCATGCCAGCGGTGCTAGCGGTGTTGGGGGGACTTCTGATCATCGCTGCGGGGTTCGTGCCCTGGGCTGCCGTTCAATACCGTCGCCGCGGCACGCTCGGGGTCGGGCCGACACTGATCGCGGCGCTCACTGTCGTGTACGCCTTGGCGATTCTGACCTACACTCTCCTACCACTTCCCGCGTCGACGACGGAGATGTGCGCCACGGGAGGCGCCAACCCACAGCTCGACCCCGGAGCAGTCATCGCAGACATCCAACGCGAGGGCGGGATGGTCGGACTGGCATCCATCGTGCGCAACCCCGCCGCTGCGCAGTTCGTCTTCAACATTCTGCTCTTCGTCCCGCTCGGCATGATCGTCCGCTACGTGTTCGCCCGGCGGCTTGTGCTCGGGGTGCTATTGGCGACGGCAGCCGGGTTCGTCACATCTCTTCTGGTGGAATTCACACAGCTCACCGGGAACTGGTTCCTCTACCCCTGCGCCTACCGCCTCTTCGATGTCGACGACCTCATCGCCAATACGATTGGTGCGCTCATCGGGGGCATCCTCGCCCCCATGCTCATACTCATTCCAGGACAGCGCAGCCCGGCGAGCGCAACCATCCCGCAGCCCGTGACGGCAATGCGGCGCCTGCTTGGGATGGTCTGCGACCTCCTGGCCGTCGTGCTCACACAAGGCGCCCTCGTGACCGCCGTCGTGCTCGGTGTTCTCGCAGCAGGCGAAACCGCTGCACATCGCGACGTCGAGATCACTGTCAAAGCACTGATGTTCGTCCCGCCCCTCGGTCAACTTCTCATCGTGCTCAAAACGGGCCGGACGCTCGGAGAGCTGGTCGTGCGGCTTCGTCCAGTCGTCCGACCTAACACCGCGACCTCACTTGGCCGGTGGGCTCTGGGCATTGGCGGCTGGGCGGTACTGACACAACTTGACCTACCCGGATTCGCAGCCCTCGCTTCCCTCCTCGCCATCGCGAGCGTCATCGCGGTGTGGACGACACATGAGCGGCGGGGCCTCGCCTACGCGCTCACAAAACAGAACGTCGAAGACGACCGGGTGGACGAAAAATCGCCGCGCGGGTCGATAATCGATGAACACGCACAAGGCTCCTAGCGCAACCGAAGTCCGAAGCGCTAAATGAGTCACCCCGACGCGGTCCAACTTCAAATGCGGGGGGCACGCAGAAGGCACAAGTGAAGAGACGTACCGCACAATCCTCGGGATTCCGGGCTTCGCAGCACGGCGGGCAAGAACTGGGACTTCTAGCCCGTCCGGTTCGTCGCACAGAAGGCGGTCACCCATCGGGTGACCGCCTTTCTGCGTGCCGAGCAGGGCTGTGACATCTCCGCCCCCGTGCCCGACGTTCTAGCGCGAGGAACCGTCCTTCATCAGGCGGCGGGTGGTCGGGCTGATCCGGTCGGCGTTGCGTGTCACGAAGGCCTCGAGCGCGTCCGCGTCGACCCGCCCGACCTCACGGAGCGCCGTACCGACCGAGGTCTGCACGAAATGCTCCTCGTCGTCGAGCAGGAGGTCAGCGATTGCCAGGGGGTCGGTGAGATCGCCCGAGCGGATGATCCAGAACGACGCGGTGATGGCCGTGCGTCGTTCCCAGATATTCACCGATCTCGCGAGGTCGAACAGGGGAGCCCGCGAGCGGTGCAGCAGGTAGCCCCCGATCACGCGGGGCGCCGCGCGATCGACGAGGTCCCATGTGTCGATGTGGCTGTGCTCGGACAGGTACAGCTCGTACAGTCGGCGTCGCTCTTCCGTGTCGGCGGGAGAGCGGCGAGCGCGGGCGTCGAGGATGCTGATGGCCACCATCCTCGCCTCGTACCACGGCGACCGGAGCAGTCGGCGTACCTCGTCGAGGTCCATCGTCGACTCCTGTTTTGCCAGGTCGAACTGGGACTTCATCCGCACGCCGATCACCTGGCCGGGGTCGACCCGCGTGCTGATCTTCGCGAATTCGGCGGGGTCCGCCATCTCGCGAAGCCGTTCCAGGATCTGGTCGGCCGTCGCTGTGCTCTGTGGGCGGCGGGCGGATGTCATCGGCCGGTCAGAAGACGGTGTTCCAGTCGTTCCGGATGCTCACGACAGTCCAGCCTTCGTCTCTCGCTCGCTCGAGAGCGCGTTCCGACCCTGAGGTGTAGTCGAATTCGCGCTCGGCGTCGTCGTGCAGAACAAGCAATTGCAGGGACGGCCTCCCCGAGCGTCGGGTGAACTCCAGCATCTCGATGTCGCCGTTCGAGTTTCCGGCGGCGAGAACCGGGCGCCGACCCGTTCGATCCCAGATCCGCACCGGCTTCTCCGGTCCGTCATCGAGGTAGTCGGCCTCAGCCCGCCTGACGATGGTCCCCCCGTCGTCGTCGGCCGTGTACTCGAGGGCGGTCGCGCTGCCGATCACGTTCTCCCGCGGTATCCCGTACACGTCGGCCGTGATCGGTCGCATGAAGTCACGTCCGCCACCCGACGCGATGTACGTGGCGAAGCCGTTCGCCCGAAGATAGCCGAGGAGGTCGATCATCGGTGCGTAGGCACAGTCGAGGTAGCTGCGGTCGAGTGTCGGGTGGCGCGCCGTGCGAAGGAACTCGGCAGCGAGCTCGTCGAACCGGTCGACGCTGATGTCGGCGTGGGCTTTCAGGATGCCCGCTGCCATTCCGGCCAGCTTCGTGTCGTCGCCGGCGTAGTGGTCGGAAAGCACAGAGGCCAGCCAGGCGTAGTCACGTTCGGAGGCGGCACGCCACGGCTCAGCCGTGCGCAGGTCCGGGTCGTCTTCCGTCATAGCCACGAGTCGTCGCAGGATGAAGTCGAGCTGGATCGGCATCGGTTTCTCGCACCAGAGCGTGCCGTCGTTGTCGAACACGGCGACACGATCCTCCGGCGGCACTGCTTCAGCGGAGTCGTCGGCCGTGCTCCTTCTGACGAAATCGAGGATGGCATCCTTCGCCGTCCCCTCGTTCCAGCTGGCCAGCGGTGTGCTCATGAGGTTCCTCTCGCGCGAATGCCCGGCGTCCTGTCGCGGGCGCACCCGTCACAGGACCGGACTCCTTGATGGTGGACGCACCTCGGCCAGCCCACATCATCCTTCAGGGGTGAACGGCTCAGAAGATGCGGACCCCGGTTTCCCATCGGCGCTGTCGCGCTAAGAGGTGATCCGGCCGGTGGCGGTCACCCTCGGCGGGTGAAATTCGGCGTCGGTGACCACGGGGCGTGGCATCGGACGCCCGCGGGTGCCAAGCTACGAGTCAGAACAGCCGCGGGTCGACGCCCGCGCGATGAAAGAGGTCTCAGCATGGCTGCCGCGCAGAAGTCGCAATCACATTCGTCATCCACGGTCGACAGCTCGAAGGCCGGGATGTGGGGGTTTTTCGCCGGAGTCGTCACTGCGGCTCTCATCGCGGTCCCTCTCTCGGCGGCGTTCGCCTTCGCGACCCACCCTGAGACGCGGTTCCTTTTCACCAACGCGGTCGACGTCTCGGCGACCGGGTACGCCACGTTCTGGTGGGTGGCCACCCTGTTCCTGCTCTCGCTCCCGTTCCTCGTCGGGTTCGGAGTGGCGAAGATGTCGCGCAAGACGCTGGGAATCCTCGCGGGAATCGTGGTCGTCTTCCTGATCGGTCTCCTCGTTCTCGCGCAGGTCAGCTTCTGGTGATCGGCACCCTACTGGCGGTGTGACGGTGGCCCTGGCCCACTGATGGTTTCGGGCCTCCCCACACAGGATGCGGGGCTACCCTGAACCCATGACAGACCGGCGCGGCCCGCGAGGGCGCTGGGTGCTGCCGGCAGCAGCCGGTGTGGCATCCGTCGTCTTCGGAACCGGCGTCGGTGAGCTGGGGGCGGCACTCCTCGCTCCGTCATCGAGTCCGTTCGTGGTGGTGGGCTCGCTGCTCATCGACCTGGCGCCGTCATGGGCGAAAGAGACGGCGATCGCGCTGTTCGGCACCAACGACAAGATCGCGCTCCTCATCGGAATCGGTGCCGTGCTCGTCGCTGTCGCCGGCGCCGCCGGCGTGCTCGAGGCCCGTCGGCCGCCCTTCGGACGGGTGGTCATCTGGCTCCTCGGAGTCGTCGGAGCGATTGCCGCGTCGACGCGCGCCAACCCACCGATGCTCGCCATCGCGCCCGCCGCCATAGCGGCTCTGGCGGCCGTCGTCGCGCTTCAGTTGCTCGTGCGCCGGTTACCAGAGGTCCAGACGCTCTCGGCGCCGGTGCTCCCGGCTCGTGACGGCGGCGTGGACAGGCGGCGCTTCCTGGGCTGGGCGGGCGGCGCGGCGGCACTCGGGGTCATTTCCGCCGTCGGAGGTTACGCGCTGCAGGCCGGTTCCCGGACGATCGCGGCGGCCCGCGACGCCATCCGGCTGCCTAAGCCCGCCTCGACGGCATCGGTTCCGTCCGCCGCCGAACTCGGGATCGACGGCCTCACCTCCGTGATAACGCCCAACGCCGAGTTCTACCGCATCGACACGGCGCTCGCCGTCCCCGCGGTCGACCCGTCGACGTGGAGCCTGCGCATCCACGGCATGGTGGATCGCGAGGTCATCATCACCTGGGACGAACTGCTCGCGCTGCCACTTGAAGAGAGCGTCACCACTCTCGCGTGCGTCTCGAACGAGGTCGGCGACGGACTGATCGGAAACGCGCTGTGGCTCGGCTATCCCATTCGTGAGCTGCTCGCCCGGGCGGTACCGAGCGCCAGGGCCGACATGGTGCTCTCGCGCAGCATCGACGGGTTCACGGCCTCGACGCCACTCGCAGTGCTCGAAGACGACCGCAACGCGATCCTCGCGCTGGGAATGAACGGCGAGCCCCTTCCGCCGGAGCATGGATTTCCCGTTCGCATGGTCGTCCCCGGACTCTACGGGTACGTCTCGGCCACGAAATGGGTAACCGAACTCGAGGTGACGCGATTCGACGCCGCGTCCGCCTACTGGACCGATCGTGGCTGGGGGGAGAGGGGCCCGGTGAAACTCTCGTCGCGCATCGACGTGCCGGCCACAGGACAATCCCTCACGGCCGGTCCGATCACGGTCGCCGGTGTCGCCTGGCACCAGCATGTCGGGATCGATCGCGTCGAGGTGCAGGTCGACGACGGGGCATGGCAGAAAGCGACTCTCGCCACGGCGATCTCGATCGACACGTGGGTCCAGTGGCACTACACCTGGCACGCGAGCGCCGGCACCCACACTCTGCGTGTGCGCGCTGTCGACTCCGAAGGCGAGAAGCAGACCTCGAAGAGACAGGGTGTGCTACCTGATGGGGCAACCGGGCTGCACGAGCGCACCGTCGAGGTGCGCTGAGCCCGAAACCGCGCCTGCGACGGCCTGACCCCCGTCGCTGTTGGGTTAGTCTCGGTGTAACGCCAGCATTGGCGTTTGCGAACGTAAGGACGATCTTCATGCGCATCAAAACCTTTGTTGCACCCCTGGCCCTGGCGGCAGCCGCTGCCCTCGTGCTGACCGGCTGTGTGAACAACGAGGACGCCCCATCGAAAGGTGGCAACGGCGGCAGCGGCGTCTCCGTCGACGAGGCCAGCGTCGCGCTCCTCCCGGACGACATCAAGGAGGCCGGCAAGCTCGTCATCGGCACGGACGCCAACTACGCGCCGAATGAGTACAAGGACCCCGACGGCAAGGTGATCGGCTGGGAGATCGACCTGATCGACGCCATGGCCGCCAAGCTCGGGCTCGAGACCGAGTACAAGTCGTCTCAGTTCGACAACATCATCCCCTCGATCGTCGGCAACAAGCTCGACTTCGGTCTCTCCTCCTTCACCGACACGCTCGAGCGTGAAGAGCAGGTCGACTTCATCAACTACTACACGGCAGGCGTCCAGTGGGCGTCGACCAAGGGTACCGAGGTCGACCCGAACAACGCCTGCGGGCTCAAGGTCGCCGTCCAGTCCACCACCTTCCAGGACACCGAAGAGGTCCCGGCCAAGTCGGATGCCTGTGTGGCTGCAGGCAAGGAACCGATCGAGAAGCTGCAGTTCGAGGCCCAGGATGCCGCCGCGAACGCGGTTGCTCTCGGCCAGGCCGACGCGTTCAGCGCTGACTCCCCGGTGACGCTCTACGCCATCGCCCAGAACCCCGACAAGCTGCAGGCCGCTGGCGAGACCTTCGACGAGGCGCCGTACGGCCTCCCGATCGCCAAGGACAGCGAGCTGACCGAGGCCATCGTCTCCGCCTTCGAGTCGCTGATCGCCGACGGAACCTACACCGAGATCCTCGACGAGTGGGGCGTTGCAGACGGCGGCCTCGACGAGATCACGATCAACGCAGCCTCGAAGGGCTAATCATGCCCGCGGACATGCAGAACCCATCGGCGCAGCAGGAAAACGCCGCGCCGGTGGGTGCCGGGCCGATCAAGGCCATCAAGCTGCGTCACCCGTGGCGCATGGTCATCGCCGTCGTCCTCGTCGCAGCGCTTGCGCTGTTCGTCTGGGACGCGGCACTCAGGCCCGCCTATGACTGGCCTGAATACGGCAAGTACATCTTCGACCGGCGCATCGCCGCGGCGGCGTGGGTGACCCTCCAGCTCACCGTCTACTCGATGATCATCGCCATCGTTCTCGGACTTCTGCTCGCCGTGATGCGGCTCTCGCCGAATCCCGTGGTGAAGAGCGTGGCCTGGCTCTACCTTTGGATCTTCCGCGGCACACCCGTGTATGTCCAGCTCGTGTTCTGGGGCCTCATCTCGGTGATCTACAACACCATCGACATCGGTGTCCCCGGGCTCCAGCCGCTGGCCTCATGGGAGACCAGCGAACTGCTGAACACGTTCACCCTCGCCGTCATCGGTCTTGCGCTGAACGAGGCAGCCTACATGGCGGAGATCGTGCGTGCAGGCATCCTCTCGGTCGACAAGGGCCAGGAAGAAGCGGCCACAGCACTCGGGATGAGCTGGGCGCAGACGATGCGCCGGATCATCGTCCCGCAGTCGATGCGCATCATCATCCCCCCGACCGGCAACGAGGTCATCTCGATGCTCAAGACCACATCGCTCGTCGTTGCCGTGCCGTTCAGCCTCGACCTGTACACCCGGTCGCGTGACATCTCGGCCGTGAACTTCAACGTCGTAGCCATGCTGCTCGTCGCGTCGAGCTGGTACCTCCTGTTCACCTCCATCCTCATGGTCGGCCAGTACTTCCTCGAGAAGCGGTTCTCCCGCGGCATCGGGGCGATGCGCCTCGACAGGAACGCCCCCATCGACGACTCAACGACGACACCGACAGGGGCTGTGCCCGTGCTTGGGCACGGCACAACCGAGAGAGGCGGAGGAGGAACATGACCGACGCACCGATGGTCCGCGCCGAAAGCGTCTGCAAGAACTTCGGCTCCAACCAGGTCCTCAAGGGAATCACCCTCGAAGTCGCGCGTGGCGAGGTGATGTGTCTCGTCGGCCCCAGCGGGTCCGGCAAGTCGACGTTCCTCCGCTGCATCAACCACCTCGAGCGGGTCGATGCCGGACGCCTGTTCGTCGATGACGAGCTTGTCGGGTACGAACAGCGCGGAGACAAGCTCTACGAGCTCAAGCCGAAGGTCGCCGCCCGCCAGCGCCGGGACATCGGCATGGTGTTCCAGCGGTTCAATCTCTTCCCGCACATGACCGCCCTCGAGAACGTCATCGAGGCGCCCATCCAGGTCCGCGGGCTGAGCCGCTCCGCAGCGGTCGCCAAGGGCAGGGAACTGCTCGAGCGCGTCGGTCTGGCCGGCCACATCGACCACTACCCGGCGCATCTCTCGGGTGGGCAGCAGCAACGTGTCGCCATCGCCAGGGCACTGGCCATGGAACCGAAGCTCATGCTCTTCGACGAGCCGACCAGCGCCCTCGACCCGGAACTCGTCGGCGAAGTGCTCGACGTGATGAAGGAACTCGCGAGCACCGGGATGACGATGATCGTGGTCACCCACGAGATGGGTTTTGCCCGCGAGGTCGCCGATTCCCTCGTCTTCATGGACGGTGGGGTCGTCGTCGAGTCCGGTGACCCGCGAGAGGTCCTGGCCAACCCGCAGCATGGCCGGACGCAGGCGTTCCTGTCGAAGGTGCTCTAGCCGGCGAGAACCTTGCGGATGCGCTGCAGCGAAACGGTCTCTGCAGCGCCGATGTTCTGGGCGAACAGGCTGAGTCGTAGTTCCTCGAGCATCCAGCGCGCCTTCGCGAGGTGCGGGGGAGCGAACGCGTCGAGCGGGATCGTCCCTCCCGCCGCTTCGAACAGCGCCGTGGCGGCCTGGATCTCGTTCATCCAGACCCGGTCGCGATTCGGGTTGTCCGGGAGCTTCTCCGCACGGTGGGCTATCCCGGCCAGGTAACGGGGCAGGTGGGCAAGCCGTGCCGTTCCCGTCGACGAGACGAACCCGGGGAAGACGAGGCCGTTGAGCTGGGCCGTTGCGTCTGACAGGGCTGGGAGGAGGGAGAGGCTCGTCGCCCGTTTGAGCGCTTTCTCCGCTGTCCTGGCGGCGGTGAGCACCTTGGCGACGAGGGAGACCGTGTCGAACATCGTGTTCATCATCGCGCCTGAGACCCGGTCGCGGACGGTCTCGAACTCGGCGCGCATGAACACGGATCCGTCCGGAGACACGCGGTAGAGGATGTCGTCGATGCACGCGACGAGGCAGTCGTCGAACAGGGCCTGGGTCGACGGATACGGGCTTGTGGCGAGCACGAGTTTCTCGGCAGAGGTGAGGTGCTGCTGCACGTAGCTCACCGGCGACGGCACCGCCAGCAGCAGAAGCCGCCGGACACCACCAGGCATCGCCCGGCGCTGGTCGGCCTCCGTGGCCATGATCCGGATCGACACGGACGCGCCGTCGTCGACGAGCGCGGGATAACCGCGGATGGTGTTCCCGGCGTGGCGGGTGTCGACGTACCTGGGCAGCTCGTCGAACTCCCACCGGGTGATCCCCGAGCGTTCGAGGGCGTTCGGAGTCGCCTCGGCGACCTTCGCCACGCTCTCCCTGGTACGGGAGGCCAGGCGGCGCTGCAGCTCGACGAGGTCTTTCCCCGTTGCGACCTGCCGTCCTTTCTCGTCCACGACCCGGAAGGTCACCTGCAGATGGCCGGGAATGCGGGAGAGATCGAAATCGGATGCTTCGATCGGCATATATGAGAGTCGCTTGATCGCGATGGCGAGGTGTGCGGCAAGTGTGTCGTTGTTCGTGGCCTGCGGAAGCGGCTGGGGAGGAGCATCCGGCAGTTCGGCCATCAGCCGGCGGGCCCAGTCGGCCGCAGGGACGACATTGCGCCTGATCGCCTTCGGCAGGGACTTGATCATGGCGGTGACGAGGTCCTGGCGGAGACCGGGGACCTGCCAGTCGAATCCGGCCGGCGACAGCCGGGGGAGCAGGGGAAGCGGGACCTGGACTGTGACGCCGTCGTCCTCTGCGCCCGGTTCGAACCGGTACCGCAGGCTGAGCTTCTGATCGCCCTGTCGCCACACCGGCGGGAACTGGGCCTCGTCGACCTCGGGAGCGTCATCGGGGAGGAGGTCCTCCTGCCGCATGGTGAGCAGGTCGGGCGTCGACTTCCTGGCATCGCGCCACCAGCCCTCGAAGCTGCGGGTGGAGAACACCTCGGCGGGGATGCGGGAATTGTAGAAGTCGAAGACGGCTTCGTCGTCGAAGAGAATGTCACGGCGCCTGGTGCGCTCTTCGAGTTCGGCGAGTTCCTTGCGGAGCTTGCGGTTGGCTCGGTCGAAGGCCTGCGGCGAGTCCCATTCACCTTCGACGAGCGCGTGCCTGATGAACAGCTCACGCGAGAGCTCCGGGTCGATCCGGGAGTACTGGACGCGGCGACGGGGGACGATGGCGAGACCGTAGAGCATCACCTTCTCCCAGGCGACGACGGCACCCTGTCCCTTCTCCCAGTGCGGTTCCGAGAAACTGCGCTTGACGAGGTCCCCGGCGATCTGCTCGGCCCACGCCGGATCGATGGCCGCGTTGGTGCGCGCGAACAGCCGGGACGTCTCGACGAGTTCCGCCGCCATGAGCGCATTCGGCTGCTTCTTCGACAGGGCGGAACCCGGGAAGATCACGAAACGGGTCTGCCTCGCGCCGATGTAGTCGCCCTTCTTCGCGGGTCCCGGGCGGCCAGGGGTCTTGCCGCGGGCACTGTTCGCTGCCGCTGCGGCGGCATCCTTCAGACCGATGTGGGAGAGCAGGCCGGCGAGAAGCGACTTGTGGATTCCGTCGGGGTTCGTCGCCCGGTCGGAGAGGGTGAGCCCGAGCGGTTTGGACAGCTGCCGGAGCTGGCGGACGACGTCCTGCCACTCGCGCACGCGCAGGTAGTTGAGGAATTCGGTCTTGCACAACCGCCGGAAGGCGCTCGAGCCGAGCTCTTTCTGCTTGTCCTCGAGGTAGTTCCAGAGGTTCAGCAGCGAGAGGAAGTCGCTCGTCGGGTCGGTGAATCTGGCGTGCTGTTCGTCCGCCTGCTGCCGCTTCTCCAGTGGCCGCTCCCTGGGGTCCTGAATGGTGAGGGCCGCGACGATGGCCATCACCTCGCGGGAGACACCGTGCCTCTTCGACTCGACCACCATGCGGGCGAAGCGCGGGTCGATGGGCAGGCGGGACAGGTCACGGCCGACCCTGGTCAGGGCAGGGGTCTGTCCTTCGGCGGTGCTGATGGCGCCGAGCTCGCGCAGCAGATCCAGCCCGTCCTTGATACCGCGGGAGTCCGGCGGCTGGAGGAACGGGAAGGCCTGGATGTCGCCGAGACCCAGCGACACCATCTGCAGGATGACGGCGGCGAGGTTGGTGCGGAGGATCTCCGGTTCGGTGAACTCGGGCCTGGCCTCGAAGTCCTGCTCCGAGTACAGGCGGATCGCGATGCCGTCGCTCGTGCGGCCGGAGCGTCCTGAGCGCTGATTCGCCGACGCCTGCGAGATCGCCTCGATGGGGAGCCGCTGGATCTTCGACCGGACGCTGTAGCGGGAGATCCGCGCGGTGCCTGCGTCGATGACGTACTTGATGCCGGGAACGGTGAGGCTCGTCTCGGCAACGTTCGTGGCGAGGACGATCCGGCGGCGGACCCCGGCGACGGTGCTCGGCTGGAAGACACGGTGCTGCTCGGCCGAGCTCAGTCGGCCGTACAGGGGGAGGACCTCGGTGACGCCGGCGCCGCCTGAGGCATACCGGGCGCGGAGGGCGTCGGCGGTGTCGCGGATCTCCGTCTCGCCGCTGAGGAAGACGAGCACATCGCCCATCGATTCAGTGGCCAGCTCGTCGAGGGCTGCGGTGATGCCGTCGATGGGGTCGAGGTCTGGCTGCGTCTCGGAGGCGTCGTCCTGGTCGTCGTCCTCGGCGGGCGCGTCTGCGACAAGTGGCCGGAAGCGGATCTCCACCGGATACGTGCGGCCGGACACTTCGACGATCGGAGCATCCTCGAAGTGGCGGGAGAAACTCTGCGGGTCGATGGTGGCCGAGGTGATGATGACCTTGAGGTCCGGCCGTTTCGGCAGCAGCTGTTTGAGGTAGCCGAGCAGGAAGTCGATGTTGAGGCTGCGTTCGTGGGCCTCGTCGATGATGATCGTGTCGTAGGCCCGCAGCATCCGGTCACGGTGGATCGCATTGAGCAGGATGCCGTCGGTCATCAGCTTGACCTTCGTGTCCTTGCCGGCCTGGTCGGTGAACCGCACCTGATACCCGACGAGACCGCCGAGCTCGACGCCGAGCTCCTCGGCGATGCGTTCGGCGATGGTCCTGGCGGCCAGGCGCCGGGGCTGGGTGTGCGCTATCGACTCGCGCCCGAGTTCGAGGAGGATCTTCGGCAGCTGGGTGGTCTTGCCCGACCCGGTGGCTCCAGCGACGATGACGACCTGGTGGTCACGGATGACCTCCATGATCTCGTCCTTCATCTGGCTGACGGGCAGCTCGGGAGGGTAGGAGATCGTGAAAGACATAGCCCTCCATCGTAGGACACGCGCCCCGCGAGTTGCCCGGTTCGATGGGTGACGGATGCCCTGACACCCGTAAGACTCGGCAACTCGCGAGAAATTTCGAGCAAACCTCTTGATTCAGCAAAGTGGTTTGTGTTACAAAGTAAGCATGGAAAACGCAGACCACGGAGACCGGCAGTCCGGATCCGCATCGAACGCTCGCACGGTCGATGGCGATGAGCCGCTCGACCCGGCGGCCATGCTCGAGCTCGTGCAGGCTCAGCAGCGCAGCGCCACGACCCAGATGGGCAGCTTCGTCGGAGTGATCACCGCCACATGGGGGATCGCCTGGCTCGTCGGCTTCCTTCTCCTCTGGCTCATCGATGGTGCCGAGCCCGCGTTCTCGCTCCCGGTGCCGATCGCGGCCACAGGATTCGGCATTCTCGTCGCCATTGCGATCGTCATTTCGATCGTTCTCGGCATCCGCAACACCCGCGGTGTGAAGAATTCCCCGGCGAGCGCATTCACGGGTGCCGTCTACGGCTCGACCTGGTCGGTGTCGATGATCGCCCTGTACGTTCTCGGGGCTGGGCTCATCGTCAACGGGATGCCTCCAGCGGTGGCGAGCATCTACTTCCCTTCTGCTTACGTGCTGATGACCGGGGTGCTGTTCATGGTGTCTGGGGCAATCTGGCACGCGGTCCCCGCTCTCGTGAGCGGGGTCTGGCTCGTCGTCGTCGCCGTTGTCGCCCCGTTCTTCCAGTACCCCAACCACTACCTCTTCCTCGCGCTTGCCGGCGGTGGAGCGTTCATCGCGCTCGCGATCGGCTCCGAGATCTATGCGCGGCGGGTGCGTCGCGCAGCGCTGTCCGGAGCGCGGCGCAATGGCTGACCTCGACCCCGTCATCCACGCCCAGGCGAGGCTCCGCATCACTGCAGCTCTCGCAACGCTGGAATCCGGAGAGAGCATCTCGTTTCCCCGACTCCAGGAGATCCTCGAGATGACCGCAGGCAATCTCTCCACCCACCTCAGCAAGCTGGAAGGTGCGTCATACGTTCTCGTCACCAAGACCCACCAGGGAAAGACGCCCGTGACCTACCTTGAATTGACCCGGAGCGGTCGCCGCGCGTTCGAGGACTACACGGAGTCGCTGCGCGCTCTGCTCGGAGAAGCATCATGACCTCCCTCGCCCGCTTCGACCACGTCACCCGGCGGTTCGGTGACGTCACCGCGCTCGACGACGTCTCGCTCGAGATCGGCGCCGGCCGGATCGTCGGCCTCCTCGGGCCCAACGGTGCAGGGAAGACCACCTTGCTGTCCCTCCTGCAGGGCCTGAGGCGCCCGACCAGCGGCAGCGTCGAGCTGTTCGGTGCCAGCCCGTCCGATTTCCGGACGCGTCGGCTGCTCGGCTCGACACCGCAGGAGACCGCGCTGCCGCCGACCCTCCGCGTCGGCGAGGTGATCGACTTCGTCGGCAAACACTTCGAGGATCCGGTTCCGACGGCCGCTGTGGCCGACGAGTTCGGCCTGTCCGCCATGCTCAAGAAACAGACCGGCGCTCTCTCCGGAGGGCAGAAACGCCGGTTGAGTGTTGCATTGGCCTTCGTCGGGCGCCCCGCTCTCGTCCTCCTCGACGAACCCACCACAGGGCTCGACGTCGACGCCAGACGGACGCTGTGGGATGCCGTCAGGCGGCAGCATGACCAGGGAGCGACCGTCGTCGTCACCAGCCACTACCTCGACGAGATCGAGGCGCTCGCCGAACGGGTCGTCGTCCTCGGCGGTGGCACGATCCTCGCCGACGACGACCTCGGAGCCGTCCTCGACCGGGTCGGAGTGCGCATGATGCGGCTGACGACGCCGGATGCCGCGGCCGTCGCCCGGCTCAGCACCGTCATGTCCACCCAGCAGGAGGACGACGGCTCACATACCTTCTTCGTGAAGGACGCCGACGCCGCCGTAACCGACCTCGTGCGGTCGGGCATCCCGTTCGCCGGCCTCACCGTCAGGGGAGCGAGCCTCGAGGAAGCTTTCCTCACCCTCACCGGCGCCGCGGCAGCGGTGCCGGCCACCGAAGGGAACACCGGGCCATGACCATTCTCCGCCTCGCCGTCGTCCACGCGAAATACTCCCTCATCGAGACTCTGCGCGTGCCCATCGCCGTCATCGGTTCCCTCGTGTTCCCCGCGCTCGCGCTGCTCTTCTTCGTCGTCCCCCAGGAGACGGTGGCGGCGAACCCGCTGTTCGCGACCCATGCCGTCATCTCGCTCAGTGTCTTCGCCGTGATGAGCAACTCGCTGTTCAGCTTCGGCCTCAGCATCGCCCAGGACCGAGAGAAGCCCTGGGACCCGTACCTGCGCACGCTCCCAGCCCCTGGGATGTCCAGGGTCCTCGCCTACATCTTCTCGATCGGCCTGATGGGACTCGTCGCCATCATCCCGGTGATCGTCATCGGCGGGATCTTCACAGCCGCGGAGGCGCCACCGTGGCGGATCCTTTTCGGGTTCGGTACCCTCGCCGTCTCGGCACTCCCGTTCATGCTCATCGGAATCGCCGTCGGCTACTCGATGCCGTCCAAGGCTGCGATCGCCGTCATCCAGCTCATCTCGTTCGGGTTCGCCTTCGCGGGCGGGTTGTTCCTTCCCCCGGTGATGTTCGCGCCGTGGCTCGACACCCTCTCGAAGTTCTTCCCGTCGAGACAGGCGAGGGAACTGGTGATCTGGGCGGTGCAGGGCGGGACACTGGAAACCTGGGCCTGGGTCGGCATCCTCGTCTGGACCCTCGTCATGCTCGTCGTCGCGCTCGTGCTGTTCCGCCGCGACCAGGGCCGCCGATTCCGCTGACGGCGAAGCCGACCCCGCTGAAGTTGGGAACCCCAGCCGCTGGTGGTTAGCTGGAACGATGACGACAACGTGGACTGGTCCGGTACTCCCTCTCAATTCAGGCGAAACGATCCCGCAGCTCGGCTTCGGAGTCTTCCGGGTCGACCCGGATGAGACCGAACGGATCGTGACGGATGCCCTCGAAGTCGGTTATCGCCACATCGACACCGCAGCCATCTACGGCAACGAAGAGGGCGTCGGACGGGCGATCGCGGCCAGCGGCATCCCGCGCGAAGACCTGTTCATCACCACCAAGCTGTGGAACTCGGACCAGGGCACCCAGTCCGCACACGACGCCATCGACCTCAGCCTCGAGAAGCTCGGGCTGGACTTCGTCGACCTCTACCTCATCCACTGGCCCACCCCGAAGCGGGACCTCTACCGTGAAAGCTGGAAAGCGTTGCAGCGGATCCAGGCAGACGGCAAGGCCACATCGATCGGTGTCTCGAACTTCCTCGTCGAACACCTCGAGAAGATCATCGCCGACGGCGGAGCCGTTCCGTCTGTCAACCAGATCGAACTCCACCCGGCGCTCCAGCAGCGGGACGTCGTTGCGTACTCTCGGGACAACGGGATTCAGATCGAGGCCTGGGGCCCGCTCGGCCAGGGCAAGTACCCGCTCTTCGATGAGCCAAGTGTGGCCGGAGCGGCAGCAGCCCACGGCAAGAGCCCCGCTCAGGTGGTTCTCCGCTGGCACCTGCAGAACGACAACATCGTCTTCCCGAAGTCGAACAGCCGCGAGCGGATCGCCGAGAACCTCGACGTCTTCGACTTCGAACTGACGGATGCCGAGGTGGCAGCGATCTCCGCTCTCGAGCGCGACGGCCGGGTCGGCTCCCACCCGAACGACGTCAACTAACCGGACAGGGAAGACACACCATGACGTTGCCTGACACGTTCGACTCGAGCACGGACGCCTTCACGTCCGACTGGGACACCTGGCACGAAGCCCGGGAACGGGGCACAGGTTCCCCCCTCGGCCTCGCCGCTCTCGCGGCCACCCACTGGCTGGCGGGTGCTCCGGCCGAGTACGACGGTGTGCCAGGCCAGTGGCATGCCGCGCCGGACGGGATCATCGGAACGGGTCCAGACCTCGACGGCCTGACACTGCTCCAGAGCGGACGGCCCATCGGCGCAGTCACCGGTGACACGGTGACCCTCGGCGTCGGCCAGGACATCGAGTGGGGTGAGAAGCGACTGCGCTACTTCGAGCGCGATGGGGCACTCGCGCTCCGCCTGCTCGATCCCGACGCGCCGACGCGCACCATCCTGCGCGGCATCGAAGCGTTCGACCCGGATGAGTCCTTCATCTTCGAAGGCACCTTCCGCCCGGCGGCACCTGACGCAAGCGTGGAGTTCACCACGATCGACGGGCACCGGTCCGAGGACGCACCCGCCGGCGTCGTCGACCTCGACCTGCCCGACGGACCCGTGTCGATCACCGTCACGCGCGAGCGAGGTGGCTTGCACGCCGTCTTCGCCGACGGAACGAGCGGCACCGAGAGCTACCGGTTCCGGTTCCTTGACATGCCCCTCGCGGACGAGGACGGCCGCGTGGTCGTCGACTTCAACCGGGCCTACCTTCCGCCGTGCGCCTTCAGCGACTTCTACGTGTGCCCGCTGCCCCCCGCAGGGAACCGGCTGTCGACGCCGATTCGGGCCGGCGAGAAGAACGTCGTCCTCGCCTCCTGACACGCGCGTTACGTCGTGTTGCACGCGCATGGCATCGCCGGTGTGACCGGCGTAGCGTCGCAGCATGGTTGAGAACACAGGAAATCGTCCCCTGAGGGTCGTCGCGGTCTGCGGCAGCCTTCACGCGCCGTCCAAGACGAGCGTGCTCGTGACGACCATTCTCGACGCGATCGCCGAACGCCAGGAGATATCCCGTCACATCATCGAGCTCAGCGACATCGGTCCCGAGTTCGCCGGTGCGCTCACGCGCGAGCAGGTTGTGCCAGGGGTCGAAGAAGAACTCCGCCGGATCGAGGATGCCGACCTCCTCATCGTCGCTAGCCCCGTCTACCGGGGTTCGTTCACCGGCCTGTTCAAGCACCTCTTCGACTTCGTCGGCCAGTACTCCCTTGTCGACAAGCCGGTGCTGCTGGCGGCGACGGGCGGTGGTGAACGCCACGCCCTCATCCTCGAGCACCAGTTCCGGCCGCTGTTCGGATTCTTCCAGGCGCTCACCCTTCCGATCGGTGTCTATGCGTCGACGACGGACTTCACCGAGTACACCCTCACCTCGGATGCGGTGAAGCAGCGGGTCGAACTCGCGGTCCTCAGGGGACTGCCGTTCGTGCACAACCGCGACCGCGAGATCGACGAGATATCCGCGTACGTCGGAGCCTGGTAGCCCAGTCGAGCCTAGGCTGAAGGCATGGTCAACCGCCTCGCCACCGCCATCAGCCCCTACCTCCGCTCGCACGCCGGGAATCCGGTCGACTGGCGCGAATGGGGAACGGATGCCTTTGAAGAGGCAGCCGCGCGCGACGTCCCCGTCTTCCTGTCGATCGGCTATTCGACCTGCCACTGGTGCCACGTCATGGCCAGGGAGTCGTTCAGCGACCCGGCGATCGCCGCTGTGCTGAACGACAACTTCGTCAGCATCAAGATCGACCGCGAGGAATACCCGTCCGTCGACGCCAGTTACCTGGCACAGGCCGCCGCGTTCACCGGGCAGCTGGGCTGGCCACTGAGCGTCTTCGCGACGCCGGGTGGGGTCGCGTTCCACGCAGGGACGTACTTTCCCCCTGAGCCGGTGCAGGGGCATCCGTCGTTCCGGCAGGTCCTCGACGCGGTACTCGACGCGTGGTCGAACCGGAGGACGGAAGTGATGCAGAACGCGGCAGCGATCGGGGAGGCCATTGCCGCGTCTCCCGTTCCCACCGGCGGAGCTTTGCCTGCCGACGCGGACCTCGACACCGCCGTCGCCCTGCTCGCCGCACACGAAGACCTCCAGTACGGCGGCTTCGGCGGGGCGCCGAAATTCCCGGTCGCCCCCGTCCTGGGATTTCTCCTCGCATCAGGGGACGCGCTCGGCGTCCGGACCCTCGAGCGCATGGCCGCGTCGCCTCTCCGCGATCCGGTCGAAGGTGGATTCTTCCGCTACGCCACGAAACGCGACTGGAGCGACCCGCACTACGAGCGGATGCTCTACGACAACGCCCTCCTCCTCGACGCGTGCACGACCGCGTGGGCAGCAGACGACAGCCGTGACTGGGCCGGCGAGGCAGCCGCAGGGGTGGCCGGCTTCCTGACCGGCGTGCTGCAGTTGCCCACCGGCGGCTACGCCAGCGCCCAGGACTCGGAGTCGGTGATCGACGGTGCGCGTTCCGAAGGCGGCTACTACGCCGAGGATGCCGGCGGACGGGCCCTCCTGGACCCTCCTGCCCTCGACGAGAAGGTCCTTGCCGGCTGGAACGGCCTGGCCATCGCGGCCATGGCCAGGGCCGCAGTGGTGTTCGACAGGGACGACTGGCTGGAGTCGGCGAGATGGGCGGCGGACTACCTGCTCGAGAACCACCGCGACGGCGACGGCCGGCTGATCCGTGCATCCGTTGCCGAACGGCGCTCGGCAGCCCGAGCCACCCTCGAGGACTACGGAATGCTCGCAGACGGCCTCCTCTCGCTCGCCACAGCGACAGGCGAGCCGGTCTACGCGATCGCAGCGCGCGCCCTGGTCGATGAGATCCTCACGGCCGGTGAGGCGGCGGGCACGGTCTTCGCCGAGCCGGGCGGCGGCGACCCGGTGCTGGCCGGCCACGGCATCGCCATCGGCAGCGACCCCTCCGAGGGTGCATACCCGTCCGGGACGAGCGCGAGCGCGCAGGCCGCGTGGCGCCTCCATGTCCTCACCGGCGGTCGTCGCTACCTCGACGCAGCCGTCAGCGCCCTCGAACCGGTCGCGGGGCTCGCCCTGGCGAACCCGATCGCGTTCGGCACGTCGCTGACCCTGATGCGTCGCCTGGCCGGGACGCCTGTGCAGCTCGTCGTCGTCAGTCCTGACGACTCCGGACGCACCGCGGGCCTGCCCGACGGCATCCGGCACCAGGCCACCGACGTGACCGCACTGGTCACCGAGCAGCAGGCGCGGGAGTTCGCCTCGGCCGGATTCGAGCTGTTCGAGGCGCGAACCAGCAGGAACGGGGCGCGGGCAGCGTACCTGTGCGAGGACTTCGTCTGCCGGCTGCCGACAGCGGTCTGAGCGTCAGCCCGTCGACACCGGTGCTGCCGGGTCGGCCAGCCATTCGTTGAGCGAGCCGTCAAAGACAACCACGTTGCCGTGCCCGGTCAGCACGAGACTGAGGGCGGTCGCGGTCGCGGCGATCCCTCCGGCGCAGTAGGCGATCACACGGTCGGCGCCGGTGACGTCCGCCGGGTACAGGGCACGCAAGTCGGTGGGGTCGAGGAACGTCCTGGTTGCGCGTTCGATGAGTGTAGAAGCAGGGACGTTCACGCTCCCGGGGATGTGTCCTGGGCGTCGCCCGGTCGGAGAGGCGCCGGAGAACTCTGCAGACGGCAGGCCGCAGACGAGAGCACCGCCGGCATCACCGGCGACGACCCGCTCGACCTCGGCCTTGTCCACCCAGAACCCCGGTCGGGATCTCGCGACGATCGAACCCGCCTCAGGCTCGATGTGCCCGACGTCGGTGTCCCGGCCCTCGGTGTGCCATGCGGTCAGCCCGCCGTCCAGCACCGCGATCGTCTCGAACCCGTAGCTGAGAAAGAGCCACCACAGCCGGGACGCCCACGCCCCGCCTGCACTGTCGTACACGACGACGGTGCTGGAAGCCCGGATGCCGACGGATGCCGCAGCGCGCTCGAACGATGCGGCGTCCGGTCTGGTGAACGGGAACCGGGCGGAGGGGTCGCTGAACACCTCGAGAAGATCCGCGAAGACCGCGCCGGGGATGTGCGCGTCGAGCAGGTACCTGTCGTAGCCGGAGATGAAGGCAGGCGTCCCCGTGGCGTCCCTCACGACGAGGACCGTGGCGTCGAGGATGACGAGGTCGTCCGAGCCGAGGTGGTCGGCGAGCCACTGCGTCGTGACCGTCGGGCCGCTGAGGAGGGGAGGCATGATTCCACGCTAGGCCGGGACAGGCCGGCGTGTCCCACGCGGTGACACACACGGTCACGCTGCGTCACACGGTGACGGTGGTCAGCACTCGATCACGTTGACGGCGAGGCCGCCCTCGCTCGTCTCCTTGTATTTGGTCGACATGTCGACCCCGGTCTGCCGCATGGTCTCGATCACGGCATCCAGGGACACGAGGTGGGTGCCGTCGCCGTGCAGCGACAGCCGGGCTGCGCTCACCGCCGTCGACGATGCGATGGCGTTCCGTTCGATGCACGGAACCTGCACCAGGCCGCCGACCGGGTCGCAGGTCAGGCCGAGGTGATGCTCCATCGCGATCTCCGCGGCGTTCTCCACCTGGCCTGGGGTGCCGCCGAGCACAGCGCAGAGCGCCCCGGCGGCCATGGCGCAGGCAGAACCGACCTCGGCCTGGCAACCGCCCTCCGCGCCGGAGATCGAGGCGTTCGCCTTGAACAGGGAACCGATGGCCGTCGCGGTGAGAAGGTAGCGGCGGATGCCGTCGTGAGACGCCCCAGGAACGAAACGCAGGTAGTACGAGCCGACGGCGGGGATGATCCCGGCCGCGCCGTTGGTCGGCGCGGTGACGACGCGCCCGCCTGCGGCGTTCTCCTCATTCACGGCGAGGGCGAAGGAGTGCAGCCACTCGCTCGGCAGTTCCCTCCCGCTTTCGGCCTCGGCGATCTCGAGGTGCTCGCGCACGGCTGCTGCGCGTCGTTTGACGCGGAGTCCTCCGGGGAGCAGCCCGCTGCCTGCGAGGCCGTTCTGTACGGATTCGGTCATGGCCGCCCAGATCGCGTCGAGACCCGCGTCGACGTCCGCAGGGGAGCGGACGGCTTCTTCGTTGCGCCTGGCGATCTCGTCGATCCGCAGTCCGGACTGGTCGCAGAGTTCGAGGAGGGCGACGGACGTGGCGAACGGCAGCGGATAAGCCGGGGAGGGGCGCGCGCTGAGATCTTCGCCCTCGCGGCGGATGAATCCTCCGCCGACCGAGTAGTAGGTCTCACTCGAGAATGGCTCCTGGCCACCGGACCAGGCGTGGATGGTCATCGCGTTCGGATGCCCCGGCAGGCGGGTGCGGGGTTCGAAGCCGACATCCGCTTTCTCGAACCGGATCGTACGCCGTCCGGCCAGCATGAGGGTCGAGCCGGGTTCGAGGTCCGTCCAGGCCCGGTGAACGGCCGCAGGATCGCAGGTTTCAGGCTTGGCGCCGCTGAGCCCGGCGACGACGGCATCCGGCGTCCCATGGCCGATGCCCGTGGAACCGAGCGAGCCGTAGAGGACGCACGTGATCCGCTCGACGTCGTCGAGGGTCCCGGCGTCGTCGAGCGCAGCGACGAAGGCGAGCGCAGCGCGCATCGGCCCGACCGTATGCGAACTCGACGGGCCGATCCCGATCGAGAACAACTCGAACGCAGAGACGTACGCCGTCATATCGCCTCCTTGCGAATCCGCTCCCAGCGGGAGTCCTCCGCCACTATAAACGGGGAGGAACCCGGGTGGGCAGAGTGCACACGACACGGGCGATCTGACGCAAGAAAACGGTGCAGATCCTGCGCACACCGCAGAAAAGGTGCGTGGGAGGGCGAACGGCTAGCGCAGGCTCTTGCGTGACGTGATCTGTCCGGTGTCGAACCCGAACAGGTTGAGCCCGCCGTTGAACCGCGCGTGCTCCACCTTGATGCAGCGGTCCATCACGACGGTGAGGCCCTTCTCCTCGCCGTACCGCGCAGCTTCCTCATTCCAGATGCCGAGCTGCACCCACACGGTTTTCGCGCCGCTGGCGAGCACGTCGTCGATCACGGCGGGGATGTCGCTCGCCTTACGGAACACATCGACGATGTCAGGCACCTCGGGGAGCGAGGCGAGGTCCGGGTAGGCCTTCTGGCCGAGGATCTCGGTGGCGTTCGGGTTGACGAAGTACACGCGGAAGTCGCTCGACTGGAGCAGGTAGGTGCCGACGAAGTAGCTCGAGCGCGCGGGGTTCGGTGAGGCGCCGACGATCGCGACGGATTTCGCCGTGCGCAGGATGCCGAGGCGTTCCTTCGCGTCAGGGCCCACCCAGGTGCGCTGCGACTTCAGCAGCTTCGCGAGGGGGGAGTCCGCCGGGAGCGAGCAGGTCAGCCCGTTCTGCAGCTGCGTGGTGACGAGGTCGGTCATGGTCATGCCTCCACTGCCTGTGTGAGTGCCTGGTCCAGGTCGTAGATGATGTCGTCGACGTCTTCGATGCCGACGCTCAATCGCACCACACCGGGGAGCACGCCGGCGTCGACGAGCTGCTGCTCGGTCAGCTGAGCGTGGGTGGTCGATGCCGGGTGGATGATGAGCGTCTTGGTGTCGCCGATGTTCGCGACATGGCTGGCGAGGTCGACGGATTCGATGAGCTTCTGCCCGACGGTACGGCCGCCCTTGACGACGAAGCTGAACACGCTGCCTGGGCCCTTCGGAAGGTACTTCTTCGCGCGCTCGTGGTGCGGGTGCGACTCGAGGCCGGCCCAGTTGACTGCTTCGATGCGCGGGTCCTGTTCGAGCCAGCCGGCGACGACGGCCGCGTTGTCGACGTGAGCCTGGATCCGGTAGGACAGCGTCTCGACGCCCTGCGCCAGCTGCGCTGCGGACGTGGCTGACAGGGCGGGGCCGATGTCGCGGAGCTGCTCGGCGCGCAACCGGGTGAGGAAGGCGTATTCACCGAAGTTGCCCGACCACTGCAGGCCGCCGTAGCTTGGCACCGGCTGACTGAACAGCGGGAACTTGTCGCTGTGCCAGTCGAACCGGCCGCTCTCCACGACGACACCGCCGAGGGTGGTGCCGTGCCCGCCGAGGAACTTCGTGGCCGAGTGGGTGACGATGTCCGCGCCCCACTCGATCGGGCGGTTGAGGTATGGCGTTGCGATCGTCGAATCGATGACGAGGGGGATGCCGTGGGCGCGGGCGACGTCGGCGAGTCCCTCGATGTCGGCGATCTCTCCTGACGGGTTCGCGATCGTCTCGGCGAAGATGAGCTTCGTCTTGTCTGTGATGGCAGCGGCGTAGTCCTCGGGGTTCGCCGACTGAACGAACGTTGTGTCGACACCGAAGCGGCGCAGGGTCACGTCGAGCTGGGTGATCGACCCGCCGTAGAGATTCGCGGACGCGACGATGTGGTCGCCTGCGCCGACGAGGCTGGCGAAGGTGATGTACTGCGCGGCGAGGCCGGATGCCGTCGCGACGGCACCGAGTCCGCCCTCGAGGCTGGCCACCCTTTCCTCGAAGCTGGCCACTGTCGGGTTGGCGAGCCTGGAGTAGATGTTGCCGTACTTCTGCAACGCGAAGCGGGCCGCGGCATCCGAGGTGTCGTCGAAGACGAACGCCGTCGATTGGTAGACCGGCAGGGCGCGGGCGCCTGTTGCCGAGTCGGGGATGTTGCCCGCGTGGATTGCTCTTGTGCGGAAGCCGTATTCGCGATCTGCCATGATACCGAGGCTACCGGCTCAGTCGACGGCCGGTTCTGCGTCGTCGTAACACTGTGACGCAGAGGGCTGGGCGGCTCAGCCGACGAGGTGAACCGCGGCGAGGGCGAGGAGCGCGATGAGCAGCCAGGCCAGCAAGCCGACGACGAGCGCACGCCAGCCGGTCGTCAGCAGTCGGCGGAGATCCACACCGGCACCGAGCGCGAACAGGGCCAGCGCGAGCAGGATCGTCTGCACGGTGTCTGCCGCCGAGAGCGCCGTTTCGGGGACCGGCAGGAAGGTCCGCACGAGGATGGCGAAGAGAAAACCGACGACGAAGAGGGGGACGATCGGCGGCCGCGTGCTTCCGGTCGGGACAGCGCGGCGACGCTCCACGACGGCGGCGACGGCCACCATCGGCGCAAGCATCAGCACGCGGGTGAGCTTCACGACGAGGGCTACGGCCAGCGCGCCCGAGCCGGCGAGCTGGGCTGTTGCGACGACCTGGCCGACGTCATGGACGCCTGCACCGACCCAGTGACCGAACTGCAGGGTATCGAGCCCGAGCGGATGCCAGAACGCGGGAAGGACGAAGATGGCGAGTGTCCCGCACAGGGTGACGAGGGCGATCGGCGGCGCCTGGTCCGAGTTCTTCGCCCGGACCACTCCGGCCATCGCGCCGATCGCGCTCGCCCCGCAGACGGCGAATCCGGTCGCGATGAGCAACGGCTCGTGACCGGGCAGACGGAACAGCTTGCCGAGTGCCCACGTGCCGCCGAAGCTCACCAGCACGATTGCCACCGTGCTGAAGAACGTGGCCCAGCCGAGGCCGGCGACGTCGACGAGGCTGAGCTTCAGCCCGAGCAGAACGACACCGATCCTCATCAGCCGTCTGGCCGAGAAGGCGATGCCTGCGGCGAAGACGCCGTCCAGGAGGGCACGGCTCGCCGGGATCTGCCCGACGACGATGCCGAGCATCACGCAGACGGTGAGCAGCGGAACGACGGGCACGAGGAGATGGACGCCGGCGGCCACGGCGACGGCGACGGCCGCGAGGACCAGCCCAGGGGCGCGGGACCGCCACACCGGGAGGGCCTGCGGTGCTGTCACACCCACGTCGGCAGCCAGGAATGCAGCATCCAGAACCAGTACGGCACGGTCGTGGCCGACCAGAGCGGGTACCAGAACCCGCTGAGGAGCACTGCGGACAGGAGGAAGACGGCGGTGAGGGCGATTCCCCTGCTCCTGCGCCAGGTTTCGTCCTCGGCGGAACCGAGGACGAGCCCGATGACGAAGGCCAGCCCGAGAAGAAGGTAGGGGAGGAAGACGATCGTGTAGAACTGGAAGACGGTTCGCTCCGTGTAGAGCAGCCAGGGAAGGTAGCCGGCGACGACCCCCATGAGGATCAGGCCCACCCGCCATTCGCGGTAGCGGGCGAGGCGGTAGACGAGGTAGAGCAGCGCTGCGACGGCCGCCCACCAGATCACGGGGTTCGCGATCGACGTGATCGCCTGGGAGCACGGCTCGGCAATGCAGCCCTCTTCGCCCGCGCCAGGCGACGCGTACCACATGCTCGTTGGCCTGGTCATGGCGAGCCAGCCCAGCGGATTCGCCGAGTATGGATGTGGCTGCGTCAGCCCGACGTGGAAGGTGTAGATCGACTGCTGGTAGTGCACGAAGCTCTGCCAGACCGGAGGGACCCAGGCGAACGCTCCCGTCCAGGCGTTCGAGGCCTGGTCGGCCCAGTGCCGGTAGTAGCCGTTGTCCGTGACGAACCAGTTCGTCCAGCTCGCCACGTAGACGGCGATGGCTGGCGGCACGAAGAGGAGGAACGTGGCCGGTCCCTGCTTGAGCACGGCCGCACTTGTCCACAGCCCGAGGCCGAGCCTGCGCCTGGTCAGTGCATCGACGACGATCAGGTAGAGCCCGAACGCGGCGAGGAAGTAGAACCCGCTCCACTTCACTCCTGAGGCAAGGCCGAACGAGAGCCCGGCCGCGAGCACCCAGGGGCGCCACCAGATGACCGGACCCCAGGCCGGGTTCCGACCGGCTGCCCTGGCGGCGGCCACGCGCGCGCCGAGCACCCGTTCGTGCCTGGTTCTGTCGAGCAGTACGCAGCCGAATCCGAGCAGGGTGAACAGCATCACGGAGTTGTCGAGGATGGCGACCCGCGACATGACGATCGCCTGGCCGTCGATGGCGAAGAGGAACCCGGCGAGAACCGCGAGGACGGTGGAGGCGAAGAGACGGCGCGCGATGAGCATGAGCAGCAGGACGGCGAGAGTACCCACGATCGCCGTGGAGATCCGCCAGCCGACGCTGTCCCCTGCGCCGAAAACCGCCAGCCCCAGGGCGATCATCCACTTGCCGAGCGGCGGGTGCACGACGTACGACGGGTCGTCCAGGAATCCGGACGTGTCACCGCGGTTGAACGCGGCATCAGAGTCCGCTGGCCACGACGACTCGTACCCGTTCTGCAGGAGCGTCCAGGCATCCTTGACGTAGAAGGTCTCGTCGAAGACGAGGGAGTGCGGGTGACCGAGGTTCCAGAACCGCAGGATGCCGGCCAGCAGCGTCACGAGAAGCGGCGCCCCCCAGTACCAGGCCAGTCGGCGGCGCCTGGTCGACAGCATCCGCGTGGCCCACTCGTCCAGCCGGGAACCGCGTTCGACGGGTTCATCGTCGACGGTGTCGACGGGGCCGGTGACGTCGGACTGGTCGCCGGTCACGACCTCGCCGAACGGCGCGCGATTCGGGGTGGACACCCTGCAATGCTAACGACAGGCGCGGCTCTGCCTGCCGCCCGGGGTGGGAGACTGGAGCCATGATCATCCTCGCAGCGACCCCGATCGGAAACCTCGGGGACGCATCGAAGCGCCTCGTCGACGCACTCAGCACGGCCGAGGTCGTCGCCGCCGAGGACACCAGGACGACCGTGAAGCTGCTCAAGGGGCTGGGGATCGCCCACAAACCGCGGCTGGTGAGCCTGCACGAGCACAACGAGCGGGAGAAATCGGCAGAGCTGATCGAACTGGCCCGCGAGTCCGACCTCCTGGTGCTCAGTGACGCGGGGATGCCGACGGTGTCAGATCCCGGCTATCACCTCGTCGTCGCGGCCGTCGACGCGGGAGTCGCTGTCACCGTCATCCCCGGTCCGAGCGCGGTCATCACGGCGCTCGCCGTCTCAGGGCTTCCCACCGACCGGTTCACGTTCGAGGGCTTCCTGCCGCGCAAGCACGGGGACCGCGTGCAGGCCCTGCGCCTGCTCGAGCACGAGCGACGCACGATGGTCTTCTTCGAGTCGCCGAACCGCCTCGCGGCCTCACTCGCCGACGCGGCATCCGTCTTCGGCGCAGACAGGCGCGTCGTCGTCTGCCGCGAGCTGACGAAGATGTTCGAGGAAGTGAAACGCGGCACCGCCACTGAACTGGCCGAATGGGCCGGGGCCGGCGTGCGCGGCGAGATCTGCGTCGTCGTCGCCGGCGCAGAGAAACGGGAGTTCAACCTGCACGACGGCGTCGTCCAGGTCCTCGAACTCGTCACGGCGGGGGAGCGGCTGAAGGATGCCACTGCGCAGGTCTCCGAGGCCACAGGGCTGAGCAGGCGCGAGTTGTACCAGGCGGCGCTCGCCGTCAAGAACTGACGCGAGTTGCGAGGTATGAGGGGGTCGCACCCGCCTCGTACCCCCGCAAACCCAGCAACTCGCGGGCGGGCGTAACGCTGGGGGGTCCGGCCATAGGATTGTTCCCATGGCCAGCGGCAAATCCTTCTACATCACCACGCCCATCTTCTATGTGAACGATGCGCCCCACATCGGGCACGCGTACACAGAGGTGGCCGCAGACGTCCTCGCACGCTGGCACCGCCAGGCCGGCGACGACACCTGGTCGCTCACGGGCACCGATGAGCACGGTGAGAAGATCCTGCGCACCGCGACCGCCAACGGCACCACGCCGAAGGAATGGGCGGACAAGCTCGTCAACGAGGCATGGAAGCCCCTGCTGAAGACGATCAACATCAGGAACGACGACTTCATCCGCACCACAGATGAGCGTCACGAGACCAACGTGCAGCTGTTCCTCCAGCGGCTTTACGACGCCGGCTTCATCTACTCGGGCGAGTACGAGGCCCTGTACTGCGTCGGTTGTGAGGAATTCAAGCCACAGTCCGAGATCGTCGACGGAACAGGACCGTTCGAGGGCCAGAAGGTCTGTGCGATCCACTCGAAGCCGCTCGAACTGCTCAAGGAGAAGAACTACTTCTTCCGGATGAGCGACTTCACCGAGCGACTGCTCGCCCTCTACGAGGAGCGGCCGGATTTCGTCCAGCCCGAATCCGCGCGAAACGAGGTCATCCAGTTCGTCCGCCAGGGACTCAGCGACCTGTCGATCTCCCGGTCCAGCTTCGACTGGGGTGTGAAGGTGCCGTGGGACGACTCACACGTCGTCTACGTCTGGTTCGACGCCCTCCTCAACTACGTCACAGCGGTCGGCTACGGCCAGGACGACGAAGAGTTCGCCCGCAGATGGCCGGCCACTCACATCGTCGGCAAGGACATCCTCCGCTTCCACGCCGTCATCTGGCCCGCCATGCTGATGGCCGCAGGACTCGACGTGCCTAAGCAGGTCTTCGGCCACGGCTGGCTGCTCGTCGGCGGCGAGAAGATGTCGAAATCGAAGCTCACCGGCATCGCACCGACCGAGATCACCGACACGTTCGGGACGGATGCCTTCCGGTATTACTTCATGCGCGCCATCGCTTTCGGTCAGGACGGCTCGTTCAGCTGGGAGGACCTGTCCGCCAGGTACCAGGCCGAGCTCGCGAATGGTTTCGGGAACCTGGCCTCCCGGGTGGTGGCGATGGTGAGCCGCTACTACGACGGTGTCGTCCCGGCCGAAGCCGAACCGACCGACGCCGACCTCGGCATCCGCGCTGTCGTCGCGGCCGCCGCTGCAAACGCGGATGCCGCCGTCGACAAGCTGGCCGTCCACGACGCGCTCGCGGCCATCTGGACGATCGTCGACGAACTCAACGGCTACATCACCGACCAGGAACCGTGGGCCCTCGCCAAAGACGAGGCCAACCGGGACAGGCTCGGCACCGTGCTGTACACGGCCGTCGACGGCCTTCGTGCCCTCGCTGTGCTGCTCTCACCCGTGCTGCCTGACGCGACCGCGCGGCTATGGACGTCGCTCGGCGCCGCCGAAGCCCTCGGAGCGCTCGACGACCAGCCGCTCCGCGAAGCGGGGACCTGGGGCCAGCTCCCGGCAGGAACGACGGTCTCGGCTCTCGAGGCACTGTTCCCGCGCATCGAGAGCACCGTCAACTGACCGGCCCGGATCCCCGGCCTCGATTCGCCGCCCAAGTGGGGTACCGTCGAAGCCATGACTGATCCCGCTTCCACGCGCCCGGAATTCAGCTACCCCCCGCTGCCTGAGGCTCTTCTCGTGCCGGTGTACGACAACCACACGCACCTCGACCCCGACGTCGCATCCGGTCGCCCGGTCGCCGACGGCGCCCTGGACTACCGGCAGCACCTCGACCGCGCGTCGAGTGTCGGCGTCCGCGGGATCGTCCAGGTCGGCACAGACGTGCCCAGCTCCATCTGGAGCGCCGAGACCGCCGCCATCGAACCCCGGATGCTTGCCGCGGTGGCCATCCACCCGAACGAGACACCGCGGCTCGACGCCGAGGGCACCCTCGACGACGCCCTGGCCGCGATCGACGAACTCGCCGCCCGCCCCCGCGTCCGCGCCATCGGCGAGACCGGACTCGACTTCTACCGCACAGGACCGGACGGCAGGCACTCCCAGCAGCGTTCGTTCGAAGCCCACATCCGGATGGCGAAGGACCACAACCTCGCCCTGCAGATCCACGACCGCGACGCGCACGCAGAGGTTCTCGAGACCCTCCGCCGTGTCGGAGCGCCCCAGCGCACCGTCTTCCACTGCTTCTCCGGTGACGCCGAGCTCGCCCGGGAGTGCGCCGACAACGGCTGGTTCATGTCGTTCGCCGGTACCGCGACGTTCAAGAACGCGCAGAACCTCCGGGACGCCCTCGACGTAGCCCCTCGGAACCTGCTGCTGATCGAGACGGATGCCCCGTACCTCACGCCGATGCCGCACCGCGGCCGGCCGAACGCTCCGTATCTGCTTCCGTACACGGTGCGTTCCATCGCGGCCCACCTCGGCACCGATCCGTCGATGCTGGCCGCCCAGATCTCGTCGAACACCGAATACGTCTACGGTCACTGGGACGACGACCCCGTGAGCTCGCCCCCTGACCCCTACGACACCCCCTCACAGAAGGACGGCTCATGAGCCTGCTCGGCCCCGCAGAGATCCGTGACCTGGCCGACCTCCTCGACGTCCAGCCGACCAAGAAGCTCGGCCAGAACTTCGTCGTCGACGCGAACACCGTCCGCCGAATCGTCAAGGTGGCGAAGGTCACTGCGGGCGAACACGTCGTCGAAGTGGGTCCAGGGCTCGGTTCACTCACCCTTGGGCTGCTCGCTGCAGGGGCAAGTGTCGTGGCGGTCGAGATCGACCACCGCCTTGCCGACCAGCTCCCGAAGACGGTCGAACTGCTGCAGCCGGGCGCGCCGCTCACGGTCGTGAGTGCCGACGCCATGCGGATCACGGACCTGCCTGGCGACCCGACCAGGCTCGTCGCGAACCTTCCGTACAACATCTCGGTGCCTGTCCTGCTGCACCTCCTCGAGCACTTCCCGTCGATCAGGGCGGGCGTCGTCATGGTCCAGGCCGAAGTCGGACACCGGCTCGCCGCTGAGCCCGGGTCGAAGATCTACGGCAGCCCCAGTGTGAAGGCGAGCTGGTACGGCGCGTGGAGGACCGCAGGCAACGTGAGCCGTCAGGTCTTCTGGCCCGTCCCGAACGTGGATTCGGTTCTCGTCGGCTTCGAACGACGCGAAGACGCGATCGGTACCGAGGAGGAACGCGTCACCACGTTCAGCATCGTCGACGCCGCATTCCAGCAGCGCCGTAAAATGCTGCGACAGTCGCTCGGACAGCTCCTCGGCGGGTCTGCGGCGGCAACGGATGCCATGACCGCTGCGGGCGTCGCGCCGACGGCACGCGGTGAGGAACTCACCGTCCACGATTTTCTTGCGATTGCCAGGCAGGTCGGGTCGCTCTGATGGTCGTCTCGCCGCAGAGCGGGAACACGGGGGACGCCTCCGTGCTCGCGGCGACAGGGCGGAGCCGCGAGCACTGGCGGGAGACGCTGGCGGACGTCGGGGCGGACGCGTGGAGCCACAACGCCATCGCCACCTGGCTCGTCGCCGAGAACGGTGTGAACCCGTGGTGGGCGCAGAACATCACCGTGGATTTCGAACAGCACGCCGGGCGACGCCGTCCAGGGCAGCGTGCCGACGGCACGTTCGAGGTCACGGCATCCCGTCGCGTCACCGATGAACAGGAGGCGGCCCTCACCGCCGCAGTTGACTCCGTCTCTGCAGCCCTCGGCCGACCGGCGTCGTCGGTGAACGCGTCAGGGAAGTACTACAGCGCCAGGTGGAAGCTCGACGACGGAACGGCCGTGACCGCGAGCGTCCCGCCGAGCTCAGGCGGCAAGAGCACCGTCGCTCTGACCTTTCTCGGGCTCCCATCGGAGGAGGCCATGCCCCTGGCGAAGGAACTCCTGCGAAACGCCCTGCCCCCTGCGCTGCGTTAGGTTGGATCCATGACCGCTCCGCTTGCCCAGACGTTCGCGCACGCACGGGCGCCAGGCAAGATCAACGTCTTCCTCAAGGTCGGCGAACTCATGGACGACGGCTACCACGACCTCGCCACCGCCTATCAGGCCGTTTCGCTCTACGAAGAGGTCCGTGCATTCCCGGCGTCCGATTTCTCCGTCAGCTTCAGCGGTCCGATCGACACGTCGTCACTCGCGGTCGACGGCAGCAACCTCGCCATCAAGGCCGCCCGGATGCTCGCCCGCAAGGCCGGCTACCGCGGAGGAGTCCGGCTCGAGATCGAGAAGCACGTCCCGATCGCCGGTGGAATGGGCGGCGGGTCCGCGGACGCCGCTGCCAGCCTCCTCGCCTGCGACGCCCTGTGGGGCACGGATGCCTCGCGCGAGGATCTCATCGCGATGGGAGCGAGGCTCGGCGCTGACGTCCCGTTCGCCCTCATCGGCGGCACGGCGATCGGCACGGGCAGGGGAGACCGCCTCAGCCCGGCGCTGGCGAAGGGCACCTTCCACTGGGTGCTGGCCCTCGCCGAGTTCGGGATGTCGACTCCCGACGTCTACCGCGCTCTCGACGCCCACCGGGAACGCCACGCACAGGACATCTTCCCCGCCCAGGCGCAGCCCACCGTCGACACCGAGGTGCTCCAGGCCCTCCGGGCCGGCGACGCCAGACAGCTTGCCGAAGCACTGCACAACGACCTCCAGGCTGCGGCGCTCCACCTCGCCCCTGGACTCGGCACCATCCTCGAACTCGGGGAGCAGATGGGTGCGCTGGCCGGTATCGTGTCCGGATCAGGGCCCACCGTCGCGTTCCTCGCCCCTGACGCCGACACCGCACTCGAACTGCAGGTCGGACTCAGCGCCTCCCGGCTGCACGTCATCCGGGTGACAGGGCCCGTTCACGGGGCCCGGCTGCTGCACGACTGAGTGGTGGGACGGCCCGCCTCCGGCGCTTAGTCTTGGAGGGTGGCCCATCTTCTCGGAGCGGAACAGCTCCACCTTGAATACCCGACCCGTGTGATCTTCGATAACGTCACTGCCGGGGTGAACGAGGGCGACAGGATCGGCGTCGTCGGACGCAACGGCGACGGAAAGTCGACCCTGCTCTCCCTCCTTGCCGGGCGGATCGAGCCAGACGGCGGCCGCGTCACCCGACGCCGCGGCGTCACCATCGGCATGCTCGACCAGCGCGACGAGCAGCCGGACGATCTCATCGTCTCCCAGGCCATCGTCGGATCGGCCGAGGAACACGAGTGGGCAGGAAGCTCCCTCATCCGTGACGTCATCTCGGGGCTCATCCAGGACATCCCGTGGCACGCCACCATCGGTTCCCTCTCCGGCGGTCAGCGCCGCCGCGTCGCCCTCGCCGCGCTCCTCGTCGGCGACTGGGACGTCATCTTCCTCGACGAGCCCACCAACCACCTCGACGTCGAGGGCATCGCCTGGCTGGCCAACCACCTCAAGAAGCGGTGGTCGCCCTCCAGCGGCGGACTCATCGTCGTGACACACGACCGGTGGTTCCTCGATGAGGTCTGCACGGCCACGTGGGAGGTCCACGACCGGATCATCGAACCGTTCGAAGGCGGTTACGCCGCATACATCCTCCAGCGCGTCGAACGCGACAGGATGGCGGCCGCGAGCGAATCGAAGCGGCAGAACCTCATGCGCAAGGAACTCGCCTGGCTGCGCCGCGGAGCGCCCGCGCGGACGACGAAGCCGAAGTTCCGCATGGATGCCGCCTACGAACTGATCGAACACGAACCTGAGCCCCGCAACACGGTCGCACTCGCTCAGATGGCCACCTCCAGGCTCGGCAAGGACGTCGTGGACCTGCTCGACGCCGGGGTGGTATACCCGGATCCCGAATCGGCGACAGGGACGAGGACGGTCCTCAAGGACATCGAGTGGCGGATCGCACCGGGGGAGAGGACAGGCATCCTCGGCGTCAACGGTGCAGGGAAGTCCACCCTGCTCGGTCTCGTCACCGGTACCGTCGAACCGACCTCCGGCCGGGTCAAACGCGGCAAGACCGTCCGCATCGCCAGCCTCACCCAGCAGCTCGACGAACTCACCGAGTTCGAGAACGAACGGGTGTCGACGGTCGTCGGCATGCAGAAGACCTCCTACGTGACCGGTGACAAGGAGATGACCCCCGGGCAGATGCTCGAGCGGCTCGGTTTTTCGAGCGCCCAGCTCTCCACCCCGGTGAAGGACCTGTCAGGAGGGCAGCGCCGCAGATTGCAGCTCCTGCTCATTCTTCTCGACGAGCCGAACGTCCTCATCCTCGACGAGCCCACGAACGACCTCGACACCGACATGCTCGCCGCGATCGAGGACCTCCTCGACTCCTGGCCGGGCACCCTTCTCGTCGTCTCGCACGACAGGTACCTCGTCGAGCGTGTCACCGACCAGCAGTACGCGGTGCTGGACGGACACCTGCGCCACCTCCCGGGTGGCGTCGACGAGTACCTCGCTCTCCGGGCCGGCCAGGGCGCTGCCGCACTGATCGCCCCGCTCGCCGCGGACGGCGCCGTACAGGCATCGACCCCGAAGCTCGGGGGAGCCGAGCTGCGGAACGCGCAGAAGGAGATCGCCTCGACCGACAGGAAGATCCAGAAGGTCAGGCAGAAGATCGTCGACACCCACGAGCTCCTCGCCACCCACGACCAGGGTGACTACGTCGGCCTCGGCGACCTCAGCGAAAAGCTGCGAGGGTACGAATCCGACCTGGTCGAGCTCGAGACACGCTGGCTGGAACTCTCCGAACTGCTCGAGTAGCCACCCGGAGCAACCGGCCGGCGTTCCGGCCGGTTGCCCCGTCGTCGCCTACCGCACAAAAAACGCCGGCCTCCACGGTTTCCCGTGAAGGCCGGCGTTCAAAGAATCACAAGGTCAGCCGAGGCTGACGGAGTAATAGTTTTGGTTACAGCGGGCGGATGTTCTCAGCCTGCAGGCCCTTGGGGCCCGTTGCGGTTTCGAATTCAACCTTCTGGTTCTCTTCGAGCGAGCGGAAGCCGCTGGAAGCGATGGCCGAGAAGTGCGCGAACACGTCGGCGCTTCCGTCATCGGGAGCGATGAATCCGAAGCCTTTTTCTGCGTTAAACCACTTGACGGTTCCTGTTGCCATGATGATCTCCTTAGGAGTCTTGCGTGGATGCCGACTGTCGGCATCCCAAATGCGGCGTACCTGTCCGCTCCTACAAGAAACGGCGGTTCTTCAGATGAAGGAACCGCCGTAAATCAATCACTGCGTAACACTACTACTGCGTTGCCCACACTAACCCACGCTCCGGCAAAGCACAACCGCAAGCCAAATTTCGCTGATTATATGCCCAGAGCCGTACTGTAATCAGTTCCGGGCATATGCACTCGCGTAGTGTCTGGAACATCCCGTTTACATCACGGCTGGGAAGCCGGACCTACCACTTTGGGAGGTGCCATGACGCTTACTGCGACCCTTGGCCCTGTACGCAAGACCACCGCACGCATCGATGGGCTGGAAAATCCAACCACGACCTTCGCATCGCTTCTGAAGACCATCCGGGAGGCCGGCCTCCTGCAGCGCCGCACCGGGTTCTACATGCTCGTCCTCTCCGCCCTTGCCCTTGCGCTCGGCGGACTCGCTACCGGGTTCATCCTGCTCGGCGACTCCTGGTTCCAGCTGCTCATCGCAGCGGGCCTCGGCCTCATCCTCACCCAGGTCGCCTTCGTCGCCCACGAGGCCTCGCACCGCCAGGTGTTCGAGTCCGGCCCGGCAAACGACCGCCTCGGGCGGATCCTTGCCGATGGCGTTGTCGGCATCAGCTACGCCTGGTGGATGACCAAGCACACGAGGCACCACGCCAACCCGAACACGGTCGGCAAGGACCCCGACATCGAGATCGACACGATCTCCTTCATCGAGGAAGACGCTGCGAAGGCGAAGGGCGTTTTCGCGTTCATCACCAGGAAGCAGGGCTACTTGTTCTTCCCGCTGCTCACCCTTGAAGGCATCAACCTGCACTTCCGCTCCATCCTGACGCTGTTCACGACCGAGAAGGTCGACAAGCGCTGGCTCGAGCTCACACTCATCGCCCTGCGGCTCGGACTGTACCTCGCCGTTCTCTTCACCTTCCTCCCCATCGGAATGGCGTTCGCCTTCCTCGGTGTCCAGATGGCCGTCTTCGGCGTCTACATGGGTGCGTCCTTCGCACCGAACCACAAGGGGATGCCGCTCATCGCAGAAGGTGCGAAGGTCGACTTCCTCTCCAAGCAGGTCCTGACCAGCCGCAACATCCGCGGCCGTGGCATGAGCTACTTCATGGGCGGGCTCAACTACCAGATCGAGCACCACCTCTTCCCGAGCATGCCCCGCCCGCACCTCAAGCACGCTCGCGAGATCGTGATCGAGCACTGCAAGACCATCGGCGTCCCATACACGGAGACGACCCTGGTCCGCTCGTACGCGATCGTCGTCGACTACCTCAACCGGGTCGGGCTCTCCGCTCGCGATCCGTTCGACTGCCCAATGGTCAACCAGTTCCGCCGACCCTAGGTCCTGTCGCCGAGATCCCCCGCTGAGCCCCGACCAGGGCCGGCGGGGGATTTTGCATTCCCGCGGGAAAAAAGCTTGCGCCATTCTTACAACGCTGTAAAGTTGGCCGGGTCCACGAGGGAGTGCACAATGACCGACCTGACCCACCTGTCCAGGCGAACTCTGCTGATCGGCGGAGCCGCCGTTCTCGGCGGGGCGATGATCGGGCCAGGGCTCGCCGGCTGCTCCGTCGTCGGCGGCGACGAAGCCCGTCCGCTGAAGTTCTGGCACCTGCTTTCCGGCGGTGACGGGATCGTCATGGCCGGCCTGGTCGACCAGGCCAACGCCGACAATCCCGAGTTCCACGCCACGCAGACGGTGCTGGCCTGGGGCACGCCGTACTACACGAAGCTCGCCATGGCATCCGTCGGCGGTCGGGCCCCTGACGTGGCCATCATGCACGCGTCACGGCTGCCGGGCTATGCCCCTGGGGGCCTCCTCGACCCCTGGGACCTGGACCTGCTCGAAGAATTCGGTGTCACGGAGCAGGACTTCCCCGAACGGATCTGGGAGAAGGGGATCATCGACGGCGACCTGTTCTCGATCGCGCTCGACGCGCATCCGTTCATCCTGATGTACAACACGGACGTCGCCGAACGGGCCGGGGTCCTCGGCGAAGACGGACAACTGGTCGAGATCACGTCGCCTGAGCAGTTCCTCGAGGTCGCAGCGGCGATGCAGGAAGTGACGGGAAAACACGGGCTCTCGTATGGCTACCTCGGTGACGGTGCGCAGATGTGGCGGCTGTTCTACACGTTCTACAAGCAGCTCGGCGCGGAGATGTCGCTGAACCCCGGCGAACCCGCACAGATCGATCACGACGCAGCCGTGACGGCCCTCGACTTCATCAAACAGCTGCTGGACGGCACCATCGCCGCCACCAACGGCGACTACGCGACCGCCGTCGCCGAGTTCGTCAACGGCGAGAGCGGCATGTTCTTCACCGGTGTCTGGGAACTGCCGACAGCCGTCAAGGCCGGCATCCCGTTCGATGCCCAGCCCATCCCGAACCTCTTCGGCACCCCTGCCGCATACGCCGATTCGCACGCATTCGTGCTCCCGCACCAGTCGACACCGGACGAGGCACAGCGCCGCGAGGTTTACCGCTTCGTTTCCAGCGTCCTGAAGGGATCATTCGATTGGGCCGGTGCCGGCCACATCCCGGCATTTCTCCCGATCATCGAATCCGACGGTTACGCCGACCTCGTCCCACAGGCTCACTACGCGTCAGCCGCCGAGGTGCTCAACTACGACCCGCCGGCCTGGTTCACCGGATCCGGCTCGGACTTCCAGACCTACTTCGCCGAGTACGTCCAGGGCGTCTATCGAGGCGGCGACTCCGCTGAGGGTATCCAGGGCTTCGAAGACCGCCTGAACAAGCTCCTCGCCAAACCCAACCCGGTCGCCTGAGTAAGGAGCCTGCAATGACGACATCAGCAGTCAGCAGCCGCGCACAGGGCCAGGCGGGCCCGGCAGCGGCGGATACAAAGAGCTCGAGGCGGAGGGCGGCGAACCTCACAGGCTGGGCGTTCTTCGCGCCGTTCGGCATCTTCTTCGCCCTCTTCCTCATCTGGCCGATTCTCTACGGCCTCTACCTCAGCTTCACCGGAACGACACTGACCGGCGCCAACACGGATTTCGTCGGCTTCGCGAATTACGCGGAAGCTCTGGGCGACCCGGACATGTGGCGTTCGATGGGCAACACGCTCTGGTTCACCGTCCTGTCGACGATCCCCCTCGTGCTCATCGCGCTCATCATGGCGCTGCTCGTCGACCTCGGTCTTCCCGGCCAGTGGCTCTGGCGGCTCTCGTTCTTCATGCCGTTCCTCCTGGCGTCGACCGTGGTGTCGCTGTTCTGGGTCTGGATGCTCAACCCTCAGCTCGGGCTCATCAACGAGATGCTCAAACCGTTCGGTGTCGAGCCGATCGCCTGGCTCCAGGATCCGGCGTGGGCCATGCACGGAATCGTCGTCGCGACCGTGTGGTGGACGGTGGGCTTCAACTTCCTGCTCTACCTGGCTGCACTGCAGAACATCCCCGAGCAGCAGTATGAGGCGGCATCAATCGATGGAGCGGGCAAATGGCGTCAGCTCTTCTCGATCACCATCCCGCAGCTCGCCCCGACGACCGGGCTCATCCTCATCCTGCAGGTTCTCGCCTCGCTCAAGGTGTTCGACCAGATCTACCAGATGACCACTGGCGGTCCTGGTGGCGCGACCCGCTCAGCCGTCGTGTACATCTTTGAGACAGGATTCACCGGATACCGCTTCGGCTACTCCGCGGCGATCTCGTTCATCTTCTTCGCGATCATCATCATCATCTCGATCATCCAGATACGCATCTCGCGCAGCAGGGGGGCACGGTCATGACCGCCGTCGACACGACCACCGTCGAGGTCCGGGCCCGCACGACGACTTCGCGCAAACCGGGGGAGAAACGTTTCGGCGTCGGCCGGATCGTCGCGATCGCCATCCTCATCCTCATGGCCGCGGCCTGGCTGCTTCCGTTCGCATGGGCCATCGTCACGTCGCTGAAGAGCGAAGTGGATGCCGGGGCGACGCCCGTCACCTGGTCCGCTCCCAACGGCTTCACGTTCGAGGCGTACGCCAACGTGCTCAGCGAGGGGAACATCCCGATCTGGGCGATCAACAGCCTGCTGACGTCTGCGGTGATCACCGTCATCACGGTCGGCACGGCCGCCCTGGCCGCGTACGCGTTCTCGCGACTCGATTTCGCCGGCCGCGGCTGGCTGTACTTCCTCGTCATCGCGTCGATCATCATCCCGCCGCAGGTGCTCATCATCCCGCTGTTCTACGAGATGCTCGCCTTCAACCTGGTCGACACCTACTGGGGACTCATCCTGCCTCAGGTCGTCCACCCGGCCATGGTGTTCATTCTCAAGAAGTTCTTCGACCAGATCCCGATCGAGCTCGAGGACGCTGCGCGCGTCGACGGGGCTCACCGGCTCCGGATCTTCTGGACCATCGTGCTGCCGCTCTCGCGTCCCATCCTGTCCGCGGTGGCGATCTTCGTCTTCATCGCGGCGTGGAACAACTTCCTCTGGCCCTTCATCATCATCAACGACACGTCGCTGATGACCCTCCCGGTCGGTCTGCAGACGGTCAAGAGCGCGTACGGCGTGCAGTACGCGCAGAACATGGCGATGGCTCTCCTGGCAGCAGCGCCGCTGATCATCCTCTTCCTCTTCTTCCAGCGACAGATCATCAAGGGCATCGCCACCACCGGCTTCGGCGGGCAGTAGGCGCGTGACCGACGAAAGGCACACATGAGCACGGCGCGAATCACCCTCGACCGCGAGTTCACGGTGGGGGATGTTCCCCGCCGGTTGTTCGGATCCTTCGTCGAGCACATGGGCCGGTGCGTCTACACCGGAATCTACGAGCCTGGCCACCCCTCGGCCGACGCGTCCGGGTTCCGCACAGACGTGCTCGACCTCGTGCGCGAACTCGGCCCGACCGTCGTGCGTTACCCGGGCGGGAACTTCGTCTCCGGCTACAACTGGGAAGACGGCGTCGGTCCGGTCGAGAAACGACCACGGCGACTGGACGGCGCCTGGCACACCGTCGAAACCAACGAGTTCGGCCTGCACGAGTTCATGGACTGGTCCCGGCTCGCCGACGTCGAGGTGATGCAGGCCATCAATCTCGGGACACGGGGAGTGGATGCCGCGCGCGAGCTCGTCGAGTACGCGAACCACCCGGGTGGCACGTACCTGTCCGACCTGCGCAAGGCCAACGGCTCCGATGAGCCGTTCGACATCAAACTCTGGTGCCTGGGCAACGAGTTGGACGGACCATGGCAGATCGGCCACAAGACCCCAGAGGAGTACGGCCGCCTCGCCAAGGAAGCCGCGAAAGCCATGCGCTACGTCGACCCGAGCATCGAACTCGTGGCCGTCGGCAGCTCCAACTCAGGGATGCCGACTTTCGGAGAGTGGGAGCACACGGTGCTCAGCCACGTGTACGACGAGGTCGACTACATCTCCCTGCACGCCTACTACCAGGAACACGACGGCGACGCCGCGAGCTTCCTCGCCTCAGCACTTGACATGGACCACTTCATCGAGTCGGTGATCTCCACCGCGGACGCCGTCCGCGCGCGAGGCAGGCACAAGAAGCACATCAACCTCTCGTTCGACGAATGGAACGTCTGGTACCAGCGCGGTAAGGACACCGAAGACCAGGAGCATCGGGTCAAGGAGTCCGGCTGGCGGGAGCACCCGCGGCTGATCGAGGACGAATACACGATGACGGATGCCGTCGTGGTCGGCACCTTCCTCAACTCGCTTCTCCGGCACGGGGACCGGGTGCACATCGCCAACCAGGCGCAGCTGGTGAACGTGATCGCACCGATCCGCTCGGAGGAGAACGGACCGGCCTGGCGTCAGGCCATCTTCTGGCCGTTCGCCAGGATGGCCGCGCTCGCTCGCGGCAGGATCCTCTCCGCGAGGGTCGCCGCTGACCGCATCGACACCGCCCAGTTCGGCGACGCGGACGTCGTCGACGTCAGCGCCACCTGGGACGAGGAGAATTCGAGGGTGGCGCTGTTCCTGGCCAACCGGAGTCTCGACGATGCTGCCGACGTCGACCTGGTGCTCCACGGCTTCCGGGCCGAGCACGTCGTCAGGGCCGAAGTCCTCGAAGCGCCGGACGGCGACCGTCACACGTCGAACTCTCCTGACGAGGAGCGGGTTCGCCTGCGCCCGCTGTCCGGGGTGAGCGTTCTCGATGGGGGAGTGAAGCTCAGCCTTCCCGCCCTGTCGTGGGCGGTGCTCGAGGTCGACGTCACCGTCTGACGGCCGTCGGCGGCCGGTTCCGGCGTTTTCTCAGGAATCGGCCGGACTGCGACAACAGACCGCGCCCACTGACGGTCGCTTTCGCGGCATTTCCCCGGAATCGAAGATTCTGAGCCTGGAGGCCAGATCGCCCGGACTTTCTGTTACGGAGCATGACAACTCGCTTCGCTTTCTGGAGGATTCCCAGCTATTTTTGCTCTGTGCCAGCGTCGACGCGGCGCAGCTCCCCTTTTTTCCTCCGGGAACCTCCGGTGTTCGCTGTGCCCGCACGTCGCCCTCGATGGCACGCACCACGCACCACGCGTCACGAACGCTGAACAAAAGGAACCACTGTGAAGAAGTCATCCCTCAGGAAGAGCATCCTGGCCTCTCTGGCCGTCGTGCCCCTCGCAGCGCTCCTCGCTGGGTGCGCCGGGAACGCCGGCGGCACCTCCGACGATGCATCGGGCGAAAACGAGACCGTCAAGATCGGCGTCGTCGGCGCGAGCGACCCCTACTGGGAGACCTACGTCGAGGCTGCGGCCGACGAGGGCATCACTGTCGAGCTTGTCGACTTCGCCGACTACAACCAGCCGAACCCGGCATTGGCCGAGGGCGAAGTCGACCTCAACCAGTTCCAGCACATCATCTACCTCGCGCAGTTCAACGAGGCCAACGGCCAGGACCTCGTGCCGATCGGCGCGACGGCGATCTACCCGCTCGGCCTCTACTCGACCCAGTACGAGAACGTCGAGGACATCCCCGACGACGCCACCGTCGCCGTGCCCAACGACCCCAGCAACCTGGCTCGCGCGCTCCTCGTCCTGCAGTCGGCGGACCTCATCACGCTGAAGGGCGGAGGAAGCACCTTCTCCACCGTCTCCGAGATCGATGAGTCCAAGTCCCGTGTGAAGGTCACCGAGCTCGACCCGACCCTCACGGCCACGTCGCTTCCTGACGTCGCCGCGGCGATCATCAACAACGACTTCATCGTCGACTCCGGCCTCGAAGCCACCGACGCCATCGCCCAGGACGACCCGTCTGACCCGAATGCGCTCCCGTACGTCAACATCTTCGCCGCGCGGTCGGAGGACGCTGACAACGAGACCTACAAGAAGCTCGTCGAGATCTACCAGGACACGCAGGCCGTCACCGACGGTGTCATCGAGAACTCCGGCGGAACCGCTGTCATCGTGAAGACCCCGGTCGAGGACCTGATCGCGTCGCTCAAGACCGAGCAGGAAAACATCGCCAAGCAGGGCTAGGACCCACGTCAAAGCACGAGAAAGCGTGAGAGGCGCCGGAGCATCCGCTTCGGCGCCTGTTCGCGTCAGCGAGAGGAACACCCCGTGAGCATCGTCAGCATGACTGATGTCGTGAAGTCGTACCCATCGTCCGAGAAGGGCGGCACCCCCGTCGTCGCGATCGACGGCGTGACCATCGAGGTCGAGCGGGGTGACGTCTACGGGATCATCGGCTATTCCGGCGCCGGCAAGTCCACGCTCGTCCGCCTGGTGAACGGACTCGAGAAGGCCACCTCAGGCAGCATCATCGTCAACGGCACCGAGATCACGTCGCTCCGCGAACGCTCGATGCGCGCCGTCCGCGGTGACATCGGGATGATCTTCCAGCAGTTCAACCTCTTCAACTCGAAGACAGTGGCCAGGAACGTCGCGTACCCGCTCGAGGTCGCCGGCCGCCCGGCTGCAGAGGTCACGGCCCGCGTCGCCGAGATGCTCGCCTTCGTCGGGTTGAGCGACAAGGCGAAGAACTACCCCGACCAGCTCTCCGGCGGGCAGAAGCAGCGCGTGGGCATCGCCCGCGCTCTCGCCACCTCCCCGTCACTTCTCCTCGCAGACGAGGCAACCAGCGCGCTCGACCCGGAGACGACGAGCGAGGTGCTCGGCCTGCTCGACCGGGTGAACCGTGAGCTCGGCGTCACCATCATCCTCATCACCCACGAGATGGACGTCATCCGCAGCCTCGCCACGAAGGTCGCGGTCATGGACGGTGGTCGGATCGTCGAGCGCGGCGACGTCTTCGACGTGTTCTCCCAGCCGCAAAACGCGGCATCCGCGCGGTTCGTCTCGACCGTCGTGCAGGGCATCCCGTCCCCGGTCGAGGTCGCCACGCTCAAAGCCCGCCACGATGGCAGGATCGTCACCTTCTCGTTCCGAGACGGCAACGACTCCCAGGCGCAGGTCTTCCTCGACCTCGCGGCCGCTGGCATCCGTTTCGAACTCGTCTACGGCGGGATCAACGACATCCGCGGCCGGGCGTTCGGCCACCTGACGCTCGCCCTGACCGGTGAGGATGCCGCGATCGATGCGGCGCTGACCCGAATAGCCACCCACTCAGAAGTGACGGAGGTGAGCTGAGATGGACAAACTCATCGACCTTCTGCCCCTGCTCGGTGAAGCGGCGTGGGAGACGCTGTACATCGTCGCGGCCAGCTTGCTGTTCGGCGGGATCGCGGGACTGTTCATCGGCCTCGGCCTGTACACGACACGGGCGGGCTCGATCCTCGAGAACCGGTTCGCCTTCACCGTGATCAACGTGCTCGTGAACATCTTCCGCCCGATTCCGTTCATCATCTTCATCGCTGCCATCCAGCCGCTTGCGCGCGCCGTCCTGGGAACGGGCATCGGCAACGGCGCACTCATCTTCGCCATCTCGATCGGTGCGGCGTTCGGCATCAGCCGCATCGTCGAGCAGAACCTGCTCACTGTCTCGCCCGGCGTGATCGAAGCGGCTCGCGCAGCGGGTGCAGGACCGTTCCGGATCATCCGCACTGTCCTTCTGCCTGAGGCTCTCGGACCGCTGATCCTCGGTTACACCTTCGTGCTGATCGTTCTCGTGGACATGTCGGCGGTCGGCGGATACATCGGCGGCGGCGGGATCGGTAACTTCGCGATCCAGTACGGCTACCGTCAGTTCAACCCGGTCGTCACCTGGGCGGCCGTGCTCGTCGTCATCGTGTTCGTGCAGGTGATCCAGTTCGTGGGCAACAAGCTCGCGCGCAAGATCATGAGGCGCTGACGTCCGTCAGTTCTGGTCGAACCCCAGGCTGAGCTTCCGCAGGAGCGCGGCGAGCTTGTGCTGGTCTGCGGTCGACAGGGCGGACAGCAGCTCGGACTCGGCATCGACAAGCCGGGTGATGGCCGCGTCGACGCGTGTGAGGCCGGTTGCGGTCATCACGACGAGGATGCCGCGGCCGTCCCCTGGGTCCGCCTTGCGTTCGACCAGGCCCGAATCGACGAGCCGGTCGATCCGGTTGGTCATGGTTCCGCTCGAGACGAGTGTCTGCTGCAGCAGTTGCTTGGGGCTCAGGGTGTACGGTCTCCCTGCCCGGCGGAGGGCGCTGAGCACGTCGAATTCCCACGACTCGAGCTTCGACCTGGTGAACGCGGTCTTGCGTGCCCTGTCGAGGTGCCTGGTCAGCCGCCCGACTCGGGACAGCACCTGCAACGGGGCGAAGTTGAGGTCGGGTCGTTCGGTCTGCCACGCGTCGACGATGCGGTCGACTTCGTCGGTATCTTCGGGCATGTTCCCATTATGACGGCGAGACGGCGGCGGGCGGTCCGGCAAGTATCTGGCAGACTTGGTTCCTGCACGCGAGTGCGGTCCGCCTTAGTGTAATGGCAGCACGGCAACCTTTGGAGTTGTTCGGTCCAGGTTCGAGTCCTGGAGGCGGAGCGGAGAATCCCGGCCAACCGGACCGGCACGACAGACCACCATCCGGGCTTCGCGCCCATCGCACTCTCGGGGAGAACCTGTGCCAGACACCAAGCTCGCCATCGTCATCCTGGCCGCAGGCCAGGGGACGCGGATGAAGTCCTCGACCCCCAAACTGCTGCACCCGATCGCGGGTGTGCCGCTCGTCGGTCACGTCCTCGCCACGGCACGGGCGCTCGACGCCGCGCACGTGGTCGCGGTCGTTCGGCACGAGCGTGATCGCCTCGTCGAGGTCATCACCGCCGAGCTGCCCGACAGCATCATCGTCGACCAGGACGAGGTGCCCGGGACCGGTCGTGCCGTCGAGCAGGCCGTCGCCGCGCTCCCGGCCGACTTCGACGGCGACGTCCTCGTCGTCAACGGAGACGTTCCGCTCCTCGACGCGGAGACTCTCGCCTCCCTCGTCGCCCGCCACCGCGACGCGGGGACGGCTGCGACCCTGCTCTCCGCCATCCTCGACGACGCGACCGGATACGGTCGCATCATCCGCGGCGACTCCGGCGGCCTCGACTACATCGTCGAGCAGAAGGACGCATCGGACGCCGAGCTCGCCGTCCACGAGATCAACGCCGGGGTATACCTCTTCACGCTCGGCACCCTGCGGGCACAGCTGGCGAACCTCACCACGGACAACGCGCAGGGGGAGAAGTACCTCACGGACGTCGTCGGGCTGCTCCGCTCGGCCGGCGGCGGCGTGGATGCCATCCCGGTCGCGGAACCGTGGCTGGTCGAAGGGGTCAACGACCGGGCACAACTCAGCGCACAGGCCTTGCGGCTCAACGCCCTGATCGTGCGGGGATGGCAGATGGCCGGTGTCACGGTCCAGGACCCGGCGTCGACGTGGATCGACCTCACAGCGACCCTCGCCCCAGACGTCACCCTCAGGCCGGGTACACAGATCCTCGGCGCCACCGCGATCGAGACCGGCGCCGTCATCGGGCCAGACACCACCCTCGTCGACTGCGAGGTCGGTGAAGGCGCCGAAGTGAGGCGCACGGACGCGACCCTCGCTGTGATCGGTGCCGGGGCATCCGTCGGCCCGTTCTCCTACCTGCGACCGGGAACGATCCTTGGTTCCGACGGAAAGATCGGGGCATTCGTCGAGACCAAGAATGCCCGGATCGGCACCGGCAGCAAGGTGCCGCACCTCTCCTACGTCGGCGACGCCGAGATCGGCGAGGGCTCCAACATCGGCGCAGGCAGCATCTTCGCCAACTACGACGGTGTGAAGAAGCACTCTTCGGTCGTGGGCTCCCACGTGCGCACCGGGTCGCACGGTGTCTTCGTCGCTCCGGTTAGAATTGGCGACGGGGCTTACACCGGCGCAGGAACAGTCGTCCGCAAGGACGTCCCGGCAGGAGCGCTGGCCATCAGCGTCGCCCCACAGCGCAACATGGACGGGTGGACGGTTTCGCACCGGCCAGGCACGGCAGCAGCCCAGGCGGCTGAGGCAGCACAGCAAACTTCTCTCGAAGAAAACTAGGCAGTAACGCCGACGGTGTCGGCAGGAAGCAGGGGTCGTGTCGGGCATCAAAAGCAGTGGAGTGAAACGACTCGTTCTCGTGTCAGGCCGTGCGCATCCGCAACTGGCCGTCGACATCGCTGCAGAGCTCGGTTCGGAACTCGTGCCGACGGATGCCAGGACCTTCGCGAACGGCGAACTCTACGCCCGCTTCGATGAGAGCGTGCGGGGGAGCGACGCTTTCGTCATCCAGTCCCACACGGCACCGATCAACGAGTGGCTGATGGAACAGCTGATCATGGTCGACGCGCTCAAGCGGGCCTCAGCGAAGCGCATCACCGTCGTCGCGCCGTTCTACCCCTATGCCCGCCAGGACAAGAAGGGCCGCGGACGCGAGCCCATCTCCGCCCGTCTCGTGGCCGACCTCTTCAAGGTGGCGGGCGCCGACCGCATCATGTCTGTCGATCTGCACGCCGCCCAGATCCAGGGCTTCTTCGACGGCCCCGTCGACCACCTGTTCGCGATGCCCGTTCTCCTGGGGCACTTCCGCGAGAAGCTCGACCCGAGCACCCTCACCATCGTCTCCCCTGACATGGGCCGGGTCAGGGTCGCAGACATCTGGAGCGACAAGCTCGGCGTTCCCCTCGCGATCATCCACAAGCGCCGCGACCCGCTGGTCCCGAACCAGGTCTCCGTGCACGAGATCGTCGGTCAGGTCGAGGGGCGTGTCTGCCTCCTTGTCGACGACCTCATCGACACCGGCCGTACCATCGTTCGCGCCGCGGAGGCACTCAAAGCCGCAGGGGCCATCGGCGTCGTCGTCGCCGCCACTCACGCGGTGTTCAGCGACCCGGCCACCGAGATCCTGCAGAGCGACTTCATCGACTCCGTCGTCGTCACCGACACGCTGCCGATCCCGGAGGAGAAGCGGTTCGAACGGCTCACTGTGCTGCCGATCGCCCCGCTGCTCGGGCGCGCCATCCGTGAGGTCTTCGAGGACGGCTCCGTGACGAGCATGTTCGACGGCGCGGCATAAGCCGACGGCCAACAGGCCAAGGAAGAGGGCGGAATATCCCGACTATCCCGCCCTCGAGGATTCTCCGGAATATCCCGTCGTCCGGGTGCTCTCACTAGCGCCTAAGCGGGGTAACTCGGGGGAGAATCTTCTACTTCTGAGGGTAGTTCGGAATGGGCCCCCGCACAGGGGGTTGACAGTTTTCGAACCCGTGATCTCAGTCGACCTGCCTCACTCGCTCGAGAACGACCCGGCGTCTGCTGCGGCGATCCGAGTGCTCTGCTCGAGAATTTCGTCCTCGGAGATGGCGATGCCTGCGTCCGAGAATCGCTGGCGGAGTGCCTCGAGAATCTCGGCCTGATCGTGCCCGGCGAGGTCGGCTTCCTCCTGGATGAGGATGCCGGCCACCTTGTCGTCGAGCGGTTGCGGGTGCTGGTCCTCGACGGGCGTATCCAGGGTGTGGTCGTCGGTCATGATGATCTCCTCGTGGTTGGGGTCCCCATTGTCCTCCGCAACGGACGCGCCGCCAACGGGCAGGCGAGCCACCCGGGCGATTCCCAGCCGGGGACTCTCAGTAGAGGAAGATCGTCAGCCACTCGGGGTTGTGGGCGTGCAGCAGCACGAGGAACAGCACGAAGTCGAACAGCAGGTGCACGCTGACGATGTAGCTGAGCGACTTGGTCTGCTTGAAGATCCAGCCCTGAACGAGTGCGAACGGGAAGATGATCAGAGGGCCCCAGGCGTGGAAGCCGAGTTCCCAGAGGAACGAGGTGAACAGCACGGCCTGGATGAGGTTCGCCTGCCAGTCGGGGAAGTGCCGGCGGAGCAGGGTGAAGCACGTGCAGATGAAGAACAGTTCGTCCCAGATACCGAGCGCGTTGGTGCCGAGGAAGAGGCGCGCGATCTCGTCAGGGGAGGATGCCGCCGGCCAGTTCTCGTAGACACCGGTCGGGATCATGTAGATCGGCAGCAGGATCCAGCCCAGCACGACAACGGCGATGAGGTACCACCATTCGACCTTCGTCCAGCGTTGCCCTGTCGCCACCGGGAACCTGATCGCGTGGTCGCGGTACAGGAAACGTGACGTCAGGTACGGGACGAGTACAGCGGCAGCGAGGGCGATCCCCATGATGATCATGTGGTCCCAGGAGATGTCCGTGTTGATCTGGACGAGGCTGATGATCACCAGGCCGGCGGCGATGAGCAGCAGGTCCTTCGCGAAAGCGCGATTGACGATGACGGCGGCGATCAGCGCAGCGAGGAGGACGACGTAACCGCCAGGGCGCCAGTGGACTCCGAAGAGCAGGAAGCCGGACGCGGCGAGCAGAAGCCCGGGCAGGAGGTTCCAGCTGACCACGCGGCGGGTCTCGGGGGTGGTCGTCGACAGGTTCGAGGTCATGGGGCCTTCCGGTGTGCGGCGTTACCTCGAGCGTACCCGGCCGAACGGGTTCCGGCTTCGCCCGCAACCGGAACGGGCCCCCACCGCGGAAGCGGTGGGGACCCGTCGGCCGGTGGGTGTCTAGTGGCTGTCCGTGGCCTGGATCTCGGAGCGGTCCCCGGACCACAGCGTGTGGAACGTTCCTTCCGCGTCGACCCGCTTGTAGGTGTGCGCGCCGAAGAAGTCGCGCTGGCCCTGCACGAGGGCAGCGGGCAGACGCTCGGCACGCAGGCCGTCGTAGTAGGAGAGCGACGATGAGAAGGCAGGGGCCGGGATGCCGGACTGCGCCGATGCGACGACCACGCGACGCCAGGCATCCTGGGCACCAGCCATGGCGTCAGCGAAGTACGGCGCAGAGAGGAGGAGCTTCAGGTCGGGCACGGCCTCGTACGAGTCGGCGATCCGGTTGAGGAACTGCGCACGGATGATGCAGCCACCCCGCCAGATCTTCGACACGGCGCCGAGGTCGATGTTCCAGTCGTACTCGTCAGCACCGGCGGCGATGGCGTCGAAGCCCTGGGAGTACGCGACGATCTTCGATGCGTACAGCGCGAGGCGAACGTCTTCGATGAAGGCGTCCTTGTCGTCGACGGTCCAGGTGTCGCTCGGGCCCGGCAGGCCGGATGCCGCTTCGCGCTGCTCCGGGTGGGACGACAGGCCGCGGGCGAACACCGCTTCGGCGATGCCTGACACCGGGGTGCCGAGGTTGAGGGCGGTCTGCACGGTCCAGACGCCTGTGCCCTTCGAACCGGCCTGGTCGACGATGACGTCGACGAGCGGCCGCCCGGTCTTAGCGTCGGCCTGACGGAGGACCTCCGCGGTGATCTCGATGAGGTAGCTCTCGAGCTCGCCCTTGTTCCATTCGGCGAACACGTCGGCGATCTCTGCGGGGGACTTGCCCGTTCCGCGGCGGATGAGGTCGTAGGCCTCTGCGATGAGCTGCATGTCGGCGTATTCGATGCCGTTGTGGATCATCTTGACGAAGTGGCCCGCGCCGTCGGTGCCGATGTGCGTGACACACGGCTCGCCTTCGGCGACCGCGGCGATCGACGAGAGGATCGGGCCGAGGGTCTCATAGGCCTCGGCGGAACCACCCGGCATGATCGACGGGCCCTTGAGCGCGCCTTCCTCGCCGCCGGAGATGCCTGCGCCGACGAAGTTGATGCCGGTTTCACGGACGGCTTTCTCGCGACGGATGGTGTCGGTGAACAGCGCGTTGCCGCCGTCGACGATGATGTCGCCCGGTTCGAAGAGTTCGGTCAGCTGGTCGATGACCGCGTCGGTGCCCTTGCCCGCCTGCACCATGATGATCGCCGTGCGCGGCTTCTGCAACGACGCGACGAAGTCCTCGATCTTCTCCGAGGCCACGAATCCAGCCTCGGGGTGCTCGGTGAGAAGGGTGTCCGTCTTGGCCCACGAGCGGTTGTAGACCGCGACCGTGTTGCCCTCGCGACTGGCCAGGTTCCGGGCCAGATTCGAGCCCATCACCGCCAGCCCGACGACGCCGATGTTGGCCTGGGCCTGTGATGTATCCGCCATGGAGGTCTCCTCTTGTGTTCAGCGGTCAGAAGGTCGGACAGTCCACGCGACGGCGCACCGAAGGAAGACGAAGAAAACATGGGGCGGCCGGATCACGGCGGCTCTGTGTACACGCTAGCAAACCGGGTATGTCCGATTTCTCACGTGACGACGCCGATGATGTGAGGCCGTCGGCTACAGGCGGGTCCCGAACGTGTCACACCAGACGTTCTCGTTGAACGTCCCGGTGAACTCGGACAGGCCCTGGATCTTGTCGACGGCAGCGCAGATCGCTTCACGGCTCGGCGCGTGCGCGTGGATCATGGTCTTCACCATGGGCACGTCGATGAGGTGGTTCGGCTGTGCGAGCGAGACGAAGACGGTCGGTATTTCGGTGACGTACCAGGGGATCTCCGCCGCCATCGGCGTCGACCAGATGATGCGGACGCTGGCTTCCTGCGCGAAGCCGGTCACGTTGGCGAACACGATCGCCGCGTCGTACTTCTCGGCGTACTGCTCGTTCGCTTCGTCAGCCATCACGGTGTGGAAGTAGACGTTCTCCTCACCCTCTGCGGCCCGCTGCTTCGCGTTCTTGAACACGTGGACCTCGAAGCCGGCGCTCTCGAGTTCGTCGCGAGCGATCTCGAGATAGCCGTTCGGGTCTGTACCTGTGAAGTCGGCCTGGCCGCTGATGCCATACAGGCGGATTCGCTTGTGAGTCGCCGGCGTGAGGGGCAGGTTGCCCTGGGTGTCCTTCACGAGCGTGACCGTCTTGTCGGCGATCTCGGCGGCGATGGCGTGATGCTCGGCGTTGCCGATGACCGAGAGTGCCTCAGGCGACGGGACGAGTTCGTCGCGCGGAGTGGTGTGCAGGCCGAGGGATGCCTTGAGCGCCAGGATCCGGAGGACGGCGTCATGCAGTCGCTCCTCGGTGATGATGCCGTTTCGGTAGCCGTCGAGCATGTACCGGAAGTCCTCATCGGCGTTCCGGAAGAAGAGGAACATGTCGCACCCGGCGGCGATCGCGGCCGGGACGAGGTCCTTGCGCTTCTTCGCCTGGGTCATACCGATCATCATCGACGCGTCGGTGAGGATCAGCCCGTTGAAGCCGAGCTCGTCGCGCAGCAGGTCGTTGAGGAGCTCGGGGGCGAGAGTCGCCGGCAGGACATCGGCATCCGTCATCGCAGGGCGGAAGTGCTTCGACAGTTCAGGCGCTCCGATGTGCCCGATCATGATCGACTGCACGCCGTGGTCGATGAGCTCGCGGTAGACCCGGCCGTATGTGGCGGTCCAGTCGTCGTAACCGAGCGTGTTGTAACTCGTGACGACGTGCTGGTCACGCTCGTCCATTCCGTCACCGGGGAAGTGTTTCATCGCGCAGACGGTCTTCGATTCGCTGATGCCGTCGAAGTACTCCTTGGCCCGTTCGATGACGACGTCAGGGGTGTTGCCGAACGAGCGCGTGCTGATGACGGTGTTCCGCCAGTTGTAATGGATGTCGACGATCGGGGCGAACGCCCAGTTGCACCCCATCGCTGCCGTCTCCCGGCCGGCGACGCGGCCCATCCGGCGGGCGATCGACTTGTCCGGGTGTGATCCGGCCTGGAGGTGCGTCGAGACGAGGGTGCCGTCGTCTGCGCTGCCGGCTCCGCCCATCTCCGGGTTCGAGGCGACCAGAAGGGGCACCTTCGCCTTCGACTGCGCGTAGCGGATGTGCTTCTGGACCGCTGCAGAGTCGGCGCCCATGTAGCGGATCCCGCCGACGTGGAGGTTGTTCACGACGTTGTCCAGGTAACCCTCGTCGAACGAGACGTTGAGGTTGATGAAGAGTTGGCCGATCTTCTCCTCGAGGGTGAGAGATTCGGCGGTCCGCTCGACCCACGCGACCGCTTCGTCGTCGAGATTGAAGGGTTTCGCGCGAAGATCGACCATGAGGACATCCTTGTTTTCAGGGGACGGATCGGCGGGAAGAACACACGCCGCAGCATCCATGAGACACCATCGCCCCGCAATTTGTCAACCGATTGCCAAACCGCCGGACATTCTCGCCCCGGCCGCTCCTGCGAGGTTTGGCAATCGGTTGCACAAACGTGTACTCCGGCCTAGAGTGGGCGCATTGCCTTGCGGAGTTGCTCCGGCGAGGTTCCCAGTGACGTGAACACACGCAAAGGTGGTTTTCCTTTCATGACCCAGTCCAATCCGGTGACCTGGACCCTGTCCGGCTTCGGCGACGAGATCGATCCCGACCCCGCCGTCCAGGTCGCCGTGCTCAAGGCCCTCGGCGCTTCCCACATCGAAGTGCGAAGCGCCTGGACCACAAATGTCGTAGACCTCTCCGACGACCAGCTCTCGACCCTCGCCGGCTTCCTGGCGAAGGAGGGCATGGGCGTGTCCGCGGTGGCGTCGCCGATCGGCAAAGTGGACATCTCACTCGCCCCGGACCTCGAAGTCCAGCGCCTGCGCCGCATCATCCGTGTCGCCCACACACTCGAAACCCCGAACATCCGCATCTTCTCGTTCTTCCGCGGTGACGGCGTCTCCGTCGAGTCGACCCGCGACGACGTGATGCTCCGGATGCGACTGCTCGCCGACGATGCGGAGCGCGAGGGCGTCGTCCTCCTCCACGAGAACGAGAAGGACATCTACGGTGACACCCCCGAGCGCGTGCTCGACCTCGTGGAGTCAGTGGGTTCCCCTGCGCTCCGCCTGGCCTGGGACAGTGCCAACTTCGTCCAGGTCGGTGTCGCCGCCCCGCACGACGACGGCTTCGCGATGCTCCGCCCCTACCTCGACTACCTGCAGGTGAAGGATGCCGTCGCCTCGACCGGCACGGTCGTTCCGGCCGGGCAGGGTGACGGGCAGGTGCTCCAGACGCTCACGGCGTTGCGCGACGACGGGTACACCGGTTTCGCCTCACTCGAGCCGCATCTCGACGAGGCCCACGCGCTTGGCGGCTTCTCCGGTCCCGCCGCTTTCGGCGAGGCCGCCAGGGCCCTCGACGGGCTGCTCTCCGGCATCGGGGTGGCGACCAGATGAGTGGGTCGCCCGCTCTCGTCGCGATCGTCGGATCCGGTGAGCTCGCCCGCGCGCACGCCAGGGTCGCTGTCGCTCACCCCGACCTGAGGCTCGTCGCCCTGATCGGTACCGACGAACAGTCGGGACAGACCCTGGCCGACGATGTCGTGAATCGCTTCGAAGGCGAACGCCCACGTCTCTTCCCTGACCTGGCTGCCGCGCTCGACGCCACGGCGATCCATATCGTGGCCATCAGCGTCCCCGACGACGCGTCGGGCACCGCGACGGCCGCCGTTCGCGCCGGTACGGCAGTCGTCGGCGGACGCGCACTCCCTGACGGAGATGCCGCGACCTGGTTCCCGTTCGATGCCGGCCCTTCCGACGGCAGAAGCGCCGATGACGTCGCATTCGCCGACCACCTCCGCCAGTACGAGGGCATCATCCGGCGGATCGGATTCGGCCCGCTCGCCGATCAGGCAGGGGCGCGCTCATGACAACCATCCGCGCCGCCGTGATCGGTTGCGGCGACATCTCAGCTCTGCACTTCGATGCCATCGCGACCGTGCCTGGGGCCACCCTGGTCGGGGTCTGCGACACCGATCAGGGGAGACTCGCGGCGGCATCCACGGCGAACGGTGTTCCCGGCTTCGCAGACCACCGGCAACTGCTCGACGAGCTGAAGCCCGACGTCGTGCACATCTGCACCCCGCACCACACCCACTCCGCCATCGCGGTCGCCGCGCTCGACCGCGGGATCGACGTGATCCTCGAGAAGCCGCTGGCGCACACCCGGGACGAGGCCGACCGGCTTCAGCTGGCGGCTGAGACGAGCGGCGCGCGCCTCGCCGTCTGCTTCCAGAACAGGTACAACGCCCCTGTCCAGGCCGCCAGCGCCGCACTCGCCACCGGCGACCTCGGCGCCGTTCTCGGGGCATCGGCAACGGTGCTGTGGCACCGGAGCGCCGACTACTACCTCGATCGCCCCTGGCGTGGGCGCTGGTCGACCGGGGGCGGTGGGCTGCTGATGAATCAGGCCATCCACACCCTCGACCTCGTCCAGTGGCTCGTCGGCCCGGTTGCATCGGTCAGCGGCAACGCGAGTACCCGATTCCTCGACGACGTCATCGAGGTCGAGGACACCGCGGAGATGACGCTGCGGCACGTCAACGGTGCGCGCAGTGTCTTCTACGCCACACTCGCCCACTCGGCGAACGCCCCCGTCGACATCGAGATCGTGACCGAGCGGGCGACGTTGCACATCCGTGGCGATCTCACGATCACGCACGCGGACGGCGCCGTCGAGACGGTCGCGGAGCGGAAGACGGCAGAGGGTGAGCGAGCCTACTGGGGTGTCTCGCACGAGCTGCTCATCCAGGATTTCTACGCCGGCTTCGGAACGGGTAACCCGTTCTGGATCGGACCGGTAGAAGCCCGCGCCTCGTTCGACATCATCCAGGACGTGTACGACCAATCCTTCCCCGACAGGGCCGGAATTCCCGGCTCCCCGACGCTCGACAACTCAGAACGGAACCCACAGCAATGACGACAAAAGTCCGCCTCGGAATCATCGGGCTCGGCGCCCAGGGCTCGATGTACGCCACGTTCATCGCCGACGGCCTGGTGCCCAACATGGAGATCGGCGCCATCGCCGATATCGACCCAGCGAAGGCTGCTGTCGCCGCCGAGGCCTACCCCGATGCTGCGTTTTTCGATGACCACATCGCACTCCTCGAGAGCGGAACGGTCGATGCCGTCGTCACATGTGTGCCGCACTACCTGCACCCTCAGATGGGCATCGACGCCCTGGCGCGTGACATCCACGCGCTCGTCGAGAAGCCTGCTGGCGTCTACACGAAGCAGGTGGCAGAACTCAACGCGTTCGCGGCATCGAAGCCGGAACTCAGCTTCGGGATCATGTTCAACCAGCGCAACAACCCGCTCTACGTCCGGCTCAAGGAGATCGTCGACAACGGCGAGATCGGCACGATCCTGCGGTCCAACTGGATCATCACCAACTGGTGGCGGCCGCAGGGGTACTACGACCAGAGTGCCTGGCGCGCGACCTGGGGCGGCGAGGGCGGTGGGGTACTTGTCAACCAGGCACCCCACCAGCTCGACCTGTGGCAGTGGATCTGCGGCGTCCCGAAGTCGGTCTACTCGAAGGTCGCCTTCGGCTACCGTCGCAACATCGCCGTGGAGGACGAGGTCACCGCCCTCGTCGACTACGGCAACGGCGCGACAGGCGTCTTCATCACCGCCACCCATGAGCTCACGGGGACGGACCGGTTCGAGATCGTCGGCGACCAGGGCAAGATCGTCGTCGAGAACAGCAAGACCGCAACGGTCACGCGGCTGAAGCGGCCCGAGCGGGAACTCTCCGAGAGCATGGACATGGGCGACGTCATGAAACTGTTCATGGGTCAGCTCGACGTCGACGAGCTGTACACGCAGGAAACCATCGAGTTCGATTCGGCCTGGGGCACGCAGCACTCCGGCGTCCTCCAGAACTTCGCGGCGAACATCCTGGACGGCACACCGCTGCTCGCCCCAGGCTCGGACGGCGTGAAGGGTGTGCGACTTGCGAACGCCATCCACCTGTCTGCGTGGACGGGCAAGGAGGTCTCACTGGACTTCGACGAGGACGAGTTCCTTTCGGAGCTGAACTCGCGGATCGTCGACGAGGGAACTTTCGCCGTCCGCGGCTGACCGGATCCCAGGAGGGCCCCGGCGCGAAAGCGGCGGGGCCCTCCGTGTTTCCGCGGTATTGCGCCATAGATTTAGCAACCGATTGCTTTGTAGTGTTGACCCGCAAATACCGGGGTTATCACACCCAGATAACGGTCGACGAGGCAATTTTGACAATCGGTTGCCAAACCGGGCAATCCTTTGTAGCCTGAGTCCAGCGAGGCCCGCTTCGCCCCTTCACCCGGAGAAAGATCCGGTCCTTCCCGCAAAGATGCACAGGAGCCAACAATGAAGTTCGGTAATTCACTCAAAGTCGCTGCGTTCGCAGCCGGGGCAGCAGTGCTGCTCTCGGGTTGCGGAGCCGGTGGTTCGACCCCGGCCGGCGACAAGACGTCAGCCCGCGGCGGAACTCTCACACTCGGCGCCGTCGTCGACATCCCGTCGTGGGATCCCAGCCAGGCCCACGTGGGTCACGCGCTCCAGCCGTACCAGGCCGCGTACGATTCGCTCATTCTCCGCGAGCCGGACGGCACCCTGAGCCCGATGCTCGCCACGAAATGGGAGTACGACGAGTCCCTCACCAAGCTCACCGTCGACCTTCGGACCGATGTGACGTTCAGCGATGGCGAGGACTTCACCCCGGAAGCAGCGAAGGCCAACCTCGAAGGCTTCACGGCATCCAACGGACGTCAGGCCGCGCAGGCCAAGGCCCTCGACTCCGTCAGCGTCGTCGACGAGGACACGATCGAGATCGCGCTCACGTCACCTGACCCCGCTTTCGAGTACTACCTCAGCCAGGCCCTCGGCCTGATGGGCAGCCCCGACGCCCTCGGCACCGATGAGATCGCCGCCGACCCGGTCGGTTCAGGCCCATACGTGATGGATGCCAAGGCCTCGGTCGTCGGTTCCCAGTACACCTTCACCGCTCGCGAGGACTACTGGAACAAGGACCTCCAGAAGTTCGACAGCATCGTCTTCAAGGTGCTCACGGACCCGACCGCCCGGACCAACGCGATCGTCTCCGGCCAGGTCGACGCGACCCTGGTGGACGCCCGCGCCGCAGCGCAGGTCGAGGGCGCTGGCCTCACGCTCAGCGACAACCAGGTCGACTGGGCAGGACTGCTCCTCCTCGACCGCGACGGCGCACTCAACCCGGCAATGGGCGACGTCAAGGTTCGCCAGGCGATCAACTACGCTCTGGACCGCGAGAGCATCCTCGAGCAGTTCCAGCTCGGCTACGGCACCGTCACCAACCAGGTCTTCGGGCCGGACAGCGGCGCGTATGTGGATGAACTCGATGAGAGCTACCCGTACGACCCCGAGAAGGCGAAGGAACTCCTCGCTGAGGCAGGCTACGAAGACGGCTTCGACCTGACCATCCCGTCCTTCGTCGGCCTCGAATCCCTGATGGCCATCCTGACCCAGCAATTCGCAGATGTCGGCATCACGCTCACGTCCGTGACAGTTCCTCCGGCCAACATCGTGACGGACATCTCTTCTGGCAAGTACCCGGCTGCATTCTTCTTCCTCTTCCAGGGCGAACCGTGGGTGGCCATCAACCAGATGATCTCCACTGACGCGTTGTACAACGCATTCGACTCGACCGACCCTGAACTGCAGGAAATGATCGACGCTGTCCGCACCGGTGGCGACGAATCGGCCGAACTCGCGAAGGACGTCAACACGTACGTCACCGAAAACGCCTGGTTCGCCCCCTTGTTCCGCGTCGACCAGATGTTCTACATCAACGGCAAGAAGATCACCTCGACGCCGCAGACGCAGCAGGCTGTTCCGTCCATCTACAACTTCGCTCCGGCGAGCTAACACCCATCGACGCGCCGATTCCCGGCGCGGGGGCGGATGCATCGGCATCCGCCCCACCCCCGCATACCTCAACCAACTTGCAATGGAGCAGCATGGTTACCTTCACTCTCAAGCGTCTCGCGGCGGGAGTCGTCCTCCTCGCGGCGATCAGCATCCTGACCTACACGCTTCTGTACTTCTCCAGCTCGAACATCGCCAGGAACATCCTCGGGGACCAGGCGACGGAGGGGGCCGTCGCGCTCAAGGAGGCCGAGCTCGGCCTCGACCAGCCACTCCCCGTCCGCTTCTTCGGCTGGGCAGGGTCCGCGATCACCGGTGACCTCGGCCGCTCCTGGTTCAGCGCCGAGACGGTCGCCGACGCCCTCACCAACCGGCTCCCGATCACCCTCACCCTCGTCGTCGTCGCCATCCTCCTCACCGCGATCGTCGCCACTGCCCTCGGCATGGCCGCAGCGGTGAAGCGCGGCTGGGTCGACCGGGTGGTGCAGATCGGCGCCGTCATCGGAGATGCCATCCCCGGGTTCGTCCTCGCCATCGTCCTCGTCACCGTCCTGGGCATCCAGCTCGGATTCTTCCCCGCCATCTCGACGATCACGCCTGGAGCAGGCGCGGATGCCTGGATCGCCTCGATGGCCCTTCCGGTCATCGCCCTCACCATCAATGCCGTCACCTCAGGCGCCCAGCAGATTCGGAGTGCCGTGATCAAGCAACTGGAGAAGGACTACGTTCGTACGCTCCGCAGCCGCGGCATCTCCGAACGCGAGATCCTGTTCAAGCACGTGCTTCGCAGTGCGGCCCCCGCCGGACTCACCGTGCTCAGCCTGCAGTTCGTCGGCATGCTCGGCGGTGTCGTCATCATCGAGCAGATCTTCGCCCTCCCCGGGATGGGCGCCCTCGCCGTCAGTGCGACGACCCTCGGCGACATCCCGCTCGTGATGGGGGTCGTGCTCTACACGGTCGTCATCGTCATCATCGTCAATCTGGTCGTCGACCTCATCAACGGCTGGCTCAACCCGAAGGTGCGTGTCTCATGACCCAGCAAGTCGACATCCCCGGCCAGGCAGGCACGGTCGTGCGTGCCCACGTCTTCCGCCGCATACTGAGGAACCCGCTCGGTGTCCTCGCCCTCTCCGTCCTCAGCATCGTGGTGCTCGTGGCCGTCTTCGCCCCTCTCATCGCTCCGTTCGACCAGAACTTCGCGAACATCACCAATACGCTGGCGCCCCCAGGCGGCGACAACCTCCTCGGTACCGACAGCGCCGGCCGGGACGTGTTCAGTCGGCTCGTTTACGGAGCACAACTCACCCTGCTGTCCGCGTTGCTCTGCGCGATCGTCGCCATCGCCATCGGATTGCCCACCGGCCTGATCGCCGGGTACTACGGCGGAAAATTCGACCAGGTCGCAAGCTGGTTCGCGAACATGCTGATGAGCCTCCCGGGCATCATCGTCCTCCTCTCCGTCCGAGCCGCCTTCGGTCCGTCGGTCTGGACGAGCATGATCGTCTTCGGCGTGCTGATCAGTCCCGGCTACTTCCGGCTCACACGGACGGCGGTGCAGTCGGTCCGCAACGAGTTGTATGTCGATGCGGCACGAGTGGCGGGTCTCAGCGACGTGAGCATCATCACCAGGCACATCTTCAGCGTCGTACGGGCCCCGATCATCATCCAGACCGCGATGGTCTGCGGAGTGGCGATAGCCATCCAGTCCGGACTCGAGTTCCTCGGTCTCGGTGACCCGAGTGAGGCCACCTGGGGCGTCATGCTCAGTGACGGGTTCCGCAACGTCTACCTCAACCCCCTCCTCCTGCTCTGGCCAGGTCTCGCCATCGGCCTCACGATCGGTGCGCTCGTCCTCCTCGGGAACGCCGTGCGCGATGCTCTGGAGGACGGCCAGAAGATCCCGAAGCCGAAGAAGACGATCGTCCCGGCGCCGTCGCCGCGCAGTGACACCCCGTCACCGCGCACGGGGAAGCTCCGCAAGATCATCGCGAAGGTCGAAGCCGGAACCGAGAAACATCTGCTCAAGGTCAACCACCTCGCTGTCGGCTACCCGCAGGCAGACGGGTCGATCAAGAAGGTCGTCGACGACGTGTCCTTCTCCCTCGACCGCGGAGAAGTCCTCGGGATCGTGGGGGAGTCGGGCTCCGGCAAGTCCCAGACCGCCTTCTCCATCCTCGGCCTGCTCCCGGATACGGCGCGGATCGTCGGAGGCAGCATCCAGTTCGACGGAAAGTACTCGGTCGCTCCTGGCGACGAGACTGTGCACCAGGACCGCCTCCGAGACCTCCGCGGCAAGCGCATCTCGTACATCCCGCAGGAACCGATGTCGAACCTCGACCCGGCATACACCGTCGGGTCCCAGCTCGTCCGACCGATGGTCACAGTCCTCGGGATCTCCAGAGCCGAAGCGAAGAAGCGGGCCATCGCTCTCCTGGAGAGCGTCGGAATCGTCAACCCGCAGCGAACATTCGACGCCTATCCACACGAGGTGTCTGGCGGGATGGCGCAGCGTGTGCTCATCGCCGGAGCGATCAGCTGCGAACCGGACCTCATCATCGCGGACGAGCCGACCACGGCGCTTGACGTGACCGTCCAGGCGGAGGTGCTCGACCTGATCCGCGACCTGCAGAAACGTCTGGGCGTCGGTGTCATCCTCGTCACCCACAACTTCGGTGTCGTCGCAGACCTCGCCGATCGTGTCGTCGTAATGAAGAGCGGCCGGGTGGTCGAGTCCGGCGAAGTCCGTGACATCCTCCGCAATCCGCAGGATCCGTACACGCAGACCCTGCTCGGCTCGATGCTCGAAGGCAAGACGCCGATGTCCATGCTCACGACAACCGGAAAGGACGGTGCATGATGGGCGACCGTCTCCTCACCATCGACAGCCTCAACGTGGAATACCCGGGCTCGGGCTTCCGGGCGAAGTCGTTCCGCGCACTGACCGACATCAACATCTCCATCGGGCAGGGCGAAACGCTCGGTCTCGTCGGAGAGTCCGGGTCGGGCAAGACGACGCTCGGCAGGGCCGTCCTCGGCCTCGCCCCGGTCACCGCCGGCTCGATCACCTTCGCTGGACAGGACATCAGCCACGCCAGCCGGAAAAAGCGCAAGGAACTGAGTCGTGACCTCCAGGTCGTGTTCCAGGACCCGTACACATCGCTCAACCCCGCCCTTGAGATCGGAGACATCCTCGCCGAACCGCTCGGTGTCCAGGGCATCGGTAAGGCGGCGGCCCGCAAACGCGTCGGAGAGCTCCTCGATCAGGTCGGACTGCCGTCGGATGCCGCCCAGCGGCTCCCGCGGGAGTTCTCCGGCGGGCAGCGCCAGCGCGTCGCGATCGCCAGAGCTCTCGCGCTCTCGCCGAAGCTCATCGTCTGCGACGAGCCCGTCTCAGCGCTCGACCTCACCACGCAGGCCCGGGTGCTCGATCTCTTCCTCCAGATCCAGAGGGACACAGGAGTTTCGTACCTGTTCGTGTCGCACGACCTCGACGTCGTGCGCCACATCAGCCACCGGGTGGCCGTGATGTACCGGGGTGAGATCGTCGAACAGGGGCATGCAGGAGACGTCACCGTCACCCCGGAGCATCCGTACACCCAGCGGCTTCTGCTCGCATCACCCGTCCCTGATCCCGACCGCCAGGAGGAGCGCCGCGCGAATCGGCTCCGACTTCTCGCGCAACAGCGTGAACAGGACATCCAGGCCGGCGTCGCGGCGTAGGCCGAGTCGCAAATCCGTGCGATACCGTAGACCCGACCGCAGAGGCGGACGAGACGGCGCCGAGATCGCGCCCGGAGGAGTACCGACATGCCGAGTGACGCCGTAGCCGAAGAACCGCAGCAGCCGGTGCGGCAGCGTGGCCCGCGCGGCGGCAAGTCCGCCCCGACCATTTACGACGTCGCGAAGCTCGCCGGGGTGAACCCGTCGACCGTCTCACGGGCGCTGAGTCAGCCCGGCCGGATCAACATCAAGACCGAGGAGCGGATCCACCAGGCGGCGAAGGAGCTGAACTACCGGCTCAACCCGATGGCCCGCGCCCTGCCGACCGGCCGGACGAACACCCTCGGGCTGCTCCTGGCCGACATCACCAACCCGATGATCTTCGGCATCGTCCGCGGCGCAGAGCACGCGGCATCCGAGCAGGGATACACCCTGGTCATCGCCGAGTCGCAGGAATCGGGGGAGCGCGAGGCGACGACGGCCGAGCGTGTTCAGCCGTCCGTCGACGGCCTGATCCTCGGTACCACCCGACTCAACGACGAACAGATCCAGAAGCTGGCCGAATCGAAGCCGCTCGTGCTGATCAACCGCGACGTTGAAGGCGTGTCGAGCATTCTTCCGGATGTCTCGCCGGGCATCGAGGAGGCACTCGCGCACCTCGAATCCCTCGGCCACACCAGCATCGCCTACCTGTCAGGCCCGGCGACCTCGTGGATGAGCGCGACCAGGTGGGCAAGCCTGCTCGATCGTGCTCCGGCGCGCGGGATGTCGATCGTTGAGATCGGGCCAGGCGTCCCGACCCTCGACGGTGGTCGCGCCGCGCTGTCGCGCGTTGTTGCCGCAGGCGTCACCGCCGTCGTGGCGTACAACGACCTCATGGCCATCGGCCTTCTTCGCGCGGCTGCCGAGCAGGGGATCGACGTCCCCGGGCGGATGAGCATCATCGGCTTCGACGACATCTTCGGTTCGGACTTCACCACCCCTGCACTCACCACCATCCGCACGCCGCTGGCGCTCGCGGGGGAGCGGGCCGTGCGTCTCGCGCTGAGCATGATCAGCGGCGGCGGTGCGGACGTGGCCGCCGATGCCGACGAGCAGCCCATCGTCACCGAACTCGTCATCCGCGGTTCGACCGGGACGCCCAGGCGCTGATCGGGCGTTCCGGGCGAAACCCGGCGGCGATCCTAGAACAGGTCGGCGTAGCCGAGCCTGACGAGGTTGTCCTTCGACGTGGTGAGGCAGTCGAACACGTCCCGCCCGTAGAGGTCGTCCTGTTCGACGAGGAGGTACTTCGCCTCGCTTGCGATGCTCTGTTCGATGATCCCGCGGAAGTCGAGGTTTCCCTCGCCGACCTCGGCGAACTGGACGACGCCGGTAAACGCGGTCATGAAGCCGGGGAAGTCCCCGGCCGCCAGGGCCGTGAACGCCGAGTCGGGCAGCGTGCCGATCCGGTAGTCCTTGAGGTGGATCATCGCCACGCGGTCACCGTACTTCGCAATGGTGGAAACCGGGTCGAGACCTCCGCGCTGGATCCAGTGCACGTCGAGCTCGAGGCCGAGGAGCGGGGCCCGGTCGGCGATGATGTCCAGCAGGTGCTTGCCGTCGTACTTCGCGAACTCGATGTGGTGGTTGTGGTAGTACAGGCTGATCCCGTGCCCGGCGAGGCGTTCGGCCACGTCATTCGTGGCGTCGCAGAAGGCGAGCACCTTGTCGAGAGACCCCATTGCATCGAACGGGAGCATGCCGATGCGGACCATCGACGTATCCAGTGCTTTCGCGTCTGCGACGATCTTGTCGAACCCCGTCGTCAGCGATTCCCCCGGCATCCCCGTAGCGATCGTGAGGTTCGCGGAGAGTGAGGCGATGTCCATGCCGAGTTCATCGCGTGCCCTCGCCAGCTCGGCAACGTTCTCGCCTGTCATCGGGATCTGCGAGATCTCGACGGCCGAGTAGCCGATGTCGCTGACGCGGCGGAGTGTCTCGAACGGACCGACCTCCGCGAAGCTGTCTTTGAGCATCATGGCCTGAACGCCGATTTTCGCCACAGTGAAGTCCTCCATTGGATTCGCGGCCGCCGCCAGTGGAAGCCGGTTGACAGATACCGGGACCGCTGAGCGGGTCCCTCGATAGTCCTCAGTGTGGCACAGGGGCCGTGACTTGGCAACCGGTTGACAAAACGGTAGGGTGCAGATTGAATGAAGGAGTGTCAATGAAGCTGCAACTCGACCAGGACCGACTGTTCCCGTCAGACCCCGCCACGCGTGACGTGGCCAGGGCGCTGTACGGACGGGTCGCAGACCTGCCTATCATCTCCCCGCACGGCCACGTGGACCCAGCGCTCCTCGTCGACGACGAGCCGTTCCCGAATCCGGCCGAACTGTTCATCCGGTTCGATCACTACGTCACCCGGCTCATGCACGCGTCCGGTGTCGGTCTCGACGCTCTCGGCATCCCTGACCGGACCTCTGGTGGGGCCGTTGCGTCCCCCCGCGAGGTGTGGCGCACCTTCAGCGCCCACTGGCACCTCTACGCCGGAACCGCTTCGGGGTACTGGCTGCAGAGCACGTTCAGCGAGTTGTTCGGCATCGACGTGCACCCGGACTCCACCAATGCGGATGCCGTCTTCGACAGGATTCAGGCGTCGCTGGCCACCCCGGCTTTCCGGCCGCGTGCCCTCTTCGAGCGCTTCGGCATCGAGGTGCTGGCCACGACCGACGACCCGATGGACGACCTCGCCGGCCACCGAGCCCTTGCGGGGGACCCGTCCTTCGCCGGTCGTGTGTTGCCCACGTTCCGTCCGGATGCCTACCTCAACCCCGCTGCGCCGGGATGGGCCGCAAATGTGGGCCGGCTCGCCGACTGGAATGGAACATCCCTCTCGAGCTACACGGGTTATCTGGAAGCTCTCGCCGGCCGCCGGCGCTTCTTCGTGGACAACGGGGCCGTCTCGGCCGACCACGGCGTGCTCGAACCGTACACGGTCGACCTGTCGCCATCGGATGCCGCTGCGTTGTTCGACCGCGCGCTCTCCGGCGCGCTCGACGCAGACGAGAGCCGTGCGTTCACCGGACACATGCTGCTCGAGAGCGCCAGGATGAGCGTCGAGGACGGTCTCGTGATGACCGTCCACCCCGGTGTCTACCGCAACCACTCGAGCGAGACCTTCACCGCGTTCGGACCGGACACCGGCCACGACATCCCAGTCACGACCACTTACGTCGAAAACATCCGCCCCCTGCTCGAGAAGTACGGCAACGACAAGGACTTCCACCTGGTCCTGTTCAGCGTCGACGAGACCGTTTACTCGCGTGAGGTCGCGCCCCTGGCCGGCTTCTACCCCAGCGTGTTCATCGGTGCGCCGTGGTGGTTCCTCGACGCCCCCGACTCCGTGCTCAGGTTCCGGTCGGCCGTGACCGAGACGGCCGGCTTCTACCGCAGCTCCGGGTTCATCGACGACACACGCGCATTCCTCTCCATTCCTGCCAGGCACGACATGGCCAGGCGGCTCGACTCCGTGTTCCTCTCCAGGCTCGTCCGCGAAGGACGGGTCGACCAGGCCGCCGCCGAACGCATCGCCGTCGACCTCGTCGACACCCTGCCCCGAAAGGTCTTCAAACTGTGACTTCGCCCTCCGGCACACCCGCCCAGCCGCTCACCCGTGAGACGCATGCCGCCCGTGAGGGGCGACAGGCATCCGTCGCCCCGGTCCGGATCGTCCACATCGGGCTCGGCGCCTTCCACCGCGCGCACCAGGCCTGGTACACGGCCCAGGCCGACCCGGAGGGGGAGTGGGGTATTGCAGCTTTCACCGGACGCAACGCCACCGCCGCACAGGAACTCGCGCCGCAGGGCGGGCTCTACACGCTCATCGAGCGGTCGGCCGATGGGGACTCGGCATCCGTCGTCCCCAGTATCGTCGAGGCAATCGATGGCACCGATCTCGACCGCTTCGTCGACCTTCTGGCCGCATCGACCACCGCCATCGTGACAACCACCGTCACCGAGCCGGGCTATCGCCTCACCTCGGCCGCGCAGCCGAACCTCGATGACGCCGCGGTGCGCGCCGATATCGACTGGCTGTCGGCCGCTCTCGGCGACGAGGCTCCGCCGTCGCTCGCCGGCGGGCCTACGACGACGCTGGGTCGCCTCGTTCTCGGCCTGCACGCCCGCCGGCTGGCAGGCGGCGGACCACTCGCGATCATCCCCTGCGACAACATGCCGGACAACGGCGCATTCGTCGCAACCGGCCTGACGGCTCTCGCGAACCTCGTCGACCCGGCGACCGCATCCTGGATCACCGGCAACGTGTCGTTCGTCTCGACGTCTGTCGACAGGATCACGCCGAGAACGACGTCGGCTGACATCGACCAGGCTGCGCGGATCTCCGGCTGGCTCGATACCGCACCGGTCATCACGGAACCGTTCCGAGACTGGGTCCTGTCAGGCGATTTCCCGGCAGGGCGCCCGGCATGGGAACGCGCAGGAGCACGGTTCGTCGACGACATCGAACCGTTCGAGCGCCGCAAGCTCTGGCTCCTCAACGGCGCCCACAGTCTTCTGGCCTATGCGGCACGCCTGCGGGGTCATCAGACCGTGGCCGCGGCCATCGTCGACGAGACCTGCCTGGCGTGGGTCACAGCCTTCTGGGACGAGGCCTCCAGGCAGTTGCCTGAGGGACTGGACCTCGACGAGTACCGAGCCTCGCTTCTCGAACGCTTTCGAAACGCGCGCATCGAACACCAGCTGGCCCAGATCGGGATGGAGGGCGTGACGAAGCTCAGGGTCCGGGTCGTCGACGTGCTCCTCGCGGAGCGAGCGGCCGGCCGTGACGGCGACGGCGGCATCCGTGCCATCGGGTCGTGGCTGGCCCTGGTGACGGCGGGAACCGAGCTGCCGGACGCCCAGGCGCCCGCGATCGCGACCGCTCTGGCCTCGGGTGACGCCCGGGAGGCCGCACTGCTGCGCCTCATCGACGCCCGGCTCGCCGCAGACGAGAGCCTCCTCTCCGACATCCGGGCCGTCGCCGCGGAAGTCGTGCCCACCCTCGTCTGACGCACGACCCGACGCGGGGCCCGGTGGGATGCCGCGACGCCGCAAAGTGCGCGTTCGCGACTCGTATGCCGACCGTTTGTGACACATGAACGGGTGAAGCGCGTCGCCGCTGGCTCATCCGGCGCGTGCGCCGAGTATCTGCGCCGGAACCCGACATTGGCGACGGATGAACGGATGGTGGGTCACCGCCGATCGCTCGTTGGACGCGACGTGCGGGTTTGCGGACCGTATACCGACCGTTTGTGACACATGAGGGATGCAGGGTCGCCGCCGGGTGGTTCGTCGAACGTGAACCTGGCCGCAGGACATCTTTCGAGACCAGATTGGCAACCGTTTGCCAAATCGAGAAATCCGTGCTTCACTGTTAACCAGCGGCCGGGTATCCCGACCGAAATCATTCGAAGTTTCGCGAGGACGCGTTCCCGCAACGATGCGTAGAGGAGACACCATGTCGGCAGTTGCCTTCCGCCGGTCGGCTCGCTCCGTCGCGTCGCGCACGCTCATCGCAACGATCAGGAATCGACGCGATTCCATCGAGCTCGGCAACCTTGCCATCCTGGCGAGCACCACGACCGGTGAGGTTGCCGACACCACGAGAACGCCAGCGGGTGCCCGCACCTCCTGGCCCATGCTGTTCCGCACGCGGAGCGCCCTCGACGCATAGCCGCTCGCGGCCACACGGGTAAAGGAGCCCCCATGAGTTCGACAACGACGACGCCACCGATCGAGGCGCTCGGCAAGCTGCCGAAGATCAGCATCATCGGGTACGGCGCCGGTGACGCGGCCAACAACCTGGCGTTCACCACGGCCACGATGTTCCTGCTCATCTACTACACGGATGTCGCGGGTATTTCGGCTGCTGCTGCAGGAACACTGCTGCTCGTCGTGCGGGTGTTCGACGCGTTCGCGGACCTGTTCGCCGGCCGCATCGTCGACAAGACCTACAGCAAGCGATTCGGTAAGTTCCGTCCGTTCCTCATGTTCGGCTCGGTTCCGCTCCTGCTGCTGAGCGTGGCCACCTTCTCCATCCCGCAGATCGGTGAAACCGGCGTGCTCATCTACGCCTACCTCACGTACGCGGCCCTCGGCCTCGCCTACAGCCTGGTGAACATCCCGTTCGGTTCGCTCGCCGGCGCGATGACACAGGACCCGGGGGAGCGGGCCAAGCTCGCGAGCGCCAGGACCATCGGCGCCATGATCGTCGGCGCAGGCCTCGGCATCTTCGTCGCGCCCTTGATCACCCCGGAGAACGACCTCCAGTCGATCTTCACGTCGATGACGCTCGGCTTCGTCGTGGTCGGGACGATGCTGTACTTCTTCACGGCGTTCACGGCGAAGGAGCGCGTGAAGCGCGACGTGCCGCACGTGACCATGAAGCAGAGTTTCGCGATTCTCAAGAGCAACAAGCCGCTCGTCATGCTCTGCATCAGCTCGTTCGTGTTCCTCACCGGCATGCTTGCACTCAGTACGGTGCAGCTGTACTACCTGCGTGACGTCCTCGGCGCGCTCCCGCTCTACGCTGTGTTCTCGATCATTCAGCTGGTCATCGTCTTCGGCATCGCCGGCTTCGTGCCGAAGATCGTCCGCACGTTCGGAAAACGCGCCGCATACATGGCCGGCGCAGGAATCATGGCCGTCGGCGGCGTGATCGTCTTCCTCGCCCCGCCGAATCTGGTCTGGCTGGGCTTCAGCGGACTCGTCGTCTGCCAGCTCGGCATCGTGCTCGTGAACATGCTCGTCTGGGCGCTGGAGGCCGACACCGTCGAATACGGCGAATGGAAGACCGGCGTCCGCGCCGAGGGCATCATCTACGCCCTGTTCTCCTTCACCCGCAAGACCGGCCAGGCCGTCGGCGGCGCGCTCGCCGCATACGCCCTCGCCTGGGGCGGTTACGTCTCCGGCGGAGTGCAGCAGTCCGTTCAGGCCGAGTGGGGCATCCGGGCCGGTGCAGGCCTCATCCCCGTGGTGGCATCCGTTCTCGCCATCGTCGTGATGTTCTTCTACCCGCTCACCGACAAGCGTCACAAGGAGATCGTCCTCGAGATCGCCGCGCGCCGCGACGACGCCGGCCAGGATCCGTCGCCGATCGACCCTGCTCTCTCCACCGCTGCCTTCACGGCACAGCGCCCGGCGGCTACGGCGGTCCCGCCGACCGACGTCGACGACCCCGCCGCCAGATAGCCCCTCCTGCGAATCATCCCCAACGACACAAGGAACCCAATGAAAATCGAGAAGGCCGACGTCATCGTCACGAGTCCCGACAGGAACTTCGTCACCCTCAAGCTCACCACGGAGGACGGAATCACCGGCCTCGGTGACGCCACCCTCAACGGCCGGGAACTCGCCGTCGTGGCGTACCTCACCGAACACGTGGTGCCGCTGCTCATCGGCCGTGACGCCCACAACATCGAGGACACCTGGCAGTTCCTGTACCGCAGCGCCTACTGGCGTCGCGGACCGGTGACCATGGCGGCCATCGCCGCCGTCGACGTGGCGCTCTGGGACCTCAAGGCCAAGGCGGCGGGCATGCCGCTCTACCAGCTTCTCGGAGGCGCGTCCCGCACCGGTCTCATGGCATACGGCCACGCATCGGGCAAGTCGCTCCCCGAGCTCTTCGACAGCGTGCGCGAGCACCAGGAACAGGGCTACAAGTCGATCCGGATCCAGACGGGCGTTCCCGGGCTGAAGTCGATCTACGGCATCGCGTCCAACGCGACGTTCGAGGCGAACACCGGCGTGCGCTACGACCACGAACCCGCCCAGCGCGGTGCGCTGCCGGCCGAGGAGGACTGGGACACGCGCAGCTACCTGCGCCACGTCCCCACGGTTTTCGAGGCTGTCCGCAACGAGTTCGGCCCCGAGATCCCGCTCCTCCACGACGGTCACCACCGGATGACTCCGATCCAGGCCGCGAAGCTCGGCAAGTCGCTCGAACCGTACGACCTGTTCTGGCTCGAGGACTGCACGCCCGCCGAGAACCCCGAAGCCCTGCGCCTCGTGCGCCAGCACACAACGACCCCGCTTGCCATTGGAGAGATCTTCAACACGGTCTGGGACTACCAGCAGATCATCCGTGAACAGCTCATCGACTACGTGCGGAGCGCCGTCACCCACACGGGCGGAATCAGCCACCTCAAGAAGGTGCTCGACTACGCGTCGCAGTACCAGATCAAGTCGGGCATGCACGGACCGACCGACATTTCGCCGGTCGGAATGGCCGCGGCCATGCACCTCGGCATGTCGATCCACAACTTCGGCATCCAGGAGTACATGCAGCACGGAGAGAAGACCAACAGCGTCTTCGAGCAGTCGTTCACCTGGAACGACGGCATGCTGCACCCGGGCAACAAGCCGGGTCTCGGCGTCGAGCTCAACGTCGACGAGGCAGGCAAATACCCGTACGAAACCGCCTACCTGCCGTACAACCGGCTCGCCGACGGCACCGTCCACGACTGGTAACAGGCAGAATCGACGCATGACGAATTCACACGGAACATCCGAGGGCGCCCAGATCATCGTGATGGGGGTGTCGGGGTCGGGCAAGAGCACGATCGGCGCGCTCATCGCCGGCGCCCTCGGGGTTCCGTTCGTCGATGGTGACGCGCTGCATCCCCAGTCGAACGTCGAGAAGATGGCCGGCGGGACCCCGCTGAACGACGACGATCGCTGGCCGTGGCTTGCGACAGTCGGCTCCACCCTCGCCACAGCGGGCAAGGAGGGAACGGGAATGGTGATCGCGTGCTCAGCACTCCGCCGTGTCTACCGGGATGTCATCCTGAAGAACGCGCCGGCGACGCGGTTCGTGCACCTCTCCGGCTCGCGCGAGGTGCTGGCCTCACGCCTCGAGGGCCGCAGCGACCACTTCATGCCGCCCAGTCTCCTCGATTCGCAGTTCGCGGCCCTCGAGCCCCTGGCGGACGACGAGCCGGGAATCGTCGTCGACATCGACCAGGCCGTCCCCGCCATCGTCTCCGAAGCCGTCGACGCGATCAACTCCGTCAACGCCGAGCGCTGATCGCCCGCCGTCTCTCGCTTGCCCGCGTTACCGCTCCGCGTTACCGCTCCGCGTCATGGGGTAGACTTGGCGACTGAACTTCGGCGAGGGATGCTGCACAGCGGCATCCGTAATCGACGCGGTGGGCAAGGCACCCAGGATTTTCTCCAGGAACCGGCTTTTCCTCACGCTGACATGCGTTCGAGTTGACACGGAGTCCGGTTCGCCGGCCCTCCTCCCAGACCATCCGGAGTGCGCTCCGGTTCACGCGAAAGAGCCCAGGCTCACCCCAAGGAGATCACCATGGCTGACGACAACAAAGTAGTCGCAGAAACCCGCACCTCATTCGGCAAGGGTGCGGCGCGCAAGCTTCGCGCCGCAGGCAAGATCCCGGCCGTCATGTACGGTCGCGGCACCGAGCCGAAGCACGTTGCGCTCCCCGCGCACCAGATCGGCCTCATCATCCGCAAGTCGAACGCGGTCCTCGAGCTCGAAATCGACGGCAAGCAGAGCCTCGCCCTCGTCAAGGACGTCCAGAAGGACCCCGTGCTCCGCATCATCGAGCACCTCGACCTCATCGTCGTCATCAAGGGCGAGAAGGTCACCGTGGACATCCCCGTCCACCTCGAGGGCGAGTCCGCTCCCGGCTCCGTCGTCAACCGCGACGCGACCACGCTGTCCATCGAGGCCGAGGCGACTCACATCCCCGAGAACCTCACCGTCTCGATCGAGGGCCTCGAGGTCGGTGCGCACATCCTCGCCAAGGACGTCCCGCTGCCCACCGGCTCCAGCCTGCTCAGCGACCCCGACCTGCTCGTCGTCGCGATCGCCGAGCCGGAGGAGACCGAAGAAGAAGCCGAAGCTGCAGCCGAGGCCGAAGCAGCCGAGACTCCGGCCGCCGAGTAACGTCCCGTCGAACAGACCGAGCCTGCCCGGTTCGCAGCCGAATGGTTGCGAACCGGCGGGCTCGTCCGCTTAAGGAGAACTCATGTGGTGGCGCAGAAAGAAGGAGCCGATTGTGGCGGAGAACACCTGGCTCGTCGTCGGGCTCGGCAACCCGGGTCCTGCATACGCCCGCAACCGGCACAATGTCGGGCACATGGTCGTCGACGAGCTCGCCACACGTCTGGGTTCAGGGTTCAAGAAGCACAAGACCCCTGCCCTGGTGGCAGAGGGGTTCGCGGCTCCCGGCGGACCGAAGCTCGTCCTGGCGAAGCTCAACAGCTACATGAACGTGTCGGGCGGACCCGTCGCCGCCCTGCTCCGCTTCTACTCGCTCGAGCCTGAGCGCCTCATCATCGTGCACGACGAACTCGACCTTCCGTTCGACACGATCAAGCTCAAGCAGGGTGGCGGGCACGGGGGCAACAACGGTGTCCGCGACATCGTGAAGGCCACTGGGAGCCCGGACTTCCTCCGGGTTCGCGTGGGAATCGGGCGTCCTCCCGGCCGCCAGGATCCCGCCGACTACGTGCTGAAGGACTTCGCGGGCGCGGAGAGGGACGTCCTGCCCAATCTGATCGCGGACGCGGCGGATGCTGTCGAGCTCATCGCGACGGTCGGGCTGCAGGCCGCACAGCTCAAGGTCCACTCGCCCTCCTGACGCTGCGGGCGGCAATGTCGGACGTGCCGCGTAGACTGTCCCGGTGATCCTTCAGGGCTTAATCGCAGCGCTTTCGCGCGCCTCCACGTTCGACAACGCCCTGGGCTATGCCACCCGTGACGCGGACTTCTCCGTCACCGACGGCCTCCGCGCGCCCCTCCTGGCCGGGCTGATCGAGGCGAGGCGGCGTGCGGGTCTTCCCGCAGCGCTTTTCGTCGTCACACCGACCGGACGCGACTCCGAATCCCTGCGAGCTGCGCTCGAAAGCGTCGTTCCTGATGCCAGGATCGTCGACTTCCCGGCCTGGGAGACCCTGCCGCACGAGCGACTCAGCCCGAGCGCCGAGATCGTCGGCAAGCGGCTCGCCGCCCTGCGCGAGATGACGGACTGGTCAGGAGACGCGCCGCTCATCGTCGTCGCCTCCGTCCGCGCTGCCCTGCAGCCCCTGGCAGACAACCTCACCGCGGTCGAGCCGCTTCCGCTCGTCGCCGGTGCCCGCGGTCACGATCTCGGGCAGATTGCCCGCCAGCTCGTCGAACTCGCGTACGTCCGCGTCGACATGGTGTCCCGTCGTGGCGAGTTCGCCGTCCGAGGCGGCATCCTGGATGTCTTCCCACCGGTGGCGGAGCATCCGTACCGCGTCGAGTTCTTCGGCGACGAGCTGGAGCAGATCCGCGCGTTCTCGGTCGCCGACCAGCGGTCCATCCCGGATGCCGTCGCCCGGATCGCCCTCCCGCCGGCGCGCGAGCTGCTGCTCAACGATGCCGTGCGCCAGCGTGCGGCCGAGATGCAGCACGAGTTCCCGAGCATGACCGCGATGCTCGAGAAGATCGCCAACGGCATCCCGGTCGAAGGCATGGAATCGCTCGCACCGGCGCTGCTCGAGCGGCTCGTCCCCGTGAGCCACTACTTCCCGGCCGGAGCGGCGGTCGCCGTCATTTCGCCTGAACGGGTCGCGACGCGGGCGATCAGCCTTTCCGAGACCAACCGCGAGTTCCTCGCTGCGGCGTGGAGCGCGGCAACCGCGGGCGCTCAGGCGCCGATCGACCTCGCCAGCGGCGAGTTCATCAGCCTCGGTGACCTCAGGGACGCCACGAGGTTCACCGCACCAGGTGCCCCGGCCTCCGACCACCCGTGGTGGACGTTCAGTACCTTCCAGCAGGGGCCGGACGACGTCCTGCCCGAGGAACGCGAGATGGACGAGCTCCTCACCGTGCGTGTCTCGGCCGACCCGGTCCCGAGCTTCTCCGGAAACGTCGACGGTGCTATCGATCACGTGGCCGAACGGCTCCGAGACGGCTGGGTCGTCGCTATCGCAGCCCGCGGAACCGGCCTCGTCGAACGAGCGAGGGACGTCCTTGCGGAGCGTGAGGTACCGGCGAGGCTCGTCGCCGAGTTCCCCTCCGATCCCGAACCGGGAATCGCGTACCTCCTGCAGGCGACGGTCGAGAACGGCTTCGAGCTCGTCGACGCCAGGCTCGCCCTGATCAGCGAGAACGAGTTCTACGGCCGCACGATCGGCTACGACTCCCGCCAGGTCAAGAAGCTGGCCTCGCGGCGCAAGAACGTCGTCGACCCTCTGCAGCTCAAAGCCGGTGACTACGTCGTGCACCAGACGCACGGCATCGGCCGGTTCGTCGAACTGAGCCAGCATGAGGTGTCCAGCGGCGGACGCAACCCCACGAAGACGCGCCGCGAGTACCTCACCCTCGAGTACGCGCCGTCCAAGCGCGGCTACCCGGGAGACAAACTCCTCGTCCCCACCGACCAGCTCGACCTGCTCAGCCGGTACGTCGGCGGAGAAGCCCCCGCCCTGTCGAAGATGGGTGGAAGCGACTGGTCGCAGGCCAAAGGCCGGGCGCGCCGGGCCGTGCGCGACATCGCCATCGAACTCGTCAAGCTGTACTCGGCGCGGATGGCGTCGAAGGGGTTCGCCTTCAGCAAGGACACCCCGTGGCAGCGTGAACTCGAAGAGGCCTTCCCGTTCGCGGAGACTCCCGACCAGCTGACCACGATCGACGAAGTCAAGGCAGACATGGAACGGCCCATACCGATGGACCGGCTCCTCTCCGGCGACGTCGGCTTCGGCAAGACCGAGGTCGCCATCCGGGCGGCGTTCAAGGCCGTCCAGGACGGCAAGCAGGTCGCGATGCTCGTGCCGACCACCCTGCTCGTCAAACAGCACTTCGAAACCTTCTCCGAGCGGTTCGCCGGGTTCCCCGTGCACCTGCGGGCACTGAGCCGGTTCCAGACGGCGAAGGAGGCGAAGGAGACCAGGGACGGACTCGAACGTGGAACCATCGACGTCGTGATCGGAACCCACCGGCTGCTCAGCGAGGGAATGAAGTTCAAGGACCTCGGACTCGTCATCATCGACGAGGAACAGCGGTTCGGTGTCGAGCACAAGGACGCCCTCAAGAAGCTCAAGACCAACGTCGACATCCTGGCGATGAGCGCCACGCCGATCCCGCGCACCCTCGAGATGGCGGTCACCGGCATCCGGGAGATGTCCACGCTCGCCACCCCGCCCGAGGAACGGCATCCGATCCTCAGCTTCGTCGGCCCGTACAGCGAGAAGCAGGTGGGTGCAGCCATCCGCAGGGAGCTCCTCCGCGAGGGCCAGATCTTCTTCGTCCACAACCGGGTGTCGAGCATCAACCGGATCGCGGCACAGCTCGCCGAGATCGTTCCGGAGGCCCGCATCGCCGTGGCCCACGGGCAACTGTCCGAGAACGTGCTCGAACGCGTCGTCGTGGACTTCTGGGAACGCAAGTTCGACGTGCTCGTCTGCACGACGATCATCGAGACCGGCCTCGACATCCAGAACGCCAACACCATCATCATCGACAGGGCAGACAAGTACGGGCTGAGCCAGCTGCACCAGCTCCGCGGTCGAGTCGGCCGCGGTCGCGAACGCGCATACGCCTACTTCCTCTACGACGAGAACAAGCCGCTCTCCGAGACGGCACACGACCGGTTGTCGACCATCGCCGCGAACAACGAACTCGGCAGCGGGATGCAGGTGGCGCTCAAGGACCTCGAAATCCGTGGAGCGGGCAACCTGCTCGGCGGCGAGCAGGCGGGGCACATTGCCGGCGTCGGCTTCGACCTCTATCTGCGGATGATCGGCGAGGCGGTCTCCAACTTCCGCGGGGACGTCGCCGAGGGCCAGACGGAACTCCGTCTCGAGTTGCCCGTCGACGCCCACATCCCCGAGGAATATGTCGATAGCGAGCGACTGCGGCTCGAGGCCTATCAGAAGCTGTCCGCGGCATCCGGGCCCGCTGCGGCCGACGACCAGATCGGACTCGTCATCGACGAGCTGACCGACCGGTACGGAGAGCCGCCGGCCCAGGTACAGAACCTCATCGCCGTGTCCCAGCTGCGTCAGCGTGCCCAGCGCGTCGGGCTCAGCGAACTCGTGGCGATGGGCAGCAACCTGCGCGCCGCCCCGGCGAACCTGCCCGACTCTCTGCAGGCACGCCTCCGACGGATGTACCCCGGCGGCAAATACCTGGCGCAGGCCAACGCACTGATCGTCCCGATGCCGGAGAAGCACGGCGAGAAACTCACCGACGCCGACCTCATCGCGTGGGTGGCGCAGTTCCTCGACGCACTGTTCCCACTCCCTCCGAAGGAGGCCGAGGCCGCTTCCTAGCGTGCCCCGGCCCTCGTGCTTCCGGCATGGAATAGGGTGAGAATCCTCAGCAACCGATGGAGGTTCCCGTGGCTTTTACCGTCGCACACGCCCGCGTCCTGGTGACGGGAGGGGCGTCAGGGATGGGCCGGCTCTACGCGCAACGCGCCGTCCAGGAAGAGGCGGAATCGGTGACCCTGTGGGACATCGATCCGCTCGCCCTCGATGCGACGGCCAGCGCCCTCTCCGGCTACGGGACGGTGATCCACACCCGCGTCGTCGACGTGTCGAAACTCGACGACGTAAGGAGCGCGGCCGGCCACGAACTCGATGAGGGACGCGTCCCGGACGTCCTCATCAACAACGCCGGAATCGTTCGGGGGAACGACTACTTTTGGAACACCGACTCGGAACGCGACACCGAGCCGACGATGCGCATCAACGCGATCGCTCCGATGCACGTCACCCGCGAATTCCTGCCGGCCATGATCCTGGATCCCACCAGGGAGAAGCGGATCCTCAACATCGCGTCGGCAGCAGGCACCCTGTCCAACCCGAGGATGAGCGTTTACGCGGCGTCCAAGTGGGCGCTCATCGGCTGGAGCGACTCGGTCCGGCTCGAACTCGAACGGTCCGGCAACACCCACGTCAAGATCACCACGTTCTGCCCGTCGTATGTCGCGACGGGAATGTTCGACGGCGCACGCGGGCCGTTGCTCACGCCAGTCCTTCTTCCCGACATCGCGGTCGCGCGGGCCTGGCAGGCCATGCTCTCGGGCAGGCCGATGCGGATGACACCGTGGACGGTGAGCCTCGCCACCGTTCTCAAGGGTGCCCTCCCTCAGCGCGCCTGGGACGTCGTCGCCGACCAGGTGTTCCGCGTGTACTCGAGCATGGAAGAGTTCACCGGCAGGACGGAGCAGACCGCTCCGCCCGTTGCCGTCGTTCCGGAGGAGCCGAAAGCATGAGCACGACAGAGACCGGCGTCCCCGTCGTGTCCGTTCCCGGTGCGGATGCCGCGTCGATCGTGGGCGCGCTGCGCAAAGCGTTCGAACGGGGCGGCACCAAGCCGCTCGCCTGGCGGGTGCGGCAGCTGACCGCGCTCAAGCGCATGCTGATCGAGCGCGGACCCGACTTCGAGCGGGCCCTCGCCACCGACCTCGCAAAAAGCCCGACAGAGGCTCAGATCAGCGAGATCGGGCTCATCGTCGGCGAGATCGACTTCACCCTTCGTCACCTCCGGTCCTGGCTGCGCCCGCGCCGCGTCGCGGTCCCGCTCGCATTCGCCCCAGCGAGCGCGAAGGTCGTGCGGGAGCCGCTCGGTGTCGTCCTCGTGATCGGCCCGTGGAACTATCCCGTACAGCTCTCGCTCGTCCCGCTCGTCGGCGCACTTGCCGCGGGCAACGCGGTGCTCGTGAAACCGAGCGAACTCGCCCCCGCGTCATCCCGGTTGATGGCCCAACTCCTGCCGGAGTACCTCGACCCGGCCGCCGTCGCCGTCGTCGAAGGAGGCGTCGACGAAACGACCGCTCTCCTGGCCGAACGGTTCGACCACATCTTCTTCACCGGCAACGGACGTGTCGGACGCATCGTCGCGCGCGCGGCCGCCGAGCATCTCACCCCTGTCACGCTCGAACTCGGAGGCAAGTCACCGGTCTTCGTCGACGACGGCGCGGACCTCGCCGTCGCGGCACGGCGCATCGCATGGGGCAAGTTCCTCAACGCCGGGCAGACCTGCGTCGCGCCCGACTACCTTCTCGCCACGGCGAAGACGGCCGCAGCCCTCGTACCGCACCTCGCGGCGGCCATCGCCGAGCTTTATGGGAACGAACCACGCACGAGCGCGGACCTGGCTCGAATCGTCAACGGGCAGAATGTCGACAGGCTCGCTACGCTGCTCGCAGGGACGACCCCGGAGATCGGCGGGGAGGTGGACAGGGACGCCAGGTACATCGCACCGACGGTGCTCAATGGCGTCGATCCAGACCACCCACTCATGGAGAACGAGATCTTCGGCCCTGTGCTGCCGATCGTGCACGTCGCCGGGGTGAGTGACGCCATCCGTTTCATCACCGAACGTGACAAGCCGCTCGCCCTGTACGTCTTCAGCCCGAGCCGGTCGGTGGAGCGCCGGTTCCTGAGGGAGACCTCCTCCGGTGCTGTCGGGCTCGGCATCCCCGCCGCCCACCTGCTCGTTCCGACCCTGCCGTTCGGCGGAGTGGGGGAGAGCGGCACAGGGCGGTACCACGGCAGGTTCTCGATCGACACTTTCAGCCACGAGAAGGCCGTGCTGTCGAAGTCGACGAAGCCTGACACCCTTCAGATCATCTACCCCCCGCACGACGACCTCCGCGATTTCCTCATCCGCGCCGTCATCGCCAGGACCTGGCGTCGCAAGCGATGACGGACGACCTCGGAGCGGGGAACCCTCGCGCGCTGCCGAACATGGACGCGCTTGCCGCGTCGATGAGAACGGTGCTCGACACCTGCGTGTGGAGCAAGACCATGACCCACGCCTCCCTCGTCACCTACCTGATCGAAGAGAGCTACGAACTGATCGACGCGGTCGAGGCCGATGACCGTGACGTCATGCTCGAAGAACTCGGAGACGTGCTTCTCCAAGTGGTCTTCCACGCGGAGATCGCCAGGCGGACCGACTCCGAGCGGTTCTCGCTCGATGACATCGCGAGAGCGGCCAACGAGAAGATGATCCGTCGGCATCCGCATGTCTTCGGCGACGAGACCGCGCTCACCGTCGAGGATGTCTGGCGGGTCTGGAGCGCAGCGAAGGCCGCCGAGAAGTCGACGCGGACGAGCGCCCTCGACGGGATTCCCCAGAGCATGCCTGCCCTCGCCCTCGCCGAGAAGGTCCTCACCCGGGCAGAACGCGCGGGACTCACACCACCCGTCGAGCGCCCGGTCGAGAGGTTCACCGACGAATCGGAGCTCGGCCGCGTCCTGCTCGACATCGCCGCGGACGCGAGGTCGCAGGGACTCGACGCGGAGCGCGCCCTCCGCTCAGCGCTGCGCGAGCTTCAGGACGGCATCAGGGAGCGGGAACGCGCAGACCGCGGCGACTGACCGGGGCCGCGCCCGACCGCGTGCCAGAATTGAGCCATGGCCTCTCCTGTGACACCGCCCCGCGGCATGCGCGATTTCCTTCCCCGAGACAAGGCCAGGCGAGAACACGCCCTCGGTGTCATCCGGCGCGTGTTCTCCGCATACGGTTTCGACGAGATCGAGACGCCGGTCGTCGAGGACTTCGCTCGCCTGCACTCCGGACTGGGCGGTGACAACGAGAAGCTCGCCTTCAACGTGCTCAAGCGCGGCCTGACCGCTGAGGATGCCGCCGCCGCGGCGTCATCGGACAGCCTGGACTCGCTCACCGACCTCGGCCTGCGGTTCGACCTCACCGTGCCGCTCGCGCGGTTCTACGCCACCCACCGCGCCGAACTGCCGCCCGTCTTCCGGTCGATCCAGATCGCGCCGGTCTGGCGCGCGGAGCGGCCGCAGAAGGGCCGCTATCGCCAGTTCGTGCAGTGCGACATCGACATCATCGGTGAGGCAGGGCCGCTCGCCGAGATCGAACTGATCACGGCGACCTCCGCCGCGCTCGCCGCCCTCGGCCTCACAGACTGCCGGGTCAGGATCAACGACCGCCGACTGCTGACAGGCATGCTCGACGCCTTCGGTTTCGTCGCGGACGAGCACCCCGGGGTTCTCATCACCGTCGACAAACTCGACAAGGTCGGCACGGCCGGCGTCATCGCCGAACTGCGCGAACGACAGGCCACCCCGGCGGCCGTCGACCGGCTGGAGGAGTATTTCGCCCAGCCCGAAGCACCCGCGCTGCCGTTCGGCGCCGAACAGATCCGCTCGAGGCTGCCCCGCGGGGTCGACGAGTCGGTGATCGCCGAACTGGCGGCCATCGGACTGGCGGCTGGGCAGGGAGACGCAAGCGGCGCGACCCCCGTCGTCTTCGACCCGTTCCTCGTGCGGGGGATGGGCTACTACACGGGCCCGATCTTCGAGATCGAACACCCCGGACTCGGCTACTCCCTCGGGGGCGGCGGACGCTACGACGGGATGATCGGCCGGTTCCTCGGCCAGGATGTGCCCGCGACCGGCTTCTCGATCGGTTTCGAACGGATCGTGGACCTGCTCGACCTGCCCGAGGACGCCGGTGTCGAGTCCGTCGTGCTTGTCTACGACCGTGACGTCGACCCAGCCGCCCTCATCGCACTCAAATCTAACCTCGTCACCTCCGGCAGGCGGGTCAGGCTCGAACCGCGGGTGAAGAACATCAAGGCACTGCTCGACCGCGTCACCACTGCCGGATTCAGCGCGTTCGCCTTCGCCGCAGCCTCGACGGCATCCGTGGAGGACCTGGAGTTCAAGCCACTCAGCTGACGACGCGAGGGGCGTGGATGACGGATGCCGGCTGGCCCCGTGATCCACGCCTCTCGAGTTGGTCAGACCGAGTCGGCTGCGGCCTCGGCGCGCGTGGTGAGGACCATGCGACGGACGAGAAGTGCTGCTCCGGCGAGCACGAGCACAAGGACAGTAGCCCAGAGCCACGGGGAACCGGTCAGCTGGCTCGCACTGAAGGCAGCTGCGCCGCTGTGCAGTTCGGTGGTGCCGTCGCTGATCTTCGCGTTGCCGTCGGCGAGCGAGGCGGCGCCATCGGCCAGCGTGGTGGTGCCGTCGCTGAGCGTGCCTGCGCCGTCGGCCAGTTTCGTGGTGCCCTCAGCGAGTGAGGTCGAGCCTGCCGACAGGGCGGCGAGTCCCGCGTTCAGACTGGATGAGCCTTCGGCGAGTGTCTGCGTGCCGGTGGAGAGGCTCGACGCGCCGACGGCCAGTTTGTCGCTGCCGACGGACAAGCTCGACGCGCCGGCCTGCAGCGTCGACAGACCTGCGTTGAGGCTCGTCGCGCCGACGAAGAGTTTGTCCACCCCGGCAGACAAGTCGGATGCTCCGGCAGCGAGCGTCGGCAGGTTCTTGACGTAGAGCAGGCCGCCGGTCTCGAGACCCTTGCGAGGAGGGGTGGCCCCGAGACCGGCCGCGATCTGGCTGGCGCCTGCATCGAGTGCCGGCACGTTCGTGGCGTAGAGGAGCCCGCCCTTGGGTAGAACGTCGTCGATCGGTGCGGTGTTGCCGAGCCCGGCAGCGAGGCCAGCGCTTCCCGTAGCGATTCCCGGGAAGCTTCCCATAGCGGTGACGGCGGGCTCGAGCAGCTTGAGGCCGTTCTCCACCCCGGTGGCGGCTGCGCTCGTACCGGTGGCTGTTGTCTTGATGGATTCAAGCTTGGTGATCAGGGCGGGGTCTGCGACCGTGTCCTTGAGCTCGCCGATGAGGGTGTCGAGCTTGGTGACGACGCCTGCGGCGCCGTTCCGCGCTGAAAGGGCTACGGCCGTCACGACGGGAAGGTTCGTGTTCAGCGCGCTCGCGGCTGGAGCGAGCTGACCGGCGCCCGTCGCGAGAGTGGTGGCACCAGTGCTGAGCTCGATGACCCCGGCCTTGAGCCGCTTGGCGCCCGCGGCGAGGTCGATCGCACCCGGATACAGCTTGTCCTTGATCGAGTCCCTGACGCCGGCGACCCCGGCGGAGACCCGCGCAGCGCCGTCTGAGGCGCTTCCGGCGCCCGCTGCGAGCGTTGAGCTGCCCGCCGATGCATTCGTCGCACCTGCGGAGAGTTTCTGCGCTCCCGCCGCGGCGCTCGTTGCACCGTTCGAGAGGGCGAAGGCACCATCGGCGGCACTCTGCGCACCCGTCGCGATCTTTCCGGCTCCCGCAGAGGCGCTTGTCGCGCCTGCCTCGAGCTTCTCCGCCCCTGCGGCGGCGCTCGTCGCGCCGTCCGCGAGGGTCGCAGCACCGTCGTCGATCTCGGTCGCACCGTCCGAGAGGTCGCCTGATCCGGCGGCGGCCAGGCTCGCACCCGAGTCGAGCTGCTGGGCTCCGTCTGTGATCTTCTGGGTGAAGTAGAAGAAGAACGCCACCGCGGCGATCATCAGAACGCTGAGGACGATGGTCGCGATCTTCCAGGCGAGGGCGGGGGCCGGGCCTGATAGGGGAGTGCTGCTCAAAGGATTCTCCTGAAGTGTGCCGAGGGGGACCCTCACAGGCGCGATGAAGAGACCGGGCAGCCGCCACCGGAGGAGCAGGTGGGAAGCCGAACGCGAGTGGTCTGCTGTGACGTACGTCTGTTCGGGGTGCCGGCGAACCGGCGGGTTGCGGGATGCTGCGACCAGCCGGTTTGTGGCCTCGACGCCTCCGGTCCGGTCGTCTCTGACGCGGCCCATCGGTGTCACTCCTGGTAGCAGGGTGAACGTAGCAGCGTTGGCGATGGTGAACGACGATCGGATCGAATTGTTGGGGAACTCCACAACTCCCAGCTGGCCGCGGTTCGCCTTCTTTGTGCACGGGCTGCAACTTTCCGGGCGTTCGGGGGGTGCCTCCCGCAACGCACTCGTAACCTGCCTGAACCGGATGGCTAGACTGATCCTCGGGTCAACGTCGCTCCACACAATCCACCGCACCACCCCGAACAGGAGAAATACTGTGGCACTCATTGAGGCTGTAGGCGCTCGCGAAATTCTGGATTCCCGTGGGAACCCGACCGTTGAGGTCGAGGTCCTCCTCGACAACGGCGTTGTGGAGCGCGCTGCCGTTCCATCCGGCGCATCCACCGGCGCATTCGAAGCGTACGAACTGCGCGACGGTGACTCCGACCGTTACCAGGGCAAGGGCGTGCTCAAGGCCGTCGACGGCATCCTCGACGAGATCGGTGCAGCGGTCGAAGGCCTCGAAGCCGACGACCAGCGCCTGCTCGACAAGACCCTCATCGACCTCGACGGCACCGACAACAAGGAACGCCTCGGCGCCAACGCCATCCTCGGTGTCAGCCTCGCCGTCGCGAAGGCCGCAGCGCAGGCTGCAGACCTCCCGCTCTACCGCTACCTCGGTGGGCCGAACGCACACGTACTCCCCGTGCCGCTCCTCAACATCATCAACGGCGGATCCCACGCGGACAACGACGTCGACATCCAGGAGTTCATGATCGTTCCCCTCGGGGCCGAGAGCTTCTCTGAAGGCCTGCGCTGGGGCGTCGAGACCTACCACGCGCTGAAGGCGCTCCTCAAGTCGAAGGGCCTCGCAACCGGGCTCGGCGACGAGGGCGGATTCGCACCGAACCTGCCGAGCAACCGCGCAGCGCTCGACCTCATCGTCGAGGCAATCACCAACGCCGGCTACACCCCCGGCAAGGACATCGCCCTCGCGCTCGACGTCGCGGCGACCGAGTTCTTCAAGGACGGTTCGTACCACTTCGAGGGCAAGCAGCTCTCGGCACAGGACCTCAGCGCGTACTACGCCGAGCTCGTTGCCGCGTACCCGCTCGTGTCGATCGAAGACCCGCTCGAGGAAGAGGACTGGGAAGGCTACCAGCACCTCACCGCTGAACTCGGCGACAAGGTCCAGATCGTCGGCGACGACCTGTTCGTGACGAACCCGAGCCGTCTCGGCAAGGGCATCGACCTCAAGGTCGGCAACTCGATCCTCGTCAAGGTGAACCAGATCGGAACGCTCACCGAGACGCTCGACGCCGTCGCCCTTGCGCAGCGCTCCAGCTACACGGCGATCCTCTCCCACCGTTCAGGTGAGACCGAGGACACGACCATCGCCGACCTCGCGGTCGCGACCAACGCGGGCCAGATCAAGACCGGTGCGCCTGCCCGATCCGAGCGGGTCGCAAAGTACAATCAGCTGTTGAGGATCGAAGAAGAGCTGGGCGAATCCGCGGTCTACGCGGGTCGCGGCGCCTTCCCGAGGTTCTCGGCGTAAACCACTTTCACCCGACTCCCGGTGCGCGCTGAGAAATCGGCGCACACCGGGAGTTGTGCGTGGAGCGACGACAGGAACGGGGCGGTACGCATGGCCAGACGACCGGGTTCCACCGGCACGCAGGCAGGCAAGTGGCGCATCGGCCGCGAGCGCGACGCGCGCCTGCCCGAGCCCGTTGTCGCTGTGCCCGAATCCGAGGCGGGCAGCTGGATCCGCGGCATCCGTTTCTCCGGGTTCGGACTGCTGATGATGGCGCTTCTCGTTCTGGGGATCATCGTCATCGCGCCGAACCTCAAGTCATACATCGAGCAGCGCCAGCAGATCGCGCAGCTGCAGGCATCCGTCGACGCCAGCGAAGACGAGATCAGCCGGCTCAGCGAAGAACGTGAACGGTGGAACGACAGCACATACGTGATGACGCAGGCGCGCGACCGGCTCTTCTATGTGAACCCCGGTGAGATCAGCTTCATCGTCATGAACGACGTGGATGCCGCGCTGTTCGGAGAGTCGGAAGCGCCGGTCAGCACGGAGCTACAGGCCACCAGGGTCGACTGGGCTGAATCCATGCTCGCTTCCCTCGTCAGCGCAGGTCTCGCCGAGGTCGCCACCGACTCGGGTGTCCCGGCGACGCCCACCCCTGAGCCGACGCCCTGACCCGTCGTCCCGAGCAGGGATAATGGATGCATGACGACACCGCCTTTCGAGACCGTGACGGCTGAGGACATCCGGGCCGTCTCAGCCCAGCTGGGCCGCCCCGCGCGCAACGTGGTGGGGATCGCCGCCCGCTGCGTGTGCGGAGCACCGACCGTGGTCTCCACCTCTCCGCGGCTCGACGACGGGACCCCGTTCCCGACTTTCTACTACCTCACCCACCCCGCGGCGACCGCAGCAGTGTCTGCCCTCGAGGCGACACAGGTGATGAACGAGTACAACGACCTGCTGGCTGACGACGACGCGCTGCGGTCCGGCTACGCCGCAGCGCACGCGGCGTACCTCGCCGATCGGGAGAGCATCGCCGTGGTTCCTGAGATCGCCGGCATCTCCGCAGGGGGGATGCCTGTGCGCGTGAAATGCCTCCACGCTCTCGTCGGTCATACGCTCGCGGCAGGGCCGGGAGTGAATCCGGTCGGCGATCTTGCGCTCGAACGTGCAGACTGGAGTCCGACGGTGTGCCAGTGCGTCGTCGACATCGCAGAAACCGTTCCGGCGGGGGAGTGAGCAGGGGCATGAAGTATCGGGGGATCTTCGCAGGCGGGCTGACCGCCCTCATCGTGGCGGGCACGGCGACGGCCGGCGCCAGCCCGGCGAGTGCCGACCCCGTCAGGGACGCCGAATACTGGCTCGCCGACTACGGCGTCTCGGAGGCATGGAAGTTCAGCACAGGTGCTGGGGCGACGATCGCGATCATCGACACCGGCATCGCGAGCGGGCCCCCTGAATTCACCGGCGCGGTCGTCGCCGGTCATGACGCATCCGGTGTCGGAAGCGCAGACGGACGCACACCGGTCGGTGGAGCGGACGAGAACCCGCACGGCAGCTGGGTGGCATCGCTCGCGGCCGGCCGGGGCAACGGAAGCGACACCGGGGTCATCGGCACCGCGCCCTCAGCGAACCTCATCGCCATCTCCGTCGGTTTCGGCTCGAGCGGATCGACCATCCCGTTCGCCGACCAGATCGCCGACGCCATCCACTTCGCTGTCGACAACGGTGCTGACGTCATCAACATGTCGCTCACGACGAACACGAAGGACTGGCCGGAGAGCTGGGACGAAGCCTTCACCTACGCCAACGAGCACGACGTCATCATCGTTGCTGCCGCAGGCAACCGCGGCAGCGGCACAGACGAGGTCGGTGCCCCTGCAACGATCCCCGGCGTGCTCGTCGTCGCCGGGGTCGACCCGTCAGGCAAGGCCAGCTATGACGCGTCCAGCCAGGGCATCACCCTGTCGGTGGCCGCACCGAGCGAGGAGCTCGTCGGAGTGTCTCCGGACGGCAGTTACGTTCAGTGGGCCGGTACCTCGGGCGCGTCGCCGATCGTCGCGGGAATCGCTGCCCTCGTGCGCTCGCGCTACCCGGACATGGATGCCGCCAACGTGATCAATCGGATCATCAAGACCGCGTCGCCCGTGGCAGGCGAGAAGCTCCCCAGCGCGATCTATGGATACGGCTACATCAACGCTCTCGCCGCACTCACGGCTGACGTTCCCTCCGTCGACGCCAACCCGATGGGCGACCTGGCCGCGTGGATCACCCAGCACAGGAAGGCCGCATCCACACCTCAGCCTGTGCCTGAAGATGAGGGAAGCATCCCGACCGTGCCTCCGCTCGATACCGTGGCCGGACCGGCCAATCCGTTCCTGCCGACGCGGGACAGCCTGCTCTATGTCAGCCTCCCGCTCGCCCTGTTCCTGGGAACTGGTACCCTAGTAGTGCTCGGTGCCATCGCCGCTACCCGGCAATTCAAACGTGTGTCTCGCAGTAAGTAACCTGTTTGAGTCCTTGTGACCCCCCAGTAGGAGAATTCTCACCGTGCCAAAAATTCTGATTGTCGGCGGCGGCTATGCCGGTTTCTACACCGCATGGAAGCTGGAAAAGTGGCTTCGCCACGGCGAAGCAGAGGTCACCGTCGTTGACCCGCTTCCCTACATGACGTACCAGCCTTTCCTCCCGGAGGTCGCTGCAGGCTCGATCGAGCCCCGCCACGCGGTGGTCGCCCAGCGACGCCACCTCAAGAAGACGACGGTGATCACCGCCAAGGTCACCAACATCAACCACGCGGACAAGAAGGCCACCATCCAGCCTTCTCTCGGCGAATCGTGGGAGTTCGATTACGACATCGTCGTGGTCACCGCAGGCGCCGTGTCGCGGACCTTCCCGATCCCGGGTGTCGCCGACCAGGCCATCGGCCTCAAGACGATCGAAGAGGCGATCGCGATCCGCGACCGCATGCTGGCCAACTTCGACAAGGCGGCCAGCCTTCCCGCCGGCCCCGAACGCGACCGCCTGCTCAACTTCGTCGTCGTCGGCGGAGGGTTCGCCGGCATCGAGGTGTTCGCCGAGCTGCGTTCATTCGCCAGCGCTCTGCTGAAACGGTACCCGCAGATCACCTTCGAGGACGTCCAGTTCCACCTCATCGAGGCCATGGGGCGAATCATGCCCGAGGTCAGCCTGAAGACCAGCCACTGGGTGCTCAAGAACCTGGCCCAGCGAGGAGCCCTCGTGCACCTCGACACCCAGCTCTCGTCTGCGCTCGACGGCAAGATCGAGCTGTCGACGGGTGAGACATTCGAGTCAGACCTCATCGTCTGGACCGCAGGCGTCATGGCGAACCCGCAGATTGTTCGCAACACCGACCTTCCGATCGAAGAGCGCGGGCGCCTCGTCGTCCGTCCTGACCTCCGCGTCGGCACCGATGACGAGTTCATTCCGGATGCCTGGGGCGCCGGTGACGTCACCGCGATCCGCGACCTGTCCGGTGGCGGAGTCGGCGGCTTCTGCGTTCCGAACGCACAGCACGCTGTGCGTCAGGGCAAGCTCATGGCCAAGAACATCGTTGCCGTGCTGCGGGGCGAAGAGCCCAAGCAGTACTTCCACAAGAACATGGGTGCCGTCGCCGGCCTCGGTCTTGGCGTCGGCGTCTTCCAGGCCGGCAAGATCGCCATCAAGGGCCTTCCGGCCTGGCTCGCGCACCGTGGCTACCACGGACTCGCCATGCCGACGTGGGAGCGCAAGATCCGCGTCATCGTCGGTTGGGTGAACAACTTCTTCCTGGGCCGCGACATTGTGAACCTCAGCGCCGCGCAGAACCCGCGCGCCGCGTTCGAGGAGTTCGCCTCCCGGCCCAAGCCTGCTGCGGCCGAAGTGGTGAAGCCGGTCGAAACCGTGAAGAAGCCTGCGACGAAGAAGGCCCCCAAGCCTGTGGCCGAGAAGGAAGCTGTCGCCGCGTCGAAGTAGCTCGAGAAAGAGAAAGGCCCGGTCCGGGAACGGACCGGGCCTTTCCCGTTGGCGGGGATGTCTGTCTAGAATCGCCTCAGCCGACTGTTGGGAGGCGATCGATGAACAGAACAGCGATTCTTCGCTCCGTGGACGCCGTCATGATCCCCGTGCCGGATATCGAGGAGGGGCTCCGCTTCTACCGGGATCGGCTGGGCCACGAGCTGGCGTGGCGCAACGACGACATCGGGCAGGCGGGTTTGCGTCTGCCGGCGAGTGACACCGAACTGGTGCTGACCACGACGCTCGACGCGGCCGTGAACTGGCTCGTGGAGTCCGCGGACGATGCCGTGGTGGACATCGTCAGCGCCGGGGGATCGGTCGTCGTCGCCCCGACGGACATTCCCGTCGGACGCCTTGCGGTCGTCAACGATCCGTTCGGAAACACCATCGTCGTGCTCGATCTCTCCATCGGCCGTTACGTCACCGGCGGTGACGGTCGCGTGGTCGGTGCCGAACCGGCTGACGCATGAAAGCCGTCGTTCACGACCGGTACGGCCTGCCGGACGTACTGAGGGTCGAGGACGTCCCCGTGCCGGTGCCGGGCGCTGGCCAGGTGCTCGTCGAGATCGCCGCGACTTCCGTCAACCTCTCGGATTGGGAAGGGCTGACTGGATCTCCGGGGTACGCCAGGATCGGCGGCCTGCGAGCGCCGAGGCGTCGAGTGCTCGGCTCCGACATCGCCGGGCGGGTCACTGCCGTCGGACCCGGAGTCACCCGGTTCCGGGTCGGGGACGAGGTGTACGGCGACAATCTGGCTCTTCTGGGCGGGTTCGCCGAATTCGCTGTGGCGTCGGCGGATGCTCTCGCAACCAAACCGGTGGAACTCACGTTCGCCGAGGCCTCGACCTTGCCACAGGCCGGAGCGATTGCGAGTCAGGGGATGTCGCTCGCTCGTCCGGGCGCGCGGGTGCTGATCAACGGGGCGGGGGGCGGCGCCGGGTCCTTCGCGATCCAGCTGGCCGGGCTCGCCGGTGCGCACGTGACAGGTGTCGACAACGCAGGCAAGCTCGACTTCATGCGCGAGCTCGGCGCTGACGCCGTGGTCGACTACCGCACGCAGGACTTCACCCGTATGGAGCCGTTCGACCTGGTGCTCGATCTCGTCGCCCATCGATCCGTCTTCGCGTACCGCCGGGCGCTGGCGCCGGGCGGGCGGTACTACTGCGTGGGCGGCAGCGTCCGGGCGCTCCTGAGAATCGTGACGGTCGGGGCGGCGATCGGGCTCGTCACTGGTCGCCGAATGGGGATCCTCGTCGCTCGGGAGGGGCCTGCATATTTCGAGCCGGTCGCGGAACGATGTGTCGCCGGCGAAGTCGGCATCCACATCGACCGTACGTTCACCCTCGACGAGGTGCCGCAGGCGCTCGGCCGCGTCGGGGAGAGCCGTGCACTCGGCAAGGTCGTCGTCGTTCCCTGAACGTGGTATTCCGTCTGGATCGCCGTGACGCGCCCCATAAGCTGGAACCGCACGCCCCCGTAGTCCAATGGCAGAGACAGGCGACTTAAAATCGCTCCAGTGTGGGTTCGAGTCCCACCGGGGGTACCACTGCCCTCACGTCAGCCGCGGGCCTCGTGATGATCTCGAGCGTCGCCTCGCTGCCTCGCCGACGGTTTCAGGCACTGCACCTCGTTGTGGTGCTCGCAGTACTTGTTGTGGCAGCGCCAGGCAGGAGCGGTGTCGTTGATCGCACCCTCGGAGAGCTCCAGGATCAGACTCAGTTCCCTGCAGAACTGACACACACGCCGAGGACGCCCGCTCATGTCTTCGAGAATAGGATCCGGGATGCCCCGGCGGCAGGGGTGCACCAGATATTCACCGAATTGCAACCGTTGACGGCGATCATCGATGCCACGGCCCCGTCCGAGGGATACCGGAGTGCCTGGGCGAACCAATACGGTTGAGGGGCCCGGGAGTGCCCCCGATCGGGCAAATGTCCCCTCGCAATGCATTCGGAGTATTGCGAGGGGACTATCGCTTTCTCCCGAGCAATGCCCCTTGCCCAGGTCGTCAGCCTATGCCGATGCACCGGGTAACGATCAGTCCCCTCTCTGGGGGACTGCGTCCGAGCTGTGCGCTCATACGCCCGTCGCCCGACCGGCGATCAGATCCGGGCGGTTTTTCGTGCGTGGCCTGTTCCAATCCGCTGACCGTGCGTATTCTTGGTCTCGGAGCAGAGCATGGCCCGCACTGGTGTTTTTCCCGGTTCGCCTGGCCTCACGGACTCGACGGAGGCAGGCTCGGTTCCCGCTGTGCCTGCGGCTCTGCGACATCCCGTGCAGGCGTTCGAGCCGACGGCGAGCTGCTGATGGCCACCGCGCGCCTGAGAATGACCTCCGTCCCGGTGTCGAGCCCGTACGGCGATCGCGTCCTGAAGAAAACCGGGAAACGCAACTTCCACAAAGGCGTCGACACAGCGAACGGCAAGAGGTACGAGCATTCGGCGTTCGGTGACGGTGTCGTGGTCGCGTCTCCGCAGGAGAAGAAGCACCCCGAGTTCGGCTGGTACATTCGCATCCGGCACGACAACGGCATCGAGACGTCCCATCACTCCCTCGACGGGCCGGCCAATTTCAGAGTGGGCGCCACGGTCACGATGGGCGACATCGTCGGGCTCGCGGGAAAGTCCGCGCTAGCGGCCAGCGGCAAGCATGTCCACAACGGCCTCTGGCTCGACGGCAAGCACGTCGACCCACTCAAGTTCCTCACAGCAGGCAAGACCGTCACGGTCTCCCTGAACCGGTTCTCGCTCGCTCGAGCGGCAACCAGCCTCGCAGCGCCATTCATTCCTCCGGCAGGAGCCGACATGTTCATCGCAGTCCGTCACGGCAGCTTCTTCCTCGCGGTCCCTCGGGCCGGAGCGATCACCCTCGTTCCTCTCGGGCGGAACGACTCGACCGAGAACATCCCCGTCGTCCGCTTCGTCACCGATCCGGCATGGAAGGCCTTCCTTGCCTGTGTGTCGAACCCGAAGGTCGCAGGCTGACGACAGTCGGTCTCCTCGCCTTACCCCTGTCCCGGCATGTGCCTCCGCGCGTATACTTCGCGGACAACTCGATGAAGAGGACATGCCATGGACACCGACACCGCCGTCGCCCGCCACTACGGTAACCCTGAGCTCGAGGACTCGATCCTCGACGCACTGGTGCGAACAGGGCATGACCTGAATCGGCTCGAGCCCGACGACCTCCTCGCCGTCGATGAGTTCCACGTCGGCGGTGTCCAGGCGACCCGCGACCTGGCCCGCGCGGCCGGGATCGCTGCAGGGTCGACCGTGCTCGACGTCGGCTCAGGCATCGGCGGACCTGCGCGGCTCTTCGCGCACCATTTCGGGGCGACGGTCGTCGGCGTGGACGTCACGCCGGAGTTCGTCCGAACCGCCACGTCCCTCACCGGCAGGACCGGCCTCTCCGAGAACGTCGCCTTCATCGAGGGAAGCGGACTCCGACTGCCGTTCACCGACGACGAGTTCGACGTGGCCACGATGATCCACGTCGGGATGAACATCGCAGACAAGCCGGCCCTGTTCACCGAAGTGTCCAGGGTTCTCAAGCCGGGGGGAGTCTTCGCCCTCTACGACATCATGATCACGAGTTCCGGGGAGATGACCTATCCCCAGCCGTGGGCACCGACGGCAGACATCTCGTTCGTCGGCTCGCCGGATGACTACGCGAAGGCGCTCCAGGCGGCAGGGTTCACCGTCGAGAGCACCACCGATCGCCGTGACGCCGGGATCGAGTTCATCGAACGGGGCCCGCAGCCGTCACCGGGCGGTCAGCCGTCACCACTCGGCATGCACCTCGTGCTCGGTCCGGACGGCAGGAACCGGATGGGCAACCTCCTCGCCGGCATGAAGGCAGGGGTGCTCGCTCCCGTCGAGATGGTGGCGAGGCTGGCGTGACGGCGCCCTACTTCGCCTGGTCGTAGCTCGACACCGCTGCAACGGTCAGCGCGAAGTCCACCGGAAACGTGCCGAACAGGAGGCGACCGGCCTCGGCGGCTGCTTCTCGGATCGCGTCGCCGACGGCATCCGCCAGGTGCTCGGGGGAGTGGACCATGACTTCGTCGTGGAGGAACAACACCAGGTGCGGTTCACCCCGCTCGTCGCCCAGCGCCCGCAGTCGCTGCCGAAGGCCGGCCATCCAGCACATGGCCCATTCCGCCGCGGTGCCCTGGGCGACGAAGTTTCGTGTGAAGCGGCCCCAATCGCGGCCAACCTGACGAGCGCGACGTTCGTCCTGTGCGGTTGCCTCAGGGTCGGTCCCCGCGCGCTGGACCTCGTGCCAGTTCTCGCCGGGCAGCGGGGAACTGCGACCGAGCCAGGTGCTCACCTGCTCGCCACGCTCCCCGGACCTCGCTGCTGCCTCGACGAGACCGATCGCCCGCGGGAACGCCCGGGTGAGCCTGGGCATGAGCTGCGCGCTTTCGCCGGTGGTCGCGCCGTACAGTGCGCCGAGCATCGCCACCTTGGCGTGCGCCCGGGTGTCGACGACCCCGGCGTCGACGAGCCCCTGGTAGAGGTCGCGTCCGCGGCCGGCATTCGCCATGGCCTCGTCTCGGGACATCGCCGCGATGATGCGCGGCTCGAGCTGTGCGGCATCCGCGACGACGAGGGTCCAGCCGTCATCGGCCATCACCGCGCCACGCACCTGCGCAGGCAGTTGCAGCGCGCCGCCGCCCCGCGTCGCCCACCTCCCGGTGACCACGCCCCCGACGACGTACTCGGGATGGAACCGGCCGTCGCGGATCCAGGCATCCATCCACACCCAGCCGTTGGCAGACAGCAGTCTGGCGCGCTTCTTGTACTCGAGGAGCGGTGCGATCGCCGGATGCTCCAGCTCGCGGAGGTCCCATTTGCTCGTTCCGGTGACGGCCAGGCCGGCGCGCTTCAGCGCGCGGAGCAGCTCGGGCTGCGAATCGGGGTTGAGGCTCGGGGCGTCGAGCGCTACGCGGATCTGCTCAGCCAGGATCTCCAGCTTCGCCGGGCGTCCGCCGAACTGCGGCCGCGGACCGAGGACCTCGGACAGGGTGGCCGCGTGAACGTCCGCCCGCCATGGCATCCCGCGCTGTCGCATCTCTTCCGCGATCAGCGCGCCACACGACTCAGCGGCCAGAAGCAGCCGCAGGCGCGACGCTCGCTCCGGCTCGGCCCTCGCGACCTCGTCCAGGGTGCGCCGTTGCAGCAGGAACTCCTCCACCGGGTCGGCTTCGTCCGGGGATGGCCCGTCATCGAAGAGCGTGTTCGTGTGATCGCTCGACGGGACGGCGGCCTGATCCCAGGCGTTCTGCGGTGCGTCGGCCAGCTGCGTTCCCCTCGTGGCCTCTGACAGCTTGAGAATGCGGTGGCAGAGGCGCAGATCGTGCGTGCGTTCGATCGTGATCCCGGCGGCCAGGAGCACCGGATACCAGAGGGTCGTGTCGCTCCATACCCAGCGCGGGCGGTCGCGCTCACGTCGCGCGATGTCTCCAGACACGTCGGCGCCGAGCAGGAACGACCCCGTGACGGCACCGTCGTCGTCGAGTTCTGTCAGGGTCACCGCACCGCGGGGGGACCCTGACAGCACGATGAACACGCTCCCATTCTCCTGCAGGCGACCGACACGGACGACGTCGTCAGCCCGTGGGCGGTGGATTCAGTCCGAGGTCAGGTCGGGCTGGACGAGGCGGCGCCAGAGCCAGACGGAGATCCCGATGGCGCCGAACACGACGAGAGCGAACAGCCCGATCAGGATGCCGCCGCTGTTCTGCCACACGTCGACGACGGGAGCGAGGAGCGCGAAGAGGACGGTCAGCACGACGAACGCAGAGGCGAACCAGGCTGGTCGTGACCAGATCAGCAGCGCCCGGCCATCCAGTCTCCCCAGCGGTACGAGGAGGATCGCCGCGGAGCCGATGCCGGCGGTTGCGGCGATGTTCGCTACTTCGGTGAGGAGGATGTCGGCGAAGCCGGAGGGCGCGCCGAGCACCGTGGAGGCGAGCCAGGCCACGAGGCCGAATGTGAACACCACACCGATGCGGATCAGGGCGAGGACGCCACGGGCGGTTCGGAGTCCTGTTACGGCGGAGACGGTGAAGACGACGCCGAACAGCAGAGCGGGCTGCAGGTCGAGCAGGCGTGAGAAGAGGGCGACGGCGGCGACCGTGACGAGGAACCGCGGCGACAGCGCGATCCGCGCTGTGCTCGCCGCCCACCGGGGCGCAAGGAGCTTCGGCAGGTATGTGGAGGCCAGGTTCAGCAGAGCGATCGCGATCACCGAAGCGAGGAAAACGCGGAGGTATTCCGGCTGCCCGTGGACGGGATTGGCGAACAGGACGATGCCGCCTGCGGCCACGACCGCACCGCCGGCGGTGAGGACGGCGCCGGGTGTCGAGACGAGGGGATCGGGATCGTCGTGCGTCGGTACCCGGTTCCTGCCGGTGAGGCTCGGCGGGCGGTGGCCCGCGCGGCGTGCGCCGACGGTGGTCGCCAGCATCCGGGCCGGCACGAGCAGGAGCAGGATGGCCACGGCGGCCAGGGAAAGCGCGCGGAGCCAGGACAGGTCGACGGCGCCGAGCGCCGACGGCACCCCGGACGTGAACGGCGTCGCGTTCACCCAGCCGTTCGACTCGGGGGTGGTCGTCGGTCCGGATCCGGGCGGAGTCGGGCTGGGTGTCGTCGGCGGGACGGCGGGAACCACGGGAGCCGGATCGGGCCCTTCGCTGTCCTCCTGTGTCGGGCTCGGGGACGGCGACGTCGTCGATGGCGCCACGATCCGAAGCTCGAGCGGGGCGCTCCCTCCGCCGACGTTGCCTGCGGCATCCTTCTGGAACGCCGTCACCCTGGCCGTGCCGGCGGGCAGAGCAGCACCTGTGCAGGTCCACGACCCGCGGGAGACGACGGCCGAGCACAGGGCGACGTCCGAGCCCGATGCCGTGACCGCGAAGACTTCGACGGTCGCCTGATTCTCTCCGGTGCCGGCGAACACCACACCGCTCGTGCGGACGGTGCTGCCGGGGGCGGGGGATGTCAGCCGCGGAACGGCTGGTGCGTCGACGTCGAGGAGGATTCGTCTCTCGGGGGCGGGGTTCGATTGCCGGCCGTGGCTGAACGAGGTCGCCTGCGTCGCCGTGAGCGTGTGTGCACCGCTTCCGATGGAGCGGGGCAGGACGTAGGCCCACGTGCCATCCGGACCGGCAGGGAAGCTCCACGATGATCCGCCGCCGACGGAGAGGGTGATCGTCGCGTTGGGGTAGCCGCCGCCCTGGACCAGGCCGCTGGTCAGCTGGAGCGTCGACCCTGCGATCGTGGGCTCAGCGAGGACGTCGACTACGACGGGAACAGACTCGAGGTTGGGGCCCCCTTCGCCCAGTTGTACGGCGGAAAGACTGATCGACGGGCCGCTGGGCAGACGAGAGACTTCACAGGAGAAGTCGGTGTCATCGCTCTCGACCGTGCAGACATTCGTGCGCGACGAGCCGGCGAGGATCTGGACTTCCGATCCCGCGGCCTTGGTGCCGGTGATCACCGTGCTCGCAGAGCCGAGGAACTCTCCGGTGTCCGGCGAGGTGATCGTGGGTGCGGTTTCAGGCGCCAGCGGAAGGTCGTCGGGGTCGGCATGGGCGGCGGTCGGAGCGGCTAGGAGCAGAATGAGAGCGACGGATGCTGCCATGATCGACCCGGAGGCTCGCGAGCGTCGCCAGGTCAGCTGCGCCGACCGGCCCCCAACACGTCGAGCAACTCTGAGTATCCCCACCGTGCTTCCATTTACGAGCCGGCCCTGCCTGATGTCAAACCGCCACGCCTGTTTGGGGGTCATTCTCAGTCTCAGAGACAGGGCGTCCTGGGGCCGGGAACCGCTAGCGTGGAGACCGGAAGGGAGGGCCGATGGCCATCACGCTCTCCGCCATGGGCAAGGCGGTCCCAACTCCGGCGCCCTGGCAGGACCCGAATCGGTTCTGGACGGGGCTCGATGCCGCGACGGCAGGTCTTGAAAGCCCGCTCGCCGTGCTGCACCTCGGGGCCCTCCAGCACAACACCCACGACCTCGTCCGGCGTGCAGCAGGCAAGCCGATCAGGGTGGCGAGCAAGTCGATCAGGGTGCGGGGGCTCGTCGACGCCCTTCTGGACACCGACGGCTACGCCGGAATCCTTGCGTTCACACTGCCTGAGGCACTCTGGCTCGCTGAGACCGTGGACGACATCGTGGTGGGCTACCCGACGGCGGACACCGCGGCAATCTGCAGGCTCGCAGCGGACCCCGTTGCGGCCTCGCGCGTGACGCTGATGGTCGATTCGGTCGAGCATCTCGATTTCGTCGACGCGTGCGTGCCGCCGAACGCACGGGAGAACATCCGCGTCTGCCTCGAACTGGACGTGTCGTGGCAGACCGCTGCTCCACTCGGCCACGTGGGTGTCTGGCGCTCGCCGGTCCGCACGGCGGAAGAGGCGGCGGCTCTCGCGCGAGCGATCGAGGCGCGGCCCGGGTACACGCTGGTCGGGATGATGGCGTACGAGGCACAGATCGCCGGCCTGGGCGACAAGACCGCGTCGAGGGGTGCCTGGTCCAAAACCATGCGCTGGATGAAGCGAAACTCGATCCGCGAGCTCACCGAGCGCCGTGGCGAGGCCGTTGCGGCCGTGCGCGCGGTCTCCGACCTGGAATTCGTGAACGGAGGGGGCACCGGCTCGGTCGAGAGCACCTCCCAGGACGACTCGGTCACCGAGATCGCCGCAGGAAGCGGCATCCTCGGCGGCCACCTGTTCGACAACTACCGCACGTTCCACCCGGCGCCCGCGGCATCGTTCGCGCTCTCGGTGGTGCGCAAACCCTCCCCGTCGATGGCCGTCATCCTCGGCGGCGGCTGGGTGGCATCAGGCCCGCCAGGCGAGGACCGGCTTCCACGACTGGCGTGGCCGGAAGGCCTCGAGCTGATCCCGCGCGAGATGGCGGGGGAGGTGCAGACGCCGATCCGCGGCGCGGCCGCATCCGGCCTGAGCACCGGCGACCGGGTCTGGCTCCGGCATTCGAAATCGGGCGAGCTGAGCGAGCGGGTGAACGACTTCGTGGTCGTCGACGGCGACCAGGTGATCGACCGGCTTCCGACCTATCGCGGCGAGGGAAAGGCGTTTCTGTGACGGCGACCGGGGCAGTGTGGCACAACTGGGCGCGAACCGAGCAGTCGAGGCCACTCCGGGTCGAACGACCACGCACCACGGCGGCGGTGCAGCGCGCCGTCCGGGCCGCCGCCGGGTCAGGAATCCCGATCAAGGCCGTCGGAGCAGGACACTCGTTCACAGGCATTGCGGTCGCCACAGGAGTCCAGCTCGCGCTGGATGACCTCACCGGCCTGGTCGGGCGGCCGACCCCGGACGGTCATGTCTCGTTCTACGCGGGCACCCGGCTGCACCAGATCCCGCGTCTGATCGCACCGTTCGGCCTTGCCATGGCCAACCTCGGCGACATCGACCGGCAGAGCATAAGTGGAGCGATCTCCACGGGCACTCACGGCACCGGGTCGCGGTTCGGCGGACTCGCCAGCCAGGTCGTCGGCGCCACGCTCGTCACGGCGGACGGTGACGTGCTGCGGATCGACAAGGACGACAACGCCGATCTCCTCCCTGCCGTCGCGCTGGGCCTCGGCGCGCTCGGCATCCTGGCCGAGGTGACGATCGCGTGTGTGCCGACGTTCCTCCTCGACGCGGTCGAACGGCCCGAGCCCCTCGCCGACGTGCTCGACACCATCGCCGAGCGGGCGGCGACGGCAGACCACTTCGAGTTCTACTGGTTCCCCCACACCGAGACCGCCCTGACGAAGACGAACACGAGACTGCCGGCATCCGCACCCCGCAAACCCCTCCCTCCGCTCTCACGCTGGGTCGACGACACGGTCATGGCCAACGGCATCTACCGTGCCAGCTGCTTCGCTGGAACGGTCGTGCCGTCCGTGACGCCGACCGTGAACCGGCTGGCCGAGAAGCTCACGGGCAACCGGCGGTTCACGGACTCCTCCCATCGGGTCTTCACGACACGGAGGACGGTCCGTTTCCGTGAGATGGAGTACGCAGTCGCCGCTGAACACGTTCCGGCCGTCGTCCGCGAGATCACGACGCTCATCGCGCGCAGGAAATGGCGCGTCAGCTTCCCGATCGAGGTGCGTTTCGCCGCATCGGACGACCTCTGGATGTCGACGGCATCCGGTCGCGCCACCGGCTACATCGCCGTGCACCGGTATCACCGCGAAGACCCGGACTCGTACTTCGCGGCGGTCGAATCGATCTTCCAGGAGTACGGCGGCCGGCCGCACTGGGGCAAGATGCACACGCAGGATGCCGCGTCGCTGTCCCCGCTGTATCCGCACTTTGGCGACTTCATCGCCCTCCGAGACAGGCTCGACCCCCGCCGCCTCTTTTCCAACGCGTACCTGGACCGGGTTCTCGGTTCCTGACCCCGAGGGTTTGCCTTGAGGTGGGTTGATTACCGCGCTCCCGGGCTGGTCAGGCACGTAGAATGATGGAGTTCACAGGCGTCACCCGTACGCACTGCACACAGCACATAAGGGAGTTCTCGCCATGGAATGGCTCATTCCGGTACTCATCGTCGTCGCACTGGCGGCCATCATCGGCATCTACTTCTGGGTCACCTACAACTCGCTGGTGTCCCTCAATGTCCGTGTCGACGAGGCATGGAGCGACATCACGGTGCAGCTGAAGCGACGGGCCGACCTCATCCCCAACCTGATCGAGTCGGTGAAGGGTTACGCGGCACACGAGCGGGCAGTCTTCGAGAACGTCACGCGGGCGCGAGCCGAGACCCTCAGCGCGCAGGGCCCGGCAGACGCGTCAGCGGCCGAGAACCACATGCAGCAGGCACTCAAGTCGATCTTCGCGGTCGCCGAAGCGTACCCACAGCTCCAGGCCAGCCAGAACTACCTGCAGCTGCAGGGTGAGCTCGTCGACACCGAAGACAAGATCCAGGCCTCACGCCGGTTCTACAACGGCGGCGTCCGCGAACTCAACACGAAGATCAAGGTCTTCCCGAACCACCTCATCGCCAAGAACCTCGGTTTCAGCGAGCGCGAGTTCTTCGAGGTCACCGACAACGCGGCCATCGCAGAGCCGCCGCGCGTGCAGTTCTAAGCGCCAGAGCGATTTCCGGGCTCGGGTGCGCGCGAACAGCGTGCACCCGAGCCTGTTCTGTCTCCCCGAAAGGACACTGAATGTACCGGGCCATCCGCAAGAACAAGGTGAACACCGTTGTCATCATTCTCGTGTTCCTGCTCATCATCGGGGGACTGGGCGCCCTGGCCGGCGCGATCTACAACAGCCTGACCATCACGATCTTCACGCTCGTCGGAGCGACGATCTACGCCGTCATCCAGTACTTCTTCGCGTCGAGCCAAACCCTCGCTGTCAGCGGCGGGCACGAGATCCAGAAGTCGGACAACCCGCGGCTCTACCGCATCGTCGAGAACCTCGCGATCACGACGGGTATGCCCATGCCGAAGGTCTATCTGATCGACGACCCGGCGCCCAACGCATTCGCCACCGGCCGAGACCCCCAGCACGCCTCGGTCGCCGCGACGACCGGACTGCTTGACATCCTGACGGACTCCGAGCTCGAAGGAGTCATGGCACATGAGATGGGCCACGTGCAGAACTACGACATCCGCGTCTCGATGATGGTCTTCGGGCTCGTCGTCGCCATCGGTTTCCTCGCCGACATGCTCATGCGCATGGTCTGGTTCGGTGGCGGAAACCGCAACAGCAATGGTGGGGGGAACCCGATCGTCCTGATCTTCGGGATCGCCGCGATGATCATCGCACCGTTGCTGGCCAGCCTCGTGCAGATGGCCGTCTCGCGGCAGCGTGAGTATCTCGCGGATGCCACCGGTGCCCTGACGACCCGCCACCCGGACGCCCTCGCGAGCGCCCTCGAGAAGCTTGCGGCCTACGGTCGGCCGATGCGGCGGCAGAACACGTCGATGGCGCACCTGTGGATCTCCGACCCGCTGAAGCCGGGAGCTGTCGCGCGCCTGTTCAGCACACATCCGCCGATCGACGAGCGGGTCGCCCGGCTGCGGACCATCGGCGGAGGTTTCTAGCCGTCGGCAGCGCTACTCGCGACTCATACGCGGCACAGCTGCTCACGGACTCACGTCGGTCGAACTCACCCGGTGCGCCGGGTGACAGGGTCCGGAACGGGTGGACGCCGGGAGGAGGTGGCGCACGGGCTGGCGGTCATCTACCGCTGAAACGCAGAAGCGGAGCGAGCCTGTCGGCCCACTCCGCTTCGTTGTACCGCGCGTTTAGTAGATGTCCTCGAGGGTGACTTCGTCACCGTCGATGACGATGGAACCGTCGAGGTTCCAGTCCGTACCTGTCGTGTAGCTCTCGGTGCCTGTGCCACCGCCGTAGAGCGTGCCGGTCGCGACTGCCGTGACCTTTCCGCCCTCGGTGGAGAAGTACCGGCCGGACTCGTCGACGACGGCAACCGGGTACTTCTCGACGGTGTACTTCATCGTCGGCTCATCGGCGAAGTCATAGACAGCGCCGGTGTACATCCCGCAACCCTCAGGGTCGTCCGTCTTCGACGTTGCGCACTCGTCCAGGTGGGCGTCGAGTGCTTCCTGGACCGCCGTGGTCAGACCTTCACTCGGGGTGAACTCGAGTTCGACCGCTTCGTAGTTGGCCTTCGAACCGGTACCAGCGACGAACGTCTGGGATTCGGCCTCGAAGAAGTCGCCCTCAGGTGCGCCGATTTCGTAGGTGCCCGGGTACGCGGCGAGTTCGTATTCCTTGCCGAAGTCGACGTCCTTGCCGTTGACCGAGACGACCGTGCCCTGGTCGGTGTACACGTACACCGATGACAGGAGCGGCTTGTCGATCTTCCACTTGTCGAAGAACACGCCCTGCTTGCCGTCCTTGCTGAGTTCCAGGACGTCGTCGAAGGCGGTGCCGTCGACGCTGTAGCTGACCTCGGCGTACGCGGAGTCGCCGCGCGAGGACACCTTGGTGACCTTGGCGTTCTTCATGAGCGCCTTGGCTTCGCCGAGCACGTCATCGGAGAGGAGCGACGCGGCGTCCTTCGTCACTCCGGGGTCGACGAGCTTGTTGGCCTGCGACGCCTTACCCTGGCTGATCGCCGTCAGGTAGCTGCGCACAGTAGCTTCGGGGCCGTACTGGGTCGAGTTGATGACGTTGATGACGACCGAACCGATGATGAGCAGGAGGACCAGTGCGGCGGCGAGCGACGAGAAGAGGATGATCTTCTTCTTCTTTTTCGGGTCCATCGGGGGCCGCTGTCCGCCCGCCGGCTGCGGGTAGCCCGCCGGGGTCGGTGCGCCGGCAGGACCCTGAGGGTACGCGCCGGGAGCATAGCCGGCCTGCGGGTAGCCACCCTGGTTACCTGCCTGCTGAGCGCCCTGGCTGTATGCGCCCTGCGTGTACGCAGCTGCAGCCTGTGCCCCCTGGCTGTAACCGTCGACGGGTGGCTGTCCCTGCGTGTACGGGTTCTGCGCGGGGGTCTGACCGTAGGGGTTCTCACCGTACGGAGCCTGGGGAGCGCTCGGGTCCTGGCCGTATGCGGGCTGGCCTTGCGTGTACGGGTTCTGCGGAGCGGCCGGGGCCTGCCCGTACGGGTTCTGCGGCGAGGCCGGGTTCTGGGGGGCTGCCTGACCCTGGGTGTACGGGTTGTGCTGGTTGTCCTGCCCCGGAGCGTATGGAGCCTGGGGGTCGCTCGGACCCTGGCTGTACGGCTCCTGACCGGTGCCGGGAGTGCCGGGCTGTGGCGCGTTTATCGGCTCACCGTCCTGGCCATTCCCATTGCCCCCGGGTGTTGCCGGTGTCTTGTCGTCCTCGGCCATGTGTGCGTTCCCCTCGTCGTACGTGATCGCTGCAAACCTAGCATCCAAGAAGGGGACTCACTGAGCGCAAAATGCCCTGATCTATGGGGACTTCTCCCCATCGTCATCGGCCGGGACGCCGAGAGGCACGCCGAGCGCCCCGGCCAGCGCCCGCGCCAGCGTGCCACGGTCGGTCACGGTGACGGAATCGTTTCGCTGCCAGGCGGCTGCCCGGCGGACGAGCTGCGCGACCCGTTCTGGGGTATCCGACGGGGCACCGGGTTCGAGCCAGGCGGACTGCACGCGGAGCGTGCCTGCGGCGCGGTCGTTCTTGAGATCGAGGCGTGCGACGAGGCGGTCATCGAGCAGCACGGGAAGCACGTAGTAGCCGTGGACGCGCTTGTGTTTCGGCGTGTAGATCTCGATCCGGTAGTGGAAGTCGAACAGCCGGTGTGCCCTGTTGCGCGCCCAGACGACCGGGTCGAAGGGCGACAGGAGAGCGGATGCCTCGATGCTGCGAGGCCGACGTGCGTCCCGGTGGAGCCAGGCCTCCCTCGGCCGGTTTCCCCGGAGCCAGCCCGGTACGGTCACGGGCAGGAGCTCGCCCGCGTCCTCGAGGTCGGCGACGGCCAGCCTGGCGTCTGCGGAGGGAAGGCGGTAGTAGTCCGCCAGGTCGTCGAGGGTTCCGATGCCGTGCGCGACGGCCGACCGCCTGACGAGTTCCCGGATCGCATCAGCCTTCGGGATGGTCCGGTCCAGCACCTCGCCAGGCAGAACCTGCTCGGGGAGCGCGTAGCGGCGTTCGAACCCGACACGGCCCGCTGAGACGATCTCGCCCCAGCGGAACAGGGTCTCCAGGCCGATCTTCACGTCCGACCAGCCCCACCATGGACCGACCCGCTTGTTCGCGTCGTGCTCGATCTGGCTCGCGGGCAACGGCCCTTTCTCGGCGAGTTCCGAGTGGAGCCAGCGCAGGAATTCGGTGTTCGCGTTCGACCAGCTCTCGGGGTCGGCGGAGCTGCGATCGCGGTAGCCCTGCATCCGCCACCGGAACAACGGCCAGCTGTCGCGCGGCATGATCGTCGCCTCATGACCCCAGTACTCGATGTACCGGCCCTTCGGTGCGAAGGTGAGGGCGTCGAGCGCTGCTTTGTCGTAGGCACCGAGCCGGGCGAACACAGGAAGGTAGTGGCTGCGTTCGAACACGTTCACCGAGTCGATCTGCAGCACTCCGAGCCGGTCGACGAGGGCGTTCAGCTGACGAGTGCCGGCGTCGGCGGGAAGGGGCCGCCCGAAACCCTGCGCGGAGAGGGCGATCCGTCTGGCCAGCGCCGGGGAAACAGTGTCGGTCATAGCTCCCGACGTTAGCGCGTGCCGCCGACAGTGGCGGCATAGACTGATCCGGTGGCCAAATCGACTGAGAAAAGCTGGTGGGCCCGCGTGTTTCGGCCCTCAGAAACCGAAGCCGTAGCCCACGACCCCGTGCCATCGAGCGGGATCGAGCACGACGTCCCCCGCGGCATGCGGATCGCCGGCGCCTGGTCGTGGCGATTGCTCGTCATCGCCGGTGCGCTCGCCGTCCTGGTGGTCCTCATCGTCCAGTTGCGACTCATCATCATCCCGTTGCTCATCGGTGTGCTGGTCTCCGCGCTCCTCACGCCGCTGGTCGGTTTCCTGACCCGCCATCGCTGGCCGAGGGGACTGGCGATCGCCACGGCCATCCTCGGCACCCTCGCTATCGTCGGCGGACTGCTCTGGCTGGCGATCTGGCAGATCACGCGTGACTTCGACGTCGTCCGCGAGCGGACGGTCGCGTCGTTCGAGGACCTGAAGACGTTCCTCCTGCAGTCGCCGCTGCATCTCACCGACTCGCAGATCAACGATTTCATCGCGGATGCCCTCAGCGCGGTCCAGAACGACGGCCAGGCGCTGTTGAGCGGTGCGCTGTCGTTGGGCTCCACCATCGGGCACGTCGCCACCGGTGTCTTCCTCGCGCTGTTCTGCCTGATCTTCGTCCTCATCGACGGCAAGGGCATCTGGGGATGGATCGTCCGGCTGATGCCGAAGAAGGCCCAACCGGCGATCGACGGCGCGGGCAAGGCCGGGTGGTCCACGCTCACCAACTACGCGCGGACGCAGATCCTCGTTGCGTCAATCGACGCCGTGGGCATCGGTCTCGGCGCGTTCCTCCTCGGGGTGCCCCTCGCGATCCCGATCGCCGTGCTCGTCTTCCTGGGTTCGTTCGTTCCGATCGTCGGTGCTGTCGTCACCGGTACGGTGGCCGTCTTCATCGCCCTCGTCTACAACGGCTGGGTCATCGCCCTGCTCATGGTCGGCGTGGTTCTCCTGGTGCAGCAGCTCGAAGGCCACGTGCTCCAGCCGCTCCTGATGGGTGCGGCGGTGAAGGTCCACCCGCTTGCTGTCGTCCTCGTCGTCGCAGGAGGCACGTTGCTCGCCGGGATCCCCGGCGCGCTGTTCGCCGTTCCGGTGGCCGCCGTGATCAACGTGATGGCGAAGTACATCTCGTCCGGCGCGTGGAGAACCCGGGCACCAGGCTCCCCCCTCATCCTCGGCGATGTGATCTGGCAGACCGTCCCGACCGAGCGGCACGTCCGCAAGAAGCCCGCGGCGCACCCGCAGGCAGCAGCGTCACCACAGCAAGGAATCCCGAATGACTGACACCCCCCTCGCAGGACCCACGCTCGACCAGTTCGAGAAGGCACGCACGGTCGTCGCCCGGGTCGCGGAGGAGACACCGATGGAGAGCTCGCGGTACCTCGCCGAGCTTCTGGGCGCACCGGTCTTCCTCAAATGCGAGAACCTCCAGCGGACGGGGTCGTACAAGATCCGCGGTGCCTACAACAGGATGGCGCAGCTGACAGACGAGGAGCGGGCGCACGGCGTCGTGGCGGCTTCGGCCGGAAATCATGCCCAGGGCGTGGCATTCGCGGCGAGGGAACTCGGCATCGCGTCGACGATCTTCATGCCGATCGGTGTTCCGCTGCCGAAGCTGCAGGCCACGAAGCAGTACGGCGCCCAGGTGATCCTCAAGGGACACACAGTCGCAGAGCCCCTGCTCGCCGCGGCCGCGTACGCCGAGGAGACCGGGGCGATCTTCATTCCGCCGTTCGACCACCCCGACGTGATCGTCGGGCAGGGCACCCTCGGTCTCGAGATCTGGGACTCCGTCCCCGAGGTCGAAACCGTCATCATCCCGATCGGTGGAGGAGGGCTCATCGCCGGCGTCGCCTCAGCGCTCAAGCAGCGCGCTGCGGCGGCCGGCCGCACGGTCCGCGTCGTCGGCGTCCAGGCGGCCAACGCGGCCGCCTACCCGCCATCGCTGGCCGCAGGAACCCCGCAAGAGGTGATCGTGCAGGCCACCATCGCCGACGGGATCGCCGTCGGCAAGCCCGGGCTGCTGAACTTCGACATCATCCGCGACGTCGTCGACGAGGTCATCACGGTGAGCGAGGACGACATCGCCAAAGCTCTTCTCGTGCTGCTCGAACGGGCGAAGCTCGTTGTCGAGCCGGCCGGAGCCGTCGGCGTCGCAGCCATCCTCGCCGGCAGCGTTGCCCCGACCGGACCGACCGTCGTCATCCTCTCCGGCGGAAACATCGACCCGCTGCTCATGCAGAGGGTGATCAGCCACGGTCTCGCGGCATCCGACCGGTACCTCACCCTGCGCATTCCGCTGCCCGACCGTCCGGGGCAGCTGGCACGGACCGCGGAACTCGTCGCACAGGCCAACGCCAACGTGATCGAGGTGCTGCACACCAGGCACGGGCACGGACTGAAGATCGGCGAAGTGGAGCTCGAGCTCAGTGTGGAGACCAGGGGACCTGAACACCGAGACCTCGTCGTCCGGACGTTGCAGGATGCCGGTTACTCACCTCAGATCGTCGAGGACTGACCGAGGCGCGATACGAGAAACGGGCCGGTGAGAAGAATCTCGCCGGCCCGTTCGTGTGTCGTCGGGGCTACTGTCCCGCGTAGGTGTCGACCTTCGTGATCTTCACTGTGATCTCTTTGCCGTTCGGAGCGGTATACGTCGTGCTCTCGCCGACCTTGAGCCCGAGGATGGCGGAGCCGAGGGGGCTCTGCTCGCTGTAGACATCGAGGTCGGAGTTGGCGGCGATCTCACGGTTGCCGAGGAGGAAGACTTCCTTGCCCCCGGCGACGGTGGCGGTGATGACGGTACCGGACTCGACGACGCCGTGGCTCTCGGGGGCTTCACCGACCGTCGCGTCGCGGAGAAGCTGTGTGAGGGTGCGGATGCGCGCTTCCTGCTTGCCCTGTTCGTCCTTGGCGGCGTGGTAGCCGCCGTTCTCCTTGAGATCGCCCTCTTCGCGAGCGGATTCGATCTTCTTGGCGATCTCTTCGCGCCCGACGGTGGACAGCGTCTCAAGCTCGCCGGCGAGTCGGTCATAAGCATCCTGCGTGAGGAAGGTGACCTGAGTCTCTGCAGCCATGGCGAACTCCTTACATAAACGGACGCCCTGACGGTTGCGTCAGGGCGTATCAACTGGACCCGGCTTCCGGGTATCAGATGAGCTTATGCCAGCCAACAGCGATAAATCAAACCCGTCGAAGCTTTTTCGATGGTGGTGACCGACTCGGTGAATGTCCGGGTTCGCTGCTCTGAAGCGGGGACTTCGATGACCTTCCAGCCGACGACGGCGAACGTGTCATTGAGCGCCTGGACGGCGCAATGGGTCGTCGTTCCCTCACCGACGGACAGCTCGAATGTCACGTTGACTGTCCGTTCATCGACGACCACGTGCGCGGTATCCCTCACGTCGATTCCCGGACCGGCTGCGTCGAGCCCTGCCCACACCACCCAGGCCACGAAGACGAGGGCGAACGCGCCACCGACAGTCCAGGCGATGCGGCGTTCGCGGGTCCGCCGGCGCGGGGTGCGTCCGTAGCGGTCATCGATGACGGAGGCGTCCCGCTCAGTGTTCGAAACCATCAACCCTCATCCGTGCAAACGTTAGTCTGTAGAGACAAGGCTAATCGCTTCGACGCCTCCACACTCTCACCGGAAGACCAGGCCATCGTGACACTCCGCTTGCTCTCGGTCCACGCGCATCCCGACGACGAGTCGAGCAAGGGCGCAGCGACCTCCGCTTACTACCGTTCGCGGGGCGTCGAAGTCCTCGTCGTCAGCTGCACCGGCGGCGAGCGGGGCGACATCCTCAATGACGATCTCGCCGAGCGGGCGATGGGGGAGCGGGACCTTGCAGGACTCCGACGCCGGGAGATGGGCGAAGCGGCGCGGATCATGGACGTCAGGCACCGCTGGCTCGGGTACGTCGACTCCGGAATGCGCCAGGAGGACGGAAGCCTGCCGCCGAATTCGTTCGCTGCCATCCCGCTCAGCGTGTCCGCCGAGCCGCTCGTGCGAATCGTCCGCGAGTTCAAGCCGCAGGTGATGATCACCTACGACGAGAACGGTGGGTACCCGCACCCCGACCACATCCGTTGCCACGAGGTGTCCGTCGCTGCGTTCGATGCGGCATCCGATGCATCGGCCTATCCGGAAGCCGGACCGGCCTGGCAGGTCTCCAAGCTGTACTACGACCACATCTTCAATGCGGAACGGGTCCAGGCGAACTTCGACGAACTCCTGCGGCAGGAGCCGGATTCGCCGCTCATCGAGCAGCTCAGCGAGATGGTGTCCTGGATGAAGGATCGTCCTGCCCGTGCGACGACGCACGTGCCGGTCGGCGAGTTCTTCGAGGTGCGGGATGCCGCGCTCAGGTCGCACGCCAGCCAGGTCGCTGCAGACTCCAGCTTCTTCTTCTGGTCGAACGACCTGCAACGTGCGGCGTGGCCGTACGAAGACTTCGAACGGGTGCGCTCCCTTGTGCCGCCCGTCGCAAACGAGAGCGACCTGTTCGCCGGGATTGAGGACACTGAATGACCGCCAGCTGGAACACCGTGACGGATGCCATATGGCGGCTGGCGGCGACCCCGACTCCGACGCCGTCGCTGAACATCGACGCCAACGATGTCACCCCGGGGCCGGCCGGTTTCTTCATCGTGGCGGCCATCGCGGCAGCCGTATTCCTGCTCATCTTCGACATGCTGCGACGTATCAGGCGGGTCAACTACAAGGCGGAGATCAGCGAGCGTCTCCAGGCCGAGCTGGACGAACGTGACGGCACTGCCGCGACGGATGACGGCCCAGCCGGCGACGCGCCACGGCCAGGCGACGAGCGACCGTAGCGGTCAGAGGCTGCGCCGCATCTCGATCTCGTTCTTCGACGGGTCCAGGTTGTACGGAACGGTGTGGCCGGTCGCCTCGTAACCGCGCCTGCGGTAGTAGGCGATCGCCCGGTCGTTGTCTTCGTGTACGTGCAGGGTCAGTACGTCGCTGAGGCCCCGCGCCCACTCCTCGACGGCGTCGAGGAGTGCATCGGTCACGCCGGCCTCGCTGCCGCGGAAACCGGGCGAGACGTAGACACCGACGAGCAGCGGACCGCTCGTCTCGACGTGATCGACGAAACCGCTCATCGTCCCCACCCAGGATCCGGCCTCGTCCACGGCCACGAGCTGGACGCTGTCAGGAGTGGAGCCGCGGTTCGCGCGCATCCGCCAGACGTCCTCGGTGTTTGCTTCGGCCGCCTCGACGGTCTCCATGAAGGCGATCGGAGTGTCCCTGAGCATTTCGATTCGGAGGGCGCGCACGCGCTCCCAGTCGTCTTCGGTGGGTGACGTGATCCTGACAGAACTCATCGAACCAGCGTATCGACCCGCCACGGGCGAGCGCGCCGCACGCCGGCGTCCTCGAGCGCGCGGCCGAACACCGCCGGCGCGGGCGGGCCCGCCGACTCCGCGGCCACGAATCCGTCGGGGCGGACGAGGTAGAACCGGCCGCTCACTAGGCGGCTGCCTCCTGTCGTCGCGAAGAGGTGGAGCGGGAGTCCGGTCCCTGATCTCACCCGGACCACGTCGCGGCGCTCGACCGGGCCATACGCGTGCACCTGCCAGTCGAGGCTGCGAAGGACGTCATAGTTCGAGCCGGTCCACGGCAACCGCCGGCCGACCACGCGTCCCCGTTTGCCCGTCTTCCTGGAATCCTCGCTCATCCAGTAGTGGATCCTGGTCTGCGACAGATACTCGAACAACCTGCTCGCGCCTGGCACCCCCGGAACGACCTGGACGACGAGCGGTACGACCACGCGGCTGGCACGGCGACGGATGAACCGGGACAGCCGCGAGGTGCCGGTCACGAGAGCGAACACCCGGTCGGTCGTCGACACCAGCCGCAGCGCCACCGGCCGGCGCTCGGCTTCATACCGGTCGAGCGCAGACGGATCCACGCCTCGCCGAAGCACGCCGGCGAGGGCCAGGGCGAGATTGTGTGCGTCCTGGAGACCGGTGTTCATGCCCTGCGCGCCGACCGGCGAGTGCACATGCCCGGCGTCCCCGGCCAGGAACACGGGGCCGTCGCGGAACCGAGCAGCCACCCGGTGTGAGATCCGATAGGTGGAGAACCAGCTCGTGGTGTCGTAGTCGACCCCGAACACTTTCGAGAGTTTGGCCCTGGCGGCGTCCTCGGTGACGGCCTCGCCCGAACGCGACAACCGGATCGTGCCGAGCAGACGGTCGTGACCTCCTGGAGCCATCGGGAATGTCACGAGGAAGTCGTCCGTGCCGAATCGGACACAGACCGCACCGGGTTCGAGACCGGTGACGCCGTGGGCGTCGGCGACGTAGAACGTGTGCTCGTTTGTGATGCCCTCGAACGGGATGCCACGGAGTTTGCGCACGGCCGACGAGGCCCCGTCGGCACCGACGCAGTACTCGGCGGAAATGGTCACGGGGCCGTCAGGTCCGTCGATGACGGCATCCACGCCCGTTCCGCTCGAGCCGGGGGAGACGAGGCCGGAGAGTGCGTGCTTCCACAACACCGCCCCACCGAGTCCGGTGAGCTCGTCGACGAGGATCCGCTCCGTGCGTGACTGCTCGAGGATGTTCAGCCCGGGGAACGGTGACACCCCCGCGCCGATGCTACCGATCGGGACGACGCCGAACGATGTGCGTTCGAATCCGGGACTCACGCGTGTCGCCAGCATCCGTTCGTCGAGGAAGTCATCGGCGAGCCCCAGTTGTTCCAGGATCTCCATGGTGCGAGCCTGCACCGCAAGCGCGCGTGATTCGCGGGAGGGTCCGTCCTTGCCGTCGGTGAGCATGACATCGACACCGAGCTTCGTGAGCGCGACCGCCAGCAGGAGGCCGGTCGGGCCGGCTCCCACGACGAGGACCTCGGTCCTCCTGGCTGCGGATGGTTCGCCCACGCTCCCATGGTAGGGACCGGGAAGCGGCGACACTACACTGATCGGGTCGGATGCGAACGCCTCCGACACGTGGAGGGGATCATGCCGCTGGAAGGCGAGTACGCACCGGGGAAGTCCAACTGGGCCCTGAAGCAGGTCGAGTTGTACGAGAGTTCGGGCGGTACGGAGGGGACGACCCTCCAGGGCCGTCCGGTGATCGTCCTCACCACCCTGGGGGCGAAGACCGGCAAGATCCGCAAGACAGCCCTCATGCGCGTCGAACACGACGGAGAGTACGCGGTCGTGGCGTCCCTCGGCGGCGCACCGAAGCATCCGGTCTGGTTTTACAACGTTCGGGCACACCCGCACGTGGAACTGCAGGACGAGACCGAGAAGCACGACTACACGGCCAGGGAAGTGACCGGGGACGAGAAGGCGCTCTGGTGGGAGCGCGCGGTGGCGGCCTTCCCGCCGTATGCCGGCTACCAGACGAAGACGAAGCGCGAGATCCCGGTGTTCGTTCTCACCCGCCGAGACTGAGCGGGATCAGCCGACGTTGTAGGCCGGATCGATCGCCAGGAGCAGGATGCCGGTCCAGTGGCAGAGGAACGCCAGCACCGTGCAGACGTGGAAGATCTCGTGGAATCCGAAATGCCCGGGGAACGGGTTCGGCCGTTTCATCGCGTAGACGACGGCGCCGCCCGTGTACAGCAGTCCTCCGACGATGATCAGCGTCATCGTGGCCGGGTTGACCCGGAAGATGTCGAACAGGTACATCACGGCCGCCCAGCCCAGAGCGATGTACAGCAGCACGTACAGCCAGCGAGGCGCATGCAGCCAGAACACCCTGAACGCGATGCCGAGGATGGTTCCGCCCCAGACCAGTGCGAGGAGGAGCGTCCCTTTCTCGGGCGGCAGGGCGAGCACCGCGATCGGCGTGTAGCTGCCCGCGATGAGCAGGAAGATGTTGGCGTGATCCATCCTCTTGAGGAGGATCTTCGTCCGTGGAGCCCAGTTGAAGCGGTGGTAGAGCGCCGAGATGCCGAACAGCAGCATCGAGCTCAGCGCGAACACCGCAGTGCTCCACTTCGCCGGTGGGCCGTGGGCAATGGTCACGAGCACGATTCCGCCCACGATGGCGAGCGGGAACGTGCCGGCGTGGATCCAGCCGCGCCAGGTCGGCTTCACGTCCTCAGGGGTGGCGATCTCATCGTCGAGGAGCGGGATGTTGGGGAGCGACGGGCCCTCGGCGTCGTCGCGGGCGACCGCTGCATCCACGGCCTCGTCCGACCCGACCGGCGGATTCCCGGCTCCGCGCCGGGGACGTTCAGCTGCAGGGGGAGTTCGGGGCATAGATCACAGGATACGCGGCAGGACCGCAGGAATCCGACGGATTGGACTAACGTAACGGTGTGACAAAGAGCCAGTCGAAGCCGGGACCCGGGTTTCTCTACAACCTGTACCAGAAGCGCCTGCGCCGCGGTCTGACATCCGAGTCGCTCCCGCACCACGTGGCGATGATCATCGACGGCAACCGCCGGTGGGCGAAGCAGCTCGGCTACGAGACCGCAGCGCACGGCCATCGCGCCGGCGCTGCGAAGATGCGTGAGTTCCTCGAGTGGTGCGACGATCTTGGCGTCAAGGTCGTCACCCTCTATCTCCTGTCGAGCGACAACCTCAGCTCCCGGTCGTCCGACGAACTGCACGATCTGATCGAGATCATCGCCGACCTCGCCGAAGAGCTGTCGCACTACCGCGACTGGCGGGTGAAGCGGGTCGGGTCGACGGTCGGACTGCCCGAGCCCCTCATCGGCGCACTGGACGCCGCTGAATCGCGGACCGCCCAGAAGAAGGGCCTCCACATCAACCTGGCCGTCGGGTATGGCGGGCGCACCGAGATCGTGCACGCCATGCGCGACATCGTCGAGAAGCACCACCTCACCGGCGGCAACCTCGAGTCCCTCGCCGAACTCCTCACCCCCGACCTCATCGGCGAGCACCTGTACACGAGCGGCCAGCCGGACCCCGACCTCGTGATCCGCACCTCCGGAGAGCAACGGCTCAGCGATTTCATGCTCTGGCAGAGCGCCCACAGCGAGTTCTACTTCGTTGAGGCGCTTGGCCCTGACCTGCGCGAGGTGGACTTCCTCCGGGCGCTGCGCGACTACTCGAGACGGCAACGTCGTTACGGCGGCTGAGGGGGAATGATGACCGGAATCGACGAGTTCATCGACGGATTCGGTGAGGAATCCGGCTATCTCGACTATGGGAGGGTGGGTCCGCTCGCCGCCGTCGTACAGGACGAGGTCCGTGGGCAGGTCGACCTGCTGGGGCGGGCACGCTTCGGCGCCGCCGACGCGCTCCGAAGCCAGGACGAACGGATGCGCACGGCCGTCTCTGCGCTGACCGGCTTCGCACCGGAGAACATCGTCAGCCAGCCGAACACGAGCATGGGCCTCATGCACACCATGTTCGGCATGACCGGGGGGCTGCTGCTGTCTGCAGGGGACTTCCCGAGCCTGACCGTGGCTGCGACCAGGGCCGCTGAGTCGATGCAGGTCCTTCAGCCCACCTGGCTCGAGACCGACCACGGGCGGGTCACACCACACACCATCAAGGAGCAGCTCACGCCGGCCATCACGGCCGTCGCCGTCAGCCTCGTCGACACGAGGACCGGCTACCTCGCCGACCTCGAGGGCATCAGGCAGGTCATCGGGGAGCGCCTGCTCATCGTCGACGCCATCCAGGGCTTCGGCGTCGTCGACGCACCGTTCGAACTCGCGGATGTCGTCGCATCCGGTGGCCAGAAATGGGTGCGCGCCGGGTGGGGGACCGGATTCCTCGCGTTGAGCGACCGGGCACTCGACCACCTCGTCCCCGTCGTGAGCGGCTACACCGGAACAGACGAGTACGAACCCTGGGACGCCGTTCCACCCCCGTCGAAGACGGCGCGCGCCTACAGCGTGGCGAACCCGGACTATTCAGCCGAAGCCCGGCTGTCCGCCGCACTGGAGGAGATCGCCGGTGTCGGTGTCGGTGTGATCCACTCGGCGGTGAGCGAGCGGGTCAGCGAAGTCCTCGAGCTCGCCGACGAGTTCGTGATCTCGGTCGCATCGGCGAGGGCTGAACACGAGCGGGCCGGTATCGTCATCCTCGACCCGCCCGAAGACCAGGTCACCCTCCTCGTCGCTTCGCTGCACAACCACGGCGTCACGGCGACGATTCGGCAGAACCGCATCCGGCTCAGCATCCACGCCGGGACGACGAGCGAAACGCTCGGGATGCTCCGCGACTCCTTCGTCTCGTTCTCCACGGCGATCGCGTACTGACCCGGCGTTCGGGAAAAGTTTACCTGCGCGCAATGTCCAGTCAGCGTGTCGGGTGTGGCACCGCGGCAGAGGAGTCGTAACGTCTCAGTTATCAGGCACGGCGCCTGGTCGAGACGGCCATATAAGTTCGACTCGAAACGTACGTGGCCGCACTCGCTGGAGAACCGAACCGAAAGGTTCGGCTGGGAGTGGCTATGACCGCGACACGCACCCACACAGCACAGCAGAGAACAGAAGGGCAAGCACAGAACACAACCTCACAGCCGTCACACCAGAAGCAGACCGAGCGTACCTATGTCCTGGATACCTCGGTTTTGTTGTCTGACCCGAAGGCGCTGTTCCGGTTCGCGGAACACGCCGTCGTGATCCCGGTGGTGGTGATCTCAGAGCTCGAGGGAAAGCGTCACGATCCCGAGATCGGGTACTTCGCCCGCCAGGCCCTGCGGATTCTCGATGAACTCCGGATCGAACACGAGCGGCTCGACTTCCCGATTCCCGTCGGCGAAGGCGGAACGCTCCGCGTCGAACTGAACCACTCCAGCATGGCCGTTCTCCCCAGTGGGTTGCAGCTCGGCGACAACGACTCCCGCATCCTCGCCGTGGCCATGAACCTGGCCAACGACGGACTCGCGGTGACCGTGGTCTCGAAGGACCTGCCTCTCCGGGTGAAGGCCGCGTCGATCGGTCTCGCCGCCGAAGAATATCTCGCCGAGCAGGCGGTCGATTCGGGCTGGACCGGGATGGCCGACATCACCGTCTCGGCGAACGAGATGAGCGACCTCTACGAGACCGAGATCGGGCTGTCGAAGTCGGTGGAGAACCTGCCGGTCAACACCGGTCTGGTCATCCACTCCGACCGTGGTTCGGCGCTCGGGCGGGTCACCGGCAAGCGGGAGTTCAAGCTGGTTCGCGGCGACCGTGACGTGTTCGGCCTCCATGGTCGCAGCGCCGAGCAGCGCCTCGCGATCGACCTGCTCCTCGACCCGGAGGTCGGCATCGTCTCCCTGGGAGGCCGAGCAGGGACGGGGAAGTCCGCGCTCGCCCTCTGTGCTGGACTCGAAGCCGTTCTGGAACGCCAGCAGCACCGCAAGATCATGGTGTTCCGTCCGCTGTACGCGGTCGGTGGCCAGGAACTCGGCTACCTGCCGGGTGACCAGGGCGACAAGATGAACCCGTGGGGCCAGGCCGTCTTCGACACCCTCGGCTCGGTCGTCTCCCAGAACGTCCTGGAAGAGGTGGTGGAGCGCGGCATCCTCGAGGTGCTGCCGCTGACCCACATCCGTGGCCGTTCCCTCCACGACGCGTATGTCATCGTCGATGAGGCCCAGTCCCTCGAACGCAACGTGCTCCTGACCGTCCTGTCGCGGATCGGCCAGAACTCGAGGGTGATCCTCACCCACGACGTCGCACAGCGGGACAATCTCCGGGTCGGCCGTCACGACGGCGTCGCCTCCGTCATCGAAACCCTCAAGGGTCACGATCTGTTCGCGCACATCACGCTGACCCGGTCGGAGCGGAGCAACATCGCCGCCCTGGTGACCGAGCTCCTGGAGGGTAACGAACTCGCCTGACAGCAATGCCGGGCTGTGGATAACCCCCTCGGGGCGCCACAGCCCGGCTAGCGTGTCGCCATGGCTCTGCAGACTGCACCTGGAATCGAGACAGATGCCCGTCGGCACCGGTTCCTGCTCGTGCGTCGCACTGCTGCCGCACTGATGCTCGCGGCCGTCGCCGCGCTCGCGATCGGGCCAGGTCCGCTCCTTCTTGGTCCGCTGGCCGTCGCCGCCGTCACCCTCGACCTTGTCCGTATCGACGTCGAGTCGAGCAGGCTGCCGAACCGGCTCGTCCTGCCCTGTTATCCGGCGGCCATCGCCGGGATCGCGCTGCACGGCATCCTGACCGGGTCGCCGCCGACCGTCGCGCTCGCCGCGGGCGCGGCCTGGTTCGGGTTTTTCCTGCTCCTGAACCTGGGCGGGGGAATGGGCATGGGCGACGTGAAGCTCGCCGGTGTGCTCGGGCTCTGCCTCGGTTCGTTCGGAGTGGTCCCCGCCGTGCTCGGGATCGTGCTGGCATTCGTCGCAGGAGGCGTCGCGGGGGTCGTCGTCCTGGCTCGCCGCGTGGGTGGTCGACACACCCGCATCCCGTTCGGGCCTTTCCTTCTTGCGGGCTTCTGGGTGACTCTCGCACTCGCTCCGATGACGGGGTCCACCCCGTAGGCTGTGGGCATGGAACAGCGCACCCTCGGCCGCACCGGCCACCCCGTCTCGATCATCGGCCTCGGCACCTGGCAGCTCGGCTCCGACTGGGGCGACGTGTCAGAGGCTGACGCACTCGCCGTGCTCGACGCCGCCGTCGATTCCGGCGTCACCTTCTTCGACACCGCCGATGTCTACGGCGACGGCCGCAGCGAGCAGGTCATCGGCCGGTTCCTCGCGGCGAATCCCGGAACCAACGTGTTCGTGGCCACGAAGATGGGCCGTCGCGCCGAACAGGACCCAGCCAACTACACGCTCGCCAACTTCCGAGAGTGGACAGACCGGTCACGCCTCAACCTCGGCGTCGACCGACTCGACCTCGTGCAGTTGCACTGCCCGCCCACTCCGGTGTTCTCCTCAGACGCCGTCTACGACGCCCTCGACACCCTCGTCGCCGAAGGCGCCATCGCGAACTACGGGGTGAGCGTCGAAACCTGCGACGAGGCCCTCGCCGCGATCGCGCGTCCTGGCACGGCGAGCGTTCAGATCATCCTCAACGCGTTCCGGCTCAAGCCCCTCGACAAGGTGCTCCCGGCCGCCAAGGAGGCCGGCGTCGGCATCATCGCCCGTGTCCCGCTCGCGTCAGGCCTGCTCAGCGGTCGCTACACGCCGACGACGGAGTTCGCCGCCGACGACCACCGCAACTACAACCGAGATGGCAGCCACTTCGACGTCGGCGAGACCTTCGCCGGGGTCGACTTCTCGACCGGTGTCCGTGCCGCGGCCGAACTGGCCTCGTTCGCCCCGGCAGGGCTCACGCCCGCTCAGGCCGCTCTGGCATGGGTAAGCCAGCAGGACGGCGTCACCTCGGTGATCCCCGGAGCACGGTCGATCGCCCAGGCCGAGGCCAACGCCGAGGCCGGCACGGCAGGCCCGCTTCCCGCCGCGTACCTCGACGCCGTGCGCACCATCTATGACGCCGACATCAAGTGCGCGGTCCACGACCGCTGGTAACCGCCGTTGACGCGAGTTGCCCGATCTGGCGGGTTCTGCCTGGACAGAACCTGCCGAACCGGGCAACTCGTGACGGGTTTAACCGGGGTGGGTCATCGACAGCAGGTCGAGGGCGCTGTCCAGCTGCTCCTCGGTGATGTCGCCGCGTTCGACGAAGCCGAGGTCGACGACGGCCTCACGGACCGTGATGCCCTGCGCGACGGCGTGCTTGGCGATCTTCGCGGCCTTCTCGTAGCCGATGATCTTGTTGAGCGGGGTGACGATCGACGGGGACATCCCGGCCAGAGCCTCAGCCCGTTCGACGTTCGCTTCGAGCCCGTCGACGGTCTTGTCGGCGAGAACGCGAGACGCGTTCGAGAGCAGGCGGATCGACTCGAGCAGGGCGGTTCCCATGACGGGGATCTGCACGTTCAGCTCGAACGAGCCGGATGCCCCGCTCCAGGCGATCGTCGCGTCGTTGCCGATGACACGAGCGGCGACCATGAGCACGGCCTCGGGAATCACCGGGTTGACCTTGCCCGGCATGATCGACGAGCCGGGCTGAAGGTCGGGGATGTGCAGTTCGCCGAGCCCGGTGTTCGGGCCTGAACCCATCCAGCGCAGGTCATTGCAGATCTTGGTGAGGCTCACGGCGATGGTGCGGAGGGCACCGGATGCCTCGACGAGTCCGTCGCGGTTGGCCTGCGCCTCGAAGTGGTCTGCCGCCTCGGTGATCGGGAGTTCGGTGTCCTCGACGAGCAGCTGGATGACCAGCTGCGGGAACCCTGCCGGCGTATTGATGCCGGTGCCGACGGCGGTTCCGCCGAGCGGGACCTCGGCGACGCGGGGGAGTGCGGAGCGGACCCGCTCGATGCCGAGCCGGACCTGGCGGGCGTAGCCGCCGAATTCCTGGCCCAGGGTGACCGGCGTCGCATCCATGAGGTGCGTCCTGCCCGCCTTGACGGCATCCTTCCACAGCTCGGCCTTCGCCTCGAGCGCGACGGCGAGGTGGTCGAGAGCGGGGATGAGGTCGTCGATGAGGGCGCTGGTGACCGCGATGTGCACCGACGTGGGGAATACGTCGTTCGACGACTGCGAGCAGTTCACGTGGTCGTTGGGGTGAACGGGAGAGCCCAGACGGGTTCCGGCGAGGTTCGCGAGCACCTCGTTCATGTTCATGTTCGACGAGGTCCCTGAACCGGTCTGGTACACATCGATCGGGAACTGGTCGTCGTAGCGGCCGGAGATGACGTCGTCAGCGGCGCCACCGATTGCCTCGGCGATGGCGGGGTCGAGCACACCGAGGCGGGCGTTGGCGGCCGCGGCGGCCTTCTTGATCCTGGCAAGCGCGGCGATCTGGGTCGATTCGAGTCCGGCGCCCGAGATCGGGAAGTTCTCGACGGCGCGCTGCGTCTGTGCGCTGTACAGCGCGTTCGCCGGCACCCGGACCTCGCCCATGGTGTCGTGCTCGATGCGGTACTCGGTGGTGTCAGACACGATGTGATCTCCTTGATGTGTGTTCTGCGACGCTGCTCTGCGTCGTTGTGCTGCGTTGTTACTCCGCCTCGGGGGTGGAGCTGATGTTTCCGATGATGATGTCTGGCACGGCGGTGCCTTCCAGAAGCTTGTAGTTGGCTCCGACGATACCGAGCGTGCCTGCGGCGATCGCGTCGCTGATCATCTCCGACCGTTCGAGCAGTTCGGCGACCGTGTCGCGCAGGTGCTCGCGACCGACCTCGAACGGGTCGGCGTTCTGGGGTTCGACGCCGCGGGCTTTCGCGACCCGGTGGACGGCGGGAACGATCTGCTGGATCAGGCCGTCGATGTGCGGGGGCAGCGGTGTCGCATCCGGCGCGCACGCGTCGATGGCGGCCCGCACCGCGCCGCATCCGTCATGTCCGAGGACGACGATGAGGGGAACGTGGAGGACGCCGACGGCGTATTCAAGGGACCCGACGACGGAGTCGGAGATGACCTGGCCGGCGTTCCGCACGACGAAGAGGTCACCGAGTCCCTTGTCGAAGATGATTTCGGCGGCCAGCCGGGAGTCGGAGCAGCCGAAGAGCACCACGTCCGGGTCCTGGGTGAGCGCGAGGGCTTCCCGTCGCTCGACGTCCTGGCGCGGATGCTCCGGTTCGCCCGACACGAACCTCGCGTTGCCGCGCTGCATGACTGACCATGCCTTGCTGGGCCTGAGAGTGGGCATTACTGGTCTCCCTCGTTCAGATTGGCCGTGACCTGATCGCTCAGTGCGGATGCCACGGTGAGGAATTCCTCCTCGGTCGCGGTTCCGAAGACGATGAAGGTCGACGTGCCTGCTTCGGTGGTCAGTGCATACTCGACGTTGCCGACGTCGTCGAGCTCCTGGTTGTCGTAGACGGTCCACTCGACGCCGTCGACGGTGAGGGTCGAAGAGGCCGCGGACTTCCTGAGCTGGTCGGAGAGCCAGGTCTCGTTGGCGTCGAAGCCCTGCGTGATCTGGATGAACTGGTCGGAGGGCGTGATCAGCCCGATGTTCCAGGACGACACCCCGCCCTCGGTGTCGGTTTCGGCGCGGTTCGCGCTCCAGCTGCCCGGGAGCTCGGGGTCGGCGAGTGGTGCGTCCGAGGACTTCTGAGCGTCGGCGGCGACGGCGTGATAGTCGACGTCCTCGAGGAGGGAGGTGTCTGAGCGGGGCACCGCCAGCGCGATGACCACGACGAGGGCGACGCACACGAGCAGTGAGTAGACGAGGTTGTTGATCGTCTTGCGTTTGCGGTAGTTCCGCGAGTTCTCGGCCTTGCGAGCGGCCGTCTCCTCGGGAGTTTCGGGGCGGCCGAGCTCAGCGACGACTCGCGGTGGGCGGCGGGGACTCATTCGGTGATCTGCGCCTCAGTCGACCCAGTCGCCGCGCGCGCAGCATCGAGCCGTGCCTTCGCGCCGATCAGCCAGTCCTCGCAGCGGCGTGCCAGTGCTTCGCCGCGCTCCCACAGGGCGAGGGACTGCTCCAGTGTCGGAGCCCCTTGCTCGAGTTCGGAGACGACGCGGACGAGTTCATCGCGCGCGTCTTCGTAGCTGAGGCTGGCCACCTCGGAGGTTTCTGGCATGGTCCAATCCTAACTGCGGACGGCTTCGGCCTCGTCCGGTTCTCCGTCCGAGTGGGCGGTGATCCGACCGGCGGCCAGGGTGAGGGTGAGGGCGGTGCCTGCTGGGGCATCCGCAGGGGTACGCAGGATGCCGCCGTCGACGCGCTGGGCGATCGCGTAACCCCTGTCGAGGGTGCGTTGCGGAGACAGTGCGCGCAGATGAGAGCGGAGGTCGGCGATCTCGCGCGAGCCGTGGTCGAGCATGCGCTCGATCAGTTCGGACCCGCGGGCAACGTATCGCGTGAGTTCCTGCGCCCTGGTGTCGACGATCCACGTCGCTGAGGCCAGGGCGGGTCGGGACCGGATCTGGTGGATCTTCGCGGTCTCCGTGTTGAGGTACGACGCCAGTTTCATTCCGAGCCGGGCATGGGCCTGCTGGACGCGAGCCAGTTCCTCGGTGACGTCGGGGACGACCCGCTTCGCCGCATCGGTCGGTGTCGAGGCACGGAGGTCGGCGACGTCGTCGAGGAGCGGCCGGTCGGCTTCGTGGCCGATAGCGCTGACCAGGGGGGTGGATGCCGCGGCTGCGGCCCGCACGAGCCGCTCGTTACTGAAACCGAGCAGGTTCTGGAAGTCGCCGCCACCCCTGGCGACGATGATGACATCGACCTCCGGATCGGCGTCGAGGCGCTTGATCGCCGAGATCACCTCGGGCACTGTGCGGTCGCCCTGGACGGTGGCATGGACGACGCGGAAGTTCACGGCGGGCCAGCGCAACTGTGCGTTTCGGATGACATCCTTCTCGGCGTCCGAATCCTTGCCGGTGATCAGCCCGATGCAGTGCGGCAGGAATGGGAGCCGCTTCTTGCGCGATACGTCGAACAGGCCCTCACCGGCCAACTGGGTGCGCAGGCGCTCGAGGCGTTCGAGGAGATCGCCGAGCCCGACGTGCTTCATCTGCAGCACCTGCATGGTCAGGCTTCCGCCCTTGACCCAGTAGTTGGCCTTGATCAGGGCCACGACATGATCGCCGTGCTTGAGGTCATCGGGGATCCGTGCCTTCACAGACGACCAGATGGTGAAGCCGACCGTGGCGTCCTGGTTGAGATCCTTGAGCTTGCCGTAGATGTTCCCGGCCGAGGTTCCCCACTGAGTGATCTCGCCCTCGACCCAGACCGTGCCGAGCCGGTCGATGTAGTCCCGGATCTTCGCGCCGAGCAGGCCGACCGGCCACGGATTCTCTGCGGTGGCGGGGGCGTCCGGCATCCGTTTGCTCTCTTCTTCGTCGTCCAGCGTGTGCACATCGGGAGCCACCTACAATTGGAACGTGAGTGACGCAACAATCAGCCTGCCCATGCCGAGAATCCCCGGCGTGCGTTCGAGGCTCAAGGATACCCCGGTGGTCGGACACAAGCGGGTGCTGCTCGCTGCGCCCCGCGGGTACTGCGCCGGTGTGGACCGTGCCGTCATCGCTGTGGAGAAGGCGCTCGAGCACTACGGCGCCCCCGTCTACGTGCGCAAGCAGATCGTGCACAACATCCACGTGGTCTCGGAACTCGAGAGCCAGGGTGCGATCTTCGTCGAGGAGGTCGACGAGGTCCCCGAGGGGTCGCACATCGTCTTCAGCGCGCACGGGGTCTCTCCCGCTGTGGTGAACGCGGCATCCGATCGTGGCCTGCAGGCCATCGACGCCACCTGCCCCCTGGTCACCAAGGTCCACCGCGAGGCCGTTCGGTTCGCCCGAGACGACTTCGAGATTCTGCTGATCGGCCATGAAGGCCATGAAGAGGTCGAGGGAACCGCAGGCGAAGCGCCCGAGCACACGACGCTCGTCGGCAGCCCAGACGAAGCAGACACCGTTCAGGTCAGGGACCCGGACAAGGTGGTCTGGCTCTCCCAGACGACGCTGAGCGTCGACGAGACAATGGAGACGGTCCGCCGCCTGCGCGCCAGGTTCCCGAACCTGCAGGACCCACCCAGCGACGACATCTGCTACGCCACCCAGAACCGCCAGGTCGCGATCAAGAAGGTCGCGAAGGATGCCGACGTCGTGATCGTCGTCGGCTCGGCGAACTCCTCCAACTCGGTCCGGCTCGTCGAGGTCGCCATCGAATACGGGGCGAAGACGGCGTACCGCGTCGATTACGCCAGCGAGATCAAGCAGGAATGGATCGACGGGGCCGAGACCATCGGTGTGACGAGCGGCGCATCGGTGCCCGAGGTTCTCGTGACCGAAGTGCTCGACAGCCTTGCGTCGGCGGGATACGTCGACGTCCAGGAAGTGAAGACGGCCGAAGAGGACCTCATGTTCTCGCTGCCGAAGGAACTCCGCACCAATCTGAAGGGCGCCAAGGACTCCCGAGCCCTCGGCGGACGCAACCGACCATGAGCGACTCTCCCCGCCCGCGCCCGCAGTTCGGCGAATACGCTACGCCAGACGAACAGCGCGCGGCCATCAAGGTACCGCTTGACGACATCGAGCCGGTTCCCGTCGAATCGCAGGTGTCGCCCACCAGCCACATCAGCGTCCAGACGCCGGAACGCAAGGCGCCGAGCGGTGACCGGTTCGCCACGGTGCTTCTGCTCGGTATCGGACTCGTGACGATCCTCCTGTCGTTGTCCGCCCTCGTCGATCTGCCGGATGCCATCACCGCCGCGTTCGCGCAGCTGGATGTCGGCGAGTTCACCTCCACCGGTCTCGCCGCGACAATGGGCTGGACCGCCATCGTCGTCGAGGTGCTGCTCTGGGGTCTCGCCCTCTGGCTCTCGCTCCGTGCGCTCGGCCGCGGCAAGGTCGCCTGGTGGATTCCGCTCGTCTTCGGCGTGATCGCGAACATCGCCGTGTTCGCCTGTATCGCCATCGCCATGGCAGGCGACCCGGCTTTCGCCGAGTACGTCAACCGGATGAACTGACCGCTTTTCCCGTGGAATGACGGATGCCCCGGCCGAATCGGCCGGGGCATCCGTCGTTGTTCGGGCGGGGATCAGCCGCGAGAGTGTCCTGCCGAGCCGAGCTGGCGGGTCGATTCGACGACGCGAGCGGCCATGGCGGACTCGGCGACCTTGCCCCAGGCGCGGGGGTCGTACACCTTCTTGTTTCCGACTTCGCCGTCGACCTTGAGCACGCTGTCGTAGTTCTTGAGCATGTAGTCGGCGATCGCACGGGTGTACGCGTACTGGGTGTCTGTGTCGATGTTCATCTTGATGACACCGTTCGCGACGGCCTCGGCGATCTCGGCGTCCGTCGAGCCGGATCCGCCGTGGAAGACGAGGTCGAGGGGCTTGGCAGCCGTGCCGTACTTCGCGGCGATCCCGTCCTGGATCTCCTTGAGCAGCTCAGGCTTGAGCTTGACGTTGCCCGGCTTGTAGACGCCGTGCACGTTGCCGAAGGTGAGAGCTGCCATGTAGCGGCCGTTGTCGCCGAGGCCGAGCGCTTCGACGGTCGCGATCGCGTCATCGAGGGTCGTGTAGAGGTGCTCGTTGATGTCGTGGCTGACACCGTCTTCCTCGCCGCCGACGACGCCGATCTCGACCTCGAGGATGGCGTTGATCGCGCGGGTGCGCTTGATCATTTCCTTGGCGATCTCGAGGTTCTCGTCGAGCGGAACGGCTGAACCGTCCCACATGTGCGACTGGAACAGCGGGTTGCGGCCGGCCTTGACCTCTTCTTCGGAGGCGGCGATGAGCGGCATCACGAAGCCGTCGAGGGCGTCCTTCGGGCAGTGGTCCGTGTGCAGCGCAACGGTGACGGGGTAGTTCTTCGCGACCTCGGTGGCGAACTTCGCGAAGGCGATCGCTCCGGCAGCCCGGTTCTTCACGGTGTGCCCGGCGAAGTAGTCTGCGCCTCCGGTGGTGACCTGGATGATGCCGTCAGAGCCTGCTTCGGTCAGACCCTGGAGTACGGAGTTGATGGTCTGAGAGCTCGACACGTTGAATGCGGGATAGGCAAAGCCCTTCGCCTTCGCGGTGTCAAGCATTTCTGCATACTGCTCTGGGGTTGCGACGGGCATAGCTTCTCCTTGACGAGATGGATGTCTTCGGATTCAGTGTAGCGATCAGCCCATCGGCGACGCGTCCGCGCGGGGACAGGGCAGGATGGAGCCGTGCCTTCTCCTGCCCTGACCCCCGACGTCCTCGAGGGCTTCACCCACGCCACGCGCAGGGCGGCCATCGCCACTCTGGACCTGATCGGCTCAGGCGACAAACACGAAGTGGACAGGGTCGCCGTCGTCGCCATGCGCGACGCGCTCGCCTCCCTCGACGTCGACGGGCTCGTCCTCGTCGGGGAAGGCGAGAAGGACGAAGCGCCGATGCTCCACATCGGCGAGAGGTTCGGTTCAGGCAACGGACCGGCCGTCGACATTGCCGTCGATCCCGTCGACGGAACCAGACTCGCCGCCGAGGACCGCCCGGGATCGGTCGCCGTGCTCGCCGCTGCCGCCCGCGGCACGCTGTTCGACATCGGTCCGGCGCACTACATGGAGAAGCTGGTGACGGATGCTTCGGGCCTGTCGCTTGATCTGGCCGCCCCGCTGCGCGAGAACCTCGCGCGCCTCGCCGCAGCGCGCGGCATCAGTGTCAGTGATCTCGTCGTCGCAGTGCAGGACCGGCCGAGGAATGCCGCGTTCGCGGCGGAGGCGACCGCGGCCGGTGCCCGGGTCGATCTCTTCGGCGACGGGGACGTCGAACGCTCCCTGCTGGCCGCTCAGACCGGCACGGAGATCGACCTCGTCGTCGGCATCGGGGGAGCACCTGAGGGAATCCTCACGGCCGCGGCCGTTCGCGCGCTCGGCGGGCAGATGCAGGGCCGACTCGCGCCGCAGCGCCGCAGGGAGGCAGACCGCATCCGTCGGGCCGGTCTCAGCACCGGCACGATCCTCACACTCGCCGATCTCTGTGCCGGAGATGCCTGGCTGTTCCTCACGGCCGTCACCGACTGCCGGCTGGAGACGGGCAGCGTCCTCGCCGGCGTTCGGGTCGACGGGGACCACATCGTCACCCGCTCCTGGAGCGTCGGGCCGGGAATCGACATTCGGGACACCGAGGTCCGAACACCTCGCTGACAATGCGACGCAGCCGCGCACGGGTGGTGTCGTTCGCCGAGGCGACCGCACATGCGTTCATCTTCGTGGCCCGGGGAGTGGGTCGCCGATAAGCTGAAGGGGTACACAGCGAGCCCGCCATCGCAACGCCGTCGTTTTCGATTAAGGACCATTGTGACCACCGACAATTCTTCGCTCCTCGCACACCCGGATCGCAACCTCGCTCTAGAGCTCGTGCGAGCCACTGAAGCGGCAGCGATTCGCGCCGTTCCGTTCATCGGCCGGGGAGACAAGCTCGCCGCCGACGGCGCTGCGGTCGACGCCATGCGCGCGTTCCTCGGAACGGTGAACTTCGATGGACTCGTCGTGATCGGTGAGGGCGAGAAGGACGAAGCCCCCATGCTCTACAACGGGGAGCGTGTCGGCAACGGCCGCGGCCCCGCCTGCGACATCGCCGTTGATCCGATCGACGGCACGAGCCTCACCGCGGCCGGGCGACAGAACGCCCTGTCGGTCATCGCCGTGTCCGACCGTGGCACGATGCTCGACGCGTCCAGCGTGTTCTACATGGACAAGATCGTCACCGGCCACGAGGGGATCGGTGTCGTCGACATCCGCAAGCCGATCGGTGAGAACATCCGTGCACTCGCGAAGGCGAAGGGCAAGTCCGTCGGTGACATGACCATCGCCGTCCTCGACCGCCCGCGCCACGCGCAACTCATCGACGACATCCGTGCAGCCGGCGCGGGAACGCGGCTCATGCTCGACGGCGACGTGGCCGGCGGCATCAATGCCGTCCGTGACTCGACCCGTATCGACATGTGCGTCGGCGTCGGCGGAAGCCCTGAAGGCATCGTCACCGCGTGTGCGGTCAAGGCCCTCGGCGGTCTGATCCAGGGCCAGTTGTGGCCGAAGGACGACCTCGAGCGCCAGCGTGGCATCGACGCCGGTCTCAAGATGGACTACGTCTACGAAGCGAACGAGCTGGTCGCCAGTGACAACACGTTTTTCGTCGCCACCGGAGTGACCGACGGTGGGCTCGTGGACGGCGTGCGCCGGCTCGGCTCCATCATCCGTACGGAGAGCGTCGTGCTCCGGTCCAAGTCAGGCACCATGCGCCGTATCGTGGCCGAGCATCTCGCGGAGAAGTGGCTCTAGGACCTACGTTCCGCTGCAGCCCGGTCAGTTGTTGGCGCGGTCACGGATCTCCTGGGTGATCCTGCCCGCCTCGATCCCGCTGTCGAGTTCGGAGACGAGTTCGACGGCGGCGAGGTCGCGAGCCGACTCGTCGAGGGAGGCGAGCGGAGGGATCGTCTTCGACTCGTCGAGCACGTTGAGTTTGCGTGCCGAGGGCAGGACCTGGCGTTCGAGTGATCCGACGAAACGGTTGTAGTCGGCAACGGTCGCCTTCACCGAGCGTCCGAGCTTGTCGATGTGTCCGGCCATCGTCGCCAGGCGGCCGTAGAGCTCGCGGCTGAGGTCGAAGAGGGTCTTCGCCTCCTGGGAGACGACATCCTGCTGCCAGCTGAACGCCACCGTCTTCAGCACCGACCACAGGGTGACGGGGGAGGAGAGGGCGACGCGCTTGCTGAACGCGAACTCCATGATGGTCGGGTCGGCCTCGAGGGCGCTGGAGACGAGTGACTCGCTCGGGATGAACGCGATGACCATCTCCGGGCTCGCGTCGAGGCCGTCCCAGTAGGTCTTGCTGCCGAGCGCGGTGATGTGGTCACGCACCGCCTTCACGTGCGCCTTCAGCAGGAGCGCCCGGCGGGCGAGTTCGGGTTCGGATGCCGTCAGCGGGATCGCACTCGCCTCGATGTACGAACTGAATGGCACCTTGGCATCCACGGCGATGCTCTTGCCGCCGGGCAGGTAGACGACCATGTCTGGGCGGCCGGCGCCGCTGTCGCTCGTCACGCTGGACTGAACATCGAAGTTGACCCGTTCGAGCAGGCCGGCGGCTTCGACCACGCTCCGGAGCTGCGTTTCACCCCACACCCCACGCGTGGAGTTGTTGTTCAACGCCGCTGCGAGCGATTCAGCCGTCGAACGGAGTCGTTCCTCTGACTCGGTCGCACTCCGCAGCTGCTGGGCGAGTTCGCCGTGCTGGCGGCTGCGCTGGGTTTCCAGTTCGGTCACCTTCAGCTGCATCTCCTGAAGGCTCTCGCGCACGGGGGCGAGCGCCTGCAACACCCGGCTCTCGGCGCGGGCGCGTTCGGCCTCGTCGTCGCGCTCGCGGCGGTGCCGGTCGACGAGGTCCTGGTACTGGTCGCGTTGAGCGTCGATGCGCTCCTGCAGGGCTTCTGCCCGGGTCTCGGCACGGGCCAGGAGCTCGGCGAGCTGGGCCTGGCGTTCACCCTCTGCTGCGCGCAGGCGCATGAGTTCGGACTCGTGCCTGGCCTCGGTGACAGCCGGGTCGACCGAACCCGTCGACCGTCGCCGAACGACGACGAGCGTGGCCAGGGCGCCGACGAGAGCGCCGAGCAGTACTCCGAGAACGAGAGCCAGTATGGGATCCATGTCGCCAGTGTGACAGCGACCGCCGACACTCGACGGGAGGCAGAGCGGCCGGTTGCGGTCCCGCTGACGCCCGCAACTCGACCGGCGGAATGACTCGATAGGCTCGAGCAATGGCTTCGTGGCGGGTGTACCTCTTCCTCGTGCTCGCCAACCTGTTCTGGTCAGGCAACTACGTCGTCGGCCACCTCGTCGCCGGGCACGTCAGTCCGCTTCAGCTGACGTCGATCCGCTGGGCTGTCGCGGCCCCGCTCCTGGTCGGCCTTGCCGTTGTGATCGACAAGCCGAACTGGCGTGCGGCGCTCCGTGAGTGGCGGATGCATCTGCTCCAGGCGTGCCTCGGACTCATCGCGTTCTGTCTGTTCAGCTACGAGGCGCTCCGGCACACGACCGCGCTCAACGCGGCCCTCGTCGGCGCCACCAATCCGGCGCTGATCGCGGTCGTCGCCGCCATCGTGATCCGGCAGCGGATGCGCCCGGCTGCGAGTATCGGACTGGCCATCTCGCTCCTCGGGGTGCTGCTCGTGCTCACCGACGGTCGACTGCTGCAGGTCTTCACCACCGACTACAACATCGGTGGACTGTTCATGCTCGGAGCCGTCGCCGTGTGGACCGCGTACACGGTGATCGGGCGGTCCCTCTCGACGCCGCCGGTGGCATCCGCCGCTGTACAGGCGGTCATGGCCGCTGTCATCCTCGCCCCGATCAGCCTGACGATCGGCGGCCCGATCACCCTCGACGCCGCAGGCTGGTGGGGTGTGGCGTACATCTGTCTGTTCCCGTCGGTGCTCAGCCTGATGCTGTGGAACATCTCGGTCAAGAAGATCGGAGCTGACCGCGCCGGCGTCTACCTCAACCTCATGCCCGTCTTCACTGCCCTGATCGCGCTCGCGATGGGCACGCCGATCACCATCGTTCAGCTCATCGGCGGGGCGCTCGTGATCGCCGGTGTGTGGCTCACCAGCCGTCCGGCACCTGCGGTCGATCTCGCCGACGTGTCCGGACGGAGTGCCGTCCGTTAGCGTGAACCGATAACCAGGGAGATTCCATGCGTGACCGCAGCCGGCTTGAGCACCATGCGCTGTCCTTCGGGCAGGCCGCGGAAGCCTATGCAGTTGCGCGGCCCAGCTATCCGGTGGATGCCGTCGAGTGGCTCGTTCCTGATGGCGCGGGCACCGTGCTCGACCTCGGGGCGGGGACCGGCAAACTGACCACCCTTCTCGCACGGAGCGGCCGAGACGTGATCGCCATCGATCCGTCCGCCGACATGCTCGCCCAGCTCACGGCATCCGCCCCCGACATCACAACCCTCGTCGGAACCGCGGAGACGATCCCTCTCGCCGATGCCAGCGTCGACGCGGTCACCGTGGCGCAGGCCTGGCACTGGGTCGATGCTGAGCGGGCGGTGCCGGAGGTGGCGCGGGTGCTCCGCCCGGGAGGAACACTCGGCCTCGTCTGGAACACCCGTGACGAGAGCATCGATTGGGTGGCGCGGCTCGGCGAGCTCATGGGTGGGACGGCCCACTACGAGATGGACGATGAGGCGCCTCCGGTCGGTCCGCCGTTCGGACCGCTCGAGACCTGGCAGACCCGGTGGGTGCAGACGCTGGACCGCGACGGGATGCTCGACCTCGTCCGCTCGCGAAGCTACTTCCTGGTCAAGTCGAAAGCGGAGCAGGATGCGACGATCGCCGCTGTGATCGAGCTGCTCGAGGACCACCCCGACCTGTCCGGCCGACCGGTGGTCGAGCTGCCGTACATCACCGAGTGCTTCCGGGCACGGCTCGTGGAGGAACGCCCGGTACGATAGACCCTCGTGGCTCTAACTATCGGTATCGTCGGTCTTCCTAACGTCGGCAAATCAACCCTGTTCAACGCGCTCACCAAGAACCAGGTGCTCGCGGCAAACTACCCGTTTGCCACGATCGAGCCGAACATCGGTGTGGTGAACCTGCCAGACTCGCGACTGCCCGTGCTCGCCGAGATCTTCGGCAGCGAGCGGATCCTTCCCGCTGCCGTGTCGTTCGTCGACATCGCCGGCATCGTCCGTGGCGCGAGCGAGGGGGAGGGGCTGGGCAACAAGTTCCTCGCCAACATCCGTGAAGCGGATGCCATCGCGCAGGTCATCCGCGGATTCGCCGACGAAGACGTTGTGCACGTCGACGGTGCAGTGAACCCGGCGGGCGACATGGAGACCATCAACACCGAGCTGATCCTCGCCGACCTGGAGACCCTCGAGAAGGCGCAGTCGCGCTTCGAGAAGGAAGTCCGTGGCAAGAAGCTCGACCCGAGCGTTCTGACGGCTGCTGAGGCGGCGAAGGCCTATCTCGACACCGGCAAGCCGCTGTCGAGCTCCGGCCTCGACCTCGAGCCGATCAAGGAACTCGGACTGCTCACGTCGAAGCCGTTCATCTACGTCTTCAACATCGACGAGGCCGTGCTGCAGGACGAGGCCAAGCTCGCCGAGCTGGCCGCTCTGGTCGCCCCGGCGAAGGCGATCTTCCTCGACGCGAAGCTCGAGTCCGAGCTCATCGACCTCGACCCCGAGGATGCCGCCGAGCTGCTGGCATCCACCGGCCAGGCGGAGTCCGGCCTCGACCAGCTCGCCCGCATCGGCTTCGACACGCTCGGGCTGCAGACCTACCTCACGGCCGGTCCGAAAGAGACTCGTGCATGGACGATCCCCAAGGGGGCGAAGGCGCCTCAGGCGGCCGGTGTCATCCACACCGACTTCGAGCGTGGCTTCATCAAGGCTGAGATCGTCTCCTTCGACGACCTCGTCGAGACCGGTTCGGTCGCCGAGGCGCGTTCCAAGGGCAAAGCCCGCATGGAGGGTAAGGACTACGTCATGAGCGATGGCGACGTGGTGGAGTTCCGCTTCAACGTCTAGTTCACCTGCTTCGCCCGATCACGACAAGTGCGATGGGGCGGGTTTAGCGTGTCGACGAGCGCTTTAGCCCGGCCACATCCTTCGGCGATCTACGATGGCGGAATGCTAGTCCAACCTTCGTTTGCCGAGACGTTGCCGGCGCTTCCTACGACGCGATGATGGGTGATTTCGTTCTCGGCTTGATCGGAACTTCTCTGGGCGTGTGGATCGCGATGGTGCTCATCGGACGCAAGCGAGCTAGCGCCGCGAAACGAGGGCTGTTCGTGTGCGGGCTTCGCGTCGCATCCGGAAGGCAAAAGGGCCTCGGTGCCGAGTGGCTTGTCGGTGAGTGGAGCATTGTTCCCGGCCAACTGCGCATGGGCACCGTGGTAGTTCCTGTTGTCGAGACAATCGCCGGAACACGACGGCCCGCGAGGCTCAGCGAGATCGTCGGCGGAGCCAGAACAATCGTTGTCACGGTTCGGACTGAAGCTGCTGTGCTGGAATGGTCGATGATGCATCGGTTCGACGGACTGGCCCTGCGCTCGCTCGGCGCGCCAGAATCGAGTGCAACCGAGGTCGCAGGTCGTTGAAACACCGAGGGCCCGCAAGCCCGCTCCCCTCCCGCTGGGTGCGCGCGTGGTGGTATCTGGGGCGGTGGGGCCGGGTTTTGTTTTTCGTAGTGTCGGGCGGTCTCATCGTGGCGGGCGTGCTCCTTGGCGTGGCGGGAATTCTTGACTCCAGAGAACCCGCCTACCGGGGAACTTTCACCGAGGAGAGCTGCGTCGATGCGGGGCGCCGCGGATGCCGAAGCCTGGGCACCTGGGTGAGCGACGACCGGAGCATCCGTCTTGAACATGTGTATCTGGACGGGTCACCGGGTTCCGACGGGTCGGTAGAGGCCCAGTATCGGCCAACCGGGATCATCAACGACGCAGACAACAACATCGTGCACACGGAAACGGGCGCCGCACTTGCTCCCATTTTGCCGTGGGCCATTGTCGCGATGGGCGGTGGATATTCGATCAGGCAATGGTTCAAGTGGCGCGGAACATGGAGGTGACGAACGGGGTGTTCCGCCTCAACGTCTGATTACCGGCGAAGGCGGACCACCGAGTACTCGGTGTCCGGCGTGGGCGGAGTGCCGAAGCGCGCGTTCGGCAGATAGAGACCCTTGCCGTACCGTGCGATCGTCGTCGGCACCTGGAAGTCCGGATCTGTGCGCTCGTCGACGAGCGTTCCGCTGGTCCCCGACGCGTTGAGGCGGATCACGGCGACCTGATTCAACTGGTTCTGCACGACGTACAGCGTCCGTCCGACGACGAGCAGCCCGTCGCCGTTGGGCAGCAGGGCACCACCCAGATCAACCGCCGTTGCGACACCGGTCCTGGCGTCGACGCGATACAGGATGCCGGTGGCCGACTGAATGACGAGAAGCGCCTTGTGATTGGGCGTTTCTGCGATGCCGTTGGCGTTGAACCCCGGCTGCTGTACCCATGCGCCCGACAGGGGGAGGACCTTGAAGCCTTCAGGTTTCGGCAGAGCCCCGCGACGTCCCAGAGGGAGTTTGTAGAGTTGCGCCTGCTGGCTGTCCGTGAACCATGCTGCGTCGCGCGTCAGGACGACATCATTCACGAACGTCGGCGCATCGGTGAAAATGTAGCTGCGAAGAATATCGCCAGAGGCGGCATCCACGACCCGGCCCTCACCGGTCGGCCCGCCTGCGACGAAGAGCCGGCCCCGATTGTCGATCTTCAGGCCGACCGACGGGGTGCCGGGGCCCTCGAGGGTCCTGATCTCCTCGCCGGAGCGCACGTCGAAGGCGTAGATGTCGCCGTCCGCGAGTGAGCCGACGTATGCGGTGCCGCGATGGTCGATCGTGATGCCCTCCGGTTGGAACCCGTCGGGCAGCGCGATCACATCCTCGACGTGGCCTCGCGTCACCTGGGGAGCGGCGACGACCGCGGGTGCTCCCGAGATGATCAGGAGGGCGCTCAGTGAGGCGGCGGACAGGGTGCGTGCGACGATGCGACCGGACATGCGAAAAATGCTACTCAGGGTCGAGCACGCGTCAAGCGGGTCGCACTGGCTGACTCGGGTGGACCGCTAGGCTCGCGACTCGACCAGCTCGGCGAGTTGTCGTGTGACGGTGCCCCAGCCGTCGTGGAACCCGAGCGCTTCGTGCTGGTCGCGGTCGGCCACATTACGGTGCATCGCGGTGGCGGTGTACTCAGTGCCTTCGGGGTGATCCTTCATGGTGATGACGGCGGTCACGAAGGATGTCTCGGATGGGCGCCAGCCGGCGACGAGGGCGTCGGTGAAAACGATGCGCTCGAGTTCGTCGACGACGAGGAAGCAGCCGGTGATGTGCGGGCCGAACTCGCGAGCATCCTGGCTGATCTCGGTGCGGAACGAGCCACCCGGCCGCAGGTCCATCTCCTGCACTCGGCAGATCTCCGGCGCGGGAACCCACCACTGCTGGAACCTCTCCGGTTCGGTCCACGCGTTCCAGACCACGGTCCGTGGAGCCTTGATGATGCGCGAGACGGTCAGGTCGAGTTCGGGATGCGGCGTCGTGTTCATTCGGATGCTTCCTTGTCGTGATCGGTGGTGACGAACTGCTCGAGACGGTCGGTGCGGGCTTCCCAGATGCGTCGTTGGTCGCTGAGCCAGGATTCGAGCACGTCGAACGACTTCTTCTCGATGGTGCAGGTCCGCACCCGGCCGCTCTTGCGGGTCGTGATCCACCCCGTGTCCTCGAGGTAGCGGATGTGCTTCATGAACGAGGGCAGTGCCATGTCGAATGGTTGCGCTAGCTCACCGATGCTCGCCGGACCCGATCCCAGACGTCCGAGAACCGCACGTCTGGTGGGATCGGCGAGGGCCTGGAAGACGCCGTCGAGCGGGACCGAATACTGAGCCATACGGCTAAGTTATCGGATGAAGATACTAAGCACAAGGGCTAAGTTTTGGAGGGGAATGGTGGTACCTCACCGGCTAGCCGAATGGACCCTCCTTCACCTCGAGTCGCCGGCTTTCTGCTTCACGAAGCTGCGCGACGCGTCTGCGTCTTTCGCCAGGCGGACGGGTCGACGGTGGGCGCCTGCGGAATTCATCGGTCGCCATGTAGACCCTGTACGCAAAGAAAGAGACCATGAATGTCGCCAGCGACCACCACTCGACGACTCCTGCCAGCACCACTGCGAGAGCCGCGACGGCGATCAGGACGAGCACGCCAGGGACGGCGATCCGACGGATCGACCTACGCCTCTCGGCCCGGATATCTTCACTGATCGGGTCGCGGGCCTGCTCACTCTCCGACTCCCGTCGTGTCGCCTGGCGCCACCGGTGGAGGAACCCCGAGCTCCCGTCCGGGGCTGGAGACACCTCAGCTGTCGGGGGCTCGGGCGCCAGAGAGGTGAACGTCGGTGGATGCCCGGGGTTCGCCGGGTACAGGTACGACTCGGAGGAGATTCGCCCCGCATCGAATGGGTTCAGCGGTTCAGCGGAGTCAAGAGCATTCGCGCCTTGAGAGGGTTCTCTAGCGTTCACATGACATCTCGAGGGCAGGCGGCGTTGCCGGCGCGACGATCGTTCGGGGCATAGCCCCCAGAATATGGTTTCGCCGGCCCGTCGGACGCCACCCACTTCGGGTGCCCGCACTCCGCGGTTGGCGTCAGTCGTAGATGACCGCCTGGCCTCGGCGTCGGAGGTCAGCGAGGCCGTCGCGCATGGCCTGCACCTGGTCGGGCGTGTGTCCCACCCATTCCACGAGTTCTCCCACGACCTTCACCGGTTCCCGGGTACGGAATGACCGGGTCGGATTGCCGGGGAACTTCTTGTCCGTCACGTTGGGGTCGTCCTCCAGCGCGCCGGTCGGTTCCACGATGTAGATCCGACCGCGGCCCTCACCGACGGCCAGCTCAGCGCCCCAGGTGGCGGCATCCAGAGTTGCGGTGACGTAGACGTGGTTGGCCGTCCTTCCTTCTTCGAAGTTCGAGCCGCGTCCGGGAACCAGGAATTCTCCGATCGTCAGGTCCGCCTTCGTGCCGTGAAACAGGGCTCCCGATTCGTGGACCTCGAACGCTGTGGGCGCGCCGGTCATGCGCCGCCCTCGTCACTCATATCGCCTGTCTCGGGGACAGATCCGGTCGGGCCGTAACGCAGGAGGACCGCGCCCTTCGAAGAAGCAGGCTCTGCAGCGAGCAGAGTGAGGGCGGTGGGTGGTCCGTCGTCGGCGAACAGGCGTTTGCCGGCACCGACCACGATCGGATACACCCACAGATTCAACTGGTCGAACAGGTTCTCGGCGACGAGGGTACGGGCGAAGTCGATGCTGCCGATGACGTGGATCTCCTGGTGCCGCTCGCGCAGTGTCGACAGTTCTGCAACGAGATCGCTCCCGAGCAGGTGCGAGTCGCGCCAGGTCAGCTCCGGCGTTCCCCGCGACGCGACGTATTTCGGGATCGCCTCGAACTTGCGTGCGATCTCGGCAGCGGGCCCGTCGAGTTGATGGGGCCAGTAGGAGGCGAAGATGTCGTAGGTTCGCCGCCCGAGGAGGAGGGCGTCCATGGCCTGTATCCCCTCGGATACCTGGGCGCCGTCGGTCTCGTCGATCAGGGGCGCCTGCCAGCCGCCGAACCTGAACCCGCTTTCGGTGTCTTCGTCGGGGCCACCTGGGGCCTGGGCAACCCCGTCGAGCGTTGTGAAGTGGTCGATGTGGATGCGTCCTGGCATGGGAATCTCCTTTCGCCGCGGCACCTGGCCCACAAGTCGAGCTGACAGGTCGAAACCGTCGCCCGCGAACGTCTCAACACGATACGTCCGAGACACACGCCTGCACCAGGCGTCCATGAATCATTGGAAGAGGAGCCTCGGGCGAAGAGGAGGAAAACAGCCAAACGTTCGCCTGGGTAGATCCCACCCGCACCGACCTACTTGCAGCTGATCGATGTCAGCTGCGCATAGTCGTCGCCTTCCGCTTCAGCGGCTTCGACGACGATGGATGTCATGGGTTCGACCGTCACTAAACGCTCGATCTCGTGAGGGAAGTTGCCGTACATGTTGGTGAATGTGATTGTGACCGTGGCGGTGGCGCACTCCGGTTCGGTCATGAGCACCCACTCCCAGCATGACTCGCTCGCGCACAAAGTCCACGCCTCCGCAACCTCTACGACCTCGACGCCGTCCACGAGGTATGGGTCGGAATAGATTGCTTTAACGGGGTCGGCAAGGAAGTCGGAGCCCTGCACAGCGTCGGTGACCGCGTCGGCGACGAGGGTGCCGGCCTGGAGCGTCAGACCGAGCACCAGGGCCGCGCCGCCGATCCAGGCCGCGATGACGAGCCATCCTCTTCGCCTCTTCGGAGCCGGCGGAGGAGGCGGCGCCTGGAACGGGGCTGCAGGCCATGCATGGGAATTGTTGTCGGCCCGCTCCACGAGGTGCCCGGGGTACCCGGGATCCCCGGTTGGAGGGCCTGGTGTCTCTGGGTTTGTGGCAAATGGGTGGGGAAACGGTGCGGGGTGGACGTCGCTCGCGCCGTTGCCGGGGAGGTCAGTGTTCACGCGGGAGGTCACACACTGACGGCGTTGCCGGCGCGACATTCATTGGAGGCATGGCCACGAGCGTATTGTCCGGAAGCGCGTGCGCACCCCACCCACTTCGGGGCGCCCTCAGCGCCGGGCGATGTCCGGACTAACACCGTTCAGCAAAGGTCCAGTCAGGCGGTTGCTCCTCAGCCCGTTCGGGAGTATTTTTCGAGAAACGGCGCCCGAGGCGTCGGCTGGAAGCAACGAACCGGTCACCGCTTGTGGCGCCGCCCCAACCAAAGGGAGGCGGACATGAAACGTCGACTTCGGTGCCGGCTCAGGCTTCACAAGTGGATTCTCAAACAGGATGCTCGGGACGCCGCGAGGTATTACGGCTGCCGCTATTGCGACAAGACACTGGACATTGAGGACCGTCCGACGACGATGATCTTCTCTGGGTGAGGCGAGGACACCATGAAACGCCCGCTCCGCTGCCGCCTCGGATTGCACAAACGCGTTCTCAAGCGGGACGAGACCGACGGCGGCAAGTACTACGCATGCGCTCGATGCGCCCGCATCTGGGGCATGGGAACCATCGTCCTGCCGATTTCGAATCTCGGCTGACGCCTCAGTTCACCGGGAGGTTGTCGCCACAGACGATTCCGTAGGGTGCGCAGACGTCCTGCGCAACAAAGGTGGCGGGCCCCTGGCACCGACCCGTGATGGCGGAACACACCAGGAACGGCTTGCTCAGCGTCAGTTCGGCCGAACCCGTCCATGCGTAGCTTTGCTCACGCGCGGCCGGGATATCGATCGTGTTCCCTGTCGCAGTGGTGACGATCAGCGAGGTCGTTGCTCCGTACCAGAACCTGCCGTCTGGGCTGAGTGCGCCGCCGAAGTCCGTGGGCTTCTCGTCGGAGAACGGGAATGTCGCAAGCGTTCGACCCTGGTCGTCCTCGAACTCAACCCCGTTGCCATAGACCGCCCAGATTCCCGCGCTGACATCGTTGTAGTACCGGCCCCGCTCCACCCTCTCTAGGTCGTCACCGGCCGCCCATCTCCAAATCCGGATTTCAGACCCCGGAACATCCGGAAATCCCGTCGATGGATCAGGGGTGGCGAAGTAGACGGCGTTCTCATCCACCGAGGCGATGACGATGAACCTGTTCGCTGGGGCATGCAGCGACGTTCGGGCCAGGAGCTCCCCTGTGCTCGCCTGCACGACGATGAGATCTCCGCGCTCGCCGTTGTTCGTCTCGACCCACGTGACGAGGTCGTGATCCGGGTTCCCGACGAGATCGCGATTTCCGCGCCACGCCGGAAAGCCCGTCGGCTCGCTTGGGCGCGCCTGCCCCGGATTCCGCCAGGGGGTTTCGCCGATGGTCTGCTGGTTGCGGCCAGCGTCCTTCCAGACGATCTCCAAGGTTTCCGGCTCGACGTACACGATCCCGGTGGAAACCAGTGTGAACACCGAGATGTGGGCGTTCCCAGGGGCGCCGTCCGGTTCAGCTGGGCGGGAGAAGGAACTCCACACGCCGGTGCCGGCCAGAGCGGCCGCACAGAGGACCACGACCATGACGGCTCGCTTCGTCCGTGAGCTGTGCATGCGTCGGCTGGGAGCGCCAGCCCGGTCCACGAGCACCTCCTTATGAGAAGCCCCGGACCAATGGTCGCGCTGTTCCCGAGCGGCGTCTAGGGGTGGCTCTTGCCCGCCCACGGGTCGTAGTCGACCTCGAGCTCCGCCTGTTCCGGCCTCTGCTTGTCTGGAACGTGCTGCAGGTTCACCCGGATCCGGTACCAGAGCGAGCTCGAGCCCCGCATCCCGTCGACCAACACGTCGGCCGGCTCGAGGAGCGTGACCACGCCGGGGTTTTTCGACTTCCAGCGCTCGAGCCCCTCCAGGGCCTCTGGTTTGGTCTTCGCGCGGGCGATCTCGATGAGCGGCATCGTCGATGCCCGTCTTCCGGAACCGTCGGTGGATTTCGGTGGTTTCTCTGCTGGGCCGAGCTCTTCGGCGAGAGCGAGCAGCGCGTCAAGGCTGCCGGCCGCGTCGTCGATTCCGGATGCCGGGTCGCCGCGCTCTGCGAACCGTTCCATGACCGAGCGCACGGTGAACTCCTCCGGGCGGCATCCCGGAACCTCTTCCCAGTCCAGTGGCGTCGACACGCGGGCATCCTGCAGTGCGCGAACCGAGTACGCCGAGGCGACGGTGCGGTCCTTCGCGTTCTGGTTGAAGTCGACGAAGACGCTCTCGCCGCGCTCCTCCTTCCACCACTTCGCGGTGGCGAGGCCTGGCGCGCGTCGTTCGACTTCGCGCGCCAGGGTCTCGGCCGCGAGCCGGACCTGTCGGAAATCCCAGCGTGGTTCGATCCGGGCGTAGATGTGGATGCCACGGGATCCGGATGTCTTCGGCCAGCCGACGAGACCATGGTCGGTGAGCACGTCGCGGGCGATCATCGCGACGTCGACGATCTGGCGCCAGTCGACGCCGGGCATGGGATCCAGGTCGACGCGGAGCTCATCCGGGTGATCGAGGTCCTCCGCGCGGACAGGGTGCGGATTGAGGTCGATGCATCCGAGATTCACGACCCAGGCCAGGGAGGCTGCATCCCGGAGGACGACTTCCTCAGCAGAATTCCCTGAGGCGTAGTGCAGCGTGGCGGTGTCGATCCACTCCGGCCGTTTGTCGGGCGCGCGCTTCTGGAAGAAGGCCTCCTGGTCGATGCCCTTCACGAACCGCTTGAGAACCATGGGCCGGCCGGCCGCGCCACGGAGGGCGCCGTCGGAGACGGCCAGGTAATACTTGACCAGGTCGAGCTTCGTGAGTGCCGGCTCGGGAAAGACCATCTTGTCGGGGTTCGAGATGTGCACCTCGCGGTCGTCGATCTCCAGCACCGCGGCTGGGCTCTTCGTTGGGCTCACGGGCTCAACATAGACCTCATGCGGGTACCGTGGCATCCCCTTGAAATCGACGCCACGAGCATGGGCGCGCTCTTGATATGGTCAGACGTTGTCAATCAACGCGCGAACGGCCAGCTCACTCATCGCCGGGGAACTTTCGTATCAGCTCGGTCGGAAAGGCGTTCAACAGTTGACGCCGGAGACGTTTCTTCTGCTTCCACTCGCGCACAACGAGTTCCAGACTGCGGCCTTCACGATCAATCAGGCAGATGCATCCGCAACTGCGATCCCCGACGACCACGATGTCGGCCAACCGGATCGAGGACAGTCGTCCCGCCTTGCGTCTCAGGAGGTGCGATTCCGTGAGCCACAGGCGACCCTTGGAGGACGTGTTCCGCCAGTCGGGGTGGCCCTCTCGCATACTCTCGTGCTGACGTCTGGCTTTTTTGCTCGTGTGCTCATGCCAAATGCTGTAGTCGTCGATGGGCAGGGTGAGCGCCTTGCGGACGGTCTTCGAAAGGCGTCCCTCGCGCTCCACGGCGACGATCATCGACGCCAGACAGCCGCTGAGCAGCGTGCTCAGCCCTGTGGCCGTAACAGACCCGGCCGTGTCGATCGACGCCGCGCGGGTGGGAGTTACCCGGCCATGGATCCCGTCAACCGCCACGGCGTCGAGGTACTCACTCCCGCTGACCTCGTCCTTGCCAACGTCTGCCGCGACGGTGTTGCGGGCGTATTCAATGGCGTCCCCAGAGAATCCGAGCGTCGCAACCTCCCGGATCGTGTCGATGCTCGTGGTGAGGGTCGTGGCGAGATTCTTTTCGATCGGGTCAAGGATGAGGTCCAGTTGGCAGACATCGTTGTCGACGCGGGTGATGAAGTGTTCGACGCTGTAGATCAGCCCGCGGGCGTGTCGAAGTCGGGTGACAAGCTCGCAGATCAGCGCGGCACCGAGGACATCAGCCTGCCCCACCGGCACGAGGAGGGACAGCGCGATTCCGCTTTTCGAGGTTCTGATGATTCTCGGTGCGTTGACCGCAGAAGGCGCGGGCTCGTGCGTCACGGGTCTCCCCGACGGCAGGACGACGTCAAGGGCTGTCGGCACGGCTCCTGTGAATGACAACGCCGCGTTCTCCGTGGTCAGCCAACGCTGAGCCCACTCGACAAGTTCGGGTCGGCGGATGCCGTGGACGGTCGGCGCGCCGAGTCCTGCGACTCCAAGCCCCTGGAGTCCAAAGCGATACGACAGCAGCCCGGGCGAAACATGGTGGAACGCCCAAGGATTCTCTGCTTCGATCACGTGCTTCTCCAGCGCCACGGCTTCGTCGGTGACAGCAGAAAACGTGGCGATCGCAGCACCGACGCTGTTCAGAAAATTGGCGACAGAGTCATCCGTCCCAGAAGCAAAGAACTCGACGGAGTCAGGACCGACGGTCCCGCTGTGGATGTTCGGAACGGGTTGGACCAACCGAAAGATGACGTGCTCCATCAGGTGAGTGATTCCTGCCATGGCCGGAGGCTCGTCGCGCATCCCGACCCCGAAGGTCAGCGTTCCGGTCGTGACCCCTTCACGCCCGAGCGAGTAGGTGGTTACGCCGTTATGGGATGTGGTTGTCAACGGGTGCATGGTGGGTGTCAGTCTGGCAGAGCGGACGCGACGACTCGGCTGTGCACGGCACGAAAGTGGATGTACCTCTGACCCATCTTGTGGGGGCGTGCAGGTTGCGACCGCGGCGCAATCCTGGCGATAGGCTCGGCCGGCGCACAAGGAGGCGATGGATGACGCATGTACCGAGAACGGTGGTCCTTCGACCCCTTCTTGCGACGCGTATCGCCTGCCAGGTCGTGCCGCTCTGCCTCCTGTATGTGGCGTTTACAGGCGTCCGTGAGTCTGTGATTCCAGAATCATGGACGGCACAGACGGTGGTCGCGTCGGTGGGAGTCGCCGTGCTGCTCGGCGTGCGATCCTGGCATCAGTCGGTGACACTCGCCCCCGACCACATCGTCGTGCGTGGTCTTTTGTGGGGTCGCACGGTAGGACGCGATCGAGTGAAGGGCGTCTCCGACTTCAGCTGGCTGATCTGGACGAATACGAAGGGTCGCACGCGCCTGACGCCGATCACGGTGTTCTGGACCGTGCCGGGGGCCCTGACCAGGTACAACGAACACGCCGCGCGAGGATTGCATCGGACCCAGATGTGGGCGCGAAAGAAGAAACGATGAACATACGGACTCACATCGCCCGCGCGGGCGCCAGACGCACGGTGCTTTCCCTCAGCGACTCCCTCCTCGACGAGATCCGCCCCGGGGACCTCGCGGACGCGCACGAACGCCTCGCCTCGGAGGTCTGGGAGCTCGCTGCAGACCTCGACCTCTTGCAAAGCTGGTTCGCGGGGAGTCGATTCTGGAAAGTGAATCAGGGAGGGTGTGCCTGCAGATCACCGATGCTGCGCGAGATTGAGTCGCTGCTCGTTCGGGCAACGGAGCTGGATTTACCGCGAACCGCGGCTACTCTCGATGAGCTTGCACGCACGCTTCGGCGGATTGGTACCCGATGACCAGCGACGGACGCCTCTCAGACGAGCTGCGGCGCATCGGAAGATTCGGGATGTATCGAGTGTGCCGGAACAACGTCAGGGAGAAGGGCGGTCGTCCGCTGTGGCTGCCACGGGATGATGACGATTTTCTCCGAGTCTTCGAAGACCCGACGTCTCTGATCACCATCGAATCGATGTCGTGGAGAGTCTCGCTCCAAGAACCGACTAGCCAGGAGCCGCGGGGTGCGTTCTGGCGAGTAGATGAGTATCAACCGTGTCAGGATTGGCCAATTCCACCGAACACAGGGGAGAGGTCCTGACGATGGCGACACCGGAGTTCGTGCTGGCCCTGCGCGAGAAGATCGGCACCGCCCCGCTGTGGCTTTCCGGCGTCACGGCCGTCGTCGTTCGAGGAAACGAGGTGTTGCTCGTGCGGCGAGTCGACAACGGGGCGTGGACACCGGTTACGGGGATCATCGACCCGGGCGAAGAACCCGCAGTTGCGGCGGTTCGCGAGGTGGAGGAAGAGGCGGGTGTTCAGTCCCGTCCGGAAAGCCTGGTCTGGGTGCGTGTCACCGAACCCGTCGTGTACTCGAACGGTGATGTGACCCAGTACCTCGATCTCGTGTTCCGCCTGTCGTGGGTGGCGGGCGATCCGGCGCCTGCCGATGACGAAAACACCGAGGCATCATGGTTCGCCCTGGATGCGTTGCCCCCGCTGTCGCCCGACATGTTCCGGCGGATTCAGGTCGCCGTGGAGAACCGCCCAGAGGCACGGTTCGAGTTCGCCGACCAATGAGGCGAAAGCTCCGGGTCAGACGAGACTCCGCCGCATCAGGATCCGCGGGAATCCGCCCGCGATCGAGTCGGTGTCGGCGGCCTTCGTGAAGCCCGCCCGCTCGAACATGCTGCGCGTGCCGACGAACGCCATCGTCAGATCGACACGTTCACCGGCGTTGTCGACGGGGTAACTCTCGACCGCCGGCGCTCCGGATGCCTGTGCATATTCGACTGCGCCCTCGATGAGCGCCTCGGTGATGCCCTGTTTTCGGAAACCGGGCCGAACCCGGATGCACCACAGTGACCACACCGGGATGTCGTCGATGTGAGGAATCTTTTTCGAGTTCGCAAACGGATGCAGGTCTGCGCGCGGCGCGATTCCGGCCCAGCCCACCACCTCGCCGTCCCGATGCGCGAGAACGCCCGGCGCAAGCTTCCGCGAACAGAGCTCGCGGACCTTGTCCGCCCGTTGTGTTCCCTTGAGCTCCCGGTTCTCCTTCGCACTCAACCGCCACGAGAGGCACCAGCAGACCGAGGACTCCGGCTTCTTCGGTGCGAACATGGTCGCCATGTCGTCGAAGTCGTGGGCCGGTCTCACCTCGATGGTCATGACATCCGCCTCCGTCCGTCCTTGTGGACGCGCGTCCATCGTGCCATCAACGATCACTCGGCGGGAAGAGGGCGCGTCGAACGATCGAGAGTGCAGCAGTGGCTCGAAAACCTCGCCAGATAGAGCCACTACTGCAGTCTCGATTGAGGCGACTAGACCGAAGCGGGTGCCGCCGTGCTCTCGCGGACGACGAGCCGCGTGGCGAGATCCATCCGCGGGGCGGAGTCGAGCGGCGTCTCGCTCATCCGGATGACGAGTCGAGCCGCCTCTTCCGCCATGGCGGTGAGCGGCTGATGCACGGTCGTGAGCGCTGGGCTCGACCACTGTGCGAGCTGCAGGTCGTCGTAGCCGACGATCGACAGGTCGTCGGGAACGCGGAGTCCGAGTGTCCTGGCCGCCTCGATCACGCCGAGTGCCTGCAGGTCGCTTCCCGCGAAGATCGCCGTGGGGCGGTCGGGAAGCGAGAGTAGTTCGAGCGCGATGCTGCGGCCACCGTCGACCTGGAAGTTTCCGAAACGTACGAATCGATCGTCGATCTCGATGCCGGCCGAGTTCATGGCTGACCGGTAGCCGTCGACGCGGGCGAACGAGCACATCATGTCGTCACGGCCGGTGATCGCTGCGATTCTGGTGTGTCCGAGCTCGATGAGGTGACGGGTGGCGACGAGGCCGCCGGACCAGTTCGCGGATCCGACCGAGGGGACGTCGGGTGCGGGGTCCCCTGCGGGGTCGATGATCACGAAGGGGATGGCGCGTGACCGCAGTTTCGCTTTCGCCTCGGCGGCCAGATCGGAGAATACGAGCACGACCCCGACCGGGCGACGTCGCAGCACGCCGGTGATCCACGGCGCGGAGGGGGAGTGGCGGTCACCGGACTCAGTGAGGACGACACTGAGCCCGTTGGCACGGGCGATATTTTCGACGCCACGAATGATCTCCATCGCCCATGCCGTCTCGAGTTCCGGGAATACCAGCTCGATCAGTGTGCCGCGATTGGGGAGTCCAGCCCGTCGTTTGTACCCTTGGCGGTCCAGAATTTTCTCGATCTTCGCCCTCGTTCCGGCAGAAACATCGGATCGTCCGTTGAGGACTTTCGAAACCGTGGAGAGCGAAACACCCGCCTCATCGGCCAATTCAGCAAGCTTCACCTTGTGTTCGGTGTCGGCCATGGAGAAACCAATCCCTATTTGTTGTCTGAGACAACTTGCGCTTCGCCAGGCAAATGCCTAGGCTCAAACCATCCTAATCACTTTCGACGTGGTTGTCGAAACTTTCGAGAGGCGTTCAACGATGAACAAACGCAGCATCAAAAAGCTGCTCGCGGCGGGAGCTGTCGCGACAGTGTCGCTCGCAGGCTTGGCAGCCTGTAGTTCGGGTGACCAGGGCGGAGATGGTGGCGATGTCACCATGACGTTCTGGCACAACTCGACAACCGGCGCAGGCAAGGCCTACTGGGACTCAACGGTCGCCGACTTCGAGGAGGCGAACCCGGGCGTCAAGATCAAGGTCCAGTCCATCCAGAACGAAGAAATGGATGGGAAGCTCCAGACGGCGCTCAACTCCGGTGACGCTCCCGACATCTTCATGGCACGTGGTGGCGGCAAGCTCGCCGACGTCGTGGCGGCCGGACAGGCGATGGACATCACCGACCTGGTCGACGATTCCACCAAGGCCGCGGTGCCGGAAGGCGTGCTGAGCGCCTTCGCAATCGAAGACAAGATCTACGGAATGCCGACGGCCGTGCTGCCCGGCGGCATCTACTACAGCGGGGACCTTTTCGCTGAAGCAGGTGTCGAAGGAACGCCGACGACCCTCGACGAGCTGGGTTCAGCCGTTGACAAGCTCAAGGGTGCAGGTGTCGACCCCATAGCCGTCGGGGCGAAGGATGCCTGGCCTGCAGCGCACTGGTACTACTTCTTCGCGGTTCGGGCCTGCTCGCAGGACACCCTCAACACGGCAGCCGAAACCATGAAGTTCGACGACCCGTGCTGGCTGGAGGCTGGCGAAAACCTCGCAGACTTCGTCGAGACCGAGCCGTTCAACAACGGATTCCTCACCACCTCGGCGCAGCAGGGTGCAGGTAGCTCCGCAGGCCTCATCGCCAACCACAAGGCAGCCATGGAACTCATGGGTGCGTGGAACCCGGGTGTCATCGCTTCGCTGACCCCTGACGAGAAGCCGCTGCCCGACCTTGGCTGGTTCCCGTTCCCCGAGGTCGACGGTGGCGAGGGCGAGCCTGGCGCAATGATGGGCGGCGTCGACGGTTTCACCTGCTCGGCACAGGCCCCGAAGGAAGAGTGCAGCGCTTTCCTGAACTTCTTCATGCAGAAGGAGTACCAGGAAGGCTACGCGGAGGCGTTCCAGACGATTCCCGCCAACCAGGAGGCTCAGGGCGTCGTGAAGGACGCTGCGCTGCTCTCCATCATCGAGTCCTACAACGAGGCGCCGTACGTCACGGTGTGGCTCGACACGCTGTTCGGACAGAACGTCGGAAACGCGCTCAACAAGGGTGTGGTCGACCTGTTCGCCGGTCAGGGCACCGCTGAAGACATCGTCTCCGCTGTGAACGACGCAGCAGCAAAGGGATAGCACCAGATAATGACTGAACCTGCAGGGGGTGCTTCGTCAATGACCGACAAGCAGCCGCCGCAGGCCACGGTTACGGCAGGGGATGGCGCACGCGCGTCGTCCCCTGCCGCACCGCGGCCCAGACGGCGTAAAACTGACTGGCGCAAGCGCCTCGAAATCACGGTCCTGGCCGGACCAGCGATCGTCGTCTTCGTCGGCTTCGTGATCTTCCCGGTCATCCTCGCCGGTTACTACGGTTTCTTCCGCTGGAAGGGCTATGGGCCAGCCACCGACTTCGTCGGTTTCGACAACTACATGATCATCTTCCAGGACCCTGCGTTCCACGACGTGCTGCGCCACAACGGGTTCATCCTGGTGCTGTCACTTGTGATCCAGGGACCCATCGCGGTCATCCTCGCACTCCTGCTCAACCAGAAGATCCGAGGCCGTTCGCTCATCCGCGTCCTCATCTTCGTCCCGTACATCATCTCCGAGGTCATCGTCGGGATCGGCTGGGGCCTCATGCTCCAGACCTCAGGTGCTGTCAACGCACTTCTCGAGAGCATCGGACTTGGCGCACTCCAGGCCGACTGGCTCTCGGATCCGAACATCGCCATCTGGTCTCTGATGGTCATCATTTCGTGGAAGTACATCGGCTTCGCCGTGATCCTGTTCCTCGCGGGTTTGCAGAGCATTCCCGACGAACTGTTCGAAGCGGCTGCGATCGACGGAGCCAGCTACTGGCAGATTCAGCGCACGATCACTCTGCCCCTCCTCGGACCGACCCTCCGGATCTGGGCGTTCCTCTCGATCATCGGCTCATTGCAGTTGTTCGACCTCGTCTTCATCATCTGGGGTCAGTACGTCGCATCGACGGCTGGAACCTCCACGATGGCCACCTACATGGTCGCCAACGGACGCACATCGGGCAACTTCGGCTACGGCAGTGCTGTCGCGGTCGTCATGTTCCTGATCTCCCTCGTCATCGCATTGATCTACCAGCGGTTCGTCCTTCGACGTGACACAGCCGGCGCTCTCACAGAAGGAAAGAAGTGATGACTGTTCTCGAAGCCCCCGCGCTCCCTCGCGAAAAGCGTCCACCAGGTGGCCGCCAGCCGTGGGGCAGCCCGGCGACCTACTTCATTGCGTTTGTCTTCATCGCACTCTGTCTCGGACCAGTCATCTACATCATCCTCGGTGGGTTCCGCGACAATTCGCAGATCACCAACTCGCCCGCGGGATTCCCGAACCCGTGGCGATTCGACAACTACGCCGAGGTGCTCGCAAGCTCCACGTTCTGGCAGCAGGTCGGCAACTCGGCAATCGCCGGGATCGCCACGACACTCGGTGTGGTGGTACTCGGTCTCATGGCGAGCTTCATCCTCGCTCGATACAGGTTCGCCGGTCGGGGAGCGATGTACTCGCTGTTCGCCGCCGGGCTCATGTTCCCCATGACCGTGGCGATCACACCCCTCTACATCCTCGTCAAGGACCTGGGCCTGATGAACAGCCTGGCGGGCGTGATCCTCCCGCAGATCGCCTTCGGCCTCCCTGTGACGATCATCATCCTGGTGCCCTTCCTCAAAGCCATCCCCGATGAAATCGAGGAGGCCGCGTCGATCGACGGCACCAGCCGACTCGGCTTCTTCTTCCGGATGGTCGTTCCGCTATCCCTGCCCGGCGTGGTGACGACAGGCATCCTCGCCTTCGTGGCGAGCTGGAACAGCTATCTCCTGCCGCTGTTCATCCTCAGTGACCAGTCGACGTACACACTGCCGCTTGGCGTCCAGGCGTTTGCCTCGCAGTATTCGGTCGACACGGCCAAGGTGCTCGCGTTCACCTCGCTCTCGATGATCCCGGCACTCATCTTCTTCACGCTGTTCGAGCGCCGCATCGTCGGCGGACTCACTGGCGCCGTCAAAGGTTAGGACCTCCCTTGAGCACCACGACACCGACTACAACCGCGCCTGCGTGGCGTGACGTCACCGCATCCGGTCCCGACCGGGTCGAAGCACTTCTCGCCGAACTCACCCTCGAGGAGAAGATCGCCCAGCTGTTCGGAGTCTGGGTCGGCGCCTCAAGTGAGGGAGGAGACGTCGCACCGCACCAGCATGACATGGACGACGTCGTCGACCTCGATGCTCTCCTGCCGAACGGTCTCGGTCAGCTGACCCGGCCGTTCGGATCCGCACCGGTGGACCCGGCTCTCGGAGCCCTGTCGCTCCTCCGCAGCCAGCGCCGGATCGCGGCATCCAATCGCTTCGGCATACCCGCCGTAGCCCACGAGGAATGCCTGGCCGGATTCGCGACGTGGGGGGCAACCGCATACCCGGTGCCGTTGGCATGGGGTGCGTCGTTCAACCCCCGCCTCATCGAACGGATGTCACACCGCATCGGCTCCGACATGCGCTCAGTCGGCATCCACCAGGGCCTCGCTCCGGTGCTCGACGTCGTCCGGGATGCCCGTTGGGGTCGCGTCGAAGAGACCATCGGAGAAGACCCGTACCTCATCGGCGCGATCGGAACCGCCTACGTCCGCGGCCTTGAATCGGCCGGGATCATCGCAACCCTCAAGCACTTCGTCGGCTACTCGGCGTCCAAGGCCGGGCGCAACCTCGCTCCTGTCTCGGTCGGCCCGCGGGAGCTCGCCGATGTGCTGCTCGCGCCGTTCGAGATGGTCGTGCGGGAGGGCAAGCCGCGTTCGGTGATGCACTCGTACACCGACATCGACGGCGTGCCGTCGGCCGCTGACGAGTCACTTCTCACCGGGCTGCTGCGCGACACCTGGGGCTTCGACGGAACCGTTGTCGCCGATTACTTCGGCATCGCCTTTCTCAAAATGCTCCACCGGGTCGCCGGTTCCTGGGGCGAGGCTGCGGCGCTCGCGCTGACCGCAGGTGTCGATGTCGAACTCCCTACCGTGAAGACCTTCGGTGAGCCGCTCGTCGAAGCGATCCGATCCGGGGACCTCGACGAAACCGTCATCGACCGCGCCGTGCGTCGCGTGCTGCGTCAGAAGGTCGAGCTCGGTCTGCTCGACCTCGACTGGGATGCCACCCCTGACGCCCTGAACGGCGTCAACGTCAATGACGCCGAAGCGCTTCGCGGGACCATCGACCTCGACAATGCCGGCAACCGCGCCGTCGCCCGCGAGATCGCTGAACAGTCGATCGTCCTGCTGAGCAACGACGGCACCCTCCCGCTCGCCTCGCCGCGGCGCATCGCCGTCGTCGGTCCGACAGCCGACGATCCCTTCGCCGTTCTCGGTTGCTATTCGTTCCCTGCCCACGTGGGCGTCCAGCATCCCGATTCGGCCATGGGAATCGAGCTGCCGACCCTGCTGGAGAGCCTGAGTGCCGAGTTCCCCGGGGCTGAAATCGAGTACGTCGTCGGCACCACGATCGACGGGGGAGAGACGTCCGGGATCGACGCCGCGGTGGATGCTGCCAATCGGGCAGACATCGTCATCGTCGCGCTCGGCGACAGGGCCGGGCTCTTCGGCCGCGGCACGAGCGGTGAGGGATGCGATGTCGAGTCGCTCCGTCTGCCCGGCGCCCAGCAGGATCTGCTCGACGCGGTCCTCGCATCGTCGACCCCCGCCGTCGTCACCCTGCTCGCCGGCCGGCCGTACGCTCTCGGATCCGCCGTCACCGGTGCCGCGGCGATCGTGCAGGCCTTCTTCGCAGGTGAGGAAGGAACCGGTGCACTCGCCGGCATCCTCTCCGGTCGGGTCAACCCGAGCGGCCGTCTTCCGGTGAGCATCCCCGCTTCTGAGGGTACGCAGCCGTCCACGTACCTCGCCGCGCCTCTCGCCCGCTCGAACAGCGTGTCGAGCATCGACCCGACCGCGGCGTTCGCGTTCGGTCACGGCATCGGATACTCGCACTTCGCCTGGAGCGCTCGCGACCACGGCCCTGACACGATCTCCGTCGACGGTGTCGCGACCGTGGGCCTGCGGGTCCAGAACACAGGGGAGCGGAGGGGCGTCGAAATCGTGCAGGTCTATGTCCATGACCCCGTCGCATCCGTGGTCCGGCCGGTCCAGCGTCTCGTCGGCTTCCACCGTGTGGAACTCGAGCCCGGGGAATCGGTCGACCTCTCGATCCACGTCCCCGCCGATGTCACGAGCTTCACCGGGCGAGACGGACGGCGCGTCGTCGAGCCGGGCGAGATCGTGGTCGGGCTCGGAGCGTCGAGCACCGACATCCGAATCTCGCACTCCGTTCGGCTGACCGGCGACACGCGCCGGGTTGGGTTCGACCGTGCGTTCCACCCGAGTATCGACGAGATCGCGCGGCACACCGGGTGAGCGTCGACCACCGACGCGCGACCGCCCAGGTCACCGTGCTCGACGCTCGCGGTGAGCGGGTTCGTGATGCGACCGTCACCGTCGAACAGCAGCGGCACGCCTTCGCCTTCGGCAACATCGGGTTCGATTTCATCCCGCTCGCCAACGGTGAAACGGGTCGAGACCCGGCGAACGAAGCGACGTTCGGTGGTGCGTCGCTCGACGGGCTCGCCGATCTGTCCGCGAAGTGGCTGGAGCTCTTCAACACCGCGACCCTGCCGTTCTATTGGCGGGGGTTCGAGCCGGTTCAGGGCAACCCAGACACCGCGCGTCTCCTCGCCGCGGCGAAGTGGTTCGCCGACCGGGGAGTGACGGTGAAGGGGCATCCGCTGACCTGGCACACGCTCGCTCCCGAATGGCTCGCCGCAGTGCCAGTCGACGAGATCGAGAAACTGCAGCGGGCGCGGATCCGACGTGAAGTCACCGACTTCGCCGGCGTCATCGACACCTGGGATGCCATCAACGAGGTCGTCATCATGCCGGTGTTCACGGCAGAGGAGAACGGCATCTCCCGGCTGGCCAGAAGCATCGGGCGTGTTCCCATCGTGGGGCTGGCGTTCGAGGAGGCGCGGGCGGCGAACCCGTCGGCCACACTGATCCTCAACGACTTCGACCTGTCGAGTGAATACGAGGCACTGATCGAGGCGGTCCTCGACGCGGGGATCACCGTGGATGCGATCGGCCTTCAGACTCACATGCACCAGGGCTACTGGGGCGAGGAAGCCATGCTCGAGACGGTCGACCGTTTCGCCCGTTTCGGGCTGCCCCTGCACCTGACCGAGTCGACGATCCTCTCCGGTCACCTCATGCCGGCTGACATCGTTGACCTCAACGATTATCAGATCCCGTCGTGGCCGTCGACGCCGGAGGGCGAGGAGCGCCAGGCCGACGAGATCGTCCGCCACTACCGCTCGCTCGTCGGGCATCCGGCGGTCGAGGCGATCACCTACTGGGGAATCACGGATGACGGCGCCTGGCTCGGCGCGCCGGGAGGCCTCGTCCGTGCCGACGGTTCGGCGAAGCCGTCGTTCGAGGCGTTGCGGTCACTGATCAAGGGCGAGTGGTGGCTGCCAGAAACTCCGATGCGTACGGATGCCGACGGGCGGCTGTCGCTCTCGGGGTTCCTCGGCGACTACGTCGTGCGGTCGGACGGACACACGGCGTCTGTGACCCTGGCCTCGGAAGCAGGCGCGCTGACGGCGCAGCTGGGCTGAGACGCCCGGCCGTGTCTGAGAACGATTCCAGCGCACTCGGACCCGGTCCCGTCTAGAAACGGCGACGCCGCCCCGGTGTGACGGCTGCCGTGACCACTGCCGCTTTTGCGACCGGGGCAGGGCCGGGGCGGACCGCGGCTCCCACGACAGCGGCGCGGGCTACCGGAGCGCCGACGACGCCCACCCGTCCGACTCGTGCAGCTCTCAAAGGCATCTCATGCTCCTGTCTTCTCGCGAGCTTCATCGGCCTCGACCGAGGCAATGATCGCCTGGATAGGAATTCGTCCGCTGGCGATCAGTTGACCGCCGGCATGCCGCGCCGCCGACGCGAAGGGCGCCGCCCAGAGGTTCTCATAGACGAGAACACCGGCTACGCTTCCCGGCTCCATCGCGTTGGCGAGCCGGTCCACGTCCTCGGCCGCGAGCAGCTCGGCGAGCTGGGCTTCGAGTTGGACCAGAGCGCCGAGATCGCCGAGATCCGACAATTCCATCGCCTCGACGCTTCCGTCGTCGTCCTTGGAAAGGATGACCATGTCAATCACCCTGATCGTGCCTGCGTCCACCAGCTTCACCAGTTCCTGAGCGATCTCGCCCGTGAAATTCGCCCGGTCTGCCGGAAATTCGATGACGAGAAAATCCACCGGTCCCAGTTTGTCCACGTCACTGTCAGCCATGTTCGCCAATCCTTTGGGTGATTTTCGATCAGCGCGAATTTCGCGCGCATGCACAGGCTCCCTCCGGCATCCCCCCGAATCATCACCCGATCGGGATGATTCACGTCAGGCACTGGAGGGAGCTTCGCTCCCTGTGCAAATGCGGAGCAAACGGGCCAAAAACACCCATCCTTGCTAACCTGATTGAAGGCCGCGGGATGCGGCCCCGGACGAGGGATCAGTACCCGGAACGCGACAAGACTGGCCAGGAACGAACAGCCATGTCGTGGGTCATTCTTATTGCATCCGGAATCCTCGAAGCCGTCTGGGCGACTGCTCTGGGCAAATCCGAGGGCTTCACCAAGCTCTGGCCGTCGGTAATCTTCGGCGTCGCTCTCGCCGTCAGCATGGGCGGTCTCGCGTGGGCCATGCGTGAGATCCCGATCGGCACCGCCTACGCGGTGTGGGTGGGCATCGGCGCGGCATTGACCGTGGCGTGGTCGATGATCACCGGTGATGCGAGCATCTCCTGGATCAAGATCGCGCTGCTTCTCGGGCTCATCGGATGCATCGTCGGCCTGAAGCTCGTCGACGACGCACACTAGAGCGCTGGGGGACGGCCGCCGCCTATTGCCTCGCCATCGCGACACGCATGCGTTCGTCCGGGTCGATGAAATGGTCGTTGTCGTCGTCGCCGACGTCGATCTGCACCCAGTTGATCTTCCCGGTGAACCGGCTGCTGTGCAGGTCGTAATCGGGGCTGACGGACGTACCGGATTCGTACCCGATGTCGGTGGTCTCGTCGGCCGAGAAGACCATCGCTTGCGTCGCGTCCACCCGGCCGGTGCCGGCGGCGGTGCCGTCGTAGTACAGCGTGACGTCGCCGCCCTTCGCCAAACCGCCACCGTCGTACGCAAACTCCATGCGCACCTGATGGGTCCCGGCGGGAACGGGGTTGTCGGCTTCGGTGGCGAATTCTCTGATGCCGAGCACGTTGTAGACGAACTTCGCCTTTCCGTTCGAGAGATACAAGCTCCATCCGCCGAAGCGGCCGCCCTGGGCGATGACCACACCGCTGGCACCCTTTTCGGGAATCGCCAGTTCAGCCGTCACCGAGAAGGACTTGTTCTTGATGGAGACGACGCTGTTCTCTGAGAGGCGTCCCATCCCCGGGAAGAACAGCTGGGAGTTCCCGCGGATCAGAGTCGGTCGGCCGGCGAGTTCGGCGTTGAACCGTTCTGAGAGGCGGTCATCGATCGGGACCACGTTGTACTTGACCGCCTCCATCAGCCAGAGGCGCTGAAGAGAGTGCAACCGATCCGGCTGCTCGGCGGAAAGATCGCGTGCCTGGCTGTAGTCGGTGCTCCCGTCATACAACTCCCACACGTCGTCATCGAACGGCACGACGGTGCCCCCGACCATCTCCCACGGTGTGCGGTGCTTCGTCACCGCGCTCCAGCCCTTGTGATAGATCCCTCGATTGCCGAACATCTCGAAATACTGCAGGGAGTGGCGCTCCTCGGCCGCCTCATCGCCGAAGGCGTACAGCATGCTGGTGCCCTCCATCGGCGTCTGCAACACACCGTTGACCATTGTGGGTTCTGGCAGGCCGGCCGCTTCGAGGATCGTGGGGGCGACATCGATGCAGTGAGTGAACTGGGACCGCAATCCGCCCTTCTCCTGGATGCCATTCGGCCAGTGGACGATGGTGCCGTTCCGGGTGCCGCCCCAGTGCGATGCCACCTGCTTGGTCCACTGGAACGGCGTGTCCATCGCCCACGCCCAGCCGACCGCATAGTGGTTGTAGGAGCTGGGGCTACCGAACTCCTCCATCTTGGAAACCATGAATTCCGGGGTCTCGAGCGCCGCCATTCCGTTGAAATTCGCCATCTCGTTGAAGGCACCATTGACGGTGCCCTCCGCAGACGCGCCGTTGTCGCCGATGATGTAGTAGATGATCGTGTTGTCGAGCACTCCAAGATCTTCGATCGCGTCGATCACTCGCCCGACATGATGGTCGGTGTGCTCGAGGAACCCGGCATACACTTCCATCTCCCGCTCGAGGACCGGCTTGAGTTCGGCGGGCATGTCATCCCATGCGGGGATCTCCTTGTGCCGTGGAGTGAGTTCGGCATCGGCCGGGATGACACCCAGCTCCTTCTGCCGAGCGAACGTTGATTCGCGTTGGGCGTCCCAGCCGTCGGCGAACTTGCCCTTGTACTTCGCCGGCCATTCCGAAGGAACGTGATGTGGAGCGTGCGTGGCTCCCGGCGCGAAGTAGACGAAGAACGGCTTGTCAGGCATGAGCGCCTTTTGCGACCGGATCCAGCTGACGGCGTGGTCGGCCAGATCCTCGGTGAGGTGGTAACCCTCCTCGGCGGTCGCCGGCGGCTCGATCGGTGTTGTGCCGTCGTACAGCGCAGGTTCCCACTGGTTGTTCTCGCCCCCGATGAAGCCATAGAACGTCTCGAAGCCACCACCACCTGATGGCCAGGCGTCGAAGGGACCCATGGGCGACGACTGCCAGACCGGGACTTCGTGGCACTTTCCGAACTGCGCCGTCGCATATCCGTTGAGCTTGAGCGTCATCGCGATGGGCGCTTTGGTATTGGGACGGAGTGAGCTGTTGCCGGGCGCCGACGTGGCGCTTTCTGTGATGCTTCCCATCCCGACCGAATGATGATTCCTGCCGGTGAGCATCGCTTGCCGCGTCGGCGCACACAACGCTGTCGTGTGGAACCGGTTGAATTTCAGGCCACCCGCAGCGAGCTTCTCGGCATTCGGCGTGTGGCAGGGTCCGCCGAAGGCGCTCGATGCGCCGAAGCCGACGTCGTCGACCAGGATGATCAACACGTTGGGGGCACCGTCCGGTGGGAGCAGGGGCTCGATCGGGGGATAGGCCGTATCCGGATCCTTCGCGTCGTACGTGGTCAAACCTGGCGCTGGCCGATCCGGAATCGGCAGCATGGAGCGGGCGTGGCGGTCGTGTTTTGGCATGTCAATCTTCCATTCGTGAGCGAAGCTCAAAGCCCCTTGGATCGCTGCAGCATAGACCCGGCCAAAGATCGTCTGCCACCCCCGAGTGACGACTTCACGCAGAAGAGATGAGACGCGAATCCGTGCCCGACGAGGGTCCTCACCCGTTCCGGATGAGTCGGCGGCAATTCCCGCTGGATAGCCTGAACCGACCAGCCCCGCGGGACCGGGCGACGCGTGGGCCTCGACGGCACGGAGGGAAGGTTGTGGGATCAGTAATCGGAGACATCCTGCCGCTGGCACTCGGTATTGCGATCAGTCCGATCCCGATCATCGCGGCGATTCTGATGCTGCTCGCGCCGAAGGCTCGAGGAGCGAGCGTCGGGTTCCTCGTTGGCTGGCTTCTCGGCATCATCGTCGGCGTCGTCGTCTTCACCCTCGTGTCGTCGGTCATCCCTGAGCAGGATTCGGATGCCTCGAAGCCGATCGCCGGAACCATCAAGATTCTTCTCGGCGCCGGGCTCCTCTTCCTCGCCCTGAAACAATGGCGGAGCCGCCCGAAACCGGGTGAGGAGTCGGCGCTGCCGAAATGGATGGCCGCGATCGACACGATCACTCCGGCACGAAGCCTCGGCCTGGGCTTCCTGCTGGCTGCGGTGAATCCCAAGAACCTCCTGATGGCGGCCGGCGCAGGGGTGATCATCGGCACCGGCGAGCTGACCCCGGGGGAGACCACAGGTGCCATCCTCGTGTTCGTCGTCATCGCAGCGAGCTCGGTCGCCACTCCGGTGATCGCCTATCTCATCGCGGCGAAGCGTATGGCTGGTCCCCTCGAGCAACTGCGCGGGTGGCTCGTTCACAACAACGCGACCGTGATGGCTGTGCTTCTCCTTGTGATCGGAGTGGTGATGATCGGCAAAGGTATCGGGAACTTCTGATGTCGGAACCGACGCATCACCACCATGAGCACCTGCATAGGAAGCCTCGGCAGTACCTCATCAGCGAAGAGTCCGTCTATGGAACGGTGCTCGTCGGAGGCATGATCGTCGTCTCACGAGGTGCGGGGGCAAGCGCGTGGGAGACGCTCGAGGCAGTACTCGGCACAGTTCTTGTCTTCTGGATCGCGCACCTCTACGCAGGAACGGTGGCCAGCTATCACACAGTCGCAGGGGACGAGACGACGCTGCGTGAGGCGTTCAGAAGGGCACTCCGCCGGTCCGTCGGTTTCCTGACTGCCGCCATCGCGCCGTCGATCGTGTTGCTCCTCGGCGCACTCGAGGCGATCTCGGACGACGCGGCGGTCTGGACAGCCCTGTGGCTGGGAGTCGGAATCCTTGCCGTTGTCGGGTACCGGGTCTTCGCAGTCCGAGGGGCAAAGCTGAGTATTCGCATCCTGGGCAGTCTGGGCACGGCACTTATGGGAGTTGCGATGATCCTTCTCAAGGTGCTGATCCACTGACGCATCGCGTGCATCCTGATCAGCACCCACCACCCACCACCCAGCACCCAGCACGCAGGCACGCAGGCACCCGGCACCCGGTAATCCTGAAATCCGGCCGACATCATCCGGTGCGGGTGAGGCTCCGTCCGCTGCGTCTGCCTACGCTTCGAGAAAGCGATGGTGTCGCGCGGACCCATGCAAACAAAGAGAAGGTGGAGCGCAGATCATGTCGGATTTTGAGTACGGGCCGGTGGAGCTCTATCTGATCGGATTCGACGGTGACCGGCCCGGTACAACCGTGCTCGACGCGATCGTCGACCTCGTGCAGGCAGACACGGTGAGGCTGCTCGATCTCCTCTTCGTCTCGCGGTCTGCTGATGACGAACTGCGGGTGATCGAGCTGGATACCGTCGCAGACGAGTACGGCCTCGGTCAGCTCGAGATCGTCGAAGTCGGGCTTGCCGGAGAAGAAGACGTGGAGGACCTGGCCGGTGCGATCGAACCGGGAACATCGGCTGCGATCCTCGTGGTCGAGCACCGATGGGCGAAAGAATTCGCGCAGACCCTCTATTCAGCAGGCGGCCGGGTGCTTCACACCGAACAGATTCCCGCGCCCGTCGTCAACGAATTGGTTGCGGCGATGAGCGCCGAATCTACGAACGAAGGAGTGTAATCATGCTGGGTCGACGGAGGCGCGGAGGGTTGATCCGTGCGGCGGCGACGACCGCGGTCGTGGCTGGAACCGCCACAGCGGTGTCGGGTGGAATGCAGAACCGCCAAGCGGCAAAGGCGCAGGAAGCGGCCCAGGCGGACGCGTGGGCGCAGCAACAGCAGCAGGCTCAGATCGACGCCGCTGCGCAGCAAGCAGCGGCGCAGTATGCGCAACAGGCGCCTCCGCCTCCACCGCCCGCCGGCGGCGGGAACGACATGATGGCGCAGCTCCAGAGCCTCGCCGCACTCCACAGCCAGGGCATCCTGTCCGACGAAGAATTCTCCGCCGCGAAGGCGAAGCTGCTGTCGTAGCCCCGGTCGCGTGACCCGCTGGACGCGGGTCGCAGATCGTTCGGCTACGGTGGAGGTGCTCCAGCGTTCAGGTACTTCCTCCTCAACGACACGATCCTTGAGGAGGACATGGGCATGAGCCTGATCCGGCTGAACGACGTCACCGTCCGCTATGAGAACACTCCGGTGCTCCGTGACACCTTTTTCCGGCTCGAGACCGGCGACCGGGTCGGTCTCATCGGCCGCAACGGCTCTGGCAAGACGACCCTGATCAAACTGATCCTCGAGCAGGTGACGCCGGATGCCGGAACGCTCGCGCTGGAGAATGGCATCCGCCTCGGCTATTTCTCGCAGTTCTCCGAGCTGGACGGGTCTGCCACCATCAGCGAGGTCCTCGACGACGTCTTCAGCGACATCCGTGCCGTTGAAGCGGAGCTCGCCGGAATCGACGCGGCCATCGCCGCTGACCCGACCGCTGACCTCGACGCACTGGTCGGCCGTCAGGGTGAGTTGTTCGAGGAGATGGACCGGCTCGACGGATGGGACTACACGCGCCGGATCGACGAGGCCCTGACCCGACTCGGGTTCGACGCCGCGCACCGGGTGTGCCCGATCGACGAGCTGTCCGGCGGATGGCGCAACCGCGCCGCGCTGGCGAAGATCGTGCTCGAGCGCCCTGACGTGCTTCTCCTCGACGAACCGACCAACTTCCTCGACGTCGCGGGTGTCGAGTGGCTCGAAGCCTGGTTCCGGGACTTCCGCGGCGCGGCCATCATCGTCTCGCACGACCGGCGGTTCCTCGACTCCGTGGTCACCCGCATCGTCGAACTCGAGAACTTCCACCTGCACGAGTACCCGGGCAACTTCGCCGAGTACGTGGTGCAGAAACAGTTCAGGCTCAAGACCCTCGAGCAGCAGTTCGTGCATGAGTCAGAGCTGCTGGCGTTCGAGGCGGAGGGCATCGCCGACCGTCGCGAGGCCGCGAAGGCCGCGAGTCGCGGGCTCGACAAGAAGCTGTCGGGCATCAAGAAATCCCGCGCGCCTCGGCCCGTCGACCAGATCATCACCGAGATCTACGGCGGCCTCCACGTCAAGGACATATTGTGCCGCGTGTCAGGACTGTCCAAGGCCTACGGAGATAAACAGCTCTTCTCGGACCTCACTTTCGAGGTCCGACGCGGTAACCGTATCGTCGTGATCGGTGCAAACGGCAGCGGCAAATCGACCCTCCTGCGTGTGCTGACCGGCCAGGAGAAGGCGGACTCTGGCGAAGCGGTCTGGGCCAGCGGTGCCCGAGTGGTGTCGTACAACGAGGTTCTCGCCGAACTCGACGACGAAGACACCATCACCCACTCGGTCAACGCGATGCCCGGCAGCCTCGCCTTCGCGGCCACGCGAAAGTCGGTCGGGCGGTTTCTCGCGATGTTCCAGTTCTCAGAGGCCGAGCTGAAGCAGCGCATCGGCACCCTGTCCGGAGGACAGCGGGCACGCGTCGCCATGGCCCAGTGCCTGCTGTCCGGTGCGTCTGTGCTCGTCCTCGACGAGCCGACCAACCACCTCGACATGGCCAGTACCCAGGTGATGGAGCGGGCTCTCGTGCACTTCCCTGGCGCAGTGGTCGTGGTCAGTCACGACCGCTTCTTCAGCGACAAGGTCGCGAACCGCAAGCTCGTCTTCGGTGTCGCCGGCGCTCTGCCCGGTGAGATCGAGGTCCGCGCGGCGTAGGTCGTCGGCTCAGGCGGCGACACCAGCATCCGTCCGTCCGGAGAACTCAGCCGGGTAAGCCATCGACGAACTCGACGACGGATGCCGTCACGAGCCTGGCAACGTCTCCGGCGGTCAGCGGGGACGCTTTCAGCACCTTCATTCCGTGGTCGGCACCGGTCACCTCGACGACGCGGATGTTGTCGCGACCGGCCGCATCCGAGGCCACATCCGTCGCGGTCCCGAAGGTGTCGCGATCGCCCTGCAGCACGAGTACAGGGGCTGTCGCCTGCAGCAACTCCTCGATTCGCGACACGGCAGGTCGCCCGGGCGGATGCAACGGGAAGGCGAGACAGACCACGCCGGCAGCACCGAGCTCCGCGGCTGTCCGGCAGGCGACCCGCGCGCCGGCGCTTCGACCGCCGACGATGAGAGGCACCCCTGCGGCCAACCCTGCGACGACCGGCGCGGTCTCCCGCCAGGCGATGTCCAACGTCGCCGGGCGGGACGCGACCTTCTTGCCGGCCACCCGCCAGGGCTGCTCATACCGGACGACAGTGATCCCACGCGACGGGAGAGCGCCGGCGAGAGCCGTCAGGTCCGCGGCTCCGATGCCCCCGCCCGCCCCATGTCCGAGCCACAGGAGCGCCCTCGGCTCAGCGGCTTCGCTGACGGTCAGGCGGCCGGGGCCCAGCGAGGTCGGTACGTCGATGATCATGCCGTCCACGCTAGCGTCGTGCGGAATCCGTTGTCTCGTCCGCCGGGTTACGACGTTCGGCCCTCGCCTCCCGCCAGGCCCGCCAGGCGCCGGTGGCCCAGAGTGCCCAGATCACCAGAAGCGGCTGGAACAGCAGGCGGATGCCGCGTGCCAGGTCGGTGTCGAGTCCGAACGAGTCGGTGCCGGTGGTGAACTGCGAGATGTTCCCGGGAAACACCGCGACGAAGAAGGCCGCAGTGATCCAGCCGACCGGAACCCGCCAACGAGCCAGAAGGAGAAGTGAGAGCCCGAGGAGGATTTCGACCACGCCGGAGGCGAGGACCACGAAGTCGGTGTCGAGCGGCAGCCACGTCGGAACCTGGGCCCGGAAGGCCTCCCGGCTCCAGGTGAGGTGACTGATACCGGCCATCAGCAGGAAGGCCCCGAGCGCGAGGCGCGCGATGGCGCGGGGGATCGAGGTGCGTGGCGCCGGCCGGAGAGCGAACTGGATCATGCCTGACAGCCTAGGCGGCTGAAGATTCCTCGCCGGCTCAGCGCGACTGCCGCCGTTTTCCTGGGCGGGGCTGCCCTTTCACGGCCGGCGCGCGCCCTTTGCCCTTGTTCGCCTTCGCCTTGCCGCCGGCCGGCTGGGGACGAAATTGCACCGACGCTGCCGTGGCATCCGCCTTGCGCTGCTCCTCGGCGAGGAGTACCCGCCCTGCTGCGGTCAGGGTCGTGGTCGACGCACCCGTGTCGAAGAGGGGAGTGCCGAGCTCGTCCTCGAGGCTGCGGACCGACGCGATGAGCGTCGACCGCGGGATGCCGAGATACTTGGCGGCGTGGGCGAAGTGCAGCTCCTCGGCAGCCACGACGAATCGTTTGAGCGCGATGGTGTCCATGGGCAGCCTTTCGTCTGGCCACGAAGAACCGCGACCGCAACCTTCAGGTTACGCGGTCCTGCTGGGAGACGATCACGGAGCGGGGGCGCCATCCGCCGTCGGTTCCGCGATGGGCAGGACGCCGCCGTCCTCGTCCTCCTCGATCGTGTCCGAGCGCTCTCCGGCTGACGTGAGCGGCGCATCGGGCGAGTCGGGAGAGCCGGGAACTTCCCGCGGAGACTCAGTCGGGTCGTGCGGATCTGTGTCGAAGCTGTCTGAAGTCATCCCCACACGATAGGAACATCCGGGCATTCACGACAGAGCCTTGCTTTTGAGCCTCCTGTGCCCGACGATGGGGTCCTCGTGACTGACACTCCTGACGCCTCGGCGATCACCGGAACATGGGCCTGGGGCAACTCGGTGGACCCAGCCGTCGACGAGCGTGGTCGCGGACAGGCCGATCTCGCCCCAGCGGAGATCGCGTCCTTCGCCCGACAGCACCATCTCCGGCGGGTGTTCTGCAACGCACCCTGGGCTACGCACACCGGTGCAATGGCGGGCTGGTTCTCGGCCTCGGTCGATGGGCTGACCGCCGAGGGCGTTCGCGTCTCCGCGCTGGGCGGTGACCGGCCGTGGTTCCGCGACCCGCGGCTCGCCGCACAGTGGATCCGCGATGCCCGCGCGACGGAGGGCTTCCCCGCCGTTCAGCTGAATGTCGAACCGTGGGCCGGAAGGACCGAACCGATGGAACCCAAGAAGCTCACAGAGGGGTTTCTCCGGCTGCTCGACTCTGCCCGGTCGGCATCGGGTGCACTGCAGCTCGGCCTGGACCTGCCGTGGTGGCTGGCACGGATGCCGTATCAAGCCGGCACCGTCTTCGACAGGCTCGTCGCCGAAATCGACACCGTGGCCATCGTCGCGTTCTCCGACCACGCCGGCGGGGAGGAGGGAATCGTGGAACTGGCCACTCCCGCTGTGCGAGCCGCCGTGGCATCCGGAACCCCGTTCTCGATCGGAGTGGAGACGGATACGCCCGATGTGGCGGGTGGTGCGCAGTACACCTTCTTCGACGAGGGCCGGGCGGTCCTCGAGGCGGAAACCGCGAAAGTGCGACGCGCCTTCGGTGCTCTGCCGGGCTACGAGGGGATCACGGTCGAGCACCTGCTCGCGTGGAAGGTCCTCCGGTCCTGACCGGAGTCGTCATCGCCGCGCATCAGGGAGGCGGGGGCGCTTCGCCTCCACGCAATTGGGCCAGGTGCGGCAGCAGGCCTTCAACCGGGCTGTGCGGCTTGCGCAGCTCGGACAGGTCGCGCCGAGTGGTTTCCAGGCTCTCGGTCGCCGTCGAGTCATCGAGTTTCAGCGCGCTCGTCACCCCGGGCCGTTTCGGCCTCCGCTCGGATGAATTGATCTCCATGACGCCACCGTACGCCCGAGCAGAGGCGAACGGAAGGTCCCCGTTTTCGCTGTAGCAATCCGGTTCAGCCGAGGGCGGAGACAGCAGCGACGGATGCCGCAACAGCGTCGGCGGCGGAGTCCGCCTGCTCGCGGGTCAGGTCGGCGGCGAAAGTGAGGCGGACCGCTGTCCTCGCCAGGTCCGCGGGCACACCGAGGGCCGTGAGGACGTGTGACGGCTCATCACTTCCTGCCGCGCAGGCCGATCCGCTCGATGAGACCACTCCGCGTCGTTCCAGCTCCAGGAGGATCGCCTCGCCGCTCGTGCCGGGGAAGCAGAACGACGCCGAGTTCGGCAGCCGCGACGTCGCCGACCCGGTGAGGACGGCGTCTGGGACGTCGTGGAGGACTCGCGCGATGACCTCGTCGCGGAGCGCGCCGACTCGCGCCGCGGCATCCGTCCGTTCGGATTCGGCGAGTTCCAGCGCGGTGGCCAGGCCGACCGCTGACGCGACGTTCTCGGTGCCTGAGCGGCGACCGCGCTCCTGCCCGCCACCGTGCACGAGCGGTTCGATCGGGATGCGGCCGCGCAGCCACGCCAGGCCGATGCCTTTCGGCGCTCCGATCTTGTGCCCGGCGAGCGATAGGGCGTCGACGCCGAGACTCGACACGCGGAGGTCGAGCCAGCCGGCGGCCTGGACGGCGTCGGTGTGGAACGGCACGCGGTGAGCTGACGTCACGGCACCGAGGGCCGCGAGGTCCTGCACCGTGCCGATCTCGTTGTTCGCGTACATCACAGTGACCAGGGCGGTCTCAGGGCGGATCGCCGCGTCGAGCGCTTCGGCCGTGACGGTGCCGTCCGGTTCGAGATCGACGAGGGTCACGACGAAGCCGTGCAGACGCCTGAGGTAGTCGACGGACTCGAGCACGGCCTCGTGCTCGGTGGCCGCCGTGACGAGATGCCTGCCACGAGGCGATCCGAGTGCGATGCCCTTCACTGCGAGGTTGTCCGCCTCTGTGCCGCCCGACGTGAAGACGACGTCTCCCGCGCGCACGCCGAGGACGGCAGCTGCCCGGTTGCGCGCGTCGGCGAGGGCGACCGCCGCCCGTTCACCGACCGTGTGGTGGCTGGACGGGTTGCCGAACTCACCGGTCAGGTACGGCCACATCGCCTCGAGCACTTCCCGGCGAACCGGTGTCGTCGCGGCGTGGTCGAGGTACAACATCAGGGTTCCTGCGGTGCGCTGATCGACACGTCCAGCCCGAGGTCGAGCGACGGCACGCTGTGGGTGAGCGCGCCGGACGAGATGACGTCCACGCCGGTCCTGGCGATGGCACCGACCGTGTCGAGAGTGACGTTGCCGCTGGCTTCGACGATCGCCCTCCCGGCGATGAGGTCGACGCCGGTACGGAGGTCGTCGAGGCTGAAGTTGTCGAGCATGATCGTATCCACCCCGGCGGCGAGCACGGCGTCGATCTGGTCGAGTCGGTCGACCTCGACTTCGAGGTGGGTGGTGTGCGAGAGCCGGGCACGGACCCCGAGGAGTGCGTCGGTCACGGACAGGCCGCCCGCCGTGAGCACGGCGAGGTGGTTGTCCTTCGCCATCACGGCGTCAGACAGCGAGAAACGGTGGTTGTGGCCGCCCCCGGAACGCACAGCGTGGCGCTCGAACGCGCGGAGCCCCGGTGTGGTCTTGCGAGTGTCGACGATGCGCGCTTTCGTGCCGGCCACAGCGGCGACGTATCGCGCGGTGAGCGTGGCGATTCCCGACATCCGCTGGGTGAAGTTGAGGCCGATCCGTTCGGCCTGCAGGATGCCGCGGGCCGGTCCGGTCACCGTCGCGAGCCGGTCCCCGCGCGCGAACCGATCGCCGTCTGCGACGAGCAGGTTGACCTCGATCGTGGGGTCGACCAGCCGGAATGCGGCCTCGAAGACGTCACCACCGCTGAAGACTCCGTCCTGGCGGGCGGTGAGATCCGCGGTCGCGACGGCTTGTTCTGGGATGAGGGTCGAGCTGGTGAGATCGCCCCACGGGGCGTCTTCCTCGAGGGCGGCGCCGACGACGCGATCGATGAACGGGCGGGTCAGCATGCGGTGACGACCTCTCGGGGTTCGGCCGGCGTTGCGACCTGTGCGGGGAAGTCCGAGCGCGCATGCGCTCCGACCGATTCGGTACGGGCGATGGCTGCGCGGACGAGCTCGACGGCAAGGGCGAGCAGGTTGCGATCCTCGAGGGAACGGATGCCGTCGGCGGGCAACGCGCGACCAGCCCAGGCCCCGAGAACACGGGCGGCTCGGCGGAGGTCGGCGCCGTTGCGGAGGAGCCCGGCTTCGTCCCACATCAGGTGCTGAAGGGCGTCGCGTGAGAATTCAGGAGCGTCAACGGCGGGATCGGGGAGGAGCGTGACCGTGTCGACGGCCGCGACCGGCCAGTCCCTGCCGGTATCAGTGTCGAGCGCGTTTGCGGCGCGGGCCCCGAAGACGGCGCCTTCGAGCAGCGAGTTCGAGGCCAGGCGGTTCGCCCCGTGCACGCCCGTGCGGGCCACCTCGCCGACGGCGTAGAGTCCTGGCACCGTCGTGCGACCCCACAGGTCGGTGACGACACCGCCCATCCAGTAGTGCGCGGCCGGGCTGACCGGGACGAACTCGCGCGACCAGTCGATTCCGGATGCCCTCACGGCCTGGTCGATGACGGGGAACCGCTCGGCCAGGTAGTCCGCTCCAAGCGCGGTCGCGTCGAGGACGACGGGAAGCCCGCCCTGGGCGGCCATCTCGGAGGCGATTCCCCTGGCGACCACGTCGCGCGGGGCGAGTTCTGCGTCGGGGTGGATCGCCTCGAGGAACCGGTGGCCGTCGGCGTTCCTCAGCACGGCGCCGTCTCCGCGAACCGCCTCTGAGACGAGGAAACGGTCGGGTGTCGTGAGCGCTGTGGGGTGGAACTGGTAGAACTCGAGATCCGCCAGCGCCGCACCGGCACGAAGCGCGGCGGCGGCCCCGTCGCCCGTGGCGACAGACGGATTGGTCGTGTACGGGTACAGGTGCCCGGCGCCGCCCGTGGCGAGAACGACCGCATCGGCGTCGACAGTGCGCTCGGTGCCGTCGGCCAGCCGGAGTCGTGCACCGGAGACACGTCCCGCTTCGAGAGTGAGGTCGATGAGGAATGTGTCCTCGAGTATTTCGGCCCCGCTTTCGCGGATGCGTGCCACGAGTGCCGCCTCGATCCGCGCGCCGGTCGCGTCGCCGCCGGCGTGCAGAACGCGTGGGTAGGAGTGGGCAGCCTCACGCCCGCGGGCGAAATCGCCTCCCGTGCGGTCGAATTCGACCCCGAGCCCGATGAGCTCACGGATCCGGTCGGGCCCCTCCGCACAGAGCACCCGCACGGCGTCCTCGTCGCACAGCCCGGCCCCTGCTGACAGGGTGTCGGCGATGTGCGCATCGACGCTGTCGTCCGCGAACATCACACCGGCGATGCCACCCTGCGCGTAGCGGGTGTTGCTCTGGCCCAGAGTGGACTTGGTGACAAGGACGACCTCGTGGCGTGAAGCGGCGGACAGCGCTGTCGTGAGTCCGGCGATCCCGCTGCCGACGACGAGCACGCGGCTCATGGTCAGGCCCCCGCCTGCACGGGCGGGCGGGCGGCGAGCATCCGCTCGAGGGCGACTCGTGCCGGAAGGGCGACGTCGTCCGAGACGGTGATCTGGTTGAGCACCTCGCCGTCGAGCAGGGCGTCGAGCACCCATGCCAGATAGCCGGGGTGGATCCGGTACATCGTCGAGCACGGGCAGATCACCGGATCGAGGCAGAAGATCGTGTGCTCCGGGTGTTCGGCGGCGAGCCGTTGGACGAGGTTGATCTCGGTGCCGATGGCGAAGGTCGTGCCTGCGGGCGCTGCTTCGATCGCTTTGCGGATGTAGTCGGTCGAGCCGGCTTCATCTGCGGCGTCGACGACCGGCATGGGGCATTCGGGGTGCACGATGACGCGAACGCCGGGGAAGTCGGCTCGGGCCTTCGCGATCTGGTCGACCGTGAAGCGCTTGTGCACCGAGCAGAAACCGTGCCAGAGGATGACGCGTGAGTCGTCGAGCGACTGCGCGTCGTTGCCGCCGAGGGGCTTGTTCGGGTTCCACATCGGCATCTGCTCGAGCGGCACCCCCATCGCCTTGGCGGTGTTCCTGCCGAGATGCTGGTCGGGGAAGAAGAGCACGCGCTGTCCGCGCTCGAAGGCCCACTCGAGGACCGTCTGGGCGTTCGACGATGTGCAGACGATTCCGCCGTTGCGGCCGCAGAAGCCCTTGAGAGCGGCGGAGGAGTTCATGTAGGTGACCGGGATGACGGGGACGCGGCCCGAGGCGTCCGGTTCAGTTCCGTACAGCTCGGCGAGCTGTTCCCAGCATTCCTCGACCTGGTCGATGTTCGCCATGTCGGCCATCGAGCATCCTGCGGCGAGGTTGGGCAGGATGACCGACTGTTCCCGGGTGCTGAGCAGGTCGGCGGTCTCCGCCATGAAGTGCACGCCGCAGAAGACGATCGCCTCTGCCTCGGTTCGTTCTCTCGCGGCGGTCGCCAGCTGGAACGAGTCGCCGACGTAGTCCGCGTATGCGAGGACTTCGTCGCGCTGGTAGAAGTGCCCGAGGATGACGAGCCGGTCGCCGAGGGCGGCCTTGGCGGCGCGGATGCGGCGGTCGAGTTCGTCGGCGCCGGCCTCACGGTAGAAGGCGGGCAGAGCCCCCTGGCGGGGCGAGCCGGCCGGGATGACATCGCCCATCGACGAGCCAGGGCCGTAGCCGGGTGGCTGCAGGTCGAAGACCCAGGGCTTCTGCACGAGGTCGGGGCTGCACGACGCGCCTGGTGCGGTGCCGGCGGAGATCTGCGTCAGGGTGCTGTCGACGGAGGCGGTGATGGTCATGATGCTCCTTGCACCGGGCGGGGAGAAACCGACCGGGTCCCGAGGGGTCCGTTGTTCTCGGCGGTCGCCGCGCGGTTGTAGCGGTAGAGGCGCGCCGGGCGATGCCGGCCGCCGGTCTGCAGGTGTTCGGTGGGAACGACCTGGCCTGAGCCCTCGATCTGGCGCCGGAAGTTGGCCGGATCCAGTGATTTCTGCAGCACGGCTTCGTGGACCTCGCGCAGTTCGGAGAGGGTGAAGGTGTCGCCCAGGAATTCGTGGGCGATGTGGCTGTACTCCAATTTGTTTCGGAGGCGCCAGAGGGCGTATTCGACGATGAGGTTGTGGTCGAAGGCGAGGTCGGGCAGGGTGTCCGCTTCGAACCAGCGCACGTTCTCGGTCTCGACCGCCACGTCGGCTTCCTCCGAGCGCACGAGTGCCCAGTAGACGATCGAGACGACGCGGTCGCCGGGGGAGCGGTCGGTGTTTCCGAAGGCGTACAGCTGCTCGAGGTACCGCGGGGTGAGCAGCGTGGTTTCGGCGAGGGTCCTGGCTGCGGACTCGGCGAGATCCTCGTCGGATTCCAGCGGACCGCCTGGGAGCGCCCACTGACCCACGTACGGCTCGCGGATGCGACGGACGAGCGGCATCCACATCGTCATCAGCCCGGTTTCCGGATGGGGACGAAGCGCGAAGATGACGGTCGAAACGGCAACCTGAACGGCGGCGTGCGCTGCGGTCATGGTGTCCTCCCGTTCATCTGTGGTTAAAGTCGGAATGACTCTAAGTCTCTGACCATCTTAGTGTCATTGTGACCAAAACAGAAAGTCCGGTCCTTCATCGTCCGTCACATCCACAGATTGCGGCGCGGGGAGGGGCGCGCTCGCGGTAGGCTGGGCGCAAATCGAATATCGGGCCGCACACGCGATGCGGGAGAGCCGGGCACGCCCGGCACCGAAGGAGCAAGCCTCCCCGCCAATCTCTCAGGTTTACGTACCGCATCGAACTGGCCACTCTGGAAAGCGAACACGCTTGCGCGTTCCGCCGACGGTGAAAGCCGCCTCTCGTCAAGATGATGGAGGCGCGCGAAACTCTCAGGCCGATGACAGAGGGGGAGTTCCCAAGGCACCTCGCGTGCCGCAGCCGCATTTGCGACCGTCCGAGCGACTCGGGCGGAACTCTGGAGAACTCGTGTCGGACCCCATCCCTGAACGCACCAGCCCGCTCTTCCCGATCCATGAGAGCCTCGGGGCGAGCTTCACCGACTTCGCCGGTTGGCAGATGCCCGTCCGCTACTCCAGCGACCTCGCCGAGCACGCTGCCGTGCGGACGGCCGCCGGTATCTTCGACATCTCGCACATGGCCGAGATCGAGGTGACAGGCCCCGATGCCGCAGCGTTCCTCGACTACGCCCTCGCTGGCAAGATCTCCACGGTCAAATTCCTGCAGGCCAAGTACAGCCTGCTGCTCACCGAGACCGGTGGGATCATCGACGATCTCATCGTCTACCAGAACGCTCCCGGCGCGTATCTCGTCGTGGCCAACGCGGGGAACCGTGAACCCGTCGTCACCGCCCTGACCGACCGCGCAGACGGTTTCGACGTGGCTGTCCGCGACGTCAGTGACAGCGTTGCGCTCATTGCCGTGCAGGGTCCGAACGCCCTCGCCATCATCGAGAACACCGCAGGGTTCGCCGTCGCGGAGGGCCAGCAGCCGCTCGCCGACCTCAAGTACTACTGGTCGACAGGCGCAACCTTCAACGGTCGTTCCGTGTTCGTCGGGCGCACCGGATACACCGGCGAGGACGGGTTCGAGCTCTACGTCGACGCCGCCGATGCCGCCGATCTCTGGCGCGCGCTCACCGTCGCGGGAGCGGAGCGCGGGCTCGTCCCAGCCGGCCTCGCCAGCAGGGACACCCTGCGCCTCGAAGCGGGCATGCCGCTCTACGGCCACGAACTCGGCGTCGACACCCTGCCGGTTCAGGCCGGGCTCGGTCGCGTCGTCCATCTCACCAAGGAGGGCGACTTCGTCGGCCGTCGTGCCGTCGAAGCCGGTCCTGCCGACGGCGCCAGGGTCCTCGTCGGCCTCGTGTCTGACGGGCGTCGCGCCGGCCGGGCTGGATACCCCGTCGTCGCCGACGGCGCCACGGTCGGAATCGTCACGAGTGGCGCCCTGTCGCCGACCCTCGGGCATCCGATCATGATGGCGTACGTCGATCCGGCGCTTGCCGAGCCCGGCACCGAACTGGCCGTCGATGTCCGCGGCACCGCGATTCCCGCAACTGTCACAGCACTCCCGTTCTACAGAAGAGAGAAGTAAGGCCATGGCTGACAAGACCACGCTGAAGTACACGCCCGAGCACGAGTGGCTCGACATCGACGGCGACATCGCCACGGTCGGCATCACCGACTACGCCGCCGAGAAGCTCGGTGACGTCGTCTTCGTCGAGCTGCCCGACGTCGACGGCACGCTCGCCTCGGGAACCGTCGTTGGCGAGATCGAGTCGACGAAGTCCGTCGGCGAACTCTTCGCACCTGTCGACGGCACGGTCACCGCGCAGAACTCCGACGTCGTCGATGACCCGAGCCTGGTGAACAGTGACCCGTTCGGAGCCGGCTGGCTGATCAAGGTGCGCTTCGACGCCCTGCCGGACGGCCTGCTCAGCTGGGACGAGTACTCCGCGCTGGTCGGCGAATAATGGCGGAACTGTTCTCCGAGCGCCACATCGGAACGGATGCCGCGGCGCAGGCCGGAATGCTGGCCGCCGTCGGCTACGAGAGCGTCGACGCACTCGTCGAGGCCGCAGTGCCCGAGTCGATCCACGTGGGCGAGATCCTCAATTCATCGATCCCCGCAGCGGCCAGTGAGCGTGAAGCCCTCGCCGAACTGCGGGAACTCGCCGACCTCAACACGGTCCGCACGTCGATGATCGGGCTCGGATACTACGGCACGGTCACCCCAGCGGTCATCAAGCGGAACGTGCTCGAGAACCCGTCCTGGTACACGGCGTACACGCCGTACCAGCCGGAGATCTCGCAGGGCCGCCTCGAGGCGTTGATCAACTTCCAGACCATGGTCACCGACCTCACCGGACTCGACACCGCGAACGCGTCGATGCTCGACGAGGGCACCGCCGTCGTCGAGGGGATGCTCCTCGCGAGGCGCGCGTCCAAGCTCGCGACGAACGTGTTCGTCGTCGATGAAGACGCGTTCCCGCAGACGAAAGCACTCCTGGCCAGCAGGGCAGAAGCCGTCGGCATCGATCTCGTCGAGGTGGACCTCGCAGGAGGAGGCGCACTCCCTGACGCCAGCTTCGGCGCGTTCGTCCAGTACCCGGGCGCATCGGGCCGCGTCTGGGACCCGTCGACCGTTCTCGCGTCAGTGAAGGCACAGGGCGGGCTGACGGTCGTCGCCGCAGACCTGCTCGCCCTCGCCCTCGTCACCTCGCCCGGCGAACTCGGCGCCGACATCGCCGTCGGCACGAGCCAGCGACTCGGCGTGCCGATGGGCTTCGGCGGCCCTCACGCCGGCTACATGGCCGTGCGCAAGGGACTCGAACGCCAGCTGCCCGGCCGCCTCGTCGGGGTGAGCCAGGATGCCGCGGGGCACCCTGCATACCGGCTCACCCTGCAGACGCGGGAGCAGCACATCCGCCGGGAGAAGGCGACGTCGAACATCTGCACCGCGCAGGTCCTCCTCGCCGTGATGGCATCGATGTACGGCGTCTACCACGGCCCGCATGGGCTCCGCCGGATCGCCACCGAGACAGCGCACCGCGCCGACGTGCTCGCAAGCATCCTCACGAGCTACGGACTCACCCTCGTCTGCGACACCTTCTTCGACACCATCCGGGTTCACATCCCCGGCAAGGCGTCGACGATCATCGGCCGGGCTCGCGAGCTGGGCATCAACCTGCACCTCGTCGATGACGCCACCATCGGCATCTCGGTCGACGAGACCACGACCGCCGCGGAGCTGAAGGCCGTCGTCGTCGCGTTCGGTTTCTCACGCGACGAGAAGGTCGACATCGTCGACGGTGCTGAGACCACTCGACTGCCTGACGGCCTCCGTCGCACGAGCGAGTACCTCACCCATGCGGTGTTCAACACCCACCACTCCGAGACCGCCATGATGCGTTACCTCAAGCAGCTGGCCGACAGGGACTACGCGCTCGACCGCGGCATGATCCCGCTCGGCTCGTGCACGATGAAGCTCAACGCGGCGACCGAGATGGAAGCCGTCACCTGGCCCGAGTTCGCCGGGCTGCACCCGTACGCTCCTGAGGCCGACGTGATCGGCTACCTCGGACTGATCGAGCAGCTCGAGAGTTGGCTCGCCGAGGTCACCGGGTACGACTCCGTGTCCCTCCAGCCGAACGCCGGGAGCCAGGGCGAACTCGCCGGGCTCCTCGCCATCCGTGGCTACCACCGCGCGAACGGCGAGACGGATCGCACCGTCTGCCTCATCCCGTCGAGTGCACACGGCACCAACGCGGCATCCGCCGTTCTGGCCGGCATGAAGGTGGTCGTGGTCGCGTGCGACGAGCTCGGCAACGTCGACATCGACGATCTCAAGGCGAAGATCGCCCTGCACGCCGACGCGCTCGCCGCACTGATGATCACCTACCCGTCGACGCACGGCGTCTACGAGCACGAGGTGACCGCGATCACGCAGGCCGTCCACGACGCCGGCGGACAGGTCTATGTCGACGGCGCCAACCTCAACGCGCTGCTCGGCTACGCCAGGTTCGGTGACTTCGGCGGCGACGTCTCGCACCTCAACCTGCACAAGACGTTCTGCATCCCGCACGGCGGTGGCGGCCCGGGTGTCGGGCCGGTCGCGGCGAAGGCGCACCTCGCGCCGTTCCTCCCCGGGCACCCGCTCGCCCAGCGTGACGACCACGGACCGTTCGTCCACGGCGGCGGACCGGTCTCAGCCGCTCCCTACGGCAGCCCGAGCATCCTCCCGATCTCGTGGGCCTATGTGCGCATGATGGGCGCAGAGGGTCTCAAGAAGGCGACAGGCGCTGCCGTCCTGGCGGCGAACTACATCGCCACCCGGCTGCGGGACCACTACCCGGTGCTCTACACCGGCGACAACGGTCTCGTCGCGCACGAGTGCATCCTCGACCTGCGTCCGCTCAAGGAAGCCACGGGTGTGACGGTCGACGACGTCGCAAAGCGCCTCGTCGACTACGGATTCCATGCGCCGACCATGTCTTTCCCGGTCGCAGGCACCCTCATGGTCGAGCCGACCGAGAGTGAGGACCTCGCCGAGATCGACCGGTTCATCGACGCGATGATCGCGATCAAGGGTGAAGCGGATGCCGTCGCAGCCGGAACCTGGCCCGCCGACGACAACCCGCTGGTCCACGCACCGCACACGGCGCAAGCCGTGATCGAGGGGGAGTGGGAGCACGCCTACACCCGCGAGCAGGCCGTGTACCCGGTCCGTTCACTCGTGCGGACAAAATACTGGCCGCCGGTGCGCAGGATCGACAACGCGTTCGGAGACCGCAACCTCGTGTGTGCCTGCCCGCCCCCCGAGGCGTTTGAGGGTTAGCAGGTCGCTGGAGCATTTTGCTCCTCAGCTCAAACAATGAAGCGCTGCCACCCGGGCGCTCGGCTTCCTCGACTGAGGAAGTTGAGCACGTGCCCCGGAGGCAGCGCTTCATGACTCGACACCCCGCAAAACGCTCCAGCGCCCTGCGGGTGTTTGAAATCTAGTCGTTGCTCAGCGCCATCGCGCCCCAGCCGGTGCCGATCGCCTGGCGGGCGCCGAACTTGCCGGTGAGGATCGGGTAATAGAACAGCGCCCCGGCCGAATCCTTGCCGATGAGGCCTGTGGTGCCGGCTCCGCCGAAGCCGCTGAGGACGACGGATGTGAAGCCCGACCAGCCTGAACCGATCCTCGTCCGAGTCTCCGCGACGAATCGTCCGGCGCCGGTGGTCCGGTAGAGCCAGATCTCACCCTTCGCGTTCGTCGCGAGGACGTCCTGCTTGCCGTCCTTGTTGTAGTCGGCGATCTTGACGCTCAGCGCCGACCAGCCGCTGCCGATCGATGTGCGGGCGGAGAGCGTCGCACCGCGGGTGTTCGGGTACAGCCAGAGCGCGCCCGCGGCATCCTTCATCACGACGGACGGATACCTGTCCGTCGTCTTCCACTTCGCGATGTCGACCTCGACGTTGCCCCAGCCGCCGGAACCGATGAGCATCCTGGGCGTGAACCCCCCGGCTGCGCGACCGGGGTAGACGTGCATCTGCCCGTTCTGCCACTGGACGACGAGATCCTGGATGCCGTCGCTGTTCCAGTCGTTGACGTGGAGTTCCCTGATCCCCGTCCAGCCGCTTCCGATGAGCGTCCTCGCTGTCGTGCCGACCTGACCCTGCCTGCCGTAGTTCCAGAGCCGACCGGACGTGTCGGCGACGACGATGTCGCCCGGTGTCCTGATGCTCGGTCTGGTGCCGGCGATGGCAGACGGGACGCCTCCCGGGTAGGTGGCGAAATTCTGGGTGTAGTAGAGCGACCCGTTGCTGGCTGTCGCCACACCGACGCCCAGTGCGTTGGCGGATGCCTGGGTGATGTTCTTGTAGTGGCCGGGGGAGGCCTTCCACGCGGCGACGACGGATTTCACCGCGTAGCCGTATGCGACGTTCTCGCTCGCTGTCGTCCAGCCGGCCGGGTACTGCTTCGCGTACGACGGGTTGTGGGACATCGTCCTGACGCTCGCCTGTTTCGCCGACCAGTTCTGGGCGACGGTGTTGAGCGCAGCGCTTTGGACCACCGGTTTGAGTCCGAGACCCTTACGGATCGCGTTGGTGTCTTCGAGGATGATCTTCCTCGCCTCAGTGAGTGTGTAGCCGCCGACGGCGGGCTCTGCAGCCTGGGCGGTGACCGGAACGGCGACGAGGGCGGAGGCGAGCAGCGCAGTGGCAAGTGCAATGACGGTGAAGCGGCCGCGTATGTACGACGTTGTATCAGTGGACATGTTTTCCCCTCAGAAATCGGCGTCCCGAAACGCCGTGTCCCGGCCAACCCTACCAATCGGCCCTTTTTGCCCCCGCCCCCAGCCCGGGGCGACCTTCCAGCGCTCAGCGAGCCCGCCGGTCCTGGCCTCTCAGCGCGCCTGCCCGTCCACCGAGCGAGCCCGCAGGTTATGCCACGGCCGCCACACTCGAATTCGCCGGGTGAAGGGAGTGTTTTCGGGGTGTCGAGTTATGACAAGGAACGCCCCCGGACAGGACGGTCCGCGTGAAGCGGGAGCCCGAGTGTCCGGGGGCGTTCCTTGTCATTGTCTGAGCTGAGGAGAAAATACTCCCTTCACCCACTAAGGGGTCAGTGCGAAGAAGCCTTCTCCGCACCATGACCGGTAAGCGAGCGCACTTCCATTTCAGCAGCCACCCTCGGATCCTCCTTCACCGACGACGTCACCGTTCCGAGCCAGCCGAGCAGGAACCCGAGCGGGATGGAGATGATGCCCGGGTTGTTCAGTGGGAAGAACGCGAAGTTCGCGTCGGGGAACATCGAGGTCTCCGCCCCTGAGATGACGGGGGAGAAGATGATCAGCAGCAGTGCGGAACCCAGCCCGCCGTACATGCTCCACAGTGCGCCGCGCGTGGTGAACTTGCGCCAGTACAGGGAGTAGAGGATGGTCGGCAGGTTGGCGCTCGCTGCGATGGCGAACGCGAGTGCCACGAGGAACGCGATGTTCTGGCCTTGCACGCCGATGCCGCCGGCGATGGCGAGGAGTCCGATCACCACGACGGTGATGCGGGCGACCTTCACTTCGCCGTTCGGCGGGACGGCACCCTTCTTGATCACGTTGGCGTAGACGTCGTGTGCGAACGAGGTTGCCGCTGTGATGGTGAGCCCGGCGACGACCGCGAGGATCGTCGCGAACGCCACGGCCGAGATGATCCCGAGCAGGATCGACCCGCCGAGTTCGAACGCGAGCAGTGGTGCCGCGGAGTTCACCCCGCCCGGTGCGGCCAGGATGGTCTCCTTGCCCACGAGGTACGCGGCTCCGTAGCCCAGCACGAGAGTGAACAGGTAGAACAGCCCGATGAGCCAGATCGCCCAGACCACGCTTCGCCTGGCCTCCTTGGCGGTCGGGACCGTATAGAACCGCATCAGCACGTGGGGGAGACCCGCGGTTCCGAGTACGAGCGCGAGCGCGAGCGAGACGAAGTCCAGCCGGGACAACCCGGTGAGTCCGTACTGCGCGCCCGGGTTCAGGATGCCTTCGCCCGCGACCTCCGCCGCGCTGCCGAGCAGTGTGGACAGGTTGAACCCGTTGAGCGCGAGCACCCATACCGTCATGACACCGGCGCCGGCGATGAGGAGAACGGCTTTGATGATCTGCACCCAGGTGGTGCCCTTCATGCCGCCGATGAGTACGTAAAGGATCATGATGACACCGACGACGGCGATGACCACGGACTGACCCAGGCTGTCGTTGACGCCGAGCAGCAGCGAGACGAGTCCGCCGGCCCCTGCCATCTGCGCGAGCAGGTAGAAGAAGCAGACCGCGAGTGTCGCTGTCGCTGCGGCGAGACGGACCGGACGTTCCTTGAGACGGAACGAGAGGACATCCGCCATCGTGAACTTGCCCGTGTTGCGGAGCAGCTCGGCGACGAGCAGCAGGGCGACGAGCCAGGCGACGAGGAAACCGATCGAATAGAGGAATCCGTCGTATCCGTTGACCGCGATGGCCCCACAGATCCCGAGGAAGGATGCTGCAGAGAGGTAATCGCCGGCGATGGCTGTACCGTTCTGCCCGCCGTTGAACGATCGCCCAGCAGCGTAGAAGTCGTTCGCCGTCTTGTTCGACCGCGAGGCGCGAATGACGATGACGAGGGTCACGGCGACGAACGCCGCGAAGATCGAGATGTTGAGTATGGGTTCTCCGACGGTCATGAGCGTTCCATCTCCTCGAGTTCGTTCCGGAACTTCTCAGCGGCCGGGTCGAGCTTCCGGTTCGCGAACGAGACGTACCAGGTCGTGATGGCGAACGTCGTCACGAACTGGCTGAGTCCGAGCAGCAGTCCGACGTTGATGTTGCCGATGACCTTGATCGACATGAACTCGTGCGCGTAGTCGGCGAGAAGGACGTACGCGAAGTACCAGACGAGGAAGGCGATGGTGAGCGGGAAGACGAAACTTCGATGCCGTCTCTTGTGTTCGATGAATGGCGGGGATTCTTCGATGGCGATGTAGTCGATCGCGGTGTTAGGGGCGTTCGTCCCTGTGTCGTCGTGTGCCATGATCCTCCTGGGATTCAGCGCAGCGATGCGCAGCGCACCGCTCTGTGCACTGCGTGACACCCTAATGGGGTCGGTGATCGCGCGACAAGGTGCCGGATGGCGTTACTTCGGTTGCATGAACAAGTCCGGCCAGAGCATGACGGCCAACGGATAGCCGACGAACGACGCGACGTCGAGCAGCGTGTGAGCGACGACGAGGGGCGCGACGCGGCCCCATCGGCGGTAGCACCAGCCGAAGACGATCCCCATGACGACGTTGCCGATGAACGGACCGATGCCCTGGTAGAGGTGGTAGCTTCCGCGGAGCACTGCCGTGGACAGGATGATCGTCCAGTCAGACCAGCCCCGTTCCTTCAGCCGGGTGAAGAGGTACCCGACAACGATGACCTCCTCGACGAGTGCCGCACGCAAGGCGGAAAGGATGAGGATGGGAACCGTCCACCAGTGGGTGTCGAGAGGTGAGGCCACGATGGCGACGGTGATCCCGGTCAGCCGTCCCGCCGCGTACAGGGCGATGCCGGGGATGCCGATGGCCAGGAACAGCAGGATGCCCCGGGTCGCGTCGCGTCCGGGCTGACGGAAGTCCAGACCGATCCGCGCCATGCCACTCATGCCGGGCCGCCAGAGCAGGTACAGCGCGAGTGCGACGGCGAAGAGCTCGAAGGTGATGCCGAGGAACTGGTAGGTGAAATCGAGCCACTCCCGTTCGCTCTGCGACGGGTTGAGGCTGGCCGACTGGTCGGAGAGCGGCCGGTCATCGGTCAGCCGGGCGACGATCGCGACCAGCGAATAGACCGCCGAGGCCCCGACGCTCAGCCCCAAAACGATCGCGATCTCCCACCATGCCCGCGCCCGGCTCTGCTCTGGCATTCTCGCTCCGTGTGCGTTATGGGGGAAAGTTGTGGATTTCGCGCGCCGTCACGCTCAGAAGTGCAAGAAACGTGCGAAAAATGCAAGATTCTTCAGACTGAGTTACCGGTGTGTAACGATTGCCCGCCGAATTTTGCAGATCACCCCAACGATACTTAGGGTTCTTGTATCCAGCGCGGTAGACGGGGCACAATTCTGCCTGCCGTGCTCACTTGCACAGGAGGAAAATTGAAGAAATCACGCATTGGCCTCGGCGCCCTTGCGCTGCTGTCTGCCAGCGCACTTGCGCTGACGGGCTGCGCGTCGGGCAATGAGCCGGCAGCAGAAGACCCCAAGGGTGACGCCACAGCGATCATCACCACCAACGGCAACGAGCCGCAGAACCCGCTGATCCCGACGAACACCACCGAGGTGGGCGGCGGAAAGATCATCGACTCGCTCTTCGCTGGTCTCGTTTCGTACACCGCTGACGGTGAAATCGAGAACGAGGTCGCTGAGTCGATCGAGTCCGACGACGCGACGAACTGGACGGTCACGCTCGAAGACGGCTGGACCTTCAGCAACGACGAGCCCGTCACGGCTGAGTCGTTCGTCGACGCCTGGAACTACGGCGCACTCTTCAGCAACGCGCAGGGTTCTTCGTACTTCTTCGACAACATCGTCGGATTCGACTACGAGAAGGACTCCGAACTGACCGGCCTCAAGGTCGTCGACGAGACGACCTTCACGGTCGAACTCGCCGCTCCCGAAGCTGACTGGCCGCTGCGCCTGGGCTACTCGGCATACTCGCCGCTGCCCAAGGCCGCATTCGAGGACATGGAAGCCTTCGGCGAGAACCCGATCGGCAACGGCCCGTACATGCTGGCCGAAGAAGGCGCCTGGGTCCACGAGGAAAAGATCTCGCTGGTCACCAACCCTGACTACGACGGTCCGCGCAAGCCGGCCAACGGCGGACTCGACATCATCTTCTACGCCACTCAGGAAGCCGCTTACGCGGACATCCAGGGTGGAAACCTCGATGTGCTCGACGCTGTTCCCGACTCCGCATTCGAGACCTACGAAGATGAGTTCGGTGACCGTGCTGTCAACCAGCCGGCAGCGGTCTTCCAGGCATTCAACATGCCGTACTACCTCGAGCACTGGAGTGGCGAGGAAGGCAAGCTGCGTCGCGCCGCGCTCTCGATGTCCATCAACCGCGATGAGATCACCGATGTCATCTTCCAGGGCACCCGTACCCCGGCCACCGACTTCACCTCCCCGGTGATCGACGGCTGGACCGACGAGCTCAAGGGTGCTGAAGTCCTCGAGTACAACCCTGAAGAAGCCAAGAAGCTGTGGGCTGAAGCCGACGAGATCGCGCCGTACGGCTCGACCGTGTTCGACCTCGCGTACAACTCCGACGGTGGCCACCAGGCCTGGGTCGACGCTGTCATCAACAGCATCGTCAACACCCTCGGCATCGAGGCTGTCGGCAAGCCGTACCCGACCTTCGCGGCCGCTCTCGAAGACCGCGACGCCGACAAGCTGACCGGTGGAACTCGTGCCGGATGGCAGGCCGACTACCCGTCGCTGTACAACTTCCTCGCTCCGCTGTACGTCACTGGCGCCGGATCGAACTACGAGGACTACTCGAGCGAAGAGTTCGAGAGCCTCCTCAAGGAAGGTGCAACGGCAAGCAGCGTTGAAGACGCGACCGCGAAGTACCAGGAAGCTCAGGAAGTCCTCCTCGAGGACCTCCCGTCCATCCCGCTGTGGTACTCCAACGTCACCGGCGTTTCGGCTGACACCGTCGACAACGTGGTGTTCGGCTGGAACTCGGTTCCGCTGTACTACCAGATCACCAAGGGCTAAGTTTCACCAGCCCAGCACAAACAAGCAATGAAATGTCCGGGGCGGATTCGCCCCGGACATTTCATTGATTAGACTTCTCCAGTGATTGCGACATTCATGTTCATTCGACCCGGCGAGACTGCCTGATGCTCTGGTACACAGGCAAACGCATCCTCCAAACGATCCCCGTTTTCTTCGGGGCAACGTTCCTCATCTATTTCATGGTCTTCTCGCTTCCGGGAGACCCGATTGCGGCGCTGTACGGAGACCGACCACCTGCCCCTGGCGTGATCGAGATCATCCGTGAGGAGTACAACCTCGACAAGCCGTTCATCGTGCAGTACTTCCTCTACATCATCGGCCTGTTCCAGGGCGACTTCGGCACGACGTTCTCCGGTCGCCCCGTCTCGGACGTGATGGCCCAGGCGTTCCCGATCACGGCCCGCCTCGCGATCCTCGCGCTGCTGTTCGAATCGATCGCCGGAATCCTGATCGGCCTCATCGCCGGACTGCGCAAGGGCAAACTGTTCGACGCGTCCGCTCTCGTTGTCAGTCTTCTCCTCATCTCCGTGCCGACCTTCGTCATCGGTTTCGTGCTCCAGCTGATCTTCGGAGTTCAACTCGGCTGGGCACGCACAACCGTGTCTGGCGACGCTCCGTGGAGCGAGCTGATCCTGCCGGCCATCGTGCTGGCATCCGTCTCGTTCGCCTATATCGTCCGGCTCACCCGGGCGAGCGTGTCCGACAATCTCAGCGCTGACTTTGTTCGGACAGCAACGGCCAAGGGGCTCTCACGAAACCGTGTCGTGCGCGTTCACGTGCTCCGGAACTCGCTCATCCCGGTCGTCACCTTCCTGGGCCTTGACCTCGGGTCGCTGATGGTCGGCGCGATCGTCACCGAAGGCATCTTCAACATCAACGGAGTCGGAGGAACGGTCTACCGGGCTATCCAGCTCGGCGAAGGCCCGACGGTCGTCTCATTCATCGCAGTGATGGTCATCATCTTCGTGATCGCCAACCTGCTCGTCGACCTGCTCTACGCGTTGCTTGACCCAAGGATTCGCTATGCCAAGTAAGAAGTTCACACCTCAGGGCCACTACGTCGCCCCGATCGAGGAGACCCCTGTCGCCCCGGTCGACAAGCTGGACGAGTCACAGAAGGCGCGCAGCACGTGGGCGGATGCCTGGGACGCGATGCGCCGCAGGCCGATGTTCTGGATCTCGTCGGTCATGATCGTCCTCATCATCGTCGTCGCGCTGTTCCCCGGTCTGTTCACGCAGGTGCCGCCGAACACGGACTGCCAGTTGGCCAACAGCAACGGCGGTCCCGAAGCCGGGCACCCGTTCGGTTTCACCCGACAGGGTTGTGACGTCTACTCCCGCGTGATCCATGGGGCACAGGCGTCGGTCACGGTCGGCCTGCTGGCTACGTTGATGGTGACCATCATCGGTGTCGTTGTCGGAGCTCTCGCCGGCTTCTTCGGTGGATTCCTCGACTCCGTCGTTTCCCGCGTCGGTGAGATCTTCTACGCCGTTCCCACCGTCCTCGGTGCCATCGTCCTCATCTCGGTCCTCCCGAACCGCACGCCGGTCACGGTCGCCGTGGTGCTGGGCATCTTCGCCTGGCCACAGATCGCCCGCATCATGCGCGGCGCGGTCCTGAGCGCCCGAAACTCCGACTACGTGACGGCTTCCGTCGCGCTGGGCGTGGAGAGGGGCAAAATCCTTCTCCGACACGTCGTGCCGAACTCGATCGCCCCGGTCATCGTCATCGCGACCGTCTCGCTCGGAACATTCATCGTCGCTGAGGCGACGCTGTCGTTCCTGGGAGTCGGGTTGCCCACGAACGTCATGTCCTGGGGCAACGACATCAACCAGGCGACGAACTCGCTCCGCACCAGCCCGCAGACTCTGCTGTACCCGGCCGCGGCGCTCTCTATCACCGTCCTTTCGTTCCTCATGCTCGGCGACGTCGTCCGTGATGCACTCGACCCGAAGGCGAGGGCGCGCCGATGAGCCAGCCAGCCACCCAGACCGTCAACTCGCTCGACGACCCGTCGAACGAACCTCTCCTGCAGATCCGCGATCTTCAGGTCGGCTTCGAGACCCAGCGCGGCATCGTTCCTGCGGTGCGGGGTGTGGATTTCACCCTGTACGCAGGCCAGACCCTCGCGATCGTCGGTGAGTCCGGCTCGGGCAAGACGACGACCGCGCAGTCGATCATCGACCTCCTGCCGGGCACCGGTAAGGTCACCGGCGGCCAGATCCTCTTCGAAGGGCGCGATCTGACCAAGCTTTCCGCCCGGGAGATCCAGGCGGTTCGCGGAAACCAGATCGGCTACGTGCCCCAGGACCCGATGTCGAACCTCAACCCGGTGCACTCCATCGGGTTCCAGGTCGAGGAAGCCATCAAGGCGAACAACATCGCCCAGGGCAAAGAGGCGCGCCAACGCACCATCCAGGTGCTGCAGGAGGCCGGGCTCGCTGATGCCGGCGACCGTCTGAAGCAGTACCCGCACCAGTTCTCGGGCGGAATGCGCCAGCGGGTCCTCATCGGTATCGGGCTGTCGTCCCGGCCGAAGTTGCTCATCGCCGACGAGCCCACATCGGCGCTCGACGTCACGGTGCAGCGCCAGATCCTCGACCACCTGGCGACGCTCACGCGCGACTACGGCACCAGTGTGCTGTTCATCACGCACGACCTCGGCCTCGCCGCCGAACGTGCTGAACAGCTCGTGGTGATGTACCAGGGCAAAGTCGTCGAGTCAGGACCGTCGCAGGAGATCCTCGCGAACCCGATGCACCCGTACACCCAGCGTCTCGTCGCTGCTGCGCCGAGCCTTGCCTCGCGTCGCATCCAGTCGGTCAAGCACCGTGCCGCGAACGAAGCGCAGATCTTCTCCGAAGGCTCGCTGGATGACGCGCTCCTCGCCCGGGCTGCCGAGCGGGAGAACGCGGCACCGGCCGCGGATCTCATCTCGGTTCAGAACGTGTCGAAGTTGTACCGGATCCGCAAAGCGGGGTTCAAGCACGATGAACTCCTTGCCGTCAACGACGTGTCGTTCGGTGTCCAGCGCGGAACCACGACCGCGATCGTCGGTGAGTCCGGTTCGGGTAAATCCACCGTGGCGAAGCTCATCCTCCAGCTCGAGAGCATCACGAGCGGAAAGATCGACTTCGACGGTCAGGACGTCGCTTCATTGAAGGGGCCGGACCTGCTGAAGTTCCGGCGCCGGGTGCAGCCCGTGTTCCAGGACCCGTACGGGTCGCTGGACCCGCAGTACAGCGTCGGCAACACGATCGCCGAACCTCTGCTCGCCCACAAGGTCGGCAACGCCAAGGAACGGGAGGCCCGCGTCCGCGAGCTTCTCGACCAGGTCTCGCTTCCGTCTGCGACCCGGTTCCGCTACCCGAGTGAACTCTCCGGAGGTCAGAGGCAGCGCATCGCCATCGCTCGTGCGCTGGCGCTGAAGCCGGATGTGCTTGTACTCGACGAGGCGGTCTCGGCGCTCGACGTCCTCGTGCAGGGGCAGATCCTCAACCTGCTCACCGAGCTGCAGTCCGAGCTCGGCCTGACCTACCTGTTCATCACACACGACCTCGCCGTCGTCCGCCTCGTGGCCGACAACGTCAGCGTGATGCAGAAGGGAAAGATCGTGGAGTCCGCGACGACCGACGAGGTCTTCGACAACCCGCGCGAGCTTTACACGCAGGAACTCCTCGAGGCGATCCCGGGCGGCAACTTCGAGTTCGGGCGCTGACCCGACACCACCAGAGCGTCGGTGTCCTTCGACGCCACAGCTGATCAGAGCGGGGCCGCCCTTCGGGGCGGTCCCGTTTCATCGTTCCGGCCCGTGCCACCGGGGCTCCACCGGGGGCTCCCAGCGGGGGAGCGAGCCGAGTGCGGTAGGATATTCTGTTGGGTCGGGCTCTGTGCCCACCTCTCCACTTCCGGCCGCACCGAATTCCAGCGGCATCCATTCTCTGTAAGGATTTTCTTCATGGCGCAAGCTTCGCGCGACGACCTCCGAAACGTAGCCATTGTTGCTCACGTTGACCACGGCAAGACCACGCTGGTTGACGCCATGCTCCGTCAGACGGACTCGTTCGCCGAGCACTCACACCTCGAAGAGCGCGCGATGGACTCGAACGAGCTTGAGCGCGAAAAGGGCATCACGATCCTCGCCAAGAACACGGCGGTGTCGTACAAGGGCAAGCACGCGACGAACGGTCCGATCACGATCAACGTGATCGACACCCCCGGCCACGCCGACTTCGGTGGAGAGGTCGAGCGCGGCCTGTCCATGGTCGACGGCGTCGTGCTCCTCGTCGACGCGAGTGAGGGCCCGCTCCCGCAGACGCGCTTCGTGCTCCGCAAGGCGCTCGAGGCCAAGCTGCCCGTCATCCTCCTCGTCAACAAGACCGACCGCCCCGATGCCCGCATCGATGAGGTCGTCGCCGAGAGCCAGGACCTTCTCCTCGGCCTCGCGAGCGACATGGCAGATGACGTCCCCGACCTCGACCTCGACGCCGTCCTCGACGTACCCGTCGTCTACGCTTCTGGCCGCAACGGTGCTGCGAGCTGGAACAAGCCTGACAACGGCACGTTGCCGGACAACGACGACCTCGAGCCGCTGTTCGACGCCATCATCAAGCACATCCCCGCTCCCGTCTACGACGACGAGCACCCCCTCCAGGCTCACGTCACCAACCTCGACGCCTCGCCGTTCCTCGGTCGCCTCGCGCTCCTTCGCATCTTCCAGGGCACGATCAAGAAGGGTCAGACGGTCGCCTGGGTCAAGTACGACGGCTCCGTTCACAATGTGCGCGTCACCGAGCTGTTCATCACCAAGGCCCTCGACCGCTACCCGGCTGAGAGCGCAAGCCCCGGTGACATCGTCGTCGTGGCAGGATTCCCGGACATCACCATCGGTGAGACGCTCGCGGACCCCGACGACGTCCGCCCGCTCCCGACCATCACGGTCGACGAGCCGGCGATCTCGATGACCATCGGAACGAACACCTCACCGCTCGTCGGCAAGGTCAAGGGCCACAAGCTCACCGCCCGCATGGTCAAGGACCGTCTCGACCGTGAACTCGTCGGTAACGTGTCACTCCGCGTCCTCGACATCGGTGCGCCTGACAAGTGGGAAGTGCAGGGCCGTGGAGAACTCGCCCTCGCCATCCTCGTCGAGCAGATGCGTCGTGAAGGCTTCGAGTTGACCGTCGGCAAGCCGCAGGTCGTCACCAAGAAGGTCGACGGCAAGACGCACGAGCCGTACGAGCACCTCACCATCGATGTTCCCGAGGAGTACCTCGGCGCCATCACCCAGCTCCTGGCCGCTCGCAAGGGCCGTATGGAGAACATGGCCAACCACGGCACCGGCTGGGTCCGCATGGAATTCATCATTCCTTCGCGTGGCCTCATCGGATTCCGCACCGAGTTCATGACGCTTACCCGCGGCACCGGAATCGCCAACGCGATCTCGCACGGATACGACGAGTGGGCAGGCGCCATCGTCACGCGAAACAACGGCTCGATCGTGGCCGACCGCTCAGGTGTGGTCACCCCGTTCGCCATCATCGCCCTCCAGGAGCGGATGACGTTCTTCGTCAACCCGACCGAAGAGGTCTACGAGGGCATGGTCATCGGCGAGAACTCGCGCAATGACGACATGGACGTGAACATCACCAAAGAGAAGAAGCTGACGAACATGCGCCAGTCGACCTCGGACACGTTCGAGTCGATGACGCCATCACGCCAGCTGTCGCTGGAGGAGTGCCTCGAGTTCGCCCGTGAAGACGAGTGCGTCGAGGTCACCCCGGCAATCGTGCGAATCCGCAAGGTCGAGCTCGACGCCAACGCCCGCGCGCGCAACACGAGCCGGCTGAAAAAGCAGAACGACTAGTAGTACCCGCCGAACGGCGGAAGCGCCCGGGATCCCTGATCCCGGGCGCTTTGTCGTTGGACGGTAATCTCTATCCATGCCCAGAATTCGTCTCACCGTCGCCCTTCTCGCCTGCCTGGCCGTCCCAACCGCCCTCACCGGGTGCACCCAGATCGGCGAGGGCATCACCGGCGGGGTCGAACAGGCGATCGAGGATGCCACGGGCGGAGCGCTCGACGTGAAGCTCAGCGGAGGAGTGCCGGACGGGTTCCCGTCCGACGCCGTTCCCCTCGTCAGCGGAAACGTCATGGGCGCAGAGACCACGATCGACGGGAAAGCTGGCTGGGTCGTGAACGTGACCGCGCAGGACTCGGGAGACGCAGCATCCGAAGCCCTCGCCGGGGCCGGTTTCAGTGAGACCGGGCGTGTGTCGAATGCGGACGGTTCCGTCGTGCACCTGTCCGGTGACGGCTACGACGTCACTCTCGTCTCCACGCCTGAGACGGTGATATACACCGTCGTGCCTGTCGCCTAGCCGATGCGACGACGAGAACGCCAACCGACTACCCCTGAGAAGGCGGCGGCCCGCCAGGGCATCGCTGTCGGCGTCGCGACCGCTGCGTACGGGGTGTCGTTCGGTGCCCTTGCGGTCGCTGCGGGGCTCGACGTCTGGCAGACCTGCGTGTTGAGCCTCCTGATGTTCACCGGAGGGTCGCAGTTCGCCCTCGTCGGCGTTCTCGCCTCCGGGGGAGTCGCCGCCGGCCCTGCCGCGATCGCGAGTGCCGTGCTCCTCGGCTCACGCAACGCCGCGTACGGCATGCGGATGAAGCCCGTGGTCGGCGGCAGGGGGATCTGGCGCGACTCCGCTGCGGCGTGGCTCACCATCGACGAATCCACGGCCGTCGCCCTCGCCCAGGACGAACCTGCTGCACAGCGCCGCGGGTTCTGGGTCACCGGGATCGTCGTCTACATCGGGTGGAACCTCACCACGCTGCTCGGCGCGCTGATCGGCGACCTGCTCGGGGACACGCGCGCCTATGGCCTCGACGCGGCGGCCGCTGCCGCCTTCCTCGGCCTGCTGTGGCCGCGCCTGAAGAGTCACCAGACCATCGCGGTCGCCTGCGCGGCGGCGGTCCTCGCGGCCGCCCTGACGCCCGTGGTGTCTCCCGGTGTCCCGGTGATCGCCGCTGCCCTCGTCGCCGTGATCTTCGGGGTGACGAACTGGCTTGGCGCACGGACGCCCGCGGGAGAGGCGGGGACGTCATGACGGTCTGGCACATCGTCCTGCTCGCATCCATCGCCTGTGTCGCCATCAAGCTGGTCGGTTATGCGGTTCCGCCGCACTGGCTGGAGAAGCCGGCGGCAGCCCGGACGGCTGACCTGCTCACCGTCGCGCTTCTCGCCGCGCTCATCGCCGTCCAGACGCTCGGAGCAGGTCAGCAGCTGGTGCTCGACGCCCGGGTGCCCGCCCTCGTCGTCGCTGCTGCGCTGTACTGGCTCCGTGTGCCGTTCCTGGTCGTCGTGATCGCGGCCGCCGCCGTGGCGGCGCTGCTCCGCCTGTGGACAGGGATGGCCTGAGCGCCGACGGCAACGCTGCCAGCATCCGGTGCTGATTCGCCACGAGATGTCGTCGTTTGCGGGTGCAGGCAGCAGCTCCTGGCGATTCGGCGCTCGAACGACCATTCGTGGCGACTCGAGGGGTCAACGCGCTGCTCCCTCGGGGTGCACAGCTCAGGCGAACAGTGCCGACCCGATCCAGCCGCCGTCCTTGACGCCGGCCGGGATGGCGAAGATGCCCGAACCGATGTTCCTCACGTACTCGTTCATCAGGTCACTCCGGCCCAGCTGTTTCTGGATCGGGATGAACTGCGTGCGCGGGTCGCGCTGGAAGCAGATGAAGAACAGGCCGGCGTTGAGGCGGCCGAGCTCGTCGTTGCCGTCGACGAAGTTGTACCCACGGCGCAGGAGCTTCGCGCCGTCGTTCATGCTCGGATGCGCGAGCCGCACATGGGCGTCGCGGTCGATCGCTGCGCCCTCCGACGAGTCGAACTCGGGCTCGGTGAACTCGGTTCCACCGCTGAGCGGGGCTCCCTCACCCTTGGTCCGCCCGACAATCCGCTCCTGTTCACCGAGCGACGCCCGGTCCCAGGTCTCGATGATCATGCGGATCTTGCGGGCGACGAGATAGGAACCGCCCGCCATCCACTCGGCGCCATCATCGGAAGCGGCCCACACCTGCTCGGTGACGGTAGCCGGTTCCTCCGCCTTGATGTTCGCCGTGCCGTCCTTGAAGCCGAACAGGTTGCGCGGTGTCACCTGGGCGGTCGACGTCGACGATGTGCGCCCGAACCCGAGCTGCGACCACCGAAGTGCTGCACGGCCGAAGGCGATGCGTGACAGGTTGCGGATGGCGTGAACGGCCACTTGCGGGTCGTCTGCGCAGGCCTGGATGCACAGGTCACCGCCCGAGATGCTCTCGTCGAGAGTGTCACCAGAGAAGTGCGGAAGATCGACGAGCGCGGCCGGCCTGCGATCCGCGAGCCCGAAGCGATCGACGCCGTCAGCCGTGGTGAACAGGGTCGGACCGAAACCGAACGTGATCGTGAGCCCGGCCGCTGGCAGCCCCTGCGCTTCGCCGGTGTCATCTGGCGGGGCGACATCCGATCCGCCGACGGCGCCCTCCTCGCTCACGTCAAGACCCTGTGTCAGCCGGGATGCCGCATATGTCCAGTCCTGGAGCAGCTCGATCAGATCGGCGCGGTCCGTCGTCCGTGAGACGTCGTATGCGGCGAAATGCAGGCGGTCCTGCGCCGGCGTCGTGATCCCGGCCTGGTGCTCGCCGAAGAACGGGTACGTCGTCGCTCGCCCTGCAGGCGTCGCAGCGACGGCCGCGCCGACCGCGGCACCGGCAACCCCGCCGACCGCGAGCCCTCCTGCGGCCGCACCGGCCAGGGCGAGCAGCCCCCTGCGGGACAGCCCACCGCGGTCGGTGCGTGCGGGTTCGGCGTCGGTCATCTGCATCTACTCGGTGGGCTCGGCGATGTCGAGGACCGTGTGGGTGAGCACGGCGAGGGGCTCGGCGAGGGCGTTGATGCCGTCGGAGAGTTCCTTGATCTGCTCCGGGGTCAGCTCGTCGTAGTAGACGAAGCCGTCAGCGAGGTTGCCGTGCTGTGCCAGGAGGGTGTTGAGGTTCTCGAACTGCTCGTCGATGTCCGCAACCAGCTCCTTGCCTTCCTCGCCGCGAGCTGCTGCGATCTCACGGACGTTGCCGTAGGCGACGGATGCGCCTTCGACGTTGGCCTGGAAGTCCCAGAGGTCGGTGTGGCTGAATTCGTCTTCCTCACCCGTGATCTTCGACGCCGCGACCTCGTCGAGCAGACCGATGGCGCCGTTCGAGATGTCGGACAGGCTCACGGTGAAGTCGTCGGAGTAGACGAGGTCGTACAGTGTTGCGACGTCCTCGATGAGGCCGTCGGCGAGGACGCGACGTTCGGCGGCGTTGCTCGGAGTGAAGCCTTCAGGAGCCCAGAGGTCCTTCTCGATGCGGTGGAAGCCGGTGAACTCGATTCCGTCCTCCTCTGCCATCGGCTCGCGGAAGTCGAGCTTGGGGTCGAGGTCGCCGAATGCCTCAGCCGTCGGCTCGATGCGCTCGTAGTGCACGCGGGTGGTGGGGAAGAGGGACCTGGCCGTCTCGTCGTCACCGGAGGCGTATGCCTCGCCGAAGGTGTCGACTGCGGCGACCAGTTCGCCGACCTGGTCCTTGACGTAGGAGACATAGTTCGTGACAGCGGCATCCGTGCGCTCCTGCTCGTCGGCGTCGACCGCCCCGGCGTTTCCACTCACGGTGAACTCGGCTGTGCCGATCCCCGCGCCAACCATTCCGAGCTTGCACTCGGTGTAGTACGTTCCCGGTTCGAGCTGGATGACGTAGTCGACGGTCTGCCCTGGGGTGATGTTCTCCTTCTCGCCGACGATCCGCAGCTTGTCCTCTGCGAGGATCTCGAACTCGTTCACGGCCGTGCCGTTGTTCGTCGCGCTGAAGGTGATCGCGCCGGATGGCGCTGTTGCGCTGGAGACCGCGCAGTTGTCGTCGGTGATATCGACGGTCAGGGCGTCGGTCTCCGTGTTGTTGGCGACGCATCCGGTGAGGGTAAGGGCGACGGCGGCGAGGGCGGCGAGGCCCAGGGCGGGACGAGCGGTCATATGGGTTACTCCGTTAGACAAGGGCGGGGGTTTTTGCTGTCGCCGGTCGCCTGGTGAGCCGGGCGAACAGCACGATGGTGATGGCCGTGTAAGCCAGCCAGCAGCCGACCTGCAGCCAGGTGGGCGCAGGGTTGAAGTTGAGGGTGCCGCCGAGGAGGGTGCCGTACCAACTCGTGGGCGGGATCGCGGTGCTGACGTCGAAAGCCGTCACACCCCAGCCGGGGAGGAAGCCTGCTTCCTGCAGGTCTCCGATGCCGTAGAGCAGAACGCCGGCAGCGACGAGGATGAGGGCATAACCGGTCCACGTGAAGAACGCGGAGAGGTTGATGGTGAGGAGCCCGCGATAGATCAGGATCTCGAGGACGACGGCTGTCGCTATGCCGAGAAGGACGCCGGTGAGCGCCTCGGTCCCCGTGCTGTTGGGGCCGACCGTCGTCCAGACGAACAACGCTGTCTCGATGCCCTCGCGGCCGACGCTGAGGAAGGCGAGCAGGACGATTCCCCATCCGGCCCCCGCTGCTGCCCGGTCGACGCCGGTGCGAAGGTTGCGGCTGAGATCCTTGGCCGTGCGGCCCATCCAGAAGATCATCCAGGTCACGAAGCCGACGGCGACGAGCGAGAGGATCCCCCCGATCGCCTCCTGCGCCTGAAAACTCAGGCCGTACGGACCGAAGGTCAGGATGGCCCCGGTGGTCAGAGACGCGAGAACCGCGATACCGATGCCGAGCCAGATCCGCGGAAGCAGGTCCTTCCTGTCGATCTTGACCAGATAGGCGATCAGGATGCCGACGATGAGGGCCGCTTCGAGGCCTTCGCGCAGGCCGATCAGGTAGTTAGCGAACACGGGACCTTCTGTGATGGAGGCAGCCGGGAATCAACGCTGACGCGACCGGAGGAGGGGGGAAGTAAGTATAGCCTTACCAAAGTAGAGACTAGCCGGGGCCGTGGATGCTGTCCAGTTACACTGTGGCGGTGACTCTTGATGACGCCCAGCCGGCCGCCCCCCGCACCGAAGGCGGTTCTCCGCTGTTGTCACGGGTCGCCGGAGCTCTCCTCTGCTTCCTCGTCGGGGCCATCTACGGCGCCGTCGGAACGGTCGTTCACCAGAACGTGTTCCGGATCGGCGAACTCTCGATCCCCATCGCGCTCATTCTCGCGCTCGTCGGCGTCCTCGCGCTGATGATCGGCTTCCGCCTGCTCTTCACGGACCGACTGGCCGTCTTCTGGGCAGCCCTGGGCATGGTCGTCGTCATCGGACTGTTCTCCCTCGCCAGTGCCGGCGGCTCGGTGCTCATCCCGCAGGGCGTCCTCGGTTTCGTCTGGACGTACGGCGCGGTCGGCCTCGCGACGGTGGTCGTCGCCTGGCCACGCCTGCCTCAACGCGTCGCAGCGCAGCCCGGCGGTGACGCCGCGACCGTCCAGGCGGACGAGCGGCACCAGCCCGAGGCGTAGACTTGCCTCACCTGTTTTCGAAGGGAACCGAGCCACTGTGACCTACGTCATCGCCCTCCCGTGTGTGGATGTCAAAGACCGTGCGTGCATCGATGAATGCCCCGTCGACTGCATCTACGAGGGTGAACGGTCCCTCTACATCCAGCCGGACGAATGCGTCGACTGCGGCGCCTGCGAGCCGGTCTGCCCGGTCGAGGCGATCTACTACGAGGACGATCTGCCCGAGGAGTGGGCTGACTACTACAAGGCGAACGTCGAGTTCTTCAACGAGGTCGGTTCTCCGGGCGGAGCGGCCAAGGTGGGCGTGATCAAGTACGACCACCCGATCATCACGGCCCTTCCGCCGCAGGCCTGACCGGTGGCGCTCCAGCCCCTTCCCGACTATCCGTGGGATGCCATGGCGCCGTACGCCGAGCGCGCCCGGTCGCATCCGGACGGCATCGCCGACCTGTCGATCGGCTCCCCGGTCGACGCGACTCCTGAGGTCGTCCGCGCGGCGCTCTCGGCCGCGACCGACGCCCACGCGTATCCGACGACGGCAGGAACCCCTGCGCTGCGGGAGGCGATCGTCGAGTGGTTCGCCCGCCGCCGCGGCGTCCCCGGCCTCGAGGTCGACAACGTGATCCCGAGCATCGGCTCGAAGGAACTCGTCGCCCTGCTGCCGTTCATGGTGGGAATGGGCGAGGGCGACACGATCGTGCATCCGCTGGCCGCGTACCCCACCTATGCGATCGGCGCGGCCCTGTGCGGTGCGGTCGCCATGGCATCCGACGACCCCGCAGACTGGCCGGACTCGACCAGGCTCGTCTGGCTCAACTCGCCCGGGAACCCGGACGGACGCGTGCTCGGCGTCGACCGGTTGCGTGCAGCGGTGACGCGAGCACGTGAACTGGGCGCGCTCATCGTCAACGACGAGTGCTACGCCGAACTCGGCTGGGACGGCGAGTGGGAGTCGACACCGATCCCGAGCATCCTCGACCCCCGGGTGACCGATGGCGACACCAGCGGCATCATCGCGATCTACTCACTGAGCAAGCAGTCGAACATGGCCGGTTACCGCGCGGCCTTCGCAGCGGGCTGCTCCGAGACGCTGGCGCGGCTTCTCAACGTCCGCAAACACGCGGGACTCATGCTCCCAGGGCCGCTGCAGGCTGCCATGGTCGCCGCACTCGGCGACGACGACCATGTGGCGGAGCAGAAGGAGCGCTACCGCGCCCGCCGCGACGTGCTTCTCCCGGCGCTCCAGTGCGCCGGCTTCCGGATCGACCACAGCGAGGCCGGGCTCTACCTCTGGGCAACAGAGGGGAAGGATGCCTGGGCGTCGATCGACAGACTGGCGGGCCTCGGCATCCTCGCCGGTCCAGGTCATTTCTATGGAGACGTCTTCCCTCAGCACGTCCGGCTGTCGCTCACCGCCACCGACGAGCGGATCGCCGCTGCTGCCGAGCGGCTGAGTGCCAGCGGCGCTGGAGGTTAGCTCCAACACCGCATCCGGGTCGTTGGCGGATGCAACAGTTGGCCCGGGAGCCGATTAGGCTGTATCCGGACCTTGCACCGCTCAGAGCGGTTCCAGCAGGACGGTCCGAAGCGAATCACCAGTACAAGGAGGCGCCGTGGGCGACGTCGAGCAGGACTTCCGCGCAGGAAACCACAAAGCGACCCTTACCTATCCTGGGGGCACCGCCGAGTTCCCGCTCCTGGGGTCCAGCCAGGGGGCCTCCAGCATCGACGTGTCCACGCTGACCCGCCAGACGGGGCTGACGGCGCTCGACTACGGTTTCGTCAACACGGCCGCGACGAAGTCCGACATCACGTACATCGACGGAGACGCAGGGATTCTGCGCTACCGCGGCTACCCGATCGAGCAGCTGGCGAACTCGTCGAGCTACCTCGAGGTGGCCTGGCTGCTGATCTACGGCGAACTGCCGACGGCAGACCAGCTCGGTGAATTCGACGAGAAGATCCGCAGGCACACGCTGCTGCACGAGGATCTCAAGCACTTCTTCTCGGCACTTCCGCACACCGCGCACCCCATGGCCGTCATCTCCAGCGCACTATCTGCGCTCTCCACCTACTACGAGACAGCAGCGGACCCGCGCGATCCTGAGCAGGTCGAACTGACCACCATCCGCCTGCTCGCCAAGCTGCCGATCATCGCGGCATACGCGCACAAGAAGGCGCTCGGCCAGGCGTTCCTGTACCCGGACAACAGCCTGAGCTTCACCGACAACTTCCTCAGGCTCAACTTCGGCAACATGGCCGAGCCGTACGAGATCGACCCCGTGCTGTCGAAGTCGCTCGACCGACTGCTCATCCTGCATGCAGACCACGAGCAGAACGCATCGACGTCGACCGTGCGCCTCGTCGGATCGACCGGCGCCAACCTGTACGCCTCCGTCTCGGCCGGCATCAACGCCCTCTCCGGTCCGCTGCACGGCGGCGCCAACGAGGCCGTTCTGGAGATGCTCGGTCGCATCCGCGACTCGGGGGAGAGCGTCCAGCGCTTCGTCGACAGGGTGAAGAACAAGGAGGACGGTGTCAAGCTCATGGGCTTCGGGCACCGCGTCTACAAGAACTACGACCCGCGCGCGAAGATCGTCAAGGAGAGCGCAGACGAGGTCCTGGCCCAGCTCGGCGTCTCCGACCCGTTGCTCGACCTGGCCAAGGAACTCGAGCAGATCGCCCTCGAAGACGACTACTTCAAGGAACGTCGCCTCTACCCCAACGTCGATTTCTACACCGGCGTCATCTACAAGGCGATGGGCTTCCCGACGCGCATGTTCACCGTGCTGTTCGCGATCGGACGGCTGCCCGGCTGGGTCGCGCACTGGCGTGAGATGAATCTCGACCCGCAGACCAAGATCGGTCGCCCGCAGCAGCTGTACACCGGTTCGGTGGAACGCGAACTGCCCCAGCGCTGACGGATCCGGCTCATGCGCGACAACACCGGCTCACGACTGCTCAGGAGCCCCCTCGACCCGGAGCGGATCGAATACGGAGTCGCATCCAGCATCGTCGTCGGAGCGCTCAGCCTGGTCGATCCGGCGCGACTTGGCCCGGGCCCTCGGCTCGCGTTCCGAGCTGTCACCGCCGTGATCACGGGTGGACTCACGTTCCTCGAGCTGAAGCGAACCGAGGCGCTTCACGACGAGATCCTCGTGCGGGCAGCGGCCGCCGTCGGCGTCGCCGGTACCGTCTTCGGGCTCTCCGACGTGAGCGAGAAGATCGACGCCAGGATCACCTCCGGGCTGAGGAAGGCGGGCGTGCGGCGCCCGCGGCTCCTTCTCGCCGTGGCCTCTACCCTGACCTCGATTGCAGCTTTCCGCTCGAGCGACCGGGTGGGGAGCCCCTGGCAGAGCCCTTACGAATGGCGCGCTGATCCGCGTGATGACAGGGATGACGCCCCGCGCCACGCCGATGTCGACCCGGCCGTCCGGGACCTGGTCGACGGGATACTGTCCGAAACCACGGCGTACTCCGCCGAGGATCTCCGCCGGCAGTGGGCGACCGCCCAGGCCGAGTACTGGCCGACCGAAGACACGGCCGTCTTCGACGGTCAGGTCGTCATCTCGGTCGACGAAGCCACTCCGAGAGTCGTCCCGTACGACTTCACCTTCCCCGTGAGAGCGCAATTTCGTACGCCATCGGGGATTCTCGCCGAGGCATCCGTCGTCGTCTCCGGCGGGCGACTGCGCGCGGTCGTCATCACCGTCGCGGATGACGCCGAACCCGTGGACTTCGACGAAGACCCGCTGGACGACCTGACCGACTGGCCGGCCGTGGCCGAGGTCATTTTCGTCGCCGACACCCCCTGACCCACGGCAGGCCGCCGTCGGGCGCGGCCAGCCGGGTCACGGTACGAGAGTCAGTGTGTCCCTCGCCGCGTCCTCGACGGCGTCCGGGCTGAACGGCCAGACCCGCGTCTCGTGCTTCTGCCACAGTGGCGTCTGGTCGACGTAGTTGGCGTGGTAGGCGTGCCCGGATGCCCCGGTGAGGTTGATCCAGGTCGAGGAGTCGAAGTCGGCCAGGTCGACGACCTGCCGCATCGACGGCACCCAGTCGACGGTGTAGCCGTCAGGTGCGTACCAGCCGACCGCGTTCACCACACTCGACCCACCGGCAAGCTCGTACGGCCCCCGGTTGAACAGCATCTCGATCGGCGCGATCCCCGACTCCCCGAAGCTTCCGTTGCGGATGGTGAGGGTGTGAAGCTCGCCCCACGTCCAGTTCTCGGGGTTGTCTCCCATGAGGCGGCTCGCCTCGGTCCACGCCTCGCTGAGGGCGAGGGTGAGCGCATCGTCCCGCGTGACGATGTTGTCGTCAGGGCCGGCCCACCAGTCCGAGTCCGGGTCTTCGAGCAGGGCGCCGACCACCTGGAACCACTGGGAGCCCCCTGCGGGCGGAACGCTCTCCGGCAGCTTCGGCGCGAATGAGTTCTCGAGCAGGTTCCGCCAGAAGATGTTGAAGTACGCGGACTGTGCGCTGTCCGCGTCGTCCTGGAAGTCCCAGCCGTCGAGGAGCTTCTTGCCGAGACTGGCGTTGCTCGACGGCGCGAGGTCGGCGATGAACGGTGCCATTCGTTCGGCGATGGCGTTCGCGTTGTCGGCCTGGATCGAGCTCATGTCTTCCGCGGTGAATGCTCCGCCGGAGTCGATGCCCTCCTCGATCCTCTCGACGATGCGCGAGGCGCGATAGCCGGCATCCCAGTCCCTCGTGATCATGGTGGGAGAGCCGCTGCCTGCCACGGCGTTGTTGGCCGTGACGATGTACCCGGCGGCGGGGTTGTACTGCGACGGGAGCGAGTCGAACGTGAGGTAGCCAGCCCAGCCGGTTGTACTCGTCCAGCCCGGCTGCGGAACGGTGCCGTCACCGCTGCGCCGGATCGGGATCAGCCCGGGGGCCTGGTAGCCGATGTTGCCGTCGACGTCGGCGTAGACGAGGTTCTGCGACGGTACGTCGAACAGTTTCGCGCCTTCACGGAATGACGCCCAGTCCGTCGCCTTGTTGACCGCGAAGATCGCACCGGGCGTGCGGCCGGGGGTGAGTGCGGTCCACTGGAGGGACAACTCGTAGCTGCCCTCAGGCAGCTCGGCTGTCGCGGGGTAGTCGGCGGCGATGGTGCCGAACTCGTCGCTGATCCCGGTGACGAGGGGGCCACGGGAGGTGGAACGGATGCGGATCGGCACGTCCTCGCCTCCTGCGACCTTGACCGTCTCCTCCCGGATGGTGAGCGGCTCCGAGACGCCGTCGAGTTCCACGGTGTCTTCTGACACCTTCTCGAGGTAGAGGTCGGCGACGTCGGGGCCGAGGTTGGTGAAACCCCAGGCGATCCGGTCGTTGTGCCCGATGATGATGCCGGGCATGCCGGAGAAGCTGAAACCGGCCACATCGAACGGGCACGCGTCCGAGACCGTGGAGCACCGAAGCCCCATCTGGTACCAGACCGACGGGAGGGCTGGGCCGAGGTGGGGGTCGTTGGCGAGGAGCGGTTTGCCCGACTCGGTGAGGTCGCCTGACACCACCCAGGAGTTGGAACCGATGTCTGACCCTGCGCGGCCGAGCAGGGCAGGCATCTTCGTGAGGATGCCGCGGAGCTGGACGAGCGATTCGACGGTCTCGTCGCTGACCGCGCTGAACGCCGTTGCCTCGCCGACGGATGCCGGGGCGGGCACGGGGGCGGCGCTCGGGACGATCGTCGGGTTCTCGTCGTACGGGTACGGCGGGTACACCTGCGCCAGTTGCTCAGGGGTCAGTTCCGTAGCAAGCAGGGCCCTGTCGATCTCGTCCTCGAGATTCGACCTGAGGTCCCACGCCATCGCCTTGAGCCAGGCCACCGAGTCCGCCGGTGTCCACTTCTCCGGCTCGTAGCCGGGGTTCTGGAGCCCGAGGACGGCGTACTCGAGCGACAGGTCTGCGCCGCTTTTCTGCTCGAGGTAGGCGTTCACCCCGTCGGCGTACGCCTGGTACCAGCCGAGCGTCTCCTCGTCGAGCAGTTTCACTTCCTCCTCGGCCACCGCGCGCCAGCCGAGAGTGCGGACGAACGTGTCCGTCCCGACCTGCGCGTCGCCGAACAGTTCGGAGAGCCGGCCGCTGGTCACGTGGCGGCGGAAGTCCATCTCCCAGAACCTGTCCTGCGCGTGGACGAAACCCTGTGCCAGGAACAGGTCGTGTGCACTCTCCGCCTCGAGGGTGGGGATGCCGGCGTCGTCGCGGAGAACGCTGACCTCGCCGTCGAGCCCTGGCACGGAGATCTCCCCGGCGAGCTGGGGGAACGACCGCTGCACGGTCCAGACGACGAACCCGCCTCCGATGAGAACGACGACGACGAACACCGCCACGATGCTGAGGAAGACGGTGAAGGCGCGGGATCGCCGGCCGGGTGTCGCGGTGCGGGCCACATCACTCCTTTGTGAAGAGGTCGGGAAACGGGTCAGGCGTGCAGGGCTTCGTTCAGCTGGATGCCGGCACCGGTGCGGGGGAGGACCTCGACGGCGCCGGTGACGGAGTTCCGCCGGAAGAGGATGTTCGGGACGCCTGACAACTCGACGGCCTTCACCGTCCGCGGGCTGCCGTCGTCGGCGGTGTGTCCGTCGAGGACGACGACCTTCGTTCCGGCGGTGACGTACAGGCCGGCTTCGACGACGCTGTCGTCGCCGATCGAGATGCCGATACCGGAGTTCGCACCGAGCAGCGCCCGGGCCCCGATGGAGACCCGCTGGGTGCCGCCGCCGGAGAGTGTGCCCATGATGGATGCCCCTCCGCCGATGTCTGAGCCGTCACCGACCACGACGCCCTGCGAGATGCGTCCCTCGACCATGGACGAGCCGAGGGTCCCGGCGTTGAAGTTGACGAAGCCCTCGTGCATGACGGTCGTACCCGGTGCCAGGTGGGCGCCGAGACGCACCCGGGAGGCGTCGGCGATGCGAACCTTGGCAGGCGTGACGTAGTCGAGCATCCGCGGGAACTTGTCGATGCCGGTCGCGTGGATGCCCTGGCGGGAGAGGGACGGGCGCAGTCGGTCGAAGTCATCCGGCGCGACGGGCCCGGCGTTCGTCCAGACCGCGATCGGGAGGTGACCGAAGATGCCGTCGAGGTTGATCGTGTTCGGCTGAACGAGGAGGTGGCTGAGCAGGTGCAGACGGAGGTAGGCATCCGCTGTGTCCTTCGGCTGTTCGCGGAGGTCGATCTCCACGGTGACGATGTCCACGCGGACGTTCCGGCGATCGTCTGGGATGGCCAGCGCTTCGATGTCAGCTGGGGCGATCCATCGCTCCCGGCCGGCCGGGAGCGTGCCGAGACGCGGCTCCGGGTACCACGTGTCGAGGACGGTTCCGCTCGCGCTCACCGTGGCGAGGCCGTAGCCCCACGCGTGTGTCGGGGCGGTTGCGGTCTCGGGTGCGGTCGTCATGCCTCAAGGCTAGCGAATCAGCCCCTGTCCGGCTGACGCCCTGCCGGGCGGTTCGACCGCCCGTAGACTGGGGCGATGCCGGATTCGACCGCCCCAGCCCTTGTCCTCGACCTCTCAGCCGGGTCGATCGACCTCACGCAGGCGATCTGCGACATCGAGTCGGTCTCCGGGAACGAAGCCCCTCTTGCGGATGCCATCGAGCGCGCGCTCGCGCCCCTCGCCCACCTGGAGGTCGTCCGTGAGGGCAACACCATCGTCGCGCGGACGGCACTCGGCCGGGACAAGCGGGTGATCATCGCCGGGCACATCGACACCGTGCCTCTCAACGACAACCTGCCCACCCGGTTCGAGACCAGCGACGGCAGGGAGTACCTGTGGGGCCGGGGAACGGTCGACATGAAGGGTGGTGTCGCCGTCCAGCTGAAGCTCGCCGCGGAGCTCACGGAGCCGGCACTCGACGTGACCTGGATGTGGTACGACAACGAAGAAGTCTCCAGCGACATCAACGGCCTTCGCCTGCTGGCCGAGCGCAGGCCTGACCTCTTCGTCGGTGACTTCGCCATTCTCGGCGAGCCGACCCGCGGCGACATCGAGGGCGGCTGCAACGGAACCCTCCGCGTCGATGTCACGACCACCGGCCTCCGTGCGCACTCCGCGCGCAGCTGGGTCGGTGAGAACGCCATCCACAAGGCTGCCCCGATCCTCGGCATCCTCGCCGCGTACGAGCCCCGGTCGATCGAGGTCGACGGGCTCGTCTACCGTGAGGGCCTCAACGCCGTGATCATCTCCGGAGGCGTCGCGGGCAACGTCATCCCCGACGACTGCACCGTACAGGTGAACTACCGGTTCGCTCCCGACCGCACCGCAGAGCAGGCAGCGGACGAGGTGCGCGAGATCTTCGCCGGATTCGACGTGACAGTGACGGATGCCGCCGACGGGGCCAGGCCGGGCCTCGACGCCCCGATCGCCCAGGAGTTCCTGGCCGCGGTCGGCGGACGCGCCATGCCCAAGTACGGCTGGACCGATGTGGCGCGGTTCTCGGCCCTCGGCATCCCGGCCGTCAACTTCGGCCCCGGTGATCCCCTCAAGGCGCACGCGGATGACGAGCGCGTCGCCATCGACGAGATCACCTCGGTCGAGACGGCGCTGCGCACCTGGCTGACCGGCGCGCGTGACTGAGGTCACCGGCAGGTCGATCGTCGACCTGTGGCGGCGTGTCCCGTGGTGGGGGCAGGCCCTGCTCGTCTTCGGAGCCGCGCGGATCGTGACGACAGGCATCCTTCTCGTCTTCGCCGCGGGGCAGCACGCGAACGCCTGGACCGGCGCGAGCCCCGGTTACGCCGACTTTGCATCGATGTGGGACGGCCGGTGGTACAACATCGTCGCCGAGGTCGGCTATCCGAGCGAGCTCCCGCTCACGGCGGATGGTCACGTCGCCGAGAACGCGTGGGCCTTCATGCCGGTGTACCCGGCGGTGGTTCGGCTCCTCATGGTGCTCACCGGCCTCCCGTGGGCGCCGGTCGCCGTGCTCGTCTCCGTCGCCTGCGGTTTCGTCTCGGCGGTCCTCGTCGCGAAGGTGTTCCGGCTCGTCCTCGACGCCGGAACGGCCATGTTCGCGGTCGTGCTCTATTCGGTGTCGCCGCTGTCGCCGATCCTCCAGGTGGCGTACGCCGAGTCGATGCACCTCATGCTCCTGGCCGGCGCCCTGTACCTGGTGATGCGCCACAGGTACTGGGCGGCGCTGCCGGTGATCGCGGTGATGTCGTTCACCCGGCCGAGCGGTCTCGCCTTCGCCCTGTTCCTCGCACTGCATGTCGGCCATCGGTGGTGGACGCGCCGCCGGGTGCCGTTCCCGCGCCGGGAAGTGGTCGCGGCATCCGTCACAGCGGTCACCAGCGGAATCTTCGGCCTGGGCTGGCTGCTCATCGCGTGGGCCGTGACCGGGTCGCTCACGGCATACACGGACACCGAACTGGCCTGGAGGTCGAGCTACATCGGCTACGCCCATCTTGTGCCGTTCACGCCGTGGATCCAGGGCCTGGACTGGTGGGCCGTCCACGGCCTCGGTCTTCCATCGGGCTTCTGGTGGGGCTTCTGCGGCGTCGTCCTGTTCGTGGCCGCGGCCGTCACCCTGTTGTTCTCGCCGCAGGCGAAACGCCTGGGCGTCGATCTCCGGTTGTGGGTGGCGAGCTACCTGCTCTACCTGCTTGCGGTGTTCTTCCCGCAGTCGAGCACGTTCCGTCTGCTCGTTCCGGTGTTCCCGGTGGCGGGCATTCTCGCCCAACCGCGGTCTGTCGTGTACCGCGTGTCGATGGTCGCGCTCTCTTTGGCCGGGCAGGTGGGCTGGGTTTTCATCGCCTGGCAGGTCGACGGATACGACTGGACGCCGCCGTGATCGTGCCCCCAGTTACGGGCATTGGGGCGATCGGATTTCGTCTGCCCGCCCTGCATAGCCGATAATAGAAGTCACAGCCACGAAAGGGGAGCCGAATGGCAGCGATGAAGCCGAGGACTGGGGATGGGCCAATGGAGGCCGTAAAGGAGGGTCGGCTGATCATCGTGCGGGTTCCGCTCGAAGGTGGCGGACGACTTGTCGTCTCTGTCAACGATGCAGAGGCCAAAGAACTTCACGATGCGCTGGCCGGGGTCGTTTCTCCCAGCTAGTCAGTCGAACAACAAAGACGCGGATGCCGGTGGTCACAAGACCACACGCATCCGCGTCTTTCGTCGTTTCGGGGCTAGTCGAGCTTGGTGATCTGCAGCAGCCCGTCTCCGACGGGGGAGAGGGCGCTGACGACAGCGCTCGACGAGGCGATCTCCTGGACGAGGGTCCTGAACGCGCTCGTCACGTCGTCGCGCTGCGCGGGGTCTGCGACCCGGCCACGCCACAGGGCGTGTGGCACGAGGACGGTGCCGCCGGTGCGGGCGAGACGCAGCCCGTGCTCGACGTTCTCGATCACCTGGGCAGGGTCGCCGTCGACGTAGACGAGGTCGTAGGAGTTCTCGTTCATCCTGGGGAGCACGTCGAGTGCCTTGCCTGTGATGAGTCGCACGCGATTCGAGGCGATGCGAGCGTCGGCGAATGCCTGGCGCGCGTAGCCGAGGTGCTCGACCTCCGAGTCGATCGACGTCAGTACCGAGCGGGTGGACGCGCGAAGCAGCCAGAGGCCGGAGACACCGGCACCTGTGCCGATCTCGACGATGTTGACGGCGCCGGTGGCAGCGGCGAGCACGGCGACCTGGGCTCCCATGGCGGGGGACAGCGGTTCTATGCCGAGCTCGAGGGACTGCGCCCGTGCCTTCGCGATCGCCTCAGATTCGGTGACGATGTAGTCGGCGTACTTCCAGTTCGAATCTTGTTCAGACACTTCTTCGCTCCCGATGGTGGTTGGCACAACAGTACCGGCGCACGGCGCGCCGAATTGTGAGGCGCGGCGCGATAGTCTGAACTCGTGTTCTTTGGCCTCACGTTCGAGAAGCTGCTCATCATCGCAGTGATCGCCGTCTTCCTGCTCGGACCCGAGCGGCTGCCCGGCTATGCCGCGAAGTTCGCGCAACTCATCCGGACGCTGCGGGACATGGCCCGTGGTGCCAAGGATCGCATGCGCGACGAGATGGGCCCCGAGTTCGACGACGTCGACTGGCAGAAGCTCGATCCGCGGCAATACGACCCGCGCCGGATCATCCGTGAGGCCCTCCTCGACGACGACGACGCCCCTGACCCTGCACCGGTGATCAAGCCGCCGGCTCCTGCCGCGGCCGCCGCCACCCCCGCCGTCAGCACACCGACGATCGTGTCGGCTGCTGCGGTCGACAGGGGTCGTCGCATGGCGGCAGGCGAGGCCGTCGAGCCGCCGCCGTTCGATCCCGAATCGACGTAACCGTTCGGCCCTGCACTCAGGGAACGCGCCGAGACTGCAGTAGTGGCGCTCTGACGGACCGTTTTCGGGCCACTAGTGCACTCTCGACCAGCTCCGTTGCATCTCAGGCCATGCCGCAGTGCTCACGGACGAAGTCGAGCAGTGCCTCGCGGATGTCCTCTGACGGGGTCAGGCGGTAGTCGCCCGTCGTGCCATCCGACAGCGTGACCGAGATCACGAGGACCGTACCGATCTTGTCCTCGGCGATCGCGTGCGGGTCGCAGCGCGCAGGGACGATTCGCAGTGGCACGGTGACCGGTGCGGATGCCGCGTCGACCGCCAGCGTGACCGGCCAGCCGTCCGCATCGCCCGCGGCATCCTGGGCGGGCCGGAGCAGAGGGGTGGAACCGATCCCGGCGATCTTGACGCTGCCGTCCGCGCCGGTCGGGGCCAGGCTGAGGGGCAGGACGGCAACGGATGCCGCGCCGACCCCTTCCACGACGGGCGGGCCGACGGAGATCCGGGCGACCCGATCCACGAGCGTGGTGATGCAGCCGGTGGCGTGGAGCCGTTCGAGGGTGCCGAGCGGATCCGTCGCCTCCACGGCGACCGTGGCTCGCCGGTCTCCGGCTCCGGTGGTCAGCTCGACCCGGGGTGACCCTGACGCTTCGGTGCAGTCCTGCTCGGGCACGGAGGCCCGCAGGTCGACCGTCGTCCCCGCCCGCACCGTCGTTCCCCTGTCCCAGGTGGCCGGCTCTGCGAAACCCGGGGCGTCCAGGCTCGCCCTGCTCACGACGAGTTCCTCGGCGGACTCGTTGACGATCCGGATCACGAGGGTCCCGCTCGCGTAGTCGGTGCGGCCCTGGAGAACGTCGACGGTGACGCCGTCTGGCAGCCCGGCAGGAGCGGGAACGGCGCAACCGGCCAGAGCCGGGAGCGCGACGGCGCATGCGGCCACCAGGAGGGGCGTCGTCCACCACCGGCGCATGGTCTGCTACACCGGCGCCAGGCCGAGCCGGCGCCCGGCAAGGCCGCGACCGTTCGACATCAGCCGGTCGGCGACGGACCTGATCGCGACACTGGCGGGGTCACCGGGCGCTCCGAGCACGACGGGGATCCCCGAGTCGCCTCCGGCTCTGAGCGGCACACTCAGCGGAACGGAGGCCAGCAGGGGTACGGGTCCCGCGTCATCGGTACTCAGCCGTCTGGCCACCTCCGAGCCTCCGCCCTCGCCGAACAGCGACAGGATGGTGCCGTCCTGTTGGGCCAGGCCGGCCATGTTCTCGACGACGCCGATCACTCGCTGACCGGTCTGCCTCGCGACGATGCCGCTTCGTTCGGCGACATCCGCCGCCGCGGGTTGCGGCGTGGTGACGACGATCACGTCGGCGTGGGGGAGCGTCTGGCCGATCGAGATGGCTACATCGCCGGTACCCGGGGGCAGGTCGAGCAGGAGCACGTCGAGGTCGCCGAAGTACACGTCGGTGAGGAACTGGGTGATCGTGCGGTGCAGCATGGGTCCACGCCAGGCAACGGCTGAGCCGGCGCCGGGCTCGACGAACATGCCGATGGAGATCACTTTCACCCCGTAGGCGATGGGCGGCATGATGAGGTCGCCGACCTGCGTTGGGCGGGTGATCGCACCTGCCGCGGCCGCGGCATCCGTCAGACCGAGCAGGCCGGGGATCGAGAAACCGTGCACGTCGGCGTCGACGATGCCGACGGTCAGCCCCCTGGATGCCAGCTCGACGGCGAGGTTGGCGGTGAGGGTGGACTTGCCGACCCCGCCCTTGCCGCTCGTGACGGCGATGACCCTGGTGAGCGAGTCGGGGCCGAAGGGCATGACCCTGGCCGCCTTCGAACCACGCAGGCGATCGGTCAGAGCGCGGCGTTCGTCAGGGGTCATTACGCCGACGGTGATCGTCGTCCCGGTGACGCCCGGCACACCTGCGACCGCTGTGGTGACATCCCGTTCGATGGCGGTGGCGGCGGGGCAGCCGACGATGGTGAGGGAGATGGCGACGGATGCCGCGCCGGCGTCATCGACGGACACGCCGGCGACCATGCCCAGCTCCGTGATCGGTTTGCGGATCTCGGGGTCGATCACCCGACCGAGTGCTGCGGTGATGCGGGCTTCGAGGTCAGCGTTGGACATCGTCCCTGTCCTTGTCGAGCTCCTCCAGCAGCCCGCGAAGCTCCTGGCGGATGAAGTCCTTCGAGGCCATATCCTTCATGGCCAGGCGCAGGGCGACGACCTCACGCGCGAGGTATTCCGTGTCGTTGAGGTTGCGCTCAGAGCGCTGGCGGTCCTGTTCGATCTGCACCCGGTCACGGTCGTCCTGGCGGTTCTGCGCGAGGAGGATGAGCGGTGCGGCGTACGACGCCTGCAGGGACAGGATGAGGGTCAGCGCCGTGAACCCGAGGGCGGCGGAGTCGAACCGGAAGTTCTCGGGGCCCCACGTGTTGTACGCGATCCAGGCCAGGCAGAAGATGGTGAGGCCGGCGAGGAAGGTCGGGGTACCCATCTTTCTGGCGACCCACTCGGTGAAGCGGCCGAACCGGTCGCTCGACTCCCGGTTGCGGCCGGGGATCATCGACGTGCGAAGGCCCTTCGGGGCGTCGAGGCGAACCTCATTCCTGCGGATCTTAGGCACGGGCTGCCCTCCTTCCCTGTGGTCTGTGCGTCGTTACGGGGTCGTCATCATTCTGACTTCGCCAGTCTTCCGGCAACAGGTAGTCGAGGACATCATCAATCGTCACCACCCCGACGAGTCGATGGGTGTCGTCGACGACCGGAACCGAGACAAGGTCGTAGCTGGCGAGGATCCTCGACACCTCGGCGGCCGACGCCTTGGCGGTGACCGGGTCCAGGCTCTGGTCCATGATCGTGCCGAGCCGTTCGTGCGGCGGGTAGCGGAGCATCCGCTGGAAGTGGACGATCCCGAGGTACCGACCGGTGGGCGGTTCGTACGGGGGCAGGGTGATGCACACGGCGGCGCCCAGCGCGGGCGGCAGCTCGGGGCGGCGGATGAGCGCCAGGGCCTCGGCGACCGTCGAGTCGGCCGAGAGGATCACGGGTTCCGTCGTCATCAGACCGCCGGCCGTGTCAGGGGCGAACGCCAGCAACATCCTGACGTCTTCTGCTTCCTCGGGCTCCATCAGCTGGAGCAGGTGCTCGCCGCGCTCGGCGGGAAGCTGCGCGATGAGGTCTGCGGCGTCGTCAGGCTGCATCTGGTCGAGCACGTCTGCGGCACGGTCGTCGTCAAGCTGGGTGAGGATGTGGACCTGGTCCGACTCCGGCATCTCTTCGAGAGCGTCGGCGAGACGGTCGTCGGGGAGTTCCTCCGCGACCTCGATCATGCGGTCCTGCGGAAGGTCGAGGAGGGTGTTGGCGAGGTCGGCAGGCTTCAGATCGGAGTACGTCGCGATGAGCTGCTCGGCGGACTGTGCTTCGCTGCCTGTCTGCTTTTCCCGAATCTCACGCCAGGTGGCGAACGCCGTCGTCCCCTTGGCGAACGGTGAAGAGGACACTTTGGGTCGGCGAACGAAGTACTGGCTGACCGCCCATGCCCCAGGGCCGACCTCTTCGATGGCGAGGTCTTCGATGGTCGCCTCGCCTGAACCGTCGACGAAGACGACCTTGCGTCCGAGGAGTTCCGCGATCACGCGGACTTCACCGCCGCGCTGTTCGAACCGGCGCACGTTGATGAGACCGGTCGTGATGATCTGGCCGGACGCGATCGAGGTCACGCGGCCGATCGATACGAAGACCCGTCGTTTTCCGGGGATCTCGACGATGAGGCCGACGACGCGGGGCGGATCGTTTTTTCGGTAGACAACCAGGACGTCGCGCACTTTGCCCACGCGGTCGCCCGCGGGGTCGAAAACGGTGCACCCGGCCAGACGGGCGACGAAAACTCTGGTGCCACTCACCCCTCTAACTTAGTGCGCGAAGCCGGGAGCGGGGGCACGGATGCCGCGGTCTGCGGCGGATTGCCGGGCTGGGTGGGAGAATGGGGCAGTGAGCAATCAACAGCAGCGCCGCGGCATGTCCCGCGCCCCCCTCGACACCGTCATTCCCCGCGGCGAGACCGTCGCCAGCTTTGAGACGTACAGCGAAGCGCAGCGAGCCGTCGATCTCCTCGCCCAGGCCGACTTCCCAGTCAAGAAGGTCTCGATCGTCGGCGACGGCCTGAAGAGCGTCGAGCGCGTCACCGGCAAACTGAGCTACGGCCGCGCGGCAGGCGCCGGCGCCCTGAGCGGTGCCTGGCTCGGTCTCTTCTTCGGGCTTCTGCTCGTGATCATCAACCCGGCGTCCGACCTCGTCTTCGTCGGGGCAGCGGTGCTCATCGGTGCCGCGTTCGGAATGATGTTCACCATCGTGTCCTACGCGGTGAACCGCAGGCGCCGCGACTTCACCTCCGTCATGCAGGTCATCGCGACGAGTTACACGGTCACCGTCGCACCCGACCTCGCCAACCGCGCGAAGAACGTGCTCAACGGAGCGGGGCAGCAGCCGCTCTGACGCGGCGACTGCCCCGATAACTGTCGCGTTTCCTAGAGGGCAGCGGCGGAGCCGATGACCGAAGGAGAAAGGCGCGCGATCCAGGCCTCGACCTCGTCGGCCGTGCGCGGGATGCCCGCTGACAGGTTCTCGGCGCCGGTGGCGGTGACGAGGATGTCGTCCTCGATCCGGACGCCGATCCCGCGGAACTCCTCAGGAACGGTGAGGTCGTCCGGCTGGAAGTAGAGCCCGGGCTCGATGGTGAAAACCATGCCGGCCTTCACCTCACCGTCGTGGTACATCTCCCGGCGGGCGGCGGCGCAGTCGTGGACGTCGATCCCGAGGTGATGGCTCGTTCCATGCACCATGTATCGGCGGTGGAACTGGTTCTCCGGCTCGAGGGATTCCTCGGCACTCACCGGCAGGAGTCCCCACGCGGCGGTGTGCTTCGCGATGACATTCATGGCTTCGGCGTGGACGTCGCGGAAGACGATGCCGGGGCGCACGATCGCGAACGCGGCGTCTGCGGCTTCCCTGACGGCCTCGTAGACGGCGCGCTGGACATCCGAGAACCGGCCGTTCGCCGGAAGCGTCCTCGTGATGTCTGCCGTGTACAGGCTGTCGACTTCGACGCCTGCGTCGAGCAGCATGAGGTCGCCGGGGGAGACGGGGCCGTCGTTGCGGGTCCAGTGCAGGATGCACGCGTGCGGGCCGGATGCGGCGATGGTGTCGTACCCGACCGCGTTCCCGTCGAGCCGTGCGCGGGTGTAGAAGACGCCCTCGACGGCGCGTTCACCGCGTTCGTGGGCGGTGATCCGCGGGAAGTCCGAGATGACGTCGTCGAAGCCGCGCGCGGTGGCGTCGACCGCGAGCCGCATCTGTGCGATCTCGTAGTCGTCCTTGACCAGGCGCAGTTCGGACAGGAACGTGGTCAGTTCGTCGTCCTCTTCGAGCGTGACGTCGGCATCCGTCGTCGTGAAGGTGTCGATGTGCGCGGTGGCCAGGCCGAGGTCGGCGGCGACCTGAGTGAGGGAGGGCCGGGCGCCGATCCAGAATTCGCCGATGGCAGGGTTCGCGTAGAACTCGTTCGACGTGCGGTCGGCGCGCTCACGGAAGTACAGCGTCGCGTCGTGGCTGTCGCCGTTCGGCTCGAAGACGAGGACCGAGTCGGGTTCGGCGTCGGAGGCCCAGCCGGTCAGGTGCGAGAACGCGGAGTGGGCGCGGTAGGGGTAGTCGGTGTCGTTCGAGCGCGGTTTCAGCGATCCCGCCGGGATGACGAGGCGCTTGCCAGTGAAGGCGGCGGACACGCGGGCGCGCCGGCCGGCGGTGTAGCCGGCCTGTTCACGCGGAGCGGGGAGCTCGTCGACGCGATCGGCCCACTTGGAGCCGATGAAGTCCTGGAACTGGGTCGACGCCGGTGTTGTCGACCGGTTCGAGGTGCCGCGCGGTTCTTCGCTCGTGGTCTCGTCGCTGGCCGGCACGACGCCAGGGGTCGAAGTCGTGGTTGTTGTGTCGCTGGGGGTCTGCATGCTCCCATTGTTCCACCGATGGCCATCGGGTGGGGGGTCAGCCGCCGGTGCCCGCCCGGGTCAATTGGACGATCACGGGCCGGTGGTCGCTTCCTGTGCCGTCGAACTCGGTGGCGACGCGCATCCCCGTCACGGTCCAGTCGGGCGTGGCCATGACGTGGTCGATCGGGGCTCCGGTGAGCGCTGGGATGCGGGTGGGCCAGGTTCCGACCGCACCGTTGTTCGAGGCCCGCCCGGCGTCGACACACGCACCGAGCGCGGCATCGGGGGCGCTGCCCAGTCCGGCCATGTTGTCGAGGGTGGCGTTGAAGTCGCCCGCCATGATGATGTTCTCGCCCTGGCACTGTTCGGCCAACCAGGACAGGTCGTCGCGCCAGTTGTCCATCTGCCCGGTGATCGGGGCCACGGCGTGGGCTGCGACGAATGTGGGGCCGTCGCCGTCGACGGGTTCGACGATGATCGTGGGAAGAACGGTGGTGTTGTCGTCCCGTTCCTCGTTGCTCGTGATCTTCATGTAATCGCCGAGGTCGGGGCTGATCAGGACGGTTGTGGACCGCGCAGGCGAGATCTGGTCGAACCATTCGGTGTGCACCCACATCGGGCGGCCGGCGGCACGCATGGTCTCGGCGATCTCGATTCCGGTTTCCTGTGTGGTCTCGGGCAGGGAGATCACATCGGCGCCTGACTCGACGGCGAGGTCGGCAACGGCCGTCGCGCCGGGGGCGTCGCCAAGAGTGTTCCAGCTGAGCACGGTAATGGCGTCCGGGGTCTCCTCGGCGAAGTCGGTGTTCCCGAGTCCTCTCGACACATTGATGGCGGCGTTGCCGACCGCGAAGACGAAAAGCAGGACGACGATCGTACCCGCGAACGCACGGAGCGGACGGAGCAGCGCGAGGAGGGCGAACGCGACGGCGGCGAGGAGCGCCGCGACGATGGCCAAAGAACGCATCGAGGTGATCTGGGCGATGATCCACGTCGTCTGCAGCCCGAAGAATTGCGGCCAGGAGATGACGAGCAGACCGACCGCGACCGCGACGGTGGCGATGGCGCCGAGAAATCTGAGCATGGTCCAGCCACACTATCGACCCAGGACTGGGAGAAGCCCGGAAACGGCTCCGCGCCGCGCGCGCCATACACTGTGAGAATGACCGCCGTTCCCCTCTTCACCGGGCCAGCGGACCTCCATACTCACTCGCGGGTGTCAGACGGCACCGAATCTCCTTCGCGAGTGGTCCGGCAGGCCGCCGAAGCAGGGCTCGGTGTCGTGGCACTGACCGACCATGACTCGACAGCCGGTTGGCATGAAGCATCCGTCGCATCCCGCGACGTGGGCATCACACTCATTCCCGGAATGGAATTCAGTACCCGCTTCGGATACAAGAGCGTGCACCTCCTCGCGTACCTGTTCGATCCTGCCGACGGGGACCTGAACACCGAGACGGCCAGGATCCGCGAGTCACGTCTGCGCCGGGCCGAGTCGATCGTGCAGAAGATCGCAGCCGACTACGCGCTGAGCTGGGACGACGTTGTCGCCCAGACGACACCGGGTGCCACCGTGGGACGGCCCCACATCGCTGACGCGCTCGTCGCCCGCGGACATGTGCCCACCCGCAGTGAGGCGTTCGCCGGCATCCTGCACCCGAGAACCGGGTACTACCTGCCGCACTACGCGCCCGACCCGCTCAAGGCGGTCCGGTTGGTGCGAGCGGCGGGCGGCGTGCCGGTGATCGCGCACCCGGCCACGCGCGGCCGAGACGCGATGATCGATGAGAAGCACCTTGGCGAACTCGTCGCCGCCGGCCTGTTCGGTCTGGAGATCGATCACCGCGAGAACACCGACGACGGCAAGAAGCGACTCCGCGAGCTCGCCGATACGTTCGGTCTCGTGCTCACCGGATCGAGCGACTATCACGGGGCCGGGAAACCCAACCGGCTGGGGGAGAACACGACTCCGGATGCCGTGGTGCAGGCGATCATCGACGCGGCGACGGGGTCGACGCCAGTTTATCCGTAGCTCCGCTGTGCCGCGGGAGGCCAGGTGTTTCCTCCTGATGAGCAGCGTTTGACCTGCCCTTGAGGCCGGTCCTGAACGCGCCATAACTCGACATTCCGAAAACACCTGGGCTCCCGCAATGGGACGAGGCCCGTCCGACAGATGTCGGGACGGACCTCGTTCGGTGCTCGGGGAGGATTACTCCGGGCGGTTGGTGCGGCGACGCGTGCGGCTGCGACGGCGCGGTGCGCTGTTGCCGTCGTGGTGCTCAGGGCCCTGTCCGTCGTGCGTTCCGGCGGCGACTACCGTGGCGTCCTCCTGCGAAGCATCCGTTGCCGGTGCCGTCCGTGTGCGGGTGCGACCGCGACCGGAGTCGCGTGCGCCGTCGCGCGGCGGCCGCGAGCTGTCACGGGGCGGCCCCGTGCGTTTCTCGGTCGGAGCACCTGAGGCGGCGGACGGCTTGAGCCTGCCCTTGGTGCCCTCAGGGATGTCGAGGTCGGTGAACAGGTGAGGGCTCGAGGAGTAGGTCTCGGTCGGCTCGGGCTGACCGAAGTCGAGCGCCTTGTTGATGAGCGCCCACTTGTGCAGGTCGTCCCAGTCGACGAAGGTCACGGCGATGCCGGTCTTGCCTGCGCGGCCGGTTCGGCCGACGCGGTGGAGGTAGGTTTTCTCGTCCTCGGGGATCGTGTGGTTGATCACGTGGGTGACGTCGTTGACGTCGATTCCGCGTGCCGCGACATCCGTGGCGATGAGGACGTCCTTCTTGCCTGCCTTGAACGCGGCCATGGCGCGCTCGCGCTGCTCCTGGCCGAGGTCACCGTGAACGGCGGCGGCGTTGAAGCCGCGGTCGTTCAGTTCCTCGACGAGCTTCGCTGCCGCCCGCTTGGTGCGGGTGAAGATGACGGTCTTGCCGCGGCCGTTGGACTGCAGGATGCGGGCGATGACCTCGTCCTTGTCCATGTTGTGCGCACGGTAGACGAGGTGCTTGATGTTCGCCTGGGTGAGGCCCTCGTCAGGGTCAGACGCACGGATGTGGATCGGCTTCGACATGAAACGACGCGCGAGCGCGACGATCGGGCCGGGCATGGTCGCCGAGAACAGCATGGTGTGCCGATCCTGGGGGGTCTTCGAGAACAGCTTCTCGATGTCGGCCAGGAAGCCGAGGTCGAGCATCTTGTCTGCCTCGTCGAGCACCATCTCGCGCACGTTCGACAGGTCGAGCAGGCGCTGGTTGTTGAGGTCGATGAGGCGGCCGGGGGTGCCGACGACGACCTGCGCACCGGCCTTCAGCTGCTCGATCTGGCCCTCATAGGCCTTGCCGCCGTAGATCGAGACGATCTTCGTGGGGCGGTTGCCGGCGGCGAGCTCGATGTCTTCGGTGACCTGGACGCAGAGTTCACGGGTCGGGACGACGATGAGGGCGACGACGCCGGGCGCCGGGTCCTTGCCGATGCGCTGGAGGAGGGGGAGTCCGAAACCGAAGGTCTTGCCTGTTCCTGTCTTGGCCTGGCCAATGATGTCCTGGCCGTCAAGCGCGAGGGGGATGGTCTGTTCCTGAATGGGGAAGGGTTCGAGGATGCCCTTGGCTGCGAGGGCGTCTGCCATGTCCTGGTCGACGCCGAGATCGGTAAAAGTCACGTGTTGGTTGCCTGTCAATGCATATAAGCGGTCTACGCCCTGCATATTCACCGAGGCGTAGTATCCCGATCCAGTGCCGGGAACAGAGCCCAGCCTACCGGAGCATCTACACTGGAGCCGTGGTTTCATGGTTTAGCGCGTCCCGGTCCCGAGCATCGGTCCCGCGCCTGCGCTCCCGGGCGAGCACGATCGAGGCCACCAAGGTCGATTTCGCAGAGCTCGCGCCAGACACGTCGAGTTACCTCGGACAGGTCGCGTACCTCCAGCTCGGCTTCTTCCAGTCGATATCGAACATCAGCGCCACCTCGAGCAATCTCGACGCCACGCAGACCCTCTCGGCCGCTGCCGGCTTCGCGCTGGCCAAGCACCAGGGCCTCGTCGCGGAGATCCGCCGTCGCGGTGAAGACCCCACGGAGGTCATGGCTCCTTTCGTCGACAGGGTCGACCGGTTCCTCGCGCTGACCCGCGGAGCATCCGTCAACGAGAGCCTGCTCAGCCTCTACATCACGCAGGGTTTCCTGGACGACTTCTTCATCCGGCTGTCGGACGGCCTGCCCCCGGACATCGGCGCCCGCTACGCCAGCCTGCTCGGCGCCGATTCAGGATCTGCCGGGATCGTCGGCCTGCTGATGGATGCCATCGCCGTCGACGCGAAGAGGGCCCACTTCTTCGCCATGTGCGGTCGGCGCCTCGTCGGCGACACGCTGCTCCTGGCGCACTCGGCGCTGAACCTCGAGGGGCACAGCAAGAGCGACGAGGAGCGGATCGAACCGGTGTTCACCGAGCTGATCGCCACCCACACCCGCCGGATGGATGCCCTCGGGCTCACGGCCTGACGAGAGCGTCTATCGACTCGGTCCTGACGATTCCCTCGACGTTCCGCGCCAGGTCGGCATCGAGCGTCACCAGGGCATCGGCCTGCAACTGGGTGAGGGCGACGTACTCGGCGGCGTAGGTCGACGCCGAGCCCAGGCGGTCGGCCACCTTCCACGCCTGGCGGCGGAGGACGGCGTCGCCGAGGAGCCGGATCGGCATACGTCCGATCCGGGCGAGCCGGTCGCGGGCGAGATCGTCCTCGAGTTCGCCGCGGGCGACGGCCTCATGCAGCGCCGAAAGCGTCTGGGAGCGGATCAGCGTCGGGGCGAGCAAGTCGTGAGACGGCGACACGTCCAGCTCAGCGGTCACCAGGTGGATGAGTGCACCGGCGTCGACGACGAACCTGGTCATGGCTACCTCCGCGTGGGTTTCCACAACGATAGGCGGTCAGCGTGACGGCTGACCAGAGGTTCAGGCGTTCAGCCGCCGAGCGCGACGAGCCGGTTCTGGTCTGCGACCTTGCGCGCGCGACCGAGGAACAGGTCGACGACCGCGGCGACGATCGTCGCAACGACGAGGGTGACCGCCCAGATCCAGCCGCCATCCCATGCCCAGCCGAGCCAGGTGAGACCGACCCAGACGATCGCCGCGACGATTCCGCCGATGGCAGGCGTCAGGGCGATCCCGTGGGTGCCCCGCCACGGCAGTGCGTAGTGAACGCCGATCCCGGCCGCGATGCCGAACAGGATGATGAAGAGCAGTTCCACGGACAGGTCCTAGCCGACGAAACCGATGCGGCGGGTCTCTTCGCTGCCGACCTCGACATAGGCGAGACCTGCGGTGGGGACGATGTACAGGCGACCCTTGTCATCGGTGAGGGTGAAGTAGCTCTTGTCAGAACCGAGCGCGTCTGAGATCGTCTTTTCGATCTCGGTGGCGGTCTGTGCCGACTCGAAGCTGAGCTCGCGCCCGCTGTTGGTAATACCGATACGGATCTCCACGTAAAGCACCTTTCCATGCGTTACCGCCCACATTACGGCAGTTGCCCTGCCCTCCTCGACCGGCGGGACTCGCCGAGAGCGAACACCGCCGTCCCCGGCGTGCGAGACACGTCGTGTCGGTGGCCCGCGATAACTTTGCTGTCGTGACCATCCGGGGATTCAACGCTCAGCGCCGCGCGACGGCAGCTTCCCCGCTGGTCGTCCCGGATCCCTCCCAGCAGGCGGTCATCGACCTCGCGGACGGCGTCAGCGCCTCCATTGCCGGAGCCCCAGGCACCGGCAAGACGTCGACCGTCGTCGAACTCGTCGCCGATCGCATCGTGTTCCGCGACTACGAACCGCACGAGGTTCTCGTGCTCGCACCGAACCGGCGTGCCGCTGCCGCTCTGCGCGACCGGCTCGCCCTCCGCGTGGCAGTGCCGACGACGGGGCCGCTGGCCCGCACACTCAGCTCGGTGGCCTTCCAGATCGTCGGTGCCCGCGCGTCTCTCGAGGGACGTGACGCACCACGTCTGCTCACCGGCGCCGAACAGGACACGGTGATCTCCGAGCTGCTCGCCTGGCACGAGGCCGACGGCACAGGGCCGGAGTGGCCGGAGCCGCTCGTCCCCGAGGTGCGCCGGCTGAAGGGGTTCCGGACCGAGCTCCGCGAACTGATGATGCGCACCGTCGAAGCGGGCCTCCGACCCGAGTCGCTGGCCAGGCTCGGCCGCGACCACGGGCGTCCCGAGTGGATCGCCGCAGCCCGATTCATCTCAGAGTATGAGCAGGTCGTCGACAGCTTCGGCGCCGACCACCTCGACTCCGCAGAACTCGTCGCGCAGGCCACCACCGAACTGAACAGGGGGTTCGGTCTGGAGGGGCTCCGGCTCGTCGTCGTCGACGACTTCCAGGAACAGGGACCGTCGGCGATCGCCCTGTTGCGAGCGCTCGCCGGGCGCGGAGTCGCGGTCGTGGCGTTCGGCGACCCGGATGTCACATCGAGCACGTTCCGCGGGTCGGACCCGGCGGCGCTGGCCGGTCTCGGCGCAGCACTGGGGCGCCCCATCGAACGGCTGACGCTCGACACGGCGTACCGCCACGGCGACGGCATCCGCACCCTCGTGCGCGAGATCACCACGAGGGTGGGCGCGGCAGGCGCCGTGGCACATCGTGCGGCCGAGGGCGCTCCCGCGCCAGAGTTCCCGATCGACGTGCCCCAGCCGGTCGTCCGGATCGAGGCGGCATCGACCGCTGCCGAGCACCAGCGCATCGCACGCGTGCTCCGCGAACACCACCTGTTCGGCGGCATCCCCTGGTCCCGTCTCGCCGTCATCGTGCGGTCGGGCGCCACGATCCCTGTGCTGGCCAGGGCTCTGGCCCTCGTCGAGGTCCCGACGTCCACCCCTTCGGGCGGCCGGACGATCCGCGCCGAGTACGCCTCCGCGCAGCTCATCACAGCCGTGGCGTTCGCGATCGGCAGGCTCGAACCGACAGCAGAGCTCGTCACCTCGATGCTGAGCGGTCCGCTCTGCGGGCTCGACGGAATCTCGCTGCGGCGGGTGAGACGTGCCCTCCGCCATGAAGAACTCGCCGGAGACGGCAACCGCTCGGGTGATGACCTCCTCCTCGACGCGGTCGAGCAGCCAGGGCGATTCGCCACCATCGACTCTGCAGCAGCACGCGCAGCCGGTCGGTTCGCGCAGACGCTCGCCGACGCACGCTCGGCAGCAGACTCCGGCGCGAGCATCGAGGAACTTCTCTGGCTGTTCTGGGAGAAGAGCGGCCTGGCGGGGGCGTGGTCCGCGCAGGCGCTCGGCTCAGGACTGGCCGCAGACGAAGCAAACCGGCACCTCGACAGCGTGATGGCGCTCTTCACAGCGGCGAAGCGCTTCGTCGAACGACACCCAGAGGAACCAGCAGGCCGTTTCATCGACGAGGTTCTCGCTTCGGAGGTTCCCGAAGACTCCCTGACGCCCCAGTCTGCGGCGGCGGCCGTGTTCATCGGCACCCCGAGCGCCGTCGTCGGCAGCGAATTCGACGTCGTCGTCGTCGCTGGTCTTCAGGACGGCGCCTGGCCAAACCCGCAACTGCGCGGGTCACTGTTGTATCCGCACCAGCTCAGTCAGTTGGCTGCTGGCCTCCCCATCGCCGACCTGGACGCCCGCGCTGAGGTCCTCTCGGATGAATTGCGGATGTTCGCGCTGGCCGTCTCCCGCGCCCGGCTCCAGGTCGTGCTCACCGCGACGGTGAATGACGACGAGCAGCCGTCTGCGTTCCTGCGTTTCCCGGCCATCCGCGCGGTGGAGCCCCTGTCCGGCAGCGAAGCACAGCATCCGTTGTCTTTACGCGGGATGGTCGGAGCATTGCGCCGTCGGCTGGTCACGACCGGAGATCCCCACGCGGCGACCGCGCTCGCGAGGCTGGCGGCCGAAGACGTCCCCGGTGCTCACCCTGATGACTGGTACGGGCTCCTCGATTCGACGACGACGGCACCTCTCGTGGATCTCAGCCAGGAGGATGCCCTCGTCTCCGTGTCGCCGTCCAAGCTCGAGACCTTCGAGAAGTCGGGTCTGGCGTGGTTCATCGATACGATGGCGGCCGCCCCTTCCGGGCTCGCCGCGGGAATCGGAACCGTCGTCCACGCCGCCATGGAACAGGCGGGAAGGATCCCGGCGGCCGAGCTCACGGACGACGACATCAGCGTCGAACGACTCTGGCAGCACATCGACGAGCACTGGTCCGAGCTGTACTTCGAGGCCCCATGGCTCGCCGAGCGGCAGCGCAGGCTCACCCACCGCCTCGTCGAGGGCCTGTCCGAATACCTGCGCGACTTCCGCCGTGCGGGCAGCGAGACGATCAGCGCGGAGGGGACCTTCTCGGTGACTCTCGGCCAGGTGAAACTCTCCGGCACCATCGACCGCGTGGAAAGGCTTCCAGGTGGTGAGGTGGTCATCGTCGATCTGAAGACGGGCAAGACCGCGCCGACGAAATCGAAGGTCGCCGAGAACCCGCAGCTCGGCGGCTACCAGCTCGCGCTGGCCGCAGGAGCCATCGACGGGACGAGCCCTGAGGACACGTCCGGCGGTGCCACGCTGCTCTACGTCTCAGGCGGGCCAGCCGGCAAGAACTACCGCGTGCTCACGCAACAGCCGATGAGTGCCGAGGAGCGCGCTGCGTTCACCGGACGGGTGGTGACTGCCGGGCACGGCATGGCAGCGGCGGAATTCACCGGCAACCCGAACCTCGACGAGCGCGACCCGAAAGCAGGCTCCATGTATCGCATCCACCTCGTCGCGGCGGTGAGCGCATGACCCCGCAGACCGGTGCACCGCGAATCTCGGCGCGGGAGATCGCGGCCAGACTCGGGCTCCCCGAGCCGACAGCCGAACAGGTCGCCGTGATCGAAGCCGACCTGGAACCGGCCCTGGTCGTGGCAGGTGCAGGCAGCGGCAAGACCGAGACGATGGCGAACCGCATCGTCTGGCTCCTCGCCAACCACAAGGTCCGGGTGCCAGAGATCCTCGGACTCACGTTCACCCGCAAGGCCGCCGGTGAACTGGCCGAACGGGTGCGGGTACGCATCGGCCAGCTCCAGGACCTCCAACGCGCCGAGAACCCGGAATCCGAGGTCGACGTTCTCGAGGCCCCGACCATCGCCACGTACAACTCCTTCGCCAGCGGGCTGTTCCGCGAGTACGCCCGCCTGATCGGCAGGGAACCCGATGCGACGGTCATCACCGAGGCGTCCGCGTGGCGACTGGCCAGGCGCATCGTCGTCGACAGCGGCGACGAGCGCCTCGTGGGGCTCGACAAGAGCGTCGACCAGGTCACTGCAGCCGTGGTTTCACTCAGCCATGCGCTCAGCGATAACGACGTGGCAGGCCGGACCGATGAGATCCGCTCATTCGCCGAAGCGTTCCACGAGCTCGAAACCCTGCCCCTGCACGACGGCTCATCGCGCAAGGTCACTCCTTTCGCCTCCGTGTCGGCCGCGGTCGCCGACGTGGATTCGCTTGCGCTGATCGTCGACCTCGCCGAACGGTTTGCCGCCGAGAAGCAACGGCTCGGCTTCGTGGAGTTCAGCGACCAGGTCGCGCTCGCCCTCGAGATCTGCCGGCGCGTGCCGCGAGTGGTCGATGAGTACCGGGCCCGGTTCCGCGTCGTCATCCTCGACGAATACCAGGACACGTCCGTGGTCCAGACCGATCTCCTGGCCCGGTTGTTCTCCGGACATCCGGTCATGGCGGTCGGCGACCCGAACCAGTCGATCTACGGCTGGCGGGGAGCGAGTGCGGCCAACCTCGCACGGTTCTCCGACGACTTCGCGACGACGGGAACGGCAGCGGCATTCGCGCTCTCGACGAGTTGGCGCAACTCGGGTCGCGTGCTCGACGCTGCGAACGCGATCGTCGCACCTCTTCCTCCCACACCGCGGGTCCCGGTGCGGCAGCTGTCCAGCCCACCGCACGCGGGTGCCGGCGACATCACCGTCGTCTTCGCCGAGACGGTGGTCGACGAAGCGGATGCCGTGGCCCGCTGGCTCGCCGCGGAACTTGGCCGGCCGTCGGGCAGGGGAGGGCAGCGCACCGCGGCCATGCTCTGCCGTTCGCTGAAGAAGGTCGACGTCTTCACTGAGGCACTGCGTCGCAACAACGTGCCGTTCCACATCCTCGGTGTCGCCGGTCTGCTCGAGCAGCCGGTCGTCGTCGACCTCGTCTGCGCCCTCCGCGTCCTGCACGACCCGACCGCAGGTTCGGAGCTGGTCCGGCTCCTCACCGGCGCACGCTGGCGGATCGGGCCGAAAGACATCAAGGCGCTGAGCGGGCTCGCCAGGTGGCTCGCAGACCGTGATCTGGCCCAGCAGCCGATCGCGGAAGACATCCGCGAGCGGATCGCGGCATCCGCGGCGAACGACGACGGCAAATCCATCGTCGACGCCATCGACTTCCTCCAGACTGCCCCCGCGAATCACAGTGCGCTGCGCGAATTCAGCGCAGAGGGCATCCGCCGGATGCGGCTCGTGGCCCGCCAGCTCAATGCCCTCCGTCGCCGCTCGGGTCTCGACCTCTACGACCTCGTCAACCTCGTGGTGCAAGAACTCCAGCTCGACATCGAGGTAGCGGCCAACGAGCAGAACCCGCTCGGCCAGGCCAGCCTCGACGCATTCTCGGAGCAGATCTCGTCGTACCTCGCCATCGATGACGGGGGAACTCTCGGCCCTTTCCTGTCCTGGCTGGCGGAGGCCGAGCGACGAGAGAACCTCAGTCCGAGGGGCGAGGATCCGGAGCCGGGGACCGTCCAGATCCTCACCATCCATGGGTCCAAGGGACTCGAATGGGACAGCGTCGTCGTTCCGAGAATGGTCCAGGACGAATTGCCCGGCACGCTCCGCAGCAAGCGGGGCTGGACGGCCTTCGGTGAACTGCCGTACGAGTTCCGCGGCGACCGCGGCGAATTGCCCGCTCTGGACTGGCGGGGAGCCGGCACTCAGGCCGATTTCGACGCGGCATACGGGGCGTTCGGCGAGGGACTCGAGGCGCGGAACGCGGGCGAGCAGCGTCGTCTTGCGTACGTCGCCGTGACCAGGGCCAGGGACGCCCTCCTCGCCAGCGGATCGTTCTGGTCCACCCAGGCGAGGCCCCGCGGGCCGGGCCGGTTCCTCCGTGAAATCGTCGCTGCCGTCCCATCGAGCTGCGACGGACTTCCCGACGAATCAGAATTCGAGGAGAATCCGCTCGCTGACGAACAGAACGCCGTCGTGTGGCCGCTCGACCCGCTCGGCGCCAGAACGGGAGCCGTGCACGCCGCCGCAACAGCGGTGCGATCAGCCGATCCCGATCTCCGCACCATCTGGTCGAACGACATCGCCCTCCTCCTCGCCGAGCGGGAAGCCCGCCAGCAGTCCGACGAGTACGTCGACCTGCCCGATCGAGTCCCCGCTTCCCGGTTCAAGGACTTCGTGACGGATGCCGCTGCCCTCGCCACACGCATGCGGCGTCCGCTCCCTGAACGCCCGTACCGGCAGACCAGGCTCGGCACGCTGTTCCACAGCTGGGTCGAGCAGCGGGCCGGGGTCGCCGGCGGCCAGGAATCGCTGGATTCCACCCTGCTCGAGCAGGACATCGACCAGGCGCCCGGAACCCTGCTGCCACTCGAGCAGAGGGAGATCGACGAACTCAGAGTCCTGCAGCGCACCTTCGAGGCGTCCGAGTGGGCGGATCTCCGCCCGGTCGAGGTGGAGAGGGAGATCAACTTCGTTCTCGGGGAACAGATCATCATCTGCAAACTCGATGCCGTGTACGAGCGGGACGGACGGTTCCAGATCGTGGACTGGAAGACGGGCAAAGCCCCGAAGACAGCCGCTGAGCTCGACGAACGGCAGTACCAGCTCGCGCTCTACCGTCTCGCTTTCGCGCAGTGGAAGAGGGTCTCACCCGAGATCATCGACGCCGTGTTCTATTACGTGACCGATGACCTCGTGATCCGGCCGGAGTGGCTCTACTCCGCCGAAGACCTCGGTCGCCGCTGGACCAGGGGAGTGATCTCGCCGGACTCCGCCGCTTCGAGCGCGGAGAAGTCCAACTCGGCCGTGTAGCCGGCATCGCCGCGGTGGTCGTCTGTGCGCCGTTCGCCGCTGTCGTCCGATGAGCGGTCGTCCGACGAGGAGACGATCTCGATCGGACCGGTCTCGACAGCATCCGGGTCGAAAGCGTCGGAGAAGACCAGAGGAGCATCGTCGGGTTCCGCGGCGTTCTCATCCGCGGTTCGCGCCTGGCCGGCGGGAACCGACGTCTTCTCGGTACCGATCCGTTCGGCGTCCTGACCGAAGACGGCCTCGAGCTCTGAGCGGTCGTAACTGTCGGTCTCCATGCCGATCCCTGACGAACCGGGCGTGCCAGAAGCCTGCGGCGTGCGGGTGAGCATGTCCTCGACATCCGACACGGCCATGATCGGTCCGGTCTGTGGCGACAGCGGATGCATGAGGTCGCCGAGGACGTGGTCTACGAGGCCGTCGAGGAGGCTGACGGCGTCATCGACGATGCTCTTGTCTCTCGCGTCGACTCCGTGGAGCAGCCAGCGGGCCAACTCGAGCTCGGCGTGCAGCATGGAGCGTTGAACGAGCAGACGATCCGGGTTTCGAGACGATGCGGAGCGGTAGGCGGTCAGCACACTTTCCGCCGCCTCGCCCGCGCCGCTCAGCCAGTGCAGATCCCTGGCCGGGTCGCCGACGCGGAGCGCGTTCCAGCCGAGAACGGCCGTGACGATCGGTCCGACATCATGATCGGTGATCACGAACGACTCCGCGCCCAGGGACCCGTGGATCACCGCGGGCTGGAACTGCCAGAGGCTGTCGTCAGCGGCGGCATCCGTCCATCGTTTGCGTACGGCGGTGGGGAGCAATCGGGTAGACGCGGCGCGTTCGATGACGCTTCGCGCCTCGTTGCGACACTCGGCGGCGGTGAGATGGGGGAGCCCGACCTCCGCGACGAACGAGCCGGGGAGGGCGTGAATGGCGGCGATCGCCGCACCGATCGAGCTGGCGACGCCGTCGCCTGCGGGAATTCCGGCGGCTTCGACGGTGTAACCGGGAAGGTAGTCGTACACGACGGCACGGGTGCCTTGCGTCGACACCTGCCCGACGACGGCAGGGACATCGAAGGGAAGCCGACTGCGGATGCCCGCGGTCATCGCCTGCAGCGCAATGAGTTCGACGGACTGCTCGCTCGCCGCTCGCTCATTCGCGGGAACCCGGATGACCAATTCGCGGTCATCGCTCGTGCGCAACAGCGCCGAGTCGAAATCGCCAGTCGATCCGTGCCCGAACGGGCCTGCGCCGACGATCTGCAGGTCCGCGACAGCTGAGGTTGCCAACGCGGCTAGAGTTAGATGCGATCTGGCCATGGCATCTAGGTTAGGTCGCCCACCCCCGTGGCAGCTATCCGCCACGCCCTTGCACTTGGGAGTGCTTTTGTTCGTTCTCGGCGCGCTCACCGATCTTCCCCTCGCTCGGACCGCGGTGAACCGTGACGCCGACGCCCGGGTCAGACCCGACCTGTTTCGCGAACTGCTTGCCGACCCGCAGGCGCGGGTCCTCCCGCTCTGGCATGGCAAGACTCTGATGGACGGCGACCGCCTGGCCCTGCTCACTCCCGAAGCCATGCCGGCCGCAGAGGTGCTGTGCTACCTCGGACGCACGGTCGACGCCGGAACCCATGCCGAGGTCGGCGCTCCGGTGGTCCTCGCCGTGGTGACGGATGCCGTCGCGCACGCAATCGAAGCGGACCCGGACAGGTGGGTGTCGCTCAGGGAATCTGGGAGCACACTCGGCGCCGGCGACTCGGCCCTCATGACCGCGGCCGTTGCCCTCGCGAACTGGCACGCCTCCCACGGCCACTGTCCCAAGTGCGGAACCGCGACACAGCCGTCGCTCGGTGGCTGGATGCGGCTCTGCCCCAACTGCCACAACCAGGTTTTCCCGCGGACGGACCCCGCCGTCATCGTCCTCGTCCTCGACGACGACGACCGGCTCCTCCTCGGGTCCAACATCCTCTGGCCCGAAGGCCGCTACTCGCTTCTGGCCGGCTTCGTCGAAGCGGGCGAGTCGCTCGAGCAGGCCGTGTGCCGGGAGATCGCTGAGGAGTCCGGACTGACGGTTGAGAATCCCGTCTACCTCGGTTCCCAGCCGTGGCCGTTCCCACGGTCCATGATGCTCGGCTTCTCCGCCCGGGTCGCAGCAGGACACGACCCCGACCTTCTCCAACCGGACGGAGAGGAGATCGTCGACCTGCGCTGGCTGAGCCGCAAGCAGCTTCGCAGCGAAGCGGGAACCCTGCTCCTGCCGGGTCCGGCGTCGATCGCCCGTTCCCTCATCGACCACTGGCTCGTCGCAGACGGTGGCCCCGGTCTCGACGAAGCCGCGCGGGCCGCTTCGGCGGATTCCGCGGTGACACAGGCATGAGCGCTGAGCCGACCGATCTCCTCGCCGGCCTGGACGACGATCAGCGCGTCGCCGCCGAGGCGCTCAGAGGACCTGTGTGCGTGCTCGCCGGTGCCGGAACCGGTAAGACGCGCGCGATCACGCACCGGATCGCCCACGGAGTCGCGACGGGAACCTACGCCGCGAACCGGGTGATGGCCCTCACCTTCACGAACCGGGCTGCAGCCGAACTCCGGGGCCGGCTCCGCCACCTCGGTGCAGGCGGGGTGGCAGCACGCACCTTCCACGCTGCAGCGCTGAGCCAGCTCAACTACTTCTGGCCGCACACGGTCGGCGGAATCATGCCGGCTCTCGTCACCAGCAAGGGACGGATGCTGGGGCATGCGGCGGAACGCCTCCAGCTCAAACTCGACACCGCGACTCTCCGTGACATCGCGGCCGAGATCGAATGGCGCAAAGTGTCTGGCCTGAGCATCGAGCAGTACGCGGCTGCCGACCGCCCTGCACCCCAGAACCTCGCCGCAGACCAGGTGGCGGCGATGCAACAGGCATACGAAGACCTCAAGGACGAGCGCCGTCAGCTCGACTTCGAAGACGTGCTTCTGGCCTGCGCCGGGATGATCCAGACGGAACCCGCCGTGGCCATGCAGGTGCACGAGCAGTACCGGTTCTTCGTCGTCGACGAGTACCAGGATGTCTCGCCGCTGCAGCAACAACTCCTCGAATTGTGGATCGGCGGCAGGAACGACGTCTGCGTCGTCGGTGACGCCAGCCAGACCATCTACTCCTTCGCCGGTGCGCGCAGCGAATACCTGCTCGACTTCCCGGCGCGGCATCCGGATGCGACGGTGGTGCGCCTCGAACAGAACTACCGGTCGACACCGCAGATCGTCGACACAGCCAACCGCCTCATGCGCGGACGCCCTGGCGCGCTGAGCCTGCATGCGAGCCGGTCGGCCGATACGCACCAGCAACCGGAGATCACGGCGTACCCGAACGACATGACCGAGGCCAGGTCGATCGCGCAATCCGTGCTCGAGCAGATCGCAACGGGGACGAAACCCGAGCACATCGCGATCCTCTACCGCGTCAACGTGCAGTCGGCGGCGCTCGAGACGGCGCTCGGCGATGTCGGAGTCCCGTACCTGCTCAGGGGCAGCAAGCGCTTCTTCGACCTGCCCGAGGTCCGCCAGGCGATCATGGCGCTGCGCGGGGCATCCGTGTCGATCACGGGGGAGCCCCTGTTCAAGTCGGTCAGTGACGTGTTGCGCTCGCTCGGCTGGACGCAGGTCGCCCCGGAGGTCGCCGGCGCTGTGCGTGACAAGTGGGAGTCCCTCAACGCGATCATGGGTCTCGTCGATCAGGCTCCGACTGGAACGACCTTCCGGCAGTTCACCGACGAACTGCTCGAGCGGCAGGCCGGACAGCACGAACCGACGGTGTCTGCGGTGACGCTGGCCACCCTCCACTCCGCCAAGGGACTCGAATGGGACGTCGTCTACCTCCTCGGGCTCAGCGAGGGACTCGTCCCGATCAGCTACGCGAAGTCATTCGAGCAGGTGGATGAGGAACGGCGCCTGATGTACGTCGGGATCACGAGGGCGCGGTCCCGCCTGTTCATGTCGTGGGCGGAGCACTCCGGTCGTTCGCCGCAACCGCGGGATCGCTCGCGGTTCCTGACAGAGATCGGCATCCGCAATCCGGGTGTGGCCGGTGCGCGAGCAGGTGCCCCGTCACCCGGAACCCGTCGATCCTGAGGGATGCGGAGGCGAGGTCGTTCGTTCCGTCGGCGAGCCGGGCTGTCACGATCCGGGCGACGCGCGCGCTGACCTCGCTCACCAGCGGTTCGCGTTCGGCCAGGGACGGCTGACCGAGCAACTGGGATGCCATCGCCGGCCACGCCGGATCTGCATCCGTCCGTTCGAGGGCGAGGCAGTGCAGGCACGGCCCGGCGCCCGGTTCGACCAGGGGACCGATCTCCACACCGACGTCGGTGTAGACCACCGCGAGATGCGGGATGTCGAGGCTCAGCCACCTCACGTATCGTCTCGGGTCGATCACGTGGGTGGCGACAACCACCGCAAGGTCCGGAGGTCGTTCGGTGTCGGGGTCCTCAGAGTCCGCTAGTCCTTCGCGCAGGAGCAGTGAGCGGATGCCGTCGGCAGTGCTGCCGTGCCCGTCGACGATCCAGACGGGCGACTCGCGCTGGGCTTCGGGGGAGACGAGTGCAGGCGCGACACCGTCGAGGAAGTCCTGGACCTCGGCGGGAGCCGCTCCGACCCGGACGGCCAGCTCATCGAGTTCTTCGCGGCTGATGCCGGCGATCACCGCTCCGAGCAGATGCTCGACGGCCGTGCTGATCGTGTCGAGCCGGGCGATGGCCTGCTCGGCGCCGATCTGCAGCGACGTCGGAGTTCGCCAGACGATCGGGTACCGGGGGTCGAGTCTGAGAAGCATGCGGGAGATCATGCCCCACTTGGAGCTGCCCCGTGCGGTTTCTCCACAGGGCAGCGTCGTCAGTTCAGACGACCGGCGGGTTCTCGCTGCTGCCTGAGCCCTCTTCGCCGCGGAGAAGGTTCTCGAGCGCCGTGTCGAAGTCGTCCGGTTCCGGTACCTCGCCGCGAGCATGCGCCTCGAGCCGGGCGATCAGCGCTGCCGGGTCGTCGATGTCTTCGCCGGTCGGGATGACGTCAGGGTGCGACCAGAGCGCGTCGCGCTGCTCGTCGCCGACGGCATCCGTGATCTGCTGCCACATCGCTGCGGCTTCGCGCAATCGCCGTGGCCGCAGTTCGAGCCCCACGAGGGTCGAGAACGCGGACTCAGCGGGACCACCGGTCGCGCGGCGACGACGGACCATCTCGGCGATGGCGTCGGCCTTGGGCAGGCGTGAGGTCGCGCGGGCGGTCACCACGTCGACCCAGCCTTCGACGAGGGCGAGGATGGTTTCGAGGCGGGCGAGCGTGGCCAGCTGGGCATCGGTCTTCGGTGGGATGAGCGAGCCGTCGACCATGGCCTGGCGCAGTTCCTCGGGGTTCGACGGGTCGAAGCCGTCCGCGAGGCTCTCCAGCCGGTCGGTGTCGATTCGGATGCCACGGGCGAACTCGGTGATCGAGGAGATGAGGTGCAGGCGGAGCCAGCGGGCGTGACGGAACAGTCTGGCGTGGGCGATCTCCCGCACCGCCAGGTACAGCTGCACCTGGTCGTCAGGGATGTCGAGCCCGTCGCCGAACGCCGCGACGTTCTGCGGGAGGATCGCGGCCTGGTTGTCGTCGAGGAGAGGGATTCCGACGTCGCCGCCAGAAACGACTTCCATCGAGAGCTGGCCGACGACCTGCCCCAGCTGCATGGCGAAGAGGGCGCCGCCGATGCTCCTCAACAGGGCTCCGGCGTTCTCGACCATGCCCTGGAACTCCTCGGGTGCCTGCTCCCTGAGCACGCGGGTGAGGGCATCCGAGATGCTGGTGGCGACCGGCTCGGCCAGCTGGGTCCAGACCGGCATCGTCGCGCGGGCCCACTCGGCGCGGGTGAGGAGTTTCGGGACGCTCGTCAGCTCGGTGATGCCGGTGACGTCGTCGAGCCACAACGCGGCGATCGAGAAGGCCTGGTCGAGCGCAGCTCGCTGCTCGGCACTCGTCGGGACGGCTTCACCGTTCGCGAGCGTCACGGCCTGGTCGGTGGCGGCCTGCCAGTTGATGCTTCCGTCTCCGCCGCCCTGGAGCGCGTTTCGGAGCTGGCTGAGCATCGCGTTGACCGACGCAGGATCACCGGGAAGACCGGCGGCACCGGCGAGCTGACTCGGGTCGATCCCGGCGTTCCCTGCCAGGAACTGCCGCAGCATGTCGCGGAACTCGTCCTCGGGGTTTTTGTCGGATTCGTCGGGCACAGAGGCCACCTTTCAGACAGCATTCGGTTGCGGGATCTACGCTAGTCGGTGATCCTCCGAGTTTCGCGCGGCTGCCCCTGGCTGCTGTCCGCCCGTCGCGAACACCATGAAAGGCACGATGAGTCTCTTGAGCGAATACCCGCCAGGCACCGAACCGCAGGCGCTCTATTCGGAGGCGGAGCTCGCGTCGATGGAGCGCGCGCACCGTCGACGCACCCGCGGCTGGCTGGCCCTCGCCCTCTCCTTCGTGATCCTCCTCGCCCTCGCACTCTGGCCCACGTCCTATGTGATCCAGCAGCCGGGCCCGGTGTTCAACACGCTCGGCACTGTGACGATCGACGACGAAGAAGTACCGATGGTCACCGTGAAGGGGGCGGAGACCTTCGACACCGGGGGTGCACTCGACATGCTCACCGTCCAGGCGGTCGGAAACAGGGAACAGCGTCCGAACTGGTTCGAGATCGCCCTCGCCTGGTTCTCCCCGAGCAAGGCCGTCGTGCCCGTCGAAGCTCTCTTCCCGGAAGGTGTGTCGACCGAGGAGCGCGAAGCGGAGAACGCCGCCCTCATGGTCGATTCGCAGCAGGATGCCATTGCGGCGGCTCTGACCGAACTCGACTACGACTTCCCGGCGCAGCTCGCTGTCGGGCAGGTCGCCGACGGCGCCCCGGCGGACGGAAAGCTCAAAGTCGATGACGAGATCATCGCGGTGAACGACACCGCCGTCAGCGACCTCACGTCGCTGCGCGACGCCATCACTGCGAACGGAACCGACCAGGCAGCCGCCTTCGACATCGTTCGAGGGGGAGTGCCGTCAACGGTGTCGATCACTCCCGTCGCTGCGACGTCCGCTGACGGCGAGGACACGAGCATCATCGGCATCGCGACGAAGGTTCTCTATGACTTCCCTGTCGACGTGACGATTCAGCTCGACAATGTCGGAGGTCCGAGTGCTGGCATGATGTTCGCGCTCGGGATCATCGACAAGATGACGCCGGGCAAGCTGAACGGCGGCGAGAACGTGGCAGGCACGGGGACGATCGATGCCGAAGGCACCGTCGGGCCGATCGGCGGCATCCGTCAGAAGCTCTACGGAGCCCTCGACGCCGGCGCGAGCTACTTCCTCGCCCCGGCCGCGAACTGCAACGAAGTGGTCGGCCATGTTCCTGACGGCCTGCGGGTGCTGAGCGTCGCGACGCTGGACGACTCGCTGGCCGCCCTCGACGCGATCGAGTCGTCGAACGGACTGGACGCCCTCCCCACCTGTGAGGCGCCGAGGTCGACCGACTGATTTCCAGCCTTCGCCGGGCGCATCCCCACCAGTCGACCGGCTAGCTCCCAGCCTCTGGAGTGCACATCCCCATAGACTTGTGACCAGACCCCGAACACTGACAGAGGCCACAAGTGACATCCGCTCAAGCAGCACAAGCTCGTCCCGCCCCCAACCGCAGTCGCGCGCCGCTCGCCATCACGGCAGCAGTCGTCGGCGCGCTCGTGGTTGCGTTCTTCATCTTCGCCGGGTTGTACTCGGACTACCTCTGGTTCGAGCAGCTGGGCTTCGCGAAGGTCCTGACCACCCAGTGGATCGCGACCGCCGTGATGTTCGCCATCGGCTTCTTCGGCATGGCCATTCCGATCTGGGCGAGCATTCAGCTCGCCTACCGACTGCGTCCGGTCTACGCGAAGCTGAGCAGCCAGCTCGACCGTTACCAGGAACTCGTCGAGCCGCTGCGGCGCCTCGCGACCTACGGCATCCCGATCGTCCTCGGGCTCTTCGCCGGATTCGCCGCCGCCACGCGGTGGGAAGTCGTGCTTCTCTGGCTGAACCGCACGCCGGTCGGTGAGACCGACCCTCAATTCGGCCTCGACGTCTCGTTCTACTTCTTCGAGCTTCCGTTCTTCCGCGGCCTCGTCGGCTTCGCCTCGGCCGTCGTGCTGCTCGCAACCCTGCTGACCATCGCCGTCAGTTACCTCTACGGATCTATCCGCGTCTCCGGCCGTGAGCTCCGCATCTCGAAGGCCGCACGGATCCAGATCGCGATCCTCGCCGCCCTCTACATCGCACTCCAGGCCGTCTCGATCTGGCTCGACCAGTACGTCACGCTCAACCAGACCGGCGACCTCATCACCGGTGCGAACTACACCGACGACAACGCCACGATCCCCGGTCGGGTCATCCTCGCCGGAATCGCCGCTCTCGTCGCCGTCCTGTTCCTGGTGACAGCGTTCATCGGACGCTGGCGGCTCCCGGTCGTCGGAACCGCGCTGCTCCTCGTGGCGGGCCTCCTCGTCGGTACCGCGTACCCGTGGGTGATGCAGCGGTTCCAGGTCGACCCGAACGCGAAGACCCTCGAGACGCCATACATCCAGCGGAACATCGACCTGACCAGGGACGCGTACGGCGTCGCCGATGTCGAGGAGATCCCGTACAACGCGACGACGGACGCCGCGAAGGGTGCCCTCCGTGAGGACGCCGAGACCACGGCGTCGATCCGGATCATCGACCCGGCACTCGTGAGCCCGTCGATCTCGCAGCTCGAGCGGTTCAAGAACTACTACAGCTTCTCGCCAGACCTCGACGTCGACCGCTACCAGGTCGACGGGGAGAGCCAGGACGCTGTCGTCGCGCTCCGCGAACTCAAGCAGGACGCCGATGACACCTGGTACAACAACACCTTCGTCTACACCCACGGCTATGGCCTGGTCGCCGCCTACGGCAACCAGCGCTCCGTCGACGGCCAGCCCGTCTTCCTCGAGTCAGGCATCCCCACCACCGGTGCCCTCGGCGACTTCGAGCCGCGGATCTACTTCGGTGAGGCGTCTCCCGACTACTCCATCGTCGGAGCTCCCAAGGGCAACAAGCCGGTCGAGCTGGACTACCCGTCCGGAGACGAAGGCGAGTCAGAGACCTACAACGCCTTCGAGGGCGACGGCGGACCCAAACTCGACAACGTGCTCAACAAGCTCGTATACGCGCTGAAGTTCCAGTCCGAGCAGATCTTCCTTTCGGACGACGTCACCAGCGAGTCGCAGATCATCTACGACCGTGACCCGGCGACGCGTGTGAAGAAGGTCGCGCCGTACCTGACGCTCGACTCCGACCCGTACCCCAGTGTGGTCGACGGCCGCGTCGTGTGGATCGTCGACGGGTACACCACCTCGGACGCGTACCCCTACTCACGCACGGTGGGCCTGTCCACGGCGATCGCCGACTCCGCGACAGCAGACCAGCGATTCGCGCTCGACGACATCAACTACATCCGCAACTCGGTGAAGGCCACGGTCGACGCCTATGACGGATCGGTCACCCTCTACGCCTGGGACACGGACGACGCCATCCTTAAGACGTGGCAGAAGATCTACCCGTCGACGGTGGAACCGATGTCGAAGATGAGTGGCGACCTGATGAGCCACGTGCGCTACCCGGCCGATCTGTTCAAGGTGCAGCGCCAGATCCTCGGGCAGTACCACGTGACGGATGCCGGCAAGTTCTACTCGAAGACCGACGCGTGGTCGACTCCGACCGACCCGCAGTCCGAAGCCGCCGAGAACCTGCTCCAGCCGCCGTACTACCTGACCATGCAGATGCCTGGGCAGGAGGCGCCGACGTACTCGCTGTACTCCACCTTCGTGCCTCGCGGCACCGGTGACAGCGCGTCCAGTGTGCTGACCGGCTACCTGGCCGTGGATGCCGATGCGGGTGCCAGTGCAGGAAAGCCCGGGGATGACTATGGCAAGCTCCGGCTGCTGACCCTTCCGAAGGACGTGACGGTTCCAGGCCCAGGGCAGGTGCAGAACGCGTTCAACACCGACACCGAGGTCTCCTCACTGATCAACCTGCTCAAGCAGGGGCAGTCGAAGGTGCTGAACGGAAACCTCCTGACACTGCCTGTCGGTGGCGGACTGCTCTACGTGCAGCCGGTCTACGTGCAGTCCACCGGTGAGACCAGCTATCCGCTGCTGCAGAAGGTGCTCGTGGCGTTCGGCGACCAGATCGCATTCGAGGACACCCTCGATGAGGCGCTCGACTCCCTGTTCGGCGGCGACTCGGGCGCCAGCGCCGGAGACGGCAACACGCCGGGGACCGACGACCCGGCAGCGCCGGAGACGCCGACCGAGCCGGAGGAGCCGGACGACCTGGTCGATCCCAACACCGGCAACCCGGTTGTCGACGCAGCGCTCCGCAACGCGCTGGATGACGCGAAGACGGCCATGGACGACAAGGCTGCCGCTCTGTCCGAGGGCAACTGGACGGCGTACGGCGAAGCCGACGCCCGACTCAACGCGGCACTGGCCGAGGCTCTCGACCTGCTGGACGGCTAGTCGACCGGTAGCGTGGGGTGAATGACAGAGAACACGTCAGACATCCCACGCCCGGTCGATCTCCGCTCAGGTGACTGGCTCGACGCCAACCGGGCACAATGGGACGAACGCGTCCCGATCCACGTCAACAGCACCTTCTACGACCAGTCGGCGCTGCGCCAGGGTTCCGGTCGGCTCACCCGCGTCGATGAGGCCGAGCTGGCACGCGTGTTCCCGGGGGAGGACGGCCGGTTCGACCTCAGCGGCAAGCGTGTGCTCCACCTCCAGTGTCATTTCGGGGCAGACACACTCACCCTCGCCCAGCGGGGAGCATCCGTCATCGGACTCGACTTCTCTCTCCCAGCCGTCCGCGAGGCACGGAAACTCGCCGAGGAGGTCGGTCTCGCCGACCGGTCCCGCTTCGTCGCGGCGAACATCTACGACGCCAGGCACGCTCTGCCGGAACCCGACTCTTTCGACCTCGTGTTCACTACCTGGGGAACAATAGGTTGGCTTCCGGATGTCGCTGAATGGGCGCGCATCATCGAATGGTTCCTGAAGCCGGGCGGGATGCTGTACTTCGCCGACAGCCATCCGTCAGCCCAGGTCTTCGATGAGGACCCGGCGGGCGGGAGCCTTCCCGTGTTCACCTACTCGTACTCCGACGCGGAGCCCGACATTTTCGACGACACCGTCGACTACGCCGACGAGACCGCTGTGCTCCAGAACACGCGCACGTGGGAATGGATGCACCCGCTGTCCGCCACCTTCGGCGCCCTTCGCGAGGCCGGACTCACCATCGACCACCTCGGCGAACACGACGAGTTGCCGTGGCGGATGTTCCCGACTCTCGTGCCGCGAGGCGAGGGCATGTTCGGCTGGCCCGAAACGACCTGGCTGCCCCTCGCGCTGACCCTTGTTGCATCGAAACCGAACGGAGCCGCGTCATGAGAGCCATCCAGTTCTACGGGCCACGCGACGTCCGCGTCGTCGACCGACCCGACCCGGTGATCGTCGACGACACGGATGCCGTCGTGCGGATCGTCGCCACCTGCGTGTGCGGCAGTGACCTCTGGCCGTACCGCGGCGAGAACCCGCGCGCATCCGGCTCGACGATCGGGCACGAGTTTCTCGGCGAGGTCACCGAGGTCGGAAGCGACGTCGCGAAGGTTGGGGTCGGCGACTTCGTCATCGCGCCGTTCACCTGGAGCGACGGCACCTGCGCGAACTGCCTCCATGGCTTCACGAGTGTCTGCACGCACGGGTCGGCCTGGGGTTCCGCCGGCGCAGACGGCGGCCAGGGTGAGGCCGCCCGCGTTCCCTTTGCCGACGGCACTCTCATCGTCGTTCCCGGCGGTAGGCCGGCCGATGAGCTGCTGCCGTCGCTCCTGTCCCTCTCGGACGTCTTCGCCACGGGCCACCACGCCGCCGTGTCCGCCGGCGTGGCGCCTGGGGCGACCGTCGCCGTCGTCGGGGACGGAGCTGTCGGTCTGTCCGGTGTGCTGGCCGCTCAGCGCCTCGGCGCTGCGCGGATCATCGCATTCAGCAGGCACGCCGACCGCCAGGCGAAGGCTCGGGAGTTCGGCGCCACGGACGTCGTGGCCTCCCGTGGTGACGACGCCGTGGCCGAGTTGCTGGAGCTTACCGACGGCGTCGGTGCGGATGCCACGCTGGAGTGCGTGGGAACGGAGCAGTCCATGACGACCGCGTTCGGGCTGGCCCGAGCCGGTTCGCGTGTCGGCTTCGTCGGGGTGCCGCACGGCGTGGACGTGCCGATCACCCTGATGTTCAGGCGCAATATCGGACTCGTCGGGGGAGTGGCGCCCGCCCGTGCGTATGCGGACGAGTTGCTTCCGGATGTCCTTGATGGGCGGGTCGATCCCGGCCGTGTCTTCGATCTGCGGGTGGATCTCGAGTCGATCCCCGAGGGCTATCGCGCCATGGACGAGCGACGGTCGATCAAGGCGTACGCGATCCTGTCCTGACCCCGATCCCGGGCCCGCCTCGATTCGCGCGGCCCCTGATCCCGTGCTAGAGTAAGTTCTTGTGCCGCGGGGTGGAGCAGTTCGGTAGCTCGCTGGGCTCATAACCCAGAGGTCGTAGGTTCAAATCCTGCCCCCGCAACAAAGAAGGCCCGGAATCATTGAGATTCCGGGCCTTTTCCTTTGCCCGGGACAGCCATTCTCTTCTCCGGCTGCGCCCGTTGACCGGCACTTCCGACCGACTGTTCGCCGCCGCGAGCATCCACTGCGGACGTTCGCCGATGATCGCGCTCTCAAACCCGCTAGCCAACGTCTCTGGCCGTGCGCTACTGTCGTGCCAACAGCGGCTCGGGAGGACGCCGAGCTGCATCCGTCTTTCTAGGGCCGGTGCGACCGCATGGAAGAGTTCAGCTTGCGCGACCTGCGCTCGTCGGAGCGCTCCGCGCTGCTCGACGAGGTCGCCCAGGGTGCCTCGGTTCCGTTCCACGCCCGGGCTCTTGACCCGTCAGCGGCTATCGAGTTCACCCACAGGACCCGCCGTTTTCGCGACATCGAACTCACCAGCACGGATTTCTGCAATTATCTGGGGGAGCGGACGGCATCTCAGGCCAGGGACCTGTCATCACCGCGTCTCGTTCTGACCTTCTCCGAGGGCCGGGTCGACTTCGAGCAGGGCGACGGGCAGGTTCGCGGCAGAGGTCGATCGCTGGTTCCGATCTGGAGCTTGTCGCCCTGGAAAGTGGCCGTGCCTGAACGCAGTTCCTTCTGGGGATTCTCGATTCCAATGGACGAACTCGGGCTCCCGCATCTTCTCGTCCGCGATCTGGTGACGAAGGATCTGAGCAGGAGCCCGCTGGCTTCGCTGCTGTCCCGCCACATCACGAGCCTCGCCGACCTGCCTCCGATGGAGTCGGAAAGCGAGTCAGTGCTGGCGACCCCGTCGATGGACATCGTCAGAGCCGTGCTGGCGATCGCCGTCGGTGACGAATTCCGAAGCCGGGAGCCCCTTGGGCGCACTCTCGGACTACGTGTGATGACGTACATCCGTGCCCACGTCACCGAGTCAGATCTCACCGCGGAGCGGATCTCGGCACACTTCGGCATCTCACGTCGGTACCTCTTCACCATCATGCGCCAACTCGGCGTGCCGATGCATGAATGGATTCGCGAAGAGCGACTGATCCGCGCCGCGACCATGCTGGGCGAGCCCAAGAACGCCCGCATCTCCGTTGCCGCTGTCGGGCGGTTGTGCGGCTTCGGCGACCATTCATCCTTCTCGCGAGCCTTCCGGCTGCGGTTCGGCTGCGCACCCTCCGAATGGTCCCACCGGGGCCCGGGCGAACAGGTCGTGCTCCGTCGGCGACAGGCGTGGTCTCCCGATCACCTTCCGTAACCCTGACGTCATTCCAGCTCGGGATACAGCATCACCAGAGGTTGGGAGAGGCGCGACTTCACCGAGCGGCAGTACTCATCGACGAGGACCTCGGGATCCTGCCGGCTGATGGCATCCAGTGTCATCGTGGCCACAGAGCGCACATCGGTTCGCGGGTGCGACGGATCACCGGTCGCGTCACGCAGGGTCAGGCCGAGCACGACACCGACGACGTCGATTCCGGCATAGGCCAGTTCCACCCGCAGCGCATTCGTCACGGACCACAGCGCAGCCTGGCTCGCCGCGTATGCACCGTTCACGCTGATCCATGCCTGGACCGACCGGACGATCACGAGCACGCCTCCACCGTTCTTCGCGAGGACCGGACCGAAGGCGCCGGCCAGGTGGATCGCTCCCAGTGTGTTCTTCATGACCAGGTCCGTGAACGTCCCGTCGTCGACCGTCAGGAGCGGGACAGCTGCCGGTTCGGGCGCCGGGATGCTCACCGCGACGGTGACGTCCCGAGCGACCGAGACCAGATCCGTCAGAGAGCCGGTTTTCGCTTGATCGAATACGAGAGGAACCACACGGCTGTCAGCCCACTCCCGGGGAGTCTCGCCAACCGCGTAGACCCGCGAAGCGCCTTCCCGCAGGAAGGCGGCGACGAACTCCTCTCCCAGTGCATCCGTGGCGCGCGTCACCAGGGCGACGTCTGCGTCGAAGCGCTTCATGGGCACCCCTTCAGCCAGCCGCGACGGTCGAAGTTCTCCCGTCGAGAAGGACGATAATCGCCGCTGGCCGCGGTCGCGATGGCCGAGCGTGCAACTTCCTGTGCACGGAGTGCCTCCCGGTGTGCCGTCGTGCCTCCTCGTGCACGGGTGGCACAGGAATGTGCACCCTGCGTGAAGGCGGTGCGCACCCACCTGTCATTACATTCGCTCTTGTCATTACAAGCAGCCAGCACCGCCTGGCGGTCCAACGCACAGAACCGACGGAAAGTGATACCCATGAGCTACATCAAGACCCGCGACGACGTCGATCTCTACTACAAGACCTGGGGTGAACCAGGGGGGACCCCAGTCCTGCTCAGCCATGGCTGGCCTCTGAACGCGGACGCCTGGGAATCACAGGCACTCTTCCTGGCGGAACACGGATGCTTCGTCATCACCCACGACCGGCGCGGGCACGGGCGGTCGTCCCAGCCGTGGAACGGCAACGAGATGGATTCATACGCCGACGATCTCGCAGAGCTTCTCGACACGCTCGACGTGACGGGAGTGGTACTGGTCGGGCACTCGACCGGCGGCGGTGAAGTCGCACACTACATCGGCCGCCACGGAAGCGGTCGGGTGGCCAAACTCGTGCTCGTCTCCGCCGTACCGCCGATGATGCTTCGCACCGACGACAACCCGGAAGGACTTCCTCTCGAGGTGTTCGACGGCATCCGAGCGGGGGAGAAGAGCGGCCGGTCGCAGCTCTACAGGGATCTTGCGGACGGACCCTTCTTCGGCAACAACCGAACCGGCGATGTACCGCAAGGAGTCCGTGACGCATTCTGGCTGAACGGCCTGCAGGCCGGCCACCGCGGAGCATACGAGTGCATTGCTGCATTCTCCGCCACCGACTTCCGCCCGGACCTGGAGAAGGTCGATGTCCCCACCCTCGTCATCCACGGTGACGACGACCAGATCGTCCCTTTCGAAGTCGGGGGGAAACGCTCCGCGGCGATGGTGAAGGGCGCGCAACTCAAGGTCTACGAAGGCTCAGCCCACGGAATCACCGACACCGAGAAGGATCGCCTTTCCCAGGACCTCCTCGACTTCATCCGGTCTTGACCCCAACCCGAAGGAAGCATCATGTCAGACAACCTCGCACCCAAACCGCCCATCGTCCTCGTCCATGGACTCTGGATGACCCCATCCAGTTGGGACACCTGGGCGCAGCGCTACCGGGACCTGGGCCACGACGTCATCGTGCCGGGATGGCCCGGTATCGGCGACCGGACGCCGGCTGAGGTCCGCCGCAATCCGAAACCCCTCGAGGGTCTCGGTATCACGAAGGCTGTGGACCACTACGACAGAATCATTCGCGACCTCCCGGCGAAACCCATCATCATGGGGCATTCCTTCGGGGGGATCTTCACTCAGATTCTGCTCGACCGCGGACTCGGTATCGCCGGAGTGGGCGTCGAACCCGGTCAGCCGGCCGGCGTCCTGACATTGCCGTGGTCCACTCTGCGGACCGGGCTGCCGATCCTGTCCAACCCGTTCCGCATCAATAAGGCGAATCGACTCAGCACAGGCCATTTCCATTACACCTTCGGCAATGATCTCGGCCGGGCTGAATCCGACCGCGAGTGGGAAGCCAGCGCTGTGAACTCCGCCAACCGCATCTTCTTCGAGGGCGTCCTCTCGCTCCCGAAGAAGAAGACAGGAATCACCCGAGTGGACTTCCTGAAGAAGGACCGGGCACCTCTCTTGCTCATCTCGGGTGGTATCGACCACGTGGCACCTCCGGCCATCCAGAAAGCGATGCTGAAGAAGTATTCCGCGGGTCCGTCGCTGGTGGAGCGTGTGGAGTTCCCCGGGCGTTCGCACCGCATCGTCAGCCAGAAGGGGTGGGAAGAAGTCGCAGACTATGCCCTGTCCTGGGCGCTGACGCACGCCACAACGAACCAGTCGCAACTTCTTCACTGAGGCTGGAGGTGGGATCCGTGAACGACATCGTGCTCACTCACATAGGTGGTCCAACGGTGCTTCTCGAGATCGATGACTGGAGGATTCTCACGGATCCCACCTTCGATGTCCCGGGCCGACGCTACTCGTTCGGGTTCGGCACATCCTCGGTCAAGACAGAGCCGCCTGCGATTCCGCTGGAGGATCTCGGGCCCCTGGATGCTGTCCTTCTGTCCCACGACCATCACGCCGACAATCTGGATGACGTCGGTAGGGCCCTCCTACCGAACATCCCCACCGTGGTGACCACCCGGCCAGGCAGCCGACGACTGGCGGCATCGAACGTACGTGGCCTGCGTACGTGGTCCAGCACCCGACTCGAACACCCGGGCCGGCGGCCGATCATCGTGACGGCCACACCAGCCCGTCATGGTCCACCCTTGAGCCGGCCGATCGCGGGGGCGGTGATCGGATTCGCGATCCGCCGAGAATCCGAGAAGCAAGCCGCCGTGTGGTTCTCGGGGGATTCCGTCTACTACCGGGGACTGAAGCAGGTCGCCGAACGACTGGACGTCGATGTCGCCGTCCTGCATATGGGGGCGGTGCGCTTCGGCGTCACCGGCCCCCTCCGCTTCACCATGACCGCCACTCAGGCGACCACACTTCTTGCCGGCCTGAAACCCAGAATCGCCGTACCCGTTCACACGGACGGGTGGAGCCACTTCAGCGAGGGTGCCACGAGCGCCCGGGAAGTGTTCAGCCACGCTCCTGATGCCGTCAGATCGACGATCCGATGGCTCCAGGCAGGCGTGCCCACACCGGTCGAATCGCCATCACAAGAACGGTCGCCGTAGCAACCGTTCGGGCGAATTCGCTCTGCCAAGCAAGGGAGAATCACAATGCAGTTCAGAACCGAAACCCGACGCAGAAAGCCGCGACTCATCGTCCTGGCGCTCCTCACCGCATTCCTCGCCGGCCTCACGTTCGCGGCACCCGCGACGGCGTCACCGGCGAAGGAGGGCGGAGGCAAAGGAGGCGCAAAACCGTCGATCGTACTCGTTCACGGGGCGTTCGCGGACGCATCCGGATGGTCCGGTGTCATCGAACGTCTCCAATCGGATGGGTACACGGTCTACGCCCCGCCCAACACCCTGCGGGCAGTGCCCACCGACGCCGAGTATCTCAAGTCATTCCTTTCAACCATTCCAGGACCGATTGTTCTCGTCGGGCACTCGTACGGCGGTGCAGTCATCACGAATGCCGCGACAGGGAACAAGAACGTCAAAGCGCTGGTCTACATCGCTGCGTTCGCCCTGGCCGAAGGTGAATCGGTGCAACAGGCCAACGAACTCGGCGGCGGTCACACGGACGTGATCAATCATCTCGTCACGCGACCGATTCCTGGAGCCGCTGATGGGAATCAGGATGCCTACATCGATCCCGTCTGGTTCCACCGCCTGTTCGCGCAGGATCTGTCGAAGAAGCAGGCGTCCGTGATGGCTGCGAGCCAGCGTCCCGGCGCCCTTGCGTCTCTGGTCACCCCGTCAGGGCCGCCGGCATGGAAGACGATCCCGAGTTGGTACATGGTTGCCTCGAACGACAGGATCATCCCGCCTGAGGCAGAACGAGCGATGGCGAAACGGGCCGGAGCGAAGACGGTCGAGGTCAGGAGCTCCCACGTGCCGATGATCAGCCAGCCCAAGAAGGTCGTCGACCTCATTCTCAGCGCAGTGAAAGCGACCCGCTAGGAGCAATGACGACGGTCGGGCGGGTGAAGTCCGCCCCGCCCGACCGTTACAGCTGACAAATCCGACAGCCCCTCTCAACACCCATCACGGCACGAAAGGACCTCCGACGATGGCGTCACACTCCAGATGGAAAGAATCGCACCGACAAGGTGGCATCCGCGTCGCCCTACATCCCGATGCGACACCTCATCGCCTTCATCGTGCCGATCACTGCAACGATCGAGCCGTTTCTCGCCAGAGGTGTCTCCAGCCGGGAAGAACTCGAGGCGATGCACCAGGCGTGGTTCAAGGCCGTGACCCTAACGGTTGCTCTCTGGTCGCGTCCCTACAATGCTGAGCTGTGGTGACCATGTCCTCTCGGGACGTGCTCGCGGGTGACGCTCTTCTCCGGGCCGACCAGCGGGCAGTACGGCACCGCCTGAAGGGAGCATCACATCAGCCGCACAGTGACAGCCATCCGCCACGTCGGATTCGAAGATCTCGGCCTTCTGGAGCCGATTCTCGACGCCCGCGGGTATGACGTGACGTACGTCGAAGCCGGCGTTCTTCCGATGGAAGTCGATTCTCTTCTCGCGCCGGACCTCGTCGTCGTCATCGGGGGTCCGATCAGCGTGAACGACACCACCACGTATCCGTTCGTGTCGAACGAACGTGATGCGATTCGCGAGCGGCTGGCCGTCAACAGGCCCACCCTGGGCGTCTGCCTCGGCGCGCAACTCATCGCGAGGGCGCTCGATGCCCCGGTTCGCGCGTCGACGAAGGCCGAGATAGGCTACGCCACCATCGATCTCTCCCCTGCGGGTGTCGGTTCGGCGCTCGGTCCGCTGGAGCGTGTGCGAGTGTTCCACTGGCACGGGGAGGAGTTCGACCTCCCGCCAGGAGCAACATCCCTCGCTTCGACGCCGACGACAGCGCACCAGGCGTTCCTGATCGGGGACAGGGTGCTCGGAATCCAGTTTCACCTGGAGGCCGATCACACGCAGATCGAAAGATGGCTCATCGGCCACGCGCACGAACTCGCTGCCCGCGGTATCGACCCGAGCACCATCCGGGAGCAGGCCACGACCTTTGGGCCCGCTCTAGCCACAGCGGCCACCCGTGTCCTCACATCATGGCTCGACGGTGCGGAGACCTCCGTGAACGTCACAGGAGAGCGGTCCGAGCAACCGTAGGAGCACTCAGCGGCGCTGGCGCTCCACAGCCCGTTTGGCCTCCGGCAGCGTCGGAAACAGGCCCAGATTCTCGCTCCGGCCGTTCCTGGCGGTGAACCCACGATCGGCGACCTTCTCGATCAACCCGATGAAGTTGCCTTCGGTGCTGCCGGCCCACAGGCCGGTCGCGACGGGCACCCAGACTGCCGAGAACGACTTCTGAGTACCGGCAGGAGGGAGCACAGCTTCGATGGTCATTCTGATCTCCAGCGGGTCATGATCAGCCACGTGTCCGTCTTCCGTCCCGATGGCGGGCAGACTCAGTGAATGATCGTTTACATCAAACCTCAAGAACAGGGGCCCGACAAGGGCTTGACTTTGATCGTGGGTGATGCCGCGCCGCACAGGCCAGGCAGTCAGTGCTCCTGGGGCGGATTCTCGCCGGGTGCGTGGGGCGCGTGAGGCCCGGCGGGCTCGCCGCCGCGACCCGCGGTGGGCTGGTGCGAGCCATCCTCGCCGAAGACCACGAGGCCATGCGCGCTGTTCGCGGAGGCGGTCAGTTCCGCGATCCACTGACGGTTGATGGTCGGCGGTCGGCTTCCCCAGAACTTGAAGTACAGCGGGATCGATGGGTGGAGCCAGACAGAGCTGCGGCCGTTGCCGATGCTGACGGCATCCTTCCACGACAGGAGGAAACTCTCGCCGCATCGGAGCTTCTGGACGATCACGATCTGGAGGTGTGCGAGGAGCCGGTCGTCGAATTCAACGATCACGCCGTCGTACGTCAGGGTGCCCATGCCCACTCGTCTCATCCGAACCAGGTCTGCGACCTGGCAAGCCTGATCGCGAACATCCCGCCGTGACCGACGGGTAGTGCCGATTTTGGCCGCTCGGACGCCGAATGGCAAGCAAAAACGTCGCCGGGCCTGTAGGCAGCGCGCGATGCGCAGGAAACTAGACGGTGACGCCGTGCTCGCGCAGGAACGGTGCGGGGTTGGTGTGTGCTCCGTCGATGACGACCTTGAGGTCGAGGTGGCAGCCGCTGACGACGCCGGTGGCGCCGACTTCTGCGATGACTTCTCCGCCGGTGAGGACGTCGCCGACCGCAACCTTGTACGACCCACCGAGCAGGTGGCCGTAGATCGTCTGCAGGCCGTTGCCGTGGTCGATGATGACCCGGTTGCCGAACGCGCCGGCGTTGCCGGTGAAGCTGACGGTGCCAGCCGCGGTGGCCTTGATCGGGGTGCCGCACGCCCCGCCGAAGTCCATGCCTTCATGGAACGAGCTGGAGCATCCGGCGCCGTTGCAGATCAGGCCACGAGGACCGTACTTCGACGTGATCTCGCCGGGCAGGGGACGCCACCATCCGCTGGACGAGGGTGCGAGGTACCCGGCAAGGGCAGCAGCGCTGTCGTAGATGTAGCCGGCGGCCGCATAGCTCGCTTCGAGCTCAGCCTCGCTCGTGGCCGAGTAGCCATCGCGTTCGACCTCGGCCAGAGTGACGTCGTCACTCACCGTGAGTGACTGGGCGGTGAGGTTGTCGCTGGAGAGCGCTGCATTCGCGTCGGTGATTGCGGCCGTGCCACTGCCGGGCGAGAACGCATAGGCGGGGAGGGCGACGGTGCCGAGCAGAGCGGGGATGGCCAGGGCGACGATCGCAGGAGAACGGAGTGAACGCCATCGGCCGGGCTTCGGAGCGGGCGCCGGGGCGCTTGCGTCGCTGGCGCGGACCGGTGCGGACTCCGCGCTTGCTGACATGATCAGCGGGCGATGGGTGGCCGTAGGCGGAGCGATGAACGCCGCTGCGATGAAGGAGTGGTGAGCATCGATCGGGGTGAAGGCGTCAGCCGGTGCGTCTTCGCGAGGGGCGTCGGCTTCATCGGGCGATCCGAGTGCGTCGTAGGTGGGAGCAGAGGCCGCATCCACAGCAGCCGGCTCGGTGAAGTCCTGCGACGGCGTCGGGTCTGCCCAGACGGGCGACAGGTCGACGGTCTCTTCGACGATCTGGATGTCTTCGAGAGGTGTGGGGCGCTCCGCTTGCACCGCGGCACGGGCGTCACGACGGCGTCGAAGAGGTGTGGGCTCAGGAGTGAGCGGCGCGGAGGGCTCCTCGACATCAAAAGACGAGAGGTTGGCCGCCTGTGCGGCAGCGGCGCGTTCACGCAGCACGCGACGGCTGGGGAGTTCCGTGGTTTCGACGGCTGCTTCGCGGATGGTTCGCTGTCTGTCGCGTCGGGTCAACTCGCCGTTCCGTGACAGGGGGGCACCATCATTCGCCAAAGTAAATTCTCCGGGGGCCTCACGAGCGACACGCAAAAGGACGCTGCCTCGTCTGCAACATGATTCGGGATTGACCGCGTGAGAAGACGAGAGGGGAGGCATCTCACGCACGTCCGGTCGCTCAGGTTCGAGCGGTTGGACTACATAGACCCTACGCGAAACGGGCCCGATTTTCATCTCTTAGCGCGGTTAAGTTAACAAATCGGTAACGGCCGGTGAAGCAAGATGCGTGCGATTAATACGCGGTTGCGCGCAAACTGACACCTGAACAGGGGTCAGTCGCAACATCATGGCAAAAAGGGACCGGACCAGCAGTGCGGGCAGATCGACAAATCCATGCAAATGCACAGGTTGTTCCAAGGCGCCCGCGACGAAGTTTACGGCTGGTGCAGCGGAGGTCAGGGCTTTGTGGCCGGTGCCTGCTTGCTCGCTTCGGCCTCGCTGATCAGGTGGAGTCCGCGCGGGCCGAAGGAGGAGTCCGCCAGAACCTCGAGCCACTGCCGGTTCAATTCAGGTGTCTTGCTGCCCACGAAACGGAACTGGAGGGGAATGGACGGAGACACCCAGATCGAGACCCGTCCTGAGCCCTGCTCGGGGGAATGCTCCCAACTGACGAAGAAGCCCTCCTGCCGCCGGAGCTTCGACCCGACGACGATCTTGAGGTGCGCAAGTGCCCGGTCGTCGATCTCGTACTCAGTGCCATCGCCATAGACCAGAAATCCCATGCACTCATTCTGCACGACTACGGGCATGTATGCGGTCAAGTCGGGCCACCACTTTGGGGTTCACCTTCCCTAAGCTGGGGCAATGACCGAACATGCGCCCGTCGGGGTCGCCGTCTCCCAGTTCGTTCCCGGTGCAGACGCAGAGGCCAACCTCTTCACCATTCGCGTCCTCGCGGAGCGTGCGGTCGAGCGCGGAGCATCGGTCGTCGTCTTCCCTGAGTACTCGAGTTACTTCAGCGATCCGATGGGGGAGGACCTCGTCTCGCACGCCGAGCCGATCGATGGGACGTTCGTGCAGTCGCTCTCCGGGCTGGCCCAGGAACTCCACGTCCACGTGGTGGCCGGCCTCGTCGAGCGAACGGCTGATCCTTCTCGGTTCGCGAACACCATCGTCGTCCTGTCTCCTGAGGCTGAACTTGTCGCGCGGTATCGCAAGCAGCACCTCTATGACGCCTTCGGCCAGCGCGAGAGTGACTGGGTGGTTCCTGGTGACCTGGATGAGCCCGAGACCTTCGAGGCGGGCGGACTCCGGTTCGGCATCCAGACCTGCTACGACATCCGTTTCCCCGAGGTGACGCGACGCATCGTCGACGCCGGCGCGGATGTCGTCCTGGTTCCGGCCGAGTGGGTGAGGGGGCCGCTCAAGGAGCACCACTGGCGCACCCTGGTGACGGCGCGGGCGATCGAGAACACGGTCTACGTGGCTGCTGCCGACCACGCGCCGCCGATCGGTGTCGGCAACAGCATGATCATCGACCCGAGGGGAACGCAGATCGCCGGCGTTGGAACCGAGACGGATGTCGCTGTCGGGTTCGCGTCGGCGGCGACGATCGCTGCGGTTCGCTCGGTCAATCCCGCCCTTCAGGCGCGTCGCTTCACGGTGGTCCCGCGCACCGAGTGAGTCGGCTGTCTCAGGCGTTGAGGCCGGCGAGCTTAGCGGCTGCCTCCTCCAGGACGGTCGTGCGCTTACAGAAAGCGAACCGCACCAGTGAGCGGTAGTCGCTCCGGTGGTCCTCGTGCACGAAGGCCGTGATGGGAACCGCGACGACCCCTGCGCGGGACGGCAACTGGCGGCAGAACTCCGCGGCATCCGCGACGCCGAACGCTGCGGCATCCGCCACGATGAAATAGGACGCGTCAGGAAGCGACAGGCTGAACCCCGCGGATGTCAGACCGGCGGCCAGGATGTCACGCTTCGCCGCGAGGTCGGCCGAGATCCGGTGGAAGTACTCGTCCGGCAGGCGCAGGCCGGTGGCCATCGCCGGCTGGAACGGCGCGCCGTTGACGTACGTGAGGAACTGCTTGACGGTGGTGATCGCCGTGATCAGCCCGGCGGGGCCGGTGGCCCAACCGACCTTCCAGCCGGTGGTGCTGAAGGTCTTGCCGCCTGAGGACAAGGAGACGGTGCGTTCCCACGCCCCGGGCAGCGACGCGACCGGCGTGTGTGCGACCCCGTAGGTGAGATGTTCGTAGACCTCATCGGTCACGATGACCGCGTCATGCCGGTGAGCAAGCTCGACGATGAGCTCGAGTGTCTGGCGGTCGAACACCGCTCCGGTCGGGTTGTGCGGGTTGTTGATCAGGATGACCCGGGTGCGGTCCGTCACAGCGCGGCGCAGGTCGTCAGGGTCCGGTTGGAAGTCCGGCCAGCGCAGAGGAACCGTCGTGTGAACGGCGCCGGCGAGGGAGATCAGTCCGCCATACGCGTCGTAGAACGGCTCGAAGGTGAGGACCTCGTCTCCCGGTTCGGTCAGGCCGAGGATCGCAGCGGCGAGGCCCTCCGTCGCGCCCGCGGTGACGAGCACCTGGGTGTCAGGATCGACAGCGAGTCCGTAGAAGCGCTGCTGATGCTCGGAGACGGCGAGGCGCAGGTCAGGGATGCCGCGACCTGGCGGGTACTGGTTCGCTCCGTCGTTGATCGCCTGCCGTGCGGCATCGAGCACCTCCTGTGGCCCGTCCTCGTCAGGGAATCCCTGGCCGAGGTTGATCGCACCGGTCGCGACGGCTAGTCCGCTCATCTCAGCGAAGATCGTGGCCGCGATGGACCCATCCGGCTGAAGCAGCCCTGCACCCGCTGCCGCTCGCTGCCAGCCTCCGTGCTCCGCCATGACCTGTCCTTTCGCCGGAGGCGCCTGCCGCCGAGGGTTCAAGGCTAGCCGTGGGCCGGTCCGATCTTGTGGATAACTCTCCCGCCCCGAGAAGCACTGCTCTAACCTGTCGCCATGGCCTTCGAGCGGTCGCGAACGATGACACGGATGCTGCGGCGCGTGGTCGCAGGATCACTCGCCTGCCTTCTCGGTGCCGTCGCGCTCGTCGGATGTGCCCCCGCGGATCCACCGGTTGCGACGCCAACGCCGACCTCGATCTTCGCTTCCGAGGAGGAAGCGCTCGCGGCGGCGACGGATGTGTATCAGCAGTACACGGCTGCACTGGACAAGGAATCGGCTAACGGCGATGTTTCGGCAGAGCTCATGCGTCCGCTGGTCACGCCGGAATATTTCGAGAAGCTCGAGGTTCCGAGTCTCTTGAAGAAGAACGCATGGCACACGAGCGGTGTAACAACCTTCGACAGTATTGCGTTGGTCGCGCAGTCTGAAGCCGAGGAGTTGGCGAGCGTTCGCGTTCGTCTGTGCCGCGACGTGTCCGCCGTCAAGATTCTCGATGCAAACGGCAACGACGTGACTCCATCGACTCGGCTTGAGCGATTTCCGGTTGAGGTCGAGTTGATTTCTTCAGCGCCTCAGTCTGCCGAGCTCTTGATTGCTGACAGCGGATCATGGTCCGGCGACGACTTCTGCTAGCCGCGCTGGCCGCGTTAGCGCTTACACTCTCGCCGTTGATCGTGGGGCCGTTCGCCAGCACGGCTGTTGCAGCGGAGTGTTCCGCCGCCGATGCCGCGCGAGGCCTCTGTGTGGAGGGCTCGATCGACGGCGGCGAGGCCATCATCCGGGGTGATGGGGGCACCGACGGAGGGAACAACGGCGGCAACGACGGTGGCGATGGGAACGACGGGGGCGGTGGGGGAGACGCCGGGCCAAGCGTTCCGAATCGTGACCTCGAATGCGGGAGCGGACCGATGTGTGTGATCGAAGCGATCACCCTCAGCGACCTCGCGAGTTTCCGTCCGATCGCACCGACCCTCACGATGGAGCCGGACGGCTGGATGCTTATCGGCCTCCCAGCGAACTTCATGGTTCGAACGCAGACCCATGTCGTCTCGGGCACGCTGTTCAGCTACCCGCTCGACGTCCGGTTCACCCCCACCAGTTACGCATGGTCGTGGGGCGATGGTTCGACGTCGCGGTCGACGGTTCCCGGGGCATCCTGGGCTGCCCTCGGCCTCCCAGAATTCTCTCCCACTCCGACGAGCCACGTGTTCGACACGAAGGGTGTCTACCGGATCGGCGTGACCGTGTCGTACACCGTGGAATTCCGGGTCGACTCCCTGCCGTGGCGGAGCATCGCAGGCACTCTTCCCGGCCCGGCGACGATCGTCGCCGCGCTCGCCGGAGACGCCAAGACGGTACTGGTCGAACGGGAGTGCACGAGGAATCCGACCGGGCCTGGTTGCTGATCCGGCGTTAGGCTGGAAGTCCGCTCCTCAAAGGTCTGCAAACCCGCGAGCAGTGCCTGTGGCAAGGTCACGGCGGGACCAAAGTCCGCTCACAGCGCGCGCTTATAGAACGTACAGCTTGGCGTTGGATGCTGACTGTGCTTGGAAGGAGCAATCACCATGAACGAACACCCACAGGACTCGAACGACGCTCGGGAGCCCCAGGCTCCTTCTGACCACGCAACGGATGCCGCCTCCAGCGCCACGGAGACACCCGCTGCCACGGCGACGCCCACGGACGGTTCCCACGAATCCACCCCCGAGTACGTTCCGTCACACGAGCCGGCAGCCGCGACACCCGCCGTCGAAGCGCCCACCGCGCCCGCCTCGGAGAACATTCCGCCGGCGCCGACGTATTTCCCCGAGGCCGCACAGCCGCAGTACTCGCAGACAGCTGCAACAGACGCATACCCTCAGGCATCCGGAGCCGCTTTCGGAATCGGTGCACAGGCGCCGCACGGCCACACCGCCGCCTACCCGACAAACCCCACCGGCTACGCCACAGACGTGTACCCGCCGGTCGGTGACCAGCACCAGTTCGCCGGCCAGCACTTCCCGACCGACCCGAATGCCCCGCAGTTCGCCGGTGCCCCGGCGCCGACCGACAAGCCCGGCAAGCGCCGCGCCAGCGTCGGCCTGCTGATCGCAGGGCTCGCCATCGGCGCCCTCGTCGGCGGTGCGACAGGAGCCGGCACCGCTGCCCTGCTCATGGAGAACCAGTCAGGCACCGTCACCTCCGGCGCCACCGGATCGCAGAACGTCACCATCAACGACACGAGCGACGTGACCCGCGCCACGGCCATCGCGGCGAAAGCCTCCCCGAGCGTCGTGACGATTGCCGTCCAGAGTTCAGACAGTGGCGGAAGCGGCTCAGGCGTCGTGCTCAGCGAAGACGGCTACGTGCTTACCAACAACCACGTCGTCACCCTCGACGGCAAGCTGTCCGACCCGCAGATCCAGGTCACCGACAACGACGGCAACCTCTACAAGGCCACCATCGTCGGAACCGACCCGGTCTACGACCTTGCAGTGATCAAGCTCGAGGACGCCAGCGGCATGACCCCGATGGAGTTCGCCGACTCCGACAAGCTCAACGTCGGTGACGCCGCCGTTGCGATCGGTGCACCGCTCGGGCTCGCCGGCACCGTCACCGACGGCATCGTCAGCGCGCTGAACCGCAGTATCACCGTCGCGTCGTCTGCAGTCCCCGAGGACTCCTCAGGCGACGACAGCTCTGACAGCCCGTACGACGTGTGGGGATTCCAGCTTCCCGGTGAAGAACCGGAGACCCAGACCCAGGGCCAGTCCGTGATCTCGCTTTCGGTGATCCAGACGGATGCCGCCATCAACCCGGGTAACTCCGGTGGCGCGCTCGTCGACGGCGATGGCAAGCTCATCGGTGTCAACGTAGCGATCGCCAGCGCCGGCAGCTCGGAGAGCTCCAGCCAGAGCGGAAACATCGGCGTCGGTTTCGCGATCACCGCGAACATCGCCAAGCGCGTCTCCGATGAGATCATCAAGAACGGCGAAGCGACCCACGGTCTGCTCGGTGCCAGCGTCGGAGACGCCGCCAGCTCGGCAGACAGCCCGGTCGTCGGCGCCCTCATCAGCGACGTGAGCTCGGGTGGCGCGGCAGCGGCTGCGGGTCTGGCGAAGGGTGACATCGTCACCAACTTCGACGGACATCCGGTCACCAACGCGACCGACCTCACCGCGCAGGTCCGCGCACTCGCGGCAGACGCAACGGCTGAGGTCACCTACGTGCGCGACGGCAAGACCAAGACCGTCGAGGTGACGCTCGGCGAACTCGTTCTCTGATCCTTCCGCCGGAACGCCCGCGAGCTCTGCTCGCGGGCGTTTTGCGTGGGCGGAACACGTTGGCCATGAGGCCCACTGATAGGCTCAACCGACCAAATCATCGAGTGGAGACCATGGCAGAGAGCACATCGACCGGCGCCAACGCCGCTCTTGTCGGAGTCTCCTACGTGATGCCGGTACTCAACGATGTCACCCACGTGCGAGCGGCCGTAGACAGCCTCCTCAGCCAGGACTACACCGGACCGTTCGAGGTCGCCATCGCCGTCGGTCCGTCGATCGACGGAACGAACGAGCTCGTCGAGGAGCTCTCCCGCGCTGACTCCCGCATCCGAGTGCTCTCCAACCCCGTCGGGTCGACCCCTGCCGGTCTCAACATCGCCATCCAGGCGACCAGTTACCCGGTCGTCGTGCGGGTCGACGCACACTCGGTGCTGCCGAGTGACTACGCCCGGATCGCCGTCGAAACCATCCAGCGGACCGGCGCTGACAACGTCGGCGGGATCATGGACGCGCAGGGAACGACCCCGTTCGAGCGCGCCGTGGCGCGCGCCTACGGGAGTCGCGTCGGACTCGGCGGAACCCCACACCACGTCGGCGGAGCCGAAGGCCCGGCCGACACCGTGTACCTCGGGGTGTTCCGGCGTGAACCGCTCGAACGCGTCGGCATGTTCGACGAACGCATCAAGCGCGGTCAGGACTGGGAACTCAACCGTCGCATCCGTTCCGCTGGGGGAGTCGTCTGGTTCACGCCTGACCTCAAGGTGACCTACCGTCCGCGGCCGAGCTTCACCGCCCTCGCCCGTCAATTCTTCTCCACCGGCATGTGGCGGGGAGAACTGACCCGCCGATTCCCGACCGCGAACACCCTGAGGTACTTCGCCCCTCCGGTCATGGTGGTGGGAGTCGGATTAGGCATCATCCTCGGCCTCGTCGGGTTGCTCCAGGCAGCGATGGGCAACCCCACCGTCCTCCTGCTCGGCTGGTTCGTCCCCGCCGTCTACCTCCTTCTCGTGATCGTCGCGACGCTCGTCGTCGCTCGCGGTGACGGTCTTCGGTCGCAGCTCTGGTTTCTCGTAGTGTTGCCCTGTATCCATTTCTGCTGGGGAGTCGGCTTCGTGCTGGGCTTCCTGTCGCTGGCGAGCAACATCTCAGCACTGAAGAACGAAAGAACCGGAGGCACGAGTGTCGGAAGCGCCGGCTGAACGTCCGCTCAAGCCCCGGTCGATCGCGGAGTTGCGCGAAGTCGCGCAACCTCCTGAGGTCAGGGGGAGGCGCAACGCGGAACACTGGACGGCGTCGCTGTACCTGCGTGACATCTCGCCATACCTGACCTGGCTGCTGCTGCGCACGCGCATCTCCGCCAACGGCGTCACCGGCCTGATGATCCTCACCGGCTGGTCGGTCGCCGGAGCGTTGCTCATCCCCGGGATCTGGGGCGCGTTCCTCGGCCTGCTCCTCGGCCAGCTGCAGATGCTCGTCGACTGCAGCGACGGCGAGGTCGCCAGATGGCGTCGCACCTCCTCACCCGCAGGCGCGTTCCTGGATGCCGTCGGCCACTATTCGACGGAGTCCCTGATCCCGCTCGCTCTCGCCATCCGTGCCGCCGGATACCCGTTCGAGGCACCGGCCGACTACCTGTACACGACACTCGGTGCGCTGCTCGCGCTCGTCATCGTGCTCAACAAGGCGCTCAACGACATGGTCAGGGTCGCCAGGGCCAACTACGGCGCCCCCAAGCTCACCTACACCGAGGGGGAGTCCGCCCCGACCGGCGGCATCCTCGCGGTCGCACGCCGGGTCGCCAAGTTCCTCCCGTTCCACCGGATCTTCCACTCGGTCGAACTGACCATGGTCATCTTCGTTGCGGCGATCGTCGGACTGTTCGTCGGTGAGCTGACCGCGATGCGTGCCGTCCTCGTCCTCCTCCTCGGCCTGGGCATCATCACGCTCTTCGGCCACTTCGTCGCGATCATGTCATCGAAGCGCGTCCGTGCCTGAGCTGCTCCCACACGTCGGCGTCGTGATCCTCACCCAGGGGACGCGTCCTGAGGACCTGGCGCGTGGCATCCGGAGCATGCAGGACCAGCGGGGCGTCGACCTCGACATTGTCGTGGTCGGAAACGGCTGGCAGCCGGAGGGGCTCCCCGACGGGGTGCGCGGAGTCGCGCTGCCCGAGAACATCGGAATCCCGGCAGGCAGGAACCGGGGGGCGGATGCCGTCACCGGCCAGTACATCTTCTTTCTCGACGACGACGCCTTCATCCCGGATGCCGGCTTCCTGACCGCATGTATCGCACTGATCGACCGCCAGCCCGGGATCGGCCTGATCCAGCCACGACTGACCGATCCGACGGGCAAACCGGCGCCGCGGCGCTGGATTCCACGCATCCGCAAGGGTGACGCGCGCGACCCGGGCAATGTGTTCTCCTGCCTCGAGGCGGCGGTCTTCCTGCCCCGCGCGGTGTTCGACGCGACCGGTGGATGGGCGTCGCCCTTCTTCTATGCACACGAGGGCATCGAGCTGGCGTGGCGGGTCTGGGACCAGGGCAAGCGTGCGTGGTACGCGGGCGATCTCGAGGCGCACCACCCCGTGGTCGTGCAGACCCGGCACTCCGAGTACTACCGGCTCAACGCCCGCAACCGGGTCTGGCTGGCGCGCCGCAACCTGCCGCTGCCGCTTGTTCCCGTCTACGTCGGCGCCTGGACCGGCGTGCACCTGTTGCGCTGGTGGCGGCAGCCGAAGGCGCTGCGGGCCTGGTTCGGCGGCTGGCGTGAAGGCTGGCGAAGCGACCCGGAGGAGCGTCGCCCGATTCGATGGTCGACAGTCTGGCGGATGACCCGCGCAGGCCGACCCCCGGTGATCTAGTTGGCTACGCTGGATCCCATGGGTGTATTGAGGGACGCGCGCAAGGCTGTCAGGATCGGCCGGGACCTCCTGGCCAACCGCCGCGCACGTGCCGCGCTGTCACATCGGCTGGCGCAGCTCCCTCCGCTCGAGCCAGGCAAGTACAAGATCGCCGTGTACTTCGCCGACAGCCAGGTGAACATGTACCAGATCCGCCAGTGGTACAAGCCGCTCGAGGTCCTCGGTCGGACGTGGCCGGTCGTCGTCCTCAGCAGGGGCGCCACAGCCGCGACCCGGCTCTTCGAGGAGTCCCCGCTCCCTGTTGCCTACGTGCGCACGGTCGTCGCGCTCGAACAGACGCTGGCCGAGCAGGACATCCGCATCGTGTTCTACGTCAATCAGAACACCAAGAACTTCCAGATGTTCCGCTACGGGCAGCGCTGGCACGTTTTCATCAACCATGGTGAGAGCGACAAGATGTACATGACGACGAACCAGTTCAAGGCCTACGACTACAGCCTGGTCGCCGGCGACGCCGCCATCGCCCGGCTGCAGAAGGTGCTCTGGGACTACGACTTCGACAAGCGCGCGATCAAGATCGGCCGGCCGCAGGCGGACCACTATTCAGGAACCCTGCCGTACACCCCTGACGACCGCACGGTCGTGCTCTACGCGCCCACCTGGGAGGGCGACCGCAGGGCCGCCGCATACGGGTCGATCGCCACGCACGGTGTGCCGATGGTCCGTGCTCTCCTCGCCACAGGGACGCACCGGGTGATCTACCGGCCGCATCCGCGCAGCGGGGTCGTCGATCACGCCTATGGCGCAGCGAACCGGGAAATCATCGGGATGCTCGCGGCCGCCAATGCGTCCGACCCCGGAGCACACCACGTGTACGACACCGGTTCCGACCTGGGCTGGCAGCTGTCAGCAGCCGACGTCGCCGTCGTCGACATCTCCGCGATGGTCTACGACCGTCTCGCCAGCGGGAAGCCGCTGATGATCACCCGCCCCGCCGATCCGGAAGCCCAGGTCGACACCGCCGGTTACCTCGCGGCGTGCGAATGGCTGGATGCTTCGGAAGCGTCGTCGATCGTCGCACACTCCGACCGTTTGCTCCATGACCCCGAGACCGTCGGGAGGCTGGACCAGTGGGTGCGGCGCTACTTCGGGGACCCTACGCCCGGCGCGGCGACGCAGCGGTTCCACGATGCAGTCGAGCACCTGATGGGGGAGTGGGAGCGCTACGCTGCCCTGCACGCCGACGACGAGGAAACGCAGCTCGCGGCATCCGCCGAGACCGGTTCGACCGCGGTACCGACCATGCAGCCGACCGGCGCCGACGACCCCACCCAGTCCCAGGAGACCGGCGAGGACGACGACGACCTCCGCTAGGGCTGCGTGCTGTCTTTGACGATTGCTTTGTCGATTCGTCGCGCGCGGCGTGGAAGCGGAAGGCGCTCCCGCAGTTCCCTGATCGTCGGTCGTGGCGCCCGGCCGACCGGCTCGAGTTCCAGCGGCAGGTAGAGCGGCGCCGGCCCGAACGCGTTGCGGGAGGAGTTGACGACCTGCCGACCGGCGATGTTGTTGCCGATACCGCCGATGGCCGCGCCGATGCCGAATGGCATCGCCTTGCCGATGAACGAGGTGCCCTGGTTGACGACGAACATTTTCATGAAGCGCCGCTTGAGCTGATCGGCGACCGGTCCCATCATCGCCTGGGGCACGCGCTGTGCGACCATCTCGCCCCAGAACACTTTCCGGGCAGGTCCGCTCCCAAGCACCTGACCGGTGAACTGCCGGACGAGGTCCGTTCCGGCGGAGCCGAGCATGAGAGTCATCACGAGGGCGCGGGCTCGCACCGGGTCATCGAGCGAAATGCCGTGCACTTCGGTGACCGACTGCGCGAACAGCGCGGTGGTCTCGAGGAAACCGACGGTCTCGACGCCTGAGAGCGTCAGCGTGAGGCCTGTGCCGAAGCCGGGCACCATCGCGGTCGCGCCGACGGCTGCGCCGCCGGTGGTGATTGCAGCGAGGTAGCGCCGTTCGAGGATGCGCACCAGCTGGGCAGGCGTCGCGTTCGGGTGTGCGCGCCTCAGCGCACGGATGTGGGCGACAACGACGGGGCGCTGTACTGAGAGTGCCTTGTCGATGCCACGGAGCCATGCCGGGCCGCTCTCCGGTGCGGATGCCGGCGTCGCGTCATCAAGAATTCTCACGCGGTCAGATTGTGTGGTCATTCGTCCCCCTGCGGCACGATCGGTGGTGCTGTTCGCGCACAAGTCTAGGTTTCCGTGCTGGGAACGAGCAGGATCGACCGTGGGGTTCCCGAACCGCCTCAGCGGTGGTATTCGGCGTTGTAGCGGTCGAGGACGTCGCCGATCGGCCCGTCGAGGACCAGTTTGCCCTTGTCGAGGTAGAGGCCCCTCGTGCAGAACCGGCGCAGATCCTTCTCGTTATGCGAGACGAAGAACAGCGTGCGCCCGCCGGCGAGGAGCTCTTCGATGCGCTGGTAGCACTTCTCCTTGAAGCCACGGTCTCCGACGGCCAGGACCTCATCGACGAGGATGATGGGCTCTTCGAGCATCGAGATCACGCTGAAGGCGATCCGCACCTTCATGCCGCTGGAGAGGTGCTTGTACGGCGTGTCGATGAAGTCGCCGATCTCGGCGAACTCGATGATCTCGTCGAACCGTTCCTCGATCTCGCGACGGGTCATGCCGTGCAGGCCGGCCGTGAGATAGACGTTGTCGCGCACGGTGAGGTCGTTGACAAAACCGCCGGTGATCTCGATGAGCGGCGCGACGCCTCCGTTGACGTCGACGGTTCCCTCATCGGTGAGCACGACGCCGGCGACGAGCTTGAGGAGGGTCGACTTGCCCTGCCCGTTGCGACCCACGACGCCGATCGCCTCGCCGGCCTGGACGTCGAACGACACGTTGCGGAACGCCCAGAACTCGCCAGGGCGTGACCGTCGGTCGCGGCTGGAGAACAGGTCCTTGAAGTTGCGTCGCCCGCCGCGGTTCCTTCGGAAACGGATGCCGACGTTGTCGACGCGGATCACGGGTGCCGGCATCACAGTTCCTTCAGGACGGTGCGTTCGGACCTCTTGAAGATCCACAGGCCAAGGGCGAGGAACAGCAGGGACATGCCGATGGCGATGGCGACGGCGAGCCAGTCGATCTGCGCGGGGAAGAATGCGCCACGGTAGAGCGAGAAGATCCCGGCCAACGGGTTGAATCGCGCGAAGGGCTGTATCTCGGGCGGAAGATCACTGAGCCCATAGACGATAGGGGAGGCATAGAAGAGGAACCGGAGGATCAGCTTCGTCGCCCGTTCGAGGTCACGGAAGAAGACCACCAGTGGAGCGACGATCAGGCCGACGCCGACGGTGAGGATCGCCTGGATGAGGATCGCAAGCGGGAAGAACACGGCTTCCCAGTGCAACGGTGCGCCGCCGACGATCGCGAACAGTGCGAGCACCGGAAGGGCAGCGATGAACTCGATGCCCTTCGACAGAACGAGCCTGTTCACCCAGATCGTGCGGGGGATCGACGTGGATCTGACGAGCTTTGCCTCGCGGAGGAAAGCGCGGGTGCTGTCTGAGACCGCACCGTTGAACCACATCCACGGCAGCAGTCCGATCAACAGGAAGACGATGTATGGCTGCTCGCCGATACGCCCGCCCCTGTCGAAGACGACAGCGAAGACGAACCAGTAGATCCCGGCCATGACCAACGGGTCGAGAATCGACCAGACGTAGCCCAGCGCGCTCGTCGAATACCGGACGCGCAGATCCCTCTTGGTCAGAAGCCAGAGCGCGTGCCGGTAGCGAGTGACGGACGAGCGCTGTGGCGGTCGTACGGCGGCGGGTGAACTCACAGCGACCAACCTACCGGCAAACAAAGACCGGCACGGTCAGGGACGCGTGCCGGTCAGTGTGTCTGTGCGGTCTAGACGAAAAGGTTCGCTCGTTCCAGGTCTTCGGCGAAGTCGACCTCGACTGCGTACAGGTCCGAGATGTCGACGGGCTCGACGAGGAGGCCGTCCTGTTCGATGGCGAGTTCGAGGCCACGCTCGAAGTAGTCCTGGTCGTCGACGCGGGCGAGGTGGCGAAGCAGGTTCGCCTTGTCGTCGCGCGAGATGTAGTTGATGCCGACGGCTTCGCCGAGGCCACCCTTGACGGTCTTCGACAGTTCCTTGATGTAGCCCTCGGCTGAGGTCGTGTACTTGACCTCTTCGTCGGACACCTTCGAGGTGTTGACCGTCACGAAGGACTGGTCGCGAGCCATCATGGCGGCAGCGCGGTCGAGGACGGTCGGGTCGAAGACCACGTCGCCGTTCATCCAGAGGACGCCGCCGGGCTGTGACGCGCTCAGTGCGCGCATCAGGCTCTTCGACGTGTTCGTCTGGTCGTACTGCTCGTTGTAGACGAAGGATGCGTCAGGGAACGCCTCGATGATGTGCTCGAGCTTGTAGCCGACAACGATGGTCACCTTGGCGGTCTTGCCGAACGCGTGGTGGATGTTGTCGAACTGCTGCTGCATGATCGTGCGGCCGTCGCTCAGCTCGGTGAGCGGCTTCGGCAGCGAGCGGCCGAGTCGGCTGCCCATGCCCGCTGCAAGAATTACAACCTGGGTCGTCACGAGATTCTCCTCAAGATAGATTCAGGCCCCCCGGCCGCCAGCGATGGCAACGTTTGCGTGGAATTAACCTGTAAGTCGATGAAATGACACCCCGTTATGCCACCGCCCACGTTAGCGCGACACCCCTACTGGGGACAGCAGTGGCCGCTCTGTTGTTGTCGTATCGTAATACGGCACTCGGGGTATTAACAGGTTCGAATGACGTCGAAGTCGGCCTCGGCCTCGAATAGACGGTGGCCACTTGGTAGGTTGTACCAGTGACTCCCGAGCTCGATTCCCCCCAGGACGCGCCCGACCAGAAGATGCAGGACGCATCCCCTGTCGGGCAGTCGTCGGATGCCTCCGCACCCTCGACAAAATCCGCGACGACGAGGTCACCGAAGACCAGCAGCTCGACGCCGAAATCCGGGACATCCGGCGCGAAATCGTCTGCTAAGCCGCAGTCTGCCTCAAGCTCCACCGAGGCGACGGGGACACCAGCCGCGCGTCCCGCTGCCCGCAAGCCCGCCGCACGTAAGCCAGCGGCCTCGAAGGCCGGCGGGGTGAAAGCCACGCCCACCACGTCGCGCCCGGCGCGGACGACGACTCCGAGGAGCACGGCACCGAAGTCGCCAGCGCCCGAGGGTGATTCGACCACCCCGGCGCCGACGACGCCCGTTCGCCCCGCGTCGACGGTGAAGCGTCCGGCCACCGGTGGTTCCGCGAAGAAACCCAATGCCGCCGCCAGGAAGCCGGCCGCCGCTGGGACGAAGCCCGTTCCGGATTCCGAGACAGTACCGACCACCATCGACTCCACACCCGCTGCCGTCGACGCTGCCGCGACACCGACTTCTTCGCCTTCGGCAGAGAACACTGCCGGTCCCGCCGAGGAAGGCACGACGGAATCGGCTGAAGCACCTCAGCGCACCGCCAGCCCCTCGACGACACCGGCGAAGAAGACGACTCCCGCACGGAAGTCAACGTCATCGGCGCCGCGGAACGGCCCGGGCACCACGGCGAAACGAGCACCTGCGAAGCGCGCTCCTCTCACCCTTGCCGCGCAGGTCACCTCCGGCGACTTCGCGATCACAGCCCCAGGCGACTCAGGGAAGACCGGTGCGCCGGCCGCAGGCGCGCCCGAGGCCGCCACCGCTGTCCTGCCGACGGACGCCGTGCCCGCTCCCGCCGGTGTCCTTCCTCCGCTGCCATCGCTGAGCCCCGAAGAGGCGGCGCTGAAGTTCGAGACGATGCCAGAGGCTCCCGAGCAGCACCCGCTCCTCGAAGACCAGGAGCCGATGCGGTTCGTGTGGAGCAAACGCTGGCCGTTCCTCGCGCTCGTGCCGGCATCGTCCGTCGCGGAGCCGGACGTCGACGCCCGCCCCGTCAGCGACGAGCCCGACGAAACGGCCTCCGACTTCCAGGAGACCGTCGTCTCTGATGTGCCGCCGGTGCCACCCCTGCCTCCGCTTCCGGCCCAGGAAGCAGAGCCGATCTTTTCCGAGCCACAGCCGTCGGACGCGGCCGAGGAACCCGGGGCCGACGCGCTCGTCCTGGACGAGACTCCCGGCCGGGACACGGCAATCGACGCCGATGCTCCGCTCGTCGAATCGGAGTCCATCGAACCGGAGTCCATCGAACGTGAGTCCATCGAACGTGAGTTCATCGAACCCGAGTTCGTCGGGCCTGGCGATACCGACCGCGACGCATCCAAGGACTCCCTGGCCGACGACGCCGCACTCACCGCCGCCATCGCGGCTGCCGCGCTTGTCGCTGCCCCTCCCGTCACCGAGGAGGAGCTTGTCAGTGACGACGCCGTCGACGCAGCATCCGCCGACGTCGATGCAGCGATGGTGAATGAGCTTCTCGACGAAATCGAGGCCGCAGACGAGACCGGTGCAGCTGACGCCGCCAGGGTCGACCCGTCGACGTCGCCCGTCGTGCTCCAGATCTCCGGCCTGTCACGCCGCTTCGGCGACACGGTCGCCGTCGATGGCATCGACCTCGACGTGCACGAAGGGTCGTTCTACGGAATCGTCGGACCGAACGGCGCGGGAAAGACCACGACACTGTCGATGGTCACCGGCCTCCTCCGTCCGGATTCCGGGTCGATTTCCGTCCACGGGATCGACGTGTGGGCAGACCCCGACACCGCGAAACGATCGATCGGCGTGCTGCCGGACCGGTTGCGCCTCTTCGACCGTCTTACCGGCGCACAACTTCTCTACTACGCCGGGATCCTCCGCGGCCTCGACGGCGGAACCGTCCGTTCCCGGGTGAAGGACCTGGCCAAGGCATTCGGGCTCGAAGACGCGCTCAACCGCCTCGTGACCGACTACTCGGCCGGTATGACCAAGAAGGTGGCCCTTGCCGCCGCGATGATCCACTCGCCACGACTCCTGGTGCTCGACGAGCCGTTCGAGTCGGTGGACCCCGTGTCAGCGGCCAACGTCATCGAGATCCTCCAGAAGTACGTGGCCCACGGCGGAACCGTCGTCCTGTCGAGCCACGGCATGGACCTCATCCAGCGGGTGTGCGACCACGTCGCGATCATCGTCAACGGTCAGGTGCTGGCATCCGGGGCCGTCGACGACGTGCGCGGCAACGGAACGCTCGAAGACCGGTTCGTGGAACTTGCCGGCGGTCGCAAGGCCGCAGAAGGAATGGAATGGTTGCACAGCTTCTCCGACTAAGGCTGCAGCTGCTGGCCAACGGGTTCCGGCGAAGTGTCTGGCAGGTCATCGGTATCGTCTTCGGCACCGCTGCCGGTATCGCGCTCATCATGCTCATCGGCAGTGGGCTCATCGCGCTTCGGTTCGCGCCTGACGAACTCACCAGGAACGTGCTGGTCATCGTCGGGTCGTTCGTCGTGCTCGGTTTCGTGCTGCTCCCGCTCGTGTTCGGCGTCGATGACGACATGGATCCGCGGAGATTCGCGCTGGTCGGGCTGAAACCGCGTGAGTTGTCGACCGGTCTGCTCATCGCGGCCCTCGTCAGCGTGCCGTCCGTCGTGATCATCATCCTCAGCCTCCTCACCGTCGTGACCTGGTCGCGCGGGGTGTTCCCGGTGATCCTCGCCGTCATTTCCGCGGCACTGGCCGTCGCGACTTGCGTCCTGGCCGCCAGGGTCATGACCGCTCTTGCCTCCCTTCTTCTGGCCACGCGGCGTTCCCGCGAGCTGACCGGAGTGATCGGAACGCTCGTCCTCGTGCTGCTTGCGCCAGCCGTGATCCTCCTGTCCAGCGTCGACTGGACCCGCGACGGTGCCGCAGTGCTGGGAGATGCTGCGAATGTCGTGAGCTGGACACCGTTCGGCTCCGTGTGGTCGATCCCCGGGGACGCCGCTCTGGGCGATATCTTCGCCACCCTCCTCAAACTTGTCATCGCCGTGGCGACCGTCGGGCTGCTCTGGCTGGCCTGGGATCGACTCGTCGCCCACATGCTTGTCACCCCCGAGCGCGAGCAGGTCGTCAAGACCTACGGCGGCATGGGCTGGTTCGACGTGCTTCCGGCCCGGCCGGCATCCGTCATCGCGGCCCGCAGCATCAGCTACTGGACTCGCGACGCCCGCTATCTCTCGTCGATCGTGATCATCCCTGTCGTCCCCGTGGTCATGGTCGCAGCGCTGCTCGTCGTCGGAGTGCCGTTGCAGACGCTCGCGCTGCTCCCGCTCCCGGTGATGGCGATCTTCCTCGGCTGGTCGCTGCACAACGACCTCGCCTTCGACTCGACGGCCGTCTGGCTGCACTTCGTCTCCGGAGTTCGCGGGTATGCCGACCGGATCGGACGGATGTTTCCCGTCCTGCTCATCGGCATCCCGCTGGTCATCATCGGGTCGATGGTGAGCATTCTGCTGTACGGCGACTGGTCGGCACTCCCGTCGATGATCGGCGTTTCGAGCGCGCTGTTCCTCGGTGGTGTCGGACTGTCCAGCTACATCTCCGCACGCCTGCCGTACCCGGCCACACTGCCCGGCGACAGCCCGTTCCAGCAGCCCCAGTCCTCCGGAACACTCGGTGGCTTGTCCCAGTCGATCGGCCTGATCGGGTCTCTGGTCGTCGCGACGCCCGCGCTGATCTTCGGCTGGCTCGGCCTGACCCAGGACCCGGCGCTGCACCTCGCGTCGCTGTTCTTCGGCGTCGGTGCGGGCCTGATCGCCGTCATCGTCGGGGTCTGGGCGGGCGGTCGGGTCTTCGACCGTCGCGGTCCCGAGATCATGGCGTTCGCCCTGAGCCACTGACTCCGCTCGACTGTTCAGCGGACGCGGGTAGAATCGACCCATGATTGACGCGCGCCTGAGCATTGCAGATCCCGGCTCCCCATCGGAGGGCGGCGGCACCTCGGTCCTGGACCGTGAGCTGGAGGAACTCCTCAACAACGAGGGAATCGAACCCGGCGACCACGAACGCTTCTCGCACTATGTGAAGAAGGACAAGATCCTCGAGTCGGCGCTCAGCGGCAAGCCGGTCAAGGCCCTGTGTGGCAAGAAGTGGACCCCGGGGCGCGACCCGGAGAAGTTCCCGGTCTGCCCGAGCTGCAAGGCCATCTACGAGAAGATGAAGTCCGAATAGAGCCGTTCAGTTCCTGAAGGTCGTCGGGAGCGTCGGGTCCCCGCGACCGAGCCGCGAGGCATCCGCCGGCAACTCCGAGAGGATCCGCGCACGGTGCTCACGGGCCAGCCTGGTGCCCTCAGGACCGGTGTACTGCTCGTCGATCTTCCCGTCGCGGATGAGTTGAACCAGCAGGGGGCGCTCCGAAGTGGAACCCGAATCGGAATCCTCGGGGCCGTCGCCGACGTAGATGAGCTCCTCGACGGCGATGTTCGCCCCGTTGAGCCGTCGAACCGGGAACTTGCGTCCGCCGATGCTTACCTTCTCAGCTGATTTCTTGGCGACAGAGATCCACTCGCCGTTCGCGCCGCGGCGCGCAACGAGTTTGTAGACCATTCCCGCCGCGGGGGATCCGGAGCCGGTGACGACCGATGTTCCGACCCCGTATGAGTCGACAGGGACGGCGGCGAGTGTGGCGATCGCGTGCTCGTCCAGGTCGTTTGTCACCGTGATCTTCGTTCCGGTCGCGCCGAGTGAGTCGAGCAGGTCGCGGACCTCGACGACAAGGGTGGGGAGGTCGCCGGAATCGAGTCGGACGGCGCCGAGGCCCGTGCCAGCAGCCCGCACTGCTGCCCTGACCCCTTCGAGGACGTCGTAGGTGTCGACGAGGAGAGTGGTGTCTGCGCCGACCGCTGCCACCTGGGCGCGGAACGCTTCCTCCTCCGAGTCGTGGAGCAGAGTGAAAGCGTGCGCTGCGGTTCCCATGGTCGGGATGCCCCAGGTGCGCCCCGCTTCGAGGTTGCTGGTTTTTTCGAAACCGGCGATGTACGCGGCGCGGGATGCTGCGACGGCGCTGTGCTCGTGTGCACGGCGTGAGCCCATCTCGGCCAGCGGACGGCCTCGCGCGGCGGTCACCATCCGCGTGGCGGCGTTCGCCACGGCGCTGTCGTAGTTGAGGACGCTGAGCGCGAGCGTCTCCAGGAGGACACCCTCGGCGAAGCTGGACTCGACGACGAGGACGGGGGAGTTGGGGAAGTACGCTTCACCTTCGCGGTACCCCCAGATGTCGCCGGAGAAGCGGTAATCGGCCAGCCAGTCCAGCGTTCTCGCGGTCACGACGTCGTTCTCCCTGAGCCAGGAGAGCTCGGCGTCACCGAACCGGAAGTCGCGGATCAGGTCGAGCAGTCGGCCGGTGCCGGCGACGATGCCGTAGCGGCGGGCGCCTGGCAGCCGGCGTGCGAAGACCTCGAACATGCACTCGGTGTCTGCCGTTCCGTGCTGGATGGCCGCATCGACCATGGTCAGTTCGTAGCGATCGGTGTGCAGCGCGGTCGAGGCCCCGGGGATCGGCGTTGGATTCACGACGCCAGCCTAGCGATGGCGGCGACGATTACGGCCGGTGAATGCGGCGAGTAGGCTGGGAGTGTGAATGACGCGCCTATCGGGATCTTCGACTCCGGCGTCGGCGGGCTCACCGTGGCGCGTGCGATCCAGGACCAGCTTCCCAACGAAGAGATCCTCTACATCGGCGACACCGCTCATTCCCCGTACGGTCCGAAGCCGATCGCGGACGTGCGACGGTATGCCCTCGAGGTGCTCGACGATCTCGTCGCCCAGGGCGTCAAGATGATCGTGATCGCCTGCAACACGGCATCCGCGGCCATGCTGAGGGATGCCCGTGAGCGGTACTCCGTTCCGGTGATCGAGGTCATCCAGCCCGCCGTCCGCACGGCCGTGAGCAGCACACGCAACCACCGCGTCGGCGTGATCGGCACAGCGGGGACCATCAACTCCCGGGCATACGAGGATGCGTTCGCCGCAGCCCCGGACCTGGAACTGTTCAGCCAGGCCTGCCCCCGGTTCGTCGAATTCGTGGAGAACGGCATCACCACAGGCCCCGAGGTCCTTGCCACAGCGCAGGCCTACCTCCAGCCGCTCAAAGACGCCGGCGTGGACACTGTCGTGCTCGGCTGCACGCACTACCCGTTCCTGAAGGGGGCCATCTCGTACGTGATGGGCTCGGACGTGACCCTCGTCTCGAGCGACACGGAGACGGCCAACGACGTCTACCGAGAGCTGGTCTCCAGCGGTCTCGAACGCACCAGCCCGGCACCGCCTGCACACCACTACGAGGCAACCGGCGCGAGCGAGGATGAGTTCCTGCAACTTGCCCACCGGCTGATCGGCCGCGAGATCTCGCACGTCGACCTCGTGCAGACCGGCGTCATCGACCTGTCCGGCCTTCGCGCAGCATCCGACATCCGCAGCCACTGATTTTTCGCCTTTCCGACACCCGCGCCGATCGGCGCCCACCAGGGAGAACCACGACATGACCGACATCACCCGCAAAGACGGCCGAACGACGAGCGAACTGCGTGAGGTGACCATCGAGCGCGGCTGGAGCGCCCAGGCCGAAGGCTCGGCCCTCATCTCCTTCGGCAACACGAAGGTGCTGTGCACCGCCTCGTTCACGAACGGAGTGCCGCGCTGGCTGGCAGGCAAGGGCAAGGGCTGGGTCACCGCCGAATACTCGATGCTTCCCCGGTCGACGAACAGCCGCATGGACCGTGAGTCCGTGAAGGGCCGCATCGGCGGGCGCACTCACGAGATCTCCCGCCTCATCGGGCGCAGCCTCCGCGCCGTCATCGACACGAAGGCTCTTGGAGAGAACACCATCGTCATCGACTGCGACGTGCTGCAGGCCGACGGCGGGACCCGCACAGCCGCCATCACCGGCGCCTATGTCGCCCTCGCGGATGCCATCGAGTGGGCTCGCGAGAAGAAGTTCATCGGCCAGAAGTCCTCACCACTGATCGACAGCGTTGCGGCCGTGTCGGTCGGCATCATCGACGGCACACCCATGCTCGACCTCGCCTACGTCGAAGACGTGCGCGCAGAGACCGACATGAACGTCGTCGTCACCGGCCGCGGCCTCTTCGTCGAGGTGCAGGGCACGGCCGAAGGCGCCCCATTCGATCGCCGCGAACTCGACTCGCTCCTCGACCTCGCCCTCGGCGGCGCCGCGGACCTGACGAAGCTGCAGGTCGAGGCCCTCGGGCGCGACTCGGCATGAGTATCGAGGTCGTGCTGGCTACGCACAACCAGCACAAGGTCCAGGAGTTCCAGCGGATCCTCGGCGGCGCCATGCCCGAGATCACGGTCGTCGCGTACGACGGCCCCGAACCCGTCGAGGACGGGGTGAGTTTCAGCGAGAATGCGCTGATCAAGGCTCGGACGGCCGCAGCGCACACCGGGAAGATCTCCCTCGCCGACGACAGCGGCATCTCCGTGGACGTGCTCGGCGGGGCCCCAGGCATCTTCTCCGCTCGGTGGTCAGGACCGGGGCACAGCGACAGCGACAACCTCAACCTCCTGCTGGCCCAGCTCGCCGACATCGCTGCCGAACACCGGTCGGCCAGCTTCCGCTGCACGATCGCTCTCGTCGTGCCTGATGGACTCCCTCACGGCGGGTTCGAGCATGTCTCCGAGGGCGTGTGGCCCGGTCGACTGGCGACGCAGGCATCCGGAACCAACGGGTTCGGCTACGACCCGATCTTCATCCCCGAAGGCCACGCGGTCTCCTCCGCCGAACTGCCGCCGGAGACGAAGAACGAGATCAGCCACCGGGCACGGGCCTTCGCCGACCTCGTGCCGACGCTCCGCACCCTGATCTGACCGCGAGTTGCCCACTTCGACGGGTGAGCCGCCGCGAGCACCCGTCAAAGTGGGCGACTCGACGCAACATCCTCTCTTTCCCGGTACGGCGAAGTGTGCGAGCATCGGCAAATGGACCAATATCTGTGGGTGTTGAAACAGGACGAGCTCGATCTCATTCGCGAACTGGAGGACGCTCGCCTCGCGCAGCTGGATGAAGACGGCTTGCTTTCGCTGCACAAGCGCGTCCGACGGGCGCGGAACAAGCACACGACGAACTATCGACGAAAAGCGGCGGGCGAAGTCGTCGACGCCGGGGCCCGTGGCGCTGCCGCCAGCAAGTCCGACAAGGCTCGGGCGCGGGCCTACGTTTTCGAAGAAGCGTTGTCGATCGTCAGCGGCGAACTGGCTCGGGTCGCGCATGACGCCGCTGAGTCGCTCAAGGATGAGCGTCTGGCACGGGCGAGCGCCGGCAAATCGACCGGACCGGGATCATCCGGGATCGAGAGCGCACCCGGCACTGACACGGGTCGAGCGCGCTCGCATCAGCAGACGACCGGGGGAATGAAACGCGACGCATCGAGCCAGTCGCAGGGCGCCAGGCGCCAGGCGAAGAAGGATGGGCGCTAGAGATCCGCTTCGCCTGACCGGAGGAATACACGCGCACCCCTGGGCGCTGCACTCAGCATGACGCGCATCGGGTTCCTCTCCTTCGGCCATTCGCAAGCGGTACCCGGATCGCAGGTCAGGACCGGCAGGGACGCGCTTCTCCAGTCGATCGAGCTCGCGGTGGCCGCTGAGGAAGTCGGCGTCGACGGCGCATATTTCCGGGTGCACCATTTCGCCCGGCAACTCGCTTCGCCGTTCCCGCTGCTCGCCGCTGCGGCAGCCAGGACGAGCCGCATCGAGATCGGCACCGGCGTGATCGACATGCGTTACGAGAACCCGCTCTACATGGCCGAGGAAGCAGCGGCAACGGATCTCATCAGCGACGGGCGGCTGCAGCTCGGCATCAGCAGAGGGTCACCCGAGACCGCCCTGCGCGGCTACGAATCATTCGGCCATCTTCCCGCCGACGGCGAGAGCGACGCAGACATGGCCAGGCGGCACACGGAACTCTTCCGTGCGGCCATCGCCGGCGCCGGAGTGGCCCGGTCGAACCCGCAGATGACGGGCGTCGACCAGCCGCTCCCGATCGAGCCGCGCTCCGACGGTCTGCCCGCGCGGATCTGGTGGGGCGCCGGCAGCAGGGCCACAGCCGTCTGGGCCGCCGAGCAGGGGATGAACCTCATGAGCTCGACTCTGCTGACCGAAGACACGGGTGTGCCGTTCGACCAGCTCCAGGCGGAGCAGATCCGGATGTTCCGGGCGGCATGGGCGGAAGCCGGTCACGATCGTGAACCACGCGTCTCGGTGAGCCGGAGCATCATTCCCCTCATCGACGACGAGACAAGGCACTACTTCGGCCTCCGCGCCCAGGTCGAGGCGAAGGACCAGGTCGGCGTGCTCGACGGCGGACTCGCGCGGTTCGGCCGCAGCTACGTCGGCGAACCCGATCAGATCGCCGCCGAACTCGCACAGGACGAGGCGGTCGCCGCCGCTGACACCCTGCTCGTCACGGTGCCCAACCAGCTGGGCGTGGAGTTCAACGCCCGCATCCTCGAATCGATCGTGCGGGACGTGAAGCCGGCGCTCGGCTAGCCCTCCGGACCTCGCAGCCGCGGTGATGAGAACGGCGATCATTCCTATCTGTGCGTTCCGCTGGCCCGGAGCCCCAGACGGGGCTTAGCGTGGAAGAACCATGGCACACGATCACGCTCAGAACACGACGAACCGGCGCAAGCTGGTGCTCGTCATCGCCATCGTCGCCGTCGTCCTCGTCGCAGAGGTGGTCGGAGGAATCCTCACCGGGTCCCTCGCCCTGCTTGCAGACGCCGGCCACATGTTCAGCGACCTCACCGGCCTCCTGATCGCACTCGTGGCGCTCGGTATCGCCGCGCGCCCAGCCACCGAACGGCACACCTACGGGTACCGGCGGGTCGAAGTGATGGGTGCGCTGGCGAACGGAATCATCCTCGTTGTCGTCGCTGTGTCGATCGCCGTGACGGGCGTGACCCGCCTGATGGACCCTGAGGGCATCGAGGTGCTCGGCGGGCCGATGCTCGTCGTGGCGATCGTCGGCCTCGTGGCGAATGCCGTGTCGATGCTCATCCTGCGCGACTCGGCAAAGACGTCGATCAACATGCGAGGGGCCTACCTCGAGGTGCTCGGCGACCTGCTCGGGTCGATCGGCGTGATCATCGCCGCTGTCATCATCCTGCTCACCGGGTTCGTCCAGGTGGATGCCATCGCCTCCCTGATCATCGCCGCAGGTATCCTGCCCCGCGCCTGGTTCCTCCTGCGCGACGTGTGGCGGGTGCTCAACGAGTCCACACCGCCTGACACGGACGTGGAGCTGATCCGCAGCCATATCCGTGGTGCCCCGGGCGTGATCGACGTGCACGACGTCCATGTCTGGTCGATCACGACGGGGGAGCACGTGTTCACGGCGCACGTCGTCGTCGAACCGGCGGTCTTCGCAGAAGGCCGAGCAGGTGAGATGCTCGACACCCTGTCAGAGTGCCTCGCCGGTCACTTCGACGTCGAGCATTCGACGTTCCAGCTCGAGCCGTCCAAACACGCCGGTCACGAGCATCCGCAACATTCCTGAGCGGGAATGAGGTCCTAGAGTTCGGGCTTCTTCTCGAACGCCTTGGCGTCGAGCACCATCTGACGCGCTTCGTCCTCATCGGTGACGACGTCTGCGCCCGCTGCTGCGAGACGCTTGGCCTTGCGGCTCGACTGGATGTAGTGCCACACGGTCGGGATCAGCGTGATCACGACGGCACCGATGAGGATGACGTCGATGTACTCCTGGACGAACTCAGCCACAGGAGGGATGTACCCGAGCAGGTAACCGAAGTAGGTGAGACCTGCGCCCCAGATGACGGCACCGATCAGGTTGTAAAGCGTGTACTTCTTGTAGTTCATGTGGCCGACACCGGCGGCGACGGGCGCGAACGTGCGGATGATCGGCACGAAGCGGGCGAGGATGACGGCGAGACCGCCGAACCGCTCGAAGAACGCGTTGGTGCGCTGCACGTTCTCGATGCTGAAGATGCCGGATTCCTTGCGCTCGAAGATGCGCGGGCCGGCCTTGTGGCCGATCAGATAGCCGACTTCACCGCCGAGGAAAGCTGCAAAGCCGATTGCGAGGGCCACCCACCAGATGTCGATGTTGATGATGCCACCGAAGGTGAAGATGCCCGTGATGACGAGGAGAGTGTCACCGGGGAGAAGGAAGCCCACGAGGAGCCCGGTCTCGGCGAAGACGATCAGGCAGATCACGAGTAGGGCCCATGGCCCCGCGCCGTCGATGATGGTCGCTGGGTCGAGCCAGGGAATGAGCCCGGTATGGATCATGCGAAGCTACTCCGATAGTCAGTTGTCTGTGAGGCCGGTCGGCGACATGCCCTCGTGCGGAAGGTGGGACTTGAACCCACACGCTCGAAAGCACAGGAACCTAAATCCTGCGTGTCTGCCAATTTCACCACTCCCGCGAGTGATTACCAGCATAGAGGCAGGGATCTCAGCATCCTGTGAGGTTCCAAAGCACCGTTGGGACCTCCCTGTGGATAACCCGAACGGGCCGCGGATGGTTTGGGCAGACTTTCAGGATGACGTCGGCAACCGAGATCATCACCAGCCGTGTCCGCGACCGGGTGCGGCGGGAGGGCGTCGACCTGTCAGGGGCAGACGGTCTCGCCGAGGATTATGTGCGCGAAGAGGTTCGGCGCTACAGCGAACGCGCCCTCGGCAGCGCGCTCCCGCTTCTGCATGACGAAGTCGTGACCCAGCGCGAGGTGGTCGCCTCGTTGACGGGGTTCGGGCCGTTGCAGCCCTACCTCGATGACCCGAGCATCGAGGAGATCTGGATCAACTCGCCAACGCGCGTGTTCGTGGCGCGGGACGGCATCCCCGAACTGACGAACACGGTGCTGACCGAGACCTCGGTGCGCGACCTCGTGGAGCGAATGCTCCAGACCACCGGTCGCCGCGTTGACCTCAGCTCTCCGTTCGTCGATGCGTCCCTGCCGGACGGTTCCCGCCTTCACGTCGTGATCCCGGATGTGACCAGGCGGCACATGGCCGTGAACATCCGCAAGTTCAGCCGGCACGTCCGCGACCTGAGCAGTCTCGTGTCCGGGGGGTCACTCAGTACGCAGGCGGCGGAGTTCCTGCGGTGCTGTGTTCTCGCCGGCCAGAACATCCTTATCTCCGGTGCCACGCAGGCGGGCAAGACCACGCTGCTCGGCGCACTCCTGTCGAGTGTGCGGACGACCGAACGGATCGTCACCGTCGAGGAGACGTTCGAGCTGGACCTCGCCGCTGCCGATGTCGTCGCGATGCAGTGCAGGCAGCCGAGCCTGGAGGGCACTGGCGAGATCACCCTGCGTCGGCTGATCAAGGAGGCGCTCCGGATGCGGCCGGATCGTCTCATCGTCGGCGAGGTTCGTGAGGCGGAGAGCCTCGACCTTCTCATCGCGCTCAACTCCGGGGTCCCCGGAATGTGCTCCATCCACGCCAACTCGGCCAGGGACGCCCTCGTCAAACTGTCGACGCTTCCGCTGCTCGCCGGCCGGAACATCGACGCCTCCTTCGTCCAACCCACGGTGGCGAGTTGCATCGACATCGTCGTGCACTGCGAGCTGGACCGGAACGGCTTCAGGCGGGTGGTCCAGATCCTCGCACTCAGCGGCACCCTCAATGGGCCGGTGATCGAGGCGAGCCCTCTGTTCGCGATGCGAGACGGACTCCTCGAACCGACGGGGAGCCACCCCACCCGGCTGGTGAAATTCGAGAACGCGGGACTCAACCCCGCGGCGATCCTCCGGCGAGGTACCTGATGGCCATCGCACTCGGATGTCTCCTGGCGGCCGGAGTGCTGCTTGTGGCCTCGCCCTGGCTGTTCCCCAGACGGGCGAAGGAGACACGGCAGCGGACGCAGTCGAGTGGACGGTTTCAGGCGGCGCTTGCGCTCGCGGGCTTGGGGCGGGTGCCCCCGGCCGTCTTCGTCACACTCTCCGTGCTGGCCGGGATCGTTACAGGCGCGCTCGCCCAGGCGGTGCTGCGTGTCGGGTCGCTCTCGCTGTGCGCAGCCGCTCTCGGGGGACTCACGCCTCTTCTTATCGTCCGGTGGAGGGCGCGCGCACGTCGTGCGTCGAACCGTTCGCTCTGGCCGGACGTCGTCGACCACCTCATCGGCGCCGTGCGTTCGGGGCTGGCCCTGCCCGACGCCGTCGCGAGTCTCGCGCACACCGGCCCTGAGGCCCTGCGTCCGGAATTCGTCTCCTTCGAGAACGACTACCGAAGCACAGGGTCGTTCGGCGGATGTCTGGACCGGTTGAAGAACACCCTGGCCGATCCGGTTCCCGACCGGATCCTCGAAACGCTCAGGATGGCACGGGACGTGGGAGGCTCAGACCTCACGGTCGTGCTCCGGAGCCTCGCCGCATACCTCCGGGAGGACATCGCCATCCGCGCAGAGGTGGAGGCTCGGCAATCCTGGATCCGCAACGCCGCGAAGCTTGGAGTCGCGGCGCCCTGGTGCATCCTCCTTCTGCTGGCCACACGACCGGAGGCAGCGCTGGCGTACAACTCCGCTGGTGGGGCGGTGCTCATCGCCGGCGGTGCGGCGGTTTCACTTCTCGCCTACCGCGCGATGCTCTCGCTCGGGCGGCTGCCGCAGGAACGACGGTGGTTCCGATGAGTGCGACACTGGCCTGGGGCGTGCTGTTCGGCGGAATCCTCGGGCTGGGCCTCTGGTCGCTCGCGACCGTGCTGCCGCGAATGGGCGGGCCGACTCTCGCCGAACGCGTCGCGCCGTACATCGTGGACGTGTCAGAAGGCGCACGGGTCTTCACCCTCAAGCGGACCGTGGATCCGATCCCCATCCTCGGGACCCTCCTCGCCCCAACGGTGCACCGACTCGTCGAGTTCCTGGCCGGACTGCTCGGCGGGACGGCCGTCGTGCAGCGCCGTCTGGGCCAGGCGGGCAGCGCCTCCACCGTGCATCGATTCCGGGTGGAGCAACTGGGCTGGGCACTCGTCGGCGCCGCAGCCGGCGTGCTCGTCTCCGTTGTCGGAGGTGCCAACCGCACCCTCCCGACGATCCTCGTCGCGGCAGCGCCGATCATCGGCGCCGTGGCGGGAGCAGTAGCCCGCGACACGGCACTCAAGCGTCAGGCGCGATCACGGCTGGGGAGGATCGCCGCCGAGCTTCCCACCGTGCTCGAATTCCTGAGTCTCAGCCTGTCGGCGGGGGAGGGCATCCTCGACTCGATCCGGCGGGTGGCCCGCATTGGGTCCGGCGAGGTCAGCCGCGAGTTCCGTGGGGTCGTCAGTGCTGTGAACACCGGCATCCCCCTGACCGAAGCCCTTGCTGACTGCGCTCGCCGGGTCGACCTCGCCGCACTCACCCGCTGTGTCGAACAACTGACGGCGGCACTGGAGCGCGGATCTCCACTGGCAGAGGTGCTGCGGGCCCAGGCGCAGGATGCCCGTGAGGATGCCAAACGAACACTCCTGGAGATCGCCGGCAAGAAGGAGGTGGCGATGCTCGTTCCACTCGTCTTCCTGATCCTGCCGCTCTCGATCCTCTTCGCCATCTACCCGGGAGTCTTCGTGCTCCAGTCCGGATTCTGACAGCAGCCCGGACGCATCCCAACGAACCGAAGGAGACATCATGACCACCCTGTCGAGACGATACCGATCCCTGCGCGATCACGTTCATGACGAACGGGGCGACGTTCCGGGCTGGGTCCTCATCACCCTGATGACTGCGGGACTCGTCGTCCTGATCTGGAGTCTCGCCGGTCCGGCACTCAGCCAGATCTTCGAGCAGGCCATTGCCCGGGTCTCGGGAATGTAGTCATGGTTGGGGCGGCGTGGAAAGACGACGACGGGTCCGCCGTTGTCGAGTTCACGTTCGTGGCCATCCTGCTGACCGTGCTCACCCTCGCAGTTCTCCAGCTCGGGCTGGCCTTGCATGTGCGGAACACTGTCATCGACGCGGCCGCGGAAGGAGCGCGAGTCGCGGCGCTCGCCGACAACGAACCGGCAGATGGTGTGGCGCGCACTCGCGAGCTCATCACCGTCGCGGTCGGGTCCGACTTCGCCTCGGACGTCTCCGCCGACTACGGGACGTACCTCGGTCACCCCAGCGTCGGCATCCGTGTCGTCACCCGGCTGCCCCTGATCGGGCTGGTGGGACTCGACAGCGCACTGGAGGTCAGCGGTCATGCCGCCATCGAAACCCTCGACGAGTGAGCACCGTCCGCGCCCGTTCCGCCTCGTCGATGACGCGGGAACGGCAGCACTCGAGTTCGTCACGGCCGGCCTGATCCTTCTCGTCCCGCTCGTGTATCTGATCCTGACGCTGGCCACCGTGCAGGCCGGAGCGCTCGCGACAGAGGGCGCGGCGCGGCAGGCGGCCCGTGTCTTCGTCCAGGCGGAGTCGCCGGAGGACGCAGCCCAGCGCGCAGCTCGCGCGATCGAATTCGGGCTGGCCGATTACGGGATCGACCCGGAGGCGGCATCCGTCTCTGTGTCGTGCAGCGGGTCGACCGGCGCCTCCTGCCCGGCTCGCAATGCCGTCGTGACAGTGACCGTCCGGGTGACCGTGCCGTTGCCGCTGGTCCCCGATGTGCTCAACCTCTCCCATGCGGCGAGCGTGCCCGTGGAGGCGACCGCGCGCCAGCAGGTCTCCCGGTTCTGGGCCGAGCGATGAGACGGATGCTGCGCGGCGGGCCCGGCGAAGACGGTTCGACCCTGATTCTCGCCATCTTCTACGGGATGCTTTCTCTTCTTCTCATCCTGCTGGTCGCGGCGGCCACGTCGCTGTACCTCGAACGGAAGAGGTTGTACAGCCTTGCCGACGCCGCTGCCCTCGTCGGGGCGGAGGCGTTCGAGCTGTCATCCGTGTCACTCGACGGCGGTGAGCCGGCACTCACCCTCCGGTCGCCGGAAGTCAGGGATGCCGTGACCGGCTTCCTCGAGGACAACCCCGTCGGGACCTTCGATCGCCTCGCCCTCGAAGAAGCCGCCTCCCTCGACGGCAAGAGTGCCACCGTGACGGTGTCTGCGGCGTGGCCGCCACCGGTCCTGACCCTGTTCGTGCCGGACGGCATCCGGCTGGAAGTGACGGCGGTGGCTCGCTCGGTGTTCCGGTGACCCTTGTCCGGCGGCGCACCGCATCGCTAGGCTCCGACCCACGCGGGTTCCCGATCGGAGCGGAGTGCCAGATGGACAGAGCGGATGCCGCAGCGACGCGGCGAGTGCACGAGATGCGAATCTGCGTCGAGAGCCGCCACCCGCTCCAGTCCCCGCCCGATGCGCTGTCTGATGTGCTGAACGGCTCGCTCGGCGACTGGAACATCGAGCCGCTCGCGGCGGACGACGACCGCCTGGTGCTGATCTGCGGGCACGTCGACGAGGAGGTCGGCACTGCGGAGTACGCCCGTCGTGCCCACACCCTGGTGCAGGAGATCCTCGAGACCGGGACGGTCAGCAGGGCGGAAGCGGACCTCCCGGTGACGGCGTTCATCGGTGAGCCGCACGACGCCCGGTCGCTCGTCGCCGAGGAGTTCCCTCCGGGAAGCGAGTCCGCGCGCTGGGCCCGTGACGCGATCCGGTGCGATGAGGCCTGGGCGCTCGAGCCTGGACAAGGGAACGGCATCCGGATCGGGCATCCGGACACCGGGTACACCCTCCATCCGAATCTCGGCAGGGCGGCACTGGATCTCGCCACCGACCGGGATGTCATCGACAACGACGACGACGCCCGCGACCCGATGGTGCCCCCGAGCGATTCCCCCTGGCCGCTTGCGTTTCCTGGGCACGGCACGACGACAGCGAGTGTCATGGTCGGGCAGGGGAGTGAGGAAGACGGCATCGTCGGCGTTGCGCCCGGGGCGCGCGTGGTCCCGCTCCGCGCGGTGGAAAGCGTCGTACAGCTCTTCGACAGTGACGTGGCGCGCGCGGTCGAACACGCGCGGGTCACCGGCTGCCCGGTGGTGTCGATCAGCGTCGGCGGCAAGGGGTTCTTCGGCCTGCGTGCCGCGATCCAACGCGCGGTGGACGCCGGGATGATCGTGATGGCCGCGGCCGGCAACAATGTGCGGATCGTTGTCGCGCCCGCCTCGTACGCGAACTGCCTGGCTGTCGCGGCGACCGGGCCGGACGACCAGCCATGGCCGGAGTCGTCGAGGGGCCGTGCCGTCGACGTGAGCGCGCCAGGGTGGGGAGTGCACGTCGCTGGGTATCTCTGGACCGGTGACACCCCGCACGCGGACGTGTTCCGGTCCTCGGGTACCTCCTACGCCGTCGCCCACCTGGCCGGTGTCGCCGCCCTGTGGTGCGCGCACCACGGGCCGGAAGCGCTCAGGGAACGGTACGGCCCTCGCGTCCAGGCCGCTTTCCTCCACCAACTCGGCTCAGGGGGATCCCGCGTCCCGGCGGACTGGGATGCCGACGCCTACGGTTCCGGAGTCGTCGATGCTGCCGCCATGCTCACCGCGCCGCTCCCTGCGCCCGAAGCCGTGGCGAGCCGACTCGCGACCCACCCTGCGGAGTCCGCCCTGGCTCGGCTGAGTGCCCTCGTCAGTGTCGACGAAGAGGACCTGGAGCGAGCGCTCACCGAACGTCTGGGCGTCTCACACGACGACCTGTACCGGATCGTCGACCGGTTCGAGGGCGAGCTGGCATTCCATCTCATCGAGGACACGGAGTTCCGCTCGGTTCTCCTCGACGAAGGCCATCGGTTCCCCGGCGGCCCAACGTCGCGAGAGACTTGCTCGCCTCAGTTCGCGGCAACCTTCGGCTGACGTCCGGCGTCGGTGACGCCACCCCGACCGGGCTACGGCTTCGGTGCCTTCGCCTGCTCGTCCGGGTGGCCCGGGTTCCAGCCGTACCAGCCGTCATCAGACGCCATCACGGTCCAGACACCGCAGGCGTACACCTGATCAGTGCCGTAGGCATCGGGCGCATCGTCAATTGAATAGGCGGGAGCGGACTGTCGGCTGACCTGGGTGCACACCGCCGGATCGAGATCGGTGTCGCTGGTGGCGAGAAGCACCGCTGTGTCGTTGATCGTCGACTCACGGATCCGGATGTCTGTGGCATCTGTCGGCAACCACGGCGCGTCGCCCTGCCAATCGTCGGTGAGCTCGGCTGCCGTGTCGAAGTGTTCCGTGCGCATCTTGTGCGCGACCTCGTCGATGACGGAGCAGCCGGACAAGGCGATCCCCAGTGGGAGGGCGAGCGCGAGGGCGGGAAGGAGGCGGTGTCGTGGTGAGGCGCTGTTCATGTCTTCCATGCTGAGGGTCCGACACCGGTCGCCTCGTCCTCCTGCGGAGGTAGTCTCGCCGACCGCGGGATGACATCGCATCGCCTGCTGAGGGCGAAATGACGTCAAGGGCTTGAGACGAAGGCGCACGAGGGTGTTCGGTGGGAGCATTCCGATCGCCGCACCTGGAGGCTCCTCACATGACGTTCACCCCTCGCTTTGCCATCGTCACCGGTTCCAGTTCGGGGATCGGGCGCGCGACCGCGGTTGCGCTCGCCGAAGCCGGGATGGACGTCGGGGTCACCTGGAGCAGCAACGAAGAGGGAGCGCACAGAACGGCCGCAGAGGTCCGTGCGCGCGGTAGGAACGCGGTCGTCTCCCATCTCGACACCACCGACCTGGAGCGTTGTGGCGACGCCATCGACGCGCTCTGCGACGACCTCGGCGGCATCGACGTCTTCGTGAACAACGCCGGTCTCGGTGACAACGTCCCGTTCCTCGGGATGACCCTCGAGCAGTGGCGCCACACCGTCGCGGCCGACCTCGACGGCGCCTTCGTGTGCATCCAGCGCGCCGCCAGACGGATGGTCGACGCAGGGGCCGGCGGACGGATCATCGCCACGACGAGCGTGCACGAACACCAGCCGCGATACGCCTCGAGCGCCTACGATGCGGCGAAGCACGGGCTCGGCGGTCTGATCAAGACTCTCGCCCTCGAACTCGGCGAGTTCGGGATCACGGCCAACTCGGTCGCCCCAGGAGAGATCTCCACCGGGATGACCGGCCAGGAGGACGAAGACCCGCACGACCACCACCGACCGGGAGTTCCGCTCGGCCGACCGGGCGACGCCCGTGAGGTCGCCGCGGTGATCGCCTTCCTCGCATCCGCCCAGTCCAGTTATGTGACAGGTGCATCCTGGGCGGTCGACGGCGGGATGCTGCAGATGGGGCCGCAGGGCGGTTCCCACATCACGAGCGACGATTGGCGAGCGGAGCAGAAATGACTGACCTGCCGGATCCGACCGGGGTACGCAACCAGCCCGCGCTGACCACATCGACCGGACTGGTCTGGCTGGTGCTCGGCGCCTTCCTCACGGGGATCTGCGTCGCGGTACTGTTCGGCCTTGTCGCGCTGGAACCGGTCGTCGCCTGGATCGGGCTTACTGTCGTCATCTGCCTCTACCTGACCCTGCTCGTCGTCCGCTTCGCCGTCCCGGCTGGGCGGAAGCGGCTCCTGGCCCTGGCCAGCGTCTTCGGCGCCATCGCTGTCGTCACGCTGATCTGCGTCGTCGTCATCAGCGGGTCAGCGTGGGGGTCGTTGCGTTAGACCGCCTGTTTCGGCCGACCGGGGATATAGCGGGGGATCATCCGGGCGAGGTGCCAGGCCCCGATCGCCCCGATCACTCCGACCGCCCCAGCCGCGAACGACAGCGACAGGAGGGCGGTCAGCCCGGCGACGACGAGCGGCGCCGTCGCCGAACCCGCGTCACCGGTGAACCGCCACGCCCCGAGGAACGGGGCCGGATGCGCCGGGGGAGCGAGGTCGGCTCCGAGCGTCATCAGGATGCCGCTGCCCAGTCCGTTGGCGACGGAGAGCACGCCGGCTGCGACGATGAACCAGACCACGGCGTCCGGCCGGTCATGGGTGAAGGCGAGCAGCAGCATCCCGAGGCTGAGGCCGATCGTCGACGGCACGGCACTCCAGAGGCGACCGAACCGGTCCATCACCTGGCCGCTGACGTAGAACAGCGCGAAGTCGACGGCGCCGGCGAGTCCGATGATGAGGGCGGTGTTGGCCTCACTGACGCCAAGGCTCACCGCCCACAGCGGCAGAATCAGCGTGCGCGCGGCTCGCATGCCGCCGATCAGAGCGGCCCCCGACCCCATCCGTGCCAGCACGCCCCGAAACATCCAGAGAGTGCGGAACAAGCCGTGGGACTCCTCAGCGGCCAGGTCCTGGCCGGCGGTGTGGGTGTGCCCGTTGCGCCGGGCCTGGGCCACTGAGCCGAACATGGACTCCGGATCCGGGAGCAGCACGAGGATCAGGACGGCGGCGAGGCACGACACCACCATGATCCAGAACGCGCCCTGCGCTCCTCCGGTGAAGTGGATCACCGGGACGGAGATGAGCGGGCCGATGAACAGACCGGCGCGGAACACGCCACCGAGAGTCGACAGGGCCCGCGCCCGGTACTGCAGCGGCACGTAGCTCGTCATGAACGCGTGCCTGGCCAGCGCGAACACGGCTGTCGAGAGCCCGAGCACGAAGATCGAGGCGCCGAGCAGCCAGGCGTTGGGGGAGAGGACGGCCCCGAGGACGGCAACGATCGAGAGCAGGGCGGCCCCGATCATGGCGGGACGCTCACCGACCCGGCTGACCAGCCATCCGCTCGGGATGTCGCCGACGAGCTCGCCGATCATGAGCATCCCGGCGATGACCCCGGCGATGGCAAGGCTGGCGCCGAGGCTCGTTGCGGCGATCGGAATGAGGGGGATCAACGCGCCCTCACCGATCGAGAACAACAGCGTCGGGAGAAAGACCACGGTGGCCACGGAGCGGATGCTGAATGCCGGGGTGCCGTCTGTCATGGTGATTCGAGTCTATGGCGGCCGACCGGGGAGAGCCGCCGGAAGGTAGGCTGGGTGCGACATGTTAGATCTAGACCTGAACGACCAGATCGCGGCCATTCGCACCACCTTCGCCGACATCCGTGAAGTCGTCGGACTCGACCGGCTCCGGGCCGAGATCGCCGACCTGAGCGAGCAGGCCGGTGTGCCCGATCTGTGGGATGACACCGACAAGGCGCAGAAGATCACGAGCGCCCTGAGCCACCGGCAGTCCGAACTCGCGCGCATCACGGCCATCGAGAACCAGCTCGACGACCTCGAGGTGCTCGTCGGCCTGGCCATCGCCGAGGGCGACGAAGAATCGGCAGCTGAAGCCCGCACCGAACTCCTCGACCTGCAGAAGCAGATCGGCGACCTCGAGGTGCAGACGCTGCTGAACGGTGAGTACGACCCGCTGCCCGCCGTCGTCACCATCCGTGCAGGAGCTGGAGGCGTCGACGCCGCCGACTTCGCCGACATGCTGTTCCGGATGTACCTGCGCTGGGCCGAACAGCACAAGTACAAGGCCACGGTGCTCGACACAAGCTACGCCGAAGAGGCCGGCATCAAGTCCGCCACGTTCGAGATCGACTCGCCGTACGCATTCGGCACGCTGAGCGTCGAGGCCGGAACCCACCGCCTGGTGCGGATGAGCCCGTTCAACTCGGCCGGCAAGCGCCAGACGAGTTTCGCCGCGGTCGAAGTGGTCCCACTGATGGCGGAGACCGAAGAGGTCGACATCCCCGACAACGACATCCGCGTCGACGTGTTCCGTTCCTCCGGCCCCGGTGGCCAGTCCGTCAACACGACGGACTCCGCCGTGCGCATCACCCACCTCCCGACCGGCATCGTCGTGAGCTGCCAGAACGAGAAGAGCCAGATCCAGAACCGCGCAGCAGCCATGCGCGTGCTCAAGTCGCGGCTCCTCCTCGTCCAGCGCGAGCAGGAGAACGCGAAGAAGAAGGAACTCGCAGGCAACATCACGGCGAGCTGGGGCGACCAGATGCGTTCGTACGTTCTCGCGCCGTACCAGATGGTCAAGGACCTGCGCACCGACCACGAGGTCAACAACCCGCAGAACGTTTTCGACGGTGACATCGACGGATTCATCGCCGCAGGGATCCGCTGGCGCAAACAGCCGACTGACGACTGACCGGCGAGCCCGGCAACCCGGAGGGCGTAGGCGTGTCACGTCGGCATTGAGCCGAAGCCTGCCTAGGCTCGAATCGTCATGATTCGGTTTGAGAACGTCACGAAGAAATACTCCGGCACCAAGCGTCCGGCGATCAACGAGATGGACCTGGAGATCGCCAGGGGAGAGTTCGTCTTCCTCGTCGGTGCGTCCGGCTCCGGAAAGTCGAGCTGCCTGCGCCTGATCCTTAAGGAGGAGAAGCCGTCCAAGGGGTCGATCTTCGTCCTCGGGAACGACCTCGGGTCGATCTCCAGCCGGAAGATCCCCTACTTCCGCCGCAACCTCGGCGTGGTCTTCCAGGACTTCCGCCTGCTGCCGAACAAGACGGTCTTCGAGAACGTGGCGTTCACCCTCCAGGTCATCGGCAAGTCACGCGGTTACGTGCAGGAAGCCGTGCCCGACGTGCTGAAGATGGTCGGACTGGAGAACAAGGCCGACCGCCTGCCCCACGAACTCTCCGGTGGTGAGCAGCAGCGTGTGGCGATCGCCCGCGCAGTGGTGAACAAGCCGCAGATCCTCCTCGCCGACGAGCCAACCGGAAACCTCGACCCCGCGACGAGCGCAGGGATCATGCAGATCCTCGAACGGATCAACGCCGGAGGAACGACCGTGCTCATGGCGACCCACGAGGCCGGCATCGTCGACAAGATGCAGCGCCGCGTGATCGAACTCGTCGACGGCGTGATCGTGCGCGATGAGCGCGAAGGCGGATACGGCACCACCGGGATCGTTCCTGAACTCAAGCCCGCCGTGGCCAAGGGCCAGTCGGCCAAGGCCGCCCGCCAGGAGGTCGCAGAAGCGACCGCCCAGGCCGACGCCGAGACAGAGGCACACCGGATTCTCATCAACACCCCAGCACCCGAGACCACGCCAGCACAGCGCAGGACCCTGCATGCCCACGGCGACACCGGTGAGACCGACCGGGTGACCCCGGCCGCAGCGACCGGGGCGATCAACCTCCCTCGGTCGGACGCCGACGACCTCAGCGCCGTCACCGACCACCTGTCGCTCGCTGAGCGACTCGGATTGCGGGCCGCCGACAAACCGGACAGTGACGACGAGCAGAGTGTGGGGCCCGTCAAATGAGGCTCTCACTGATCTGGCAGGAGGCCAGCACCGGCCTTCGTCGCAACGTGTCCATGGTGATCTCTGTCATCCTCGTGACCTTCATCTCGCTGACCTTCGTCGGCACGGCCGTCCTGCTGCAGATGCAGATCGGCCAGATGAAGAACTACTGGTACGACCGCGCGCAGGTGGCGATCTATCTCTGCACCGCTGATTCGCCGGCCGAGACGTGTACCGGCGGAGCGGCATCCGACGACCAGAAGGCCAGCATCACCGCGCAACTCGAGGGGGAGACCCTGGCGCCGTTCATCGATGAGTTCTACTTCGAGGACCACCAGCTCGCCTACGAGAACTTCCAGGAACAGTTCGAGGGCAACGAACTCGCTGCCCTCGTCGTCCCCGAGCAGCTCAACGAGACCTACTGGGTCAACCTCAACGACCCGTCCCAGTCCGAGGTCCTCGTCGAAGCGTTCTCCAGCACCGCAGGCGTGGAAGAGGTGACGGACCAGCGCCAATACCTCGACGCCATCTTCCAGGTGCTCAACGTGGCCAGTTACACGGCCATCGGCATTGCCGGGCTGATGCTCGTCGCCGCCGTGCTGCTCATCGCTACGACGATCAGGCTGTCCGCGTACTCGAGACGCAAGGAGATCGGGATCATGCGCCTCGTCGGTGCGTCGAACCGGTTCATCCAGACACCGTTCATCCTTGAGGGCGTGTTCTCGGCGGTGATCGGCTCGGTCCTCGCCGGCGCGGCCGTCGTCGGGATCGTGCACTACTTCATCGCCGGTTACCTCGCCCCGCGGATGCCGTTCGTCAGCTTCGTCGACGTCTCCGACGCCTTCGTGGTCGTTCCGCTCCTCATCCTCCTCGGGATGGTGCTCGCGGCGCTGTCGGCCAACTTCGCGATCAAGCGGTACCTGAAGATCTAGCCGGGACCGGCCAACCGGCATCCTTCGTGTTGTTAGACTGATGGGCTGTCGCGCGACCGGTGCGGCAAGCATCCAGCGGCACCCCGCCGCGCATCGACTGTCGGAGTGAACCGTGCCCAGAGAACGTGGTCAAAATGTCGTGGCCACCAATCGCAAAGCGCGCCACGACTACCTGATTGAAGACACCTTTGAGGCGGGTCTCGTCCTCACAGGAACCGAGGTGAAGTCGCTGCGCGCCGGCCGGGCATCTCTCGTCGACGGGTACGCGTTCATCGAGGGTGGGGAAGCCTGGCTCGATGCCGTGCACATCCCTGAGTACTCCGGCGGCAACTGGAACAACCACCCGCCGAGGCGCAAGCGCAAGCTGCTGCTGCACAAGGCCCAGATCCTCAAGATCAGTCACAAGGTCGCTCCTGGCGGGTACACGATCATCCCGCTGCAGCTGTACTTCAGCGACGGCAAGGCGAAGGTCGAGATCGCCATCGCCAAGGGCAAGCGCGAGTACGACAAGCGCCAGACGCTGCGCGAGCGCGAAGCGACCCGTGAAGCTGCGCGGGCGATCTCTGCGAAGAACCACCTGGGCGAATGACGACTTCACGCCGGATCGCCGTGAACGGCACGTACAACCTGCGCGACGTCGGCGGGTTCCCGGCGGTGGACGGCCACGTGAGATCCGGACGGTTGCTCCGCTCAGACGGCCTGTACCGGCTCGGACCGGACGGCAAACGCCACCTGCGTGAACTCGGAGTCGGGGTCGTCGTCGACCTGCGGGACGACTTCGAGGCCCAGATCATGCCGGACGATCTCGACGGGCTGGATGTGACAGTGGTCCGGCTCCCGGTGTTCGAGGGGTCTGGCGCGTCGCAGGGGAGCGCGGCGGTGAGCCTCCCTGTGCTGTACACAAAGATCGTCACCCAGCACGCGGGCGTCGTCGTGCGGGCCCTGCGCGAAATCGCGAACGCGAGCACCGGAGTTCTCGTGCACTGCACCGCGGGCAAGGACCGCACCGGCATCGTCGTCGCGCTCGCGCTGCTCGCGGTCGGCGTGGACCGACGGCTCGTCGTCGACGACTACGCCAGGTCGGAGGCGAACCTCAGCGGCGAATGGCTCGAGGGGATGATCGAGCTCATCGTCGAACACGGGGGAGTCGAGACACCGGAACTTCGCGTGCTCATGGGCGGGAGCCCGGCGGAGGTGCTCGATGCCGTGCTCGACGAGATCGACGAGGAGTACGGGTCGGTTCGCCAATACCTGCTCCGCTCGGGGCTGAGCATGCACGACCTCGAGCTGCTGCACGCCTCCCTGGTCGATCGCGCCTGACCGCGCGGGTCAGCTCGGGGCGTCTCCCCGTGCCGTGCACCTCAAGTGGACCTCGACGTCCACGCGGACCGGAGCCGGGGTGAAGTCCACAGGCGCCCCTGCTGCCATCGCGAACATCCGTGCATCCTCCTGGCGCCCGAACGGCTGGGCGAAGACCGTCGGCTCGGAGAGTTCGAGCGGAGCCACCGTGCTGAGACCGAGCGACGCCGCGTAGACGGATGCCTTGTCGAGCGCGTGCGCGACGGCATCCCGTTGTGCGCGTGCCTCGAGCTCGCGCCGCGTGAGGTCCGTCACCGTCCAGGCGATCCCGCCCACGGTGACACCGTCGCGGTTCGCGGTCTCTTCCAGCCACAGACTCAGCTGGACGACGTCGACGAAGGTTGCGGATACTGTGGCGCGGGAGTGGTGGACGAGGGGGAGCTGGATGCCTTCGTTGCTCCATGGACGGTCGGCCCAGACCTGCACGTCGTCGCTTGTCCACTCGACGAGAGGTCCGTCGACGCTGTCGTGCAGACGTGTGATCGAGTCGATGCACTCGGCCAGCGCGCGGGTGGACCGCGCGCGGACGTCGGTTCGTTCCGCCCCATCGAACCCGATGGTCAGACCAACGGTCGCCCGTTCTGCGCCTGTCTCGGCGAACGCGACGCCGCGCACGGAAATGACGACCCCACCGGCCTCGGATTTCTCAGTCATGCAGCGACACTACAGGCCGCGGCCGGTGCTGCCCAGAGCGCTCGGCCTCACCCGTTCTGGCAGAGCGCCCCGGGAACGCGTATACTGAAAAGCTGGGCCGAAAGGCACCAGAAGAAGCCGGTTCATCCGGTTTGGCAATTTCACAGCGCGTGACAGCAACTCACTCCACGGAGTGTGCATGGGGATGATCGGTTTCGACATTGCCTGCGCAACTGTGAGAAGCGGGTCGAGGATCCAGGGTTATCTCGTTAACGATCTCTGGAAAACAATAAGTGCCAATTCAAAGCGCACTGACTTCGCCCTCGCTGCCTAAGCGAGCGCACTAAAGAAGTCCGTCAGGCCGGAAATGCTCTCTACCCGGACCCTGGCGCCATTTAGAGAGATTGCTTCTACGTTTCGTCTCAGGGCGTAGAGGGACTCAAACTGGGGCTGGGCTCGTCGGATTAGGTGCCAGTGGCAAATTCCGGAGCCGAGTAGAACGCCTGCACTGGATACACCCGTAGAAGGCACACGACCACAGCAGTGGACCGGGGTTCAATTCCCCGCATCTCCACCATCTGTTGCCGTCACGCGATGTTGAACGCCGAAAGGCCGCCCACTGGGCGGCCTTTTTGCGTGCCGGCGCTTCCGGCGATCCGTGGTTAGCTGGGACCATGGCGGACTGCGAACGGCTCGAGCTCACCCTGCGAAAACCCCGCATCGGCTGGTTCCCCAAGCCAACCGTCGTGTTCAACGGCCGCGGCCAGCCCGCCCAGTGGGGGACTGGCACCTGGCAGGTCTCGGCGGATGGTCCCACAGAGGTGACCGTGTTCCTGTTCAACCGGCTGTGGCGGTTCGGCGCGGCCGAGATCACCATCGCAGCCGGGTCTCCTGCTCCGCTCGTGTACGTGCCTCCGCTGCTGCCGTTCGGGCCGGGCCGGCTGGCATCCGCCCCACGCTGACTCTCGCGGAGCGACGCCGAAAGATGTCAGTGCTGCAGGACCGGCGGCGCGAACGTCTCTGAGGTGCGTGACGTCGTGCGTTTCGCCGTCACCGCCGCGACGATCATCACGAGGAGTGCGACGACGGTGAGCGCCGTCCCTGCCCAGATCGACGACGTGTAGCCGAGGCCGGCAGAGATCGTCAGTCCACCCAGCCAGGCGCCGAGAGCATTCCCGAGGTTGAACGCCCCGATGTTGGCGCTCGAGGCGAGGGTCGGTGCGTTGCTGGCGTACCGCATGACCCGCATCTGCAGCCCGGGAACCGTCGCGAAGCCGAATCCGCCCATGAACAGCAGCGACACGATGGTGACCACCGGGTTCTGCGCCGTCAGCGCGAAGACCGCGAGGACGACGACCAGGCCCGCGAGGATGACGATGAGTGTCCGGTCCACGGCACGGTCAGCGGCCTTGCCGCCGAGCACGTTCCCGAGGAAGAGCCCGACTCCGAACAGGACGAGAAGCCACGGCACGGCGCCGGCGGGGAACCCGCTCACCTCGGTGAGCGTGAACGCGATGTAGGTGAACGCGCCGAACATACCGCCGAACCCGAAGACGGTGACGAGGATCGACAGCCACACCTGGCCGGACCGGAATGCGCCCAGTTCACTCCTGAGGCTTGTCGATCCATGGGAGCGAACGTTCGGAACGAGGGTCACCAGACCGATGAGGGCGACGATCCCGATGGCGGTGATGGCCCAGAACGTCGAACGCCAGCCGAAGGTCTGCCCGAGGAACGTGCCGAACGGGACGCCGAGCACATTCGCGGCGGTCAGGCCGGTGAACATGATCGCGATGGCGCCCGCCTGCTTGTTCTTCTCGACCATGCTCGCCGCGACGACCGATCCGATTCCGAAGAAGGCCCCGTGGCAGAGGGCCGCGACGATCCGCCCGATCATCATGCTCGGGTAGTCGGAGGCGAGGGCCGAGAGCAGGTTCCCGGCGATGAACAGGACCATCAGGCCGACGAGCACGTGTTTGCGGGGGAAGCGGGTCACGGCGGCGGTGAGGAAAAGCGCGCCGACGACCACGCTGAGCGCGTAGCCAGTGATCAGCCAGCCAGCCGCCGCTTCGGTGACCTGGAAGTCTCGTGCCACGTCGGGCAAAAGCCCCATGATGACGAACTCCGTGAGTCCGATCCCGAATCCGCCGATGGCGAGGGCGATGAGGCCGATGGGCATGAGGATGTGTCTCCCGATCTGTACTTACGCTTGAATGACGCGTACGCTGTTATTTGCAGGCGCGGGATAAATCATTGCATACGCAACTAACCAGCGCAAGCAACTAATTGTGTTGCAGGTCGGAGCGAATCGATGGAGGGTCCATGAGTATCGAAGACGATGCCGTAGAGGTGCGGACGCAGGGATGGCGAACGCTCGCTGCGCTGCACGGTCTCGTCGAGGCCGAACTCGAACGCGCGTTGCAGTCGGCAGTGTCACTGTCGGCCGTGGAGTACACCGTGCTCGACGCGCTCAGCCGCCAGCAGGGCTGGCACATGCGGATGCAGCAACTGGCCCGCGCGACCGCGCTCAGCCCGAGTGCGACGACTCGGCTCGTGAACCGGCTCGAAGACCGGAACCTGCTCACCCGCATCCTCTGCGCCGACGACCGGCGTGGAATCTATACCGAGCTCACGCCCCCGGGCGCCTACCTGCTCTCACAGGCCCGACCCGTCTACAACGAGGCGCTGGAACGCGCGCTCAGCGAGGCATCCGCGCTCCCGGAGCTGGCGCCACTCGTCGACGCCCTGCCCGGTCTCCTGCGGTCACCCCAGCCCGCCTGATCTTCGTCAGTCGGTGGGGGAGTCGGCCCACGCGCGGAACTCGTCTGCGATGAGCTGCCGGACGTCCGAATCGTCTGCGGTGGATTCGCCGTCGCCCGGCTGGACGCCGTAGTCACCGAAGTCCGCATGGTTCGCGCCGGGGATGTCGATGGTGACGGCGTCGTCGGGCAGGTTGCCTGCCGCGCCTTCGACCTTCTCGGGGGTGCTGAGGCCGTCGTTCTCGCCGACGAAACTCAACACTGGCAGTCCACTTCCCGACAGGTCGGACGAGCAGTAGCTGCCGAAAAGCACGACGCCGGCGGTGTCGCCGCCCTCAGCGTACTGGCAGGCTTTCACTCCGCCGAGGGAGTGGCCGCCCACGAACCAGCGCTCGACACCTGGGGCTGCCGACGTGAACGCATCGAGCGGGCGCAGGTCGGCGATGGCGAGGTTCAGGGTCGGTTTGGTGATGACGACGGTCGCTCCGTCTTCGACGATTCCTGAGAGCTTGTACATATAGGCGTACGGGTCGACCTTCGCGCCTGGCACGAAGACCAGGCCGGTCGCCGACGCGTTGTCGCTCGGTTCCATCACGATCGCCGCATCGGTCGACGTGATCGCGATCGCGTCGTTCCGCCAGGCCTCGAGGGCGGCGTCACGATCGCCGGCCATGACCGAGTGCGCCCAGACCAGGCCGATCACGACGAGGAGCAGCACGACGGCGAGAACCCAGAGCATCACCGTGCGCAGACGTCGCACGCCGCTCACCTGGATTCGGCCTCGGCGGCCTTGCGTCGCTGACGCTCGGCTTCGACCACTGCGGCCTCCTCCGGTGTCGGAGCGGTTCCGCCGAGGTGGGCGGGCTGCCACCATGCGCCGGCACCATCGTCCGGGTAGCTCGACTGAGCCTCATCGAGCAGTGCCTGCATGGTTCGGCGCAAGGTGTCCGTCAACTCTCGGACGTCGCCTGACGCATCGACGGCGAGCGGCGACCCGACGGCGAATCGGATCGGGACACCGTGCGCTTCGCTGAGCGATGGCTTGTGTCCCTTGGTGAGCAGACGGTGGCCGCCCCAGACCGCGATGGGAATGACCGGCACCCCGGCTTCGGCGGCCATCCTGATCGTTCCGGTCTTCAGTTCGCGCACGGTGAAGGATGTGTTGACGCCTGCCTCGGGGAAGACACCGAGCATCTCGCCGGACTCGAGTGCCGCGATGGCTTGCGAATATGCCGCGGCCCCTGATTTCATGTCGACGGAGATGTGCCGCATCCCACGCAGGAGCCAGCCGACAACCGGCTTGTCGAACGCACCCTTCTTGGCGAGGAAGCGGATGCGCCGCCGATTGCGATGCCAGACCATCCATTCGGTCAGAGCGAAGTCCATGTATCCGAAGTGTGTGATGGCCAGCACGGCGCCGCCCGTTGCGGGAAGGTGCTCGGCTCCGGTGACGACGGGCTTCAGCCGGAGGCCACCGAAGAGCAGCCGTCCCGCTGCGATGGCGGTCGTGTAGACGGGTTCCCTGGTTCGCGCGCTCATACCGAAAGCGTAGAGGGAACGACGGGGAATCTAGCTGTCCTGAGCGAGGATGGCGGGACCGTGGCCAATGGTGCTAAGCACCTGGTCGTGCAGGATGCCATTGCTCGCGAGGGAACTGCGGCCCGCGATCGTGTCGCGACCGTCGATCGACGTGAACCGGCCGCCGGCCTCGCGGACGAGGATCACGAAAGGAGCGATGTCGTACTCCTTCACGTCGAACTCGCCGACGATGTCGATGAGTCCTTCCGCGAGCATCCCGTACGACCACATGTCGCCGAAGGCGCGGTCTCGCCAGACCGACCGGGACAGGCCGATCAGCTGGTCGAGGTAACCGGCCTCATCCCACTGCGCGATGCTCTGGAAGCTGAGCGATGCATCCTCCAGTTTCTCGACGCCGGAGACGTGCAGGCGCCTGGGCTCCTGACCGTCCTCGGCGAGCCATGCGCCGGAACCCTCAGCGGCCCACCACCGCTTGCGGAACGCCGGTGCGCTCGCGACCCCGACGACAGGAGTGCCGTCGACGGCGAGGCTGATGAGCGTCGCCCAGTTGGGAACGCCCCTGAGGAAGTTCGCGGTGCCGTCGATCGGGTCGAGGATCCACTGGCGTTCCGTCGAACCCTCCGTGCCGTATTCCTCGCCGAGAATGCCGTCGTCAGGGCGTTCGGCGGCCAGGACGTCGCGCAGTGCGCGCTCCACCGCCAGGTCCGCATCCGTCACGTGCGTGGCATCCGGTTTCGTTGAAATCTCCAGGGTCGCTGAGCGGAACCGGTCGAACGAGATCGCGTCAGCGACGTCAGCCAGTCGGCGGGCCAGGTCGAGATCGTCGGCAAGGGAGGGGAGAGGCGCAGTCATGCTCCCACGATAGTGCTGCGGGTATCGACGGGTCCTCGTCGCGAGCCCCGCTCGATTGGCGAACGACAGGGATCGCATGCTAAGGTTTTCCACGGTTCACCGCGCAGTCGGTGGGTCGAAAACGCACCTCTAGCTCAATCGGCAGAGCAACTGACTCTTAATCAGTGGGTTCCGAGTTCAAGTCTCGGGGGGTGCACCATCCAGCCCCGGTCGTAGACTCGACCGGGGCTTTTTCATGCCGTTCGAGCGCTGGACTCGGCCGAAGATGGTTCGACCGGTTGTGCCACGGGGCGGATGCCGGGAGTCTGGGAGACGACACACCGCATTCCCGAGAACAGGAGCATCGATCGTGACGAAGAACTCGAAGTCGAAGCAGCTGAAGTGGACCGAGATGAGCACCGGACGGAAGGCTGTCGTCCTCGTGATCGGGACGGTGCAGCTCGCGCTGGCCGCAGTCGCGTGGAGGGATCTCGCCACCCGTCCCGCCGATCAAGTCAATGGTCCGAAGGGCATGTGGACCGTGATCATCGCGGTGAACTGGATCGGCCCGATCGCCTACTTCGTCAAGGGACGCCGCGAGGGTCTCTGAGGCGCGGGTCAGGCGTCGGCCCGACCCTCACCCCATCCGTGTGATCCACAGGATCCGGCCCGGGACTAGTGTGCCGACATCGGCGCAGGCGAGCCGTGCCGGGCGAGGATCACAGGGAGCGATCAGATGGGCGATCAGTCAGTGTCCGGGGTCCGTCGGTGAACGGGCAGTGGGCCGCCATTCTCGGCGGCATTCTCGTGCTCGCTGACTTCGCCATCCGGGTGGCGGCGCTCATCATCGTGCCCAGAGAGCGCAAGCCGACGGCGGCGATGGCCTGGCTGCTCGCGATCTTCCTGATCCCGTTCATCGGGATCCTCTTCTTCCTGCTGATCGGCAATTCCAAACTGCCCAAAGCGCGCCGCGACAAGCAGAGGGAGATCGACGGCATCATCCGGGCGAAGGCCGAGGGCGTCGATCTTGCTCCTGACCGCCATACGTGGCCCGAGTGGTTCACCACTCTCACGACACAGAACGAGGAACTCGGGGCACTGCCTCCGCTCGGCGGCAACACAGCAACACTTCTCGGGGACTATCAGGGGTCGATCGACGCCATGTCCGCCGAGATCGACACCGCAACCCGCTTCGTGCACGTGGAGTTCTACATCGTGTCGTTCGACTCGACGACGACGGGCTTCTTCGCAGCCCTCGAACGCGCCGTCCAACGGGGTGTCAGGGTGCGCCTGCTGGCGGACTACGTCGCGTCTAGGCGGGTCGCAGGAAATGACGAGACGTTCGCCGAACTCGACCGCATCGGCGTGACCTGGAGCTACATGCTTCCGGTCCGGCCGCTCAAGGGGCAGTACCAGCGACCGGACCTGCGCAATCACCGCAAACTCGTCGTCGTCGACGGACTGGTGGGCTTCATGGGCTCGCAGAACCTGATCGATCGCAGCTACAACTCGCCGAAGAACCTGAAGCGTGGCCTGCAGTGGCAGGAACTGATGACGAGAGTCTCCGGCCCTGTGGTCGCCGCCATCAACGCCGTCTTCCGTTCCGACTGGTACCTCGAAACCGATGAACTGCTCGGCGACGACGACCACCTCGCCGCCGTCGACGTGCCCGCAGACACGTCGACGGATGCCCTGGTCTGCCAGGTGGTGCCGAGCGGGCCGGGCTATGACGGCGAGAACAACCTCAGGCTGTTCCTCACGCTGGTGACGTCCGCGCAGCGCAAGGTGATCATCACGAGCCCGTACTTCGTGCCGGATGAGGCGATGATGTACGCGATCACCTCGGCGTGCCAGCGCGGGCTGGACGTGCAGCTCTTCGTCTCGGAGATCGGCGACCAGGGTTCGGTGTGGCACGCCCAGCGTTCCTACTACGGCAGTCTCCTCCGTGCAGGCGTCGGGATCTGGCTGTACCCGGGCCCGTACATCCTGCACTCGAAGCACCTGTCGGTCGACGATGACGTCGCCGTGATCGGCTCGAGCAACATGGACATCCGTTCGTTCGCCCTCAACTCGGAGGGGTCGCTCCTGGTGCGCGGCGCGTCGTTCGTCTCCCAGATGCGTGCCGTCGAGCAGGGCTACCGCGACGCCGGTCGGCAGCTCACCCTGGAGGAATGGCAGAAGGAACCGGCGTCGGCCACGTTCCTCGACGGGGTGGCGCGTCTCACCTCCGCGTTGCAGTAACCAGAGCCGACCGGATTCATCACCACCCTTGACATGTGACCAAATGGTCACATAACCTCGATCCATGGATGAGATCTTCAAGGCGCTGGCCGACCCGACTCGGCGTGCGTTGCTCGACGAGCTCTTCCGTGAGGACGGCCAGACCCTGGGCGCGCTCGAGGCTCGATTCGACATCACCAGATTCGGTGTGATGAAGCACCTCAAACAGCTCGAGGAAGCCGGACTCGTTGTGACGAGGCGCGACGGGCGGGAGAAACTTCACTTCCTGAACGCCGTGCCCATTCAGCTCGTCCACGACCGTTGGGTGAGCAAATACGCAGAGAACTGGACCGCTGGACTCAGCGGCCTGAAAAGCGAACTGGAAGAGACCATGGAGAAGATTTTCGAGATCTACATCAAGACGACCCCCGACCGCCTCTGGGAGGCGATCGTCGACAACGACATCCGGAGCAAGTATCAGTTCGGCAACCGCATCGTCACTGACTGGGCGCCCGGATCGCACTACGAGATGACGAACGGGAACGCGTCTGCGCCGCTTGGGGAGGGCGAGATCCTCGAGTTCGACCCTCCCATGCGCCTGGTTCAGAGCATGGTCGCTCTCTGGGGCGACGATGTGAAGAGCGAGGGCACATCGCGTGTGACGTGGGAGATCGAGCAGGTCGAGGACTCCTGCCGTCTCACGGTCACGCACGACCAGTTGCGGGAAGGCGCCAACGATCAGCTCTACGGGGGCTGGCCGATGATCCTGTCCGGACTGAAGACCTGGCTCGAGTCGGGGCAGCTCCTCACCACACCCGGGTCGCTGATGTACACCTGAGGCGAGCACAACGGTGCAGGGCGCGCCACTGGCGTATGGTCGGACCATGACGCAGCCCTCGACGACCCTGTTCCTGCTCGGAGGGGGAGGAGACCTCTCCTCGCGGCTCCTCCTCCCTGCCCTCGGCCAGCTCCTGACCCACCAGCCGGATCGGCGGGTTCACCTCGTCGGAGTCGGCGTCGACGAGCTGACGGATGCCGCCTGGCGCGAGATCGTCAGGGCATCGTTCGCGACGGTCGACGGGGCAGGACCCGCTGTCGACGCGCTCCTCGGGGACACGGTGTTCCGTCACGCCGACGTCACGGATCCGTCCGCCCTCGAGCCGCTCCTCGCGGAATCCGAGGGCAACCCGGTCCTCTACTTCGCCCTGCCCCCTGCCGTCACGGTCAAGGCGTGCGCGGCGCTGCTGGAGGTCCGGCTTCCCGAAGGCACTCTACTGGCGCTGGAGAAGCCCTTCGGCACCGATCGTGACAGTGCCGCTGCGCTGAACCGGCTGCTGGCGCGCCTGGTTCCTGAAGAACAGATCCACAGGGTCGATCACTTCCTCGGCCGGGCCACCGTGTTCAACTTGCTCGGACTACGATTCGCCAACCGCATCTTCGAGCCCCTCTGGAACGCCGAGCACATCGAACGTGTCGACATCGTCTACGACGAGCAACTGGGACTCGAGGGACGCGCCGGCTATTACGACAAAGCCGGTGCGCTCATCGACATGATCCAGAGCCACCTGCTGCAGGTGCTGGCCGTGTTCGCGATGGAGCCGCCGGCGTCACTGGATGCCGCCGATCTCCGCGACGCCAAGGGACTCGTGCTGCGCGCGACACGTCCGTGGGACGATGACCCGATCGGCGCAGGGCGGCGTGCCCGCTACACCGCAGGGACGGTCGACGACCGGGTCTATCCGTCCTACGCCGACGAGAAGGGAGTGGACCCGGCCCTCGAGACCGAGACACTCGCCGAAGTCACCTTCCACGTCGCCACATGGAGATGGGCTGGAGTTCCGTTCACGTTGCGGTCGGGCAAAGGGCTCGGGGAGCGGCGTCGCGAGATCGTCGTCACGTTCAAACCGGCCAACCAGGTCCCGGCGGGATTCCGCGGGAGCACAGAGCCCACCGTGCTCCGGCTGTTCCTCGCCCCAGACGAGATGTCGCTGTCGATCAATATCAACGGACCGGACGACCCACACGAACTGGAGCGGATGACGTTCGCCGCTGACTTCGGCCCGGGCCAGCTGAACGCATACGGTGAGGTCCTCGAGGGGATCCTCGACGACGACCCCTCTCTGTCCGTTCGCGGAGACACCGCAGAGGAATGCTGGCGGATCGTGGAATCCGTACTCGCCGCCTGGCGCTCGGGCGAGGTGCCGCTCGAGGAGTATCCCGCCGGGTCGACCGGCCCGGACGGCTGGAAGCCGATCGGCGAGGCGGTGTAGCCGAACGGTGCGCCCCGATCCGTCGCCGATCGTTCACCCGATCGTCAGGGCGCGGCCATCTTTGCGGGGGAGAGCCTTCCTAGCCTGAGGAAATGAGCTCAAGACCCAGGACCACGGTCGTCGCCGTCATCCCCGCGCGCGGTGGTTCCCGGGGCGTCCCCGGCAAGAACATCAGGCGGGTCGGCGGCGTGCCGCTGATCGGCCGCGCGATCGCTTCTGCCCGGTCGGCCACGCTCATCGACTCGGTGTTCGTGTCGACGGACGCTCCGGAGATCGCTGAGGTCGCGGCCGCATACGGCGCGCATGTCATCGAACGACCCGCCGAGCTCGCCACCGATGAGGCGTCGAGCGAGAGCGCGCTGCTCCACGCGCTCCAGGAACTGGAGAACGACGGCATCCACGCTGACATCCTCGTGTTCATCCAGGCGACGTCGCCGTTTCTCGAGCCTGACGACCTCGATGACGCCATCGAACGGGTCACGCTCGGCGAGTGCGACGTCGTCTTTTCCGCCGCCGAATCGCATGCGTTCCTCTGGCGGGAGAGCCCGACCGGGGCGGCTGCCGTCAACCACGACGCGTCGACCCGCCCGCGCAGGCAGGACCGTGATCCCCAGTTCCTGGAAACGGGCGGGTTCTACGTGCTCAGGACTGAGGGCTTCAAACGGTCCGGCCACCGGTTCTTCGGCCGGATCGGCATGGGCATCGTCTCACCGTCATCAGCTCTTGAGATCGACACGGAAGCCGACCTCGCGTCCGCTGTGCTTTCCGCTGAAGGCCGTACTGGGCGTCGTATCGATGTGGATGCCGTCGTCACGGATTTCGACGGTGTGCACACCGACAACCGAGTCCACGTCGCTCAGGACGGCACCGAATCGATCGCAGCGCATCGCGGTGACGGGCTCGGTGTCTCGCTCCTCAAAGCCGCAGGCGTGCCCGTTCTCATCCTGTCCACAGAGACCAACCCGGTCGTCGCCGCCCGCGCAGCGAAGCTCACGGTCGATGTGCGCGACGGCGTGGAAGACAAGGCGTCCGCCCTGCGCGGCTGGGCGTCGAGCAAGGGCATTCCGCTGACCCGGATCGCCTACCTCGGCAACGACGTCAACGACCTCGAATGCCTGCGTCTCGTCGGCTGGCCCGTCGTGGTGGCAGACGCACACCGGGACGTCATCCCGGCCGCACGCCTGATTCTCTCCCGCGGCGGCGGTGACGGCGCCGTCCGCGAACTCGCCGATCTCGTACTCACCGAAAGGACGCAGCCATGACGCTGACCATTGGAACCCACACCGTCGGCCCCGGCCACCCTGTCTATGTGATCGGTGAAATCGGGCTGAACCACAACGGAGACGTCGCCCTGGCGAAGGAACTCATCGACGTGGCCGCAGACGCGGGAGCGCAGGCGGTGAAATTCCAGAAACGGACACCGGCGATCTCGACCCCCGAACACATGAAGAGCGTCCTGCGGAGCACACCGTGGGGTGAGATGACCTACCTCGACTACCGTTACCGGGTGGAGTTCGACCGGGAGCAGTACATCGAGATCGGCGACCACGCCACCCTCCGCGGCCTGGACTGGTTCGCCTCCCCGTGGGACGAACCCAGTGTCGATTTCCTCGAGGACCTGAACGTCGCCGCATACAAGGTGGCATCGGCATCCGTCACGGACGAAGGGCTGCTCCGTCGCATCGGAGAGACCGGCAGGCCCGTGATCCTGTCTACGGGGATGTCGACACTCGACCAGGTGGACAGGGCCGTGTCCCTGTTCGATCCGGAGCGCCTCTCGATCCTCCACGCGACGTCGACGTACCCGCTCCCGCCTGAGGAAGCGAACCTTCGGATGATCCCCACCCTCGCCGACCGGTTCCCCGGCATCCCAATCGGATACTCGGGGCACGAACGCGGCCTGCAGATCTCCATCGCCGCTGTTGCCCTCGGGGCCTGCGTCGTTGAGAGGCACATCACCCTGGACAGGGCGATGTGGGGCTCCGACCACGCGGCCTCGCTCGAACCGCACGGTTTCGCCACTCTCGTCCGGGACATCCGTGTGCTCGAGGAGGCACTCGGCGACGGGGTGAAACGCGTGTACCCGGGTGAGCTCGCACCGCTGGCCAAGCTCCGCCGCGTCAGCGCGTAGGTGGGACGGCGTGTCGTCGGCATCGCCGATTCGGATTCGTTCGTCAAATGGGGAGCGAGCCTTCTCGACTCGTTGCCTGACGACTGGGAACTGACACTCGTCGTCGTCGCGAGCGCGCTCACCGCGAGCCCGCGGCAGGTGGCGGATGCCGTTGCCCACACGCGGTTCGGGAAGGGCGGAACCCGCTTCCTCACGGTCGCCGAGCTTCTCGCCGACTCCGAGGTCTCGCGTGCGGATGCCGTGCTGGTCGCGTGCAGGGGGCCGGTCGCCGAGGTCATCCTCCATGCCCTGGCCCGCAGGGGCCCCGAGCGCCCAGTGCTCGTGAGCGGACTCCCGGGGATCTCGATCCCTGCCAAGTGGAAGGGCATCTTCTACAGGGCACAGGCAGACCTGTTCGTGCTGCACAGCCATCGCGAGGTGGCCGCATACGACGAACTCGCTCGGGAACACGACACTCCGGTCGAGTTCGTGCTCGCTACGCTTCCGTTTGCCAGGGCCGCGAGCTCAGCGCCGAAGCCCGATCGCCCCAGGGACAGCATCATCTTCGCCGCGCAGGCCATCGTTCCTCGCGAGCGTCCAGACCGCCTACGGCTGGTCGGGCAACTGTGCGAGCTGGCGCACAGGCACCCCGACCTGCGAGTCGTTCTCAAGGTCCGCGCACTCCTGGGCGAGGAGCAGACCCATGCCGAGTCGTATCCGCTTCCTGACCTGCTGCCGGCGGACGCTCCACCGAATCTCATCGTCGAGGCCGGGCCGATGCGTGGCCACCTGCGCCGCGCCGCCGGTTTCGCGTCGGTGAGTTCCACCGCCGTCCTCGAAGCGGCAGCCCTCGGGGTGCCGAGTATCCTGCTGGACGACTTCGGGGTCGGAGCGGAGACGATCACCGAGGTCTTCGTGGGAAGCGGGCTACTCGCGCCGTCCGACGACCTTCTGAACCTGCGATTCCCGCAGCTCGAACCGGGCTGGCTGGCGCAGAACTACTTCCACGCCGTCGAGGACAACACGTTCCAGGGCCGGCTCTCCGACCTGATGGCCGATCGCGATAACCGCAGACTGGTCGTCCGTAGGCCGGCGCGACGCAGCAGGGGAGGAGCGCTCAGGCGTGCGTGGGATCGCCGCCACGCACTGGGGCGTCACGATCCGTCAGCGCTCGGACTCGTTGCTCTGGTCATCGGCTGGCCGATGTTCGTCATCCGCCGCAGACGACGGGCATTGGTCGCCGCGAAGGCGGCCGAGGCCTGAGGTCGACCGACAGGCGCGCTCAGGACGCGCGAGTGCCGTTCCAGCGCCTTCTGAAGGATCCGGATGGCGTGACCATCCCGGCGTCCACGTGCGACGGGTCGTGGCGCTGCGGGTCCGCCCAGACAGCCACGGTGTTCAGCTCGAACATCACGTGCTCGAGGACCTCGCGGTCCTCTGCCTGAGCGGGCTCTGCAACCGCCGGCGCGCCGCTGAAGGCCGAGTCGAGGTCGGTGAGACCGGATGCCGCTGACGGGACGGTCTGGACGGTGATGGTCGGCACGACGTCGGCGGCAGTGGCTGCGGCCTGCTCGGCGGGCGCAGCGACCGGGGTCGCGACGATGGCGGACGTGATCTCACGGGCCAGCGAGAACGCAGCCATTTCGTGGAAGAACGTGTCGGTGTCTGAGTCGCTGCGGCGGACGAGCGTCCAGTCTCCACCGGCTCCCAGATGCTGGTCGAGTCGGCTGCGGATCTTCTCGAAGAGTTGCTCTTCGGAGAGTTCTACACCCGGGATCGGGACCGGCGCCGGAGGGGCGACGATGACCGGTGCGCGGTGACGACGGCGACCAAACATGTCCGGTGCTCCCTGCTACTGACTGTGGTGATGTCTACAGTGTCGCCGAGTGGCCATGAAACGGGGCGTTGACACGCCGGATCACGGCGGGAAACCTCCTGAGTGGAGGGTATTTCCGGCCGCGCGGTCGATCAAACTTTTCCGGCTGCCCTGCGCTTCAGTTTGCTCTCGCCGCCCTCCGCCTCGACCTTGTCCTGGTCGGCCCGCTCCGATACCTGGGCGAACGCGTTCGCCACGGTGACGAGCCAGCCGAGCCACAGAAGCGCCAGCCGCCAGTCACGCGGGGCCGACTTGCTTGTCCGGATCAGGGTGACGGCGCCGAAAAAGGCACTGATGACCGTGAAGTTCAGGATGTATTTGCGCATCTGGGTGCACCTCCAAGGTTCTCAACGCTATCGGCATTCGCCGGAGGAGTCACGGTCGACGCGTCAGCGCCCGAGCAATGCGTCGAGAGAACGGCGGCGGAACGCGCGGAGATGATCCGGCCCCGGGCGGTGGTGCCCGAGGTGCCTGCGGGCGAACTCGAGGGTCTCGTGCAGTGCGAGATGGCGCTCGATGTCCGACTTCGCCTTGCGGATGTTCACCTCAGCGACGACCGAACCGCTCCAGCCGGAAGCGCCGAGGAGTTCCAGAACGCGGGCAACCGGCTGGGTGCCGTGCCCTGGGAGGCTGTGCTCGTCGAAGACCCGGCCCTCATCGATCGAACCGGAACCGTCGCACAGGTGCACGTGGCGGAGCCTGGGGCCGAGCCTCGTGGCCAGGTCGAAAGCATCCTGGCCGGACAGGGCCGCGTGCGAGAAGTCGAGGGTGACGTCGTCGCAGTCGAGTTCGACGGCATCCCAGCCGGGGGAGTACGCCTTCATGGTGCGCCCGCGGACCTGCCAGGGGAACATGTTCTCGACGGCGATCCGGACGCCAGAGTCTTGCCGGATCGTGCGGACGTGGTCGAGGAAGCCGTCCGCGTACTCCTTCTGCCAGCGGAACGGCGGATGGACGACGACGGTGTCCGCCCCGACATCCCTCGCCAGCTCAGCCGACTTCTGCAGCTTCACCAGGGGATCCGTTCCCCAGACGAAGTGGGTGAGAAGCAGAACCGGTGCATGGATCGAGAGGATAGGCATCCGGTAGGCCTCACTCAGCGCTTTCAATGCGCTCGCTTCCTGGGTGACGTCGTCGTTCGTGACCATCACCTCGACGCCGTCGTAGCCGGCCTCCTCGGCGAACTCGAACGCCCGCTCCGTTCCGAGCGGGTACACGCACGATGTGCTCATTCCGATCCTGATCACGCCATTAGCCTAGGATCTGCGCCTGAACACGGGGTGTCCATTCTGCAACCACTGGTAACCTGTGAGGCCACCGGACAGTCGCCGACAGGCGGTGTCCGAACAGGGGCCGAGGGGGAAACACATCATCGAGACGACATCCAGCGCAGACGAGACATACGACTTCGTCGTCGTCGCCAACCGGCTCCCGGTCGACAGCGTCACTGGCCCGGACGGGAGCTCCGGATGGCGGATGTCGCCCGGCGGACTCGTGGCGGCGCTCGAGCCCCTGATGAAGGCGTCGGACGGCGCATGGGTCGGCTGGCCGGGAGCACCGGACGTGCACCTGGATCCGTTCGAGCACGAGGGCATCCGCATGGTGCCGATCGCGCTCAACACCGAAGAGATCGAGAACTACTACGAGGGTTTCTCGAACGACACCCTCTGGCCGCTCTACCACGACGTCATCGCGCAGCCCGGCTACCACCGGGAATGGTGGGAGGCGTACGTGGCCGTCAACCGTCGATTCGCAGATACGGCAGCGAGGATCTCGGACTTCGGCGCCACCGTCTGGGTGCACGACTACCAGCTCCAGCTCGTGCCCGGGATGCTCCGTGAGGCACGCCCCGACCTCACCATCGGCTTCTTCAACCACATCCCGTTCCCCGCGTACGGCATCTTCTCGCAGCTGCCGTGGCGGCAGCAGATCATTTCCGGCCTGCTCGGCGCCGATGTCATCGGCTTCCAGCGTGTCGCCGATGCCGGGAACTTCGCCCGCGCCGTCCGCCGGCTGTTCGGCTACGACACCAAGGGCACCCGGATCTGGGTGCCGGTCGGCGACTCGTCTGACGAGAGCACCGGCGACCGCTCCCACACGAGCGGCGCGCCTGTCCGCCGGGTCATCGCCAGGGCGTTCCCGATCTCGATCGACGCCGAGAGCTACGTCGAACTCGCCCAGCGCCCGGAGGTCAAGGCCAGGGCGGCCCAGATTCGTGAGGAACTCGGCAACCCGAAGACCATCATGCTCGGCGTCGACCGCCTCGACTACACCAAGGGCATCGGCCACCGGCTGAAGGCGTTCGGCGAACTCCTCGCCGAGAAGCGACTGGCCGTCGAGGACGTGACACTGGTCCAGGTCGCCAGCCCGAGCCGTGAACGTGTCGCCAGTTACATGCAGCTCCGTGACGAGATCGAACTCACGGTCGGGCGGATCAACGGCGACTACGGCTCGATCGGCCACACAGCCATCAACTACCTCCACCAGGGTTATCCGCGCGAGGAGATGGTCGCGCTGTACCTCGCCGCCGACATCATGCTCGTCACAGCGCTCCGCGACGGGATGAACCTCGTGGCCAAGGAGTATGTGGCGACCCGCGCCGACCTCGGTGGTGTGCTCATCCTCAGCGAATTCGCCGGGGCATCCGACGACCTTCGCCAGGCGCTGCTGATCAACCCGCACGACATCGACGGTGTGAAGGATTCCATCATCAGGGCAATCGACATGCCGGAGACAGAGCGACGACGGCGGATGAGGGCCATGCGCAAACGGGTCCTCGAGAACGACGTGGTGAAGTGGTCAAGGGTCTTCCTTGACGAACTCGCGCTCGCCTCGACGTCACACCCGGTCTCCCACGAGTACCCGGACCTGCGCAAGTGAGCGCCGTGGACCCGGCCCTCGACGCCGCGCTGGGGCGGCTGGCTGAAACCGAACACCTCCTCGTCGCTCTCGACTTCGACGGAACGCTGGCCCCTTTCGTCGACCACCCGGAGGATGCGCGTGCCCTGCCTGAGGCCCGACTCGCGGTCGAGCGGCTGCTCGAGGTCTCGCACACGACAGTCGCCTTCGTCTCCGGACGCGCGGTCGACAGTCTGCAGCGAGCGTCGGAGGCGCCGGCCGGAGTACTCCTCGTCGGTTCGCACGGTGCCGAGTACAGGTTCGACGGCGTCGACGCGCATCCGCCTCTCGACGCTGAGGACACCGAGAGGGTCGCCGCCCTCGTGCAGGCGTTCACCGGGTTCACCCATGACCACCCCGGAACGCGGATCGAACGCAAGCCGGCCGGGTTCGCCGTCCACACGCGTGGCGTCGGCTCCGACGCCGCGTTCACCGCCGAGGATGCCGCGCGCAGAATCGTCGCAGACGTCTACCCGGATGCGACGATCCGCGACGGCAAGGACGTACTCGAATTCTCCGTGCTGTCTGCCACAAAGGGAGACGCGATCCTGCACTTGCGCGACTACACCGGCGCCACGGCCGTGCTCTACGCCGGCGACGACGTCACCGACGAGGATGCCTTCAAGGTGCTCGGAGGCGAGGACCTCGCGCTCAAGAGCGGCGACGGTCCCACCGTTGCGCCGTTCCGGGTCGCCGAGCCGATCGAGGTCGCTGCCGTTCTCGAGCGCCTGGCCGTGCTGAGAGCCGCCACCGGCCGATGAAAGCCGGGGCATGTTCGAGGTTCTAGACTCGAACCATGTCAGAGATCGACCTGAAACCTCGCAGCCGAGCAGTCACAGACGGAATCGAAGCCACCACCTCACGCGGAATGCTCCGCGCGGTCGGGATGGGCGACGCGGACTGGGACAAGCCCCAGATCGGTATCGCGTCGAGCTGGAACGAGATCACCCCGTGCAACCTGTCGCTCGACCGGCTTGCGCAGGGTGCCAAGGAAGGCGTCCACTCCGGCGGGGGATACCCGCTGCAGTTCGGGACGATCTCCGTATCGGACGGCATCTCGATGGGCCACGAGGGCATGCACTTCTCCCTCGTCTCGCGTGAGGTCATCGCCGACTCCGTCGAAACAGTCGTCATGGCCGAACGCCTCGACGGCACCGTGCTGCTCGCCGGCTGCGACAAGTCGCTGCCTGGCATGCTCATGGCCGCTGCTCGCCTCGACCTTGCCAGCGTCTTCCTCTACGCCGGGTCGATCGCGCCCGGCTGGGTGAAGCTCAGCGACGGCACCGAGAAGGATGTCACTATCATCGACGCCTTCGAGGCGGTCGGCGCGTGCAAGGCCGGCACGATGAGCGAAGAAGACCTCAAGCGCATCGAATGCGCCATCGCGCCCGGCGAAGGTGCCTGCGGCGGCATGTACACGGCCAACACGATGGCCTCAGTGGCCGAAGCTCTCGGCATGAGCCTCCCGGGCTCCGCCTCGCCGCCCTCCGCCGACCGCCGCCGCGATTACTTCGCCCACCGCTCAGGTGAGGCCGTCGTCAACATGCTGCGTCTCGGGATCACCGCCCGCGACATTCTCACCAAGAAGGCGTTCGAGAATGCCATCGCCGTCGCGATGGCATTCGGCGGCTCCACCAACGTCGTGCTGCACCTGCTCGCGATCGCCCGTGAGGCCGACGTCGACCTCACCCTCGACGACTTCAACCGCATCGGCGACACCGTGCCGCACATCGGTGACCTCAAGCCGTTCGGCAAGTACGTGATGAACGACGTCGACCGCCACGGCGGTGTCCCCGTCGTGATGAAGGCCCTCCTCGACGCCGGCCTGCTCCACGGTGACGCTCTCACCGTGACAGGCAAGACGGTCGCCGAGAACCTCGCCGACCTCAACCCGATGCCGATCGACGGCGAGGTCATCCGGACCCTCGACAACCCGATCCACGCCACCGGCGGCATCACCGTGCTCCACGGGTCGTTCGCACCGGACGGAGCCGTCGTGAAGACGGCCGGCTTCGACGCCGACGTCTTCGAAGGACCAGCGCGCGTCTTCGAACGCGAACGTGCGGCGATGGACGCGCTCACCGACGGACAGATCTCCGCTGGAGACGTCATCATCATCCGCTACGAGGGCCCGAAGGGCGGCCCTGGCATGCGCGAGATGCTCGCCATCACCGCCGCCATCAAGGGCGCTGGCCTCGGAAAAGATGTACTACTATTGACGGACGGTCGATTCTCAGGCGGCACAACCGGCCTCTGCATCGGCCACATAGCACCCGAAGCAGTGGACGCTGGTCCCATTGCCTTCGTGCGCGATGGTGATCTGATACGGGTCGATATCGCAGCTCGGTCGCTCGACCTACTTGTCGACGAAGAAGAGCTGGCCGCCCGCCGCAACGGCTGGGCACCGCTTCCCCCGCGCTACACCCGTGGCGTCCTCGCAAAGTATTCCAAGCTCGTCCACTCCGCTGCGGAGGGCGCGATCACGGGATAGCTTCCGCGTTCAGTTCAGATCCAACCATCGACAAGGGAATCCATACGATGCCTGCGGAACCTCGCACCGCCATATCGCCCGCCGATCTCAAAGCCGCCCAAGACGGCCCCGAAACGCTCACCGGCGCACAAGCCGTCGTCCGGACACTCGAGCTTCTCGGTATCACTGACGTGTTCGGTCTTCCCGGTGGTGCGATCCTGCCGGTCTACGACCCGCTGATGGACACCTCCAAGATCCGTCACATCCTCGTCCGCCACGAACAGGGCGCAGGCCACGCGGCCGAGGGCTACGCGGCATCCTCCGGCAAGGTCGGTGTCGCCATCGCGACCTCCGGTCCCGGCGCGACCAACCTCGTGACGGCCATCATGGATGCGCACATGGACTCCGTCCCCGTGCTCGCCATCACCGGCCAGGTGTTCTCCAATCTCATGGGAACGGATGCCTTCCAGGAGGCGGACATCGTCGGCATCACCATGCCGATCACGAAGCACTCCTTCCTCGTGACCGATGCCGCAGACATCCCGGCCACCATCGCATCGGCGTACCACATCGCGTCGACCGGTCGGCCCGGGCCCGTGCTCGTCGACATCACGAAGGACGCACAGCAGCAGGAGGCGCCGTTCATCTGGCCGCCGAAGATCGACCTGCCCGGCTACCGTCCGGTGACGAAGGCTCACGGCAAGCAGATCCAGGCGGCGGCACAGCTGCTCGTCGAGGCCAAGAAACCGGTGCTGTATGTCGGCGGCGGCGTGATCCGCGCCAAGGCATCGGCCGAGCTCCTCGAGCTCGCCGAGCTCATCGGCGCCCCCGTCGTGACCACGCTGATGGCGCGCGGGGCATTCCCCGACTCGCACAAGCAGCACCTCGGCATGCCCGGCATGCACGGAACGGTTCCCGCTGTGCTCGCACTCCAGGAGTCGGACCTCATCGTGTCGCTCGGAGCCCGCTTCGACGACCGGGTCACCGGCAAGACCGCGCTGTTCGCACCCAACGCGAAGATCGTGCACGTCGACGTGGACCCGGCCGAGATCTCGAAGATCCGCACGGCTGACGTCCCGATCGTTGGCGACGCCAAGGATGTCATCATCGACCTGACCGCAGCACTCGGCACAGTACTGCGCGAATCGACGCCTGACACCGACGAGTGGTGGACCTACCTCAACGGACTCCGCGAGGAGTTCCCGCTCGGATACACCGAACCGACCGACGGGCTCCTCGCGCCGCAGTACGTGATCCAGCGGATCGGCGAACTGACCGGACCTGAAGGCATCTACGCGGCCGGAGTCGGCCAGCACCAGATGTGGGCCGCCCAGTTCATCAAGTACGAGCGCCCGAACGCCTGGCTCAACTCGGGCGGTGCAGGCACCATGGGTTACTCGGTTCCTGCCGCCATGGGGGCCAAGGTCGCCGAACCCGACCGCGTCGTGTGGTCGATCGACGGTGACGGATGCTTCCAGATGACGAACCAGGAACTCGCGACCTGTGCGATCAACAAGATCCCGATCAAGGTCGCCGTCATCAACAACTCGTCCCTCGGGATGGTCCGCCAGTGGCAGACGCTGTTCTACGACGGCCGGTACTCCAACACCGACCTGAACACCGGTCATGACACGATCAGGATCCCCGACTTCCTCAAGCTGGCCGACGCATACGGATGCCTCGGCATCCGCGTCACGAAGGCCGAAGAGGTCGACGCCGCGATCAAGCTCGCACTGGAGACCAATGATCGCCCCGTCGTCATCGACTTCGTGGTGAGCGCGGATGCCATGGTGTGGCCGATGGTGCCCCAGGGCGTCAGCAACAGCTACGTGCAGTACGCCAAAGAGCACAGCCCGTCGTTCGATGAGGAGGCCTAGACCATGAGCACCCACGTCCTGAGCCTGCTCGTCGAGAACAAGCCCGGTCTGCTCACCCGAGTCGCCGGCCTGTTCGCCCGTCGTGGCTTCAACATCGAGTCCCTCGCGGTCGGCACGAGCGAGATCCCCGGCCTGAGCCGGATCACCGTCGTTGTGACCGTCGAAGGTCTTCCGCTCGAACAGATCACCAAGCAGCTGAACAAGCTCATCAACGTGATCAAGATCGTCGAGCTCGACCCCGACCAGTCCGTCCAGCGTGAGCACCTGCTCATCAAGGTCCGCGTGGACAACACCACGCGGTCCCAGGTGCTCGAGGCAGTCAACCTGTTCCGCGCCCGCGTCGTCGACGTCGCAACGGATGCCGTCGTGATCGAGGTCACGGGAGACTCGGGAAAGACCAACGCGTTCCTCAAGGTGCTCGAGCCGTACGGCATCAAGGAGATGGCCCAGTCGGGCCTGCTCGCCATCGGCCGCGGCTCCAAGTCGATCACCGAGCGCGTTTTCAAGAACTAGCCGGGCATCCGCCGACACAGACGGCACAGCCCGAACCAACAACCTCAACAACAAGGAGAAACAACAATTGTCTGAGATTTTCTACGACGCAGATGCTGACCTCTCGCTCATCCAGGGGAAGAAGGTCGCGGTCGTCGGCTACGGCTCACAGGGCCACGCCCACGCACTAAACCTCCGTGACTCCGGTGTCGAGGTCGTCATCGGCCTCAAGGAGGGCTCCAACTCGATCGCGAAGGCCGAGGAGCAGGGCTTCACGGTGAAGACCGTCTCCGAGGCTGCTGCCTGGGCCGACGTCATCGTCATCCTCGCGCCCGACCAGTTCCAGCGCACGATCTACGCAGAGTCCATCAAGGACCAGCTTTCTGACGGCAAGGCCCTCGTCTTCGGCCACGGCTTCAACATCCGTTTCGGGTACATCGAGGCTCCTGAGGGCGTCGACGTCATCATGGTCGCCCCGAAGGGCCCTGGCCACACCGTTCGTCGCGAATACGAGGCAGGCCGTGGCGTTCCCGTCATCGTCGCCGTCGAAAAGGACGCGACAGGCAACGCCTGGCCGCTGACCCTCAGCTACGCGAAGGCAATCGGCGGACTCCGCGCCGGCGGCATCAAGACCACATTCACCGAAGAGACCGAGACCGACCTGTTCGGTGAGCAGGCTGTCCTCTGCGGTGGCACCTCGCAGCTCGTACAGTACGGCTTCGAGGTCCTCACCGAAGCCGGCTACCAGCCGCAGGTTGCCTACTTCGAGGTTCTTCACGAGCTCAAGCTCATCGTCGACCTCATGTGGGAGGGTGGCATCGCCAAGCAGCGCTGGAGCGTCTCAGACACTGCCGAGTACGGCGACTACGTCTCCGGCCCGCGGGTCATCGACCCCTCGGTCAAGGAGAACATGAAGGCCGTTCTCGCCGACATCCAGTCCGGCGCGTTCGCCAAGCGTTTCATCGACGACCAGGACGCAGGAGCACCCGAGTTCCTCGAGCTCCGCGCCAAGGGCGAGGCTCACCCGATCGAAGAGACCGGCCGCGAACTGCGCAAGCTCTTCGCGTGGAACGCGTCGAACGATGACGACTACACCGACGGTTCAGTCGCCCGCTAAGGTCCGACCGGCTTGAACAGAGAACGGCCCTCGCCTCAGGCGGGGGCCGTTCTCTGTTGTGTCGTTGTTCGAGATCGCAGTTGCGCACCCACAGCGGCCATTTCGAGCCCGTTTGAGTACGTAACTGCGATCTCGCCGTCACGCCTCGGTCAGGAAGACCTCGATCACCGGGACAGGGGTGTTCGGGGAACGCGCCGGCAGGTGCAGCGTCACCGTGTCTGACCCCAGACCGACGGGCTGCGTGTGCTGGTTCGGCTGGTCATGCTCGGGCAGGTGCACCTTGAATGGGATCTCGGATCCGTCCGCGAGCAGTTGCGCGTAGCGCACGCGACCGCCGAGCCCCGGCAGGTGGAGGTGCACGAACGGCCACGAGAACACGTGCACGTAGAGCCGGTCGCCGCGCTGGGTGTACCTGACGTCGGTCGGGGGCGTGAACTCGCTCGCGCCCGCACCGTAGATCGACCGGCTGTGCAGGCGGAACCAGTCGGCGAGGTCGCTCATCTGCTCGGTGGTCCGGTCGTCCAGTGACCCACGGGCATCCGGTCCGATGTTGAGCAGCATGTTGCCGTTCTTCGAGACGGTGTCGATGAGCATCTTGAGCAGGAGCTCGCTCGACTTGTCCGCGAGGTTGTCGCGGTCGTAGCCCCAGCTCCCGTTGATGGTCTGGCAGGCCTCCCAGCGGATCGGCGCGCCATCGTGGCCGGTCGGCGTGACGGCGGGCTGGTACTGCTCCGGCGTCGTGACGTCTCCGCCGATCTCCAGCCGGTCGTTGACAATGCAGCCCGGCTGGAGCTCCCGGATCATGTGCAGCAGTTCGTCGGACCCCCAGTCGGCCGCGCCCTTGCCCGGCAGCGAGCCGATGCCCTGCGAATAGCTGAAGTCGAAGAACAGGTAGTCGACCTGGCCGTAGCCGGTGAGCAGCTCCCTCACCTGCCCGTGCAGGTAGTCGCGGTACCGCGAGAAGTCGCGTTCACTGTTGCGCTCGATCTCGGCCGGATCGTTGCGGAGCGGGTGGATGCCGTCGACCGTGAAGTCCGGATGGTGCCAGTCGATGAGGGAGTGGTAGAACCCGATGCGCATGCCCTCGGAACGGAACGCCTCGACGAACTCGCGGACGAGATCCCGCCCGGCGGTCGTCTTCGGCGCCGAGTAATCGGTGAGCGCCGAATCCCAGAGGCAGAACCCGTCGTGATGTTTCGTGGTGAGGACGGCGTAGGTGAAACCCGCCTGTCGCGCCCGTCGCGCCCAGTCGCGTGCGTCAAAGAGGTCGGGGTCGAAGTGCTCGCTGTAGATCTCGTAGCGGTCGGGGTGGATGTATTCGCGGTTCTGCACCCATTCATGCCGCGCCGGGAGCGCGTACACGCCCCAGTGGATGAAGAGGCCGAACCGCCCGAGGTCGAACCAGGCGACGTCGGGCGAGGCTGGGGCGTTGTTCATTCGAAGTCCTTCGCGACGGGATCGAACGGAATGACCGTCCTCGCGGACGACGTTACGGCATCCGTTTCGCCTGGACCGAGTGCCGCATGGGCGGACGGTGTCTGCGTGTGCGGAGAGGGCCGACGCCGTGTAGGTTCGCGTCATGGATTCGACCCGCGCCCGCGTTCCCGCCCACGCCGGAAGCCTTGCCGTCGAGATCGCCGTGCAGAGCGTGGAGGGCGCCCGCATCGCCAGGGAACACGGGGCGACGCGGGTCGAGCTCTGCCAGGGACTCGTGCTCGGCGGACTCACCCCGTCCGTCGGAGCGGTCGGCGTCGCCGTGGCGGATGCTCGCGCGGCGGGCGCGCAGGACGTCCACGTGCTCATCCGTCCCCGGCCGGGCGATTTCGTCTTCTCGCGCAGCGACAGGGACGTGATGGAACGGGACATCGACGAGTTCGGACGCTTGGGAGTGGCGGGAGTGGTGATCGGCGCCCTCACCGAGGACGGGTCGCTCGATCGACCCACCATCGAGAGCCTCGTCGCCGCGGCGGGGGACCTGACCGTCACCTTCCACCGGGCGATCGACATCGCGGTGGGCGCCGCATCGCTCGTGTCAGAGCTCGCGGAGCTGGGTGTGCACCGGATCCTCACCTCGGGGCGCGCCGCCTCTAGTGCGGACGGACTCGACGTCCTCGCCGAATTCGTGCGCGAGTCGGCGGGGCGGGTCGAGATCATGGCCGGAGGGGGAGTGACCGTCGAGTCGATCCCCTCGCTCGCGTCGATCGGCGTCGACGCCGTCCACCTCTCCGCCCGCGCGGCCGCCGGCAGAACATTCGGCAGCGGCCCTGGCGGTGGCGATGACAACCACGACGTGACGGATGCCGGCACCGTCGCGCGCGCAGTGTCCGCCGCGCGAGAGAGCACTTACGCACCCAAAAACCCCTGATCGGGTCGTTTTGGGTGCCTAACTGCGATCTCGCAGAGTTCGGGCGACCGGTACGCTGGCAGTCATGAGTTCGGATCACCCAGACGACGACGCCCTGACCTGGGCCGGAGATCCGGAGCCCACGCCACCGCCCGCGCGCGGTGCACAGGCGCCCGCCACGCCCCCGGTCGCCGGTGGGTGGAAGGTCGTCGGCAAGCCCGGCCGTGTCGCTCCCGAGCCCGCCGATCAGCGACAGGGGCAGATGAGCTCGGTCGCCCTCGTCGCGTTCGGGATTATCGCCGGCATCTACCTGCTCTATTCGATCGGCTGGCTCATCGCCGCCCAGCGGAGCACCGCCGCCCCGACCGACATCGTCGGCGCTGCAATGTACACCGTCGGGTTGTGGTTCGCCGTGCTCGCGCCCGCACTCTGGATCGCGGCGACGTTCTGGGTGACCAGGGCGTCACAGTCGCTGCGTGCGCGGTTCATCGCCCTCGTCGTCGGCGCCGTCGTTCTGGCGCCGTGGCCCTTCATCGTCGGGGTGAGCTGACATGACCGAATCCACCGTTCCCGCCGCCCGCACGGCTACGCCGCGCTGGCTCACTCTCACCCTCGCCATCCTGTTCGGGCTCCTCTTCGCTTACGACGTGTGGGAGGCGGTCGGTAACCTCGCCGGGGTCAGTCTCATCGCAACTGGCCTGGAGACGAGCATCAATGCCGTCGGCTGGGTGGTGCTGATCATCGGCATCCTGCTTCCTGTCGCCGTCTTCGCCCTGGCCTTCCAGCTCGGCCGGAAACGGGACGTCCTCTCCCAGGTGTTGCTGTACCTCGCCGGTCTCGGCACGGTCGCTGCCGTTTCGCTCAGCCTGCTTGCCCTGTTCGGGGTCGGAGCCGTGCTGACGTAACACCCGCATCGGGTCGAGTAAAGTTGGAGCACGTGCGTCCCGACGGCTGCGACGCCCGGCCTCCCCGTTGCCAGCAAAGGATGTCCCCTGTGTCAAAACCGGTCGTACTGATCGCCGAAGAACTCTCGCCAGCAACCGTCGACGCCCTCGGGCCCGATTTCGACATCCGCCAGGTGGACGGCACCGACCGGCCGGCACTGCTCGCCTCGCTCGCTGACGCGCACGCCATCCTCGTCCGGTCCGCCACGACGGTCGACGCCGAGGCCCTCGCCGCAGCACCGCAGCTGAAGGTCATTGCACGCGCAGGCGTCGGTCTCGACAACGTCGACATCAAAGCGGCCACCACCGCCGGTGTCATGGTCGTCAACGCCCCCACGTCGAACATCATCTCGGCGGCCGAGCTCACCGTCGGTCACATCCTCAGCCTCGCCCGTCACATCCCGCAGGCGCACAACGCCCTCGCCCAGGGCCAGTGGAAGCGGTCGAAGTACACCGGCACCGAGGTCTACGAGAAGACCGTCGGAATCATCGGACTCGGCCGGATCGGCGCCCTCATCACCGCCAGGCTCCAGGCCTTCGGTACGACGATCGTCGCGTACGACCCCTACGTCACGAGCGCTCGCGCCCAGCAGCTCGGTGTTCAGCTGGTCACCCTCGACGAACTCCTCGAGCGCTCAGATTTCATCACCATCCACATGCCGAAGACGCCGGAGACCACCGGCATGATCAGTACCGACCAGTTCGCCCTCATGAAGCCGACGGCCTACATCGTGAACGTCGCCCGTGGCGGCCTCATCGATGAGGATGCTCTCCACGAAGCGCTCATCACCGGAACCATCGCCGGAGCAGGCCTCGACGTCTTCGTCTCCGAACCGCCGACGAACGACGCGCTCCTCGGTCTGCCGAACATCATCGTGACACCGCACCTGGGTGCGTCGACCGACGAAGCGCAGGAGAAGGCCGGCGTGTCAGTGGCCCGTTCCGTGCGGCTCGCACTCGGCGGCGAACTCGTCCCTGACGCGGTCAACGTGGCCGGCGGCGTGATCGACCCGTACGTGCGCCCGGGTATCCCGCTGGTCGAGAAGCTCGGCCAGATCTTCGCCTCCCTCGCGCACTCGCCACTCACGAGCGTCGACGTCGAGGTTCACGGTGAACTGAACGACTACGACGTGAGCGTGCTCAAGCTCGCCGCCCTCAAGGGAATCTTCACGAACATCGTCAGCGAGACGGTGTCGTACGTCAACGCGCCTCTGCTCGCCGAACAGCGCGGCATCGTCGTGCGTCTGATCACGGACAGCTCGAGCGAGGAGTACCGCAACGTCATCACGCTGCGCGGTGCGCTCAGCGACGGTTCGCAGATCTCGGTCTCCGGCACCCTGACGGGCACCAAGCAGATCGAGAAGCTCGTCGAGATCAACGGTTACGACGTCGAGGTGCCGATCGCGAAGCACCACATCGTCATGCTGTACACCGACCGCCCCGGAATCGTCGCGGTCTACGGTCGTCGCTTCGGCGAGGCATCCATCAACATCGCCGGTATGCAGATCGCCCGCCGCGAGGCCGGGGGACAGGCGCTCAGCGTCCTCACCGTCGACTCGCCCGTTCCCGACGCGATCCTCGAGTCGGTCCGGTCGGACATCGACGCGACCGTTCTCCGTGCGATCGAGGTCACAGAGCAGTAACCCGCCGATCGAAACGAAGAGGGCCACCGCGGAATGCGGTGGCCCTCTCGTCGTTCCTGCGTGGTCTAGAGAGTGTCGTCGCGCTCAGCAGTGTTGATGCGAGCCCCTGTGGCCGGGTCGACGCCGCTGCGGGTGGTCGTGACCGAGCGGCGCTTCCGTGTGAGGAGCGCGATGCCGATGATGACGACGACGAGTCCGGCTCCCATGAGGATCCAGCCGACCAGGTCGAGGTCGATCCAGTCCACGGTGATGTTGAATGCGAACGTGAGGATCGCACCGACGGCGAACAGAAAAATTCCCAAACCAATACTCATCGTGATTGCTCCCTTTCTGGTGGACATCCACTAGATGTCTGGTGAGATCACACTATGGGCTATTCCCCTCGCGGTGCTAGGGATGCCGTTTTCCGGAGTGTCGGCCTCAGTCTGTGGTAGGCGAGAGCCGGCCGATCATCTCGATCAGGCGGTCGAGCCCTTCCTCCGACGTGTCGGCGGGATCCGGGGTTCCCATCCCCATCAGGGCCGAGTTGTAGTACAGGCCGTCGCTGATCAGCACGACAGCCCTGGCGAGGGTCGCGTCACCGACGGCCTCGGTCACGATCTCGAGCCACCTGTTCCTGATGGATGCGAGTGCGTCGCCGGCACGCGGATCCGAAGTCTGAGCCAGGCGGGCGGCCGCGATGAGGGCACGGTCGAATGCAGAGCCGACGTTGACGGACGTGCGGACCATGTAATCGACGACCCCGGCAGGAGCGGCACGCATCAGCGTCACATCCGCTTCGGTGAGTTCAGTCAGGCGTTCGATCAGCCCGGCGGTGAGAGCGTCCTTCGAACCGAAGTGATAGAGCAGCCCGCCTTTGGACACGCCTGCCCTGGCGGCGACGGCATCGAGGGTCGCTCCGCGCTCACCGGACTCGATGAGGAGGTCTTCGAAGGCGACGAGGATGCGATCGCGGGCGGTTTCGGTGCGCGTCATGCGGCCATCGTACCGAGGAGGGGAGGGGCTCATATTGCCACTATACCGTCCAGTCGGTATAGTGAAAGGATCAACCATTCGTTCCACCCGCAAGGACCTCCTGTGACTCTCCCCGTTCTCGGCGCCCGCCCCGAGACCTCTACCGACCGTGTCGGCGTCCGAGGCTGGGTGGCTCTGGCCGTCCTCATGCTGCCGGTGCTGCTGGTCTCCGTCGACAACACGGTGCTCAACTTCGCCCTCCCGGCCATCTCCGAAGCGCTGACCCCGAGCGGCACATCGCTGCTCTGGATGATCGACATCTACCCGCTCGTCCTGGCCGGTCTCCTGGTCTCCATGGGCAGCCTCGGCGACCGGATCGGGCGCAAGAAGCTCCTCCTCATCGGTTCGGCCGGCTTTGGCGCCGTGTCGGTCGTCGCCGCGTTCGCTCCGTCGATCGAGCTGCTCATCGCCGCCCGCGCTGCCCTCGGCTTCTTCGGCGCCATGCTCATGCCGTCGACCCTCTCACTCATCCGCAGCATCTTCCGGAACCGTGACCAGCGCCGCCTGGCGATCGCGGTCTGGGCGAGCGGATTCGCGGCCGGCAGCGCGCTCGGCCCGGTCATCGGCGGCATCCTGCTGGAGCACCACTGGTGGGGTTCCGTCTTCCTCATCGCCGTTCCTGTCCTCCTGCCCCTGCTCGTCCTGGCGCCGTTCCTCGTGCCGGAGTCACGCGACCCGAACCCGGGCAAGCTGGACCCGACGAGCATCATCCTGTCGCTCGTCACCATGCTCCCCGTCGTCTACGGCATCAAGCACGCGGCCACCGACGGTTTCGACCTCCTCGCAATCGCCTCCATCGTGGTCGGCCTCACCGCTGGCGTCCTGTTCGTGCGCAGGCAGCTCCGGCTCGAGACTCCGATGCTCGACATGGCGCTGTTCCGCCAGCCCGCGTTCAGCGGTGCCGTGCTCATCAACCTGCTCAGCGTCGTCGCGCTCGTCGGCGGACTGTTCTTCGTCTCCCAGCACCTGCAGCTCGTGCTCGGTCTCTCCCCGCTCGAGTCCGGACTGGCGCTCGTGCCCGGGCTGGTGACCATGATCATCGCCGGGCTCGTCATCGTGCCGATCGCCGCGCGGGTGCGGCCGGCGGTCGTCGTTCCGGTCGCCCTCGCGTTCTCAGCGGTCGGCTACGGTGCGATCGCCCTCACCGGCGGTGACGTGTCCGCCGTCGGAATCGCGATCTGTTTCGTCGCCCTCGGGCTCGGGATCGGTGCAGCAGAGACCGTGTCGAACGAGCTGATCCTCGCCAACGCCCCGATCGACAAGGCCGGTGCGGCATCCGCGGTGTCGGAGACGGCGTACGAACTGGGTGCGGTGCTCGGCACCGCGACCCTGGGCACGATCCTCACCGCCAGCTACCGGAACGCCGTCGTGCTGCCGAGCGGTCTCAGCACCGAGCAGCAGCATGCGGCATCGGAGACGCTCGGTGGGGCGATCTCCGTGGCCGGGGAGCTCCCGGCGACCGCCGCGACACAGCTCATCGACTCGGCCAGACTGGCCTTCGACAGCGGTGTCGGCCTCGCCGCCTGGATCGGGTTCGCCCTCATCGTGACCGCAGGGATCGTTGCAGCCGTCTCCCTCCGCCGCGTGCGGTAGCCGGTGAAACGCGCGCAGTAGGCTGGACGGGTCTGAAACCCACACTCTCTCGAAGATGGAGCGTCCATGTCGCGTCAGGTCAAGCTTGCGGTCATCCCCGGCGATGGGATCGGCCCCGAGGTCATCGCCGAAGCCGTGAAGGTACTGGATGCCGTCACAGCGGGCAGCGATGTCAGCTTCGACAAGACGCAGTTCTCCCTCGGTGCCGCGCGCTTCCTCGAGACGGGCGACGTGCTCACCGACGAAGACCTCGCCGCCATCAGCTCGCACGACGCCATCCTTCTCGGTGCCGTCGGGGGAGTGCCAGGGGACCCTCGACTCGCTCAGGCGAACATCGAACGCGGACTGCTGCTGAAGCTGCGGTTCTCACTCGACCACTACGTCAACCTCCGGCCGACCCGCATCTACCCCGGGGTACCCAGCCCGCTGTCCGACCCCGGTGACGTCGACTTCGTCGTCGTGCGCGAAGGCACGGAGGGTCCGTACGTCGGGAACGGCGGAGCCATCCGGCAGGGGACAGAGCACGAGGTCGCCAACGAGGTCTCCGTGAACACGGCATACGGTGTCGAGCGGGTCGTCCGGTTCGCGTTCGCGAAGGCATCCGAACGCCGCAACAAGCTGACGCTCGTGCACAAGACGAACGTGCTGACCTTCGCAGGCAGCCTGTGGCAGCGAATCGTGAACGCCGTGGGAGCCGAGTTCCCGGCCGTCACCGTCGATTACCTTCACGTCGACGCTGCGACGATCTTCCTAGTCACGGATCCTGCTAGATTTGACGTCATCGTCACGGACAACCTCTTCGGCGACATTCTCACCGATCTGGCCGGCGCAATCAGCGGCGGCATCGGACTGGCGGCCTCCGGCAACATCAACCCGGACGGCACGTTCCCGAGCATGTTCGAGCCGGTTCATGGTTCAGCTCCCGACATCGCCGGACAACAGGTCGCAGACCCGACCGCCGCCATCCTCTCCGTGGCGCTCCTGCTCGAGCACCTCGGCCTCGCCGACGAATCGGCAGCCGTCACCCGCGCGGTCACCGCAGACATCGCCGCCAGGACAGGCGGTTCCCGCTCGACGGCAACGGTCGGGGATGCGATCGTCGCAGACATCGGCGCACACTAGATCTCAGCACCCAAAGGAACGAACATGACCCTCGCAACAGGAACAGGCACAGACTCCTTCCCCCTCGCCTTCGAGCAGCGTCCGACGGCAGACGCGGTCGCCGAGGCGCGACGCGAGGAGATCCTCGCCAACCCCGGGTTCGGCAAACACTTCACCGACCACATGGTCGCCATCGACTGGACCGTCGACGAGGGCTGGCACAACGCCCGCGTGCAGCCGTACGGTCCGCTGCAGCTGGACCCGGCGTCGTCGGTGCTGCACTACGGCCAGGAGATCTTCGAGGGGCTCAAGGCCTACCGTCATGCCGACGGATCGGTGTGGACGTTCCGCCCGGGCAAGAACGCCGAGCGGTTCCAGCGGTCGGCCCGGCGCCTCGCGCTGCCCGAGCTGAGCGTCGACGACTTTCTCGAATCGCTCCGCCAGATCGTCGCAGCCGACCTCGACTGGGTGCCCTCCGGCGACGACACGAGCCTGTACCTCCGGCCGTTCATGATCGCCAACGAGTCATTCCTCGGCGTGCGTGCAGCCCAGAAGGTCGGCTACTACGTGATCGCGAGCCCGGCAGGCGCCTACTTCTCCGGCGGTGTGAAGCCGGTGTCGATCTGGCTGTCGACCCAGTACACCCGCGCGGGTCGCGGTGGCACCGGTGCGGCGAAGTGCGGCGGCAACTACGCGGCATCCCTCCTCCCGCAGCAGGAAGCAGCCGAGAACGGTTGCGCCCAGGTTCTCTTCCTCGACGCCGAAACCGGCACCCACATCGAAGAGCTCGGCGGCATGAACATCTTCTTCGTGCACAAGGACAAGCGGATCGTCACGCCCGAACTGACCGGCAGCATCCTCGAGGGTGTCACCCGTGACAGCATCATCCAGCTCGCCGAGGACCGCGGGTACACCGTCGAGCAACGCGCTGTGACGGTCGAGGAGTGGCGTGCAGACATGGATTCCGGCGAGATCACCGAGGTGTTCGCCTGCGGCACCGCCGCCGTCATCACTCCGATCGGCGAGCTCAAGACCGCCGAGTACTCGATCGGCGCTGCAGACGCAGAGCCCGGCGAACTGACCATGTCGATCCGCCAGGAACTCACCGACATCCAGTACGGCCGCGTCGAGGATCGGCACGGCTGGCTGGTCCGGCTCGACGCCTGACGCATCGCGACGAATCACATGGTGGACGGAACATCACCCACCCGACCGGTGTCGGGTGACGGTGCCCGCGCCGTCAGGTGGGGCGATGAACTGCGGGCCGTCCACCGGCGCCTGCGTGATGCGCTCGAACTCGCGCGGGAATCGCTCGAGGGGGCAGATCCACCTGGCGATCCCACTGCGGATCTCCTCGTCTACTGCCGGGGTTTCTGCGCCGCGCTCGATGGTCACCACCGGAGCGAGGACTCCGCACTGTTCCCCGAGATCGTCGCCGCCCGCCCGGACCTTCAACCGGTGATCGCCAATCTCCGCCAGGATCACAACATGATCGACCATCTCATCCAGGGCCTCCGCGCGGCGATGGACCGTGGGTTGAGCGCTGACGAGCAGCTCGCGCACCTCGATGGCATCGAAGCCGTGATGGAAACACATTTCCGCTATGAGGAACGCCAGCTGATAACGGTGCTGGATGCCGTCGTCGAGACCTCGGCAGACCGGAACCGGCTGTTCGGCGAGATCGCCTGACGCTCGCGAGACACACCGGCTAGGCTCGACTCGTGAAAATTGCGCGATTCAGTCATGACGGTGCCATCAACTTCGGAATCATCGACGAGTCCGATCTCGTCGTGCTCGCCGCAGACCCGATGTTCGGTGGTTTCGAGACCACCGGCGAGCGGGTCGCCCTGGCGGATGCGGTGCTCCTCGCCCCGGTCATCCCACGGTCGAAGGTGGTCTGCGTCGGTAAGAACTACGCCGACCACGCCAAGGAAATGGGCGGAGAGGCCCCAGCCGAGCCGCTGCTCTTCCTCAAGCCGAACACGTCGGTGATCGGGCCCAGCGACCGGATCGTGCTGCCCGCCATCTCCGAACGGGTCGAACACGAGGGTGAACTCGCCGTCGTGATCGGCTCTGTGGCGAAGAACGTCCGCCCTGAGGATGCCGAGAGCGTCATCTTCGGCTACACCATCGGCAACGACGTGACCGCACGCGACCTCCAGAAGAAGGACGGCCAGTGGACGCGGGCGAAGGGCTTCGACACGTTCTGCCCCCTCGGCCCTGTCATCGACACGGAGTTCTCCTTCGACGGCGCCACGATCGAGACGCGCGTGAACGGTGAGGTACGCCAGCACGCGCCACTGTCTGACATGATCCACTCCGTCGCCGACATCATCGCCTATGCGTCGGCCGTCTTCACGTTGCTCCCCGGCGACGTGATCCTCACCGGCACTCCCGCGGGTGTCGGTCCCATCGTCTCCGGAGACACTGTCGAGGTCGCCGTCTCCGGACTCGGCATCCTCCGCAACACCGCCGTCTGACGCGGATGACCGCCAGCGGACTCGAGGAGGCGGAGCTCGCCGCCCTGCAGCGACGCACCGTCTGGCTCCTGTCTGCCGGTCAGGTACTCGGCGGGTTCGCCATCGGCGCCACGCTCTCGCTGGGCGCCCTCCTCGCCGCTGACATCTCCGGCTCGGACGCGTGGTCCGGGATGGCCGCAACGATGTCGACTCTCGGCGCGGCCATTGCGGCGATCCCGCTGGCCCGACTCGCCGTTCGCCGCGGACGGAGGGTCGCGCTGAGCACGGGGGCGCTGGTCTCCGCGCTCGGTGCCGCGCTCACCATCGTGGCGGCATCCGTTCGCAGCTTCCCTCTCCTGCTGCTCGCCCTCGCCCTGATCGGCACCGGCGCCGCTGTCGGCCTGCAGGCACGATTCGCCGCCACAGACCTGGCCACCGACCGTACCCGCGGCCGTGACCTCTCGATCGTCGTCTGGGCCACTACCCTCGGCGCGGTCGTCGGCCCGAACCTCCTCGAACCGGGAGACGCTGTCGGCCGGATCTTCGGGCTCGTGCCGCTCAGCGGCCCCTTCCTGTTCGGCATCACCGCCCAGGTGCTTGCCGCAGCCGTCTACCTGCTCGCCCTCCGGCCTGACCCGCTCCTCACGGCGCGGGCGCTCGGCGCAACGGCGGATGCCTCGGCGAAGCCAGCGGTGGCCGCCCACGAGTCCCGCGCGAGGGAACGCTTCGCGATCCTCACCGTGGCGCTCAGCCATGCGACCATGGTCGCCGTGATGTCGATGACGCCGGTGCACCTGCTGCACCACGGGGCGACCCTCACCATCATCGGGCTCACCATCAGCCTGCACGTCGCCGGCATGTTCGCGCTGTCGCCCGTCTTCGGCATCCTCGCCGACCGGCTGGGCCGGATCCCGATCATCCTGCTCGGCCAGGGACTGTTCGCAGCCGCGCTCGTCACCATCGCGATCGGCGCCGAGGCCACCGCTGCGGTCACCGTCGGGCTCATCCTGCTCGGCCTCGGCTGGAGTGCGTCGACCGTGGCCGGTTCGGCGCTCGTCACCGAATCGACGGCTCCGCTCCGGCGGCCGCGGGTGCAGGGCATCACCGACACCTTGATGAACCTGTCCGGCGCCGTCGGGGGAGCACTCGCGGGGCCGACGCTCGCCCTCATCGGCTTCGGCGGACTGGCCGTCGCCGGCAGTGGTTTCGTCGCTGTCGTCGTGGTCGGTGCCGTCGTCGTCTCGCGGCGGCCACCGACCCTCGTGCCGCGCAACGGCTAGGATTGCCGGTGATGTCAACCGCAACTTCTTCCCTCTTCTCAACGGCCACCGGCAGCGACGTTCGCGTCCGATTCTGCCCGTCTCCGACCGGTACGCCTCACGTCGGGCTGATCCGCACCGCCCTGTTCAACTGGGCATATGCGCGGCACACGGGAGGCAAGCTGATCTTCCGGATCGAAGACACGGATGCCGCCCGCGACAGCGAGGAAAGCTATGGTCTGATCATCGAGGCCCTGCGCTGGCTGAAGCTCGACTGGGACGAGGGCGAGGGCGCAGGGGGAGACCACGGGCCGTACCGCCAGTCACAGCGCTCGGACATCTACCGCGGCGTGATCGACCGGTTGATGGAGGCCGGGCACGTCTACGAGAGCTTCTCGAACGCCGAGGAGATCGACGAGCGCAACGCCGCCGCCGGCCGGCCCAAGCAGTTCGGTTACGACAACTTCGACCGCGACCTCACCGACGAGCAGAAGGCCGCCTACCGTGCAGAAGGCCGCCAGCCCGCACTGCGGCTCAAGGTTCCGGACACCGACCTCAGCTTCGACGACCTCGTCCGCGGTGAGATCACTTTCCCGGCCGGTTCGTTCACCGACTTCGTCGTCGTGCGCCCCAACGGGCACCCGCTCTACCCGTTCGTGAACCCGGTCGACGACGCGCTGATGGGGATCACCCACGTGCTCCGCGGAGAGGATCTCCTGCCGTCGACCCCGCGCCAGATCGCGTTGTATCACGCGCTCATCGACATCGGGCTGACCACCTTCGTTCCCCGCTTCGGCCACCTGCCCTACGTCATGGGCGAGGGCAACAAGAAGTTGTCGAAGCGTGATCCGGAATCGAACCTGTTCCACCACCGCGACCGCGGGTTCATCCCCGAGGGCCTCGTCAACTATCTGGCCCTCCTCGGCTGGGGGCTGTCCGCCGACCGCGACGTGTTCTCGCTCCACGAGATGGTCGCTGCCTTCGACGTCGTCAACGTCAATCCGAGCCCCGCGCGGTTCGACCTCAAGAAGGCCGAGTCGATCAACGGAGACCACATCCGCCTGCTCGATGTCGCCGACTTCGCCGAACGAACGATTCCGTATCTCGTGACCGAAGGCGTCCTCACTGAGCCGCTCAGCGATGACCAGCGCGCGATTCTCACCGCGGCGGCGCCGCTCGTGCAGGAACGCATCGGCCTGCTCGGTGAAGCGCCGGGGATGCTCGGCTTCCTCTTCACGGATGCCGCAGGCATCGAGTACCAGGACGACGCGCTGAAGAGCCTCCCGCAGAACGCCGACGAGGTGCTCACGGCATCCGTTGCTGCGCTCGATGCGATCGCCGACGCGGACTGGAACCACGAGAGCGTGCAGGCGTCCCTCGCCGCGACGCTCATCGAGGGACTCGGGCTCAAGCCGCGGATCGCCTACGGCCCACTCCGGGTCGCCGTCTCCGGTCGCCGCGTCTCGCCGCCGCTGTTCGAATCGATGGACATCCTGGGCAAGACGGACACGCTTGCGCGTCTGTCGCGACTGTCGGCGCACCTGGCCGCATGACCGCGCCGGTCGATGTCGTCGTCGTCGGCGGGGGACCGGCCGGCCTTTCGGCTGCCCTGAACCTGGTCCGGGCGCGCCAGCGCGTGCTGGTGCTCGACGGCAACCGCCCGCGGAACGCGGCCACCCTGCACTCGCACGGATTCCTCACCCGCGACGGTGTCTCGCCGCTTGAGCTCCGTCGGATGGGCCGCGCTGAGGTTACGTCGTATTCCGATGCAGAGGTGCAGTTCGCCCTCGTCGACAGTGTGACGGCGGTTGACGGCGGATTCCGCGTCACGGCATCCGGAGTGCGTGGTGCTCCCGACCGTGACGTCACCACGACGCGCGTGCTCGTGGCTGCCGGGCTCCGCGAAACATTGCCGTCGATCGGCAACCTGCGCGCCTACTATGGCACCGCCCTGCACAGCTGTTACGAGTGCGACGGCTACGAGAAGGCCGGCGAGGCGCTGGCCGTGATCGGAGAAACCGACGACCTCGTCGAGCGTGCCCTGATGGTCGCGGTGTGGAGCGACGACATCATCGTCTTCACCAACGGGGTCGGAACCGTGACCGACGACGACGAACGGATGCTCGCTGCGCGCGGCATCCCGGTGGAGCGACGCGTCGTGGCCGAGATTGTCGGCGACCGGGGTGAGCTCACCGGCCTGCGACTCGAAGATGGTGAGGTCGTGCCGCGCACTGCCGGTTTCGTGCGACCGCGCTGGACAGCCGCACTGGACTACCTCGACGCCCTGGGCGCCGACACCGACGAGGACGGCCTGCTCATCGTGGACGTCGCCGGGCGCACGTCGATTCCCGGCCTATATGCCGCTGGCGACATCACTCCGCCGGGGCCTGAGCAGCTCATTGTGGCCGCGGGGGAGGGCGCTCAGGTGTCCGCGACGATCATCCGTGACACGGTCTTCGCTGAGGCCCGCTCAATTTGAGAGTGAGCCGCCGGTAGGCTACAGTTGACACTCGGCCGGGGCAATGCTTTTGGCCATTGGGGTATGGTGTAATTGGCAACACGGATGATTCTGGTTCATTTGTTCTTGGTTCGAGTCCAGGTACCCCAGCTCATGAAATCTCTATACGACGAAGTTGGCCCCGGGAAACCGGGGCTTTTTTCTTGCCCTCGCCCCGGAATCATGCGGAAGTTCATGTGATCTCTATCCGGGGAACGCTGCGGCGGACGTCAACATTGTCATCGGTTGTCATCCCAGATCACCGGGTTGCATCTGCATATTGCTGGAATAAGTCCGGAATTGCTCGGGAATACTTCTGGATTCGGGTACAGAAAAAGCCCCGCCGGTCATATGACCAGCGGGGCTTTTGGTTGTCGGGCTACCGGGCGAACCTCTCAGTGATGGACCGGGCGTCCGGGGCCACGTTGTTCTTCTCGACGTAGCTGATTTCGGTGGTTGCCCGGTGCTTGTGGCGGAGGAGCGCCTGGGCGCCGTCGAGACCGAACTGCGGGTCCCGGTATGCGAGGGTTCCGATCGTCCGGCGCGCGGAGTGGGGAGTCACACAGGCGAATTCAGTGTCTGCGAGCGCCTCCCTCATGGTCCTTCTGGTGTTGTTCAGATTCAGCGGCTTCCCAGGGGAGCCCTTCCATTGGCCCGTGTGGAAGAGGAGCCCACCCTCACCGGGCTTCTCCATCCGGCGGCGGAGGATATCCAGCGCGTAGTCCGGCAGCCGGACGGTGACGAGGTCCTTGGGCTTCGTGTTCTCTTGGACGATGTACCCGCCCGGGACGACGACGTTCCCCTCCTCATCCTTCTCTGTCTCCTGATAGACAACCGTTGCGTGGACGAATACGGTCCCATTCTCGAGGTCCACATCCTGCGCGCGGATCGCGGCGGCCTCTCCGGGCCGGAGACCGTTGGCGGCCAGCTGGATGAGGAGGAGTTCTCCGAGGTCCTCGTGGAGCTTCCTGGTTTTCGGTCCACCGCCCCGCTCCTTTTTGGCGTGGATGGTGATGAGGTCGAGAACCTCCTGCACGCCTTCGAAGCTGAGGGCGCGGGTCTGCTTCTTCCCGCTGTCGTCGATCCGGATGCCGGAGTCCACTGTCGGGTTCTGCCCCGCCCAGCCCTTCTCCATCGCCAGCTGCATCGCGCCGTTGAGGACAGCGCGCGCCGTCCGCTTCTCACTGGCGGTAGGGACCTCCTTCATGAATCCGACGAACCTCGGCTTGGTGAGCTCCCTCAGCCGGAGCAGACCGATCTTCGGGGTGATGGTGTTCTTGATCGTCGAGCGGTACCGGGAGCGGGTCTGGATGGCTTGCGTCATCTGTCCCGCGAAGATTCCGCACAGCTCCTCGACGGTCATCGAACCGTCTCTCTGGTTGACGCCGCCTGCGACAGCCAGGGCTTCCTGGAGGGCCACACGGGCCTTGTACTCGGTCGGGGCGCTCCGGGTGATGACGGAGAAGTCGCCGGTGCTCGGGTGACGGTAGGACGTAGTCGCCCTCCACTTGCCGGTTGGGAGTTTCTTGGTGCTGATCTTCCCGTGCTGGCCGAGGTTCAGCGGGGGCCGGCCCTTCATGAGACAACCAGCTGGTTGTCGATGAACGAGCGGACGTCCTCACCGCGGAACCGGACGTTGCGGCCGATACGTACGGGACGGATGGGGAACCGGTCCTGCGTCAGCATGTTCCGGAGCCCGCCGGGGGTGATGCCGAAGTACTCAGCAGTCCCTTCGACGGTCCACAACGGTTCGGGGGCGAGGGCGGTGATCTGGGTTGCCGGCGCCGTGGGGCGGGCGGGTGCTGTCTTGCTCAATCGGTTTTGCTCCTTCGGTGAGGCGGGATGCCTCTCGAATTTCTCTATGCACGCGAGGTGAGACCGGGTGACAACTTCGCGTGCCCGCGAAGTTGTTACCCGGTGATGCGGTGCCATGCCGGGCCCGCATCTCGTAGTCAGAGCCAGCGCAGCGCCTTCCCACACTCTGTCCATGCGCGGCTTGAGCCAGGATTTGCGCGGGTGTGCTCGCAGGAGCTTCTGCCCAGCGTCCGACACGGCCGGCTCGACGAGGCCCAGGCGCTCGAGGTGTCGCTGTGTGACCGCTCGAATGTCGGTACCGCGGGAGGACGCCCGGTAGGTAAGCGAGTTCTCCGGGGACACGAACCGGCTCGTCACGCGCCAGAGGCCCGTCCCGCTGATCGTGACCATCATGTTCACCGGTGCGCCCTTCTCTGGGATCGGGGGAGCGTCCAGAAGGCGGCGGGGGAGCCGGCGGTGCTTACTTCGAGTGGTCGGGGTCGGGTAGGTCATGAGCTCTGTTTACGGTCGGTGGACCCAGATAACCGGGGTTTCATCCTCACCTTCACTGCCCAGCGTTGGTGAGGATGAAGCCCCGGTTCGGGCTTCTACCCAGTTCATGCGCGGCACCTCAAGTCTTTTGCGCAGTCGTCGAAGGAAACTTGGCAATGCGCATCGAAAGTCGGTTGCCGCCCATAGACCGAGAGACAAGAAGGGAGGGGTCCATGTACGTTTCGTACGGCACGTTGCCGCCCCTGAACCCTGGGCGCTTCATTGCGACCGACGAGGCCCGCCGTCGATGGGACATCGATTTCGGACGCTGGCCGTTCGTAGCGATCGTTGCCAGCAAAGGCGTCACGGCGGAGCGCCTGGAGATCGGCTGGGTTCAAACGGTGGCTGTAGGCGAAGAGCTTCGTCTGATCACCTACGTCGGTGAGTACTTGGTCTCTGAACAGCTCACGAGCCTGCGGCTCTTCCAGCCCTCCGCGGGCCGACGTGAACCGCCCCTCCCGGTATGGATGCGTGAGGACTTCATGAACTACGACGCCGACGGCGACATCAGCTTCGACTGAGTGAGCGTCACTGGCGCACGAGAGGATGAGCGCATGAAAACGGTGCTACTGATGCGGATCACCTTTGAAACGCCCTGCGGCACCCGAGTGGACCTCGACTTGGTGAACTTTCGGATGCGGGTGCTTCCCGGTGAAGACGAGGAACCCGAGCCCTTCGGCGCGAACTTCGTCGAAATTCACCGGCTGTACTCCGATGCGATCGGTAAGCACTTTCGTGTGATCCTGGCGAACGAGGGCCTGACCGGCTACATCTCTGCCACGCCGATCGCTGCCATCGTGGCCACAGACGTTCCCGAGGATGAGCTGCCACCGTTGCGCGTACGTCGGTGGACCCGCGATGGTCCTGTGGCGGATTGACCGGATCGACGTACCCACGACAAAACTCTCCGCTCCTGCACGATGGCATGGAGCGGAGGGTCGTTCGGCATATCGGTCGCGGGCGACGCCCTCCAAAGGAACCGGGGCGGACGCTCTAGTGCGTTCGGCCCAACTGGGACACCGGCAAGCAAGAGGTCCTGCTAACGTCACCAACATGGGACTCACTCGTTCGGGGAACGCTCAGCGGGACAGGTTACGGAGACCCACGCCCTTTGGTGTCTATGTCAGCCACTTTGGGTGGAGCCACGGAGCAGCGGTGTGGGACGGTGGAGTCATGAACAGTGAGCGCATGGCGCAGTTGGGCCCGGTGGAAGTTTCGATTACCGCCTTGGACGGCGACGGCGAGCCTTTACGAAGCTTTCTAGATCCTCGGCAGCTGGACGTGCCTTCTGAGTTTGCAGGCTCAGGAGCTCCGCACTCGGGATGGCGGGTCCTGCCGACCTCACTTGACCGAGAGGACCGGATAATGCTTGGTGCTCCGCTCCAGGCCGGGCACTGGTTTTTGGGCCAGCTGACAAAGCATGACGACCAGTGGAACTTCTCCTTTCACGGCCCCGTTTCACGCCTCCCATCCCGGGAAGAACGCCGCGCGAGTCTGAAGCTGAGGTGGCCAGAAGCAGCGGCGGACGCGTCAGTGGATCATTTGTTCATCGACGTGCTCAACACGTCAACCGAGCGTTGGACCGCCACCCCGGTGGACGACTTTCACACGGTCGGCATGCTGGTCGCGGCGAGTGGCGATGTAGAAATGCCAGAGGGGTACATGTACGCGTATGTCGGCGGGCAGAGTCCGGCATACATTCTCGATCCCGGCGAATATGCTCGCGTCCACGTCGATATTCCCGCGAATAGAGTCATAGACGCCGGCGTAGGTCAGCACCTCGTACACGCGGCGATACCATCCATAAACCTGGTCACCGAGCTCCCGCTGACTATTACCATCACCCACGACGACATAGACAGGGTCAATCCATCCCAACGTCCGCGGCCGCCGAGACCACCGCATCGGAGACGATGACATCGTCGGTGACAAGGGTCTGCCCTTGCAACGCTGGACCGCACCTCAAACGGAACCCTCAACGGCAACTATTTGCTGGCGTTCATGTCTGGCCGATCGAAGACCCAGCCGAGCTGGCACGCCGTGAGACGTGTCGATCAGAGTTCGTAGATCGCGGCGACCTCATCCGACAGCAGCACCGTGTGTGGGAGGTCGCGCAGCGCCTCGGCGTCAACCGAAATTCCCCGCAACCGTGCGGCCTCCGCGTATTGTTCCCACGCAAATGAACTGGGTTCAGGTGCATCTGCTTGCACCAGGTCGAGAACTTCTGAGATCACATCGGCCGCGGGTCGCTTCCAAGAAACGGGCTCGACGAGCCGCCCCAGCTTGGACGCGGACACTCCGCGATCCATATCGAGACGAATCATCGATTCGTCCGACAGCCGGAAATACTGAGTCATCTTCATGCTCATGGAAGGCCTGAGGTTTTCTGGGGACGGGTCATCGAGTTCGCAAATGATCACCAGACCGGTCACTGACAGGTTCGAAATGTCGAACGGCAGACGATGAGCGGGCACGGTACGGGCCGACTCTGGTCGAATCGGTACGTATCGAGCCCGCTCATCGCTGTCCGTCATTGTGGGGCATAGCTTATGTCCTTCGCAGTCCCGTAGCGGCACCCACCGGGCCGCGCTGGCGGAACCCCTACTGCATCAGATCTTGCTGGAACGACTGCGCACAAAGAGAACGACTCCGGTGATCATCAACGCGATCCCGCTCGCTGCGATGACCGTTGCTGTCCGGGTAGGCTGCACGGAAATGTACCCACCTGCGCGCGCCGGGAATTGGCATGTGATGCCCAGTGGGACAAGGGACGGTTCGCCAGTGATCTCACCTTCGGGCAGAGCCTCTGGCGGGTACGGAGCTACGACCTGGCAGAAGAAGTCCGGGTTTCGGAGCCCCGTCCAGTAGTTGAAGAGCAACACGGCCAGGAAGATGACCAGACCCGCCACGAAGGTGACAGCGGCTGTTGATTTCTGCATGGTTCCCCCGGTGCCCAATTACGTCACACTAACGAATCGTGGCGATTTCCAAGTAACGCTCTACGCGACTCGGATCATCGGGAGCGCTTACTCGCTCGCGGCGACGTACCGGTGCGCTCGCACAACCAGAACAAACCCGAGGATCACACCGGTGAGTATCAGGCCAATCCCGGTAACGAGCGCTAACGTCTCGTCCGGCAACGAGTATGAGTTTCCGCTGACCTGGTCCATGAACTCGCCGTAGGCGTTTAGCCGGACCGCGAGGTTCGCGAGAACCGCCCAGCCAGCGATCACCGCAGCGGCAGCGATGCACCAGGCGATCACACGAGTCTTCGACGACAGCATCCGCCCAGTATCCCGGGCAGAGACGGCAGCCACAAGTACGAGGTGCGGACGAGGAACCCTCAGCGGGAACCCTCAGTGGTGACGATTGATCGCACGAGTGCGTAAGACCTTCCTCGAGCTCGGTGAAAGGGAGCCCCGTTTCCAGCACCGAATCCTGATCGCATAACTCAAGCCCCGTTGAGCCGTGCCGCCCTTGACCCGATCCGCCCGTAAATCGGACCCCGGACACCACCCTGCGGCTAGGGCAGTCCAACCGCTAGAACTCCGTCGCCGTCCATCTGAACTGCCGACACGCATATTGGAGGGTAAAGGGTGAGTCAGGCACCCGGGCTCCGGTCCACACCCGGGCCTCCCGCGGTCGCGAGGCTTTTTAGCTCGTGCAGGAGTTCCAGTTGCTGGTTGTTGACCTTCATCAAAAGTTTGATCTCTGCTTCTGCTCTCACATTGGTCTCGTAGTCGTCCTGCGCCTTCGCCGCGGCGATCGCGTCCTGGCGCTTGGCAGCGATAAGCAGGATGGCGCCTTGGAGCCCGGCCAGCATGGAAAGCAAGAGGTTCAAGAGAATATAGGGATACGGGTCCCAAGCGTTCTTCGCCAGCAGCCAGGTATTGATGGCGGCCCAAATCAGCATGAAACCGATGAAGCTTCCCACGAAGGGCCAGCTCCCCATGCCGTTGCGCATGACATCGGCGGCCCGCTCGCCCCGAGTCAGGGATGCTTTGTGCTTGTCGTGCCAGGTCTGTACTCGACTATTCATGCCTCAGAGTAGTCCCGGCGGTTCAGGAATCGCCTGCCCAACCCGGTGCAAAGGACCCACCAGCCGACCAGGCCGACGAGGAGCAGACGGACCCCTTGCCGAGCAAAGACAGCAGGGATTTTATGGAAGCGGATCCGGCTGCTGGAGCGGGAAGTCGAGGTCCTGCGCCAGGGGCACGCGTAACCTCCGGCGGGGACCACGGTTTCTGTAGGAGCCAGCGTCGGCAGTGGCCCCGCTCCTAGCGGGATCGTCCATCGCAGAACGCCGGAAGGACGGAAGGTTCGAGGGAGCGCCAGCGACGCAGGGACGAGGCGACCGAGGAACGAGGGCGCCGGTGCTCTTCCGCTACCGCGGGAAGATCGTCGGCACCGGGGCGGCGCGCGAGGTGAGGGCGGTTGCGGCTACCCCCGGCCGGGTCAGACGATGAGGTCGACCCAGCGCGGCCGGAGGCGGCGCGCACCGAGGTTCACGATCCCGAGCCGTGACCGCTCCGCCAGACGAGCGAGCGTCGCGGTCATCGCCGGGTCCAGCTGTCCGGACGTGAGCATCAGCTGGTGCTCACCGAATACGGGAATGACTGGCTGTGGTTCGTCTCCGGCGTCTTCGATCAGCCGGGACATCTCCCACGAGAGCTTGTCGGCCTCGCTCGGCGCGACCCGGATCTCGACACCGTACTTTGCGCAGAGGTTCTCGATCGTCTCGGCGTACCAGTTGCGACCGTACTGGTCTGGTCTCGCGCCGTACTCGCCGAAGTGGTACAGCGTTGGGACCCCGCGCCCAGACAGCTCCCGGAGGATGCGCTCCCCGAGGCCATGGTTCGCTCGCCAGTCGCGGGTGATGGCGACGATCGTCTTAGTCATGCGGTCAGCGTAGGGGTGGCCGCCGACTTCAGCGACGACTCGTTCTAGGCTGCGTCGCCGCCCTCAGCCAGCAGCCGTCGCGCTTGCGTGCGTTCCCCGCCGACGGGCTTGGGATCATTCCTCCGCTTCCACCTGCGGTGCTCCTGGGCCACTCTGTAGACCCCGTAATCGATGGAGGCGATGAGCCAGCACGCGAACGAACCGAGCATGACCCACATGAGCAGCCAAAAGTCTTGACTGCCTAGAAAGTGGAGGGTCCCCCAGAACACGTGGCCGAGGAAACCGGCGACCCCGAGGATCGTCCAGAAGAGCTCGCGGCGGGGCATCGTCGTGAGCGCGGACCAGACGCGGGAGTGAAGGGGCATGGGGCTGATGATACCGGCGGCCACCGACCGGGAAGGCGAGGACGTCAGGACGGAGCGCCCCGTTTGTGGGCTGCGCTTGACCGCCAAGCCCACATAGGCTCGTCGGTTGCGGTCGTAGAATTCCGCGCCGCATGTGCTGATCACTGAACCCCGATTCACCCATCCATCAAGAGAGGTACGGCCGTGCCCTGGAAGCCCCGTCGGCCGGACGGTCATGTCGTCCCCGCGCACCTCGTCGTATTCGACAACACCGTCGGACGCCTCCTTCACGACGGCGTGCCTGTGGGATACGTCTCCTTCCGGTTGCGCATGACCGCGACACGAACCAGCGGCGCACTCTGGTGGAGCCGGTTCTCTGAGCCGTTCTACATCCTCGAGTCGATGGACTGGCTTCGCCCGGGTGGTCCAGACGAACGCGTCAACGACTGGTCCTTCACGGCCTCAGGACCGGGTGAGGTAGAAGTGGACCTCTGGCCGGTGGCCCCTTGGATGCTCGAGATCGACCACGAGCCGACAGGTACTGAAGAGGACGACGAACCCGTCCAGCTGCGAATCGAATTCCTCACCGGTGCGCAACGGGACGACGCGTGGGAACGCTTCGGGTGGGGTGATTGACCGGATGCCCGATGAGACTGCGGCCGACCCGATGTACCCCGAATTCGAACTGGCGGTCAATGAGTTCGAACGTTTCCTGTTTCCGCTCGTCGGCGGAGTGGCGAAGCTCAAACGCTGGTCGCCCAACGAAGTGATTCGCGCACTCGACGTGGTTCCCTACAACCCGCAGGCATGCCCTATCGGAATCCTCGCGGAACAGTTCCTTCACATCCGGATCGGCGGTGACAATTGGGAACTCGGCTATGACGACGACGACATCGACTTGGCGAAGAAGCTCCTCGAAGGAGCGATCGCTGGCAGGGTTACCGAGCGAAGTGCACTTGGTCGGTCGGCAGTGACGGTTGAGCTCGCCGACGGCACCCCCGAAACGACGGTCAACCTCGAAGGCTGTCTCACGCTGCTCGTTCCGCAACCAGGGTGGCTTCGGTGGGGACGGCTCAAGACATACGAGCCATACGGGCTGTAGCCCTTGAGGGCCAGCGGTACAACACCCGGCGGCCACCGACCGGGTTTCGACCCCAGTGCACCCATCCTGCCGGTCTGCTAGACAGAGGCCATGACGAAGAGGCAGCCCGACTCGGCAAGGTACCTCTTTGTCATGGGTTGCTTGAATGGGGTGCTCGCCATCTTCGGCGTCCTTATCCCGTTCCTTCCCCTCGCAATCTGGGGAGCGATCGCGGCGGCGACCTTCTTCATCTGGGCGGCCATCCGTCGCAAGTGCGAGACTCAGGAGCGTGAGTCATGAGCCCCCGCCTCACAGGCATCCTCGTCATGATCGCCGCCATCGGCCTGGCCATCTTCGGCGGCACCCTGTTTCAGTACGGTTGGGCAGGCATCCTCGGCGCAGTCCTCATCGTCGGCGCCTCGATCCTCTTCGCCGTCGGTGCTGTCTGGACGTTGAGGAAGTCGTGGACGGACAAAACTTGGCCGCCGAATACGTCCGTCGATGCTGCCAAAGCCAAACGCCGGCTGCGGGTGATCGCTGTGGTCTCGTGCTGGGCCGGCACTCTCATAATCGGAGCTGCGATCGCTCTGATGGTTATCGACGGGTCATTCTGGCGGCACGCTGTCAACCTGCTGGTGGGCGTCATCACGCTGGGCAACGGGATAAACCTGTTGCGGGTGCTGAGCCATCCGCCGAAGCACGACTTCTGGACGTCATAGATCCCGCTCGGGACCGCGAATCCTCGAGTGCCTAGCCGCTCATCGCCTTGTGCAAGCACCCCAGCACCGGCACGCGAGTGGGGTCGAGGTTCGCCTCATTCGTCACCGGGGCATCCGAGTACATCTGGGCACCGCCGTCGTTGGTGGACCAGATCTTGCCTTCGAACGGGTCTGCGGTGACGTCACCGAGGGTTGCCCAGATGGCGGCGACGTCTTCCTGGGCCGGGTCGGTGATGTCCACGTTTCCCGCCACGTGAGTGAAACCTGATTCCTCGTCGAACAGGGCGGCGCCGACGGTCAGCGTGGCGTCCATCCCTTTCGCGGCCACGAGGTCCTTCAGTGCGGTCAGGAGCGACGGGGAGATCTCCTGGCACTGTGGGCCTGCCTGTTTCGCGGGCTTCGCCGCCTGGGTCGACGTTGGGGTCGGTGCCGCGGTGACCGGGCTGCACCCTGACAAGGCGAGCATGACAATCGCAGCTGCCAGCACAGCGCGGCTGATCGTTGAACGGGTCGGCACGGATCGTCTCCTCACGGGCGGTCGAGCCTCAAGGCCTCGATTGCGCACGTGACCGGGTGGTTCCGGCGCTGGCTTCAACCTAGCTGGAGGATCCGACGTTCGGCCAGCAAGATCTCGGAACCGTTACCCGGAGGGTCTGAGCCACCCGGTATGGTGACGACATGACGATGCCGCAGGCGAGGAAACCGAAGGGCGGAACGTCATGGGTGGCTGTGGTCGCAATGTCCATCGTCGTGCTGTTCTTCGGCCTTGTTGCGATCTTCATGTTTTCGCTGACGGGTCTCGTTCTGATCGATGGCAAGTTCGTCGAAAGTCAGATGTACGACCAAGGGGAGGCGGGCGCCGGGTACGTCTTGGCTCTCATCCCGGCGGGGCTGGGCATCGGCGGCCTGATCTTCACCTACGCCTACGCGCTGGACCCGCTGATGCCCCGGAACAGACGTGCCCTCATCATCTCCGGCGTCGGGGGAGTCATCTTGGTGGTGCTCGTGATGGCGGCCGGGTTTCTGCTGCAAGGCAGAGAGTCTGCCTTCACCGTCGAGAAGGTCGCTGGTCATGACCGGCTCGCGTGCTCACACGGAGGATGGACAGCATGACGCAGCCGCACGCACTCCCGCCGCGGGACCGGGCGAGCCGCCATGCGGACGTCATTGCGGATGATCAGCCTGATGACCTGGACGTCCTGATCGTCGCGGGGACGGGGGAGTTCGACGACGAACCCGCCCGGCGGTCCGTTGTTCGGTTCTCGGTCACCGTGGCGGTGTTCCTCGTCCTCGCGGTCCTTCTCGTCTACCTCCCGGCGTTCGCGATCATGGCGTGGTTCGAGTCGCAGCGTATCGTCTGTGGCCCGTTCGACGAGCAGGGTCCGTGGTGCGGACAGATCTTCTACTGGGCTGGCTGATCGACCTCGAATCAACACGATGGAGTGGGCATGAACCGTTTGACGATCTGGCGCAGTGGAATGACAGGGTCAGTGGACAAAGGTCAACGACGTCCGCGTGCGTCGATGGCGGCGGTCGCACTCGCCGTACTCCTCGGAACGACGGCCTGCACGGTTCCATCGACCGCAGCACCAGGTGTCGACGGCGCCGCTTCGTCAACACCGGCGATCTCCGCCGAGGACCTGGCCCTCATCACCGTTGAACTCGACACGGGTGAGCGCGAGTTGTGCAGCAACCCTGACATCGCCGAACGTATCGAAGCGGCGAAGGCCAGCACGGGCGAGAGCATGGCGACCAGCGCACTCGTCCCACCGCAGGACGTCTTCGAAGCGAGCGGGTCATGGGAGGCGGCCGTCAAGCAGAAAGAACGCTGGGACGACCTCACACCATACGATCGGCTGTTCAACCTCTGCATGCTCGAACCGTGGCGGTCGTAGATGGAACCGGAACCGTCGCGTAGGGAGGCTCACCCGCACCGCTATGTTGACGAAGTGCCGAGATCATCCGGTCCCGTCATGCGGAACAGGATGATCCTTCGTGCCGGGTCGAAGGCGCCAGCTTTGCCGACGAACGTCGACGAGCTCGCAGCGGCCGCCGCGGGCATGGAGATTGAGGATGCGCCCGTTCGCCGTACCGTCACACAGATCTTGGTCGCCGTCGTTGTGAGCGTGATCGTTCTGATCCTGCTCGTCCACGTCTCGTCACAGTGGGCCTTGTCTCAGGCGCTCGGTCATTTGGGCAGGATCCCGTGCTACGGCCCGACCTGCGTGCAGATTCCGCTGTCCGAAATCGAATCGGCGACGGACGTCGACTTCCCTGAGGGTTCCATCGTCGAAACGTCAACTCAGAAGCCCGGACTTCTCGGCAACTATGAAATCGTCGACTTCGAGGTCAGGATCCCGGCCGGCCTTCCAGTGCCGGAAGGATCGAGCCCGTGGGTGAGTGAACCGGGCCCGGGAACCGAGGTGCCGACGTACATCCAGATCCTCAAGGATCGGGGGCAGCTCAGTGACATCCGCTGGATGGGCGTGTGGGTCACCGGAGTGGAAGCGAACGGCGATTCGATCGTGCTCGGCACCTACGGGTTCGAGGAGCCGGCCTGGTAGGCGTGGAGGGGCGCCTGCGATCACAAGCCACGCAAGGGTCAGTGCTATCGGACGGGAAGTCCGGTGCTCTGGACCGCGGACGGTCTGGCTGCTAGCTTGAGCACGCACCCGGAAAGGGTGGGTGACTGGGGGAAACGTGCGTCGATCGAAGGCTGTTTTGTCAGCGGTGGCAGTTTTGTCGGCTGGCGTTCTGTTCTCGGTATCGGGCTGCGCGGCGAAGCAGACCCCGAATGCAACAGGAACACCTGCCGCCGCAGTCGGGAGTGGCACGGACAGCTCGTGGCCAGTCGTGGCTCTCAGCGGTGGAGGGGAGCTCGTCGAGAGTGTCACAGTACCCAAGGGGGCGAATTCGCTCCAGGTCGAGTTCGCTTGCACAAGCGGCGTTTTCCTGATCGGCTTCGGCGGGCAGATGGCGGGAGATCGTCACGGACCTTGTGGCGGGGCACGAACCTACATCGTTCCAGTAACGCACACCAAGAATCTCAGGCTCACGGCAACGTTGTTCGACGAAGACGCAACATTCGCTCTGACTGGATCGTTCGTCCGGACCAAAACGGTCCCGGATCCCATCAAAGCCGCTGACTGCGAGGTTCTCTCGACAATTCAAACCTCGCTCTTCAACGCCAGCGAAGGTCTCAAGGTTGGCGACATCGATGCCGACGACTGGCTGGCGATCCTTGAGCAGACCCGGACGGACTTAACGGAGCTCAGCGACAACCCGAGCGGACTGATAGGTCAGCAGGTGCCAGCCCTGACCCAAGCGCTCGCGGGTGACTACGCGACTGCCGACACCCTCCTCGCGAACAAGCCGTTTATGGCTGCGTCGGACATCACCACCCAGGTGTGTGACGACAACGGGACGCCGGTCACCATCATGGCCGAATACGGCGGGTGAATTGATCGTGCGTTCGGGGGCCACACGGTGCGGGCAGGTGGGCGAAGGAATCGCTGTGACCCGTTCAGCCCCGTGGCGCATCGGAGCGCTCACCGTGATGGCTCTCATGTTGAGCGGATGTGCGGCGGTCGACGCGCCCGCATACGCGGAGCTGTCAGACCCGTCAACCGACGAGGACCTCCTTCCCATCGGTCTCGGGGATGGACTCGACATCGAAGAGGACTCGGTCAGGCTCGTCGGCGAGTACGACGGAGCATCGTTCTACCTCGCGAAGTACGGCAACCCGAACATGGACGCCGGGGTCTGCATCCTGGTTTCAGCAGACAATGCTGACGTCGGAGATGCCGCGGCCTGCGGCGACGGGCAGATCAGGAGCACCTGGCCAACCTGGGGAACAGCCCGCTACGAGAGGGAGCCCATCGTCGAGTCAGAGCTCGACGAGGGTTGGATCCTGATCTCGGAGAACCTGATGTTCCGTCCGACGCTGTGACCCAAGGCTCCTCTCTGAGCGTCGGTCCACACCGGGTGAGCCGATCTCCATTTCGTCAGACGCCGTCGGCAGACTGAGACCATGCCTGTTCTCATTCCGTGTCCGACCTGCCATCAGGAGGTCACCGTCATCCGTGGCGGTTACGTCCGCGAGCACCTGGTCGACGGCGCACCGTGCACCTTCACTCGGACCGCTCATTCAGCGGGATCACGGGGGCCGCAGATGACCCCGGAGCAGAAGCAGGCCGCCGCCGACGAACGGGCCCGGAAGCGCGCGGTGCAGAAGGCGCAGAATGCAGCCGCGGCCGCCAAGAAGAAACCGGCCACTGTGAAGCCGAAGAAGGCCGGGATCGAATGCCCGGTCTGCGGTCGCACCGTCGGCGGTAAACCTGACCGTCTCGCTGCACACCAGAAACCGACCACCGGGCGTTGGTGCTCCGGCGGAGTCGAACCGTCCGAGAAGCAGCGGAACGCCAGCAAGAAGAAGCGGAGCGTCTGGACTGTGTCCGGGGGACTGCCGGGGCTAGGGAAGTGGTGAGACCTGAAGCTAGTGTGGCGGGATGACCATGCCGCCGGAGGCTACGAACCTGTCTCCCTGGGGCAACCCGGCCGCCCCTGTGGGTCACCGCTCGCGTGGGATGTCGATCTTCTTCACCGGGGTCGGGTTACCTGCCGCGTCCATGCCGTACACACAGTACGTCGCGGGCAGGTCCTCATCCAGAATGGTAAGCGGAGCGATGAACAGGTCTTGGAACGCGGCCGTCTCGTCGCAGTCAATGTCATCCGGGTCACCCCAGGTGAAACGCACGGTTGAGATCTCGGGCGGGTTCAGATGCGGGCGCACCAGCATCGCCCCTTCACCGACGGGTTCGACCGTGGCGTCGGCCGCGAAGATCGGCGGTGTTCGATCGACGTCGAAGAGGACGGAGGCTGCGCCGGCGTAGTCGTCGCCGACAACGGCGCAGAACACGTAATGTCCTTCCTTTTCAGGAAGGGTGACCGGGACGATAGTGCCGTCCTCCCACGGCTCGCCAGCAGCACGGAATGCGACATCCTGCGCCGACGTATAGGTGTCCGGCGAGAGGCACGCGGCTCCGTCATCCAGTGGGACGAGCGCCGTGCGCGCGGTTCCGGAGTCCGTGCCAGCAAGCGACACTTCCGGGACCTGGCCGACCGCGTTCGCGACCTGGCCGCCACGGAAGCTGCCACCTCCACGGGTCGCCCACACTGACGACGTTTCGAGCGGGCATTCACCGCCCAGCGTGAACACACCGGCAGTGTTGAAGCACCGGTTGACACCGGCAACGGAGACGCCGTAGCTGGTTTCCTCAACCATTTCGGCGCCATCCGGCGTCACTTGGCAGGGACGGTTGATGGAGCACGCGCCGCCGTCGGCGGCTGTCACACCCCAGGAGGTCGTGTTGATCACCGACACGATAGAGGTGGGCGCCCCGGTGTCGTCGACGGTGAGGAGCGGTGACCCGGACGACCCCTGGATGATGCCGGGGCAGTCGTTCGACCATGCCCCGGACCACAGCCAGGACGACTCGATGAGGGTGTGCTGCTCGCCGAGGGTGCATTCACCCCGTCGGAGCACCCAGTCTTCCGGGTCGAGTTCCTGCACAGGAACGCCAATGTTCACCACGGACTCTCCGGTGTCCGGCTCCTCCTCAGCGATCGGGACAGGCTGGACGCCCAGCTGTTCGAGTTCGCCGAGGGTGCTGTCAAGTCGGACGATGGCGATGTCTCGACCACGCATCGTCGAGTACTCGAGCACCTCCGCCTCGACGGGTACGACGGCGTCGCTTCCTGCGGCGGCGAAGAAGTCAGCGGGACCGAACCACTCCTCGCCGACGGTGACGCCCTGGGAACTGCGGCCGATGTCGCCGGTGCAGTGCCCGTTCGTCAGGATGTAGGCGGGAGCGTCTGCGGCCCCGGTGTCGATGAATGTGCCGGTGCAGTTGGATCCCATGTTCAGGCGTGCGACACCGCTGAACGCTGCAAGGTCGGAAAGGGGGAGCGGGTCAGCGACCTGCGGCAGCCGCGAGTCGTCCGGCTCCCCAGTCGGGTCAGGCGAAGGCGACGGGAAGCATGCTGAGAGCATCAAGGCGCAGCCAGCCAACGCGACCACACCAACGACTCGGCCCTCGTGATGCTTTGCGATCTTGACCACTGAGCCCCCGAACCAGTCGACGCGATGCACTCAGCATGCCAGCTTGGGGTGGATCCGCGATAGGTCTCAGTCGATGAGCCCAGGGTCCGTCGTCAAAGCCACGGTGGCCCACACCTCCAGACCCACGTGGGCCAGTCCGTCGATGACCGCATGCCGTACGTCGTCCTCATCGCTCACGTCCCACTGGGACGCCGCGACCACGAAGTCCACCTCGACGTACAGCTTTCGTCCGACTTTGCTGGAACGAATAATGGGTTCACCGAGCTCGAACCGGTCCCGGACGAGTCCGACGACGCGGGCGATCTCCTCGGTCATCGCGCGGGGAGGAGCTCCTTCGAGCAGTTCGTTCAACCCCGAGCGAATCAACCGGATCGGGATGGGGGCGAGGATCACACAGGAGATGAGGACAAGCACCGGGTCGACGTACTGCACAACCTCTCGAAGGTCAGTCAGCTCGATAAGAATGGCGGCGATTGCACCTACGGTCATGACGACGCTGAGCACCGCGCCTGCACGCCACTGGGCGGATTCAGCCGCGACGAGGTCCGATCCGCGGGCCGTGCGCGGCAACCACCAGGCCACAAACGTTCCGACGGCCGCCGTGACAGCACCGTATGCCACGATGACGACCGGATTCACCTCGGTGCCTCCGTCGCGGATGATCACGACGGCGTCCCCAGCGGCATACAGCAGGGTCCCCGCGATGGCGACGCCTTGGATCGCTACGACGAACGGGGCGAGGGCATCCCGCCCGAACGGAAACCGGGTTGTCGGTCCCGCAGCTACGGCGGACGACGCCCGCAATGACGCCCACGACAAGATGAGCCCGATGAGCATGTAAGCGCCGTCGAAGATGATGATGCGGGTCCCGGAGAACATGCCCACGAGCAACGCGACGACGGCCAGCGCCATCGAGAACACGATCGACAGACGGAGGCTGCGCTGCTCCGCCTGCTCGCGTTCACGCATCCCCGTCACCGGTTTCCCCCGTCAGCGACTGGCGCTAGCGCGTTCTCCGGTGGCCACCGATTCCGGGATCTCCTGCGGTCGATACTTCGGGAGCCGGCTGGCGGGTACGATCGCGAGGGCGCTGACACCAGCGAGCACGAGCAAGCCGGTGCGCAGGGCGCTGAGGCGGGCATCCTCGTTCAGTGCAACAGCCGCGTCGACCTGCGCCGGGGAGGCATCGGTCTCGGAGAGCACGTCCTTGAGCCGGTCGTTGCTGACGAAGTTCGTGCTGTCCAAGTCCACCTGGGATACCAGGGACGGGGGAAGGTCGACGTTGCCGGCGAGTGCGCTGACGACATTCGCAGTGAGGATGCCGACGAGGAGGGCACCTGCCACGGCTGTTCCGACGGCCGACGCGAGGTTCTGAGTGGTGCCGCGGACGGAGCCGACGTCGCCGGCGAGCTCTTTCGGTGATGCTGTGACGAGAACGTTGAAGACGAGGGTGACGAGGGCGCCCTGGCCGATGCCGAAGACGACCAGGCCGAGGATCGTCGGGATGGTCTCCCAGTTGTTGGTCACGACGAACGACAGCCAGATCAACGCGATGGTCGTGAGCCCGAAGGAGAACATGCCGATGGTGCGCGGCGTGAACTTCTTGTAGAACCGCACGACCAAAGTCGCGGTGACGAAGACGGTGAGGTTGAACGGGAGCATCGCCAGGGACGTGTCGAACGGTGTGCGTCCCTGCACGATCTGGATGTAGAGCGGCACGGTGAAGTTCAGTGCGGCTTCCATGAACACGACGATGAACATGGCGTAGACCGCGGCTCGTTCCCGCGAGGAACCGAACACAGACAGGCTCACCAGAGGGACATTGCCGGCCTTCGTGCGGCGGCGGGTCCAGAGGAAGAACAGCTGCACGAACACGACGCCGAGCACGATGAGGACCGGTGCGGGGGAGATTCCGGCGATGTCGAATGGGGCACCGGATGTCGCTTGCAACAGGCCCCAGGAGTTGAGGTTGTTGACCCCAAGGGTCAGCATCACGATTCCGGCACCGATAAGGATCGCGGCGACGACATCGATCTTGACGTCGGGGTTGCCCTTGTCGGAGCGGAGCCAGAAGCTGAGGATGAACACCGCGATCGCGAGGAGCAGGACGACGACGAACACTTGGCGCCAGCCGACGAGGGTGGCGAGGGTGCCGCCGATGAGGAAGGCGCTGACGCCGGCGAGGGCGCGTGCCGAGCCGAGGGAACCGATGGCGGTCGCCTGCTGGGCGCCGCGGTAGTTCTCGGCGATGAGGGCGACCAGCGACGGCACGATGATGGCGGCGGAAGCACCGGCAAGGGCCTGAGCGAAAATGACCCACCCGACGGAGGGGGCGAAGATCATAGTGACGGCGGAGACAGCGAACAGCGCAACCACGACGCGGAACACGACGATCCAGCCGATACGCTGACCAATCTTCGCGCCGACCATCACGAGAGCGGCGACGACGAGTCCGTAGGTGACGATCGCCGTGCTGACGTCGGTGGGTGGTACCCCGAATTCGTCGACCATGCCGCCGAGTGACACAGGGAGGGCGGATACGTTGTACGACATCAGGATCTGCGCCAGGAAGAGGCCGATCATCGGAACCCAGGAGGTGCGGTGCTCCGGCCGGGTTGTGACGGATGTCATCGTGTCTCCTCGTTGCTGCGGAACGCCGGCTTCGCCGACGTGAAGTGGGAATCGGATGCGAACACGTTCAGGCCGAGAGTTCTGGACAGGTACGCGGCGGCGATCTGGCCTCGGATGCTGTTTCCGGCGGAGTCCAGGCGCGGCGCGTAGGAGCCGATGCCGACCTTTCCGGGTGCGACCGTCACGAGACCGCCAGCGACTCCAGACTTGCCGGGCAGCCCGATCTCGAAAAGCCATTCACCAGAGCGTTCGTACAGCCCGTTCGCCGCGAGGACCGCCAAGGTGTCGCGGGCGACTTCGGCGGAGACCACGCGCGTTCCGGTGACGGGGTTCACGCCGCCGTCACCGAGGGTCGCTGCCATCACGGCCAGGTCGCGGGCGTCGACCGAGATGGCGCACTGGCGAGTGTAGACGTCGACCACCTCGACCGGGTCGTTAGTGATCCGTCCGTAGCTCTCGAGCAGGCGCGCGATCGCCCGGTTGCGCTGATTGGTTGCCGCCTCCGAGCGGTAGACGACCTCGTCGACATCGAGAGGTCGTCCGGCGAATGCGGACAAGCCGGCGAGAATGGCAGCCCATTTCTGTTCTGCCGTGTCTCCGGGCATGAGAGCCGTGGTGGCTAGAGCGCCGGCGTTCACCATCGGGTTCATCGGGTGGCCATCGTTGAGTTCGATTGCGACAACAGAATTGAACGCGAGCCCGGTGTTGTTCACCCCGACGACGTCGAGGACCTTCTCGTGGCCGAACTCCTCGCAGACGAGGGCGTAGACGAACGCCTTCGATATGGACTGAATGGAGAACCGGGTGCGGGTGTCGCCCAGTTCATGAAGGCCACCGTCGACATCGGCGATGCACAGGCCGAACGCATCAGGGTCGGCCTGCGCCAGGACCGGAATGTAATCCGCGACGACACCTTCATGGTGAGCCTCAGCTCGGTTGAAAGCTGCGATAAGGAGCTCATCAATGGTCGCTTTCGGAGGTACGGCCCCTGTGCCCGCCGCCTGTCCAACCCCGGCTACATCCAGATCCACTGCATCCCCGTTCGTCTCCAAGCCGATGCGACACAACTGAAACCTAGCGGATCGGCGGCTTTGTCGTCTTGCGGAACGCAAACTACGCGCAGCCGCTGCGCCTCGCTGGAGCTTCAACGCTCACTACCGCCCCTTTCTCCGGGGCGGGTAGTGAGCGTTCCGAGATTGGCGTTACCGTGTCCAGTGCAGTTCCGGGAGGCCAGACTGGGTAGCTCCGGACTAGACCGGCTCGGATGCGTCGAACGCCTGAGCCTCGTTCGCTTCACCCGCTGCCTTGAGTTTCTCGAGCCATGAGGTGAGTGAGAAGTCGAGCTGAGCCCCGAGTTCGTCGCGGGCGTCGTTGACGGGTGTGCCGGCGAATGACTCGGCGGTGGACACGAGCGTTCCGGCTGGCGTTGTCTCGAATGTCCATTCGTGGATACCCATGATGCCGCCGGCTTCGCCGCCCCAGAGGACACGTGTGCTCGAGTCGACGGCGTAGACAGTGGAGGTGACGGTGAACCCGAAACTCGTCCAGGTGAATGAGTCACCGACGGCGATGGGCGAGGGGCCGTTCGTGTCTGTGATGTCGTGCTGCCAGCTGGTCCATCGGTCCACGTTGGTGTGGAGTTCCCAGACCCGCTGGAGGGGTGCGTCGATGGTGATGCTGTGACGGACGACGACGGGGGCGGACTCGTTGATCGAGGTGGGTGTTGACATGAGGGTGATCTCCTTGGTTGGTTGTTCAGCGCTTGCGGCGGGTGTGGATCTTGATGATGAGAGCGGTGGAGAAGGCGACGATCAGGGCCACGAAGATGGGGCTGATGTCCTTGCTGAGGCTCTGTGCCCGGTCGGGGTTGAGGGCCCAGATCAGGAGTGGTGCGGCGTAGAGCGCCGCGAGTGTGCCCACCCACCATCGCAACGCCCGGCTGCGGGCGTCCCGGAGGGTTGCGATGAGCGCGATGACGACGGGTACGACGGCGAGGAGCGCGAACTGACCGAGGATCAGCAGCGGGATCGCCCAGGCGGAGACGGTGATCGCAGGGTGGGCTCGGCGGAGTTTCTGCGGTCGTGTGGAAGGGGTCGTGGTGGGCGTCTGAATGGGCATGGTTGTTCTCGTTTTCTGTGATTGGGTGTGGCTTGGGTGTTGGGCCCGACCCGGTCGGCCGGGTCGGGTTTACTGGCTCTGGCGTGTGGTGTGTACGCGGGTCGCGATGGCGGCTCCGATGAGGGCGAAGACGGCGGCTCCGAGGAACACCCAGGAGAACCCGGAGGTGAGGGCATCCGGGGTTGCGATGCCCGTGGCTTCCAGGGCGGCGGTGCGGGCCGTAGCGATTGACGCAAGGATGGCGAGGCCCAGTGCGCCGCCGATCTGCTGGCTGGTGTTGATGAGTCCACCCGCGAGGCCGGCCTCGCCCCCGTCAGTGCCGTCGACGGCGAGCTGGGTTCCCGTCACGAACGCGCCGCCGAGGCCGACACCAACGACGATGCTCGGTCCGAGGATGTGAAGCACAAAGCTCGCGTCGCTGGGCGCGGTTGCGAGCCAGACCAGGCCAGCGGCAAGGATCACGAGGGAACCGATGAGGGTGCTTTTCAATCCGACTTTGGCGACGACGGTGGGGGCGAGACCGGCGACGATGACGAGCGCACCGGCGAGCGGGAGCTGGGTGAGGCCGGCAGCGAGGGCGTCGTAGTGCAGGACGGCCTGCATGTAGACGGACAGTGCGAAGAAGAGCGCCACCATAGCGGCCCCGAGGAGCAGCATGGCGAGGTTGCCGACGGTGAGGTTGCGGTTGCGGAAGACGGTGAGGGGGACGAGGGGGTTCGCCGTGCGTCGCTCGATCAGCACGAACGAGATCCCGAGGATGACAGCCAGAGCGAGAAGGCCGATGGTGAGCGGGTTGGTGAAGCCGACCTGTTCGGCGGCGCTGAACGCGCCGACTGTAGCGACGAGGGAGCCGGTGATGGTGGCGGCTCCGGGGTAGTCGAGGCGTGAAGGTGTGCTCGCCGGGTCGCGGGTGATGAGGGTCGGGATGAGAGCGACTACGAGGATTCCGATGGGCACGTTGACGTAGAACACGGCCTGCCAGCCGATGGCTGCGGTCAGGACGCCGCCGAGCAGCACGCCGGCTGCGGAGCCGATGCCGGCGACGGCACCCCAGATGCCGAGTGCCTTCGTGCGGTCGGCTGCGGTGGGAAACAGCTGAGTGACGAGGGCGAGGGCTGCCGGGGCGAGGAGGGCTGCGGATGCTCCCTGGATGGCGCGGGCGCCGAGGAGCATGGCACTGGTGGTGGAGAGTCCGGCGAGCATAGATGCGGCAACGAAGCCGATGGTGCCGATCAGGAAGAGCTTGCGGTGTCCGTAGCGGTCCGCGAGTCGGCCGCCTAGGAGTAGCAGGCCGCCGAATGGCAGGACGTACGCCGTGATGACCCAGGCCAGTGCCACGGTGTCCATGCCGAGCTGGGCACCGAGGACGGGTAGGGCGATGTTGACGATGGAGGCATCGAGAACGACGAGGAACTGGGCCAGAGCGAGGATACTCAGGGCGAGCCAGCGGCGGGTGCTCCGGGTGGCGGATGCGGGCGCTGAAGCGGCCGGACTTGTGGCTGTGGTGGTCATAGTGCTGCTCCTTTCGATTTGATGGGTGCTGGCCGGAGCCTGCGGTGCTGCGGTGCTGTTCTCGCTCATGATCTGCCTTCTGTTCTCTGTTGCTGCGGTGTTGGATGGGATCTGTTTCACGACGTTCTCCCTACATGTGTGCGGAGAGTGACTAGTCACTCACTCTTTTGGATATGAAATGCCATTACGGACGAACGGCACGCCGGGGCTCAGGCGGGGTGGCGGATGCCTCGGGACAGGAGCGTCGCCCACGCCTCCGGAATCTCTTCGATCCGGGCAGTGACGATCAGATGGCACAGCTGCCCGTACGCAATGAAATGCTGGACGGCTTCATCGCTGCCGCCGGACCGAGCCTTCGCGAACATGGTCACTTTCTCTAGTCCAGCGCGAAGCGCGTCACCGATCTCGGGGATGTCTGCGACGGACTGGGCGTGGACTTGGAGCATGAGCAGCGTGCGGTCCTGGATCAGCTCCGCATAGGAGGTACCCATCGCGAACAGCAGCGAGTCGGCATTCTGATCAGTAGCTGCGTCGGCACCGGCATCCAGTGCCGCGACGATCTGCTCGAAGCAGTCATCGAGGGCCGCGACGAAGAGGCGCTCCTTGCTCGGGAACAGCTTGAAGACGTACGCAGGTGAGATCTTCGACTCCCTGGCGACGTCCGCGACCGTCGTGGCGTGGAAGCCGCGCTGAGCGAACTCACGGACGGCGATAGAAGCGACGAGAGGTTTGCGGGTCTCGGCGGTGGAGAGGATGGAGCTGCGTTGTGTCATGTGAGTGACTATACACTCACCCTCTGACATTCAGCGAAACCGGACATGAACTCCGGCGGAGCTGAGCCGACCGAGAAGCAACGGAACGCCGTCTGGCTGTCTTTTGGGAACTGCCGGGGCTCATGAAGCGGTAGTCGCTGGACACCTGGATCTTCGTCTCTATCCCTCCGGCCTCGAGTGTGGAAGCATCGGTAGATGGACCAATATCTGTGGGTGTTGAAGAATGACGAGCTCGACCTGATCCGTGAACTGGAGGATTCCCGCCTCGCGGAACTGGACGAGGACGGCCTCCTGGCTCTGCACAAACGGGTGCGGCGCGCTCGAAACAAACACACGACGAACTATCGCCGGAAGGCAGCGTCGAAGGTGTCGGAAGCGGGCGGACGAGGGGCTGCGGCCAACAAGTCCGACAAGGCGCGGGCACGGGCATACGTGTTCGAGGAGGCCCTTTCGATCGTCAGCACTGAACTAGCTCGCGTCGCCCACGACGCCGCCGAAGCACTCAAGGATGAGCGGCTGGCACGGGCGCGAGCCGGAAAATCACCCGGACCACAGGCATCCGGTTTCGAAGACCCCTCGGCGGGCGGATCTGGTCGACCGCGTTCGCACCAGAAAACCACCGGCGGGATGAAACGCGACGCGTCGAGCCAGTCGCAAGGCGCTCAACGACAGGCAAAGAAGGACGCACGCTAGAGCACCTCGGGACGAGGTGGTCAGCAGCACACGCAGCCCCCACTATGTCGGGGTCGGGCCGCCGACTACCGAGGACGACCTGGAATAGCGAGTGCAGCGAGCGCGACCGTCGTGTCCAGCTGTCGGAGGGTCCGCTACGGTGAACCAACACGAAGGAGTGGACCATGGCCCGTTCAACACCGTGGCGCATCGGAGCGCTCACAACGATCGTCCTTCTTCTGAGCGGGTGCGGAACCGCCTCTCAACCTGCCTTCACCGAGCTGGGCGACCCGCAGATTGAGGACGACAGTATTCCAAGCGGGACGCCGGATGACGTGGACCCCGAGTCTGTCCGCTACGTCGGATCGCACGACGGTTCCGACATCTACCTCGCCATCTCCACCCACCCTGACACCCGCGGCGGCGTCTGCCTGATCATGCAGACACCTGACGGTGACGGCGACACTTCGGGTTGCAGCGGAGGAGGGGAGTTCACTCTGGGATGGACCGGGTTCGGGTCAGTCCGGTTCCGCCCGCCGGCCAGCTCAGGTTTGGAGCTCCCCGATGGTTGGGTCCGTATCTCGGAGAACGTGATTGTGCATCCGACGAGTTAGAACGCGTTCTGCGATTCGTCCCGGTAGAACTCGTCGGCGACCCGCTGGATGCTTCCCAGCACGCGGCCGTCACCGTCCAGCGGTGATGTCTTCTCGGCGTATATCTCCTCGACCGTCCGGTCTGCGCGGAGCTGCTCACGGTACCGCTCATCGCGGGCGTCTTGTTCGACCTTCCGAGCGACGTCACGACGGGCGCTCTCTTCGGCGCTCAACCTGTCGTACTCTTCCTGGCAAGCGGGGCAGCGTTTCGGGTCAGCTCTCCGGGACGTGACAGCCAACATTTCGCGCGCGGCGATCATGATTCGATCGCGCTTGTCCTGTTTGGCCCGTTCCCGGCGCCCCGGCGGCATTCCTTGGTTACTCATCCGACCTCCTTGACAAAATAACTGAGTTCACTCATGATTGAGTTTACTCGGTTAAATCTGAGAATGGGACCGGAAGGCACGAGATGACACCGCAGGCAGTTGCCAGCTGGTTCCGTGACGCGGCAACACGGTCGATCCTCGTCGACGGGGCTAGTGTCGTCTACCGTGAGGTCGGCCGACCGGATGGTGTCCCTCTTGTCGCGCTGAATCACCTCGGAGCGAATCTCGACAACTGGGACCCGCGAACGATCGATGGCCTTGCCATAGATCGTCGCGTCATCCTCCTCGGCTACCGCGGCGTCGGTGGATCCGGCGGTCCCGTCCGCACGTCGATCGAGGAAATGGCCCGCGACGCGATCGCTGCAACGCGAGCGCTCGGCATTGACCGGTTCGACCTCTTCGGCCTCTCGATGGGCGGCATGGTCGTCCAGGAGATCGTGGCCCAGCAGCCCGCGATCGTCGATCGCCTCATCCTGGCCAGCAGCGGCTCCGCTGGCGGGCCGGGGCTTGCCGACATGACCCGCGTCATGATCCTCGGCACCGCGCGCGCATTCCTCGGGTTCACTGACCCGAAGGTAAGACTCTTCTTTACCCGCACGGCCAACGGCAGGAACGCTGCTCGCGAGTATCTGGCCCGACTCCGGGAGCGCACCTCCGACCGGGATGCCGCCGTCACGCCTGGGGTGCTGCGGGCGCAGCTCAGGGCAGTGCATCGCTGGGGCCTCCGGCCGCCTGCGGGCAGGTCACCTTTCGGCGGTTCAGTACTCCTCCTGCACGGCGACAGCGACCGGATGGTTCCGGTCGCGAATACGAGTTCACTCGCCCGAGTGTTCCCGGCGGCAAAGATCAGGGTGTTCCCCGACGCCGGACACGGCGTCGTCTTCCAGAACCACCACGACGTGGTCATCGCGGTGCGCGCCTTCTTGCGCCGCTGAAGCCCGATTCGACTCCCCATACCAGCACAACGACATCGACACCGGACCTTAAGGAGCATCACCCCATGAGAGCGTTCATCCTCTCGAGGTACAAGACCGCAATGCACGCGGCAGACATGCCAGAACCGATCGTCGGCGAGCACGACGTCCTCGTCCGCATGCAGGCCGCGGGACTCAACCAACTCGACGAGAAGCTCCGGGCCGGCGAGTTCAAGCCCATTCTGCCGTACAAGCTGCCGATCATCCTCGGCCACGATGTTGCCGGTACCGTCATCCGCGTCGGCGCCGGCGTGCGTGGCTTCAAGCCGGGTGACGAGGTGTACGCACGACCCCGGGACCACCGCATTGGCACTTTCGCTGAACGGATCGCCATCGACGCAGGCGATGTCGCGCTCAAACCGAGTTCAACCACCATGGAGGAGGCGGGTTCTCTGCCCCTGGTCGCGCTGACCGCCTGGCAGGCGCTCGTCGAGCTCGGCGACGTGCAACCGGGCCAGAAAGCACTCATTCACGCCGGAGCGGGCGGAGTCGGGTCGATCGCGATCCAGCTTGCGAAGCAGCTCGGCGCACAGGTGGCGACCACGGCCAGCGCATCGAATGCCGCCTTCGTCCGCGAGCTCGGCGCGGATCATGTGATCGACTACCGAAGCGACGACTTCGAGCAGGTGCTCAGCGGTTACGACCTCGTCCTCGACAGCCTCGGCGGCGAGAACCTCGAGAAATCCCTCCGTATTCTGCGGCCCGGCGGAAAGGCGATCGGCATCTCCGGACCACCCACGCCCGACTTCGCCCGAGCAGCCGGCCTCAACCCCATGCTGCGGATCGCGATCACCGCGCTGAGCAGCAAGCTCCGGAAGCAGGCAAAGCGACTCGGCGTCAGCTACCAGTTCCTCCTCATGCACGCGAGCGGCGATCAGCTGCGCGAGATCACGGCGCTCATCGATCGCGGAGCCATCCGTCCCATCGTCGGACGCGTCTACCCCTTCAACGAAACCGTCCAGGGCCTCGAATCGTTGGCGACCGGCGGCGTCCGCGGCAAAGCCGTGGTCAGCAATCCCTGATCGACCCGCACTCACCAACGTCAGTTCTTCTCAGTCTCACTCAACACGCAAGGAGCATCATCATGAGCAAAACCTCAAACGAACCAACGGTCACGTCTTACGCGCACGCACCGGCGAAAACCATCACGGCCGGGGGTGTCACCTACGCGTACCGGGAACTCGGTCCGAAGGGCGGCATCCCCGTCGTCTTCTTCGTCCACCTTGCTGCGACGCTCGACAACTGGGATCCCCGCATCATCGATCCCATTGCCCAGCACCGCCACGTCATCACCTTCGACCAGCGCGGCGTCGGCGCCTCCAGCGGCAACGTGCCGAACACCCTCGAGGCAGCAGCCGACGACGCGTACGAGCTCGTCACCGCGCTCGGCCACGACACTATCGACGTGTTCTCCTTCTCCATGGGCGGCATGATCGCGCAAGACCTCATCGTGAAGCACCCGCACCTCGTCCGTAAGCTCATCCTCACGGGCACCGGCCCGCGCGGCGGGAAGGACATGGACAAGGTCGTCGGCACCACCTACTGGGACATCCTCCGGGCCACGGTGACGCGTTCCGATCCGAAGGAATTCCTCTTCTTCAATCGCGATACCGAGGGCAAGCGTGCGGGCAAGGCCTTCGTCAAACGTCTGACCGAGCGCACCGTCGACCGAGATGCGGCGATCGGCACAAGGGCATTTCAGACTCAGCTCAAGGCGATTCAACGCTTCGGCCGCTCGGCTCCGTCAGACCTCGCGAAGATCACGCAGCCAACGCTCATCGCGAATGGCGACAACGATCGTATGGTGCCTTCCGTGCTTTCCGAGGACCTTCACCGGCGAATCGCCGGCTCGGAGCTGATCATCTACCCGAACTCCGGTCACGGAGGCATCTTCCAGTACCACGAGCAGTTCGCGCCGGTCGCTGTCGAGTTCCTCACCCGCTGAGCCCGCATCCTCTCCTGGGCGGCGATGCCGTCACTGGACTCCGGGAGCCCTGGCAGGCGGTGGCGCCGCGGCCGAGAATAGTGATCGGTCGCGGCGCCAACATGAGTCTCAGTTACTCGGCGGTCCTGGCGAGTTCCGGGTACAGCGCTTCGAGCGGCGCGCTCAGCGCGGCCTTGAGCTGCACGGAGGTGTCGTCTGCGAGCACTTCGTACTCGTCCGCTTCCGTCGCGTCGAACACCTTGGCCACGAGGACGGCCGGTTCGAGTTTCGGAACTGTGACGTTCGCTGCCATCGCTGTGTCGACGTAGCCCACGTGCACCCCGACGACGTGAACTCCTGCCGGTGCGAGTTCCAGCCGGAGCGAGTTGGTCGCTGACCATAAGGCGGCCTTGGTGGCGCTGTAGATTCCGGCGACGGCGTACCAGCTCAGGCCGGAGTGGATGTCGATGATCGCGGATGCGTTGTTCGCCGACAGGATCGGGGCGAACGCTCGAGCCAGGAAGAGCGGGCCGAGGAAGTTCGTCTCGACGTTCGCTCGGATCTCATCATCGCTGTGCGACAGGATGCCTGCGGTCGAAACTGACACGCCCGCGTTGTTGATGAGGACGGTGACGTCCGGCGCGGCGGTGACTGCCGCCGCGATCGACGCCGAGTCGGTGACGTCGAGGGCCAGGGACACGATGCGCTCGTCATCCCAGGCTCTGGGGGTGCGTGCGGTTGCGTACACCTTGGCCGCACCGCGTGCGAGAGCTTCGTGAACGAAGTGGGTGCCGATGCCGCCGTTCGCGCCGGTGACGAGGACGACTGCTCCATTAAGTGAAGGCATGATCATGAACTTTCTGTCGGTGGTATTTCAGGTGGCGGGGTGAGAAGGGGTGCGACCCGCCCCGGTCTTTCGGGACCAGGGCGGGCGGTCAAACCAGTCAGGCTCGGGCCAGGACGGGGTAGTCGGTATAGCCGGTGGCGCCGCCGCTGTAGACCGTGGCAGGGTCGACGTCGTTCAGCGGGGCGTTGGTCCGGAGGCGGTCGACGACGTCGGGGTTCGCCAGGGCAAAACGGCCGAGAGGGCTGATGTCGGCGAGGCCGGCTTCGATGTCGTCGGCGATCTGCTCACGGGTGCGGCCGTACCGGACGACGAGGACTGCGGTCGGCCATGCCTCGCGGAAGGAACGCAGGAGCTCGTCGTCACCGACATGGTGGACGTGCAGGTAGGCGAGGTTCAGCGGTGCGAGTGCACCGACCAACTGTCGGTACTGCGCACGCACGCTCTCGGTATCGCCCTCGTCGAGTCCGCCGAGCGGCATTGCGGGGGAAATGCGGATGCCCACGCGGTCGGCGCCGATCTCGTCGGCAACTGCCTGGGCGACTTCGATGGTGAAGCGCGAGCGGTTTTCGATGGACCCGCCATACGCGTCAGTGCGGTGGTTCGCGTTGGGGGAGAGGAACTGGTGGAGAAGGTAGCCATTGGCGCCATGGATCTCGACGCCCTGCGCGCCGGCGGAGATCGCCGACGCCGCGGCGTGACGGAACTCCCCAATGGTGGCCTGAATGTCCTCGATGCTGAGCTCTCGTGGCGTTGGGATCGACTGGGGGCCGCTCGCGGTGAACATTTCCTGTCCCGGGGCGATCGCAGATGGGGCGACCGGCTCGCGGTGATGCCGGGTGTTGTCAGGGTGCGACATCCGTCCGACGTGCATCAGCTGGATGAAGAGCGAGCCGCCGCCAGCGTGCACGGCGTCCGCGACCTGACGCCAACCGGCTATGTGCTCCTCGGTGTAGATGCCGGGTGTGTTCAGATACCCCTGGCCGTCTTCCGATGGTTGCGTCCCCTCGGTGATGACCAGCCCAAGCGAGGCGCGCTGCCCGTAATACTCCGCGACGAGGTCGCTGGGCGTGCCGTCTGCTTCCGCCCTGTTCCGGGTCATCGGGGCAAGAGCGAGCCTGTGCGGCAACTCCACCCGGCCGAGGGTGAAGGGCTGCCAAAGGGATGGAGAGGTCATGGAGTCGATCCTTAGGTGTTCGTAGCGTCCGCCACCGCCCTCGGTCAAAGAACTCGGTGTCTTTGACCGGCGTGGGATAATGAGCCTGAACGTATTCGAGCCCACACAACAGTGACTATGCTCATAACTGAGCATAGTCAACATCTATTCCTGAAGGACACAAATGGCCGTCGAGATCGAATCGCTGGGCCGGCGCGAGCGCAACAAACTCGACAAGCTCGAACGGATCACCGCTGCGGCCGGGGAACTCTTCGCCGTTCGTGGCGTCGACGATGTCACGACCCAGGAAATCGCCGACCGCGCAGACATTGGCACCGGCACGCTGTTCCTCTACGCCAAAACCAAAGGCGAGCTGCTGCTACTCGTGCAGAACTCGGCCTACGCCGTAGCGCTCGACCAGGGCAGGGCAGGTGCCGCAGCAGCCGCGGGTGTGCTCGACGGGGTTCTGGCCGTCGTTCGCCCCGTTGTCGAATGCAACCGCAAACAGATCGACAACGGTCGCACCTACCTGCGCGAGATCGTCTTCGGTGATCCAGGGGAGCCGCATCACCGCGAAGCACTCCGCCTCACGAGTGAGACGGAGGAGCTTGTCGCGCAAGTCATCGCGCGGAAGGAGCGCGTGTCCGTTGAGACCGCGCGCACCCTCGCCCATGTCGTCTCCGCCATCATGTTCATCAGTATGGCCGCCACCGCCAACGCTGGGCGATCAGTCGACGAGATCATCGACGAGATCGCCGACCAGATCCAGGCGATCCTGCCCGCCTGAGGTCCACCGACCGTTTCGAAGGAGATGCGATGTCCGACTCCGAGGTTCGTCTGAAGACACTCGAGTACTACCCGGCGGAACGCGACGCCGGGACCGTGTTCTCGCGGTCGGGAATCGAGCACCTCCGAGCAATGGCCGTTGGCGATGTCGCGGATCCGCCGATCAGCAGCCACGTCGGATTGCGCGTCGTGAGCGTCGAGGAAGGCGACGTAGTCATGACCGCCGAGCCCGATGAGTCACACTACAACCCGATCGGTTCCGTCCACGGCGGCTTCTTCGCCACCGTCCTCGACTCGGTATGCGGCTGCGCCGTCCACTCGACGCTGCCGGCTGGCGTCGGGTACACGAGCCTCGAGCTCAAGGTCTCGTTCCTTCGGCAGGTCACCGTTGACACCGGCACTGTCACCGCACACGGCTGGGTGACGAAGGGCGGGCGGAACGCGACCTTCGTCGAGGCCGACCTTCGCGATGCCGACGGGCGGCTCCTCGCCACCGCATCAAGCACCTGCCTCATCGTGCGCCCCATGGAAGATGTGACCAGAAACGCGCCAAGAATCCCCTCGGCTTGACCAGAATGCGCCCTGAGTCCGCGGACAGGTCCAGGTCCGTGGAATGTTCGATATAGCCGCGGGGGAGGATCACGCCGTCGATATCGCGGAGCGAAGCTGGTGCGTCATCGACTACCGCGTCCTGAACGTGCTCGAACCTCAGAAAAGTGAGGGGCGCCGCCGTCGCGACGGCTCGAGCCAGTGGAGCGCCGAAAATTGAGGCGACTCCGCTCGTTGGTTGTCTCTTCTTGTGCGAGGGCGCCCGGCCGCGCTACGGCGCAGCAAGCTGACGGCGCTATCCATTGCGCGATGCAATAATTCACGTCGAATCAGTTGCTGGGGGAGCGCCGACCCACGAGAATGTCCCCATGAGCGAGCTCGACGAAACTCAAGCAATTGACCAGGTAATCAACCGTCTGGCCGAGCGGTTTCCAACTCTCGAGCGCGACCACATCGCGCAGGTCGTCGAGCAGGAGCACCGGCAGTTCGGCGAGGGTGGAGTCCGTGACTTCGTTCCGGTCCTCGTCGAGAAAGCTGCGAAGAAGCTGCTCAAGAAGGAAGCAAAGGGCGCCATGGTCGAGCAGCGGGAAGCACCTGCTCTTCTGCCGGACGGTGACCCGGCCCCGGACCCACTGGAAGTCGAGCGCGCAGGCCGGGAAGGACATCGCGGACCGATGCTGGGGGATGTTCTCGGCGGGTCAACCGTGACCGGCCGCTGACGCCTCCGGCATAGAATTTACGACGGAATCGCCCGCCACAGAGGGTGGCAGTGTCCCACTTGGGGCCGGCGCCGGCCGATCGCGGGTCTTCGGGCGCGCCCAGTGTGCGGGGGTGTTGTCTCCGTCCCACACGTTGACGATGCCCCAGGCGGCGGCGGTCAGTGGGACGGCGAGGAGGGCTCCTGTTATTCCGGCGATGGCCGTGCCCGCCGCGATGACTCCCAGGACGACGAACGCATGCAGGTTGACCGTCTTTCCCATCAGGATCGGCTTCAGGACGTTCCCTTCGAGTTGGTTGACGATGACGACGATGAGCACGACTAGTGCCGCGGTGAGCGGTCCGTTGCTGACGAGGGCTACAAGCGCTGCGACTGCACCCGCGCTCACGGCTCCGATGATCGGAATGAAGGCGAGCAGGAGGGTGAGAATCGCGAGGGGTACCGCGAGGGGGACCCGCAGAAGAAATAGACCGATGAGGATTCCCAAGGCGTCGAACAGTGCAGCGGCGGCTGTGCTGGAGATGTAGCCCCCGAAAACGGCGACGGTTTTGCGCCCGATGCGCTCTGCGCGGTCGTAGGCGATTCCCTCGAAAGGTCGGAGGACGAACTCCCATATCAGCGGGCCGTCTTTGAGGAGGAAGAAGAGGACGATCGCCGTGATCCCGACGCTGGCGCTGACTTCGCTCACGGCGCCGACTCCGTCCAGTGCTCCGGACCCGAACTCGGCGCTCGTGACGAAACCGCTGATCTGCTCGGTGACGTCGTCCAGGAGACGCCGGTCCAGAGAGAAAGGCAGAGCCTGCCACCAGGCCACGATGCGCTGGAAGCCGTCCTGGCTCTTGAGCGTAAGCTCGCGCCATTCCTGGCTGGCGGACGCTACGACGTAGACGAGCGCGCCGGTGATCACGGTGAGAAGGAACACGAGCGCGAGCGCAGCGCCAATGGCGGGCGGGAGCTGGCGTCGCTGTGTCCACTTCATCCACGGTGCGAACGCTGCCGCGAGAATGAGGGCAAGCGCAAAAGGTACTGTGACGACCGCCAGGCGGCTGATCAGCCAGAGCAGTGCCGCGACGACGACGCTGACGAGGAGTACCTGCGCCCCGCGGGTCGCGGCGCGCCCGAGCCCGCCGCTCCAGAGTGACCTACTACGTGTTGGCATGATTCTCCGTCGTTTCGAGTGGTCGAGGTGTGAGCTAGTGGACGAAGACCTTGAGCAGCACCACTCCGCCGACCGCGGCCAGCTGGAGCAGCAGGAAACCCAACTTCTGCCACTTCGTGGTTACGCTCCCGCGCAAGCCCCAGAGAACCAACGCGAGCTGGGTGACGGTGAGAGTCGCAATCGCGAGCGTCAGACCCGTCTTCAGACTCCAGATGCCGGTGTCGCTGAACAGCAGAAGAATGGCGGGCACGACGGTGATTTCCAGGGCGCGGGTCGACGCTCCCAGGATGCGACGCATCGTGCTGCGCCGTGTTGCCCCTCCGCTTTCGCTGGCGTGTGCGATCGTGTCGGCGACCAGGCCTGCGGCAAACAGGCCACCCATGGTGCCGAGGAGACTGCTCGCGGCGGAGCGCCCGGTGAACGCCTCAGACGACGGCATCATGACCAACAGAGTGGCGACGCCACTGATGGACGCATAAAGCGCCTCCCGGGCGTGCTGCGTCATTCGCGTCGGCCCGGTGCCTCCGGGGGCATCGGTGACACGCGTATCTCGTTCGGTTTCCATAAGATCCTTCGCTCCTGGTTGGCGGATGCTCTGGGCCAACCGATCAAAACTGCTCGTCTTTGCCGGAGAGTCGCGGCGATCGGGGCACCGCGCGGTACGCTCGGTGCCCCGATTCGCCCGGCTCAGTGGATGGTGAGCTTCTCCTTGATGACCGCCTTCTGTTCCTCGGCCTTCTTGCGGCGCTCAGCCTTGCGCTGTTCGCGCGCTGCCCGATCGGCTTCCTCCTGTGCCTTCGCGTAGGCGTCCTCTGCCGCCTCGAGCTCGGCGAGGACCACATCTGCGGAACGGCGGTACACGGCCCCGCCCTGCTCGGTCATCAGCTTGTCGATGACTTCGACGGTGTACTCGTTGACCTCTGCGACGACGGCCGTTCCGCCGAGTGGGATGGAGCGGCTGATCTCGCCGAGCACGCTGTCTGAGCGGTCCGCACGACGGATGTCGAAGGCCCCTCCAACCAGCAGGCCTCCGGTCCACCCGAACAGCATTCCGATCGGGCCGCCGATGACGCCGAGCATGAGCCCGATCAGGCTGCCTCCCCATGTGGCGGCCCCACCCACGACATCGTCTCCCTCCGGGGTGTCGAATCGGCCCTGCTCGTCGCGGGTGACGATGCTCGCAGCGAGCACCTCAACTCGCCCGTCGAGTCCGGCGCGCTTGAGCTCGCTGAGTGCCTGGTACGCATTGCTGCGGTCCTCGAAAGAGACGGCGATGACATTGTGTTCGAACATAAAAGTGACCTCCAGATCACGTTGGTTTTCATTGGACTGCCGCGGCATTTCCGCGACACATCAACCATCCCGTGAAGGGGCGTTCGGGTCATCGTGCGTTCTGTCGCGGCCGTGGACGCATTTCTGTGCACTCTGCATCCCTGGGGCTAGACTGACCGCGTGTCTACCGCAGACTCGGTGGCGAAGATCATTTCCTCGCTGGATTGGGACGGTGACCTCGGACCGGCCTCTCTGGCGGTACCTGAGGTCCAGCAGCTGCGGTCCCGACTCGGAGACGGCGCAACCCGGTGGGTTGCCGGGGCGGTGGAACAGTCTCTTGGCGCACTGCACGGGCAGATTCACGACTCGCTCGCACCGTGGCCGCTGATTCGGACGTATGCCCGGCACGTATTGACCACAACCCTGCTCAGCATTGCCGGCGAGGATGAGCTGCCAGCCGCCACAGGGACGATCGATCGCCAGATTGCCGAAGATATCGTAGCGAGGGATATCCCGTTGTCGGACATCACTCAGGCATTGCGGCGCATGCAGCGTGAGTGGCTCTCGCTCCTCATAGACGCCGCCGTGGACGCCGGCCCAGACGGCATCCGCCTCGTGCCTGGCCTGGCGACATCCGTCACCGGGGCAATGGATTCGTGGATCAGCGTTGCGACCGACGCGATCGTCGACGAGCGCCGACGGGTCTACCTGGCCGAACAGGTTCGCAGTCGAAGCGTGATCGAATCGCTGGTGGCGGGAGGGCCCGTGGACGCCGATGCAGCCACCCGGTTGCTGCGGATTCCGCTGATCGGCTGGCACCTCAGTTGTGCCATCGGAGTACCTCCGGGAGGTGCGGTCGAACGGCGAATCCTGGACGGCGTCGTGCACTTGTTCACTCGGTTCGTCGGCAGCGATCGAATGCTGCGCTATGAAACGAACGCAGGGAAGGTTCACCTCTGGGTCACCACAGATCTCCCCGGGCGGGCACCTCGAGTTGAGGATCTACACGTCCCTTCGTCGCTGCTGGTTGGCATTGGCGAATCCCATCCCGGCGCCGACGGGTTTCGGCGGACTTACCTGGAAGCATCCGATGCGCTGTGGCTGGCTGCCAGTCTGGGCAACAAAGGCGGAGTCTCCTACGGCGACGCCGCCTTGGCGATCGTCCTCAGCCGGGACGAGGAACGCGCCCGCTGGTTCGTTCAACATGAGCTTCGCGGACTCGCCACTGACAGCCCTGAAATGGCCGAGATGCGCCAGACGCTCCGGACTTTCTTCGATACCCGGATGCGTATCGCTCCGGCTGCCGAGCGGCTCTTTCTGCACCGCAACACACTCATCAACCGGCTTGAGCGGATTCAGTCCGTCCTCGGCCACGGGGTCGCCGAACGCCCGGCCGAGACCCAGGCAGCTCTCGTTCTGGCCGAACTCTTTACACAGCGTCTTGACGACCTTGGGTGACCCTGGCGTCGTCCGTGCCCTCCTCGGGACCGCCCTGTTCGAAACGTCCGCTGCGGTCATCGGCTCTGCATTGCGCTCGTCCTGCGATCAAGCCTCAGGCCGGTCAAGCATTGGCGAGAGAACTTCTGGAGCGTGACCAGAAACGCACCGAACCTTCCGCTTCGGCGAGGGTTTTTGTTGGCATCATCGACTCATATGGGGAGCTTCGGAGTTCAGCGGCGTGTTGACGGTGGGCACAACCAGAATGAGGGATCGTCTCTCTCGCGGGTGAGGATGGACACATGGATGTAGAACCGGATCACGAGCTCGCAGCGCTGATCCGGGCGATACCCGAGGGATGGACCCGTGTGCAGATCGCGGGTCGAGGTTGGGGAATCACGCGGACCACGCGTGCGGGCGGCAAGACGATCTCGTTCGATGCTGAGCGTCTCGGCGGCAACGAGCATCTCGGCGCAAACGTGTGGGTGACGTCTGAGGGCTCAATTCTCAGACCGTGTGAGGTGCCAGAGGAAAAAGTCATGCAGTTTCTGCGTGATGCCGCGGGAACCTTTGAAGCATGAGCCAGCTCGGGCTGCCGCCTGACGCAAGACGCGTCGGGGTAGCCGAGTCAGATTGTCCGCCCGTTCGGCGATTGCGCAATACTGGATCGTCTCCGCGAGTGCACGATGTTGTGTTGCGACCTGGCGTAAATCTGGGCGCGATCGATCTGGCGTGACAAGTCGGCACGGTTACCCATCTCTCATTCTGAAGGAGTCATCATGTTGAAAGTCGGCATTCTCGGTGCAGCTGCCATCGCCCCAGCAGCGATCATCGATCCCGCTCGCCGGCGCACCGATGTGACGGTAACCGCGATCGCCTCTCGCGGGATCGAACGCGCACGTGACTTCGCGCGCCAGCATGACATCGCAACGGCCTATGGTTCGTACGAGGAGCTTCTGGCAGACCCCGCCATCGACCTTGTGTACGTGGCACTTCCGCCATCCGCGCACGCCGAGTGGTCGATTGCGGCGCTTCAGGCGGGGAAGGATGTGCTGTGCGAGAAGCCGTTCGCGGTGAACGGAGCGGAAGCCCGAATGATGGCAGACGCAGCAGCAGCAACCGGTCGGCGTCTTGTGGAGGCGTTTCACGATCACTACCACCCGCTCGCGGCCCGGACGAAAGTTCTCGCGAGCATGCTGGGGCGTCTGATCAGCGTCGAAGGGGTATTCCTCGCGCGTAACCCCTTCACGCCAGGGGCTCTGCGTCATGAGCCCGCGCTGGGGGGCGGCGCGCTGATGGATCTGGGTGTGTACCCACTCCATGGCATCCGGAACCTGTTGGACGAAGAGCCCGTTGGCGCCACAGCTGTCGCAACACTCAACCCGGCGGGCGCCGATGAGTCGATCGAGGCCGAGCTCGCCTTTCCTTCCGGTGTGACCGGCATTGTCCGGGCAAGCATGTCTGCAGACTTCGAGAACTGGCTTCGGGTGGTCGGCGAGCGGGGTGAGCTTCGCGTCAGCGGAGTGGTGTTCCCGTCCAAGGGTCACAGCATTTCGTACACTATCGACGGCATCGAGCGGACCGAAACCGTCGCCGGTCGGAGTACCTACGATCACCAGCTTGAGGCGCTTCTGTCCGGCATCGCGACCGGCGAGCTGCTGCCGACCGAGGGGCATGATTCTGTCTCGACCATGGACAGTGTCGACATGATCTACAGGGCCGCGGGTGTGCGACTGGGCTGACTGGTGCCGGCGTCACACTGCGTCGGGGATCGATAGTCTGATCGCATGATCCGTCACACCGTAGCGTTCACTCTCGTTCACCCTGCCGGGTCTGAGCAGGAGGCCGAGTTCCTCTCGTCGGGTTCTCACGCACTGCGTGCCATCCCCGGGGTACAAGACTTCACCGTGTCTCGACAGGTGAGTCCGAAGAGCGACTATCAGTTCCAATTCGCGATGACGTTCACTGACGAGGGAGCGTACGCCGCCTACAACGAGCATCCTGATCACCAGCGCTTCGTGACCACGCGCTGGGCGAACGAAGTGGCCGCGTTCGAGGAACTCGACTTCGCGCCCTACCTCTGAGGCACCGGCGAGGTCATTCGGCCATCGGTTTGCGTCACGCCGACGGGCTGGTGTCCGCGCTGACCAGAACGGTGCGCCCATCGCCGACCGGGGTATCGGGGGAGTCCGCGCGCGGGTAGAGCACCGTGATCACGAGAAGTCCGATCACCAGTCCGACAATCTGGGCGACCACGTAGCCAGGGACTGAGGTCGGCGCGATGCCGGCGAAGGTGTCGCTGAAGGTCCGGCCGATGGTGATCGCGGGGTTGGCGAAGCTGGAAGAGCTCGTGAAGAAGTATGCCGCGCCGATGTAAGCGCCGACGGCCGCTGGCGCCAGTGTCGAACGGCCGGTACGGGCGAGGCTGAAGATGACGAGGATAAGGCCTGCGGTGGCAACGATCTCGGCGAGGAAGTGCGGCCCCGTCATCCGGTCGGTTGCGCTGAATGTCGTCGGCTCGCCGAACATGCTGTTGGCAAGGACCGCACCGGCGATGCATCCGAGGATCTGAAGCGGTATGTAATAGACGACGTCGCGCCAGGGGCGGTAGCCAAGGGCGGCGTCAGCGAGCGAGACAACGGGATTGAAGTGAGCACCGCTGGCCGGCCCGAAGATGAGGATCAGCGCGAACAGGCCCAAGGCGGTTGCGAAGGCGTTTTCGAGGAGTTGAAGGCCGGTGTTTCCCGGCGACAGATTGCTTGCGGCGATACCTGAACCGATAACGAGCGCGGTGAGAAGGGCGCTGCCCAGGAACTCGGCAAGAGAGGAGCGTGCCCAGGCGGGCGCGGAACGCTTCACGCGCTGATCAGCAGGCGGGAAACGGCGTCGAGTGCACCCGGTACGAGCTTGAAATATGCCCACGTCCCTCTCTGCGTGCGGGTGAGGAAACCCGCGTCGACGAGGACCTTGAGGTGGTGTGACACGGTGGGCTGGCTCAGGCCCACAGGCTCGGTCAGGTCGCAGGCACAGGCCTCTTCACCTTCGGATGCCGCGACGATCGAGATCAGACGCAGTCGAGTCGGGTCCGCCAATGCCTTGAGGCTTCGCGCCAGGCCGTCGGCGTTTTCGGGGCTGAGCGTCTCGCGCGTCAATGGGGCGCAGCAGGCCGCGACGTCGGTGACAGGAAGCAGGGTGATTGTGGACACGACCACAGCATACGGGATATTGACAACTGTCGATATAGGTTGTCATACTCAGTTCATCGAGATCCGTCGATATACAGAAAGCCGGAGTAGTCATGACTTTGCTCGACCTCACGCCCACGGTTCGCCGTTCGTCCCGGCTGGACAGCCTGCCTGTCGCGATCATCGGCGCCGGGCCGATCGGGCTCGCGGCCGCGGCCAACCTGGTCGAGCGCGGCATCGACTTCGTCATCTACGAAAGCGGCGACTCAATCGCGTCCAGCATGAACGCCTGGCGTCACATCCGGCTGTTCTCTCCGTGGGAGCACCTCGTCGACCCGGCCGCCAGACGATTGTTGGAACCCACGGGGTGGAAGGAACCGCAAGCCGGCGTTGCGCCGTACGCCGCCGCCATCATCGACGACTATCTGACGCCGCTCGCCGCGCTCGAGCCGATCGCATCCCGCACCCGACTCGGAGTCACGGTGGAGTCGGTTTCGCGGGAGGGCATGGATCGCACCCGGTCGACCGGGCGAGCGAGCACCCCCTTCGTCCTTCGTATTCACAGTGGGGCGGACGTGTCGGAGGTGACGGCGCGGGCCGTGATCGACGCCTCCGGAACCTACGGGAACCCCAACAGCCTCAGCTCGAACGGACTGGTTCCCCTGGGCTACGCGGATGTCGCCGACAGGATCAGTCACGCCCTGCCTGACGTCCTGGGCGCCGAACGGGAACGGTTCGCCGGCAAACACACCGTGGTCGTCGGTGCCGGCCACTCCGCCGCAAACACCCTCATCAATCTCGCCAAACTCGCACGGGAGGAATCTGGGACAACTGTCACGTGGGTCATCCGGAACAGCACGGCCGTGCGGGTATCCAGCTCGGACGACGACGAACTCCCCGCCCGGGCATCGCTGGGTCAGCGCGTCGAACGGCTGATCGCCTCCGGGGCGATCGACCGCATCGACGGGTTCGAGATCGTGCGCCTCGCCGGCTCGGACGGAGGCGTTGTCGTCATTGGCAGCCGCGCCGGCGGTGTCGAGAGCATCCACGCCGACATCGTGGTGAACGCGACAGGGTTCCGACCGAATCTTGACATGCTGCGCGAGATTCGGCTTGAGCTGGATGAGATCGTCGAGGCGCCCCGTCGACTCGCGCCGCTGATCGACCCGAATCTGCACAGCTGCGGGACCGTCGCCCCTCACGGTTTCGCCGAGTTGCAGCAGCCGGAACCCAACTTCTTCATCGCCGGGATGAAGAGCTACGGCCGCGCTCCGACGTTCCTGCTCGCGACCGGCTACGAGCAGGTGCGCTCGATTTCGGCGTGGCTGGACGACGATATGACGGCTGCGAGCAAGGTGGAACTCGTCCTGCCTGCGACCGGGGTGTGCTCAACCGATGAGGCATCCGGATCATCCTGCTGCTCATGACCGCCTGATCGCATAGACTCCGGTCTATGAGTGAAGCTCAAACGTCAGTTCCGGCTGCGACCCTTCGCCTTCTTGCAGATCCGACGCGCGCCAAGATCATCACCCTGATCCTGGACAGCGAACACGGGCGGGCGACGGTGACGAGGTTGGCCGAGCGACTGGACCTGTCCCAACCGACGCTCTCGCACCACGCGAAAGCACTCACCGAGGACGGCATTCTCCAGCGCGAACCGGTGGGTCGGCAGGTGTGGTATTCAGTCGCTCCTGACCGTGTCGACGAGGTCTCCGAGGTGCTTCGGAAACCCATGGAGTCGCCTGTGGATGCGGATGTACTCGGTCGTATCAGCCTGGATCTGGCGCAACGATTCGCCGGCACGTTCGGCGCCGAGACGGTGGAGCGTTACGTCCACGAGAGCTACGCGTTGCTCGCAGAGCGGGCGCACATCAGCCGCTACCTCACATCCCTCACGTCGAGATTCGCCGCCGACCGACTATCCGCCCTCGCCAAGGAGAAGTCCAGGCTCGCCACCGAGATCCCCGAAGTCCTGTTCGTGTGCGTGCAGAACGCAGGACGCTCGCAAATCGCCTCCGCGATCCTCCGCCACCTCGCCGGCGACAAGGTCCTGGTTCGCACCGCCGGATCGGAACCCGCGGCAGCGGTGCGCTCCGTCGTCGCAACGGCGCTCGACGAGATCGGCGTTTCCCTCGACGGCGAGTACCCCAAACCGCTCACGGACGAAGTCGTCCGTGCGGCGGATGTCGTGATCACCATGGGCTGCGGAGATGCCTGCCCGGTCTACCCAGGCAAGCGCTACCTGGACTGGGAACTCGACGACCCCGCGGGGCTCCCGCTCAACCAGGTCCGCCATATCCGCGACGAAATCGAGACACGCGTCCGGGAGCTCCTGGCGACCCTCTGAGGTGAACGGTCTGTGAACTCAGCCACCTCCACTGGTACAACCCATAGATACGGGTCTATGCTTTATGTACCGACCGAAAGCGAGTTTCCCCATGACTGACAAGCCCTCCGTTCTCTTCGTCTGCGTCCACAACGCCGGCCGCTCCCAAATGGCCGCCGGCTATATGACCGCACTCTCCGGAGGCCGCGTCGAGGTACTCTCCGCCGGGTCCGAACCCAAGGATCAGATCAACCCGGTCGCGATCCAGGCCATGGCCGAAGAGGGCATCGACATCGCGAACAACGTGCCGAAGATTCTCACCACCGAGGCGGTGCGCGATTCGGATGTCGTGATCACCATGGGCTGCGGCGACGCCTGCCCGATCTTCCCCGGCAAGCGCTACGAGGACTGGAAGCTCGACGACCCGGCCGGCCAGGGCATCGACGCAGTGCGCCCGATTCGCGATGACATCAAAGCCCGCATCCAGGGCCTCCTCGCCGAGATCCTTCCCGCGTCCGTCTAGAGGCCCGCCATGTCTGACATCTACTCGCGTCGTGCCCTTCCTGGCCTCACTTTCCCGGAGGATCACCTGAAGCGCCTCGCAGACGATCTCGCCGCGAAGTTCGTCGGCGTCTTCGCACTCGAAACTGTTGAGCGCTACGTCTTGGAGTCGTACACGGCGCTGTTGCGAACCTCGACGGTCAAGGCTCATCTGACGAACAACACGATCCGATTCGCCACCGATCGTCTCACCGCGCTGGCACAGGCGAAGGGCGCAATCGATCGCCCGGTGCCTGAGGTTCTATTCGTCTGCGAGGAGAATGCAGGACGGTCACAAATGGCTGCCATCCTCACCGCGGCACTGTCCAACGGTGCAGTGCACGTGCGTTCGGCCGGCTCCGCGCCAGCTCATCAGATCAACCCGTTGGTCGTTGCCGCGATGGCCGAGATCGGGCTTGATCTCGATACGGCCTTCCCGAAGCCCCTCACCGACGATGTCGTCCAAGCAGCTGATGTCGTCATCACCATGGGTTGCGGAGACGCCTGCCCTCTCTATCCCGGCAAGCGCTACCAGGACTGGGCCCTCACCGACCCGGCCGGCCTCCCGCTCGAGGACGTCCGTCGCGTGCGCGACGACATCCGGGGCCACGTGGAAGCCATGCTTATAGAGCTCGGCGTCGAAAAGACACAATCCGTCTCATCCGCGTCGAAGGCGTGATCGTCGTTGAACGCTGGAGAGCCGCAAGACAGTCCTAAGGGTCGGGCGCCACGCGACGGGCAGTAAAGGTCGCCTCGATGGACTGCAAAACCTCAACCGAATCGCCGGTGCCATCCTCAGCGGCGATTCGCTCGCCGATAGCCGCCGATGCGGCGGCGTACTCCTTGCGCGAGAGGAGTTCGCGCATTCGTTCCGCGAGAGTGTCGGGAACCGCGCTGCGTAAGGGCAGCGGGCGAGGTCCTGCGCCGAGCTCGTGGATACGCCGACCCCAGAACGGCTGGTCGCCCAGAACCGGGCAGATCAGCGTGGGTTTGCCGGCACGCAGGCCGGCTGCGGTCGTGCCCGACCCTCCGTGGTGGACGACGGCGTCCACTCGTGGGAACAGCCATTCATGCGGCACGTCCTCGACGACGAAGATCTCATTCGTTGATCGAGCGGCGAGCCCGCCCCACCCGGTCGCGACCACGGCCCGCGCACCGACATCCTGGATCGCTTGCAACACGACCCGACCCCGCTCGTGTGCCTTCGCACCGAATGCCATGCTGCCGAAACCGACGTAGATGACAGGCCGAGGGCCCTTCAGAAAATCGAGGAGATCTACTGGCGGGTCCCATGTCGACGAAGTTTCCCGAAACCAGTAGCCGGTCACGTGTGCCGAGGCGGGGTAGTCGCCCGGTACCAGGACGACGTGTCGGCTGAACGGATACAGCACGGGTGCGGGATCATCGCTCCGCGTCGTCAGGTAGTCGCTGAGTCTGCTCATCCGCGGCAGACCGAGACGGTCACGACGGAACCTGTTGATCATTCCGCCGTACGCCAGCGCCGTGAAACGGTTGAACTGGTAGGTGAGCCGGTTCAACCCCCACGGCAGCGGGCGTGCGAGGAACGGTATCGGAAACGCGTTCGTGGGCGTGAGGAACGGCAGCGGAAGCGAGGGGACGAAGGCGACGTCGAGTCGCTCAGCGATGTGGAGGCCCCCGAGAGCCTTGGGGTGCGCGACGATGAGCGTCGGCTGGACTCGCTGGGCGATCTCCCACTGTTCGTGGAGCGACGTCCGCATCGCCGCCATCATCTGTCGTGCCAGGGTGAGGGCCTGCGCAGGACCGCCAAGGTCGGACATGCCGGCGCGCATGACCCGATCCATCTCTGTTGCCATCGGCTCGAAGCTGACTCCGGATGAGACGACATCGCGGTAGGGCTCGGGCGCAGCGAGCACGGCGACGTGGCCGGATGCACTGAGACGCTCGGCGAGAGCGGCGAACGGGTCGATGTCGCCTCGGGTGCCGAAGGTGAGGATGAGAACTCGCATTGCTGGATCCAATCGACGATTACTCGCCGACCAGGCTTCCCGGCACTCCTACGGTCACTCTACAACCAAGTGCACTACGACTGCCGAGTGGCCGGTCGGATTCTTGTCGATGCGACGAGGGCGCAGGCCAGCGAGACGATCACCGAGGCAAGACCGAGGGCATAGAAGCTGATCATTCCGTAGCCACCCGCCGCATCGGGGTCCAGGAAGAAGTACGGATACCAATTCGCAGCCCGTCCCCGCACCAGTGTGTATGCGGCCCATGCGACCGGAAATGCCAGGGCCAGCCAGGCCGTTCGCCACGGCAGGCGACGCTGAGTCGCAAGAATGAAATCCCCGACCGCGTACACGGGGAGGACGAAGTGCAGTAGTCGTGACGAAAGCGGTGCTTGCAACAGGAACGGCGAGAGCGACTCGTCGAGGATCAGCAGCGCGAACACGCCTCCGGAAACGACAACGTACGTGGTCGCCAGAAGGCGAAGAATGGTGAGCGATTGAGGCTCCGTATTGCCTCGGATGCCAACTGCGATAGCGAGAGCCAGGGCGATGACCATGATCACGTGACTCTGAATGGTGAAGTAACTGAGGACGTTGATGGCGGCGCACGACCCGTAGATGTAGAAGCAACTGGTTCGAGACAACAGCGCCCACACCGTCAGGGCGAGGATTATCAGCCGAACGGCCAGGAGCACGGATCGCACGAAGCCCCTTCCACTTGCGGTGTGGCCAGATCCTCGTAAGCGTAATGGCCGCCACAGCGCACGGTCCATTCCTGACGGGGTGGTTGCATCTGTGAATATGACCCCGGTTGGGCCGTTATTGACGAGAACATCGGCGTGCCAGGGAGTTCGGGCGCGAGACGTTGCGACGCCCTCTCAAGCGCGGTTGCAGGTCGGCTAGATCTTCTAGCGGTCAAGCTGGAGGCGCCGCCACGAACCGATCGTCAAACCGAGAAACACGGCGACGGTCGGGCCAACCAGGGCCAGCTGACCCGCAGACACTGCAACGCCGCCTGACACGACCCACAGCCCTGGAGCGGAGAAGGGGAACCAGGCGCCGACCCCGGCCACCACGGCGATCTGAGCGACGACCACGATGCCGCTGACCGTACCGATACCGGCCAGGATGCCACGGCCGAGTGTCGCCGCCCACGCAGCGGGGGCGGCGACGAGAGCGGTGAGTACGGCACCGACAACCAATCGGAGGAGGCCAGGCCATGCGTCGGCCGGGAAAGGACCGAGGCCGAGCACGAACCCCACGGCCACGAGAACCATCGCGAGCACGAGACTCACGACAACCGCCCAGGCGAGATAGATGAGGAACTTCGCCGCCGCGATTGTGCCCCGGCCGACGGGAAGCGCGAACAATCCGGTGATCGTCCCGTCGGCGAACTCGCGACCGTAGATCCACGAAAGCACGACGCCGAACCCCACCAGACCGGCGACGGTCGTGACCTGCGCCGTCGTCGTGAGGTACCCAGCCCATCCGCCGGGATCGAGGAGTGGACCAAGCTTCGCCCTGAGCAGCGGGTCGGTCGTGTCGACGGCCAGCAGCAGCGAACCGCAGAGCGCGGCAATGCCGAGGGTAAGCAGCACAGCGGTCACGACGGTCACGCGGGCGCGCACGAAGCGCATCGCTTCGGTGGCGAGAGCGGCCCCGATCATGCTGGACGCTGCCGGTCGTCGGCGTGGACGAGTTCGAAGAATGACCGCTCGAGGTCGGTCCCGTGCGGATCGAGGCTGCCGATCAGGCGACCCTTGTTGATCACGCTGATTCGGTCGGCGATGCGCGCCACCTCATCGAGGTGATGGCTGGACACGAGCACTCCGGCGCCTGCTGCGGCACGAGCCAGCAACGTCTCGCGGAGGAGGATCACACCCGAAGGATCCAGGGCGCTGGTCGGCTCGTCCATGATGATCAGTCGCGGGTGGTGTTGGAGCGCCGAGGCGAGTCCTAGTCGCTGACGGTTCCCGAGCGACAGGCGTCCGGCACGAATCGACGCGTACGGCCGTAAGTTCAGGTCATCGATGGACGACTCCACCATCGTCGTGATCTCGGCGCGGGGTACGGCGTGCAAGCGGGCGGCGAGCCGGAGGTTGTCACGGCTGGTCAGCTCCGCATAGGCGAGGGGGTAATCGACGAAATGCCCCACTCCGGCCCATGCCGCCAACGGCAAAGCCCGGATGTCGTGGCCGTCGAGTTCGACGGTGCCTGTAGTGGGCCGCAGCATGCCGAGCAGCAGGCGCATCAGAGTCGACTTGCCCGCCCCATTCAGCCCGACGAGAGCGTGAATTTCGCCCGGAGCCACGTCGAGGTCGATTCCTCGGATGCCGACGTCTGCGCTGAACGCGCGGACGAGGCCACGGGCACGCACCCGCGCCGCGGTCATGAGTGGACACCCGAATGTGGCGGGCAGGGAGTGCGAAGGATGGGCATGGTATGTCCGTTCACCCCATCAGCCGATGATGGGACTCTCGTTCGGGAACCGGTACAGCCGACGTCGTTGACGAATGGACAGGGCCGCCGCGAGACTGATCGGGCCGATCCGACCGGCGAACATCAGCACTGAGAGCACGTACTTGCCAAACGGCGGTAATTCCTCGCTGAGGCCGACGCTGAGTCCGCAGGTGGCGAAGGCTGAGATCACCTCGAAGAGGATCCGATCGAGTGGTTCCCTGCTGACGGCCATGAGAAGTCCGGTTGCGACCAGAATCAGCGTGGCAGCGAGGAACAGAACGCTGATCGCTACCCGCAGCGCTCCCTCGGTGATCGTGCGTCCGAAGGTCCTAACATCCGAGTCACCTCGTGCCTCGGCAATGATCGCGAGGAAGAGAACCGCGATTGTCGTGACCTTGATGCCGCCCGCCGTGGATGCCGACCCCCCGCCTGCGAACATCAGGGCGTCTGTGGCGAGCAACGTCACCGAGTTTGACGCACTCGGATCCACGATGCTGAAGCCACCTGAACGCATCATCGTCGAAGCGAAGACCGCGTTGAAGAGCTTTTCTGCCGTGTCCATGTCGCCGATCGTCGAACGGTTGGACCACTCGAATACAGCCCAGATGGCCGCCCCGGCGATGAGCAATATCGTCGTGACCAGGAGCGTCAGCTTGGTGTGAACATTCCACTTGCGGAGTTCGAACCGGGTCGCCATGAGCACCATGAAAACGGGGAAGCCCAAACTGCCAACGAACACTCCCACCATTATCGGAAGAAGGATCCAGAGGTTGTCGGCGAAGCCAGCCAACCCGTCCGGGTGGGAGACGAAGCCGGCGTTGTTGAAGGACGAAACGGCATAGAAGATCCCATGCCAGAGCCCCGTCGTCCACGATTTGTCGGCGATGATGAAACTCGGGACGAGAAGTACGGCGAGCGCGAGTTCGATTGCCAGCGTCGTCAAGACAACGATCCGAAGCAGGCTTCCGACTTCGCCGAGTTTCCCTGTGCTGATGCCTTGCTGGGCAAGGAGCTTGCTCCGAATGCCAAGCTGCCTCGTTACGGCGCGGGCCAGGAGTGTAGCCATCGTGACGATGCCCAGTCCACCCACCTGGATTGCGAGAAGGATGACGACCTGCCCAAAGAAGGACCAATGCACTGCTGTGTTCACAGTGACGAGGCCCGTGACTGTCACGGCCGAAAACGCAGTGAACAGCGAGTCATGCAGTGGGGTAGATCGACCGTCAGCCGCTGCGATCGGGAGGCTCAAAAGCAATGTGAAGGTGAGCGCGACGAAAGCGAAAACCACAAGCGCCAGACGCGCGGGTGAGCTCTTGGCTAGCGAGTCGACGAGTTGACGTGGGTTTCGCCGTGGCAACAGACGCATCTTCTTCTGGCCGGCTGCAGAGATCGTCATGGTGGCCTGTCCTCCGCGCAGAGCGGAATCATCTACATCAGATCGATCGAATTGATCGAACGCCGACCAGACTTCCCGGCTCACCGACACTCAGTCTATAGAGCTACCCCTCGGATGGTTAGGGTGGCCACCACGGGCGCTGGTGATGTCTGACCTGAGGAATCGCGAGCCGAGAAAGCTGAACGAAACGGAGAGCTGATGGTGGTGCGAAGCGCAGGCATCCTGCTCTACCGACAGACGGAAGCAGGGGAGCCGCAGGTCTGGATCGCACACATGGGCGGTCCGTTCTGGGCGGGCAGGCAGGATGCGGCGTGGTCGATTCCGAAGGGGGAGTATGAGCCTGGGGAAGACCCGATCATGGCCGCGCGGCGCGAGTTCGAGGAGGAGATCGGTGTGCCGGCGCCCGATGTGCAGTATGTGGGATTGGGGGACTTTCGCCAGCCGTCGGGGAAGGTGGTGACGGTGTTCGCCGCGGAGACGGACTTCGCCGTTGATCAATTGGCGAGCAATACCTTCGAGCTGGAGTGGCCCAAGGGATCCGGCGTGCTGCGGGAATTCCCCGAGGTGGACGATGCCCGCTGGGTGGGGCTGGCAGAGGCCCGGGCGAAGCTGGTGCGAGGGCAGCTGGCCGTGCTGGATGTTCTGACGGAGAGGCTGCGTGCCGAGGGGCGACTGGGCACTTAGCCTGGCATCCGGTGCCGTCGGAGAGGAAGAACTGATGACCTTCAGCTCAGTCTCGAAACTTCTTGTTGACGCACGAGGCAGGAGGGGTTACTCTGATCAAGTTATACGAATAACCAACTTACGAAGAGGTGAGAAACATGGCACGCAAGAGCAATACTCCGACAATGTGGGAGGTCGCCGAGCGTGCCGGCGTCTCTCAGGCCACCGTCTCCCTCGTGCTCAACAATGTCGGCGGAAGCCGCGTGGCCGAGGCGACCAAGGCTCGGGTTCTGGACGCGGTCGAGGAACTCGGGTTCCGGACCAACGCTTTCGCGAAGTCCCTGCGGAGCGGCAAGTCCGGAATGATCGGCTTCATTTCTGACGAAGTTGCCAGCGCACCCTTCGCCGGCAAGCTGCTCAAGGGAAGCCAGCTCTGCGCATGGGAGGCCGGCAACGTCATCCTCAGCGTCGACACCTTCAACGAACCCGAACTCGAAGCGGCAGCAATCGACATGATGCTGTCCTACCGCGTGCAAGGAGTCGTCTACGCGTCGATGTACCATCGTGTCGTCGACGTGCCGGCCGCATTGGCCGGTATCCCCACGGTGGTGGTGAACGCGCAAGATCGCGCCGGCCTCGTGTCCAGCGTCTTCCCTGATGAGGAGCTGGGCGGATACACCGCCACGAAACACCTCATCGAAGCCGGCCATACGCGGATCGGGATGATCAACATCCAGCCACCCGAAAGCGACCTGCCTGCCGGAATCGGCCGACTCGCTGGCTACCGTCGCGCTCTCAGTGAAGCCGGGATCGAACAGGATCCCCGCCTGCTGCGCTACGGTTCCGGAATTGTCGAAGACGGATACGACCTCACTCGAGACCTGTGGAACGAGGGGGACCGGCCGACCGCGATCTTCGCCGGCAATGACCGGACCGCCTGGGGTTCGTATCGAGCCCTTGAGTCCCTCGGCCTGCAGGCCCCAGACGACTGCTCCATTGTCGGCTTCGACAACCAGGACACCCTCGCCCCATATCTCGATCCTGGTCTGACCACGGTCGCATTGCCCTACGAACAGATGGCCCGGCGGGCCGTCGAGTTGCTTCTCACCGCTGAGACGCCCACCCAGAATCCCATTGAATGTTCACTGGTCCGTCGTGGATCAGTGGCGAGTGCAAAGGTGCCCGCATGACCACAGAAACCCCGTCGCGGATCCTCTCCCCAGAGAGGCCTGCCCCGAAGGCTGGGCGCGTGCGTTCGCACGTACGTCGAGCGCTCCACTCGTGGCAGTTATACGTATTACTAACCCCCGCCGTCGTCTACATCCTCCTGTTCAAGTACTGGCCGATGTACGGTGCGCAAATCGCGTTCCGCGACTACAACCCGGCGGACGGGTTCGCGGGCAGCCCATGGGTCGGGCTGGAACACTTCATTCGTTTCATCGAATCGTTCCAGTTCGAGCGGCTCCTGGTGAATACCCTCACCGTGAACGCCCTGGGGCTCCTGCTCGCGTTCCCGGTGCCGATCATCCTCGCCCTCATCGTGAACCAGTTGCAGAGCGAGCGGTTCAAAAAGCTCACCAAGACGGTGCTCTACTCGCCGTCATTCATCTCGGTCGTGGTCGTGGTCGGAATGATTCACCTGCTCTTCTCCCCGCGATCGGGCATCGTCAACAACGCCATCGTCACCTTCGGCGGTGATCCGATCTTCTTCATGGGGTCGCCTGACTGGTTCCGGCCGCTGTACATCGGATCTGACATCTGGCAGACCGCCGGTTTCTCGATGATCGTCTACCTCGCCGCACTCACCGCCATCGACCCGGCACTTCATGAAGCGGCCCGCGTCGACGGAGCGAACAAGTGGCAGCGGATCCGACACATCGACATCCCTGGAATCATGCCCGTGATCACGATCCTGTTCATCCTTGCGATCGGCAACCTGTTCAACCTCGGGTTCGAGAAGGTGCTGCTGATGCAAACCGACCTCAACCTGCCGACTTCCGAGGTCATCCAGACCTACGTGTACAAGGCGGGGCTGCAACAAGCGCAGTTCAGCTACTCGGCCGCAATCGGTCTGTTCAACTCCCTCATCAACCTCGTTCTGCTGCTGACCTTCAACTGGGTCGCCCGCCGTTCGGGCCAATCGAGCCTTTGGTGACGACCCCATGACCCACACACTGCACACCGCGCCCGAACGACTCGACGAGTCGTCTCCCTCAGACGGCCGTCTGACGCCCCCTCGGCCCAGGAAACGCGCCACTTTCGGCGATCGTTTCGCAGATCCGCTGTTCAACACCCTCGCGATCGGCGCCCTGATCCTGGCCATGGCCGCGATCATCTACCCGATGTACTTCATCGTCATCGCCTCGGTCAGCGAACCGACCGAAATCCTCAACGGCAACGTCTGGTTGTGGCCGCAGGGCTTCACGATCGAGGGCTACACGAGGATCTTCTCCGACTCCACCATTCTCCGCGGGTTCGGAAACTCCGTCCTCTACACGGTGCTCGGAACGATCATCAGCGTGGCGACGATCCTCTGCGCCGCATACGCCCTGTCACGGAAAGACCTCTACGGCCGCACGTTCTTCATGCTGCTGTTCATCATCACGATGTTCATCGACGGCGGACTCATCGCCCGCTACCTCGTGGTCCGCGACCTGGGCATGCTCGACACCATCTGGGCGGTCGTACTTCCTGGTGCTGTCGGAGTCTGGAACCTCATCATCGCCAGGGCCTTCTTCGAGAACAACGTTCCCGGGGAGCTCCGCGACGCGGCACAGATGGACGGCGCAAGCGACTTCCGCTTCTTCTTCAGCATCGTGCTTCCCCTGTCCAAGCCGCTGATCTTCCTGATGATCATGATCCACCTCGTCGCCAACTGGAACGCGTTCTTCGACGCACTGATCTTCCTCGACGACGAGAGCAAGTACCCGCTCCAGCTGGTTCTGCGCAACGTGCTCATTCAGTCCGAAGTGACCTCGGCCGGCGGCACGGGTGCACTCGATTCCTACGCCGCAGCCCAACGCCTGGGTGAGCTGATCAAGTACGGAATGATCGTCATCTCCACGATCCCGCTGCTGATCATCCTTCCCTTCATGCAAAAGCACTTCACCAAGGGCGCCCTGCTCGGCGCCGTCAAGAGCTGACCTCCCACATTCCTGCACCACACCTCGAAATCAAAGGACAAAACACATGAGACACCGCCGTTTCTATACCGCCACTGCCATCGCGATTGCGGGCACCGTTCTGCTCGCCGGCTGCGCCGGCGGAGGGGATGCCAAGAAGATCGAAGACAAGTCGGCCGACTTCGGGTTCAACACCGAAGGTCTTCCAATCGTGGACGACACCCTCACCCTCACCTTCGGCGGCACGAAGTCTCCGCTCGCTCCTGAGTACTCCGAGATGGAACTCGTCAAGCAGTGGGAGAAGGACACGAACATCGCGATCAGTTGGAAGAACGTCCCTGAACAGGTGTACGCCGAGAAAAAGAACCTCATGCTCGCCAGCGACGAGCTTCCCGACGTGCTGTACAACTCCGGACTGACCGACGCGGAGATCGTTCAGAACGGTGACAACGGTACCCTGCTACCGCTCGAGGATCTCATCAAGGAACACGCGCCGATTCTCTCCGGCATCCTGAACGATCGTCCAGACATCCGTGCCGCCATCACGGCATCCGACGGCCACATCTACACGCTCCCTTCTGTCGAAGAGCTGGGCATCCTGCAGTACCCGAACTTCCTGTACATCAACACGTCGTGGCTCGACGCTCTCAACCTGCCGATGCCCTCGACCATCGAGGAGTACCGCGACGCTCTCGAAGCATTCAGGACTCAGGACCCGAACGGGAACGGCCAAACGGATGAGATCCCGCTGTCTTTCAGGACCGACTCCTTCTGCGCCAACCCCAACGACCTCATCGCCGCACTCGGCGGCCAGCCCGAGAACAACGACCATCGCATCGTCCGTGACGGCAAAGTCGAATTCACGGCGAACACCGACGGCTACAAGGCGGGAGTCGCCGCGCTGGCAGACTGGCACGCCGATGGGCTGATCGACCCCGAATCCTTCTCCCAGGACGACGTCGCCTACCTGTCGAAGGGCAAGGCAGCGACCCCGGTCCTCGGTTCGTTCTTCTGGTGGGAACTGAAAGAGATGGTCGGTGACGACAGAGTCGGCGACTACGAGATGGTCGGCATCCTCGAAGGCGTCGACGGCGAGCAGCTGGCCAGCGTGGCGAACAACCAGGAGATCGGCCGTGGCGCCATGGCAATCACCCGCGCTAACGAATACCCCGCCGCCACCATGCGCTGGGCAGACCGGCTGTTCGACCCGGTGATGTCCGCGCAGGTCAACTGGGGACCGATCGGCGTCACCCTCGAAGAAGACGAGAACGGAATCCTCCAACAGATCCCCGCAGCAGCAGGGGAGTCCGAGGGCGAACGCCGTCAGAAGGTCGCCCCGGGCGGACCGAAGATCACCACCAAGGAAGACTTCGAAACCGTCGTCGCACCCGAGCCGCGCGCCAAGGAACGACAGGACCTCGTTGCCGAGTACTACGCCCCACACAAGGCCAACGACGCCTACCCGCCCGTGATGCTGTCGAACGATGAACTGGATCAGGTGTCCTTCGCCGTCACCGACATCAACACCCTCGTCAAGGAGAAGTTCGCGTCGTGGATCGTCAACGGCACAATCGACGACGAATGGGACGGCTATGTCTCCCAGCTCGAGTCGATGGGCATCGATGACGTCATCGCCACATACCAGAGCGCATACGACCGCTTCCAGCAAGGCGGCAAGTAGCCGGTAGCCGGTGCAGGAAGAGATCCTTTCTGCACCGGCTCAAATCTCTGCAAATTCTGCACCGAATGCTCACCCCAACCGATCCACCAGGAGTTCTCTGTGACCGCGCCCCGCCCCGAAGCGACCACCGTCGCCGACCAGCCCACCAGCACTCCGGCGCGCCCGGCAGCGCACTTCACCGCTGCCGCCTCGTGGCTCAACGACCCCAACGGGCTGCTCTATCACGACGGCGTCTACCACCTCTTCTTCCAGACGAACCCGCACGCGAACGTCTGGGGCAACTTGTCCTGGGGTCACGCCACCTCGACAGATCTGGTCACGTGGACCGAGCAGGACATCGCGATCCCGTACACCGCAGAGGAAATGGTGTTCTCCGGTAGCGCCGTCGCCGACGTCAACAACACGGCCGGGTTCGCTGCCTCGGGGGAGACCGCGCTCGTCGCGATCTTCACCAGTGCCAGACCACCGCGGGACGGTCACCCCGGATCTCAGGCTCAGTCCCTCGCGTACAGCCTGGACAGCGGAGCGACCTGGACCCGTTATGCCGGGAACCCGGTCCTGGACATCGGCTCGGATGAGTTCCGGGACCCGAAGGTCTTCTGGTACGGCGGCACCGACGGACACTGGGTCATGGTCGCCGTCGAAGCCGTGGCGCGCGAGGTCGTCGTCTACACCTCCGACAATCTCCGTGACTGGAACCTGCAATCACGCTTCGGACCCGCCCACGCCGTCGACGGCGTCTGGGAGTGCCCCGACCTGTTCCCGCTCCGCGTCGACGGGACCGACGAGACCCGATGGGTACTCGTCGTGAGCCTGAACCCGGGCGGGATCGCCGGTGGCTCCGGCGCCCAATACTTCATCGGGGACTTCGATGGCGCGACGTTCACTGCGGAAAGACTCACGGATTCCAAGAACCTCGCAGACTACGACTGGCTGGACTACGGCCGCGACTACTACGCACCCGTCTCTTTCAACGACGCACCGGATGGACGGCGCCTCATGATCGGCTGGGCCAGCAACTGGCAGTATGCAGGGCACACCCCCACGCACCCCTGGCGGTCCGCCATGTCACTTGTCCGCGAAGTTGTGCTCGTTCGCGACGGTGGCGGTCAGCTCCGGGTTCGACAGCAACCCGTGCTTCCCGCCGGCACCGTCGGAGTCGACATTTTCGAACTGTCCGTTCCGTGTGGTCCCAACGACAGGAACGCTGTGGTTCTGACGGGTGAGGGCGGCGCGGATCGCGTCGTCATCACGATCGACGGAGACGACAGAAGCATCACGTTCGACCGGACCCAAAGCGGGAACGTCACTTTCCACCCGGATTTCCCTTCCGTCGACTGGGCGCCCCTGCCCGCTGGCCACACTGGCGAGATCGATGTTCGCGTGATCGTCGATGCGTCGATCGTCGAGGTCTATGCCGCCGGCGGCCTCATCACCTTCACCGAACAGGTTCATCCTTCGGTTCCGCTGACCACGCTGCATATCGAGCCGATCGACGTCCGCTGACAAAGGCTGCCACGAGAGGACCTGGAGGATGAGCGAAAGCAACTCCACCGCTGAGGGCGATGTATTGGTCGTGGGGGAGACGATCATCGACATCGTCGACCGCGGCAGCGCACGTACTGAACACGTCGGCGGCTCGCCCGCCAACGTCGCGCTCACCCTCGCACGGCTCGGCCACCCTGTGAGACTCGTCACCGACATCGCCGCCGACGACCGGGGTCGACGTGCCCGCTCGCACCTCGCCGAGTCACACGTACGGGTCATCTCCCGGGCCGCGGAGCGGACGCCAACTGCACTCGCCCGAATACAGATCGATGGATCTGCCGAATACACATTTGACATCGCGTGGGACCCCGTGGCACCGGAAGTTCGGGGAGCGGCGCATGTTCACGTCGGGTCGATCGCGGCCTTCCTCGCCCCGGGCGCGGACAAAGTCCGCGAACTCCTCAGCACGCTTCCCGCCGGAGTCACCAGCAGCTTCGACCCCAACATCAGACCGTCGATCATCGGTCCCCATCACGAGGCCCTCAAGCGGTTCGAGGCCTTAGCCTCCGTTGCCGACGTCGTGAAGTTGAGTGACGAAGACGCGCTCTGGCTGTACCCGGGCGAAACTCCCGCACGGGTGATCGCCCGGTTGCTTGCGCTCGACGTTCGACTCGCCATCATCACCCGTGGCGGGGATGGCCTGTTGCTCGCATCGAGACACGCCAGCGTCGACGTGCCCGCCGCAAGCATCACCGTGGCCGACACGATCGGATCTGGGGACTCCGCCATGGGTGCAATCATCGACGGCGTACGGCGAGAAGGACTCGAAGAGCTTTCCGCGCCCACGCTTCGTCGAATCGGCGACTGGGCGGCAACTGTCGCGGGCGTCACGACCTCCCGGGCAGGAGCGAATCCGCCGTGGCGACGCGAGCTGAGGACACGATTCGGGCTCGAGCCCGATGTCACGGACTCAGGTGTGCCCTGTCGTTGAAGCGGTGGACGATGTGATGTCCACCGGCGCGGAGCTCGATCTCAGTGATCGCCGCGTTCGCCACAGCCAGGTGGGTCCACGACGACTCGGATGCATCCAACGCTCGCGCCACAAACCAGGCGACGACAAACGCATGCGTGACCGCCACGACCGTCCCTGGACTGTCGAACTCCGAGGAGATCGTCGTCCACGCAGCCGAGAGAGCTGCCCCACCCGGATCCCTTTCGTCAGCCGGAATGTCGGTGAACCACTCCCGTCGCGCTTGCGAATAGTCGCCCCAGCGACCATCAGCGGGATACGGTGTCCGGTCGTCCAGCAGCTCGGTTCGCAGTCGTTCGCATCCGACCAGGTTTTCGATCGTGATTGCTGTCTGTTCGGCCCTGAGTCTCGGCCCATGCCAGACTGCGCGAACGTCGAGTCCTGCGAGAGCCGTGGCCAACTGTTTCGCCTGAACCACCCCTTTCGGAGAGAGGCCCGGGTCATCAGCGTCGTGACCGGTTGCGTCCGCATGCCGGATCAGAAGAAGTCGTGGCATGACGTCATGCTGCCACACCGACCGTCGGGCCGGTTCCTGTGCTGGCGTAGCTCATCACAAGGTTTGATCGGGGCCCTCGGCGTCGCGCCCTATCGCGCGGTGTACGTCTCCACGGCCGACGAAGCGGAGAACCCGGCCTGCACTCCGCCGCCGGCCACCGTGATTCTGTTCCCGGTGAGCACAGGGAAAATACCGTGCCGGGCGGTCAACATCGGTGTTCCGAGGCGCCAGGTGTTCGTCGCCGGGTTGTAGATGTCGACCCGGGAGTACACGTTCCGGTTGGTGGCTCCGGGGCCGTTCTGGGTCTCGCCACCCATCACATACAATTCACCCCCAAAGAACACTGCCTTGCCCATCCCACCCCTGGCCTGGGGGAGCGCTGCGAGCCCAGACCCAGCTGTCGTGCTGGAGCGCCACGTGTTGGTTGCCGGGTCGTAGACCTGCAGGGTGTTGAACCCGTTTGCGACCGTGTTCCCGTCTCCGCTGCCGGGGCCGCGACCGCCGGCCACGAAGAGCAGGGAGCCATCAGTAGTCGATGCGGCGTGGTTGCGACCCAGCGGCATCGCGGCCATCTCCGTCCACGTATTCGAGGCGGGGTCGTAGCGGGCCGTGCGGTTCGTCGTGACCGACCCGATGATGCCGCCCGCCAGGTAGATCCGCCCTCCGATGAGGGCGGAGGAGCTGGATCCGGCGGCAAACGGCATGTCTTTGCCGAGCGTCCAGGCGTTCGTCGCCGGGTCGTAGATCTGCACCTTGCCCGCCCCGGCGCCCAGACCGCCGAGGAGGTACAGCTTGCCGTTGACCACCTCAGCAGCGTGGTGGTGGCCGACGAACGGCCGGACAGGCAGGTTGGAGCGCCAGACGCCAGTTGCCAGGTCCAGTGCGAGGGTCGCGTTGCTGCTCTCACCGACCAGGTAGAGGGTGGATCCGATACGGCCGCCGGCAACTTCGCCGAGCGCGACGGGCATCGACGGGCCGGTCTCCCATCGCGCGGCGAAGCGGCCCGCATAGGTGCTGGTCGCGAGGCTGCCACCCGTGAGGTAGACGACACCGTTCACGAGTCCCGCCACCGAGGTCTTGCGGCCGCCCGGAAGCGAGGGAAGCTTCGACCAGGTGTTGCTCTCAGGCGCGTACGCCGTCACATCGCTGCTCGCCGTGTTGCCCGGGTTGGTTCCGCCGAGCACCAGGATCTGCCCGTCGCGCACCACGCTCACGATGTGGCTGCGGGCCTTGGGCAGGCTCGCCATCTTCGTCCAGGCGTTTGTGGCCGGATCGAACCGATGGACATCGGACTGTAGGCCGGTGTTCTCGTTCTCGTTGTGCTGGCCGCCGATCGCGTAGATCTTGCCGTCGACAGTCGCGCCTGCGAGGTGATTCCGCGGATTCGGCAGGGCTGCACGAGCGGCCCAGGAGGTTCCGTTGTCCAGGTTCAGCACCCAGTGGTCCCGCTGATCCGGGTCGGCCGTCGACCCGGCCACGCGGCTGGTGCCGCCGAAGAAGTGCAACTCCCGCCCCACGATCGCCGCGCCGCCCGCGCCCCGTGGTGCAGGAAGCAGCGGTCCGCGAGTGTACGTGCGATTGACGGTGTCGTACTTCCACACGCTTCGGGTTGAGGGCCCAGGGTGGTTGTCGACGTAACCGCCGACCAGCCAGACGGTGTTGCCATCGGCGACGACCGCCGAGTGCGTCAGCTCCTCCGGCAGATCAGGGAGTTGCGACCAGGAGTTCGCGGCAGGGTCGTAGACGTCGCTTCTCGCCGTGGTGGTTGTGCCGGTGTAAAAACCTCCGAACACGTAGAGCTTGCCTGCCACGACGGCGCCCTGGCCTTCAGAGCGCGCGATCGGTGACTGCGCTCGAGTGTCCCAGGTGAACTGGGTGGAATCTCCGGTCGGGGGCGGGGGAGTCGTCGGGCCGCCGGCAGGCGGAAGGACGGTTATTGCCGCGACGGATGGTTGATCGACTCTTGCCGTGAACGCGATGTCCAGTCGGCCATCCGTGACGGGAACGGCGAAGGAGCGTGTTGTGGCCGTCATCGCGCCCACGGTCGCGAAGATATCGAAGTCGACCAGCTCAGCGTTGCCGCCTTCGAAGTTCGCGCTGAAGACGCGCTTGCCTGCACCGCCGGGGCCGCCTCCGGTCGCGCCGTGGTAGATCTCTGCGAAGTGGAGCGTGACGTTGTGCGTTCCGGAAGCGCTGACGGGAATGGAATAGCTGAACCCGCCGAGCCTCTGGGTGGCGCTGCGCTCATTGAGATAGACCGAATCGTCGGTCGTTCCCGCGATCGCCGTGACAGCTGGGTTGGAGTACGACTTTCCGCCAGAGAAATTCGCGTCAGCGGCCCAGGTCGCGCCGCCCGTCGTAACCGCGCCACCACCGGCATTCCAACGCAGCGCCGATGCCGGTGCGGGCGGCTGAGGCTCCGGGATGTTGTCGACGGTGAATGTCGTCTCACCGGTGAGCACGTCGCCGTCGGTGTACGTCACCCGTGTCGAGATCGTGTGGGAGCCCTCGCTGACCTTCGTCGTGTCGAAGGGATTCGCGGTGGCAGTGGATCCGCCCGCGAAGTCGAAGGGAGTGCCTCGCTCGACTTGGCGTGGAGCGCCGGTCATCGACGTGTTGTCGAGCCAGAACTCCACAACGCTGATTCCCGTTTGTTCCGGCAAGAACGGGTAGATCGGTCCCTTGACCGTCGCGCCGCTGAGCGATGCGGCTGCGGACCGGTTGGCCGCAGAGCTGACGAGAAGCGAGGGCAGGTCCCCCTCGTGCGCGCCGGCCGGCTGCGGCGCGGCGACGACGAGGGTGGCCGTGACGGCAATTGCCGCGAAAACGGCGACGGTGCGCCGTCGAATCCCTTGCCCTTCGGCACGAAGGCGCGGAGCGTGGAGCGGAGTTGGCGACATCGGCGTCTCCTCAGGTTCGGGTACCCGGACGACTTCGCACGGACCGTCGAGGGACGCGGCCGGCGAAGCGTGGCTCGCACGTTACTCCCCTTCGGGGGATGAAAGCGAGGGTTTCTCACATATTCACGATTGCTGAGGGCCATCGACGGCCGCGTCGTACGCATCGTGGAGTGATCAGCGGGTGGAAACCGGCACACGTGGGCGTTGGGCCAGGGCGATGAGCGGGAACAGCAGAACCGAGACCATCCCTGCTCCGACGAGTGCCGCGGCCGTCGCCTCCTCGAGCACGCCGTGTTCGACGCCGATGCCGGTAGCCGCGACGATGATCGGGAGGCCCGTTGCGCTGAAGAGCACGATGGCACGGCGGTCAGCTCCGCTGGCATCCGCTGGTGTGGACAGGAGGCCAGGGAGGCCGCGCACGAGGAGCAGCAACAGCACGAAAACTGGGACGAGGATGAGGGCACGCGGATCGCCGAGGAGGGCCTGCAGCTGGAACGTGACGCCGGTGCTGATGAAGAACGCAGGCACGAGGAAGCCGAACGCGACCGCGTCGATTTTCGCGTCGACGAATTCGCGGTCGTGCGTCGGCGCTTCGGCAACGAGGATCCGCCAGAGTACCCCGGCCGCGAAGGCACCGAGGAGCATGTCGAGGCCCAGCACCGCACTGAGCGAAACCAGGCCGGCGACGATCAGGAGCACCAGGCGAACCGCGAACTGGCCGCTGGTGTGCAGTGTGGCCGCCACGAGGCGATGCAACGACCGGTGGGATCCGCGTGACGCAATCCAGATCCCGCCTGCCGCGATCAGGAAGAAGAGGATCAGGACTGCGGTCGACGGCCCGGGCTGGCGTCCGCTGAGAAATATCGAGATGGCGATGAGCGGACCGAACTCGCCGACTGCCCCGATCGCCGTGATAGCCCTCCCGAACGGTCGCTGAAGCTCGCCGGCGTCGCGGATGATCGGCAGTATCGTTCCGAGGGCCGTGGAACTGAGCGCGATCCCGATGATCACCCCGGCGGCGAGGTTCGGCGCGAAGAGCACACCGGCCGTGACGCCGGCGCCGAGGGAAATCAGCCAGCCGAGACTCGCGCGCACGAGGGGGCGCCCGCGGATCGCGGCGAAGTCGATCTCGCTGCCGGCCATGAAGAACAACATGGCGAGACCGAAGTCGGCGAGGGCATCCGTGACGTCGTTCGGTTGGATCCATCCGAGCAGGCTCGGGCCGAGCAGCATTCCCAACAGGATCTCGAAAACGACCAGCGGGATGCGCGCGACCCGGCCAACGGCGGCGGCGACGATCCCCGCCAGCACCGCCGCGACCGAGATGAGAAGCAGTGCCAGCCCTTCACCGGTCATGAACCACTCCCTGTCGACGTCGGTCGGCGGCCACGGACATCGTGCATCGTCGACTATGGGCCACATCTCTCGTCCGTGGATCGCCCCGGGCGGGTGAATTCGGTCGGCCGCTGGCGGTTTCCCGCCCGGCCTTGGATCTGGATGCTTTGATCCGACCAGGTTTAGGCTCGAAGCATGGCAAACGAGGAACGAATCTGCCGGTATTGCGGGCACCTGTCGCTCGTGCCGGTGATCGAACCAGGCTCGCGAGGGAAGTCCGGGTGGCGTTGCACCAATGTGGAGTGTTCGAACAAGGGCGTCGTCCAGCACATCGGCTAGGCGACGGAACGAGACAAGCCGCCTCGATTGAACCGAGGCGGCTTGTCGTTTCCAGCGACCTTACGGGTCGCGCGGCTTGACTAGTTGCGGTCGTCGCGCGCGCGGCCGCGGGTTCCGGCCTTGGCGATGCCACGGCTGAGGATGTAGGCGACGGTTACGAAGGCGACGTACTGCCAGGCGTGGTCAGCGCCGAAGCCCTGGCCGTCTTCGCCGTTGTCCACCATGGCCGAAGCCACGAGGATGGCGAGGGATACGACGATCCACGCGTAGAACTCGCTTGTCTTGTAGGCCGGCTTGGTCTCGACGCGACGGACTGTGGTGGCGGTGTTGTGCTCGTTGCGAGCGGTGCCGGGAATGTTCGACATGGTGTTCTCCTTCAAAGGGGACGGAAGACGTTTCCGACATGTTGCCCTGACGGTCGCCAGGGCCTCGGAAAGACTATTCACCGCGTTGAGGAGCACCTAAAAGGGCCCAGGGTCTTGACGGGGACCCGATCAACGAATATGAGCGGAGCGGCGCTCCGCAACGCGAGCGCGGCGAACCTCGTCAACTCATCTGACGGTTTCGCGCGGCCCACTCAAGACCGTTCGTCGCCTGCTCCTTGCTCAGGGCCGTCACACCGCCGCAGTTCGAGCAGACGACGAGATGCCGCCGCGAGACGGTGAACAGCGGGACGAAGAATGCCGAGAACTTCGTGGCTCGCTCGATCACGTCCTGGGACGCAGATACGCCGCAGTAGTTACAGATGAAGCTGACCACGACGAGGACCCTGTCGCGGAGTGTCGTGCCGAAGATGAGGAGCATCCGGTGAGTTTACGGAGCATCTCCGAAAGCGAGCAGGGGCTTGCGGAAGCCTTCCACTTCGCTCGTGCCGACCGGCACATGAGGAACCATCACTCGGCATGCCGGCTGTGGTCCTCGACATCTGGTTCCGCCCGCAGGATGTCGGCGATCTCCTCTTCCGGACGCGGCGCGATGGACTCGTCGGCCTCGAGCTCCGGAATGGTCGGCCCACCCTGGTCGGGATTGTGCTCCTGAGGGGCGTGCTCGTGGTGAGTAGACATGGTGAATCCTTCGATCGATGACATCCACACCGTATAGCGTTTGGCTGTCGCGCAACATGTCCCATTCGGCGAGACAACGCTTTGCCTGGATGCATACAACGACCAAAGTCGGAATGCGATCGCATGTGTGCGCACGCGGGGACCCTGACCAACAGAGAGGTTGAACATGCACCGTGATTCCATGGCGCACCACCTTCGGGGCACCACGCCCCGCTCTTCATCGATCCTCGCGTGGGCGGTGGTGTCATGACGGAGAACGAGCCCGGTGAGTCGATCTACAACCACTCGGAGAAGCCCTTCAGCACCCCGGCCCTCAACCAGGGTGTTCCGCCCGACCCGAAATTCATCCGCGTGCTTTCCGCCGCGGAGATCACGATCGGCGTCGCACTGTTCGCACTCATTGTCATCGGGGTGATGTGGCAGGTACTCGGACGCTACATTCCCGCGCTCGGATGGGTGGGCGCAGGCGAACTCGCGCTCATGTCGATGGTCGCTCTGACCTTCATCACCACCGGCTACCTCGTCGGTCTCAACGGTCACATTGTGATCGAAGTCTTCGATCAGGCACTCGCAGGCCGAAAGCTCTTTGTCGTGTTGCGTGTCGTCTCGGCCCTCATCATGGTCGCGACCTGCCTGGCACTGGCGTACGAGGCTTACGTGAAGATCGACACCGAATGGGCTCGGACCAGCGCGGCGATGCACATACCGCTCGGGATGCTGTACGTTTTCGCATTCGTTGGATTCGTGTCAGCTGCAATTCACTCAGCGTGGAAGATTCCGTACGCCAACCGTCCGGAACGCAAGCTCGACATCTCAGAGATGGACGGCTGACCGCATGGATCTCTGGCTCTACATCCTCCTTCTCGTCGTCCTCCTCCTGCTCCGGGTGCCCGTCGCGTTCGCGATGATCGCCCCCAGCATGCTGTATTTCTACAGCCATGGCTTGTCAGCGGGCTACGCGATTTCGTCGATCGTCAACGGAATCAACAGCTTTCCGCTGCTCGCAGTGCCGCTGTTCATCTTCGTCGGCACGATCGCGAATCATCTCGGCATTGCGACACGGCTGTACGACTTCGCCAAGGCCCTGCTCCCGCGGCTGCCTGGCAACCTCGCCTACGTGAATCTGGGCACCGCGATCGGGTTCTCGTGGATCAGCGGTTCTGCGCTCGCGGATGCCGCGTCGACGAGCAAGGTGCAGATTCCTCAGATGCTCAAAGCAGGGTACCCCTACGGCTTCTCGGCGGGTCTGACGGCGTCGGGATCATTGATGAGCACCGTGATGCCACCGAGCATCCCAGCGGTTCTCTTCGCAGCGACCGCATCCATCTCCACTGGTGCCCTTTTTGCCGGCTCCATCCTGCCCGCCGGATTGATGGCCGTCGGCCTCGCGGTGTACATCTTCATCTGGGTGCGGATGCATCCGAAGGTGGCGGTCAGCCGCCCATTCGAAGGTGCAATGCTCCGCAAAGCGGCGGTACGGGTCATCGGCCCCGCGCTGCTTCCCGTGATCATCCTCGGCGGTATCTTCAGCGGAATGTTCACGCCGACGGAGAGCGCGGGCATTGCTGCCGCGTACATGCTCGTTCTCGGGCTTTTCTACCGGACCCTGACGTTGCGGGTGTTCTACCGCGCGGCCAAGGAAACCGTCATCATCTCTGGAGGGATCCTTCTGATCCTCGGGGCGTCGAACCTCATGGGTCAGGTGCTTGCGCGCGAACAGGTCTCCCGAAACCTGGGGGAGTGGCTCACGTCGTTGACGGACAACCCCATCGTCTTCTTATTGCTGCTCAACGTGCTCCTCATTCTTCTGGGCATCTTCCTGGAGGCACCACCCGTCATCCTCGTGCTCGTGCCGATTCTGATGCCGATCAGTGCGGAATTCGGAATCGACCCCGTCCATCTCGGAGTCATCATGATCCTGAACCTCATGATCGGCTCGCTCACACCGCCCGTCGGAGCCGTCCTCTTCGTCGTCGGCTCGATCACGCGCAGACCGATGGGTGAGCTCTTCCGTGGAATCCTCCCCTTTCTCATCCCGTTGGGGGTCGTGCTCCTGCTGTTGACCGTGTTTCCGTGGATTGTCACCGTCGTTCCCACACTTCTCGGTCTGTTGTGACATCCGTGCGTCAGCATCAACGTCACGGCGGACCCCGTCGTCGGCCGAATGAACCAATAGGGGCACCCATGCCCGCGGAAAGGAACCACCAGTGACCAGAAAGCTCTACGTTCTGAACGGCCCGAATCTGAACATGCTCGGTCAGCGACAGCCGGAACTGTACGGTAGCGCGTCTCTCGACGACGTTCGAGCAGACTGCGCACGTGTCGCCGACGAGCTGGGTTTCGATCTCTTCTTCGCGCAATCGAACGCGGAGCATGAGATCGTCGAATGGCTCCACGATGCGTACCGCGAGAAGGCGACCGTTGTGATCAATCCGGCAGGCTTCAGTTTCGGCTCCGTGCCTGTGCTCGATGCTCTGCTGATCCTGGATACGCCGATCGTCGAAGTACACATCACCAACATCCACGCGCGCGACGCGGCCCATCGTCACTCGCTCATGTCGACCGCGGCGCACGCGGTGATCGCCGGCGCTGGTGTGTTCGGGTACGAACTGGCTATTCGTGCAGCCGACAGGCTGACGAACGCCGCGAGCGGCTGAACGTGCACGGTGCGGGGTGAGCGACCGACGCAGCCCTCACGCTCGCGCCCTCGCGACAATGCCTGCACGGAACTGAGCGATGTCGATCGTCTCGCGACGGTCTGCCGCCAGGACTGAAGCCTCGACCAGGGCAAGCGTCCGCGAGGCATCCTCCGCCGAGACAAGCGGTTCGGCCCCTCGTGCGACCCGGACGAAATGTTCGAGCTGAGCGTGGAACGAGACACGCGGTGTGACCGGGAGGTAGCTGCGGGACAGCGGGGAGTGCCAGTCGGCGTCCACGGACGGATCATACGAGTACTTCGCGAGATTTGGCACCGCGAGCGCGCCGCGGGTGCCGACGAACTGGTAGGCGACGCCGTCGGGGAGGAAGGGGAACTCGGTGGTGTCCTCCGTGGACTGGTCCCAGCCCCACGGCGAGACTCCGGCATCCGAGGCAAGGAAACTGCCGATGGCACCGCTCTCGAAACGGAGATTCACGGCCACGGTGTCCTCGACCTCCAGGCCGCGAGCATGCGAGCTCACCATCGCCTGGACCGAAGCGACCTCACCGCACAGATGGCGCAGGAGATCGAGGTCGTGCACGAGGTTGATCAGCAGCACGCCCGCGCCACGTTGCCGATGCCAGGGAGATTCCGTGAAGTAGGAATTCTCCTTGCGAGCAGACCACATCCCGCTGACTCCGACCATCTGCCCGATTTCGCCATCGAGCACGGCGGCCCGCGCTCGGCCGACCGCGGGGTGATGTCGGCGGTGGTGCCCGACGAGGAGTCGGCCGTCCAGACGTTGGACCGCGTCGACGAGCCGCAGAGACTCGGCATAGTCGACGGCGACGGGCTTCTCGAGAAGCACAGCGACACCCGCCGTGAGACAAACGATCGCGGTGCCCACATGGAGCGCATTCGGGTTCGCGATGATGACCGCATCGAGCTCTTCGGATTTGAGCATCGCGTCTGCATCCGGATATACCGGGCACCCGAACAGTTCGTCGGTGGCGACAGGATCGGCGACCGCCGACAGCTCAGCGTCCGCTGCCATCCGAACGAATTCGATGTGTTGACGCCCCATGAAGCCGGCGCCGATGACGCCGATGTGGACGGCGTTGGACGTTGTTGCGGTCACGAATACTCCTGCATCACTGCCTCGGAGGTTGGTCTAGCCCAGCGTATGCGAGCATGGGTCGACACACACGGAGTGTCCCATTCAGCGGCGCAGGCTGACGGTTCGGCCTCGGACGCCGCACGTGTTCCACTCGCCGGGACGTTGCTTTACGAACGCATCGGGCTGGACGAGAGTCGGCATTGCCACAGGGCTGCTTCATTGACAATGTGGTCGACGGTGCCCTCGTCCCAGCAGAGGCCTCATCGACTCAGTGTCGCGATGTCGGTCACGGAATGAATATCACCCATGCACGAAGGCGTGCGCAGAAAAGAGGAGAGTCACATGGGCACACCCCGATCGACGCGTCGAGGCCTGATGGTCGCGTCCGTGTTCGCAGCAACTACGCTCGTCGTCACCGGCTGCGCCGGTGGCGGCACCCCTGAAAGTACCTCCGGCGAAGGTGACTCGACAAACGAGCCCGTCACGATCACCGTCGCCACCAGCCAGAACGAGGAGACCCCGAACTATTACTGCGGAGTCGAGTTGCTCAAGGAACGGCTCGAGGAGGCAGACGTCGAACTCACCGTCGAGTTGTACCCGGCAAGCCAGCTCGGCCCTGACGCGGATCGGTTCCCGCTCGTTCAGGCCGGTGACATCGACATAGATCTGCAGGGCGCCTCCGCGCTCAGTTCCACCTACGAGCCCATCGGCGTTGTCGATGCGGCATACGCGTTCGACGACGTCGACCACGCCTTCAACTGGATCGACGAAGGATCGGAAGACATGTTCTCGGGGTTCCAGGAGGCGACTGGCGTCCGCATCGTCGATGGATGGTTCTTCGGCAATCGAACGTTCACCACGAAGGACGTCGAGATCCGTGGACCTGAGGATCTCGCGGGAGTGCCGATCAGATTCCCCAACTCGCCTGCCTTCCTTGCGAACGCTGAGGCGCTGGGAGTCGACAACCCCGTCTCCGTTGCGGTCGAAGAGCTCTACACGGCGTTGCAGCAGGGGATCGCCGTCGGCCAGGAGAACCCCATCGTGGCAACGCGCTCATCGAGCTATGACGAGGTGCTCAACGTCGCCGTTCTCAACAACCACAACGTCGGCATCCACTGGATCATTGTCAGCGACAAGACGTACGAAAGGATGAGCGATGAGCAGGCCACCGTGCTCGAGGAGGCGATCCACGAGATCCGTCCTGAGAATCGCGACTGCGTCGACGAGGCGACGGAAGAGATCCTCGACGAGTACCGGGCGGACGACAGCTTCACCGTCATCGAAACCGAGGACATCGACATGGACGCGTTCACCAGTGACGCCGAGTCCTTCTTCGAAGACCACTTCTCGGGAGAGACCCTCGAGGCCTACCAGGCCATCCGTGAGATGGCTGGCTAGCCTTTCCGGCACGAATGGGGTGGTTGCGATTCTCGCGGCCACCCCGTTCCCACGCTAGGCCGGTCGGTTTCGTCCGGCACCGATCCGATGGCTCAGATTGACGGCGGCAGAGCGAACGGTGGGAGCAAGTCCGCGAGCATCCATCTTCTCGGTGGGGCCAGCGACGGAGATCGCGGCGACCGGGACGGAAAGATGACCGAGGACCGGGCTTGCGACACTGACGATGTCCGCGGCATATTCCTCCAGTTCCGTTGCAATTCGGGTCTTGCGGATCTCGGCCAGTTCCCGGAGGAGCTTCGATGGCTCGCTGTGGGTGCGACGGGTGTGCGGATCGAGTACACCGCGCACCGCTTCTGCGGCCACATCATGCGCCGAGAACGCGAGTATGGCCTTCCCGAGCGCCGTCGCGTGAGCCGGGCGTCGCTCGCCGACTCGTCCAAGCGGTTTCAGTTCGCGCCCTCCGCGGACCACGGCGACAAGAATCACGTCGGCATGCTCCAGGACGGCGAGATGAACGCTTCGCCCGGTGGCAAGGCTGAGCTCATTCATCAGCGGAAGCGCCGCTTCGCGAAGCTTCCGCGGTTCCGCGACGGTCTGACCAAGCTCGAAGAGGCGAATTCCCAAATACAGCTTGCTGCCCTCTCGATCGAGGAAGCGTTGATCGACCAGGTCGGCGGCGATCCGCGACACCGTGGACTTCGGGAGATTCGCGCGGCGGGCCAGCTCAGAAACACCGAGACCCTCGTCGTGCTCTCCGAAAGCGTCGAAAAGGGCCGTGACACGATCCAGCACGCTCACGGACGTGGTCCACGCTGCGTTTCGCATCGTCGCTACGCCGCCGTGAGTCGACGTGTCAGGGCGATACCAGCCGCACGCACCAGTGGCGCCACCTGGTCCGGGTCCATCCCACCGCTCGGTCCAGCAATGGAGATCGCGCCGAGAACGACGCGGTTCGCAGACAGCACCGGGCTCGCCACAGCAAGGATGCCCGGGTACGCGACCCCTCTGTCAGTGGCCACCACCGTCGCCCGCACCTGGCTCAATTCGTCTCGGAACTGGTCGGCCGCATCATCGACGAGGGGGGCGGCCGCTCGCTCGACGACACTGCGATCCTCGCAGAATGCGAGGTATGCCTTTCCGCTGGCCGTCGTCAGGGCGGGCGAACGCATGCCGGCGCGCGTCGGCAGCATCGGGAGCCGTCCGGCCACCGCCGCGATGGAGATCATGTGGGTTCCCCGGTGCACCCAGAGACCGACACGCTCGCCGGTCACTTCCACGAGTTCTCGGATCACCGGGGCCGCGGCCGTGAGAAGTCGACGCGGAAGGCTGACGCGCGCCCCGAGTTCGAAGAGTCGGAAACCGAGCGTCACACCGTCCTCGGTGCGCTCCAGGTAGCGTTGCTGGACCAGTTCGCCCACCAGCCGCGACACGGTGGACTTCGGCATATCGGTTCGTACCGCGAGTGCGGTGACCGAGAGGGAACCCGATTCCTTCACGGCCTCGAGAATTGCCACAATACGTTCGAGCACCGACGCCGAATCGGCTGCCGGGTTACTCGGCGTGTTCCACTCGGCGAAACTCATCATTGAAGATCTCCTCTTTGCGGGTTGAATCGTCCATGATCGCCCGTTGTGGTCGAACGTACTAGTTAGTACGTTTCTCTGCAACGCCCATTCTGAACATCGGACGGGGCACCAGCGTCGGTGCCCGCTGGAGGAAACATGCGAACTTCGATCGCGACGGTATGCCTCAGGGGGACGCTCGACCAGAAGCTCGTGGCCGCCGCTGAGGCCGGGTTCGACGGGGTGGAGATATTCGAGCCCGATCTCATCGCATCGCCGGACTCACCCGAAAACATTCGCGCACGGGCGCAGGAACTCGGACTGTCACTCGACCTCTACCAGCCGTTCCGCGACTTCGAAGGGGTGGGGCCGGACCTGCTGGAGCAGAACCTGCGACGCGCGGCGGCGAAGTTCGCACTCATGAACCGCCTCGGCATCGACACGATGTTGCTGTGCAGCAACGTTGCGACGGCCCGAAGCGGAGACGAACAGCTCGCGGCCGCGCAGTTGCGCGAACTCGGCGAGCTGGCGGAGCGCTTCGACGTCCGCGTTGCTTATGAGGCACTCGCCTGGGGCCGATTCGTCGACGACTACGAGCAGGCCGCGCGCATCGTGCGGCTCACAGATCACCCGAGAGTCGGGCTCTGCCTCGACAGCTTCCACATCCTGTCCAAGGGGCACAACCCAGAGGCGATCGAGACGATCCCCGCCGACAAGATCTTCTTCGTCCAGCTCGCCGACGCTCCGATCCTGTCCATGGATGTGCTCTCCTGGAGCCGCCACCACCGCCTCTTTCCCGGAGAGGGTGGATTCGACCTCCCTGGGTTCATGGGTCACTTGATGAGGACAGGCTACGACGGGCCGGTGTCGCTCGAGATCTTCAACGACACGTTCCGCCAGTCGGATCCGCGAGCGACGGCAATCGACGCCAAACGCTCCCTCCGTTTGCTTGAGGACGAGACGCTGAGCTGGCTGGGTGGGACTTCTGGTGGTCGCGCGGGCCAGATGTCCGCCAGACCGCTGCCGGTGGTGGAGCCGCCCGCCGACATCAATTATGTGGAGCTGCGCACTGACGCGGTCGAAGACTTGCGAACCCTTCTCGAGCAGCTCGGATTCTCCGCGCACGGCCGCCACCGCACCAAGAATGTCGAGCTCTGGTCTCAGGGGGCCGCGCGTGTCGTGCTCGGCCGTCCCGAGTCACACCAACCGATCCCCACCGTCGCGGGAATCGGACTGTCGGTACACGATCCGAAGGCGGCTCTCCTGCGGGCCATTGAGCTGTTCGCGCCGGAGATCCACCGTTCGGAAGGCCCCGGCGATGAGCCGCTGGTCGGCGTGCGGGCACCGGATGGATCTGAGATATTCTTCGGCGCTGAGGGAAAGTCTGCACCAGGGTGGGTGCGGGAGTTCGGGGAGCCAGCCGGCACCGGCGTCGACCGCATCGCGCGAGTGGACCACATCAACCTTGCGCAGCACTGGCATCATTTCGACGCCGGAGTGCTCTTCTTCCATTCAGTGCTTGATCTCCGTTCGCAGCCTTCCATGGAGGTGGCCGCCCCTGTCGGTCTCGTACGCAGTCAGGTGCTCAGGGCGGCCGATGGGGTCATTCGTATTGCACTCAACCTCGTGCCTTCCGGTGCGAACGACGACGCAATCCTTCCCCAGCACGTCGCCTTCGCAGCATCCGACGTCCTCGCGCTGGCGCGAGAGGCGCGACAGCGAGGATTCCACCCTCTCGACATCCCAGCCAACTACTACGACGACATCGAGGCGCGGTACGAGATTCCGCCGTCGCTTCTCGACGAGCTCAAAGAGCTCAACGTCATGTACGACCGGGACGAGACGGGAGATTTTCTCCACTTCTACACCCATCCGATCGGGACGGTGTTCCTCGAGGTCGTCGAGCGCCGCGACGGCTATGAGGGATACGGGGCTCTCAACGCGCCCGTCCGCCTTGCCGCTCAGTACCAGCAGCGGCGTGAGGCGAAAGGAGTACCGGCGTGATCCGACATGTCGCAGTGTTCCGGTTCGCGCCTGAGTTCACCAGTGACCAACGAGAGCACTGGATGTCGCTGCTGAGGGCCTTGCCGTCGCAGATCCCGTCCCTGCGAAGCATGAGTGTCGGCGTCGATGTGCTCGGCGGGGTCACCTCGCACGAACTTGCCATCGTCGCTGACTTCGAGGACCTCGACGGGCTCGAAGCGTACAACCGGCACCCGGCGCACGCGGAGGTCCTGAGGATCTCCGCACCAGTGAAGCTGTCGCTGGCCACCGTCGACTTCGAGGTCCCGGAAACGTGATGACCCGACAAGAGCACGGTGGGTCGCGCACGCACCGTGACCGCCACCTGGTCGGTCTCATCGGCGAAGGAATCACGGCGTCTTTCACTCCGCCGATGCACGAGGTCGAAGCGGCAGCGCTGGGGCTCGACTACGAATACCGCATCCTCGACCTCATCGAGCTGGGAAAGCAGGCGGAGGATGTCGGGACGTTGCTCGCCGATGCTCGCCGACAGGGCTTCTCCGCGATGAACATCACCCACCCCTGCAAACAGCTGGTGCTCGACATCGTCGACAGGTTGGACCCGCGAGCTGAACACCTCGGAGCGGTCAACCTGGTGTTGTTCGACGACGAGGGCATGATCGGGTTCAACACGGACTGGATGGGGTACCGCGACGGTCTCGTCTCCGGGTTGCCGGATGCTTCCTTCGAACGCGTCGTCCAAATCGGTTGCGGTGGTGCCGGGGCGGCGACCGCTTATGCGCTTCTTTCGTGCGGAGCCGCGAGGCTCGACCTGTTCGATGTCGACCACGCACGCTCGGAGGAGCTTGCCAGACGCATGCGCTCACACTTTCCGACGCAGACCGTCGCCACAATTCGGCGCGATGGTCTCGCGGGGATGATCGCCCAGGCCAGCGGCGTCGTGCATGCGACACCGATGGGGATGCACCACCATCCGGGAGTCGCGTTCGACGTCGAACTCCTTCGATCGGAGGCGTGGGTATCTGACGTCGTCTACCGGCCGTTGGAGACGGAACTCATCCGCCGGGCGGTCGACCGAGGCCATCCCGTGCTTGATGGTGGCTGGATGGCCGTCGGTCAGGCCTACGCTAGCCTTCAGATCATCACGGGTGAGCAGCCCGACCGGGAACGGATGGAAGAGCACTTCCGTGCACTCATCCGACCGGAGGAGACGTCTGGACGGGCGGTACGAGGGTGATGGAAACAGAGATGACTGAAGAGTTGCGCGAGGCTCGAGACACCGGATCGACGGCGCGCGCCGTACGAACGAGGGAAGACATCCTCGATGTCGCCACAGCAGAGTTCGCTGCCAACGGATACGCCGGCGCCAGGGTGGACGAGATCGCCGCGCGGACCCGGACGACCAAACGGATGATTTACTACTATTTCACCTCGAAAGAGGGGCTCTATCTCAGCGTCCTCGAGCGTGTCTATGCCCAGATCCGTCGGGTCGAGCGCGGGGTCCGGATCGACGAGCTGTCACCGAGCGATGCCCTGCGCAAACTGGCCGAAGCCACGTACGACCACCACACCACGCATCAGGAGTTCATCCAGCTCGTCAGCATCGAGAACATCCACCGCGCAGAGCATCTTCGGCAGTCGCCCACAATCCTGCGCGAGAATGCGACCGCCATCACAGTGCTCGAAGGGGTCATCCAGAGGGGTGTCGGCGAAGGCGTCTTCCGTGATGACATCGACGCGCTTGACGTGCACATGATCATCAGCGCTTTCGCGTGCTTTCACGTCGCCAACCGGCACACCTTCGCCGCGATTTTCGACCGCGACATGCTCGAGCCCGCCCTCCAGGAACCGCACCGGCGTCTCATCGGCGACATGATCGTGGCGACGATGACTGCGCGGGCGGCCGGCTGACTTTCGACGCAACTCGCGGCGCTCCGCGGGGCGCCGATGGTTGCGCACCGGCATGGTGCGGAGTAAATTCCGTCGCAAATCGATGGTTCAGTTCGGCTCGCTGCCAGGCTGCACGTGCGCGCGTCCCCGGTCACCCCGCCGACGGCATCGGCTACTGTGTCGGCGCGCTGCATTCGGTCCTGCCTGACATCGGAGTCACACGCACAACAGGAGGTCGCTCGTGTCTGACCAGCCGGATCCCGACAACGATGCGAGCGGATCGCCGCCGCCTGCCCGCACCGGCGTCGTCCGCACGATCGCTCACTGGCTCGCAGGGGACACAGGTGAGTTGCCTGTCGAGGGGCGACTCGCGGCGTTCGATGGCGCCACCGGATGGCTGAACTCCGAGCCCCTGACTCCGGACGGACTTCGCGGACGAGTCGTGCTGGTCGATTTCTGGACCTACACCTGCGTCAACTGGCTGCGCACGCTGCCCTATGTGCGGGCATGGGCAGCGAAGTACGAAACAGCCGGGCTCACCGTCGTGGGCGTACATACTCCGGAGTTCGACTTCGAGAGCGACGTCGCGAACGTCGTGACCCAGACGCGGAACCTGGGCGTGGAGTTCCCGGTCGCGATCGACAGCGAATATCGCGTGTGGGGTGCATTCGCGAACCGGTTCTGGCCGGCGGTCTACATCGCGGATGCCGACGGTCGAATCCGATTCCATCATTTCGGCGAGGGGGAGTACGCGCAGACCGAGATGGTGATCCAGCGGCTTCTGCTGAACGCTGGCGCAGCCGACATCGACATGGACCTCGTTGAAGCCACGCCGCGCGGGCTCGAAGTCGCGGCGGACTGGCCAGCATTACGTTCCCCTGAGACCTACCTGGGTTACACCCAGAGCAAGGGATTCGCCTCGGAAGCGGAGGCCGCACTGGACTTGCCTCACGACTATTACGCAGCATCCTGGCTGCCGCTCAACGCGTGGGACCTCTCGGGAAACTGGACCGTGGCCGCGAATACCGCGCGCTCGAACAGCCCAGGTTCGCGCATCGCTTTCCAGTTCCATGCCAGGGACGTCAACCTCGTCATGGGCTCGGCCAAGCCGGACACCGCCATTCCCTTCGTGGTCACCGTCGACGGCCACTCCCTCGGCGATGCCAGCGGCAGCGACGTCGACGAGGACGGGCGCGGCACGGTTCGCGACCACAACGTCTATCAACTCGTCCGCCAGCCGGGACCGATCGAGGACCTCAGATGTGAAATCGAGTTCCTCGAGGCAGGGGTCGAGGCCTACTGCTTCACGTTCGGATGACCGAATGGCGCCGGCGTCCGCGCGGGTCAGCGCGACAGGGCGGATGGCGAGCAGGCCGGCGCAGCGGTAGAGTCCTCGACGAACGTGACACGATTCGAGGAGGTGAGCCCGATGCACACACTGTCCACTCTGGGCGCTCCTTCGAGTTCACGATCGCGCGACTGACGTAGCCGTCGCGGGGAGCGCTGCATGCACTCTCAGAAAGCTACGACGATGAGTTCTTCACCTCAGTTCAACCCGGAGACAGTCTCCGACGGCATCCGGTCACACTCCGCCCAGACGGCCCTAGTCCTCGGCGGTGGGGGATCGACAGGCAACGCCTGGCTGATCGGCGTTCTCGCTGGTCTGTTCGATGCCGGCCTGGACGTGACCACTGCCGACCTGACCATCGGGACGTCGGCCGGGTCGACCGCCGCGGCCCAGATCGCCGGTGCCACGCCGACCGAGCTTTTCAAGGCCATCCAAGCCACTGCGCCGAAGCATCCGACCGGTCCCGTCGGATCCGATCAAGGACGGGCACCGACCCGGCCGGTGACGGACCATATGGAGAGGATCACCACGATCATCGCCTCCTCTGCGGATGCCGCCGACATGCGCCGCAGAATGGGCGCATCGGCGATCGACATGGATGCGTCCGATGGCTCCTGGCAAACACAGTGGCGTGCCACGGTCGCCTCACGCCTGCCCGGTGTGCGCTGGCCGCAACGCGCTGTTCTCATCACGGCGGTGGATGCCGACTCCGGTGAGCCGGTCGTGTTCGACCAGCTCAGCGACGTAGACCTGGTGGACGCCGTCGCCGCCAGCTGTTCCAGCGGCCGTCCGTACCGGATCGGAGATCACCGATACATCGACGGTGGATACCGATCCAATGCCGAGAACGCCGATCTGGCAGCCGGATACGGGCGAGTGCTGGTGCTGTCACCCTTCGGGGGCAGATCCCTGACTCCGGTCGACTGGGGTACGCATCTCGCCACACAAGTCGACGAACTCCGTGCGCGCGGCAGCGAGGTCGAAACGGTGTTCCCGGAGAGCAGTGTCGAGCACCTGTTCGGCCCCAACGCGATGGACCTGTCGCTGCGTCCGCTCGCTGCTCGAGCCGGATACGCGCAGGGGGCAGCGCAGGCCGCGCGGCTCACTGAATTCTGGGTCTGACGCTGGAGAGGCATGAGCGACCCGGTCGAAACCGCCCCTTGCGGTTTCGACCCGGTTCGTTAGCCTGCCAATCAACGGAAATTTCTGGACGGGGGAGTTCGACCATGGGCAAAGTGTTCTGCGACATCGCGGTCTCGGCCGACGGTTATGCCGCCGGCGTGAATCAGAGCGAGGAGAAGCCGCTCGGCGACATCGATGAGAACTGGCTGCACCGGTGGATGTTCGAGACGTACGAGGAGAACCGCGAAGAGGTCGACGCGATCGTCGACTCGGGCGCGACCATCATGGGACGGAACATGTTCGGTCCGGTCCGGGGGGAGTGGGACCGCGACTGGCAGGGCTGGTGGGGTCCTGAGCCGCCGTACCACGGGCCCGTCTTCGTCCTCACCCACTTCGAGCATGAGCCCATCGAGATGGAAGGCGGTACGACGTTCTTCTTCGTCACCGACGGCATCCATTCCGCCCTCGAGAGAGCACGGGCCGCAGCGGGCGATGAGAACATCTCGATTGCGGGCGGCGCGGGGACGGTGAATCAATTCCTTGCCGCCGGGCTGCTCGACGAGCTCCGGCTGCACGTTACGGCCTGCATCCTCGGCGCTGGCGAGCGGGTGTTCGACGGAGTGCCTGCGCAGGCGCTTGAGCGGGTCTCGGTGCGAGAGGCATCGCTCGTGACGCACATCACCTATCGGCCTGTGCGGTCCCAGGTGCCACCTGCGGCGTAGGCTCGCGGCCTCTACTATGCGGTGAAGTCCGTCTGTGGAGTGAATGCCGTACGCGCGGCTGCGATGGCGGACATGGCCCTGGGCCAACCGGTGTAGAACGCCAGATGCGTGATGGCCTCCACCAACTCTTCCTCGGTGAGCCCGTTGCTTTTCCCGAGGTCGAGGTGGAATGGCAGCTGTTCGGTGTGACCGCCGGCGACCAGGGCCGCGATGGTGATGAGGCTTCGGTCGCGCGCAGCGAGCTCCGGGCGTTCCCAGACGTCCCCGAAGAGGACGTCGTCGGTGAGGTCGACGAGCTTGTCGGCGAACCCGCCGAGCGTTCGCCGGGCTGCGGACGGTTGTTCATTCGTCATAGTTCGTGGCCTCCTCAGGCGCCGGCGGGTCCGGTGTAGTCGGCGTCGGTGATGTGCTCTTTCCACTGGGTGGTAGCGGTCGGGTCGTCTGCCGCTTCGAGCATCGCGATGTGCTCCATGAAGCAGCCAGGTGCGGCAGCGTGCCAGTGGTCCTGGCCGGGCGGTGTGTACAACGTCTGCCCGGGGTGGACCTCGATGACGTTGCCATCGCGGTCGCCGAATCGGGCGACGCCCTGGGTGACGCGCAGGTACTGGCCTCGGGCGTGGGAGTGCCAGGCGGTGCGGGCGCCAGGTGCGAAACGAACGGTGGCGACGGTCATCCGCTGGTCGGGCGCGTGTGGTGAGGCGATCACGTCGACCCAGACGTCGCCGGCAAACTGCTCGGGCGCGTTCTTGACAGTGGGTGTGGTTGGTTCGATGTTCATTGTGTTCCTTGGGGTTGGCGGGTGACCGGGCACCCAGGCGCCCGGTCACCCGGTTCGATCAGTCGGTGGTGAGCAGAACCTTGATGGCGCGACGCTCGTCCATCGCCGTGTATCCCTCGGCAGCGCGCTCGATCGGGAGAGTGAGGTCGAAGACCTTTCCCGGGTCGATCTTGCGGTCCCAGATCAACTGGATCAGCTCGGGAAGGAAGCGGCGCACCGGGGCCGGGCCGCCGTGCAGGTGCACGCCGGAGAAAAACAGTTCGAGCCCGTCGATGGTCACATCGTGTGAGACTCCTACGTAGCCGACGTGGCCTCCGGCACGGGTGGACTGGATCGCCTGACGCATGGACTCCTGAGTGCCGACGGCTTCGATGACGCTGTGAGCGCCGAGCCCCCCGGTCAGTTCCTTGATCTTCTCCACTCCGTCGTCTCCGCGTTCCTCGACGATGTCTGTGGCCCCGAACTCGCGAGCCAGCGCCTGACGGTCGGCGTGACGGGACATGGCGATGATCCGTTCTGCGCCCAGTTCCCGGGCGGCGAGAACGCCCAGCAGACCGACCGCGCCGTCTCCGACCACGGCCACGGTCTTCCCTGGGCCGACCTCGGCGGCGACAGCAGCGAACCAGCCGGTGCCGAGAACGTCGGATGCCGCCAGCAGCGAGGGGATGAGGTCGGCGTCCGGCTGCCCGGGGGTGGCCACCAGGGTGCCGTCGGCCAGAGGAATGCGGGCGTACTCCGCCTGCGCACCGGTCGGCGCACCGGGCTGCCGGTGGATGCAGTGAGTCTGGTAGCCGGACCGGCAGATTTCGCAGGTGTTGTCTGAGGCGAAGAACGAGCCGACGACGAAATCGCCGACGGCGATGGTCGAGACCTGGGAACCGATCTCGGTGACGACGCCGACGTACTCGTGTCCCATCGCCTGGTGGTCGACGGGTTCGGCTCCGCGATACGGCCAGAGGTCTGACCCGCAGATGCAGCTCGCCGACACGCGGATGATGGCATCCGTCGGATCGACGATCGCCGGTATCTCGCGGTCTTCGACCCGGACGTCGCCTGGGGCGTACATGGTGACTCCACGCATGGTGGTGTTCTCCTTCGGTTGGGGTTGGGTGGCTACGCGGCTGGTTCAGACGCCGACAGCGTCGTGGTGTCAGACCGGGCAGAGGAGGGGCGGACGAGGACGAGATAGGCGGCCGCGGCGAGAATCACCGCAGTGACCGTGACCACCCCGAGCGGGAGGATGCTGGTGGCGCCGGCGACGCCGACGAGCGGGGCTGCGATGCCGCCGAACCCGAACCGGACCATTCCAAGCAGGGAAGACGCCGTTCCGGCGATCTGCGGGTATTCGGTGAGGGCGAGGGTCGTCGCCGGGGTCGACGAGATCGCGACACCGCTGGCGAGGGCGAACAGCGAGACGATGACCACCCACAACGGCATTGCCGTCAGGCCGGATCCGAGCAGGCCCGTCGCTCCGATACCGGCGACGAGGATACCGATCGTGAGGGTACCCGGAATGCTCCATCGTTCCGAAGCGCGGCCGGCGAGATATCCGAAGATCATGAATCCGGCGGAGTTGAGGGCGAATGCCGCCGCATATTCCTGCGGAGAGAGCCCGTAGATGTCCTGCAGCACATAGGTCGCTCCTGCCAGGTAGGCGAACAGAGCCGCGTAGAGGAATCCCTGGTTGAGGACCGCGCCGAGAAACACCCGGTCCGCGAGCAATGTGCGGAAATCGTGCACGGTCTGCCTGAGCCCGCCGCGGGTGCGGCGCGTCGCCGGAAGCGTTTCCCGGAAGACGAAGAGAGTGATGATGAGAATGCCGGCGCCGACCACCGCAAGGAAGAGGAACAGCCCCCGCCAGTCCAGAACCGTGTTCAGCACACCGCCGAGCAAGGGGCCGACGACGGCGGCGAACCCGCCGATGACGGTCAGCCGCCCGTAGAACCGGATCAGCGCACCGCCGGAGTAGACGTCTCGGCCGGCGGCCTGAGCGATCACGATCCCGACTCCACCCGCGAGGCCCTGGACGAATCGGGCGGCGATGAGGAGTTCGATGGTCGGGCTGAACGCGCACAGCGCCGAGGTCGCGATGTACGCGACGACACCGATCAGCAGGATGCCCCGTCTGCCGAACCTGTCGGAGAGGGGCCCGGCGATCAGCTGTCCGGCGGCCAGGCCGATCAGGCAGGCCGTGACGGTGAGCTGGGCCACGGATGTGGCGGCGGCGAGCTCGACCGTGAGAGCAGGAAGCGTTGGGAGGTAGAGGTCCATCGAGATCGGACCGAACACCGTGAGTAGCAGGAGAAGCGTCGGCAACAGGGCGACGGCTCGCGATCGGGACGGTGCTGTGGTGTCTGGCATGAACCCAGTCTTCGTGCCGCAGTCCCCGGGTGGGAGTCTCTGATGAGGGGTGTACTGCGAGAGGACCCCTCATCCTCAGGGGTGCCATGACAGGGCATCCCTTCTTGGGGGCAGCGGATCTACCCTTGGTCGTATGGACAACCGAGCAGAGGTACGCGAATTCCTCATGACCCGCCGAGCCCGCGTCACCCCCGACGCCGCCGGCATCTCCGCCGGACCCAACCGGCGCGTGACCGGACTGCGGCGCACCGAGGTCGCGGCGCTCGCCGGTGTGAGCGTGGAGTACTACTCCAAGCTCGAGCGCGGGGCGATCGCCGGCGCTTCGGCATCCGTCCTCGACGCCATATCGCGTGCGCTGCAACTGGACGACACCGAGCGTGCTCACCTGCTCGACCTCGCCCGTGCCGCCGACGGCATTCCGACCTCCGGCCGGCCCCGCCGCCGCGTCGGCAAGCCCTCCGCCCCTCGGCCGAGTCTGGAGTGGGCGCTGGCATCGATCACCGACGGGATCGCGTTCGTGCGAGACCCACGGCAGAACCTCGTCGCCGTCAACGAACTCGGCCGGGCGTTCTATTCACTGGTCATCGGCGACGGTGGACGCACGCCGAACCTCGCCCGCTTCCAATTCCTCGACCCTGCTTCCCGTGATTTCTACCCCGACTGGGACCTGTTCGCTGAAATGTGTGTCGGCATCATGCGGGCGGAAGCCGGCCGGGATCCCCACGACAAAGCGCTCCAGGACCTCGTCGGCGAACTCTCGACTCGCAGTGACACCTTCCGCACCCTGTGGGCGGCGCACAACGTGAGGACCCACGGCTCGGGGACGAAGAGGTTCCAGCACCCGCTTGTCGGCGAAATCGTCCTCGCGTACGAGGAGCTCGCGATCACCGCCGAGCCGGGCAACGTGCTCCTGATTTACACCGCCGAGCCCGGGTCCCCGTCTTCGGAGCGGCTCAAACTTCTTGCGTCGTGGAGCGCCGACCCGAATTACGCTTCGGGGATCTCGCGCCCGTAGTTTTCGAGCGTGATGCTGTCGGGCTCCGGTCCACCGCGCGTGCCCCCACCGCGGAAGGAGCATTGCTCGCACTCTCCTCGCGCGGTCCAGGTAGGACATTGACCGTGAGCCGCGACACCGTCAACCTCTTTCTCAACCAATGACGCTCACACATGAGGAGTAACACATTCCCAGGAGACAACTAGGACAGGGCCTCGAGGTCTCCGCGGTCGGATTCGGAACTTGATGCAACTCTGAGGTTGCATTTCGGTGAGTAATCTGCAATCGTTGAATTGCAGATCGCAGTGAACGCAGAGACTGCGACACGAAATCGAAGGGACTGATCAGCATGAGCCTGACAACCAATCAGCCAGCCGTCGCCGATGAAGGCGAGTACTCGGTGCGGCGCACGATCCGGATCGCCGCTCCTCTCGCGAAGGTATGGTCCGCGGTCACCGAACCCTCCCACATCTCCGCATGGTTCGGGCGTACCGAGCTCGACGGGACCGAGGCGGGGGCGCAGGGGAACATGACGTTCGAAGATGGTGGCGCCATTCCGCTGCGGATCGAGGCGATCGACCCGCAGCGCCGGGTCTCCTACCGATGGAACAACGACGACGCGCTCGGTCGGCCTCCCCGGGAATTCGACGACGGAACCTCGACCGTATTCACCTTCACTCTCGAGCCCACGGCGGACGGCACGCAACTCACCGTCGTCGAGACTGGCTTCGACCGCACGTCGGACCCGGCCGCGAACCTCGCGAGCCACGTCGACGGGTGGACAGCTGAACTCGACAAACTCGTTGCCCTGCTCGAGACCGTGTCATGACCGCTGTGACGATGGTTCCCGTCTTCGCGGCTCTCGGTGACGAGACTCGGTGGAGCATCCTCGAGGCGCTCGGCGGGGGCGACGCGTCAGCGTCCGCTCTCGCCGGGCGTCTTCCGGTCAGCCGCCAGGCCATCGCGAAGCACCTCGCCGTGCTCCATGAGGTCGGCCTGGTCGAACCGGTGCGCGCCGGTCGCGAGCTGAAGTACCGGGTGATCGGTTCGCAGCTGAACGCCACCGCGCGCCGGCTCGACGCCGTCGCCGCGGAATGGGACCGCCGCCTCTCCGCGATCAAGACGATCGCGGAAGGACTTTAGGTCCTGTTCGCACGGTCGTCGTAGCGCGAACTGGGCGCGGGCGATGCCGTCGGTCGGGTCGCCGCGGTCTGAGACGCCGACGGTGTGCCCCGCACTGGGGTGCGGGCAGACAGACGGCGACGGATAGCGTGTTCAAGCCAGTGCTTACACCTTTCGTCGGGATGAGTGCTGGCGCGCCCTGCCCCCGCCAATCGGCGCGGGCGGGGCACCCGCCGAGGCCGTGCGCTCGAGTTGCCACAAAGTCTCGCTCACGATGTCGCGGGGGCGACCGTTTGTGGCGACTCAGCCGTGTTGCGGCGGGTGGTCGCCGCGTGTCATCACCGAGGTGGACACGGATGTCGCCGATGCCGCCTATTCTCACAATTGAGCGAAGGGCCACCATGACTCCGAACACCTCCATACCTGACGCGAGCCGGCGCAAGCGCAGGCTCGTCTGGGGAACAGCGATCGCACTCGCCGTCGTTGTCATCGTCGGCGCCGGAATTGCCTTCACTCTCAGCAACCAGCCTGCGCCGACGCCCCCTGCGGCAGCCGAACCCACACCGACGGACACCCCGTCCCCGACTCCCACGGTCACGGCGGAGCCCACACCGACCGTCCAGCCCGTTGCGCTTCCCACCGACTGCAGGAAGATCTACACCCAGGAGTTCCTGGACGCATGGGCAGGCGAGGAACTGAACTCGCCCCAGCTCGATGGTGTCGGCATCTCCCGTCATCCAGCGATCGAAGACATCCGCGTCACGCTCCCGGGAATCGACTGCCTCTGGGGCGGCGCGACCGAAGGCGGCAGCTCGAACGCTGTGAACTCGACAACGCCCGAGCAGAGGGCCGCCCTCATCGCCGCAGCGACAGCCGAAGACTTCACCTGCGTCGACAATGACGCGGACTCGTACACAGTGTGCTCGATCTCCGTCCAGCTGAGCCCGGAAGAAGACCCGGATCAGTGGACCGTGTCAGAAGAGCTCTACTTCCGCGACGGGCTCGTTGTGAGCAGCTGGCGAGCAAGCACCGCTGGCACCATGGCGGACACCACGCAGCCGGTCTATGACACGCTCTGGCCGTAGTCGGCGGCGTCGGGGACTCTGACTCACGCGGTCAGGAACCCGAACCAGGAGCTCACCCTGATGGGGCCGTGTTTTCGTCTCCCTGATCCGATACGGTGAACCAACGAAAGTGGGGGACATGGGTCGTTCAGCGGTGAGGCGAATCGGCGTGATGGCTGCCCTGGTTCTGTTGATGAGCGGATGTGGAGCGGCCACGCCGCCGGCGTACACCGAGCTGTCCTCGAAGCAGACGTCGTCTGATCTCCTCCCGGACGGATACGGGCACCAGGACGGCATCGACGCCGACTCGGTCCGGTTGGTCGGGACGCATGACGGCAACGACTACTTCCTCGCTCGGTCCACCGACACGGACACGAAGAACGGGGTGTGCATTCTCGTCGTGCCCGCTGAGTCCCCGCAGGCCGGGTACCGCGCGTGCAGCGGCGGCGGAGAGCTCACAACGCACATGAACGGTCAACGCGCAGTTCGCTATCTCCCGCCAGGTTCGCCGGAGATAGAGCACGACGACTGGATCCGGCTGTCCGACAACCTCGTGCTGCTGAGCTGACGAAGCGACGCTGAGAGCATCGGGCCTGAACTCGGGTGAGTCCCGCCTCAGCCTGCGGGCGTTGGCACGGACTCGGCCCGGTGGGCGAGCGTCCCGGTGCGGGCGACGTCGCCGAGCCAGTGCGCGCTCGGCTTCGGCGTGCGTTCGAACGTCTCCCTGTCCCAGCCGATGAGACCGAACGTCGGTGTGAAGCTGCCCCACTCGTAGTTGTCGAGAGCCGACCAGTGGTAGTAGCCCCGCACGTCGATCCCATCGCTCATCGCGGCGTGAAGTCCGGACAGCGCGACATGCGTGTAGTCGATGCGGCGCGTGTCGTCTGATGTCGCGAGTCCGTTCTCGGTGATGAGGATCGGAGTCCGGTCCGTCAGGTCCCAGGCATGGCGGACAGCCATCTCGAGCGCCTGCGGGAAGTACTCCCAGCCGGTCAGCGTGGTCTCCCTGCCTTCGGCGACGGGGAGCGGGCCGTCTTTGCCGATGAACGTGCGCAGGTATGCCTGGACGCCGACGTAATCGTCGCCGGCAGCCGCCTCGAGGAAGATGTCCTCCCGCGGGTACCGGTATGCGCGCATCTCGACCTCGCACCCTGGTGCCGCGTGGAAGGCCTGGCCGGCGATCGTCCAGCCGGTCTTCGCGCTGCTTGTCGCCGCGAGGACTTCGCGGGAACGTTTGTGCGCCTTGATGAGCTGCCCGGTGATGCGGGCGTCGGGGGAGGGCAGGGCGGCCGCCGCCATGTCGGTGCCCTCGGTGCCGCGCGTCATGGCGACCATGTTGGGTTCGTTGATCGTGCACACCCACGGGACCCCGTGCAGAATCGTCGACGCGATCTCGGTGTACCTCGCGAAGAGCTCAGGTGCGTCTTCGCGCGTCCAGCCCCCGCCCTCGGCGAACCACCTCGGGTTCGTGAAGTGGTGCAGAGTCACCATCGGGGTGAGCCCAAGTTCGAGCGCTGTGTCGATCATGCGCCGGTAGTGCAACAGAGACGCCTTCGAGACGAATCCCTGCTCCGGTTCGATGCGTGCCCATTCGATGCTGAACCGGTAGGTGTTGAAGCCCAGCCGCGCGAGAAGGGCCATGTCTTCCGGGTACCGGTGGAAGCTGTCGGCGGCGTCTCCGCTGGGCTCGGCGATGTCCGTGCCTGTTGCGTGCTCGCGCACCCACCAGTCGGTGTTCACGTTGTTGCCCTCGATCTGGTGTGCGGCGGTCGCCGCTCCCCAGATGAAGTCGTCGGGAAAGCGAAGGTCGTTCGGTGTCATGGAGTCGTATCTTTCAGGTCGATGGAGCGGACCGGACGAGTTACTTCAGCCCCGCTGTGGCCACGCCACGGATGAAGTAGCGCTGGAGCAGTACGAACAGAGCGAGGATCGGGGTGATGACGAGCACCGATCCCGCGAGCAGGATGCCGTAATTGGTGGCGTTCTGACCGGTCGAATACAGCGAGAGCGCGACCGGCAGGGTGTACTTCGACTCGCTCTGCGCCGCGACGAGTGGCCAAAGGAAGTTGTTCCACGACGCCAGGAAGGTCAGGATGCCGAGAGTCGCCAGCGGGGGACCGCACAGCGGCATGACGATCCGGGAGAAGATCCGGAACTCCCCGGCGCCGTCGATCCTCGCGGCCTCGATGAGCGCATCCGGGATGCCGAGGATGAACTGCCGCATCAGGAACACCCCGATCGGGGCTGTGATGAACGGGAGGATCAGCGCGGCATAGGTGTTGACGAGACCGAGCTTGGACACCATCACGAACAGAGGCACGAAGGTGACGACGCCAGGGACCATCAGGGTCACCATCACCAGGGTGAAGAGCACGTTCTTGCCGGGGAACTCCAGCTTCGCGAGGGCGTAGCCGACCATGGAACAGAACACGATGTTGCCGAGCACGGTGATGACGGCGACGATGAGGCTGTTCGAGAAGAATGTACCGAAGTTCAGCGGCCCGAACCACTGGGCGAAGTTATCGAATGTCGGGTTCTCCGGCCACCAGGTGGGTGGTCGCTGGAGGATCTCGCTCTGGGTCTTCACCGACCCGAGTGCCATCCAGACGAACGGCACCAGCCAGACCAGGAGGCCCAGGCCGAGAACGATGAAGGTCAGGGCGCGTCCGCTGACACGGCGGCGGCGACGCCGTGCGGGAGGTGGTGTGTCCTGCACGGAGGCCGGAGCGGAGAGTGAGGTGGTTGTCGCGGTCATGGCTTTTCCCTCAATCCTTCGAACGCAGGACGCGGAACTGAACCAGCGCCAGGAGAGCGATCGCGAGGAACAGAACATAGCTGGCAGCCGACGCGAGACCGTACTCGCCGAATCCGAACTGCTGGTAGGTGTAATAGGCGATGGACAGGGTCGAATCCAGCGGCCCACCCTTAGTCATCACGAACGCTTCCTCGAAGAACTGGAGGTAGCCCACTGAGATCAGGACAGCACCGAGAAGGAGCGTCGGGCGCAGGAGCGGGATCGTGATCGAGCGCAGTCGGCGCCACGGGCCGGCGCCGTCCATGAGAGCAGCCTCCTGCACGTCCTCCGGGATGGCCTGCAGGCCGGCGAGGAAGATGACCATGAGGGTTCCGACGTTGCGCCAGACCGCCATCATGATCAGCGACGGGAGCGCCCAGGTCGTGTCGTTCAGCCAGTTGGGACCGGTGATGCCGATCATCGCGAGACCGCTGTTGAGGAGCCCGTCCTGCTGGAGGATGTAGCGCCACACGACGGAGATGGCGACGATGCTCGTGACGACGGGAGCGTAGAAGCCGACCCGGAGAACGGACACGATCCGTCCCCTGCCGGTATTCAGGCCGAGGGCGAGCGCGAGGGCGACCGCCATGGTGAGGGGAATGCCGACAATGACGAACATCCCGGTGACACCGAGCGATTTCAGGAAGCGGTTGTCGGCGAACAGCGTTGCGTACTGCTCGAAGCCGGTGAAGCTCACCGCGAACGGGGTCTGGATGTCGCTGGCCCGGAAATCGGTGAACGACATCGCGAACGAGCCGACGATCGGCACGAGCATGAAAACTGCGAAGACGATCACGAACGGGAGCGCGAAGCCCCACGCGATGAGCGCATGCCGACGTGCTCGCGGCGACTGCCGGATTCTGGTCTTGCCTCCCCGGCCGGGGCGCTGGCGCACCTCGGCCGGGAGGACGGCTGGGAGAGACAAGATCAGTCCAGACCGATCGAGTCAGCCTTGCCCTGAAGATCCTTCAGCGCATCAGCGACCGACACGTTCCCGCGTCGGATCTGCTCGAGCGCCTGGTCGGCTGCCGCTGAGACCTGAACCCAGGTGGTGCTCACCGGAGGCGCCTCAGCGGTTTCCAGCTGGGTGCCGAACACGGCGAGCTTGGGGTCGTCGGCCAGTGCAGGGGCATCCCATGCCGTCGGTGTTGCCGGCAGGTCACCCGTGAGTTCGTACCAGGCTTGCTGGGTCTCGGGAGTGCTGAGCCACTGGGCGAGCTTCCACGCCGACTTCTGGTTCTCGCTCTTATCGAACACGACGAGGTTTGCCCCGCCGCTGAACGACGTCGACGACTCCTGCGTGGGCAGCACAGCGGTGGTGTACTTGTCGGCGAAGCCCTCGCCACCGAGGGTGTCGAGCTGGCCCATCATGAACGGACCCTCGATGAGCATCGGCGTGCTTCCGTCGACGAACGCGGCCTCCTGGGCGCCGGCGGACACATCCGCGTCAGCGTCCGCGACCTCGTCGGCGAAGAAGCTCTGGTAGTACTCGTAGGCTTCGACCATCTCGGGCGTGTCCAGAGTCCAGGCGTCGTCCGCGGTCAGGCTCGCACCGTTGGACCAGGGCATCCAGAGCGTGCCCTGGAAGGAGTCGTTCCCCGCAGGGAGGCGGATCCCGAAGTCGGCTCCTGCCTTGGTCTTCATGTCGGAGGCCATCTGCTTGAGGTCGTCCCACGTCGTGGGAGCCCCGCTCCAGCCGGCCTTCTCGGCCAAGTCGGTGCGGTAGTAGAGCACGCGGGTGTCGACGTACCACGGCACACCGGTCGCACGGTCGGCGACCTCGGTGGTGCTGAGCGCACCTTCGAAGAAGTCAGACGTGTCGAGGTCGGTCGGAACGGTGGTGAACGCGTCGGCGAAGTCAGCCATCCACGTCGAACCCATCATCGCGATGTCCGGGGTGTTGCCCCCGGCGATCGCAGTCTGGAACTTGTTGTGAGCGGCATCCCAGGGGATCGCGGTCACTTCGACGGTGGCATCAGGGTTCGCCTTCTCGAACTCCTTCACGAATTCGGGCAGCTTCTCACCTTCGGCGCCCATGGCCCACATGGTGACAGTCCCTGTGGCGGGGCCGGATCCGATCGTGCTCGCGTCATCCGGAGTGGACGCAGACTCGTCGGCACGGCCGCAGCCGGTGAGCCCGAGTACCGCAGCCATCGTCACCGCCAGGACGCCGAGTTGGGTGGTCTTCTTCACGTGTTCCTCCTTGAACAAGTAGCTCGCCTCAGCGAGTCGTCCGAATCTAAGCGCATAGATCGGATGCCCACGAGTATGGCACGAGAACGGGGCCAGTTCAACTAAACGACGTGAATCGTGCGGGCCGGGCAGCCACAACTGGCCCGCAGGACCAGTTTCGTTCCGAGCCGGATCACCCGGGCCTCAGCGGCAGGAGCAGATGTTTCGTCCATCAGGAGACGGGCGGCCACGCGGCCCATGGTCTCCATCGGCTGCCGCACCGTGGTGATCGACGGCTGCGACAACCGGCCGGCCAGGATGCCGTCGAAACCGGTGACGACGACATCCTCCGGCACCCGTACGCCGTGGCTCTGGAGCAGGTCGAGGAGGTTGAGGGCGAGCTGGTCGCTGGCGCAGACGAGTCCGCCAGGGAGATTGCCCGATCGGAGCAGTTCGAGCACCCGCGCGAAGCCACGTCCTTCTCCGAGCACCGTTGCGTCCAGTTCCGACTCGGGAGCGGGGAGACCGAAACTCCGGAGGGTGTCCTGCATGGCGAGGAATCGTTCGCGATAGTCCGCGACCGTCAGGGCGCCGACGAATGCCAGATCCGTTTGTCCGTGTTCGCGGACAAGATGGGTCACGAGCTCGCGCATGCCGCCGTCGTTGTCGACCAGCACGCGGTGGTGGCCGTCGTCAGCAGGAGGAGCGCTAAACAAGACGACGGGCATCTTCAACGACACGTGCTCGAGTGCGGCCAGTCCGGTCTGCGCCGGAAAGATCGCGAGTCCGTCGACCCGTCCGGCTGTCTCGGCCACAGACGTGCTTGCCTCAGCGCCGCTGCTGAGGAGGACAGGGCGGCCCTGGCTGTTGCATTCCAGTTCGAATCCACGCTGGACCTCGTCGACGTAGAGGGGAAACGCCCTGGGATTCGACAGCAGGTCGTCGTTGGCGTCGTCCCACGGGATCATCGATTGGGAGATGTCGAGGGTCTGCGAGGAGCCGACCCGATCGGACGCGGTCGCATCGCCGCCCTGTGGTTCCTCGAGCAGCAGATCGAACGAGTGAAGTCCGAAGGCGCCGGTACGCCCGTGCGCGAGGCTTCTCGCTGAAGCGCTGGGGATGTAGCCGATCTCTTTGGCGGCGGCGAGAACCAGATTTCGAGTCTCCTCGCGCACCTGATCCGGGCGGCGGAACGAGAACGACACCGTCGCAATCGACACCCCGGCGCGCTCGGCAACGTCGTACACCGTTGGGCGCCGTCGACCAGTCTTCATCTTCCCTCCACAGGAAACCTTAGCCATCGGAAAGCGGCGGCGCGCCAGGCACCCCGCGAAAGAGGCCTCCCCGAGACGCTGTCGGCGTGCGACACTGGGTACCGGTCAGCGCACCGTCATCCCGTCGAGGGTTGCCGGTGGTGGGGGAGTCCTCGACGGTATCCGCTCGCGCGGCCTCCGATCTTTCCGACCGACAGGACACACTCACATGGCTGACCAGCTGCCCCGTTCGAGCGCCGGACCTGTGCCCCGATGACCCGCCGAGCCTCCACCGCTCCGCCGGCGATGTCGCGGTTGCGTCGCACCGCGGTCCTGTCGCTCCTCGCACTGCTGGTGGGCGTCCCCAGCCTTCTCGGTGGCGTCGCGCTGCCGGCTGGGGCTGCCGTGACCGCGGACGGCAACTACATGCACGACGCTGACGCCGCATGGATCAGACCGGTCCCTGGGCGGGTAACCTCGGTGTTCGGACCGCGACCCATCATCTGCAACCCCGCTGGTTGTTCCTCGTCCATTCACGAGGGAATCGACTTCGGCTCGCCCTGCGGAACGCCGATCAAGGCCGTGTCACCCGGCCGGGTGACCTTCTCCGGGGATGGAGGCGGTTTCGGCCAGCGAGTAATCATCGACCACGGTGCAGGCGTTGCCTCCGTCTACGGGCATGCCCAGCTCGGCTCCCGCAAGGTGACCGTCGGGCAGCAGGTCCGTGCAGGGACCATCGTCGCGAACGTCGGAGCAACCGGTGTCGCCACAGGCTGCCACCTCGACCTCAAGATCCGCGTCGGCGGCGTATTCATCGACCCGGCACCGTGGATGGCGTTCCGCGGCATCAAGCTCTGACCGCCCCCGACGACGGATTCCCGGTCAGTCGTTCGCGACCGACGCATCCTCCTCGGCATCACCGATCAGCAGGCACAGACCCGCGTACGGCTCCAGCCGTACGGCGAAGCTCTCGAGGTCGTCGACCCGTCCGATCTCGAGACCGCTCTCGGCGTCGATGACCGAGCGCCGCGCGATGAGTGCCTCGGAGCGCACCGTACCTTCGATCGGCTCACCGGTGAAGTTGAGCACGGTGACCTGAATCTGGGCGTCGTCAATCGACGCGTCGCCGTCGTCGAGCCTGTGCACCATCACGAGCATGCCCGGGTGGGCGACATCCGGGATGTCCAGCTGTGTTCCGACGTCGATACCGAGCGTCGACCGGATCGTCAGGATGCGCGACACCTCGCTGGCGAAGGAATTCTCAGTGGCCAGCTGGTGGGGGAGCGACCCGTAGAGGGACCGCCCTCGAGGCATCCCCGAACTGGAGACGGTCGCTTCCGGGTCGACATCCATGAGGTCGTGGGCGCCACGATGCACCCAGCGGGTGTCACCTTCGGCGATGAGGTCCGTGACCTCGCTCGACGGCAGGGGCAGCATGCCGAGGAGGTCCCACGCGGAAAGCGCGAACACCCCTGGCTGCCAGGCGTTGAACATCACAAGGAGGAGATGAGCGCGCTTGATCTCGTCGACGTGCGCCTCGGTGATCGACGCCAGGGTGGTGTGTCCCTGTGCGGCCGCGACGACGGATGCCGTGGTGCAGGCGATCCCGTTGGTCGTGAACACGAGGTTGTAGTCGGCCGAGTCCCCGGTGAGCTTCTCCAGGAGGTCGCCGCGGATGGTCTCGGCGAGCTGGGCGCCGGTCATCTCCTCGTCGCGGAACGGGTAGATGTCCGCGCGGTGTCTCGTCGCCCAGTGGACCAGCTCGTAGGTGAGCTCGTCGTGGTTCTGCATGGCGTGGACGAGCCCGACCGGCTCGACGCCCGTCGTGAGCGAGGTCCGAAGCGTGAGGCGCAGGAACTCCGTGTCACCCACCGCGAGGGCGTGCTGGTACGCAGGCCGGTTGATGAAGTCGTACGACAGGTCGGCGCCGACACGACCGGTGTCGCGGATGTCCTCCATGGTCAGGTTGAGCTCCTGGAACGAGAAGCCCCCGACCTTGCGCACCATGCCGGCGATGAGGTGGTTGGCGGCTTCGGACAGGGGGTGCCCTTCCGACCACGCCGGGGTGCCTTCTGCGCTCTTCTCGACGCCGAGGAATCCGTTCGCATCGAGCCGGAGCGCGCTGGATCCGAGGTCTCCGAGTGAGTGGAGGGCGTCGCCGATGACGAGCCGCATCCCGGCGAAGGTGGGGTCGAGCCAGTTGATCGACGGCTGACCCTGCTTGAAGTAGTGCAGGTACACCCATCGCCTGGTCCGGCCGTCGGCACCGAGCACCGGGGCCGTGACGCTCCAGTTCGTCTCCTTCGTGCCGGGGGAGTAGAAGATGACGCGCTGCAACTGACCGATGATGTATCCCAGGTCGGCGAGCCTGGCCTCCGTCGCGGCGTCGAGGTTCACGGAGTCCCGCGTGTCCGGCACCGGGGGCAGTTCGTGCCAGTCCTCCTCAGGGATCTCCACCATGTGGTAGATCCCCGGGTAATCCTTGTAACCCATCTCGGCGAGGCGGAAGTCGGCGCCCTTTCCGGTGTGACCGGGAACGATGTCATCGATGACGCTGCCGCCGTGCTGGTCGGCGACGTCGGAGAGCTGCCTGAACTCGTCCTCTGACCCGAACGCAGGGTCGATCTGGGTGCTGATGCGGTCGAAGTGACCGTCGACGCTTGCGGTGCTCGCCCAGCCGGTGATTCCGCCTGCCTGCTTCACCGGACCGGTGTGCACCGCGGTGATCCCGATCTTCTCGAAGGCCTCCCACAGAGCTTCGTCTCCGAGCGAGGCGAGGTAGGACTGCTCGCCGGTGATCAGCGAGATCGGGTACGCCGTGAACCAGACCGATGCCGTGCGAATCGCCCGGCGAGCATCCGGGCGGGCGTAGGGGTTCCTCCACATGCTCGGCTGCCCTGACAGTCCCCGACCGAGGACCTCGGCATCCCTGAGCATCGACTGGCGGGTCAGCCACTCCACGTACGACGGGTTCGATCCGTCAGCGGACCTCGGGTCGGAGAAAGAACGGCGGATGCTGCTGGCCCTCATGTTGGAGCGGGGCCGCAGGCGCTTGGGCCGTGCCGGGTAGAGATCCTCGTCATAGGTGATCTCGATCGGCTCGATCTCCGGTTCGTCAGTCATCGTGTCGTGCTCCTCTGGTCAGGTGGCCGCGGAGCGGCGGTCGGCCTTCCCGCGTTTGTAGAATATGCCCGCTGTCCGCATCGAGCGGTAACGAGGTGGTGCCCGTGGTGCGATGGTCGGGTTGTGGTGTAACGGATGACGCTACGCCGGTAAGCGGCCGATAGTGAAAACGCCGGGCGGTGAGCGGGACATATGCGGTGACGCCGATCCTCTGGGACCTAGAGTAGTCGGACGGCCTTGAGGGGAGACCTGTGACAACCAACCCGTTCCGCGCGATCGTGGTGGAAGACGACCTCGACGTCCTGTATTACGTCCGCACCGTGCTCACGCGGCGTGGATTCGAGGTCCAGGCGCTTTCCGATCCGTTGGAGGCCGCACAGGCCGTACGCGATTTCGCGCCAGACGTCGTCATCACCGACATCGAGATGCCGGGGCTCAGCGGACTCGACCTCATCGCACAGGTCCGCGACGTCCAGCCGGGCACCCCTGTCGTCGTGATGACCGCCCACGTCTCCGTCAGTTACGCGGTTTCCGCCCTGCGGAACGCAGCGGACGAGTTCCTGACGAAACCTGTCTCATCCGCCGATCTCGTGAGCGTGTCCACCCGGCTCGCCGAAGAATTCCGCCGAGCACAGGCGTCCGTCAGCCGCAATGTCGTACTCGCGATCGGCGCCCACCCTGACGACGTCGAGATCGGCGTGGGTGGTCTGCTCGCCGCGCACAGGGCCGCAGGAGACACGGTCGCGATCCTCACTCTGTCCCGCGGCGCCCGCGGTGGCGAGGCAGACGGCCGGCAGCACGAGTCCCTGGCATCGGCGGAGATGCTCGGTGCTCGCCTCTTCCTCGAAGACCTGCCTGACACGGCCATCAGCAACGCCGACCCGACGGTCGGCATCATCGAGCGGGTCGTCGCCGAGGTCAAACCGACCATCGTCTACACGCACAGCGACCACGATCGCCACCAGGACCACCGTGCCGTGCACGCAGCCGCCCTCGTCGCCACGCGCCGGGTGAAGACGGTCGCGTGCTTCCAGAGCCCGTCGGCCACGGTCGACTTCCGACCCAACCGGTTCGCCTCCATCGACGGCTTTACCGAGAAGAAGCTCGCGCTGCTGGCCTGCTTCGCGTCGCAGGCTGACATCCGCGACTACCTCGAACCTGATTTCGTGCTGGCGACCGCCCGGTACTGGAGTCGCTACGGCGCGGGGAAGAGCAGCGAGCCTCTCGAGATCATCAGGGAAGCATCCGACGTGAAGGCGTCGCACGCCGACATCGAAAGCGCCGCGCGAGCCGAGAGACAGCGTAACTACGAGCAGGGAGCACAACGATGACGCGAGTACTCGTGACAGGAACCGGAGGTCCTGCCGGCGTCGCCGTGGTCCGTTCGCTGCTGAAGCGGGCGGATGTCGACCTGTTCTCGGCGGACATGGACGGCTGGGCGAGTGGTCTGTACCTCGTGCCGGCTGACCGTCGTCGCATCGTCCCGCGCGGTCTCGCCCCCGAGTTCGTCGACGCGATCATCGACATCTGCCGGGCCGACGAGATCGACGTCGTCTTCTCCACCGTCGACGCCGAACTGCCGGCACTGGCTGCCCGCCGTGACGAGCTCCATGACGGGACCGGAGCCGTCCTCGCGGCGCCGTCGATCGAGACCCTCGAGGTCACGCTCGACAAATTCCTCCTCGCCGAACGTTGCACAGGGATCGTCCGCGTCCCAGAGACTCGCTTGCTCGACGCCGACGGTGTCGCAGAGGGGTGGGAATTCCCGGTCATCGTGAAGCCCCGCCGGGGGGCCGGTTCGCGCGGCGTGCGTGTCGTCGAGGACCGCGACGCGCTCACCGCGCTCGGCCACGACGATGCCCTGATCATCCAGGAGCACCTCCCCGGTGATGAGTTCTCGGTCGACGTCTTCGCCGACGCCTCCGGCAGTGTGATCGCAGCCGTGCCCCGCACCCGCACCCGGGTCGACTCCGGTGTCTCCATCGCCGGGCGCACGGTCAGCAACGACGAACTCGAGCGCACCGCAGCCTCCGTCGCAGCGGCCATCGGCCTCGTCGGTGTCGCCAACGTGCAACTCAGGTACGACCGCAACGGAGTCGCGGCGCTTCTCGAAGTGAACCCGAGGTTTCCAGGGGCGATGCCGCTCACCATCGCGGCGGGCGTCGACATGCCGTCCCTGGCCCTCGACCTCGCGCTCGGCGTGCAGCTGCCCGAATCAGTCCCATTCGCCGAGATCGCAAACGTCAGGTTCCTCGAAGACGTCTTCGTGCCCATCGACGACATCCTGTACTCCGAGAACGCGGCGCACGACGAAGGACCCGAACAGTGACAGCTGGGGTCCGCTCGATCCTCGCGGGGGACCACCACGTCCACTCCACGTACTCGGACGACGCGACGAGCACACTGTCGGAGAACGTCGCCGCTGCAGCGGCACGTGGGCTCGAGCGGATCCGCCTCGTGGACCATGTCCGGCAGTCGACCGCGTGGGTGCCCGAGTTCCTTGAGTCGGTGAGGAAACTCGACGTCCCCGACGGGCTCACAGTGCTCAGCGGTGTCGAAGCGAAGATCCTCGACGCCAGGGGAACCCTCGACGTGCCTCCCGGCCTGCAGTTCGGAAAAGACGGGATCGACGCCGTTCTCATCGCCGACCACCAGTTCCCCGGGCCGGACGGGCCCTGGTCGCCACGGGAGACCCGCGAGCGACTCGATGCGGGCCTCGCGGCATCCGACGCGATCGACCTTCTCGTCGGGGCTCTGATCGGGGCGATGGAGTCCGTGCCGGCCGGCCAGCTCGCCCACTGCTTCTCGATCCTTCCGAAGATCGGGCTGGCCGAGTCAGATCTCACCGACGAGCACCTCTCCGCGTGGGCCACGGCCGCCGCACGCACCGGGACGCTCCTCGAAGTGAACGAGAAGTGGGCGTGCCCAGTGCCGCGAACGCTGCGGGCCGCCCTCGACGCAGGGGTCGAGCTCGTCGCGTCGACCGACAGCCACTCGGCCGAGGACGTCGGCCGATACGCCGAGGTCGTGACACTTCTGACGGATGCCGGTGCCCGATGAACGCCCTCGACATCGGCACAATCCTTCTCGGCGCTCTGACCATCGTGCTCCTCGTCTTCGTCGGCACCGGTGCGATTCCCGTGATCTCAGCGGCATACTCATTCCTCGCGATCCCTCTCCACGCGTTCCGCAATCACTACGCCAAGGCGAAGCCGTACACGCCGCGCGTGGCCATCGTCATCCCTGCCTGGAACGAAGGCGCGGTGATCGGTGCGTCCATCGACCGGCTGATGGCCCTCGAATACCCTCTGGAATCGCTCCGGCTCTACGTGGTCGACGACGCCAGCACCGACGACACCCCTGACGTGATCCGCGCGAAGGCCGAACAATTCCCCGGCAACGTGTTCCACCTGCGACGTGAGCAGGGTGGCCAGGGCAAGGCCCACACCCTCAACCACGGCATCCGGGTCATCCTCGAAGACGACTGGATGGAAGCCCTGCTCGTCATGGACGCCGACGTGATCTACTCGCCCAATTCGCTTCGGCGGATGACCCGCCACCTTGCGGACCCTGAGGTCGGGGCCGTTTCCGCCTACATCCGCGAGGGCAGCAGGGACAAGAACTACCTGACGCGGTTCATCGCGCTGGAGTATGTGCTCTCCCAGCCTGCGGCCAGGCGCGCCCAGAACGTCCTCGGCGCGCAGGCCTGCCTCGCCGGGGGAGCCCAGCTGCACTCGAGGGAGAACCTCCTCGCCATCGGCGGTCAGATCGACACGTCGTCGCTGGCCGAAGACACGATCACGACATTCGAGACGCAACTCGGCGGCCGCACCGTGGTCTTCGAACCGCTCGCCATCGTCCTCGCCGAGGAGCCCGGATCGATCGACGCGCTGTGGAAGCAGAGGTTGCGGTGGGCACGCGGCAACGTGACGGTCACCTCGAGGTATCGCAACATCTGGTTCCGCCCCTCCCGCACCCACAAGCTCGGCACGATCTCGTTCGGACTCGTCTGGTTCAGTCTCTGGCTGCTGCCGATCGCCATGATTCTGTCGTCGGTCGGCTTGGTCGGGCTCCTCCTGCTGCAGAGTGACCTGGCCTCGGTCATCTTCCGGGCACTCTGGATCTCTGCGGCGTGCACGTTCGTCTTCACGCTTGCCTTCGCGGTCCAGCTCGATCCTGAACTGACGCGGAAGACCTGGCGTGAAGTGCTCACCTTCCCCGGGATCATCTCCATGCTCGTCATGCTGACCGCGTTCTTCCCCGGGTTCCTCCTGGAGTGGCTGCCATCGTTGTTCGGTCTTGAAGTGACCGAGAGCGGCTTGTTCTGGATCACCCTGTCGATCTACCTTTGGATCTCCGTATCCATGCTTGGCGCGTGGCTCGCTCGGAAAATCGAGAACACGGCGATCGGCCGCGTGCTCACGCCCACTCTCGTCTATCTCGTCGGATATGGTTCTCTACTGTGCGCGATCACATTCGACTCGTACATCAAGGAACTCCGACACGCTGAGGCGAAGTGGGACAAGACCGAAAAGACGGGAAGGGTCACCGCATGACCGCTCGACATGCAGCACCCGTCGATCCGCGAAATCGCGGTGACGCCGTCCTCCAGGAAGAAATCGATCGCAACCGCTCCGGTGAGTGGGCTCTCATCCCGAAAGCGGTCATCGCCCTCGCGTTCGTCGTCGTCCTCGTCGTCATCCGTGAGTTGTTCTTCGTATGAGCGCTGGCCCCCTGGTTCTCATCGTCGAGGACAACGTCGATCAGCGTGACCTTCTCCGTCTCAATTTCGAGCGTGCCGGCTGCACCGTGGTCCTGGCAGAATCTGCCGAAGCGGCCATCGTCTCGTACCGGGAGACCACACCGGATCTCGCGGTGGTCGACCTGATCCTGCCCGGAATGGACGGCCCGACGTTCATCACCCAGATGAAGCGCGAACGTCCTGAGTGCGCGATCGTGGTGACGAGCGTGCTCGACCCCAGCGACTTCCCGAGCTCGGACGGCGTGCTGCCCAAACCGTTCACCCGCGCGCAGGTCGAGGACGTGCTAGCGAACTGCCTCCCTGACTGGAGTACCGATGAGTGAATCCGCTGTGACCCGCCGCGTGGTGATCGCCGACGACGATGCGGACATGCGGATGCTTGTGGAGATCGCCGTTCGCAAGGCAGGCCTCGAGCTCGTGGCCACGGCCGTCGACGGAGATGACGCCTGGCGAGCCATCCAGGATCACAAGCCGGAACTCGTCGTCCTCGACGTGTCCATGCCAGGGATGAGCGGACTCGACGTGTGCCGCCTCGTGCGCAGCGAACCGTCGCTCGCCCACATCCCTGTGCTGTTGCTCTCCGCCGGCGTCAGCGGCGCCTCGCGTGAGGCCGGAACCCAGGCGGGTGCTGACGACTTCATGCCGAAGCCGTTCAGCCCGAAGCTGCTGTCCGAGAAACTTATCGCCCTCGCCGCAGAACGGGGGCGCGCGGAGTGAGATCGCCGTTCGCAATCGTCAGCCATTGGGTCAGCGTCGACCGGCCGAGTCCTCTGATCAAACACGTCCCAACGACCATCGCCCTCGGCGTCGCCGTCGCCATCTCCCTGACGGCGCCCGATCTGCCGGTGACCCAGCCCATGGCGTTCACCGCATCGATCCTCGTCGGGCTGTTCTCGGTGGTGCTGGCCTTCGTCTTCACCCGCAGGCCGGTGTCATCGACGGTCGCACTCGTCGTCCCCCTGATCGCCCTCCTCGCGATTGCCCTGCTCCGGGTCGGTACGGGAGGGGCAACTTCGCTCTTCTCGTCGCTCATCATCCTGCCGGTGGTCTGGATCGCGGCAGAGGAGGGACGGCGCTGGATCCTGGTCGCCGGCGTCGGCACGGCGGTTGCCCTCATGATGCCGTTCATCGTCCTCGGTGAGGTGCCCGACGGTAGGGCCGAATGGCTGCGCGGGGTCGTCGCGCCGTTCGTCTTCACCGTCGTCGCTGCCGTCGTCAACGAGATGTCCCGTCAGAATCGCGCCCGGCTGCAGTCCATCCGCGCCCTCGCCGAGGAGCGCGAGGCGGCCCTCGCCGAAGCTCAGGAGCAGGCAGCACAGCTTCATCAGTCCGGCCTCGAACTGCGCAAAGCCAACGAGCTCACGAGCAGCGTGCTCGACGCCGTCACCGTTCAGGCGATCATCGGGACGGATCTGACGGGAACGATCGCTGTGTGGAATCCGGGTGCGGCTTCGATGCTGGGCCGGACGGCGGAGGAGACGATCGGACGCGCGTCCATCCTCGACTTCCACCGGGAAGACGAGCTCGAGAACCGCTCACGGGAGCTGAACTATCCTCCAGGAGCGACAGTACTGAACCCGGGCTTCTCAGCCCTGGTCGAATCCGCTCGCCTCGGGGTGCCCGAGATGCATGACTGGACCTACCGGCGGCATAACGGCGAGGAGTTCCCTGTCGAGGTGGCCGTGACGCCGCGCGTGGACGCTGCCGGCGCCACGAGCGGGTACATCTTTGTCGCCACAGACATCACGCAGGCGGTCGAGGTGTCTCGGTTGAAGGACGAGTTCGTCGGGCTCGTGTCCCACGAGCTCCGCACACCGCTCAGCTCGATCCTCGGCTACCTCGAGCTCATGAAGGACGACGAGGACTCACCGCTTTCCGCGGAGCAGCAGCTCTACCTGGGCGTGGCCGAGCGCAACGCCCACCGTCTGCTCGGCCTGGTCGGCGACCTCCTCTTCACGGCACAGGCCGACTCAGGTGGCTTCCCGCTCTCCCTCGGGGAGGTCGTTCCGAGCGAACTCGTGTCGAGTGCCGTCGACTCGGCCAGGCCGGTCGCAGAGGCCGCAGGCATCCAGCTGTCCGCCGAGGGGAACTTCAGCGACCTCGTCATCCTCGGTGATCGGGGACGGCTCGGGCAGGCCATCGACAACCTCATCTCGAATGCCATCAAGTTCACGCCGCGTGGAGGAAGTGTGAGCGTAGGACTCGTCGAGCCCGACGGCGATCGCCCTCTGGAGATCACCGTGCGCGACACCGGCATCGGAATCCCGGCCGCTGAACTCGACCAGTTGTTCACCCGGTTCTTCCGGGCCACGACGGCGACGGCGAACGCAGTGCCTGGGGTGGGGCTCGGCCTCGTCATCACCAAGGCCATCGTGCAGGCTCACGGGGGAGAGCTCGATGTAGCCAGCGTGGAGGGGGCGGGCACGGTCTTCACCCTGCGTCTCCCGCTCGACGCGAAGGTTCCCGCGCACTCCTAGATGTCGAGGGTGTCCCCGGGGTTGAGGGCGAAGAACTCTCCGCCGTTCTGCTCCGTGGCCCAGGTGATCCGCAGATTTGCCATGTCTTTGCCCGCCTTCGAGAGGGTCATCTCGTGGGTGGGGAAGGTGCGCTTCGCCTTCACCGCGAGCACGTAGTCCATGACGTCGCCGATCTTCAACCATGGGGCGCCTGCCGGCACGGCATGGACGTCGACCTCGACGCCCTCCGGCACGGTGTACGAGTCGCCGCCGTAGTACACCGACCCGTTGACGAGCACGCCGAGATTGTCGACGACGGGGATGCTTTCGTGGATGACCGCGTGCCTGGCGCCGAAGAACTCGAGGGTGAATCCGCCGACCTCGACGACGTCCCCGGCCTGCACCATCCGCACGGGCAACGGCGCGGCAGCGGCGACCACGCCGGCGGGCCCGAACACCTGCGCATCCGGGTTCTTGTCGAGGATGCGACCGAGTTGCTCTGGGGTCCAGTGATCGGGATGCTCGTGGGTGATCACGATCGCCACGGCCTGGGCCGACTCGGTGATCGCCGTCGTGAACGACCCGGGGTCGATGAACAGCTTGCGTCCGTTTTCTTCGAGAATGAGGGCGGCGTGCTCGAGCTTGGTCAATCGCATACCCAGAGCTAATACCCTCGCGGGTGCGCTTTCAAGACGGCGCGCAGAGGCGGTGTGTTCCACTGCCATAATCAACAGCGTGAACCCGATCACACGCCACATCGCCGTGGCGATCAACCCGACCGCATCCTTCGGCCGGACCCAAGACGTCGGCCCTGCCGTGGTCGACGCTCTCCTGGCGGCAGGCCACCACGTGAGGGCGCTGAAGGAGCCGAACGCCGAGCTTCTGCGTATCGCCGTCGCCCGCGCCGTCGACGACCGCGTGGACGCCCTCGTGGTCGTCGGAGGTGACGGGATGGTCAGCCTGGCCGTCAACGAACTCGGGGACAGCGGCATCCCCCTGGGGATCGTGCCGAGCGGAACCGGGAACGACACAGCACGCGGTCTCGGGATCCCCGTCGACGACACCGTCGCGGCCATCAGTGGCCTGCTGAGTGCTCTCGGCACTGCGCCGCGGGTGATCGACGTGGGTGTCGTGCGTCACGGCATCTCCGAGACCCGGTTCGTCGGCGTCGTCTCGGCCGGGTTCGACGCCCTCGTCAACGACCGCGCCAACTCGTGGCGGCGGCCCAGGGGCAAGAGTCGGTACACCCTCGCGTTGCTCCGTGAGCTTCTCTTCCTGTCGTCCAGACGGTACGACCTCGTTGTCGATGGCGTGCCCATCGCCGTGGACGCCGTCCTCATCTCTGTGGCGAACAACGTGTCCATCGGAGGCGGGATGAAGGTGGTTCCGCATGCCCGGGTGGACGACGGGCGGTTCGACCTCTTCACGGTCGCTCCTGTCGGCAGATTCCGGCTGCTGCGGTTCTTCCCCAAAGTATTCGCCGGCACGCATACACAGCTGGATGTCGTGTCATTTCGCACTTTGGAAAGAGTCAGGATCGATGCAGATGGTGTCGTCGCGTACGCGGATGGAGAGCGGATCGGCCCGCTCCCGATCGACATCCACGTGCTCCCCGGAGCGCTCCGGGTTCTCGCTCCCGGGCTGATTTGATCACCGCCGATTCGTGTGCCATACTCGAACACGTTGTTTCCGGCCCCATCGTTTAGCGGCCTAGGACGTCGCCCTCTCACGGCGGTAACACGGGTTCAAATCCCGTTGGGGTCACAACACGCCCGGTTCCCTTGAAAAAGGGGGCCGGGCATTTTTGCTTTCTCTCCCACGTACAGCGATCTCCGCAATTCGCTGCAGTATCTTCGCCGTATTGTTGCGAATGTGTAAATCCCGCGCGTCCTGGGCCGTAGTGCCTCACGTCCTGCATAGTCCTGTGCTAGTAAAGGAACACACCAAAGCACTGCGGCGTTGCAGAGAACTGTCTGCGCGCCCTCTGTCCGCACATTCACAGAAGGGGAGACGGATATGGCATCCGCATCCACCAACGGCAAGCGAATCGCAACGGTCACAGCAGCTTTCGCTGTCACGGCCCTCGCGATCTCCGGCTGCGCAGGCACGTCCGGCGACAAGTCATCAGACGGCAAAGCGTCATCGATCACGGTGGGAACGACCGACAAGGTCACGACCCTCGACCCGGCCGGTTCGTATGACAACGGCTCATTCGCCGTGATGAACCAGGTGTTCCCGTTCCTCATGAACACCCCGTACGGCAGCCCGGACGTCGAACCCGACATCGCCGAGAGCGCCGAGTTCACCTCGCCGACCCAGTACACGGTCACGCTCAAGGAAGGACTCACCTGGGCGAACGGCAACGAGCTCACCTCCTCAGACGTGAAGTTCTCGTTCGACCGCCAGCTGGCGATCGCCGATGACAACGGTCCCTCCTCGCTCCTCTACAACCTCGACAGCGTCGAGACCCCTGACGAGCTGACCGCGGTCTTCAACCTCAAGCAGGAGAACGACCAGGTCTTCGCGCAGATCCTCTCGAGCCCCGCAGGCCCGATCGTCGATGAGGAAGTCTTCGCGGCTGACGCGATCACTCCCGACAAGGAGATCGTCGACGGTGAAGCCTTCGCCGGCCAGTACACGATCGCGAGCTACGACTTCAACAACCTGATCTCGTACAAGGCGAACCCCGACTACCAGGGACTGCTCGGTGCGGCCGAGACCAAGACGGTCAACGTCAAGTACTACGCCGAGTCCTCGAACCTCAAGCTCGCCGTTCAGGAGGGCGACATCGACGTGGCATTCCGCAGCCTCAGCGCCACGGACATCGCCGACCTCGAGGGCAACAAGGACGTCAAGGTTCACCAGGGCCCCGGTGGAGAGATCCGCTACATCGTCTTCAACTTCAACACTCAGCCGTTCGGCGCGACGACCGCGGAGGCCGACCCGGCCAAGGCACTCGCCGTCCGCCAGGCCGTTGCCGACCTGATCGACCGCGACGAGATCGCTGAAGAGGTCTACAAGGGCACATACACGCCGCTGTACTCCTTCATGCCTGACGGCCTGACCGGCGCGACCACCGTGCTCAAGGACCTGTACGGCGACGGCAGCGGCGCACCTTCTGAAGAGAAGGCCGCTGAACGTCTCGAGGCCGCGGGGATCACCGAGCCCGTTGAGCTGAACCTGCAGTACTCGAACGACCACTACGGTCCGTCCTCTGGCGACGAGTACGCGCTGATCAAGTCGCAGCTCGAAGAGTCGGGACTGTTCACGGTCAACCTGCAGACCACGGAATGGGTGCAGTACTCCAAGGACCGCTCGAGCGACGTCTACCCGGCGTACCAGCTCGGATGGTTCCCGGACTACTCCGACGGTGACAACTACCTCACGCCGTTCTTCCTGATCGAGAACTTCCTCGCCAACCACTACGCGAACCAGGAAGTCAACGACCTGATCCTGAAGCAGGCATCGACCGTCGACCCCGACGAGCGTGCCGGCGTGTTCGAAGAGATCCAGGCGAAGGTTGCCGAGGACCTCTCGACGGTTCCGTACCTCCAGGGATCGCAGGTCGCGGTCGCCGGAGCCGACGTCGGCGGGGTCACCCTCGACGCGTCGTTCAAGTTCCGCTACGCGACGCTGACCAAGTAAAGTAACCGGCCGAAGTATTCTTCGGTCTCCTCGTGCAGGGCGATCGGTCGACAGACCGGTCGCCCTGCACACCCTTTGTGATTGGCAGGTCGAACCCTGAGTTCCCTCACTCTCCCCGCGAACGGGAGTCAGACACCGGCGACGAAGCCGGCTCCCGCACGTTCCCGGAAGCGCCTCGGCGGCAACCTCTGGCGCTATCTCCTCATCCGTTTCCTCCTGATCATCCCCACGATCTTCATCCTGGTGACGCTCGTCTTCGTGCTCATGCGCACGACAGGCGACCCGATCACGGCCGCCCTCGGCGACCGACTCACCGCCGACCAGCTGGCCGAGCGCATCGCCGCCGCCGGCTACGACCGGCCGATCTTCGTGCAGTACTTCGAGTACCTCGGACAGATCTTCACGGGGAACTTCGGCACGACCCTCAGCGACAACCGGCCCGTCATCGAAGTGCTCTTCGTCTACGGCGCCGCGACGCTGGAACTGGCGTTGTATGCGCTCGTCGTCGCCTTCGCCGTCGGAATCCCGCTCGGTATGGTCTCGGCCTACTTCCGCGACAAGGTGCCTGACGCCGTTCTCCGCGTGCTCGCCATCCTCTTCTACGCCATCCCGGTGTACTTCGCCGGCATGTTGATGAAGCTCGTCTTCTCGGTCTGGCTCAAGGTCCTGCCCGTCTCAGGGCGTGGCACCACGAACACCGAACTCGAGATGCAACTGCTCGAGGGCAAGACAGGGATCTACCTCTGGGATGCACTCCGCATCGGGGATCCCGAGATCCTGGGCGACGTGGTCGCCCACGCGGTCCTTCCCGGACTGACACTCGGACTGCTCACGGCGGGAATCTTCCTCCGTCTCGTCAGGACCAATGTCATCGGGACGCTGTCAACGGACTACGTCGACGCGGCCAGGTCCCGCGGGGTGAGCGAGTACCGTCTCGTCACGAAGCACGCTTACCGCCCGGCGCTCATTCCCATCATCACGGTGATCGGACTCCAGATCGCCCTGCTGCTCGGCGGCGCTGTCCTGACCGAGACGACCTTCGAATGGAAGGGGCTCGGATTCCAGCTCACCGAATACCTGCAGGCACGTGACTTCGTCGCGGTGCAGGGCATCGTCGTGCTCCTCGCCGTGATCGTGGCCGTGACCAACTTCATCGTCGACGTGATCGCGGCGCTCATCGACCCGCGAGTGAGGTACTGACCATGGTGACCACACCTCAGACATCGACGGTTCCCCCTGTGCGCAAGCGGAGCCTCTGGCGACGCCTGCCCGTCGTCCACCAGCTGCACCAGAGTGTCGGGATCCAGCGCGGGATGCTCGTCGCCGGCCTCGTTCTCACCGCCCTGTTCATCCTCACGGCGATCTTCGCCCCTGTGCTCGCGCCGTATGGGTTCAGCCAGCTGCGGGACGCAGACGGGCCGTTCGGCGCACAACAGCCCCCGAATCCCGAGCACCTGCTCGGCACCACCGTCGGCGGGTACGACGTGTTGTCCCGGGTCATCTGGGGAGCGCAGACCGGGCTCGGCGTCATCGTCGTTGCCGTCATCCTGTCGATCTTCGCCGGTGTCGCTCTCGGCCTCGTCTCCGGCTATTTCGGCGGCTGGCTCGACCGCGTGCTCGTCGTGATCTGCGACGCGATCTACGCCTTCCCGACGCTGCTTCTCGCGATCGTCATGTCGATCGCGATCTCGGGTGGTCAGTCCAGCCTCTGGGGCGGCATCCTCGCGGCGGCGATCTCGATCACCGTCGTCTTCATCCCGCAGTACTTCCGGGTGATCCGCGCCGAAACCGTGCGGATCAAGTCGGAGGCGTACGTCGAATCGGCGAAGGTCGTCGGCACGAGCAACGTCCGGATCATGTTCCGCCACGTGCTCAGGAACGCCACACGGACCCTGCCGCTGATCTTCACGCTCAACGCCTCCGAGGCCATCCTCACCCTGGCGGGCCTCGGATTCCTCGGTTTCGGCATCGAGCCCACATCGGCGGCAGAATGGGGCTTCGACCTCAAGCAGGCCCTCGCAGACGTGTCCAGCGGGATCTGGTGGACCTCGATCCCGCCCGGTCTCGCGATCGTCCTCACGGTGATGGGTGTGACCCTCGTCGGCGAGAGCCTCAACGACCTCGCCGACCCGCGCCTGCGCGGCCGCCGTGCCGTCGGAGCCGCGTCAGGTACCGTCGCTGAGACATCCGTCGTACCCGGCGGAACGCTCACTGCAGGCCCCGGCGGACTCGCCGGGCTCGAGAACGAAGGACGACCATGAGCGACGTGCTGCAGATCAGAAACCTGGACGTCTCGTTCGCGACGGACGCCGGAGCCGTGAAGGCTGTCGATCAGGTGAGCCTCACCGTCGCACCAGGCGAAGTCCTCGCCATCGTGGGGGAGTCCGGCAGTGGCAAAACCGTCACAGCGAAGACCATCCTCGGTCTCCTTCCCGAGACGGCGACGAGTGCCGGCGCCATCATCCTGCGGAGCAGGGACGGGATGTCCGAGAACGACGTCGTCTCGGTGTCGAAGGACGAACTCCGCCGGATCCGTGGCGCAGACGTCTCGATGGTGTTCCAGGAGCCGTCGAGCGCCCTGAACCCGGTCTACACCGTCGGCTGGCAGATCGCCGCCGGCCTCAGGGCCCACGACCCGAAGTTGAAGCGCCAGGCGGCACGCGCTCGTGCCGTCGAGATCCTGACCCAGGTGGGCATCCCCGACCCGGAGACCCGCGTCGACTACTACCCGCACCAGTTCTCCGGTGGCCAGAAGCAGCGTGTAGTCATCGCCATGGCGCTCGTGCTGAACCCGGGACTCATCGTCGCCGACGAGCCGACGACCGCCCTCGACGTCACCGTGCAGGCCGAGATCCTCGACCTTCTGCGGCGCTGTCGCGACGAATTCGGTGCGTCGATCGTGCTGATCACCCACAACATGGGTGTCGTCGCCGACCTCGCCGACCGGGTGGCCGTGATGTACCAGGGTCGCGTCGTCGAAGAAGCAGATGCCCTGACCCTCTTCGCGAACCCGCAGAACGACTACACGAAGAAGCTCCTCGCCGCAGTGCCGAGGATCGGGCAGAAGATCGAGGCCGCCGAGAGGAAGGCTCCGGTCGACACAGCCGCCGTCCCTGTCGTTCGTGCCGAGAACCTGCAGATCGAATACCCCGGCCGTCTCGGCCGGCCCGGGTTCGTCGCCGTGGACGGCGTGTCCTTCTCCATCGCCCCCGGTGAGGTCGTCGGACTGGTGGGGGAGTCGGGGTCAGGCAAGACCACGATCGGTCGCGCCATCGCCGGACTCACCACGGTGACCGGCGGGTCGCTGACCGTGCTCGGAACCGAGATGAACGGGGTGAAGGAGAGCAGGTTCCGGCCGCTCCGCCGCTCCATCGGATTCGTGTTCCAGGACCCCGGAACGAGCTTCAACCCGCTGCTGACCATCACCGAGTGCGTCGCAGAGCCCCTCAAGGTGCACCGTAAGGATCTCGACCAGAGAGCCGTCACCCAGCGTGTGGGTGAACTCCTCGAGGCGGTTCAGCTGCCAAAGGCTTTCGGCAACAGGTACCCGCACGAACTCAGCGGAGGCCAGCGTCAGCGTGCCAGCCTGGCGCGCGCCCTCGCCTTGGACCCGAGCCTGCTCATCGCCGACGAGCCCACATCGGCGCTGGACGTCTCCGTCCAGGCCCGTGTGCTCGAGCTGTTCGCCGAGCTGCAGAGCGAACTCGGCTTCGCTGCGCTGTTCATCAGCCATGACCTCGCGGTCGTGGACATCCTCTCCGACCGGATTGCCGTGCTCTACCACGGCAAACTCATCGAGGAGGGGACGGGCGACGAGGTCCTCGGGGCACCGAAGGACCCGTACACGCAGAGGCTGCTGGCTTCGCTGCCGGTGCCGGATCCGATCGCGCAGGCCGAACGACGCCGCGTGTTGGCGACCCTGCGTTCAGCAGACGCGCCTGCCTGAGTCTCACCGCAGGTGACCGCCGTGTCCGACCCCGTCGCTGTGGGAACTCCCCGCATCGCCGGGGTCGACATCGCGCGCGGCCTCGCCATCCTCGGGATGTTCGTAGCTCACGCGATGCCGAGGGACGGTGACGGTGAACTCCTCGTCGACGGGCGTTCATCGATCCTCTTCGCCGCACTCGCCGGCGTCTCGCTCGGGCTGCTGTCTGGAGGGGAGGAGGCGCCTGCTCGCGGTGCGCGCGGAGGCATCCGACGCGTCGTCCTCGTCCGTGCCCTCTTCGTGTTCCTGCTCGGCGTGCTGCTCGCCACCCTCGGCAGCGAGATCGCCATCATCCTCGACTATTACGCCGTCATGTTCCTGCTTCTTCTCCCGCTCCTCTTCCTGCCGCGGGTCGCGCTGGCGGTGATCGCTGCAGTGCTCCTCTTCGCAGCGCCTGCGCTCGCGCGGCAGGTCGCTCCGGAGGATGATGTCGTCCGTTCGGCGATCGAGCTCGCCCGGGACTATCTCCTGACGGGGGCGTACCCGGCACTCGTCTGGCTACCCGTCCTCATCGCCGGACTCATCGCCGCGCGGTCCGGCCTGCGCCGGCGCCGAACGCAGGCCTGGATGATTCTCGGCGGGTCAGCGGGCGCAGTAGCCGGTTACGGCGGCGCAGCCGTGCTTCCCGACGTCACGGCGGCAGCCCATTCCTCATCGACAGCCGAGATGCTCGGTTCGGGCGGAACGGCGATCGCCGTCATCGGTCTCCTGGTCCTCGCCACGACGGGCGAAGGGGCGCCCAGCGCCGTCAGGTTCGCGTTGTGGCCTCTCGGTGCGACAGGGGCGCTGGCGCTCACCGTCTACACGACCCAGATCGTCGTGCTCGCGATGGTGGCAGGGGCCCGAGATGCCGGTGGTCCCGACTACCCGGGCTGGCCATTGCTGATCGGTCTGGCGGTGGCGTCGATCGTCGGAGCAAGTCTGTGGCGGTACGTCTTCGGTCGCGGGCCGATGGAGCGGCTGATGGCCCTGGCGTCCGGCAGGCGGTGATCAGCGGCCGCCCTGGTGATCAGGCGGCCCTGCGGGCGTCACCGGCGCGGATCGCCTTCGCGGCGAGCACGAGCGCGAGGTGGGAGAACGCCTGAGGGGTGTTGCCGGCCTGGCGGCCGTTCGTCACATCGTATTCCTCGCTCAGCAGGCCGACATCGTTCGAGAAGCCGACGAGCCGGTCCATGAGCGCACGCGCCTCATCGAGCCGGTCGGTGCGGGCGTACTGGCAGACCAGCCAGAACGAGCAGGCCAGGAATGGATGCTCGTCGCCCGGCAGTCCGTCGACACCCGCCTGCGTCCGGTAGCGCAGCAGCAGGCCCTCGCGCAACAGGTCTGCCTCGATGGCGGCGACCGTGCCGAGCATCCGCGGGTCGTCCGCTCGACAATAACCGGCGTCGACGAGCTGCAGCAGCGAGGCGTCGACCTCGGTGGTGCCGTAGAACTGCGTATAGGTGTTCCGCGCTTCGTCGAAGCCTTCAGCTTCGATCTCCTCACGGATGAGCGCCCGCATCTCGATCCACCGGTCGACAGGGCCGTCGAGACCGAAGTCGGTGACCGCCCGGATCGCGCGGTCGAACGCCGCCCACATCATGACGCGGGAGTGGGTGAAGCGGCGGGGCTCCCCCCGGATCTCCCAGATGCCCTGGTCGGGTGTCTGCCAGTGGGTCTCGATGAAGCTCACCAGGGAGCGCTGCAGCGACCATGAGAACGAGGTCTCCTCGACCCCGGCGACGCGAGCATCGTGGAGGGCGATCATGACCTCGCCGATGACGTCCGACTGGAACTGCAGTGCCGCGGCGTTGCCGATCCGCACCGGCGACGAGCCGGCGTAACCGGGCAGGCTCGGCATCTCCCGCTCGAGCAGGTCGCGCTCCCCCCCGAGGCCGTACATGATCTGCACGTCCTTCGGATCGCCGGCGATGGCCCGCAGAAGCCACAGCCGCCAGCGGTCGACTCCCTCGGTGATGCCACACGAGAGGAGCGCGGTGACCGTGAGCGATGCATCGCGAAGCCAGACGTACCGATAGTCCCAGTTCCTGCTGCCACCGAAGTTCTCGGGCAGAGACGTCGTCGCGGCTGCGACGATGCCGCCAGTCTCCTCGTGCGTGAGCGCCCGCATCACGAGCAGGGACCTGGCCACCTCGCTGGAGTACGCGCCGTGCTGCTCGAAGATCCCCGACCAGTCCTCCCACCAGTCGCGGGTCATCGCGAGCTGTGAGTCGACGTCGATCGCGGCAGGCGGTTCGCGGTGGGAGGGGAACCAGGTCATCGTGATGTCGACGATCTCGCCCGTGGCCACGACGAAGGAACCGGCGTGCTCGTGGTCGGTGGCGGCCATCTCCGGCCCGCGGACGATGACGCCATCGGGTCCGGCAACGGCGACGAGCGCTGTGCCGTCGTCACCGTGGATCTTCCGCACCCAGGGCATGGCCATCGAATAGCCGAACCTGATGCGCAGCCGTTGGCTGAGTTCGACGTGGCCGGAGATGCCACGCACGCGGCGGATGATGTCGGCGCGGTGGTCGGCGCGAGGCATCACGTCGGTGACCTCGACGATGCCGGTCGCGGTCGTCCACCGTGTGATGAGTGTGAACGAATCGCCTTCGTACGACCGGGTCGCTGTCGCATCGGGGTCGGTCGGCGCCAGGTGCCAGCGGCCGTGGTCCTCGGTGCCGAGCAGTGCGCCGAACATCGACGGGGAGTCATACCTCGGCATGCACAGCCAGTCGATACTGCCGTCGGCGCCGACGAGCGCCGCCGTGTAACAGTCGCTGATCAGCGCGTAGTCTTCGATTCCCATGGCCACGGGTTCAGTGTGTCATCCGCGGACCGGGTCGTCGGCGTTCTCCCGCCGGTTCCCCAGCAAAGCCGATCACGGGGCTGGAGGCGGGAGTTGCCTCAGAACCGGGCGGGCGAGCGGTCCGCTGCGGCCCTGGCGATCGCGTCGTGGTCGACATGGCTGTCGGTGAGCCGGCGTTCGGCCGTTCCGTGTCCCGCAGGGTCCGCGTCGACACCCGGCATCCCCGGCAGCGGCTGCGCGGGGTGTGCCGTGCTCTTCGACATCCGGTCGATGGCGGCGAGAGCGAGCGCCGAGACGATGAACACCATGTGGATGACGACCTGCCAGAGGACGCCGAGCGAGGTGTAGTTCTCGTCCGTCACCTCCTGGCCGCTTCCGGCATCCGTCATGTTGCCCACCTCGATGAAGGTCTTGAGCAGGTGGATCGACGAGATCCCGATGATGGCCATCGCCAGCTTGACCTTGAGCACGTTGGCGTTGACGTGGGAGAGCCACTCGGGCTGGTCAGGGTGCCCGTTGAGGTTGATCTTCGACACGAACGTCTCATACCCGCCGATGATGACCATGATCAGCAGGTTCGCGATCATCACCACGTCGATGAGGCCGAGCACGGCGAGCATCACGCTCGCTTCGGTGACGTCGGCGGAGTGGTTGATCACGTCATCGCCCAGGTGCCACAGCTCCTGGATGAAGACCCACACGTAGATGAGCTGGGCGACGATGAGTCCCAGGTAGAGCGGAGCCTGCAGCCAGCGGCTGAGGAAGATCATGTAGCCGATGCTGGAAACTGCCAAACTGCGAACGGGCGGATTCGGGGATGAGGACACAGGAGCTCCTGGGGGATGAGGGGCGACGGATGCCGCGCGAAGGCGCGTTGCGTAAATCCTAGGGTGGAGAACCTGCGAGTTTCCGCCGCGGTGGTGTGCACGGCAGGCCGTGAGGATCGGCTAAAGTGGACACAGCGAAGGGGAGTATCCCTCTGCACGGCATCCGTCATCACGGGTCACATCGTTGAGACCCCGGGCGTCGTGGCACGGCCGTTCCCCGGCCGATGCGGGAGAGACTTTCGGGCGTTCACCGCACCCACTCACACTCCCACCGAAAGGTCCCGGATGCACCCGGTATTGCCCCTCTGGTTCGAAATCGGCTCATACGTCGTGCTCGGACTCATCCTGCTCGCCGACCTCCTGCTCGTCGTCAAGCGGCCGCACATCCCATCGATGAAGGAATCCACCCTCTGGGTCGTCTTCTACGTCACCCTCGCGCTGATCTTCGCCGGGCTGATGTTCCTCATTTCCGGCGGTGAGTTCGCGGGGCAGTTCCTGGCCGGCTGGCTGACGGAGTACAGCCTGTCGATCGACAACCTGTTCGTCTTCGTCATCATCATGGCGCGGTTCTCGGTGCCGAAGCGGCTGCAGCAGGAAGTGCTGATGGTGGGCATCATCATCGCCCTCATCTTCCGCGGAATCTTCATCGTCCTCGGCGCGCAGCTGATCGAGAGCTTCAGCTGGGTGTTCTACCTCTTCGGCGCCTTCCTGCTCTACACGGCGTGGAAGCAGGCGTTCGGCCACAACGACGATGCCGAGGACGGCGAGACCGCACTCATCACATACATGAAGCGCCACATCAGCATCTCGCCCGAGTTCCACGACTCGAAACTTCGCACCGTCATCGACGGCAAGAAGGTGTGGACGCCGATGCTCATCGTGTTCATCGCGATCGGCACGACCGATGTGATGTTCGCTCTGGACTCGATCCCCGCGATCTTCGGAATCACGCAGAGTCCGTTCATCGTGTTCACCGCCAACATCTTCGCGCTCATGGGTCTCCGCCAGCTCTACTTCATGCTCGGCGGTCTTCTCGAGCGCCTGGAGTACCTCAAGTACGGCATCGCTTTCATCCTCGCTTTCATCGGCGTGAAGCTGGTGCTGCACGCCATGCACGAGAACGAGCTTCCGTTCATCAACAACGGCCAGCACATCGAGTGGGCGCCCGAGATCAACACCTGGACCTCGCTCGGCGTCATCATCATCTCGATGGCCGTCGCCACCATCGCAAGCCTCATCAAGTCAGGCCGCGACGCGCGCAAGAAGGAATCGATCTCGATCGACTGACCACGCTCAGCAGATGTCGGCGTCCCGGGTTTCTCCCGGGGCGCCGTCCTCGTTTCAGGCGCGCCAGCGGGAGGCGACCGCGAGCGGATGTTATTCTGGCTTCGTGCTGTTCGGGTTCCTTCTTAGTCGCCGCGACGGGGCCTAACTTTCCAGGCCTCCCCGTCGCGGGGTTCGACTTGCCTGATCCACCCTTTCTTGCGAGGACACTGATGCAGCAAAACACCGTGACGTCTGCCGGTCAGGAGACCGACACCGCCAAGCACCCCCGCCATGCCGCGCCGGCACGACAGCCGCGCACCCTGGCCGAAAAGATCTGGGAAGACCACCTCGTCGCCAAGGGCGAAGACGGCACCCCTGACCTCATCTACATCGACCTCCACCTCGTGCACGAGGTCACCAGCCCGCAGGCGTTCGACGGACTCCGGCTCGCGGGCCGCCCGGTGCGCCGGCCCGACCTGACGATCGCCACCGAGGATCACAACACGCCGACACTGGCGATCGACAAGCCCATCGCCGACCTCACGAGCCGCACCCAGATCGAGACGCTGCGGAAGAATGCCGTCGAATTCGGTGTCCGCCTGCACTCGCTCGGCGACATCGAGCAGGGCATCGTGCACGTCGTCGGGCCCCAGCTCGGACTGACCATGCCGGGGATCACCGTCGTCTGCGGTGACTCCCACACCTCGACGCATGGAGCTTTCGGCGCCATGGCGTTCGGGATCGGGACGAGCGAGGTGGAGCACGTGCTCGCCACCCAGACCCTTCCGCTCAAAGCGTTCAAGACGATGGCGATCAACGTCGAGGGGACGCTGCGACCTGGCGTCACTGCGAAGGACATCATCCTCGCCGTCATCGCCAAGATCGGCACAGGCGGGGGCCAGGGCTACGTGCTCGAATACCGCGGCTCGGCCATCCGTGCGCTCTCGATGGAGGGCAGGATGACGATCTGCAACATGTCGATCGAAGCCGGCGCCCGCGCGGGGATGGTCGCACCGGATGAGACGACCTACGAGTACCTGAAGGGTCGCCCGCACGCTCCTCAGGGAGCCGACTGGGACGAGGCGGTGGCCTACTGGGACACCCTGCCCACTGACGAGGGCGCGACGTTCGACGCCGAAGTGTTCCTCGACGCTGACACGCTCGATCCGTTCGTGACCTGGGGAACCAACCCCGGGCAGGGTGTCTCGCTCAGCGACGCCGTCCCGAACCCGCACGACATCGCAGACCCGAACGAACGCGCAGCAGCCGAGCGCGCCCTCGAATACATGAACCTCACGGCGGGCACGCCGATGAAGCAGATCCCCGTCGACGCCGTGTTCATGGGCTCGTGCACGAACAGCCGGATCGAGGACCTCAGGGCGTTCGCCTCGGTCATCGAAGGCAAGAAGAAGGCCGACGGTGTTCGTGTCATGGTCGTGCCGGGCTCGGCCCGCGTGCGGATCGAGGCGGAGGCAGAGGGCCTCGACAAGATCATCACCGATTTCGGCGCCGAGTGGCGCTTCGCCGGCTGCTCGATGTGCCTGGGAATGAACCCGGACCAGCTGGCCCCGGGGGAGCGATGCGCATCGACGAGCAACCGTAACTTCGAAGGCCGCCAGGGCAAGGGCGGACGCACCCACCTCGTCTCACCGCTGGTCGCAGCGGCGACGGCGATCCGCGGCACCCTGTCGAGCCCCGCCGACCTCGAAGGAGCGAACTGACCATGGAGAAATTCACCACAGTCACCGGTATCGCCGCGCCGCTCACCCGGTCGAATGTCGACACCGACCAGATCATCCCCGCCGTCTACCTCAAGCGGGTGACCAAGACCGGCTTCGAGGATGCCCTCTTCGCCGCGTGGAGGCAGGATCCCGACTTCGTGCTCAACCAGCCCCCGTTCCAGGGCGCCAAAGTCCTCGTCGCCGGCCAGGATTTCGGCACAGGTTCGTCTCGTGAACACGCCGTCTGGGCGCTCAGGGACTTCGGGTTCCAGGTCATCCTGAGCCCGCGTTTCGGCGACATCTTCCGGGGCAATTCGGGCAAGCAGGGCCTGCTGGCCGCGCAGATCTCCGAAGAGGACACGAAAAAGATCTGGGCGAAGATCGACGAGCAGCCGGGAATAGAGATCACGGTGGATCTGGTTGCACAGACGGCCACTATAGGTGACCTCACGGTTTCATTCGAGATCGATGATTACACTAGGTGGCGGCTCCTCGAAGGCCTCGACGACATCGGTCTCACCCTGCGTAACGAAGCGCAAATCACCCGGTTCGAGGCCGCACGAGAGTCCTGGAGACCCAGGGCTCTTCCGATCAAGTAACAGGCAGCGCAGGTAATTCATTTGACTTCACTTCTTCAGGACGCATCACGGGCAGGAGCCAGCGTGGGCCTCACAGGCGACACAATCACCATTCACGGTGGACGTCCGCTCCGCGGCCGCATCGAACTGAAGGGCGCGAAGAACCTGGTCACCAAGGCCATGGTCGCAGCGATCCTCGGTGAGACCCCCAGCGTTCTGCGCGACGTGCCAGACATCAGCGACGTCCGTGTCGTCCGCGGCCTCCTCGACGTCCACGGCGTCAAGGTCACCAGTGACGAAGACGGTGTGCTGCACCTCGACCCGTCCAACGTCGAGAGCGCCCACATGGCCGACATCGACGCGCACGCGGGTTCGAGCAGGATCCCGATCCTGTTCTGCGGTCCACTGCTGCACCGTCTCGGCGAGGCGTTCATCCCCGACCTCGGCGGATGCCGCATCGGCGACCGCCCGATCGACTACCACCTCGAGGTTCTCCGCCAGTTCGGCGCCGTTGTCGACAAGCTGCCCAGCGGCATCAAGATGACCGCGCCGAACGGGCTCAAGGGCACCAAAGTGCACCTGCCGTACCCGAGCGTCGGGGCGACCGAGCAGGTCCTGCTCACCGCCGTCCGTGCCGAGGGCATCACCGAACTCCGCGGCGCGGCGATCGAGCCCGAGATCATGGATCTCATCAACATCCTGCAGAAGATGGGTGCGATCATCACGGTCGACACCGACCGCGTCATCCGCATCGAGGGTGTCGCCCGCCTCGAGGGGTACTCGCACACCGCGCTCTTCGACCGCAACGAGGCCGCCAGCTGGGCCGCAGCCGCACTCGCCACCGAGGGAGACATCTTCGTCGGCGGCGCCCGTCAGCCGGAGATGCTCACCTTCCTCAACGTCTTCCGCAAGGTCGGCGGCAAGTTCGACATCGCTGACGACGGCATCCGGTTCTACCACCCGGGAACCGAGCTGAACCCGGTCATCATCGAGACCGACGTGCACCCCGGCTTCATGACCGACTGGCAGCAGCCTCTCGTCGTCGCGCTGACCAAGGCGAAGGGTGTCTCCATCGTCCACGAGACCGTCTACGAACAGCGTTTCGGGTTCGTCGACGCTCTCGTCGAGATGGGCGCGACCATCCAGGTGCACAAGGAGTGCCTGGGAGGCCAGGCCTGCCGGTTCGGACAGCGGAACTTCAACCACTCGGCCGTCATCTCCGGTCCGACCCACCTGCACGGCGCCGACATCGTCGTTCCTGACCTGCGCGGTGGCTTCTCCCACCTCATCGCGGCCCTGAGTGCGGAGGGAACCTCGAGGGTCTCGAACGTCGGCATCATCAGCCGCGGTTACGAGAAGTTCATCACCAAGCTGGAGCAGCTGGGAGCCGACTTCGTTCTCGAAGGTTGATGCGCGGGTGACCACGACGCAGAAGCGCAGGAGGGCGAGCCACGAGAAGACCAGGCCCTCGATCTACTGGCTGTTGGCGTGCATCGCACTCCCGCCTGCCGGATTGATGATGAAGGTTCGGATCACGGACGGGCACAAGCTGCCCATCGACGGCCCGTTCGTGCTCGCTCCGAATCATTTCAGTGAGATCGACCCGATCGTGATCGGCGTCGCCGTCTGGAAGATGGGCAGGCAGCCCCGGTTCATGGCGAAGGCCGGGCTGTTCAAGGTTCCCGTCATCGGCTGGTTGCTGACGAAGTCAGGCCAGATCCCTGTCGAGCGGGCCGGGACGACGCGGGGGAACGATCCCGTTCGCGCCGGCGGAGTGCTCGTCGAGAAGGGTCAGGGCGTCGTCATCTACCCGGAGGGCTCGCTCACCCGCGACCCAGACATGTGGCCGATGCGCGGCAAGACCGGTGCCGTGCGGGTGGCGCTCACCCACGGCATCCCCATCACTCCGATCGCTCACTGGGGCACAGACAAAGTGATGGCGCGATACTCACGCAAGATCAGCTTCTTCCCGCCGAAGGAGATCCGCGTCAAGGTCGGCGACCCCGTCGACCTCTCGGCATTCGCCGACCGTCCACTCGACGCGGCCACCCTCACCGAGGCGACCGCTGTCGTCATGACCGAGATCACGGCTCTGCTCGAAGACCTCCGCGGCGAGAAGGCACCCGCCGAGCCCTGGGACCCGAGCAAGCACAACCAGAAGGACACGGGTCGATTTTGAGCCGACGACTGACAGCACCGGCGCGCGTCGCCGTGCTCGGGACCGGCAGCTGGGGCACCACTTTCGGAAAGATCCTCGCCGACGGCGGCGCCAACGTCACCATGTGGGCCCGTCGACCGGAGCTCGCAAGGGAGATCGCCAAGCAGCACCGCAACAGCGACTACCTGCCTGGCATCCACCTGCCTGCGAACCTCACGGCGACGTCGAACCTGTCCGAGGCCCTGCACGGCGCCCAGCAGGTGTTCATCGCCGTCCCGAGCCAGTCGCTCCGGGACAACCTCGTCGCGATCCGACCGTTCATCGGGCCTGAGACCATCGTCGTGTCGCTGATGAAGGGCGTCGAGAAGCGTTCGGGACTGCGGATGAGTGAGGTGATCCGGCAGGGTCTCGACATCGACCCGACGCGCATCGCCGTGGCATCCGGTCCGAACCTCGCGCTCGAGATCGCCAGGGAACAGCCCACGGCCGCCGTGGTCTCCTCGGTGAGCCTGGAGACCGCCCAGGCCGTCGCTCTGCTCGCCCGCAACCGCTACTTCCGCACGTTCGTCAACACGGATGTCATCGGCACCGAATTCGGCGGTGTGCTCAAGAACCTCATCGCCGTGGCCATCGGCATCGTCGACGGCGTCGGCTACGGCGAGAACACCAAGGCGTCGATCATCACCCGTGGTCTCGTCGAGATGACAGACTTCGCGGTGGCCCAGGGCGCGCAGGCCGAAACCCTCGCAGGGCTGGCCGGACTCGGCGACCTCATCGCCACCTGCCAGTCGCCTCTGTCACGCAACAACACGGCCGGCAGGCTTCTCGGTCAGGGCTACAGCTACTCGGCGGTGGTGAAGCAGATGCAGCAGACCGCGGAGGGCCTCGCATCCGTCGCGCCCGTGCTCGAACTCGCCAGGTCGATCGGCGTGGAGATGCCGATCGTCGAGCAGGTCAAACAGGTGCTCGACGGCACCCTCGACCCCAAAGACATTGCACCTCACCTCACGACAGACAGCGACGAGCCGCAAGGCGAAAGGACGAACGATGACGCAGAAGCGCCTGGTGGTGGTGTTGTTTGGAGGTCGATCAAGCGAGCATTCGATCAGCTGCGCGACGGCGGGCGGAGTCCTCAAAGCAATTGATCGCAGCCGCTTCGACGTGATCCCTGTCGGGATCACCCGTGACGGCGCTTTCGTGCTCGAGCAGGACGACCCGGCGAAATTCGCGCTCGACCCTGCCAGGCTCCCAGAAGTCGTCGACAACGGCAGCCGGGTGCGCTGGCCTGACAGCATCCGTTCCCGCGAACTCCGTGTCACAGACGTGGACGGTGTTGAGCGGTCTCTCGGCAGCCCTGACATCGTGTTCCCCATCCTCCACGGGCCGTTCGGCGAGGACGGCACCCTGCAGGGGATGCTCGAGCTCGTCGGCTACCCCTATGTCGGCAGCGGCGTCCTCGCGTCTGCGCTCGGGATGGACAAGCACTTCACCAAGACCGTGCTCGAACACGCAGGAATCGCCGTTGCGCCGTGGCGCACCGTGAGCGACAGCGAGTACCTGGCGCGACCCGAGGTGGCCGCTGAGGCCCTCGAGGCGCTGGGAACCCCCGTCTTCGTCAAGCCTGCCCGCGCCGGCTCCAGTGTCGGCGTCAGCCGCGTGTCAGATGTCTCGGAACTGGATGCCGCGATGCGCGTCGCTCTCGCCGAGGACTCCAAGGTGCTCATCGAGGCCGGTGTGCCTGGGCGTGAAGTCGAGATCGCCGTCCTCGGCGGTCGTCCTGGGGAGCCCGCACGGGCATCCGTCGCCGGTGAGATCGTGCTGAGCGGTCGTGAGTTCTACGACTTCGACGCCAAGTACCTCGACGCCCCTGGCATCGACCTCGTCTGCCCCGCAGACCTCTCTGCTGACGAACTCGCGCGCGTGCAAGGCGTCGCGATCCGCGCGTTCGACGCGATCGGTGCCGAGGGGCTGGCCCGGGTGGACTTCTTCCTCACCGCAGACGGCCGCATCATCGTCAACGAGGTCAACACGATGCCCGGATTCACGCCGATCTCGATGTTCCCCACCTGCTGGATCAAGTCGGGGCTGAGCTACGAAGACCTCATCACCGAACTGCTCGAGGTCGCTGCAGCGCGTCGCCCGGCGGCCGCGGTGCTAGTCGGCTGATTCCGGCTCGAGGAGGTCTTCGGCGCCGACGCACGCCGATGTGGCCGGGACCGCCTGCACGGCGGCGGTCAGGTCGATCAGTGCCGTCGTCCCTGAGACGCCGCCTGTTGCGGCATCCGCGTTGATCACGACTTCGATCGCGGGGTCGCGGCCGTACGTCGTGTAGCGGTAAGTGTCGTCTGCGGCTTCGGACTCGTCGGCGATCCAGTCGACACCGTTGAGCGAGATGCACGCGTCGGTGGTCGGACCCGGAACGGCGACCCCGCAGTGCAGGATCACCGCTGCGGGGTCGCCCCATGCGCCGGTCGCCTGTGCGGCCGTCTCGCGCTGCGGTTTCTCGGCGACGACCTCAGGCAGTCGCACGGTGACGTCCGCGCACGCCGGGTTGTTCGCGTCGTCAGCAGCGGACAGCGGAACCGCCTGGGCGCAGCCGGTGAGGAGCGTGGTGGCGACAGCGACGAGGACGGTCGTGCGGGCGAGGGAACGGAGAAGCACGGTGCGGGGAGACATCACTCTCAGGCTACCGTTGAACGCATGACAGAAAGCGGTGAGCGGCCGGCGGCAGCCCCAGGCGCCGATACCGTGCACGAGGTGCACGAGTCGGCCATCCTCCGGCGGATCTTCCCCCTACTGCCCACCTCGTCGGCCCAGCTGCTTGGCCCTGGTGACGATGCGGCCGTCGTCGCCGCGCCCGACGGACGCTACGTCGTCACGACCGACATGATGATCCACGGCCCTGACTTCAGACTCGCCTGGTCGGAACCGCACGATCTCGGCTGGAAGGCCGCGGTATCCAACCTCGCCGACGTGGCCGCCATGGGTGCTCGGCCGACGGCGCTCGTCGTCGCGATCGCGGCCACCCCAGAGACGCCGGTCGGCGTTCTCGAGGGAATCTCCGCCGGACTGAGGGATGCCTGCGCGCAGCTCGCACCGGGCTGCGGCGTGGTCGGGGGAGACCTCTCCGTCTCCGACACGCTCACCATCGCCGTGACGGCGTTCGGCGACCTCGATGGGCGCGCCCCGGTGCTCAGGTCTGGCGCGGCAGTCGGGGACGTTGTCGCGCTGGCCGGGAAGGCCGGTCATGCCGCTGCCGGGCTCCGCCTGCTGTTCGAGCGCGGGGTCGACGCCGACGGCATCCCGGATCGTGAGGCGGCCGCCCGGCTGCGCGAGAGCGAGCCGGGCCTCGTCGGGGCTCAACTGGCCCCTGAACCGCCGATCTCGTCCGGCGTGGATGCCGCCGTCGCGGGCGCGACCGCCATGCTCGACGTGTCGGACGGACTCGCCCTCGACGCCGGACGCCTGGCCTCAGCGAGCGGCGTTTGTGTCGACCTGTGGGCGTCCGCGCTCGGCGAGGATCCGGAGTCCGCGCTGCGGGGTGGGGAGGACCACGCGCTACTCGCCACGTTCCCTGCCGAAGCCACGCTCCCTGATACATTCCGGGTGATCGGCAGCGTCGTCAACGGCAGCGGAGTGACCCTCGACGGCGAAGAGATCGCCGGGGTGCTCGGCTGGGACCCGTACGTCGGCTGGGACGGCCGCGCGGGCTAGGCGCCTGCGGCGGGCCGGTGTTTCTGACGCCCGTGTGCGCTCGAGATTCCACAACGCGTCGTCAGCGTGCGCGGGTCGCCACAACGTGTCCTCCAGGCGCGCAGTGGACGACGAATCGTGGCGAATCGCGATCCGCGCCTGCGGTCGCATCCTTTGTCGTGTTCGGGTGGGTCCGAGTGGTCGTTCGCCGGGGGCCCGGGCAGCCCTTCGAAGGCGACCAGCAGGGCGGGCGGCGTTACTCCTCGTGCGTGGGCTCTGCCCACCACACCGTCGTCTCGCCGTACTTCTTCGAGCGCAACGGGGTGAGATCTTCAGGCCAGGTCGGCTCAGGCGACCGGGTGCTCCGCTCGACCACGACGAGGGCGTGTTCCGAGAGCACGCGAGGGAGCGCGGCGAGGTTGGACGACAGTTCGCGCTCAGGCAGGTCGTACGGCGGGTCGAGGAAGACGAGGTCGAACGTTCCGACCGCCGAGTCCAGGTAACTCTGCACCGAACGCGGGGCGACGGTGACCAGCAGCTTGCCTGGAGCCGCCTTCTGCACGGCGCGCGCGTTCTCGCGGCACACGGCAGCAGCAGGGGCGGCCCGTTCGACCAGGACCACTTCGACGGCACCCCTGCTCGCCGCTTCGAGGCCGAGGGCACCGGACCCGGCGTAGAGGTCGAGCACCTGTGCCCCGTCGATGGCGTCGCGTGCCTCGAGGGCGGAGAACATCGCCTCTCGCACCTGGTCGCTGGTGGGCCTGGTGCCCGACTTCGGCACTTTCAGCGTCAGGGAGCCGGCAAACCCGGACACGATTCTCGTCACCGCTCAACAGTACCGGTGCAGCCTCCTGCGTCGGCGGCGGTGCCTAGACTCGACGTATGCCGATCGACGCCACCGCCATGAAGCTCGACGGCGTGCTCGGCGGCAGGACGGCCGCGGCGTTCCAGCGTGCATTCGGCGTCGTCACCGTCGGAGACTTCCTCGAGCACTACCCGCGCCGGTACGCCAGCAGGGGCGAACTCACCGCGCTCAGCCGTATCCCGGTCGGTGAAAGCGTCACCATCGTCGCCGAGGTCGTCGACGTACGCGAGCGGCCGATGAAGGCCAGGCGGGGATCGATCCTCGAGGTCCGCATCACCGACGGCCAGGGCATCCTCATCCTCACCTTCTTCAACCAGGCCTGGCGGGCCAAGGAGCTCGCGCCTGGCGTCCGCGGAATCTTCGCCGGCAAGGTCGGCGACTACAAGGGCGCCCTCCAGCTGGCGCATCCCGACTACGAACTCTTCGAAGCGGCGGAGCAGGGCACGAGTGCAGAAGCCGCACGCAAGTGGGCCCTGACACCGATCCCGATCTACCCGGCAACGGCGAGTGTGGCCAGCTGGCAGGTCGCGAAGGCCATGGCCATCGTTCTCGACGGCCTCGGCGAGCTCCCTGACCCGTTGCCGGACGCCGTCCGCAAACGCGAGAACCTCCTCGGCTACCGCGAGGCGATCGAACGCATCCATCGCCCGGAAACGGATGCAGACGCGCACGTCGCCCGCGACACCCTCCGTCACCGGGAGGCGTTCCTCCTGCAGGCCGCCCTGCTCCAGCAGCGGCAGATCGCACGCTTCGAAGAGACGACCCCACGAGTGCCGACGCCGGGCGGATTCCTCGAACGCTTCGACGCAGCGCTGCCGTTCGATCTCACCGGCGACCAGCAGCTCGTCGGCGCCGAGATCGCCGGAGACATCGCCGACCCCGTCCCGATGAACCGGCTGGTACAGGGGGAGGTAGGCTCCGGGAAGACCCTCGTCGCCCTCCGCGCCATGCTGGCCGTCGCGGATTCCGGCGGGCAGGCCGCCCTTCTCGCGCCGACGGAAGTGCTCGCCGCCCAGCACCTCCGCTCCATCGTGCGGTCGCTCGGACCCGATCTCGCCGCCACCCTCATGCCGACCCTCCTCACCGGGCAGCTGCCGACAGCGGAGCGCAAACGGGCCATGCTCCGGATCGTCAGCGGCCAGGCGAAGATCGTGATCGGCACCCACGCGCTTCTCAGCGAGAACGTGACTTTCTTCGACCTCGGCCTTGTCGTCGTCGACGAGCAGCACAGGTTCGGCGTCGAACAGCGTGAGGCGCTCAGGCAGAAGGGTCACAAGCCGCCGCACGTGCTCGTGCTGACGGCGACTCCGATCCCGCGAACGGTCGCCATGACCGTCTTCGGAGACCTCGACGTGAGCACCATCCGTGAGCTGCCGGCCGGGCGGGCGGGAATCGACTCGTTCGTCGTCGGTCTCGTCGACCACCCGGCGTGGATCCACCGGGTCTGGACGCGCGTGTCAGAGGAGGTCGCCGCCGGGCGGCAGGCCTTCGTCGTCTGCCCGGCCATCGACGTCGGGCAGCCTGAGGACGACGGGGAGAGCGCCGTCGACGACGGACCGCCCGCCACGGAAGGCGCACAGGAGCGGCAGCGCGCGACCGTCGTCGGCACCGTCGCCGAACTCGCGGCCACGGAAGCCACCCGTTCGCTGCGCATCGCCGCACTCCACGGCCGGATGCCCAGTGACGAGAAGGATGCCGTGATGCGGCTCTTCGCTTCGGGGGGTATCGACATCCTCGTGGCCACGACGGTCATCGAGGTCGGGGTGGACGTCCCCAACGCCTCCGCCATGGTCGTGCTCGACGCCGACCGCTTCGGCGTGTCGCAGCTGCACCAGTTGCGCGGCCGGGTCGGGCGCGGAAGCCTTCCGGGCCTGTGCCTGCTGGTGACGGCAGCGGAGCCGGGAAGCATCGCGCGGGAACGCGTCGACGCCGTGGCGGCGACACTCGACGGTTTCGAGCTCGCCCAGGTGGATTTGGAACTGCGGCAAGAGGGCGACGTCCTCGGCAGCGCCCAGTCCGGCGGGCGGTCGTCTCTCAAGCTTCTCCGGGTCGTCCACGACGCCGACCTCATCGCCAGGGCCAGGTCGGAGGCGTCCGCGGTGCTCGACGCCGACCCGGCGCTGTCGGATCACCCGGCGCTCCGCGCCGCCCTCGAGCAGCGCGTCGACGCCTCGGCGCGAGCCGCGCTGTCGAAGAACTGACGAAATCGGGCCGTTGACGGGCGGTTTCCAAGCCTGACCGTTTTCTGTCTGTCGTGGCCGCGGGATTGGTGCTCCCGCTAGGCTTGAGCAATGCAGAGGATCGCCGTCGTTCCGGGCTCGTTCGACCCCGTCACCCTGGGGCACATGGATGTCATCCAGCGCGCCGCAGGGCTCTTCGACGAGCTCCATGTCCTCGTCGTGCACAACCCGGCCAAGACGGCGCTCCTGCCGATCGCCGAGCGTGTCTCGCTCCTGGAGAAGTCGATCGAGGATGCCGGTTCTCCCGGCAACATCGTCATCGCCTCCTGGAACGTCGGACTCCTCGTCGACTACGCGACAGATGTCGGAGCATCCGTTCTCGTGAAGGGCATTCGATCGCAGGTCGATGTCGCCTACGAAACACCGATGGCGATCGTCAACAGGCACCTCGCAGGAGTGGAGACGATCTTCATGCTTCCAGACCCCGCCCACGCCCACGTCTCCAGCTCGCTGGTGAGACAGGTGTCGTCGCTCGGAGGCGATGTCTCGCCTTACGTTCCGCCGGCAGTGGCCCGATTCCTCCAGCGATCATGACCAGCCTGCCCACCCACGCCCCGACCGACGGCTCATCGGCTTTCGCGCCAAGCGTCGACGGGCTGCCGACGACCGAGGCCCACCGGCTGGCTGGGGACATCATCCGCAACGTCGAGTCGGTGATCGACGGCAAGCGTGACGCCGTGCGCACCGCCCTCACGGTCCTGCTCTCCGAAGGGCACCTGCTCATCGAGGACGTCCCCGGTGTGGGCAAGACGATGCTCGCCAAGGCTCTGGCGAAATCGGTGCATGCGACGGTGTCGCGGATCCAGTTCACCCCCGACCTGCTGCCCAGCGACGTCACCGGAATCTCGGTCTACAACCAGGCCGACCGCCGGTTCGAGTTCAAACCGGGAGCCGTGTTCGCGAACATCGTCATCGGCGACGAGATCAACCGTGCGTCGCCGAAGACCCAGTCAGCGCTCCTCGAATGCATGGAGGAACGCCAGGTCACCGTCGACGGCTCCACCTACCCGCTGTCGAGCCCGTTCACCGTGATCGCCACCCAGAACCCGATCGAGATGGAGGGGACGTACGCGCTCCCTGAGGCCCAGCGCGACCGGTTCATGGCGCGGATCTCCATGGGATACCCGGACGAGGGATCCGAGCTGAGCATGCTCACGACCCGCGACACATCGAACCCTCTGTCGACCCTCGAGCCGGTCGTCTCGGCTGCGTCGTTGCAGCGCATGATGGTCTCCGTGCGCAACGTCTACGTCTCACCGAGCGTCAAGGAGTACGCGGTGGGCATCGTCCGCGCCACGCGCAGCCACCCCGACCTCCGCCTCGGGGCGAGTCCCCGTGCGACCCTGCAACTGGTCCGTGCTGCGAAGGGCCTCGCTCTCGTCGCCGGACGGGACTTCGTGCTCCCCGACGACATCGACGAACTCGCACTTCCCGTCCTCGGTCACCGGCTCATGCCGACGAGCCGGGCGCTCGGTCACCACCAGCACGGTGACGAACTCATCGCGGACCTCATCCGCGGCATCATCGATCAGGCGGTCGTCCCGCCCACCACACCGAACCCGAGGTAGCCACCGTGCGCGCGCCGCAGCCCGGCAGATTCCGAGCCGTCAGACCGACGGCTCGGGGCTGGGGTGTGGTCGCCGTGGCCACTGGCGTGCTGGTGGCAGCCACGCTCGTCGACAGGAAGGAAGGCCTCTTCCTCTTCCTGTTCCTCATCCTCCTGTTCGCCGGGTCCGCCGTCTACGTGCGCACCCACCGGCCGCGACTCACCGCCACGCGGACGTTCACGCCCGGCTCGGTTTCGGTGGGGGAGCCTGCGATCGTCAGAACAACGGTCCAGACCCGCGACGAGGACGTCGCAGCGATCGCCTCCTGGCGCGATGAGGCTCCTCCGGTGTTCGCCCGCACACCGAGTGGCGAACTGCCGAGGCGTCTGCCAGGGACGGTGCGCGGCTATCGCGCGATCCTCGAATACGAACTGCGGTCGTCGCACCGCGGGCGGTTCGAGATCGGCCCGTTCCGCGTGACACACGGTGACCCGTTCGGCCTCGTCACCACAGAGCGGCGGATCGCCGACCCGAGCGTTTTCACGGTCACGCCCCGCGTCACAGTCCTTACCGACGCCGGCCTGCGGTCCTCGAGCGGCGATGGCGTGCAGCACGAACTCAATCACTTCGCCACACAGCGGGCCGACGAACTCATCGCCAGGGAGTACCGGCCAGGGGACCCGCTCCGTCGCGTGCACTGGCGCCAGACCGCCAGGCGCGGTGAGCTCATGGTGCGCCAGGAGGAACAGGAAGGCGACCCGGAGGCCGTTCTCCTCCTCGACACGGCAATTCCGGCGAAGAACGAGGTCGCAGGGGCCGTCTCAGACGCGCACTTCGAACGCATGGTCGAGCTGACGGCATCCCTCGGCATCCATCTCCTGGACTCAGGCTACGTCGTCTCCCTCGTGGAGACCGCGACGGATGCCGTTCCGTTCACCGACGGCACGATCCCGTACCGCATCTCCCGCTTCGCCCCTGGCGAGGCCGGAGGGCTCCTCGAGACCCTCGCCGAGACGGAACGTTTCGCTGTCTCCGACCTCTACGATCTCAGCGTCGGGCTGCGCCCCGTCATCCGCCGCACCGGCAAGGTCATGCCCGTCTTCGCGGTCGTCGGCCGGCTGTCGCCGCTCGGCGCCCGGCGCCTCGTGTCGACGAAGGTGAACGCGGACCCCGCCGTCGTCTTCCTCACCCGCGCAGAGACCACGGGGAAACCACGATTCGACGAGGTCAGGACAATGGCGGATGCCGGCTGGCGCGCCGCGTTGTTCGACGAGCGCACCACAGTCGAGGCGGCGTGGACCCGCGTGGCATTCGGCGACTCGGCGGCGGCGGAGAGGGCGGCGAGCCATGGTCGTCGTTAGCCCGCAGCGCCCGGCCACGCGGCCCAGCGCTCCCCGCAGGACCCGTGCGCAGGTGGACCTCATGGCGCGGAGGGAACAGGCACACCGGCTCTGGGGTCTCACCTCAGCGCTCATCCTTTTCTACGTCGTCACCGTATCGACGCTCAGCCCGCTCCTCGACGGCGCAGCATGGTGGCTGAGCGTCGCCATGCTCGGTGCCGTCGTGCTGTGCTCGGCAGCAGCAGCCCGGTCGATCGGCGCCAGGACGTGGGTCGCCACCCTCATCGCGACCGTCGTCTGGCTCGCTCTTCTCGTGCTCTTCTTCGCGCCTGAGGACTCCTTCGCTCTCGTCATCCCGACGTTCGACACCATCGACGTCTTCGGTGAACTCGGCAGGGACGGGATGCGGTCGATCGCCAGGCAGGGCACTCCGGCCGAGGCGGACCTCGGCATCCGTTTCGTGCTCGCGGTCGGAGCGGGTGCTTTCGCATTGCTGCTCGACGCCGTGGGTGTCGCAGCACGGATGCCGGCATTCGTCGGTATCCCCGCCGTCGCCATCGCCCTCGTCCCGGGCTTCGTCCAGGGCGACATCAACCTCCTGGCCCTCGCCGTCTGCGGAGCCTCGTACCTGCTGGTGTTGTGGGCGGATACCCGGGTGCGGCGCGTCTCCGACCAGCGACCAGGCGGGATGCTCGGTATCGGCGCGATCGCCGTGATCGGCTCGCTCGTGTTCGCCGCGGCCGCCCCGGGGTTCAACGGGGAGAGCCTGCTGGCGTCCAGCGGCGGATCGGTGTTCGGTCGCGGCGTGAGCCCGCTTGTCGATCTCGGCAAGGATCTTCGCCGTCCGGGAGGCGCACAGCAGTTCTCCTATTCGACGACGACGGATCAGTCGCTGTACTTCCGACTGCTCACCCTCGACGAGTTCAACGGGACCACCTGGAGCGCGGGGTCGGATCGCAATCGGCGGGTGAACGAAGCGGACACCCTGCTCTCCGTTCCCGGGTTGTCCGATGAGATCGCGACCGATCCGACCACCACCACCATCCAGGTCGACGGCATGGTGGCGCCGTGGCTCCCCGTTCCGTTCCCGAGCGTCAGGGTGGTGGGTGTTGACGGGCGCTGGATGTGGGACACCGACGGGCTCACCCTGTCGAGCAGGCTGTCCAGTGCGAGCGGGCAGAGCTACATCGCCGAGAGCGTGCTGATCCAGCCGACCAGGGAGCAGTTGATCGCGGCCCAGCCGTCGTTCCCCGAGCGCGTCGACACGTTCCTCGAATTGCCCGAGGAGATTCCACCGATCATCACCGAGACCCTTCTCGAGGTCACCGCCGAGAGCACCAACGCCTACGACAGGGCGTTCGCCATCCAGCAGTACCTCAGGAACACACCGTTCCTCTATTCGGTGGAGGCGCCGGTCGACGATGGATACGACGGCGACGGATTCGCGGTGATTGCGGAGTTCCTGGAGAAGAAGAGCGGTTACTGCGTGCACTTCTCCTCCGCCATGGCGATCATGGCCAGGATGGCGGGCATTCCCGCCCGGATCTCGCTCGGCTACCTGCCCGGTGACCGGGTCGTCGGCGCGGACACCCGGTCGACCTACACGGTGGGCACTGACGACCTGCACGCCTGGCCTGAGCTGTACTTCTCGGGAGTCGGCTGGGTACCGTTCGAGCCGACGCCAGGCCGCGGCGTCGTCCCCGCATACGCCAGGGCCGAGACGAGCGGCGCGGATGGCAGGGACCCCGGCGACCTCGGCGTGAGCCAGCGTGAGCAGGCGGAACAGGCCCCTGCCGCCCCCGAGACCACGACATCGTCGACCGGCGGGGGAACGTCGGAGCCGCCGTCTCCCGGTGTGCTGGCCGGTGCGGCGCTCGTCCTCCTGCTGATCCTGAGTGCTCCTGCGCTCCTGCGCGCAGCGAGACGGCGGAGCAGACTCCGCGCCCTGCGATCGGGTCGCGCGAGCCCGCTCGTCGCCTGGCGCGAGATCTCGGACGCCGCCCAGGACCACGGCATCCCGGTGAGCGAGGTCGACACGCCGCGGGCGTTCGCTGGGGTGCTCGCCGAACGCGCGGCAACGACCACGCGGGAGCGGGACGCCCTCGCGGAGCTCCTCGACGCCGTCGAACACGTGCGGTTCGCCGACCCGAACCGCCCGGACGCCGCCATCATCGGGCGCGGCTTCGCGGACACGACCGAGCTCATCAGCGCCGCGGTCAGACGCAGCGCGGGGATCGGCGACCGGGTGCGCGCGACGTGCGCGCCAGCATCCGTGTTGTCTCCGGTGAGGGAGAGCAAGCGCCCAGTGCCCGCCTGACCCCGTCGGATTCAGCGCGCACGCAGGTGAGGGCGCATCCCGACGATAGAATCGTGGGTGTGAGTAAATACAAGAAACTGCCGTTCGCGATCAATATGCGCGACCTCGTACGGCACCCCGGAGAGATGCGTGAGCACGACCTCGTCGTTAACGCACCCGAACAGTTCGGCGAGGGACTCGTTGCGGTCCAGGAGGGCACGCCGATCCACGAGCACGTCCGGCTGGAGTCGGTCCACGAGGGTGTCCTCGTCACCGCGCAGATCGACACCGTCGCCTCCGGCGTGTGCGGGAGATGCCTGATCGACATGGAGCAGAGCGTCGAAGTCGAGTTTCAGGAACTTTTCGCGTACTCTGGTGATGAAGCCTCTGACTACGAAGTTCACGATGACCACGTGGATCTTGAACCTCTGATCAGAGATGCAGTGGTTTTGTCACTGCCGTTTCAGCCGGTATGCCAGCCAGATTGCCCCGGACTCGACCCCGAGACCGGCGAGCGGCTGGCAGAAAACCCGGACCGAAAACCCCAAGAGATCGTCGATCCTCGCTGGTCTGCGCTCGCCGGGTTCTCCCCAGACCCAGGCTCCGACAACTCGGATGCTGTAAGCAAAGAAGAGAGATAAGTCATGGCTGTTCCGAAGCGGAAAATGTCACGAGCCTCTACCCGTGCACGCCGTGCGCAGTGGAAGGCCGAAGCGCCCACCCTGGTGAAGACCGTCGAAAACGGCAAGGTCACCTACAGCCTGCCGCACCGCGCCAAGGTTGTCGAAGACTCGGCCGGCACCGCACTCTTCATGGAGTACAAGGGCCGCAAGGTCGCCGACGTCTAGTCTGCGATCACGCTGAACTCCATCGATTCCGGATGGCAGAGAGCTTGACAGACCGAGGGCCGCTTCTGGCGACCCTCGGTGTGTCGCTTAATCCAGCGGTGCTTGAGCATGCGCTCACGCACCGCTCCTTTGCGTACGAGAACGGCGGCATCCCGCACAACGAGCGGCTCGAGTTCCTCGGCGACTCCGTGCTCGGGCTGTCGGTCACGCAGAAGCTGTACCGAGAGAACCCCGACCTCCCCGAAGGGTCGCTCGCCAAGATGCGGGCGAGCGTCGTGTCGACGGTCGCCCTGGCGGAGATCGCCCACACCATCGGCCTCGGACCATACCTCCGGCTCGGCCGGGGTGAGGAACTCACGGGTGGACGTGAGAAGGCGTCGATCCTCGCCGACACGATGGAAGCACTCATCGGCGCCGTCTACCTCGACCAGGGCCTGGACGTCGCCAGCGCTCTCGTCCTCCGTCTCGTGGAGCCCCTGCTCGCCGACCCGGCCAGGTTCGGTGCGGCGATGGACCCGAAGACGAGCCTGCAGGAAGCGGCGGCAGCGCATCACGCCCCTGCCCCGGTGTACTCGATGGAGAGCTCAGGCCCTGACCACGATCGGGTCTTCATCGCCACCGTCACCGTGGGCGACCTCGTCACCGCTGTCGGTCAGGGCTCGAGCAAGAAACACGCCGAGATGTCCGCGGCGCTCACAGCGTGGACCGAGCTGAGTGCCAGAGCTTCCTGAGGTCGAGGTCGTCCGTGCCGGCCTCGAACCCGCCGTCACCGGCGCACGGATCAGCGGCGTCGAGGTTCTCGACCAGCGATCCCTCAAACGCCACGCCGCGGCATCCGGGATCTTCGCCGACGTCCTGATGGGGCAGACCATCACCGCTGCTGTCCGCAGGGGTAAGTTCCTCTGGTTCCCGCTCGAGAACGGCCAGGCGCTCGTCACCCACCTCGGGATGAGCGGGCAGATGCTGCTGCGCGAACCGGGAATGGACGACCGGCTGACGCGCATCCGGATCGGCATCGAGTCGCCTGACCACGGCGAACTCGTCGTCAACTTCGTCGACCAGCGCATCTTCGGCGGGATGGCCGTCGACCTCATGCTCCCGACCGCTGACGGATTCCCCGGCGGGTTCTCCGGTGCCGTGATCGGACCGGCCCTCGTGCCCAGCCAGGTCGCGCACATCGCCCGCGATCCGATGGATCCCGCTTTCGACACCGATCGATTCCTGCGGCTGCTCGCTCGCAAGGCGACAGGGGTGAAGCGGGCACTGCTCGATCAGACCCTCGTGTCGGGGATCGGTAACATCTACGCGGACGAAGCCCTCTGGGCGGCGCGGATCCACTACGACCAGCAGGCGTCGTCCCTCTCGCGGGCGCGGTCCGACCTCCTGCTGGCCGAGGTCCGGGCCGTGCTGGCGAAGGCGCTTGCGGAGGGCGGGACGAGCTTCGACGCGCAGTATGTAAACGTCAACGGAGCATCCGGGTACTTCGCCCACAGCCTCAACGCCTATGGGCGTCAGGGGGAGCCGTGCGCGCGCTGCGGGACACCGATCCGGCGTGAGAAGTTCATGAACCGCTCCTCGCACTTCTGCCCGCGCTGCCAGCGCCGCCGCTGACCCGCGTAGTCCTCGCAGTCGACGCACTCACCCGTTCCGGACGCACTCACGTGGTGCGCGGGGTGACTGCGTCCGGAACGGGTGAGTAGGTGGCTCGTCTGCGCCGAGTCGAGCGCTGGCCCCGCGCGCGGCACGCGTCAGACGGTCTTCTTCCAGGCCGCCTCGTACGCGGTCGGCACGAATCCGACCGCCTCGTTCACGTCGAGCATCGGGCGGTTCTCCTCGGCGTTGAACGTCGTGATCCTCGGTGTTGACGGCGACACCCGCCCCAGCAGTTCGAGGTTCGCGATCTTCACGAGCATGCCCAGCCGGTGGCCACGGTGTTCCTTGAGTACGAGGGTGTCCTCCTGCGTCGCGGGGCGACCCTCCTCTTCCGGAAGAGCGATGTCGCTGTAGCCGACGAGCTGGTTCGTCGGTACGTGCAGCGCCGCCGAGGTGAGATTCAGCCGGCCTCCTGCCTCGTTCATGTCGTCGAGGTTGCGCACCCGGCTCTCGTCCCATTGCTCCTCGGCGAACTCGATCCCGGCTGACGGGGCATCCGTCGACATGCGCTGGTGCAGCCTGGCCATGTCGCCGAGCCATTTCTCAGGGCACGGGCCGACCCACTGCACGACGTCATAGTCCGCGGCGTACGCGGCGGTCTCCGCACGTTTGGCCGCGAGCAGCGCAGGGTCTACGGGCAGGTCGATGCGGGACATCCGCCCGACCTGCTCGATCCGGTACCCGTTCGTCAGGGCGAATCGGACAGCAGGGGAGTCCGTGTCGATCGCACCGAAACCGGTCGGTGGCCTGAGCAGGTCGTCGCTCACCGGGGGGAGGTGCAGGCTCCACGACTGGTACACCTTCAGGCCGTCACCGGATGCCGAAGACTCGACAGCGCGGAGCAGGGCGGTCCCGACTCCCTTCCGCCTGGCCTCCCGCGCCACCTCCACCTCGAGGAACGCCGCAGTTGCGCCCTCCTCTGGCTGCCATTCGTACACAGCGCGCCCGACGATGCGCCCGCCCACGCGAGCGAGGAAGAGGCGTTTCGGAGCGAACGGGTCCCGGAAGAACGCCAGCAGCTCCTTCGCGGTCGGCGAGATGTCGTCGGTTCCGAGGATCTCCTGCTCGACGGTGTTACGGACGGCAACCATCTCGGCGAAATCCGCGCCGCCCGGCGCGTCCAGACTCTCCGGGATCGGCAGTTCGTCGATGATCAGGCCGTCGATGACGGTGTCGGCGTTCATGGCAGCTCCAGCGGTGTCGTGTCTGCCGCCCGGATTCGAACAGCCGACCAGCTTAGCGAAGGCCGCCGCCCGCTGCCAGAGGAAGGTCAGCGAGAAATCGTTGCAAAGAGCGAGTGGATGTTGCCCTCGGGGTCTGCGAAGAATCCCGTGAGGTGACCCCAGTCCTGTTCGGTGGGTTCCGCGATCGCCGTGGCGCCGAGTGCGACCATCTCGGTGAACCGGGCACGCACGTCGTCGGGGGTCGCGCACTCGAAGTTGAGCTCCACCGCCTGGCCGCCGCGCGGCTCGCGGAACGACACGTGGTCACGGGTGTGCGCACCCATCCCTGACCGCCGGAAGATCGCCAGACGGATGCCTGCGGTGGCGAGAGCGACATAGTCCGTCTCTCGCACCGCGACATCGAATCCGAGGCCTTGTTGGTAGAACGTAGCCATCGCGGCTACATCGTCGGCCAGCAGCGTCACACCTTCAAGGACGACCGGCGGTCTGGAGCTCTGTTGCATGCCTCGACCGTACCGAATACATCCGACAATCAGCGCGGGCCTCAGGTTCCCGGGGCGATAGCGGGTCGCTGAACCCCGCAGCGGGCATCCTTCGGTACGGTAGTCCAGAGATTCGCGCGGCCGGCGCGACACGGAAGGAATCCGCGGTGTATTTGAAGAGCCTCACGCTGAAGGGCTTCAAATCGTTCGCGCAACCGACAACATTCGCCTTCGAACCCGGAGTGACGTGTGTCGTCGGTCCGAACGGCTCCGGCAAGTCCAACGTTGTCGACGCCCTCGCCTGGGTGATGGGGGAGCAGGGCGCCAAGACGCTCCGCGGCGGCAAGATGGAAGACGTCATCTTCGCCGGCACGTCCACTCGAGGTCCTCTCGGCCGGGCACAGGTCATCCTCACCATCGACAACTCCGACGGCGCCCTGCCGATCGAGTACACCGAGGTCACCATCTCGCGGACCCTGTTCCGCAACGGCGGAAGCGACTACGCGATCAACGGCGAGAACTGCCGGCTGCTCGATGTGCAGGAACTGCTCAGCGACTCCGGTCTCGGCCGTGAAATGCACGTCATCGTCGGCCAGGGGCAGCTCGACGCGGTTCTCCGCGCCAGCCCCGAAGAGCGCCGCGGGTTCATCGAGGAGGCCGCAGGCATCCTCAAACACCGTCGCCGCAAGGAGAAGACCCTCCGCAAGCTCGACGCCATGCAGACCAACCTGACCCGGCTGAGCGACCTGGCCGGAGAGATCCGCCGGCAGCTGAAGCCGCTCGGGCACCAGGCCGAGATCGCGCGTGAGGCTCAGACCATCGCCGCCATCGTCCGCGACGCCCGGGCGAGAATCCTCGCTGACGACGTCGTCACGCTCCGCCGCGCGCTCGACGACCACGGCCGCACCGAGAGCGAACGTCACACCGAGCGCATCGTGCTGCAGGAGCAGCTGGAGCAGAAACAGCTCAGGATCGCGCGGATCGAACAGGCGCAGGTCGGAGACGCCGTCGACGGCGCCAGGCGCACCAGCTTCGCCCTCGAGAGCGCGCAGGAACGCCTTCGCAACCTGTTCACCCTCGCCAACCAGAGGCTCGCGCTCCTCGGCTCGCAGGGCGACGCCCAGGATGCCGGCCCCAGCGTCACCCGGTCGATGGTCGACGATGCCAGGGCGGAAGTCGCGCGGCTCAGGGAGACGATCGGCACCGCCGAGGCCGCGTGGACAAGCGCGCAGGCCGGCACCCGATCGGCGCGCAGCCGGCTCGACGCCGTCGACAGTGAGATCGCCGCCCAGAGCGCGCTGGTGTCGCGCCATGACCTCGAGATCACGAAACTGTCAGGGCAGGCAGACACGGCCGCGTCCCGGCTCGCTGCCGTCCGCGGTGAGCGGCTGCGACAGGAGAACGCCCTCGACGCCGCAACAGATCGGCGACGGGCCGCCGAACGGCAGCTCGACGAGGTCGAGGAGTCCGCGGGCGACGTCGACGCGGGGGAGAGCGGGCTCGACGAAGCCTACGAACTCGCTCAGGCCGCCGTGTTCGAGGCCGAGGCGGAGATCGAGCGTCTCCGCGACCTGCTGCACGGCCACGAGCGTGAGCGGGACGCCCTCGCCGCGCAGACGAGCGCCCTGTCGAGGGCCCTCGACATCAAGGACGGGTCCACCGACCTCGTCGCCGCCGGCCTGTCTGGCATCCGCGGTGTCGTCGCGGACTCGGTTTCGGTGCAGCCCGGATTCGAGAGCGCCGTGGCCGCAGCGCTCGGCACCCTCGCGGACGCCGTCCTCGCCGACGACCGCACCGCCGCCGAGCGCGCCATCGAACACGCGCGCGCCAACGAGCTCGGGCGCGTCGAGATCGTCATCGCCGATGCCGCAGGCACGCCGGTCGACTGGCCATCGTTGCCAGGGGTCATCCCCGCTGCCTCCGTGGTCACAGCGCCGGACGGCATCCTCGGCATCCTGAATTTCCTCGCCATCGCCGACGACGTCGAGGCGGCACGGGCAGCTGCACCCGCCCTCGCCGCGGCGAAACTCGGCGGACCGGTCACCCTCATCACTCGGGCGGGAGACGTGCTGACCGAGTTCGTTCTGCGCGGCGGGTCAGGCGGCAAGCAGGGGCGCATCGAACTCCTCGCCGAACGCGACGCTGCCGCCGAGCGCCTGGCAGAGGTGACATCACTCCTCGACACGGTCCGCTTCGACCTGGCCGAGCACCGCGGACTCCTCAGCTCGGCGAAGGAACAGTCGAAGCATGCCCTCGGTGCCCTTCGCGAGTTCGACTCGCAGGTGGCAGCCCAGGCCGAAAGGCTCAACCGGGCCCGCGTCCAGGTGGAGGCGTCGGCAGCGGAGTTCGACCGGCTCAGCGCCGCGTTCGCTCTCTCGGGTGACGCCGTCACCGAAGCCGAGAACGCCGCGGCGAAGGCCAAAGCCGACCTTGACACCGCCAAGTCCAGGCCCAGGCCGATCCTCGACCTCAGCGCCAGGGAATCGCTCCTCGTCGAGCTCGAGGCTGCCCGCGAACGCGAACTCGAATCCCGCCTGCAACTCGAGACCGCGAGGGAACGGGTCCGCGCCGAGGAGGAACGTACTCGCAACCTCGTCACGCAGATGGAAGCCGACCGGCTCGCGGCCGAGGCTGCGGCCAGACGCGCCGTGATCCGCGCCAGGCAGGTCGAAGCAGCCACTGGCGTCGCAGACGCCCTCCCCGCCGTCCTCGCCTCGGTCGACCGCTCGGTGGCCGAGGCGAAACTCGTCCTCGAACGCGCCGAACAGGAACGCGCCAGCCAGAACGCGGAACTCGTCGCGCTGCGCAGGGACGAAGCAGCACTCCGCGAGCGGCTGCAGGCGATCACCGAGAACGTCCACGGGCTCGAGCTCCAGATCTACGAGAAGAAACTCCACCTCTCCAGCCTCCTCGAACGTGCCGGCTCCGAACTCGGACTGGTCGAAGACGTCCTCGTCGCCGAGTACGGCCCGGACGTCCCCGTCCCGCCCGACGGCACCGAGCCGCAGGCAGAGGCGCCGTCGCGGGCTGGGTCGGATGCTCCTGAGGGCGACGAGCAGGACGCAGCACCCGCCGGCATCCCGTTCGACCGTGCTGTGCAGCAACGACGCCTCGAGAAGGCGGAACGGAAGTTCGCCCAGCTCGGTCGTGTGAACCCCCTCGCCCTCGAGGAGTTCGCCGCCCTCGAGCAGCGGCACGCGTTCCTCACGGAGCAGCTCACCGACCTCACCAACACGCGCAAGGACCTCCTCGCGATCATCGACGAGCTCGACGAGAAGATGCAGGTCATCTTCGGCGACGCCTTCGACGACACGAAGGCCGCATTCGCCGAAGTGTTCCCCGTGCTGTTCCCCGGAGGCACAGGCAGCATCTCGCTGACCAACCCCGACGACCTGCTCACCACGGGCATCGAGGTCGCGGTCAAGCCGGCAGGCAAGAAGATCGAGCGCCTGTCGCTGCTCTCCGGCGGTGAACGGTCGCTGGCCGCGGTCGCCCTGCTCATCGCGATCTTCAAAGCCAGGCCGAGCCCGTTCTACATCATGGACGAGGTCGAGGCTGCCCTCGACGATGCCAACCTCGGACGACTCCTCACGATCTTTCAAGACCTCAGGCGCACCAGCCAGCTCATCGTCATCACCCACCAGAAGCGCACCATGGAGATCGCCGACGCCCTGTACGGCGTCTCGATGCGCCAGGATGGCGTCTCCGCCGTCGTCGGCCAGCGGGTCGCAGCGCCGGAGGAGAAAGCCGGCTGAACGCTGCACCCCGCGAAGTCTCGATAGTCTGGGCATATGGCAGAACGCACGCCCTGGTCACTCTCCGGCGCCCTCAGGGGCATGTTTCAGAAGCAGACCATCGACGACACCACCTGGGACGACCTCGAACACGCGCTGCTGACGGCGGACTTCGGGCCTGACCTCACCGAATCGACGATCGACGACCTCCGAGCGAAGGTCGACCGCTACCGCACGACCGACCCGAGGGACCTCCAGCGGATGCTCCGCGAGTCGATCGAGGAACGGCTGTCGAAATACGACACGACGCTGAAACTCTCCGAGCGCCCCGCCGTCGTCCTCGTCGTCGGCGTCAACGGCGTCGGCAAGACCACCACCATCGGCAAGTTCTCCAAATTCCTCGGCACCTACGGACGCAGCGTCGTCGTCGGAGCTGCAGACACGTTCCGCGCCGCCGCCGTCGAGCAGCTCGCGACGTGGGCCGAGCGTGGGGGAGCGCAGATCATCCGCCCGCAGCAGCAGGGCCAGGATCCGGCATCCGTCGCCTTCCAGACCGTCGACTACGCGAAGAGAAACGGCATCGAGATCGTCCTCATCGATACGGCAGGCCGGCTGCAGACGAAGAGCGGGCTGATGGACGAGCTGTCGAAGATCCGTCGCGTCGTCGAGAAACAGGTGCCGATCTCAGAGGTGCTCCTCGTCCTCGACGCCACGACGGGGCAGAACGGGCTCGCTCAGGCTGAGGCGTTCATCGAACACGCCGGGGTCACCGGGCTCGTGCTCACCAAACTCGACGGCTCAGCCCGCGGAGGCTTCGTCCTCGCCGTGCAGGAACGCACAGGCATCCCGATCAAACTGGTGGGCCAGGGTGAGGGGATCAACGACCTCACCGGTTTCACCCCGCACGTCTTCGCACAGAAACTGGTGGGCTGATGATCGAGCACGACTTCTTCGGGGCGATCGAGACGGATGCCTCCGGCGGCCTTTACTGGTCGGAGACCGTCGAAGTCGGCGACCAGGCCGTCGATGTGTCTCTGAGCGCCCCCGCCGGCGAGAAGATCTCCGCAGACGCACTCGACACGGCCGCAGGCATCATCAGCTCGCTCGAGGGCCTCGACCTTCGCGCGCGTGAGGCCATGCTGTCCGACGTCGACGACCGTACGTCTGACGTGACCCAGTTCATCGAACAGACGGTCGAGGAGGTCGGAGAGGACCTCGTCGAGATGCTCGTCGACCACTCAGGCGACAACGACGTCGACATCATCCGGTCGCTCCAGCTCATCCGCGTGGCCGTCTCGCCCCACCAGGGCGGAGAGAGCGCGCCGTTCGCCTCGTTCGAGTTCGCATTCGACCCGGACAACTCGGATCTCGCACTCATCGTCTTCCTCTCGCCGCGCGGCGAATCCGTCGGGATCGAACTGCTCAGCTGAATTCCCCGACCGCCTGCGCGAATCCCAGTTCCGGGTTCGCAAGGTGTTCGAGACCGGCCGGGATCGGCAGGCCCTTGCGATGCATGGACTGCGCCCAGAGGCGGCCAGCGCGGTAGGAGGATCTCACCAGTGGGCCTGCGAGCACCCCGAGGAATCCGATCTCCTCCGCCATCTGCTTGAACGCCAGGAACTCCTCCGGTCGCACCCAGCGGGCGACGGGCAGGTGCCTGGGAGTCGGACGCAGGTACTGGGTGATCGTGATGATGTCTGTGCCTGCATCGTGGAGGTCACGCAAGGCCTCAGCGACTTCGTGCTCCTCCTCGCCCATGCCGAGGATGAGGTTCGACTTGGTGATCAGCCCGGCGGCACGGGCCTGGGTCAGGACACCCAGCGACCGGTCGTAGCGGAATGCGGGGCGGATCCGCTTGAAGATGCGCGGGACCGTCTCGACGTTGTGGGCGAACACCTCCGGCCTGGAGGAGAACACCTCGCCGAGCAGGTCCGGGTTGCCGGAGAAGTCGGTGGCGAGGATCTCGACGCCTGTTCCCGGGTTGTCGGTGTGGATCCTGCGCACGGTCTCGGCGTGCAGCCAGGCTCCCTCGTCCGGCAGGTCATCGCGCGCCACACCGGTCACAGTGGCGTAGCGCAGCTGCATCGCCGACACCGATTCGGCGACCCGGCGCGGCTCGTCTGTGTCGTACTCGGCAGGTTTGCCGGTGTCGATCTGGCAGAAATCGCACCGCCTGGTGCACTGCGAGCCGCCGATGAGGAAGGTCGCCTCCCTGTCTTCCCAGCACTCGTAGATGTTGGGGCACGCCGCTTCCTGGCACACGGTGTGCAGGCCTTCGTCGCGGACGAGACCCTGCAGTCGTCGGTATTCGGGGCCCATCCTCGCCTTCGTCTTGATCCAGTCCGGCTTCTTCTCGATCGGGGTGGCCGCGTTCCGCACCTCGAGGCGAAGCAGCTTGCGCCCGTTCCCGGGGAGTTGTGGGGCCTGTGCCGGGCTGCCGCACGCGCTCATGCAGCGCTTTCGTCGTCGTCGGCGGCGTCGGCATCCGCGAGGAACACCGAGACGAGCCTGTCCAGGATCTCCGACGGGGTGATCGTCTGCCCGGACTCGACGCTGAGCGTGGTGACCCCGGCGTCCGTGATGCCGCACGGCACGATGTGGCTGAACGGTTCGAGCGAGTTGCTGCAGTTGAGGGCGAAGCCGTGCATCGTGACGCCGTCAGCGACACGGACACCCACAGCACCGATCTTGTTGTACCCGTTCACGCCATCGACCCAGACGCCAGAGCGCCCCTCGACCCGCTCACCACGCACACCGACGCCGGCGATCACGTCGATCATCAGCTGCTCGAGGCGGCGGACGTGCTCGATCACGTCGACCGGCTCCTGCAGCCGCACGATCGGATACCCCGTCAGCTGTCCTGGACCGTGCCAGGTGATCTTGCCACCCCTGTCGACATCCACGACGGGGGTGCCGTCTGTGGGGCGTTCGGTTGCCGACGTGCGTTTTCCTGCCGTGTACACGCCGGCGTGTTCGCACAGGATCAGCGTGTCGGGGGACGAACCGTCGACGACCTCCCGGTGGATGCGACGCTGCATCTCCCACCCGTCGATGTACTTCAGATACGAGGGCGCCATTCCGGCGACGAGAACGTCGGTCATGCGGTCAGCCTAGTAGTAAATGGACGCAGTCCAATAATGCCTTCGACGGTGTCGGCCCGTTGCGGCGCGACAGAGTCGTCGGGCTCGGTAAACTGGATGTCAAATGGCTACTTTTGGAAACCTCTCAGACCGGCTCTCCGAGACCTTCAAGAACCTCCGTAAGAAGGGCTCGCTCTCGGCGTCAGACGTCGACGGCACCGTGCGCGAGATCCGGCGCGCCCTCCTCGAGGCCGACGTCTCGCTCGACGTCGTCAAGGACTTCACCGGCAAGGTGCGCGAGCGCGCCCTCGGCGACGAGGTCAACAAGGCTCTCAACCCCGCCCAGCAGGTTGTGCAGATCGTCAACGACGAACTCGTCGCCATCCTCGGCGGTCAGCAGCGCCGGCTGGAGTTCGCGAAGAACCCGCCGACGGTCATCATGCTCGCCGGCCTTCAGGGTGCAGGTAAGACGACCCTCGCCGGAAAGCTGGCCAAGTGGCTTGCGAAGGACGGTCACACGCCGCTCCTCGTCGCCGCCGACCTCCAGCGCCCGAACGCCGTCACCCAGCTGAGCGTCGTGGCGGAGCAGGCCGGGGTCGCGGTCTACGCACCCGAGCCGGGCAACGGTGTCGGTGACCCGGTCAGGGTCGCGCGGGACTCCATCGCCTACGCGCGCACGAAGCAGTACGACACGGTCATCGTCGACACGGCCGGCCGTCTCGGTGTCGATGCCGAGCTGATGAAGCAGGCATCGAACATCCGTAACGCCATCAGCCCCGATGAGGTGCTGTTCGTCATCGACGCGATGATCGGACAGGATGCCGTCGCAACGGCCAAGGCGTTCCAGGACGGTGTCGACTTCACCGGTGTCGTCCTCTCGAAGCTCGACGGCGACGCCAAGGGCGGTGCCGCGCTGTCCGTGGCATCCGTCACCGGCCGCCCGATCATCTTCGCCTCCACCGGTGAGGGTCTCGACGATTTCGAGCCGTTCCACCCCGACAGGATGGCCAGCCGCATCCTCGACCTCGGTGACATCCTCACCCTGATCGAGCAGGCGCAGGAAGCGTTCGACGAGGACGAAGCCCGCGCCATGGCCGAGAAGTTCTCGACCGACACTTTCACCCTCGAAGACTTCCTCAAGCAGATGCAGCAGCTGCGCAACATGGGGTCGATCAAGAAGATGATGGGCATGCTCCCCGGCATGGGCCAGATGAAGCAGCAGCTCGACGCCTTCGACGAGCGGGAGATCGTGCGGACCGAAGCAATCATCCAGTCGATGACCCTCGCTGAGCGCCGCAACTCGAAGCTTCTCAACGGGTCCCGTCGCCTGCGGATCGCCCGGGGTTCCGGTTCGACCGTGACCGAGGTCAACGCGCTTGTGAACCGGTTCGAGCAGGCCGCGAAGATGATGAAGACCGTCGCCAAGGGCGGCGTGCCCCAGATCCCGGGCATGGGCCCGATCCCCGGCGGCGGCGGCGGCGGTTCCCGCAAGCAGCAGCCGAAGAAGAAGGGCTCGAAGTCGGGCAACCCGGCCAAGCGCGCTTCTGAGAACGCGGCACTGGCCTCAGGCGTGAAGCCTGCGGCTGCTCCGACGGGCGGGACCGGGTTCGGTCTCGGCGGTGCCGGCGGTGCAGCGGGCGCCGCAGGGCCGAGCGAAGAAGAGCTCGCCAGCCTGCAGAAGTTCCTCGGCCGCTAGAGATCCGGTCGCGGCACCGAACCCTCGCGCAACTCCTGGGCAAGCGCCTTCACGACGCTCGTGAGGTCGCCGTCGTTCGCCTGGGCGACCCGCAGCTGCCTCGCGTAGCTTGCGCCGTCGTCGAGGATCCTCTCGATCGACGCGAGTTCCGCGCCGCAGCCCAGCCGGTCGGCGACCGGCGCGAGCGTCCCGATGAGGTCACGGATGTCGTCGGTGACGGGGCGTTCGTTGCCCTCGTTGTCGAGAATGATCTCCGCGTCGAGGCCGTAGCGTGCGGCCCGCCACTTGTTCTCTCGCACATACCAGGGCTGGAGCACCGACAGGGTCTCGCCACGGTCGAGTCGCGTGGACAGGTGCTCGACGAGGGAGTGGATCAGGGCGGCGACAGCGGCGAGTTCGCGGTGCGTCGACGCGCCGTCGCAGAACCGCACCTCGAGGGTGCCCCAGTGCGGTGACGGACGGATGTCCCAGCGCACCTCGGTGTAGTCGTCGATGATCCCCGGGGTGGTCATGTCGGCCACGTAGTTCTCGAATGCGGCCCAGTCGGCGAGCTGGTAGGGGAGCCCGGCGGTGGGGAGCTGCTGGAACATCAGGGCACGGTTCGAGGCGTAGCCGGTGTCGATCCCGCTCCAGTACGGACTGGACGCCGAGATCGCCTGCAGGTGGGGGATGTAGCTGAGCATGGCGTTGAGGATCGGCATCACCTTGTCGCGATCCTCGATGCCGACGTGCACGTGCACGCCCCAGATCATCATGTTCCTGCCCCACCACTTCGTGCGCTCGATGAGCTTGTGGTAGCGCTCCTTGTTGGCGACGGGCTGGTCGTACCACTGTCCGAACGGGTGCGAGCCGCTCCCGATGATGTCGATCCCGCGGCCGAGGGTGACCTGCCGCAGTTCCTGCAGCTGTCCGTCGAGGTCGGCGACCGCGGCGCCGACGGTCGTGTGCACCGCGCTGACCAGTTCAACGGTGTTGAGCAGCAGTTCACCGGTGATGTACGGGTGCGGGGAGCCGTCCGGCTGGTGCAGGGCGAGGAGTACCTCGTCCGCTGCCGACACGAGTTCGCCGCTGTCACGATCCACGAGGGCGAGCTCCCACTCGATGCCCACCGTCGATCGTTCCGACCTGGCGAAGTCGATTCCCATGTTCACCCGTCCGATTCTGCCGGGTGGTCGTCCGGCACGCTTCATCCTTCCATGCCGGGCCTAGGCTTGAGCAATGTCCTCAGCGCAGAACCGCCCCGTCCGCATCGGTGTCCAGATCGCTCCTCAGCACGCCCCCTATGCCGCGATCCGCGACACGGTGACCGAGCTCGAAGACCTGGGCGTCGACATCATCTTCAACTGGGATCACTTCTTCCCGCTGAGCGGCGAACCGGACGGGCTGCACTTCGAGGCCTGGACCATGCTCGGAGCATGGGCTGAGCAGACCAGCAGGGTCGAGTTCGGCACCCTGGTGAACTGCAACAGCTACCGCAACGCCAACCTCCAGGCAGACATGGCCCGCACGCTCGACCACATCTCCGGTGGCCGCTTCATCTTCGGCACAGGTGCCGGCTGGTTCGAACGCGACTACGACGAGTACGGCTACGAGTTCGGCACGCCCGGCAGCCGGATCGCCGCACTCGGCGAGGCGCTCCCGGTCATCACCGACCGCTGGTCGAAGCTCAACCCGCCGCCCACGCGTCAGATCCCGATCATGATCGGCGGAGGCGGTGTGAAGAAGACCCTGCGCATCGTCGCCGAGCACGCCGACATCTGGCACAGCTTCAGCACGCCGGAGGTCCTGACCGAGAAACTGGAGATCCTCCGCGGGCACGGTGACGCCGTCGGCCGCGACACGACCTCCATCGAGATCTCCACCGAGTTGAGGGGCAGGGACGAGGCCACGGCAGACGAGCTGCATGCCCTCGGCACGACGATGTTCACCCTGGGGATCACCGGCCCTCACCACGACATCGCCAACGTCAAGCGCTGGCTCGCCTGGCGTGACAGCGTCACATCCTGAACCTCCCACGCGCGCTGGTAACACAGTCGCCGAATATCTGACAGAATGGTTAGTCGAGTCTGCACTCGCCCGACCCTCTAATCAGGCGCTGCAGCAATAAGAGCTTTCGGACCGAGTGTGCCCCCACGCAGCCGGTGACGAGCACAATCACACAACAAATAACTTTCAGGAGAATTGTGTCTGTCAAGATTCGTTTGAAGCGCCTGGGCAAGATCCGCGCACCGTACTACCGCATCGTCGTCGCCGACTCACGCACCAAGCGTGACGGCCGCGTCATCGAGGAAATCGGCCAGTACCACCCCACCGAGGAGCCCTCGTTCATCGAGGTCAAGTCCGAGCGTGCACAGTACTGGCTGTCCGTCGGCGCCCAGCCGACCCCTCAGGTCGAAGCCATCCTCAAGCTCACGGGCGACTGGGGCAAGTTCAAGGGTGACAAGGATGCCGTCTCGACCGTCAAGGTGAAGGAGCCCAAGGTTCCGTTCGTCGCCGACGAGAAGAAGAAGCCCGTTCTCAAGCCGAAGGCCGAAAAGCCTGCGGTCAAGGAAGAAGCTCCCGCCGAGACTGAGGCCGCTCCGGCCGTTGAAGAAGACAAGGCGTAACAATTGCTCGCACCTGCTCTCGAACACCTCGTCAAGGGGATTGTTGACAATCCGGACGACGTGACCGTCGTAGCGCAGAGCTCACCACGCGGTGAGGTCCTCGAGGTTCGCGTGAACCCCGAGGACCTCGGCCGTGTGATCGGCCGCTCAGGCCGGACGGCCAAGGCGCTTCGCACACTCGTTTCCGCTCTCGCCGATGGTCGCCGCGTTCGCGTCGACGTCGTCGACACCGATTCCTGACGTGAGCGCTGCCCAGACGCCGAAGACCCAGCTCAGGGTCGGACGGCTCACGAAGGCCCACGGGCTCAAGGGAGCCATCAAGCTCGAACTCTTCACCGATGACCCCGGACGCCGGTTCGTCCCCGGGGCCGTCTTCACCCTCCAGGTTCCCACCGGGTCCGCCTGGCACGGCAAATCGCTCACTCTGACCGAGCTGCGCTGGTACAACGGCCACCCGGTCGGATTCTTCGAGGGTGTCACCGACCGCTCAGAGGCTGAGACGCTCGTGAAGGCGATCCTCTGGATCGAGCAGGACTCGGCCGAGGCATCCCCTGAAGAGGACGCCTGGTACGACCACCAGCTCGTCGGCCTCGCCGTTCACCGTGACGGCCAGAAGGTCGGCACCGTCGCCCGCGTCGACCACTTCCCGGCCCAGGACCTCCTCATCGTCACCACGGCGACCGGTGACGTCATGGTGCCGTTCGTCAAGGCACTCGTGCCCGCCGTCGACATCGAGACCGGCATCGTCACCGTCACTCCTCCCGCCGGGCTCTTCGAAGAGCTCCCCGAGGACGACGCAGACGACGACGAGCCCGCCGCCGGGGAAACCGCGGCCGACGGCGACACCACCGACGCACCGGGCGTCCTCGAAACCGACGACGCATCGACGACCGAGGACGACTCGTCGCGCTGACGACTCTCCTCCGGCGCCGTCACACGTCGGAAACACGCCCGATCTAGGCTGGGTACAGCGCCTGGACATCTGACGGCGCCGGATCGAGGCACGACATGTCGGAACACGCAGACGTGGCACCCACCCTGCTCGCCGACCTCGACGTCGTCATCCTCGCCGGAGGCCGAGGTTCCCGTCTCGGAGGGACGGACAAGTCCTCTCTCGTCTTCAGGGGCGCACCCCTCCGACGACACGTCCTGACCGCCGTGCGGGCTGCCCGCCGCGTGGTCTGGGTGGGGGAGTCGACCTCTGCCCTCGCCGTCGACGCCTGGCCGGAGCTCGTGGTGACGAGGGAACAGCCCGCATTCGCGGGTCCCTCCGCCGCCCTCGCCGCCGGACTGGCCGCGCTCGGGCCGGACGCAGCCCCCTTCACGCTCGTCCTCGCGGCAGACCTTCCACGCGCCACAGACGCGGTCCCCGAGCTCCTGCGGGGCTTTCTCCGCACAGGGGGAGGCGTCCTCGCGGTCGACGACACCGGGCGTCGCCAGTTCCTGCTCGGTGTGTACCCCAGCGGAGCACTGCGCCGGGAGGTGGCCAGGTACGCCGGTGGTCTCGACGGACTTCCGCTGCGTCGGCTGATCGACGCCATCGAACTCACCGACGTGCAGATCGACGGCGGGCTCTGCGCCGACATCGACACCGCAGAGGATGCCGCCCGTCACGGCATCCGCGTTCCCGTCCTCACTGGAAGCGACATCTCATGACCGATCCATCAGACCTGGAAGGGTGGGCGCGCCGGCTGACCGAAGCACTCGGGATCCCCGACTTCGACCCCGACATCGCGCTCATCCTCGACCTCGCACGCGACGCCGCGCACGGTGTCGCGCGCCCCGCTGCCCCGCTGACCACGTTCCTGGTCGGCTATGCGGCAGGGAAGACCGGAGGGTCGGCACGCGACATCGAAGCACTCAGCCGGACAGCGAGCGCCCTGGCCGCAGGCGACCAGACGCCGTGAGCGGTACGTCCTGGGCGACGGCGCGGGATCTGGCGTGGCAGACGGGGCGCGACACACCTCTGGAACGGTCGCGTGTCCCGCTGGACGAGGCCCTCGGCCGGATCGCCGCCGCGCCGCTCATCGCGCTCGTCGGGCTGCCGACGGCATCCGTCAGCGCCATGGACGGATGGGCCGTCGCCGGCGACCCTCCCTGGCGCGTGGGCGAACGGGTCGGAATGGGCAGCGTTCCCGACGACATCCCGCTCGCGTCGTCCTCGGCGCGTCCGATCACCACAGGCGCACCGATTCCCGCAGGAACGTTCGGCGTGCTGCGGAGCGAACACGGCCGGGTCGAGCCCGACACGGACGGCACCCTGTGGTTGGAGCGCAGCACGCGAATCGGTCCCGACCACCCGACCGCGGACGCGCATGTCCGGCTGCGTGGGGAGGAACTCGACGCTGGCACGACCCTTGTCCGTGCCGGTGCGGTGTTCACGCCCGCCCGCATCGCCCTGGCCGCGGCCTGCGGGCACGATTCTGTCCTGGTGACGGAACGCCCTCGGGTCACCATCCTGATCACCGGAGACGAACTCCTGACGTCGGGAATCCCGTCGCCCGGTTCGGTGCGGGATGCGCTCGGCCCTGTGCTCCCCGGTCTCGTGCGCGGGGCGGGCGCGACCATCGTCGATGTCCAGGCGGTCAGTGACACCGCCGTCGGCACCGAGGCCGCCATCGAGAGGGCGGAGGGCGACCTCGTCGTGACCACTGGGGGGAGTTCACGTGGTGACACCGACCGGGTGCGGCCCGTGCTCCTTAGCTCAGGGGCGATCGTGTTCGACGGTGTGGACGTACGCCCCGGTCATCCTGTGCTCCTGGGGCGAACGAGCGCAGGCACCCCGGTGCTCGCGTTGCCGGGGAACCCGCTCGCTGCACTCGTCTGCTTCGTCAGCTTCGGCATCCCGCTGATCCGGGGGATGCTCGGGATGGACGACGAGACCATCCCCGAGATCGACACGCCGACTCTGCCCCATGACGTGACGACCGCCGTCGGCCGCGGACTCACCGTTCTCGTCCCGTTCAGCCGGGAACGCGGCATCCCCGTCGTGAGCCGATGGCGAGGCCCAGCAATGCTGAGGGGACTGGCAGACGCGGACGGGTTGCTCGTCGTCGAACCGTCAGACGCGTCACCCGGCTTCAGCGTAAGGCTGCTCGACCTGCCCTGGTGAGGGCAGCCGGTCAGACTGCCAGCTCCTGCTTCCCCTCCGACTCGGCGAAACGCGTGAGCAGCTCACCGATGCGGCCCTTGCACCCGCCGCAGCCGGTTCCAGCACGGGTGGATTTCCCGATGCACGCCACTGTCGTGTTGCCCTGGTGTGCCGACTCCTCGATCTTCTCGACGGTGACGCCGTTGCACCAGCAGACCGTCGCGGTCGGTGCGAACGCGTCAGCGGTCGATTCTGCGGAGTAGTCGGGGCCATCGAAGCGCATCAGCACGGAGCGGTCAGCGGGCAGTTCGCTTCCGCGTTCGAACAGCATCGTCAGTTCCGCGGCCGTCCTCGGCATACCCACACTGACGAATCCGGTGAGGATGCCGTCGCGGGTCACCATCTTGAGGTAGCGGCCATGCTCCGGGTCGGCCCACTGCGCCACCCGCCGCGGAGCGACGGGGTGCACAGGGCCGCTGGCGGGGTCATGGTCGTCGTCCCACGGCTCGACCGACACATCGCCGACAGCGACGACGTCGACGCCGTCGGCCTTCAGCATCACGAGGGCCGGTCGTTCGACGGGCGGTTCAGTCGGAGCGCGATCGCCTGCGGCCTCTGCGGCGAGGTGGCCGGCGAGCCATTCAGCCTGCCGCCAGCCGGGGCCGATCAGGCCAGAGGGGGCGCCGGGTACGTCCCGCTGCACCCGGAGTTCGTCTGTCGGCTCGGTGATCTGGGCGCAGTCGCCGATGGCGTAGACGCGGTCGTCCGACCAGGACCGGAGGTTCTCGCCGACGAGGATGCCGGCGGCGACCCGCAGGCCGGCAAGCACGGCGAGGTCGGTGCGGGCGCTCACTCCGCAGGAGAGGATCAGCAGATCGCCGGGAATCTTCTTGCCGTCTGCGGTGATGAGGGCGTCGAAGGTGTGCGTGCCTGCGCTGTCGTCGGTGTGGAAGCTCACGGCCTCGGCCCTGCTGTGGGCGACGACGCTCACGCCCAGCCGTCGGAGGGCAGCGGTGAGCACGCTGCCGGCTCCACGGTCGAGGTTGCGCGGCATCGGGAACCCGCCGTGGTGCACAACGCACACCTCTGCGCCCTCCTTCGCAGCGGCGAGGGCGACCTCGAGGCCCAGCACGCCTGCGCCGAGCACGATGATCCGCTTCCTGCCGTCGACCGCATTCCTGACCCTGTCGGCGTCGGCGAGGTCGCGGAGCACTGTGATGCCGTCCGGCAGCTCGTCGTCGGCGCCGACAAGGGTATCCGTGTACTTCTCGAGGGACATCCGGTCCCGGCGGTGTTTGTCGACACCCTCGAGCGTCGGGACGTTGGCGCGGGCGCCCGTGGCAAGGACGAGACGGTCATACGGGACCTGATCGCCCGAACTCAGCCCGACCAGACGCAGCTCCCGGTCGACCGACAGCACCGTGACGCCCGTGTGCACGGTGGCGCCTGCGGCGCTGAGCTCCGCAGTGCCCGGCAGGATCATTGCGTCGAGTTCGGCGTGGCCGACCGCGTATTCGGCGACGAGTACGCGGTTGTACGGCTCGGAGTCCTCGCGGCCGATCACCGTCAACGCGATCCGACCGTCGCTCACGGAGGGGAGGAGTTCCTCGGCGAACCGGGCGCCGACGGACCCGAACCCGACGAGGACGACCCGCTCAGCGGCTCGCATCAGACGACCGCCCCTGCAACGGCACTCACCGTGACGGCCGCCGTCTTGAAATCGGGCATCCCGGACACCGGATCGGTGGCATCCTGCGTCAACAGGTTCGCCGAATCCGCTCCCGCGTAGTGGAAGGGGACGAACACCGTGTCGTGACGGATGTCTGTGCTCAGCCTCGCCCGGCAGCGGAGCTGCCCACGATCGTTGGCCACGTCGACCATCCCTCCGTCGACGATGCCCAGCCGTGCGGCCGTTGCCGGGTGGATCTGGACGAACACCTCGGGTTGGGCGTCGTTCAGTTCATCGACGCGGCGGGTCTGGGCGCCAGACTGGTAATGCTCGAGCAGGCGGCCGGTGATGAGGGTGAGTTGCCCGTCGGTGTAGAGCCGTTCGGCTTTCGCGTGCGGAGCGACGGCGACGATGCGGGCCAGGCCGTCGGGGTGCGCGAACGACTCGGCGAACAGGCGGGGGGTTCCTGTCGATCCGACGGGGTAGGGCCAGAACGCAGGGGCCTCGGTGTCGAGGAGTTCGTAGCTGAGGCCGGAGTAGTCGGCGATGCCGCCTGCGGACGCGCGGGCGAGCTCGTCGAAGACCTCACGCGGGTCAGTGCTGAAGGTCGACGGGGAGTCCAGGCGGCGAGCGAGTTCGTGCATGATCCACAGTTCCGTTCGTGCTCCTGCCGGTGCGTCCAGCGCCTTCCTGCGGCGGATGACGCGGCCTTCGAGGGAGGTCATGGTTCCTTCTTCCTCCGCCCACTGGGTGACGGGGAGGACGACGTCGGCGAGAGCGGCGGTCTCGGAGAGGAAGAAGTCGCAGACGATGAGGAGGTCGAGCCGGGCGAGACCGTCGCGCACCGAACTGACGTTGGGCGCTGAGACGACGACGTTCGACCCGTGGACGAGGAGCGCACGGATACCGTCGGGGCGGCCGAGCGTTTTGAGGAGTTCGACGGCGGGGAGCCCGGGGCCGGGGATCAGGGATTCGTCGACGCCCCAGACGGCGGCGACGTGGCGCCGGCCGGCCGGATCGGTGATCTTGCGGTAGCCGGGGAGCTGGTCGCATTTCTGGCCGTGCTCCCGGCCCCCCTGGCCGTTACCCTGCCCGGTCAGCGTGCCGTAGCCGGATCCCGGTCGCCCGGGAAGGCCGAGGATGAGACTGAGGTTGATGGCGGCTGTCGTGGTGTCTGTTCCGTCGACGTGCTGTTCGATGCCGCGACCGGTGAGAATGTAGCTGCCGCCGCCGGATGCGAGGCGGCGCGCGACCTCACGCAACTGTGCGACGGGAATTCCTGTGGATGCCTGGACCCGCTCGGGCCACCAGGCGCTCACGCTGCGGCGGAGTTCGGCGAACCCGGTCGTGCGCCCAGCCACGTACGCCTCGTCGACGAGCTTCTCGGCGATCACGATGTGGATGAGGCCGAGCAGCAGGATGAGGTCGGTTGCCGGCGCGGGCTGGAGATGGATGCCCTTGCCGTCGTCGGTGAGCTTCGCTGTGGATGAGCGCCGCGGATCGACGACGATGAGTCCTCCGGCCGCCTGAGCTCCTGTGAGGTGGCCGATGAACGGGGGCATCGTCTCGCCGACGTTCGAACCGAGCATGAGGATCGTGGATGCCCCATCGAGGTCCTCGAGAGGGAACGGGAGCCCGCGGTCGAGGCCGAAGGCCCTGTTCCCCGCCGCAGCGGCGGAGGACATGCAGAAACGGCCGTTGTAGTCGATCCGGCTCGTGCCGAGGGCGATCCGCGCGAACTTACCGAGTTGGTATGCCTTCTCGTTCGTGAGCCCGCCACCGCCGAAGACGCCGATGGCATCCGCCCCGTGAGCCTCACGGATGCCGATCAGCCGCGTGGCTATGAGGTCGAGTGCCTCCTCCCAGCCGGCCTCGCGGAAATCACCGGTCGCATCCTTCAGGAGCGGAGACGTGAGGCGCCCGCCGGACGCGAGCAGCTCGGCTGACGTCCAGCCCTTCTTGCACAGCCCGCCACGGTTGGTGGGGAAGTCGCGACCGGACACGACAACCGGAAGGCGGGCGGGGCCGCCTTCCGGTGTCGCGTCTTGCGGGGTGAGCGCCATGGCGCACTGCAGTGCGCAGTACGGGCAGTGGGTTGCTGTCCCAGCTGATGTTCCGATGGTGCTCATGTGTGGTGCTTTCGTTCGTGGGCGGTTCAGAGTCGCTGGCCGGCCAGGGAGGCGTTCTTGCGGTAGTACACGAGGTAGGTGACGGCGACGAGCACGGCGTATGCGGCGACGAATCCGAAGAACGCGGCTTCATAACCTCCCGTCGTGGACTGCGACAGGTTGAGGATCTGCGGGATCGCGAACCCGCCGTATGCGCCGATCGCCGAGATGAGGCCGAGTGCGGCCGCAGCCTTGCGCTGAGTCGTGACATCCGACCCGGCCGAGTGGGCGTTGGTCGAACCTGCCCGTGCGGCGAAGACGCTCGGGATCATCCGGTAGGTGGAACCGTTCCCGACACCTGACGCCATGAACAGCACGAGGAAGCAACCGAGGAACAGCCAGAAGTTGCCCAGCGGAAGGGTCCACAGCACGGCGAGAGCGCCGACGGCCATGACGCTGAAAGCGACCATCGTAATTACGGCACCGCCGAAGCGGTCGGCGAGCTTGCCGCCGTACGGTCGGGCGAGCGAACCGGTCAGCGCACCGAGGAACGCCAGGGAGATCGATGCTGCCCCGACGGCGAAGGTGGAGAACTCGGGGAACTGGTCGGCGATGAGCTTCGGGAAGACCGAGGCGAAACCGATGAACGAACCGAAGGTGCCGATGTAGAGGACCGCGAGGATCCACAGGTGCGGCTCGCGGAGAGCCGCCGCTGAGCCGGCGAAGTCGGCCTTGGCGCTCGACAGGTTGTCCATGTAGCGGTATGCGCCGAACATGGCGAGGAGGATGAACGGCACCCAGATCCAGCCGGCGAGGGAGAGGTTGAGGCTGGCTCCCGCTCCGATGGTGACGGCGATCGGCACGACGAACTGCGCGACGGATGCACCGAGGTTGCCTCCTGCGGCGTTGAGGCCGAGTGCCCAGCCCTTCTCCCTCTGCGGGTAGAAGAAGGTGATGTTCGACATGGAGCTGGCGAAGTTGCCGCCGCCGAGGCCGGCGAGGGCTGCGATGCCGAGCATGACCGGGAACGGGATCTCCGGGTTCTGCACGGCGAACGCGAGGGCGATGGAGGGGATGAGGAGCAGCCCGGCCGAGATGATCGTCCAGTTGCGGCCGCCCACCTTCGGCACCATGAACGAGTAGGGGAACCTCAGCGTCGCCCCGACAAGGCTCGGCATGGAGATGAGCCAGAACGTCTCGGTCGTCGTGAAGGTGAACCCGGCGGCGGGGAGCATGACGACGACGATGCTCCAGAGCTGCCAGATGACGAAGCCGAGGAACTCGGCGAAGATCGACCAGCTGAGGTTGCGGCGGGCGATCGAGCGGCCCTGCCGGTCCCAGAATCCGGTGTCTTCCGGGTCCCAGTTGTCGATCCAGCGGCCTGGCCGGTGGACCAGTTCGACCGTGGACGGCGCTGCGGTGGCGGGCGGGGCGGTGAGCGGTGCGGTCATGAGGACTCCAAGAACGTCGGGGGAGCAAAGGCGGTGCGGAGTATGTCTGGTTCCGACGCTAGAGAGTCCGTGTTTCCGTTCTTCGAGTGGGGCGTTAACGCTGCATTCCCTGCCGCTCACACCGGTGCGGGTACTCCGTGGGGCACGCGTCACATGTTCGTTACATGAGGCGCGACGGCCCGTCGGAGCAGGGGCCAGCATCAACCGATCGCCTGCACCCATTCGGTGCCCCCGTCGTCGAACGCCTGCTCCTTCCAGATCGGAACGGACTCCTTCACCCGGTCGACGAGGGCAGCGCATGCCAGGAACGCCTCGGCCCTGTGGGCGCTCGCCACAGCGCAGCCGAGGGCCAGCCCGCCGATGTCGAGTCGGCCGACCCGGTGGGCGACCGCGACGACGACGTCGGGGAAATCACGGCAGACCGACTCCGCCGCGGCGCGCAGCGCGTCCCCGGCGAGCGGATGCCCCGAGTAGCTCAGCCAGGTGACGCCCCGATCGTCGTCATGGTTGCGCACGACGCCCTCGAACGTGACGACAGCGCCCATCGTGGCGTCCGTCACTGCGGCACGAAGCCCGTCGAGATCGATCGGGTCCGCGGTCACGATCGCGACCTTCACCGCGTCGGAGCGCTCGTCCTGAACGCCGCCGTCACTCGTCGGAGACATGGTCGCCACCGCCTGAGAACCGGGGACTGCAGGAGGCAAGGCAGGGGGGCATTCGCGTGTTCCGTTTCGTCGGTGCTAGGCAACGATAACCCTCATAGCAGCCCGAAAACCGCGGTTTTGAGCCGAATTTACGCTCACGAAACATGCCCGCAATGCGGCTCGGCGAAGAATTTCGTAGGGTTACCGCATGAGTGTTGCCCTGGGCATCCCGCGCCATCGCCCCAGCGCCATCGAGCCGGAATCGTTCCGGTTGCCGGTCGAACGGCCGCGATCGGACGCCCTCATCGACACCTTCGGACGCACAGCCACCGACCTCAGGATCTCCCTCACCGACAAGTGCAATCTGCGCTGCACCTACTGCATGCCGGCTGAGGGGCTCCCCAGCCAGCCGGTCGACGCGCTGATGACCGCTGACGAGATCAGGCGGCTCGTCGGCATAGCCGTCGGCACTCTCGGAGTGCGCCAGGTGCGGTTCACCGGCGGGGAGCCGTTGTTGCGCGCCGACCTGGTCGACATCGTCGCGGCCTGTGCTGGCCTGCCAGACCGGCCGGAGATTTCCCTCACCACGAATGCGATCGGCCTGGCCTCCCGGGCGGAGAAACTCCACGCCGCAGGCCTGGACCGGTTGAACATCTCACTCGACTCCCTGCACCCTGACGTCTTCGCCCTCATCACCCGGCGTCCGTTCCTCCAGAGGGTTCTCGACGGAATCGCCGCAGCAGGGACGGCCGGGTTCGGCTCGATCAAGATCAACACCGTCCTTGTGCGCGGGGTGAACGACGACCAGGCCGTCGAACTCCTGGACTGGTCGCTGCGCCACGGCCACCAGCTCAGGTTCATCGAGCAGATGCCCCTCGACGCTGACCACAGCTGGACCCGCGAGGGAATGGTGACGGCAGCGGAGATCCGGCGGATGCTGTCCTCCGAATTCGCGCTCACACCGGATGTCGTCCCGAGGGACGGTGCGCCGGCGGAGCTCTGGCAGGTCCGCAGGCCGGGGACCGACAGGCTTCTCGGTCGCGTCGGCATCATCGCATCGGTGACCGAACCGTTCTGCGGCGATTGCAGGCGGACCCGGCTGACAGCTGAAGGCGGAGTCCGCAACTGCCTGTTCGCGAACGATGAGACCGACCTGCTCGGCCCGCTGCGAAGCGGAGCAGACGATGACACGCTCGCTCGGCTCTGGCAGGGTGAGATGTGGCGAAAGGCGGCAGGGCACGAGGTCAACACCCCCGGTTTCGTGCAGCCGGAACGCACGATGAGCGCCATTGGAGGCTGAGCGGATGACCATCGGAATCGACGTGCGTTACTTCGCAGCCGCGGCCGCAGGCGTCGGCAGGACGACGGACCGGCTGGAGTACTCACAGCCCGTCACGATCGACGCGGTTCTCGCGGACGTCGAGCGGTCGGCGACGACAGGCGAGACGATGCTGGGCACCGTCCTCGGACGCTGCTCATTCATCGTCAACGGAGTCACCACGCGGGATCGGGACAGGCAACTCGCCGACGGCGATCAGCTCGACGTGTTGCCGCCGTTCGCGGGCGGCTGACGCCTCAGCCAGGAACGGATGCCTCCGTCGAGGCTCATCGCCTGGTACCCCTGCCGGGTGAGGAACGCGGTGGCGACCGCGGAGCGCACGCCGATCTCGCAGTACACGACGAGCGGAACGTCCGGGTCGAGCCGGCCGAGAGCATCCGCGAGGTCATCCTGCGGGATGTTCAGCGATCCCGGAATCGCTGACGCACGGTGTTCATCCGCTTCGCGCACGTCGATCACCGTCAGACGGCTTCCGTCAGCACGAAGCGCGTCGAACTCGGCAGCGGTCACGGTTTCGTGCGTCGCGGTCGGCGGGCTCGTCGACCCGTGCAGCCGGGAACCCCCCGCCCGCAGGGGGATTTCGCGGAACCCGGCGGTGAGGGCATCGATGACGAGCACCCGCCCGAGCAAGGGTTCACCGAAGCCGACCACGAGCTTCATCACCTCGGCGGCCATCACCCCGGCGACGATCGCGCAGCTCGAGCCGAGCACACCTACCAGCTCGCAGGACTCGGCGGTGTTCGATGCCGCCTCATCGGGGAAGAGGTCGCGGAACCCGGGGGAGTCCGGCCCGGACGCTGGATCGAACACCGAGACCATCCCATCGAACCGGAGAACGGACCCCCACACGAGCGGGACCGAGTGATGCTCGGCCGCATCGGCAGTGAGGTAGTGCGTTTCGAACGTATCCGTTCCGTCGACGATCAGGTCGTACCCCGTCGTCACGGCGAGTGCGTTCTCCCGGGTCAGGCGCACCGGATGCTGGATCACGGTCACGTCCGGGTTCACCGTCGCGAGGGTGCGCGCCGCGGAGGACGTCTTCGCCTCACCGACACTGTCCGACCGATGGACGGTCTGCCTGGCGAGGTTCGACTCGGCGACGACGTCGTCGTCGACCAGCCCGATCGTGCCGATCCCAGCGGCGGCGAGCGAGATCAGGAGTGGTGAGCCGAGCCCGCCTGCACCGACGACGAGGACCCGTGCGGCGGAGATGCGTTCCTGCCCTGCCGCTCCGACCTCCTGAAGCACCGTCTGGCGGCGGTACCTCTCGGTCGTTTCCGGTCGCGTAGTCCGCGAGGAAGGGGGCTGGGTCATCTCGGTCTCAGACGTCGATCCGGTAGCCGCGCTTCACCACGGTGTTGACGAGGCCTGGTACCCCGAGCGACTGCCGCAGCCGGCTCATCGAGACCTCGAGGGCGTGCTCGTCGACGGTCCCAGGAAGGGCGGCGGCCAGTTCGGCGCGCGAGACCACTCCGCCGCCTGCCTTCATCAGCCGCCGGAAGAGCACCAGAGCCGACGGAGCCAGCTGGACCCGTCCGGTCGGGAGGTCGACGAGGCATCCGCGCAGGGCGACGGATCCCAGGCGTGTCTCCAGCCGGATCACCCCGTACTGTTCGAGGTGTTCGCAGACCAGCCGGATCAGCGCGCCCATCCGGTATCGCTCCGGCATGATCGGGCTGATCCCGTAGGCGATGAGCGGCGCGGCCGTGACGGGTCCGACGGCAGCGGTGAAGACGTCGCCGAGGAACGCATCGAGCAGGTCAGAGTCCTGGCCGAGCGCCTCAGCGGCGTTGAACAGGGCGTCGACAGCCGGGGCACTCGTGAATGTGACGACGTCGATGGCTCCACCGATGACCGCATCGATGAGCTTCTTCACCCTGTCGTCGGTCTGATCGGGGTCGGCCCAGCGGTACGGGGCGACGGTGAGCACTTCGGAGTGGACGGCACGCAACCGGTCGAGCTGCCCCTCGTCGGTGTAGCCGTGCAGCTGGACGGCGATGCGGAGCCCGGGTGGGAAATCCGCGAGAACCTTCGTGACGAGGGACGCCGTGGTCTCCTCCTCGCTCATCCCGACATCGTTCAGCCCTGTGGCCCGGATCGCCCCGCGCGCCTTAGGGCCACGGACGAGGATGGAGGTCTCAGACAGGGCGTCGACGAGGTCGTGGCCGAGGCCTGCTGTGTCTGCGATCTCGAACCAGCGGCGGATGCCGTACGAGGTCGTCGCGAGAAGCACATCGGGCTGGGCGGCGATGATCGCGCGGGTGTCTGCGATCAGCGGTTCGTCGTGTGCAGCGTGCGCGATGCGCAGGGTGGGCGCGTGGACGACCTGCGCCCCGCGGCGCTCGAACGAATCGATCAGGTCCTGTGACCGGCGGTCGCTGGTCACCCCGATGCGGAATCCTTCGAGCTGGTCGGCGCGGAATCCGGGAACGGTGCTGCCTGTGGTGCTGTCGCTCATCCGAACGCCGCCATCCGGCCGGCGCGGTCCATCAGCGCGCCGGCGTCGAGATCGCCCTCGAATGCGAGGTCGACGACCCGTCCGATCACGAGGACGGCGGGCGAGCGGACCTCGACCTGGGCCGCCACGTGGACGACAGAACCGAGGTCGGCGATCGTCGTTCGCTGGTCGACGCTGAATCCGCGTTCGATGATCGCCACGGGGGTGTCTGAGGGGAGACCCTCACGCAGCAGCCCCTGGCTGAGAGTCGGCAACGTGCCGACCCCCATCAGCACGACGATCGTGCTGCCGAGACCGGCCAGGTGGCGGTGTTCGCTGTCGGTGAGCGGGGCGTGACCTGACACAACGGTGAACATGTGGCTCACACCACGGTGGGTCAGCGGGATGCCGACTGAGGCGGGAACGGCGACGGCGCTGGTCACGCCGGGGATGACCTTCACCGGAATGCCGACGCGGTGGCAGGCGAGAACCTCTTCGCTTCCGCGTCCGAAAACATACGGGTCGCCGCCCTTGAGCCGGACAACGTTCGCACCGGTGAGGGCGTGCCGGACGATTTCCGCCTCGATGCCCTCCTGCCCGATCGGGTGGTGCCCAGGGCGCTTGCCCACGTCGATGAGAGTCGCCTTCGGGGCGAGTTCGGTCAGGTGAGAGTGCGGAGCGAGCCGGTCGTACAGGACGACGTCTGCGCGGCTGAGCGCGGCGACGGCAGCGGCTGTCAGCAGCGCTTCGTCCCCGGGTCCTCCACCGACAAGCGTGACTGTTCCGGCATCCGTCATTACGCCCCTTCCCTTACAGGAATGGTAGGCCCTGCAAGGTAGACGGCGTCGCCTCTCTCGATCTCCTCGCTCGTCGCCGGGCGCATCTGTCCCCGCTCGGAAACCCGTGCGACGCTCGGGTCGGCCGTTGCTGGCTCGTTCACGAATGAGCGGAACTTCTTGAGGCGCTCGGGGTCGGCGAGAGTGGCCGCCCACTCGTCTTCGTAATTGTCGACGTGCTTCGCCATCGACTCTTCCAGCTCGACGCCGAGGCCGAGTGAGTCTTCGACGACGACCTCACGGACGTGGTCGATACCGCCGTCGAGGTCTTCCATCCACCTGGCCGTGCGCTGCAGCCGGTCAGCTGTGCGGATGTAGTACATCAGGTAGCGGTCGATGTACCGGATCAGGGTCTCGTCATCGATGTCGCCCACGAGGAGCTGTGCGTGGGTGGGCTGGAAGCCGCCGTTGCCGCCGACATACAGGTTCCACCCCTTGTCTGTGGCGATGACGCCGACGTCCTTGCCCCTCGCCTCGGCGCATTCACGGGCACAGCCGGACACGCCGATCTTGAACTTGTGCGGCGAGCGCAGGCCACGGTATCTCAGCTCGAGGGCGACGGCCATGCTCACGGAGTCCTGGACGCCGAAGCGGCACCAGGTGGAGCCGACACAACTCTTGACGTTCCTCAGGGACTTTCCGTAGGCCTGTCCTGACTCCATGCCTGCGTCGACGAGGATCTTCCAGATCTGCGGCAGCTGGTCGAGGCGCGCTCCGAAGAGGTCGATGCGCTGGCCGCCGGTGATCTTCGTGTACAGACCGAAGTCCGTGGCCACTTGCGCGATGACGGCGAGTTTCTGCGGGGTGATCTCGCCGCCGGGGATGCGGGGGACCACCGAGTACGTGCCGTCCTTCTGCATGTTGGCCATGGCGCGGTCGTTGGTGTCCTGGAGGGTGCCACGGCCGGAATCGAGGATGTGGCCGTCGTGCTGGCTGGCGAGGATGGATGCGACGGCCGGCTTGCAGACGTCGCAGCCCCTGCCCTGCCCGAACCGTTCGATGATCTCGTCGAACGAGGTCAGTTCGTAGACGCGGACGGTTTCGAACAGTTCCTGGCGGGAGAGCTCGAAGTGCTCGCAGAGGGCACGTGAGACGGCGATACCCGACCGGGTCAGCTCGGTCTCGAGGATCTTCTTCACGAGGGGGACGCACGATCCGCACTGGGTACCCGCCCGTGTGCAGGTCTTCAGCTCGCCGAGGTCGGTGCATGCGTCGGTGTGGACGCCGTTGATGGCGTCGCGCACCGTGCCGGCGCTGACGTTGTTGCAGGCGCAGACGAGGGCGTCGTCAGGCAGCTCGTCACCCGCAGGCGCTTCCATGCCCGATGCGGAGAGGTACGCGGCCGGTTCGCTGGAGAGCTCAGACCCGAGCATGGGGCGCAGCGCCGCGTACGGTGAGGCGTCGCCGACGAAGATGCCGCCGAGCAGCGTTTTCGCATCGTCGGTCATCACGAGCTTCTGGTAGAGGCCGCGGGCGGGGTCGGCGTAGACGATCTCGAGGCAGTGCTCCGTCGTGGCGAGGGCGTCACCGAAACTGGCGACGTCCACACCGGACAGCTTCAGCTTCGTGGCGTCGTCGACGGTGGTGAATTCTGCCGACCCGCCGAGGAGGCGGTCGGCGACGACTTCGGCCATGGCGTTGGCCGGGGCAACGAGCCCGGTGCAACGCCCTTCGAAGTTCGCAACCTCGCCGATCGCCCAGACGTTCTCGTGCGAGGTCCTGCAGTCCGTCCCGATGACGATCCCGCCGCGCTCGCCGAGGTCTATCCCGGCGGCCTGGGCGAGTTCGTCACGCGGGCGGATGCCGATGGCGAAGACGACGAGGTCCGCGGCGATCTGCTGGCCGCTGGCGAACTTCACGCCGGTCACCGTGCCGTTGTCGGAGTCGAGGATGCTGCGCGGCCGGGTCCCGAGGTGCAGGCCGATGCCCTGCGAGGAGATGATGCGTCCGAGGGCGCGGCCGGCGCCTTCGTCGAGCTGGGCGGACATCAGCCAGGAGCCGGAGTGGACGACACTGGCGTCAGCACCTCGTCTGGACAGGCCGCCTGCGGCTTCGAGGCCGAGCAGCCCGCCACCGGCGACGAGGACGCGCGCGGGGCGGCCCAGCTCGACGGCGAGCCGGTCGACCTCGGCGGAGAGGTAGTCGACGTCGTCGATCGTGCGGTACACCTTGGCATGTTCGTGCCCGGTGATCTCAGGGACGGGAGCCGATGAGCCGGTGGCGAAGACGAGGTCGTCGTACCGGAGCGTGCGTCCGCTGGACGTCGTGACGGTCTTCGCGTCGGGGTCGACGGCATCCGCTCGTTCGTCGAGGAGCAGTGTCACGTGGTCGTTGTCCCAGACGTTCGCGGGCTGCAGGGTCAGATCTGCGTCGTGTTCCAGGCGCTTGCTGAGTGCGACGCGGTCGTACGGGAGGTACGGCTCCTCGCAGATCACCGTGACGTGGAGGGTGCGTGCATCGTCACGGGAGTGCACGGCGTCGGCGAATCGGTGGGCGGCGGGGCCTCCTCCGATCACGACGATCTCGCGAACGCCGTCGGACCGGGCCGGACCCGTAGTGGAGTCAGTCATCGTCAGGTACCTCCAAGTAACTGGTGTCCGGCGAGCGTAACCTCACGCCGTTACCGCCCAATTTCCCGGATATGTCCACGTCTTGTCGGGCGCCGCACAGCGGGTGGAGTGGAGTGAGAGGACGGATTCACACGACCGAAACATCCCATTGCCCTCGGCGAAACAGGGTGCGCATAGCGTCGCTGGTGACCGGAAAGGCTCGCACCGCGCTGAGCCGGGACACGATGGGCAGGGTGGTTCGCATGACCATAGCAATCGACACGGACGTTCGCCGGACACCGGTGGCCGAGTGGGAGAGCGTCTGCGCCGTCGAGGATCTCGAACCCTCGTGGGGTGAGGTGGCCCTGCTCAGGGCCCAGCAGATCGCCTTGTTCCTGCTGTCGAAAGATGAGGTGTATGCCGTGTCACATCGAGACCCGCACACGGACGCGAACGTCATGGCCAGGGGGATCGTCGGCTCGAAGGGCGACAGGCCCACCGTCGCATCACCCCTCCACAAGGAGGTCTACGACCTCGCGACCGGCGAGTGCTTCAGCAATCCGGAACTCGTTCTCCAGACGTACCGCACCCGCATCGTCGGGGGAATGATCGAAGTGGAGTTGTCAGCGTGACGCTGCTCGCCGGGTTCCCGCGCACCAGGACCACCGCGGCTCTCGTCGCGATTTCGCACGGGACGAGTTCCCCGGCGGGCCAGGCCGCTGTGGAAGGCCTGGTCGATGCGGTCTCGGCGAGCCTGCCCGGCTCGAAGGTCGAAGGCGGATTCGTCGACGTCCAGCAGCCGGACGTACCCGCGACCCTCGACAGGCTCGACACAGACCAGCCAGCGGTGATCGTTCCGCTGCTTCTCTCCGCAGGTTTCCACGTGCACGTCGACCTCGTGAACGAAGCTGAGGCCTCCGGCCGGGTGACAGCGATCGCTCGCGCCCTCGGCCCCGACGATCGGCTGGTCAGCCTTCTCGCCCGTCGGCTCGACGAGTCCGGACTCACCGATTCGGATTCCGTGGTGCTCTGTGCCGCCGGGTCCACCGATGCCAGGGCCGTCGCCGACTGCCGCGAGACCGCCGAGAGGCTCAGCCGTGTGCTCGACCGCCCGGTGAGCCTCGGGTTCATCTCGGCCGCGCACCCGCCGATCGAGACCGCCGTCGGCGAAGCGCGTTCCGCTAGTCCTGACGCCAGGGTGCTCGTCGCCACCTACCTCCTGGCGCCCGGCTACTTCGCCGACCTCGCGAACGCCACGAGTGCCGAACTTGCAACGCCGCCGCTCCTCACCGACGGAGGCGAGGCGCCTGCCGAGCTCATCGAGATCGTGCGCGACCGCTACCTCGCCATGCTCGCAGGGGCCGACGCCTCCTGAGCAGGGTTAGCTCCATCCGGCCGGGGCGATCCTGGCGCGTGTGTCCGCCTAGGATTTCAGCATGCGCATTGATATCGTCACGATCTTTCCCGAGTTCTTCGACGTGCTCGATATCTCGCTGCTCGGCAAAGCCCGCCAGGCGGGGATCATCGACCTCGGCGTGCACAACCTGCGCGACGCGACGACCGACAGGCACCGCACGGTCGACGACACCCCGTACGGAGGGGGAGCCGGCATGGTGATGAAGCCGGAGCCGTGGGGGCAGGTCCTCGACGGCATCCTCGATGCCGACGACGAACCGGATGCCGGACCTCTCGTCATCTTCCCGTCGCCGGCCGGAGAGGTCTTCACCCAGGCGATGGCGCGGGAACTCGCTGCCGAACCGCACCTCGTGTTCGGCTGCGGCCGCTACGAGGGCATCGACCAGCGTGTCTTCGACGACACGTCGACCAGGGCCAGGGTGCGACTCGTCAGCCTCGGAGACTACGTTCTCAACGGGGGAGAGGTGGCCGTGATGGCCATGGTCGAGGCCATCGGCCGGCTTATCCCCGGCGTCGTCGGCAACCCCCACTCGCTCGTCGAGGAATCACACGAGGACGGGCTCCTGGAGGCTCCCAGCTACACCAAGCCGGCGTCATGGCGCGGCCTCGACGTGCCACCGATCCTCCTGAGCGGGAACCACGGCGCCATCGCGGCCTGGCGCAAGGAGCAGCAGCTCGAGCGGACCAGACGTGTGCGGCCTGACCTGCTCGCGGGGGCTGAAAATCACCGGGATTCTCCCAGCGCATAGGTTCTAGGCTGGTGCCATGATTATTCGTCGCGCTTTCCGCACCTGGATGGTCATTGCGGCCGTCGTGCTGCCGATCTGGCCCCTTGTCGGCTGGGGCATCTTCGGCGGTGGCGGCTGGGCGTTCCTCGGGTTGCTCATCTCCATGCCGATCCTGTTCATCGCGATGATGGTCGTCGCCGGTCTCATCTGGGCCCGACCGACGGTGCGCCGCGAGAGGGCCGTCTCCTGGCCTGACGTCGGCATCCTCACCCTCTGGCACGTGTCGGTGATCGGTTTCGGCCTCTTCGGACCGGCATCCAACGCATTCGCGGTCCTCGGAGTGATCGTCGGACTCGCCGCGTTCTGGCTGGTGCTGTGGGAGTTCTTCACCGACGCCAGGGACCGCGCACGCGAGACGATCGCCGAGTTCGAGCAGGCGGCCGCGCGGCCGTCGAGCGTGAGCCCGTCCGGTATCCGTGACGGCGACGAGCTCATCGTTATCCGGGAGAAGCCGATCGACCCTCAGGACTGACCTCGCGCTTTTGCGCGGGAGAGCCCGTTCATGGCAGAATAGACGATTGTGCCGCGGCCAGACTCTGCCACAGGGGAGCCAGCGCCACTGCCTCGGAAATCGAGGCGCCGGACACACCCCCCATCATCCCTGAATTCGTAGTCGACCTGTGGCGGTTACAGAGAGCGAAATATCATGCACATCCTCGACAGCGTCGATGCAGCATCCCTCAAGTCCGACATTCCTGCATTCCGTGCGGGCGACACCGTCAAGGTGCACGTCAACATCGTTGAGGGCAGCCGTTCTCGTATCCAGGTCTTCCAGGGCATCGTCATCGGCCGTCAGGGCGAGGGCGTCCGTGAGACGTTCGCCGTCCGCAAGGTCAGCTTCGGTGTCGGCGTGGAGCGTAAGTTCCCGGTGCACTCCCCGGTGATCGACCAGATCGAGGTCGTCACCCGCGGTGACGTGCGTCGCGCCAAGCTGTACTTCCTCCGCGAACTCCGCGGCAAGAAGGCGAAGATCAAGGAAAAGCGCGACAACTAAGTCCCGCAGATCCGTTCCGAGTGAACCGAACCCGAGCTCCCCACCGATAAACTGGTGGGGAGCTCGGGCGGTTAAATGACTGAAACAATCCTGCCGGCAGACGATTTGTCCGCCGGGCCACGTCGGCGTTCCCGCAAGAAGGGAACGCTCCTTTTTCTGCGCGATGTGCTTGTCATCTTCATCGTCGCACTCCTTGTCTCCTTCCTCGTGAAGACGTTTCTGGTGCGGTCGTTCTACATCCCGTCAGCATCGATGGAGCAGACGCTCCGCATCGACGACCGGATCCTCGTCAACGAACTCGTCCCAGACCTCGTCGGTCTCGAACGCGGCGACGTCGTCGTCTTCCGTGATCCGGGCGGATGGCTGCCCCCGACCCCCGGCCCCGACCTGCCGCCCCTCACCGCCGCGGCTGACTGGGTGCTCTCCCTCGTCGGCCTGTCCGCCTCGGACAGCGACGACCACCTCATCAAGAGGGTGGTCGGCCTGCCGGGCGATCACGTCGTCTGCTGCAACGCGCTCGGTCAGATGAGCGTGAACGATGTGCCCCTGACCGAGCCGTACATCACGATGCCCGCCGGAAAGACGGATGTCTCCGAGGTCGCCTTCGACGTCGTCGTGCCGAAGAACTCGCTCTGGGTGATGGGGGACAACCGCTACAACTCGCGCGACTCCCGCTACAACCAGGAACAGCCCGGCAACGGCTTCGTCCCCGTCGACAACGTCGTCGGGCGCGCCTTCGTCATCAGCTGGCCGACCGCGCACTGGGACTGGCTCTCCAACTATCCGGAGGTCTTCTCGGGCGTGCCCGACGAGGTCTCCGCGAAATGATGGCGGTCTCAGACCCGTCGGACGAGGTCGAGCGCGAACTGTTCGCCGGAGGGGCCAGATACATCATCGGCTGTGACGAGGTCGGTCGTGGGGCACTTGCCGGACCGGTCGCCGTCGGGATGGCCGTGGTCGCAGCAGACTGCGGACCCCACCCGGACGGCCTTCGCGATTCGAAGATGCTCAGCGAGAAACGCCGAGTCGCACTCGACCCGCTCCTGCGCGACTGGGTGCTGTTCTCCGCGGTCGGCCTCGCCGACGCAGTGGAGGTGGACGAGCTCGGCATCATCCACTGCCTCGGCCTCGCCGCGAAGCGCGCCCTGCGCCAGCTCTTCGACCAGGGCGCCGACATCGCGGCGAGTGTCATCCTGCTCGACGGCAACTCCGATTACCTCAACCCCGTGCTGGCGAGCCCGCTCGACGTGCGGACCCGTATCAAGGCCGACAGGGATTGTGTGTCTGTCGCGGCGGCATCCGTCATCGCGAAGGTGCACCGCGACACCATGATGATCGCGTCTGACAGTGTGTCTCCCGGCTACGGCTGGAGCGGCAACAAGGGCTACAGCAGCGAGACCCACCTGAACGCCATCCGGTCGCTCGGCGTGACGTCGCTCCACCGGAAGAGCTGGCTCGTCGCCTACGCGTAGGATGGATGCACCATGGAAGAAGACGAGTTCGAGGACTACGACCGCGAGGTCGAGCTTGCCCTGTATCGGGAGTATCGCGACGTCGTGTCGCAGTTCAAATTTGTGATCGAGACCGAGCGCCGGTTCTACCTCGCCAACGATGTCGACCTCGTCCGCAGGGACACCGAGCACGACTTCTACTTCGAGATCACCATGAACGACGTGTGGGTCTGGGACGTCTACCGTTCCGACCGTTTCGTGAAGAGCGTGCGCGTGCTGACGTTCAAGGACGTCAACATCGAGGAGCTCTCGACCCGGGACTTCGAACTGCCGAAGGAACTCGCGCTCGACGAGTGATCTCCGTCTGCCCGGTGTGACGGTCAGTCCGCGTGCAGGGCGTAGACGACGGCTTCGTCGATCGACAACGCTTCGCCCTCCGAACGGACCTTCTCCAGCGCTTCCGCGTCCTCGCCGGCGAGGAGAGGGGCCAGGTACCGTTCGTGGAACGAGAACCGGTTCGCTCCGTAGAGTCCGGTCTGCTTCCGGAGCTCGTCCGCCGCGTGGAGCAGCCGCCCGGCGCGTTTCAGCTCCCGCCCGGCCGCCGCGATGGCGGTCAGTCCTTCGAGCCCGTAGACGACCCCCTCGGCATGCCCGATGTGTGCGGCCGTCTCGAGGCTCTCCTCGAAGAGCATGCGTGAGTCGACGTTCTTTCCGTTCACGAACTGCGCCCAGCCGAGGTGCTGAAGCGCGACGGTCGTGCCGAGATCGTCGTGGCCCTTCCTGGTCAGGGTGAGGCTCTGCTGGAAGTGCCTGATCGCCTCGGGAACGGCGTCCTGCATCAACGCGAGACGGCCGAGGGTGACGAGGGCCATCGATTCGCCCCAGCGGTAGCCCGCGTTCCGAAGCAGCTGGACGCTCCGCTCCAGTGACTGTTCTGCGCGGGCGGTGTCCGGCTTCCGATCGGCGACGACCGCGAGAGCCAGGAAGATCAAGGCGAATCCCTCCCCGACCCGGTCGTCGATGTGACGGAACAGGTCGACGCTCTCGGCGAGGCCTGGAACGACGCGGTCGTTGGCCTCGTGCCAGAGCAGGATCGATCGAGTGAAATACAGTGCGATCGCCCTCGTGCGCTCGGGCAGCGGCTCTTCGCCGGCGAGTACCTCCTCCATCCAGGCCCGAACTTCGCCGAGGAGGCCACCGACCCACCAGTAGATGAGGAGGCACCAGGTGAACTGGGCGACCGTGACCATGTCCTTCGAATCGAGCAGGTAGCGAGCCGCGGCCCGGAGGTTGTCCCTGTCGTCGTTGAGCAGCGCGATCACGTCGCGCTGCCTGGTGCCTTCGAGGTCGTCCTCGAGTTCTGACGCGAGCCGGATGAAGTACCGTGCGTGAGCGGCCCGTGCTGCGTCGAGTTCGCCTGAGGCCTCCAGCTGTTCGAGCGCATACTCCCTGACGGTGGCCAGCATCGAGTAGTAGGGGAGGTCGCCGCGGTCCAGTTCCTGCACCAGGCTGTTGTCGACGAGTACTCCGAGCGCGGTCATCGTGTCCGCCCCTGGTTCCGACACCTCGCCGGCTACGAACTCGACGGCATCCAGCGAGAAACCGCCGGCGAACACGCCGAGCCGGGCCAGCAGGCGCTTCTCGTCCGCGCCGAGCAGCTGGGTGCTCCACTCGATGGTGCTGCGCAGCGCCTGCTGCCGCAACGGCAGGTCCCTCGCGCCGCCGGAGAGCAGCGACAGGCGCCGGTCGAGACGGGACAGGATCGCCGCGGGGGGAAGCATCCGGATCCGGGCGGCGGCAAGTTCGAGGGCCAGCGGGACGCCGTCGAGGGCGACGCAGATGGCGGCGATGGCGTCCACGTTGTCCGCGGTCGCCTCGAAGTCCGGTTTGACCGCTCTGGCACGCTCGACAAAAAGCGCCACGGATGCCGACATCATCGCGTTTCGGGGGCTCAGCGATCGCGCCGTGTCCGGCAGTTCGAGCGGGCCGACCTCGACAGCGTGTTCCCCAGACACGCGGAGAAGGGACCTGCTCGTGACGAGGAATTTCACGTGTGGCGCGACGGAGAGCAGCGCGATGAGGAGCGGTGCGGAGTCGAGCACCTGCTCGAAGTTGTCCATGACGATGAGCATGCGCCGTTCTCGAAGCGCCGTCTTCAGCTTCTCGACCACGGGTTCGTCACCCGTGTCGAGCACCCCAAGCGCCTCGGCGATCGCGTTCGGCACGAGCGCGGCATCCTGCACCGACGAGAGGTCGACGAACGTGACCTCGACGTCGGGGATCGCCTTCGCCCGGTTGGCGACCTCGAGGGCGAGTCGGGTCTTTCCGATGCCTCCGGACCCGATGAGGGTGACCAGGCGGACGGAGGGGCGGCGCAGCAGATCGTCGACACTGTCGATCTCCGCCTCACGACCGATGAGCTCGGTCAGCGCTGCTGGCAGACTTGCCGCCCGGTCACCGAGCACGATCGGGTTCGTCTCGGTGGTCGGGGTCGGCCTGCTCTGGTCGAACCGTTCGGCGAGGAGCGTCGCGAGGTCGGCCTCGATCAGCTTCCTGAGCTCCTGCGGCGTCGCGAAGGTCTTGAATGATGCCCGATCGTCGTCGCGGACGCGGGAGAGCAGGTCGACGAGGCGGGGCTCCCGGTCGGGGGCGGGCTCGCGGATGTAGATCAGCTTCGGGAAGTCAGGGGCGAGGTTGTATTCGTCCTCGAGGCCGGAGACCGCTTCGCCAGGTGCCACCCAGCCGTATCGTTCGGCGTAGATGCCCACGAAGACGTCGCTCTGTTCGAGGTAGGCGCGGTACAGCTCACGGGGCGGATGTGGCCGGGCACCGAGCTCGAACATGACGGGAGCGAGGTGGAGGCGTTCGACCGCCAGGCGCGCGTACTTCCGTTCGATGGCGAGCTCCTTCAGGGTGGAACTGACGAAGACTCGCAACCGATGGTCGGGCGTTCGGATGGCACCCGTGGTGTGCGTCATGAGCACGATTCTGCCGAATCTGACCCGCGCGGTCTAGGCCTCATCTGAGTGACACTCACTTTTCGGGAGTTGCGCGGAGCTTCGCGCGTGTTCCCGCCTCCGCGGACGCGACCGATTCCTGCCTCGATTCCGGTCCTCACGCGTGTCACTATTGTGCACATGGCCGAGATCACCGACCCGCAGAAGCAGCGAGGGCTGAGCCATCGTCTCATCCCGATGACCGGGAGGGACCCCAAGGAATCGCACCGCACGGCGACCCCTCTCGAGCTCCTCTTCGACCTCACCTTCGTCGTCGCGATCGGCACAGCGAGCTCGCAACTCGCCCACCTGCTCGCCGAGGGACACGTGGCATCCGGACTGGGTGCGTTCGCATTCGCGATGTTCGCGATCTGCTGGGCCTGGATCAACTTCTCCTGGTTCGCCTCCGCCTACGACACCGACGACTGGTTCTACCGGATCACCACAATGGTGCAGATGATCGGCGTCATTGTGCTCGCGCTCGGGCTGCCCGCCGTCTTCGAATCCATCGACGAGGGTGAGCACCTGGACAACGGGATCGTCGTCTCCGGCTACGTGATCATGCGCATCGCCATGGTGGCCCAGTGGTTGCGCGCAGCGAAACAGGACCCGGCCAGGCGCAATGTGGCGTTCACCTATGCCGCGTTCATCACTGTGGCCCAGATCGGCTGGATCGCCATGGCCGTCCTGGACACATCGATCGCCCTCGTTCTGGTCGTGGCGCCTGTGCTCTACCTGATCGAGGTCGGGGGGCCGATCGTAGCGGAGTACCGGTATGGCGGCCTCGGGTGGCATCCGCACCACATCGCCGAGCGATACGGACTGCTGACGATCATTGCGCTCGGCGAAGTGATTCTGGGAACGGTCGCCTCGGTCGCCGCGGTGGTCGACGAGCAGGGCTGGAGCGTCGAGGCGGTGCTCGTCGTCGTTGCGGGGGTCGGCATCACGTTCGGGATGTGGTGGAACTATTTCGTGCTCCCGTCCGGCCCGTTGCTGGCGCGCTACCGCGGGCGAAGCTGGGTCTGGGGGTACGGACACATGGTGGTGTATTCCGCCATCGCGGCTACGGGGGCGGGGCTGCACGTCGCCGCGTACGTCGTGGAAGACGTCGCGCACATCGGCGTCGTCGGGGCGGTGCTCGCCGTTGCTGTTCCCGTGCTCATCTTCTGCGCGTCGCTGTTCGCGCTGTACAGCTTCCTGGTCGGGGAGTTCGACCGGTTTCATGTCGGGCTTTTCGTCGGAACGGTCCTCGTTCTCATGCTCTCCGTCGTCCTGGCGGCTGGCGGGGTATCGCTCGGCGTGTGCCTGCTCGTGGTGACCGCTGCGCCGGCGGTGATCGTCATCGGATACGAGGTGCTCGGGCATCAGCACGAGGCTGCCGTGCTGGCGCGGGCGCTGGGGGAGCAGGACGAGGAGTAGCCCTCCACAGTTCGCGCCGCCGTCGCGCGGATCCACAGATCTGGTGAGCCCGCGTCCCTGTCGCAACTCGTCCGACACCATCGGGTGGTGGAGGCGATCATGGCACGTAAGGACGAGCTCGGGCGCAGGGGAGAGGACCTCGCCGCTCACTTCCTCGAGGATGCCGGCTACCGCCTGATCGAACGCAACTGGCGCTGCAGGCAGGGCGAGATCGACATCATCGCCGAGAGGGGCGACACGATCGTCTTCGTCGAAGTGAAGACACGATCGAGCCTCGCGTTCGGGCATCCGTTCGAGGCGATCACGGCGTCGAAACTCGCGCGCCTCCGTGGCCTGGCCGGCGCGTGGTGCGCCGAGCACTCCCCGTCGGCGACCCGCATCCGTCTGGACGCCATCGCCGTGGTCGCACCGCGCGGGCAGCGGCCCCAGATCGAGCACCTCCTGGGCGTGTTCTGATGCCGGTCGGCCGAACCTGGTCTGTTGCCCTCCTCGGCCTCGAAGGTTCGCTCATCGAGGTGGAGGCGGACATCTCGTCGCAGCTGCCCCGGTTCGTGATCATCGGCCTCGCTGACAAGTCGCTCGGCGAAGCGGAGGGCCGCGTGCGGCAGGCGGCGACGAATTCCGGATGCCGGTTGTCCGGCCAGCGGATCACCGTCAACCTGTCGCCGGCGAGCCTTCCGAAGAACGGCTCTGGTTTCGACCTCGCCATCGCCCTGTCCTGCCTGGCTGCAGACGCGGTGGTCTCCAACGAATCGATCGACCGGGTTGTCCACATCGGCGAGCTGGGCCTCGACGGACGGCTCCGGCCGACCCCCGGGATCCTGCCAGCGGTTCTCGCCGCCATGCGCGCGGGCAGGACGACAGTGATGGTTCCGCGCGGGAACGAGGACGAAGCGCGACTGGTCCCCGACATCCGTGTCGTGGGTGTCGCATCCCTCAGGGAGGCGGCGATCTGGCACGGCGCCGAACTCGACCCGATCCCCGTCGACCCCATCCTGCAACCGGAACCAGCCGACGCCGGAAAGCAGGAACCCGACCTCTCCGACGTCGTGGGCCAGGAGGATGCCGTCCAGGCGATGCTCGTTGCCGCAGCGGGCGGACACCACCTGATGATGCTGGGTCCGCCCGGTGCAGGGAAGACGATGCTTGCCGCGCGATTGCCGGGGATCCTGCCCGATCTCACCGTGCCCGAGGCGCTCGACGTGACCTCGATCCGTTCCCTGGGCGGGCAGAGCGTCGGCAGGGGCCTGGCCTTCCGCCCACCGTTCGAGAACCCGCACCACACGGCGACGGCCGCGGCGATCCTCGGAGGGGGCAGCAAAGTCATCCGGCCGGGCGCCGCGGCGCGTTCGGCTCACGGCGTGCTCTTTCTCGATGAGGCGCCTGAGTTCCAGGCGAATGTACTCGACGCACTGCGGCAGCCGCTCGAGTCGGGCACGATCAGCATTCATCGAGCGAACGCGGTCGCCCACTTCCCTGGCAGGTTCCAGCTCGTGCTCGCTGCGAATCCGTGCCCGTGCGGTCAGTACGGTGCGAAGGAGAACACCTGCGTCTGCCCTCCCAGCGCGATCCGGCGCTACCTCGGCCGGGTGTCGGGGCCGCTGATGGACCGCATCGACATCCAGTTGAGGGTGCGGAGGATCACCTCCGCCGAACTGGCGGTGTCCGCGGACGAGGAACGGCTGACGAGTGACGCAGCGCGACGGGTCGTGGCCGAGGCACGCCGGCGGACCGCAGCGCGCCTGGCCGGGACGCCGTGGACGACGAACGGGCAGGTCCCTGGGCCGTGGCTGCGCAGCGGCGACAGGAAGCCGGCGCGATCGGTCACGGCGCCGATCGACCGTGCCCTTGAGCGTGGCGCCATCACCATGCGCGGCTACGACCGCGTGCTCCGCGTCGCATGGACGCTGTGCGACCTCGATGGAACGGACCGGCCGGATGCCACGCAGATCGGCCGGGCGCTGTTCCTGAGGAAAGGGATCTGAGATGACACACCGACCAGGAGGCACACTGTTCGGGCTCGACGCCACCGAGGTGAGAAGCAGCATCGCTCGGGTCGACCCGGCGGGCACCGACACGGACACCGACCCGACGGAGCGCTTCGCCCGCGCCGCGTGGAGCGGGATCGCCGAACCGGGCGACAGCGTCGCGGGATTCCTCGTGTCGGCCGTCGGCGCGTCCGCCGCGCTCACCATGCTCGTCGATCACTGGAGCGTGGATCAGATGACCTCGGTGCTCGACTTTGCCGCCGACCGGGAGGCTCTTGGCACCCAGCTCGAGCGGGCGACGGCACGCTGGCTGCCTCGACTGGACTCGCGGGCGACCCTGCGGCAGCTGACCCTGGCAGCCACGTGCCGGGCCGTCCTCGTCACCCCTGACCATCCGGCCTGGCCAGCCCGCCTCGACGACCTCGGCGCGCATGCCCCTCTGGCGCTCTGGTTGCGTGGCCGGACCGATGCGCTCTATCGCACCACCCGGTCCGTCGCGCTCGTCGGCGCCCGCGCGGCGACCGGGTACGGGGAGCACGTGGCGATGGAAGCTGCCAGCGGTCTGGTCGGCCGTGATTTCACCATCGTGTCCGGTGCTGCGTACGGTATCGACGGGATGGCCCACCGAGCCGCGCTGGCGTCGCAGGGAACGACCGTCGCGTTCCTGGCCGGTGGTGTCGACCGCCCGTATCCGAGCGGGCATTCGGCGCTGATCGACCGGATCATCGATACCGGGGCCGTGGCTTCCGAGGTGCCGTGCGGGGGAGCGCCGTCCAAGTGGAGGTTCCTCCAGCGCAACAGGCTCATCGCGGCTGTCAGCGACGCGACGATCGTGCTCGAGGCCGGCTGGCGTTCCGGTTCACTCAACACCGCGGGCCACGCGGCGGCCATCGGCCGGCCGCTCGGGGCCGTTCCCGGTCCGATCACGAGCGCTGCCTCGGCCGGATGCCATCGTCTGATCCGGGAGTACGGCGCCGTCTGCGTCACGACCGTCGACGAGATGGCCGAACTGGCAGGCGTCGTGCCACCAGGGCCAGACTCGACACCTGCGGAGCGCAGTTCGGATGAAATCAGGGTGCTCGACGCCCTCAGCGTGAGGTCGCCGCGGAGCGCTCCAGACATCGCCGTCCGGTCGGGGTTGCCTGTGGACACCGTCCAGTCGGTGCTCGGGCTTCTCGAACTCGATGATCTCGTCGCCGGCAAGGGCGGCGGCTGGGTCTACCTGCCGCAGCCAGGCTGATGTCGTCTATCGAGAGGTGACGTACTGCGCGATGATCACGCCCGTGGTCGTCGTGACCGACCGCTCGAGGCGGAGATCCGAGCGATCACCGTCGGCGAAGAGTGTGGTCCCTGAGCCGAGCACGATCGGGTGGATCAGCAGGATGTACCTGTCGACGAGGCCCGCTGCGTGCAGCGCCCGGACGAGCTCACCGCTTCCGAGGATGGTGAGGTCAGACTCCTCGCGCAGCGCCCCGACGGTGTCGACGGCCTCACCGGCGAGGAGAGCAGACTCCGGGTAATCGAGCACCGTGTCGGCGGACCGGGATGCGACGTGCTTGCGTGTGCGGGTGAGCACGTCGGTGAACGGGTTCGCGTCTGCCGTTGTGGTCCAGAACCCCAGAAGGTCCTTGTAGGTCCTGTGTCCGAACAGGAGCGCCCCGTCGCCGGACATGCCCTCGCCGGCGAACTGCATCGACACCTCGTCCTGGAACCCGGCAGCCCATCCGCCGTGGACGAACCCGCCCCTCTGGTCTTCATCCGGGCGGCCTGGGGCCTGCATGACTCCGTCCAGCGTGATGCTCTCAAAGGCGGTGATCGACATCGGTGGGTCCTCTCTGACCGTATGCGTCCCAGCCTTCCGCGAAATCGCGCTGGGCCGCAAGCGGGTGAGTCTGCGGCCGAACCAGCCGTCGATGGGGGATTCTGGACGGGTGAAGATCCCCCAGGCTGTCGCGCGCTACGTGGACTATGTCTCCGTCGAGCGCCAGTACTCGGAGGCCACGAGCCGGGCGTACGAGTCCGACCTCGCCGCGTTCACGACGTTCGCGGCAGGACGCGGCATCGACGAGGTGACGGATGTCGACCTCGAGCTGCTGCGGGACTGGCTCTGGCAGTCGTCGCAAGCGGGCCTCGGCTCCGCCACCCTGGCCAGGCGGTCCGCCTCTGTACGTGGCTGGTCGGCCTGGCTCGCACGCAACGGGGAGGTCCCTGTCGACACCGCAGCCAGACTCCGGTCACCGAAGACCGGACGCTCGCTCCCACACGTCGTCCAGCGCACCCAGATGGACGTTCTCCTCGACCGGCTCAGTGAACAGGCCGGCACCGGAGATCCCGTCGCACTGAGGGACGCGGCACTCATCGAACTCCTCTACGCCAGCGGTCTCCGTGTCTCCGAGCTGTGCGGCCTCGACGTCGACGACCTCGACCTCGACCGGCTCACCGTCCGGGTGCTCGGAAAGGGATCGAAAGAACGCGTCGTCCCGTTCGGCGTCCCCGCGCATTCAGCGATCGTCGACTACCTCAGAAGGGCCCGCCCGGCACTTCTCGCACGCAGCACAACACCACCCCCAGCGGTGTTCCTCGGCGCCCGCGGAGGCCGGCTCAACCCTCGCAGCGTCTACAACCTCGTCAGCCGTCTCCTCGCCGGCCTCCCCGGAGGCACGGCATCCGGCCCGCACACGCTCCGTCACACCGCTGCGACCCACCTTCTCGACGGAGGAGCAGACCTCCGTGCCGTGCAGGAACTGCTCGGCCACGCCTCACTCGGCACCACACAGATATACACGCACGTCTCGATGGAGCGGCTGAAGGAGAGCTACCGCACGGCTCACCCGCGGGCATGACCCGAAATGGCGTCCGTCCAGGCAGCCGGCTGGATCACTTCTCGTCGGGGCGCCCTGCGGGCCGGTCATCATCCAGGAACGTCCTCCTGGCGTCGCGCTCGTCATCCATTGCCACCGTCGTGGCGGTCGTGAGAAGGTCGATCTGCTCGTCGATGACCGCTCTGCGTTCGGGCAGCGCAACCCGCCTCAGATCGAGCAATGCTCTTCGCAGTTGCCTCGCCACCTGGGGAGAGCCGGCTCCGGCCATGCGGATCTCATCAAAAGCGAGGTGAACGTACCCGTCCCAGTCCAGCACCCGCACCACCAGCCGCAGCTCACCGTCTTCGTCACTGTACCGACCGTCGGGGAACGGGCGACGGGCGAGTTGCCGCAGAATGTCGTGCAGGCGGTCGATGGCCTGTACTGCGGTCGACGGGTCCTGGAACGGCGAGTCCGACAGCGAACGTTCGGCGATGTCCACCAGCATCCGCACGCCGTACGCAACGTTCTGATCGAGTGTCGGCTCGAACTTGAGCACGATTCCCTCTATCAAACGTTTGTCGTCGAGGGTCGATGCGTCGCCTCGCACGATGAACAGGGGAGCCGATGCCGGCACGAACTCGCCGAGTTCCGGAACCAGCTCCACGACGCATCCCGCCAGCCTCGCCACTTCGACGATGTGTGCATAACCGATCGTCGTGACGACGCCCGATTTGGCGGACACGATCACAGGGTTGGTGCTGTCGATGGATTCCGCGTCGTCTCCTTTGTCGGGGAAGACACGGTCCAGCAGCTTGCGCGTGTCATCGCCGACGAGTTCGATGAGTGCCGAAACGCGAAGGGTCTGGCCGAGGTGCTGCACATAGATGACCAGGACGGCGATGCTCACAACGACCAGCACGAATGCGGTCAATACGGCCACGCCCGGGACAGTGCCTTCCTGGCCGCCGCCACCGGGGTCGACTTCGCGGAGCGCCAGCATCGCGTGCACGAACGTGGCGACGAACAGCCCGATCGCGAACTGGCTGGGTTTGTCCTGCAGGATGCGCTGCACGATCCGCGGCGAGAACTGGCCCATCGCAAGTTGAACCACGACCATGGTGATGGTCAGCACGAGGGCGGCGAGGCTGATCATCGACCCTGCGACCACCGAGAGGATCTCCATCGCGGCATCCGGGCCGCCCACGACCGATTCGGGAACGAGTTGGTAGTCGAAATATCGGTCGACAGCGATCGTGCTCATCGAGAGGATGATGCCGAATGCCACGCAGGCCACGGGCACGAGCCAGAGGCTCTGACGAACGCTTGTCAGGAACCGGGACACCTTCACCCCCTCACGGTACCGCTGCGCGGGGAAACGTCCCAGAGTCAGTTACCGGCCCAACGGGAGGAGGACGGCCCGTTCGATCGTCGCGAGAAGCCCGAGCGGGTTCACGTACTCACCGTGCAGCCGCACGCCGAAGTGCACGCAACGGGCATCGCAGTGGCCGCCGGATGCCACGACCCCGACGGCCTGGCCTGCCCCGACCGCGTCTCCGGCCGCCACGCCGGCAGCCACCGGTTCGATGCTGGAGACGAACCCACCGGCATGCCGTATCGACAGAACGGGCCTGTCGACCACGACACCGGCGAACGAAACCACGCCGTCAGCGGCTGCGAACATCGTCGATCCGGGCGATGCTGCCACGTCGATACCCCGGTGGCCCGCAGCGTACGGCGTCGGAGGAGCCACAAACGGCCTCAGCAGCTGACGCGGTGGAGCAACCGGCCATTCCCACACCCCGGTCGACCCGGACGGCCCGACAGCGGCAGCGGGTGCCGGCCCGAACACGACCAGCGCGAGCACACCCGCGACCGCCAGGATCAGGACGATCGGATGCCTCCGGTTGCGTGACAGGGTTCTCATCCGGGCAAGCCTCCCGCACCGGTCCACACCGAAGCGTGATCGTCCTCGAACGGTGGAGAATCGCGCCGACCGGCAGGGGGAGTGAAGGACCCGGACACCGGCGGCTTCCTGTTATGATTGGGGAAGCATCCCGCATGTCGGGGTGACTACGCGTGCCCATTCGGCCAACACATCCACTCGGTCCTTTCTCTCCGGAGATCGGCGGACGTGCGCCGGGCACCAGGACAAGCGGCCAGTCGGCCGCTTCGAATCAACCGATCGACGCCTGCCCGGTATGGGCGCGTCAGAACAGGAGAACGGCTCATGGCCGTCGTAACCATCCGCCAGCTGCTCGACAGCGGCGTGCACTTCGGGCACCAGACCCGCCGTTGGAACCCGAAGATGAAGCGCTTCATCTTCACCGAGCGTTCCGGCATCTACATCATCGACCTCCAGCAGTCGCTGGGCTTCATCGACAAGGCATACGACTTCGTCAAGGAGACCGTCGCCCACGGTGGAACCATCCTCTTCGTCGGAACGAAGAAGCAGGCACAGGAAGCGATCGCCGAGCAGGCGACCCGCGTCGGCCAGCCGTACGTCAACCAGCGCTGGCTCGGTGGCCTCCTCACCAACTTCCAGACGGTGTCGAAGCGCCTCGCGCGCATGAAGGAGCTCGAGGAGCTCGACTTCGAGGACACCTCGAAGTCCGGCTTCACCAAGAAGGAACTCCTCATCAAGAAGCGCGAGCTCGACAAGCTTCACAAGTCGCTCGGCGGAATCCGCAACCTCACCAAGACGCCGTCGGCGCTGTGGGTTGTCGACACGAAGAAGGAACACCTCGCGATCGACGAGGCCAAGAAGCTCGGCATCCCCGTCATCGGCATCCTCGACACCAACTGCGACCCGGACGAGGTCACCTACCCGATCCCGGGTAACGACGACGCGATCCGTTCCGTCGGCCTGCTTACCCGCATCATCGCGGACGCTGCTGCCGAAGGCCTGATCCAGCGCCACCAGAAGCCCGAAGAGGGTTCAGCCCCCGTCGAGCCGCTCGCGGCCTGGGAAGCAGAGCTCCTCGGCGCCGAAGCCGGCACCGAAGCCACCGAAGCACCGGTCGAGCAGAACGACGCCGACGCTGAGGTTGCCGAGAAGAACGCCGCCATCGCAGAAGACGCACCCGTCGAGGTCGTCGCCGTCGAGAGCGACGAGAAGACCGAAGAGCGCCTCGAAGCTGAAGCGACCGACGCTGAGAAGCAGCCGGCCGCCGACAACAACTAACCCGAACGAGGAGTGCAACAAACCATGGCAAATTTCAATCTTGCTGACGTCAAGGCTCTTCGCGAGCAGCTTGGCACCGGAATGGTCGACACCAAGAACGCCCTCGTCGAAGCCGATGGCGACCTGGAGAAGGCCACAGAGATCCTGCGTCTCAAGGGTGCGAAAGGCAACGCGAAGCGTGCCGACCGCTCCACGAGCGAAGGCCTCGTCGCTGCCAAGGACAACGGTGCGACCACCACGCTGATCGAGCTCGCCTGCGAGACCGACTTCGTCGCGAAGAACGACAAGTTCGTCGCCCTCGCCGAGAAGGTTCTCGACGCTGTCGCAGCTTCGGGCGCCGCATCGATCGAGGAAGCGCTTGCCGCTCCTGCAGGTGACAAGACCGTCGCCCAGCTCATCGACGACGAAGCAGCGATCCTCGGCGAAAAGGTCGAGCTCCGCCGCGTCGCTCTGGTCTCCGGCGAGAAGTTCGCCACGTACCTGCACAAGACGTCGAAGGACCTGCCCCCGCAGATCGGCGTCGTCGTCAGCTACTCGGGAGATGACGCTGAGACGGCTCGCGCCGTCGCGCAGCACATCGCGATGTTCGACCCGCAGTACCTCACCCGTGAGGACGTACCGGCCGAGATCGTCGACAAGGAGCGCGAGATCGTCACCGAGATCTCGAAGAACGAGGGCAAGCCTGAGGCTGCACTGCCCAAGATCGTCGAAGGTCGCCTGACCGGGTTCTTCAAGCAGGTCGCCCTGCTCGAACAGGACTACGCACGCGACAGCAAGGTCCAGGTCAAGAAGGTTCTGGCCGATGCCAAGCTCGACGTGACGGGCTTCGCCCGCTTCAAGGTCGGCGCGTAGGTTCGCCTTGGGAGTCCGGATCACATTGTGATCCGGACTCCTTTTTCATGTGCGCGACGTGTTTCATAGAACCGCGAGCCGGCACACAGTAGTTTTGTCAGGGGTCCACGAAAGGACGATAAACGGATGTCATCAGCCACGAAGAAGCGCAGGGTTCTGCTCAAACTGTCAGGAGAGTCCTTCGGCGCCGGTTCACTCGGTGTGAACCCGGATGTCGTCAGCCAGATCGCGCGTGAAATCGCGGAAGCATCCGCAACCGTTGAAGTGGCGATCGTCGTCGGCGGAGGCAACTTCTTCCGCGGAGCCGAACTCTCCCAGCGTGGAATGGACCGCGGTCGTGCCGACTACATGGGCATGCTCGGCACCGTGATGAACGCCCTCGCGCTCCAGGACTTCCTCGAGCAGGCCGGTGCTGAGACCAGAGTCCAGTCGGCCATCTCCATGACCCAGGTCGCTGAGCCGTACATTCCGCGCCGCGCGGAGCGCCACCTCGAGAAGGGCCGCGTGGTCATCTTCGGTGCCGGCGCAGGCCTGCCTTACTTCTCCACCGATACCGTCGCCGCCCAGCGTGCCCTCGAAATCGACGCCGAGATCGTCCTTCTCGCCAAGAACGGCGTCGACGGTGTCTACACGGCCGACCCGAAACTCGACGCCACCGCGACCCGGATCGACACGATCACCTACCAGGAAGCCCTGCAGACGGGCCTCAAGGTCGTCGACTCGACCGCATTCAGCCTGTGCATGGACAATGCCATGCCGATGCAGGTCTTCGGAATGGAACCGGCGGGCAACGTGACCAAGGCCATCCTCGGCGCGAGCATCGGCACCCTCGTCAGCAACTAGGGCCTCGAGCAGAGGCCAGCGCCACCCGCCCATCTAGAATGGGTGGGGTACACCACGCAACAAGAAGGAGTCGCCGTGATCGCGGATGTTTTGACCGACGCTGGAACCCGCATGGGCAAAGCAGTCGATGTGGCCAAGGAAGACTTCGCCACCGTGCGCACCGGCCGGGCCAACCCCCAGATGTTCCAGAAGATCCTGGTGAACTACTACGGGACGCCGACCCCGCTCGACCAGCTGGCCTCGCTCCAGAACAACGAAGCGCGCACCATCATCGTCAGCCCGTACGACAAGACCGCGCTCAAGGAAATCGAGCAGGCCATCCGCGACGTTCCCAACCTCGGTGCGAATCCGACCAACGACGGCACGATCGTTCGGGTCACCCTGCCCGAGCTGACGGCTGAGCGCCGCAAGGAATACGTCAAGATCGTGCGGAACAAGGGCGAGGACGCCAAGGTGTCCGTCCGCAACATCCGTCGCAAGGCCAAGGACGACCTCGACGCGCTCAAGAGCGAGGTCGGAGATGACGATGTCGCCCGCGGCGAGAAAGAGCTCGAACAGCTCACGAAGAGCCACATCGACGCCATCGACGACGCCCTGAAACGCAAAGAGTCCGAGCTTCTCGAGATCTAGGACCGAACCCTGTGAACGGAAGACCTGGGTGCGGCAGTGACTGACCCCGACGATGGTACCGGTGCACCCGGTCGCCGCTTCCGTCTGCGACGGGGCGGGCGCGATGACATCTCCGCGCAGCTGAAGTCGCGGCGCGATGACATCGAACGCCAGGTGCGTGCCAAGCGCGCCCAGCTCGATGAAGCGAACGCCCGGATCGAGGCGCGTGCCGGGCGGAACCTCGTTCTCGCGACCGTGATCGGCCTCGGCCTCGGTCTCGGGATGCTGTTCAGCCTGATCGTCGTCAAGGAACTCTTCGTTCTCTTCACCGGCGCGATCGTCGCGTTCACCGTGTTCGAGCTCGTTCACGCGTTTCGCCAGGCCGGCCGAGCGGTCGACGTGTGGCCTGCGATTCTCGGCAGCCTCGCCATCGTCGGATCCGGCTACTTCCTCGACCCCGCGGCCCGCTGGGCCGTACTCGTCGGCGTCGTCGTCTTCATTCTGGCGTGGCGTCTGATCGCGCAGATGGCGCACCACGCTCACCGCCGTACCCTCGACGTCATCCGCGACCTGTCCTCTGCAGTCTTCGTACAGGTGTACGTGTCCGTGCTCGCCAGCTTCGCGATCATCCTCCTTCGCCAGCCGGAAGGGCAATGGTGGGTTCTCGCGTTCCTCATCATCGTCATCGCCGTCGACATCGGCGCATACGTCAGCGGCCTGAACTTCGGGAAGCACCCGATGGCGCCGCTGATCAGCCCGAAGAAGACTTGGGAAGGCTTCGCAGGAGCGGCACTCACCGCTGTCGTCGCCGGTGTCCTGCTCGCGATCTTCATGCTGCACAGCACCTGGTGGGTCGGCATCATCCTTGGCCTCGCGATCCTCGGTACCGCGACCATGGGTGACCTGACCGAGTCGCTCATCAAGCGCGACCTGGGCATCAAGGACATGAGCTCCTGGCTGCCGGGGCACGGGGGCTTCCTCGACCGGCTGGATTCCATGCTGCCGTCTGCGCCGATCGCGCTCGGACTGTTCCTGCTCTTCAGCGGGGCACCCATCGCCGGCTGACCGCGGCGACGACACGTGAGCCAGAGGCTGAAAGGATGAACCGGTGAGCACGACATTCCCCACCGCACAGGGCCGCACTCGCGGGTACAACCGCGAACAGGTCGATGCGTTCCTGGCGGCTGCGCGCGCCGCATATGATCTCGATGACAGCGAGCCGCCCGTGATGACCGCAGCAGACATCCGCCGGACATCGTTCTCGCTCGCCCGTGGCGGGTACGCGACCCACGCGGTCGATGCCGCACTCGAACGACTCGAGGATGCCTTCGCGCTGCGTGAACGGCAGCGAGCATTCGCCCAGCGCGGCAAGGGGGAGTGGCTGAGCTCGGCGCGGGAGACCGCACAGGTCATCCTCAACCGCCTCAATCGCCCCGAAGGGCACCGTTTTTCACGCACGAGCGTCCTCGCACAGGGGTATCGGGTCGAAGATGTCGATGCAATTGCTCTGCGGTTGAAGGCGTATTTCGAGACGGGTGCACCGATCAGCGCCGACACGGTGAGAACCGCGGTATTCCGGGCTCAGCGCGGAGGTTACGTCGAGTCACAGGTCGATCTTCTGCTCGACGCTGTGACCGAGGTCATGCTCGCCGTTCGGTGACGCGCCCGCCCGTCGGCTCGCTTCTGCCCCTGTTCTGGGCTAAAATCGTCGAATCGTGGGTAAACATGTAGCGCAACTCGAGTCCTCTGCTCCAGCTCCGAAGGTCAGAAGGGCTTTTGAGAGACCCAAATCGCGGAGCCCGTTCACGCTCTTCCTCTTCGCCTTCACCGCGGCCGTTGCCGTTGTCGCCGTGAACGTGGTCGACCCGTACTCTGGCGCCACTGCGTCGCCGTACTTCCAGGTCGCCGCGCGATACGACGGTAAGGACACTCAGGCACTCGCGGTCAGCGGTGCGTACGAGAACAGCTTCACCCGCGACGGCTACAGCGTCATCGCCGCTCCGCCGCCCCCGCCGCCCGAGCCCGTCGTAGAGAAGACCGAGAGCAAATCCAGTGGCGGAAGCTCGCTTCCTCGCGTGACGGCGGACCCGGGTTCCGCGCAGGCGATCGCGCACGACATGGTCCTCGCCCGCGGATGGGGAGAGGACCAGTTCTCCTGCCTCGTCGCCCTGTGGAACAAGGAATCCGGCTGGCGCGTGAACGCGGCGAACCCGTCGAGCGGTGCTTACGGCATCCCGCAGGCGCTCCCTGGGAGCAAGATGGGCAGCGCAGGCAGCGACTGGGCAACCAACCCGGCGACCCAGATCGAGTGGGGCCTCGGCTACATCAGCGGTCGCTACGGCACGCCGTGCGGCGCCTGGGGACACTCGCAGGCCGTCGGCTGGTACTGAGCCGCCCCTCGTTCCACGCGCGCGTCCCGGCGGCGTCTGAGCCACACTGTGGCGAGCAGGCCGCATCCACGCGGTTCTGCCTAGGATGAATTCATGCCCCGAAGCAACCGACCACGCGGCACCCGGCCCGAACGGGACGATGCCGACGACCTGTCGCACCTGCTGAGCGGCTGGAAACGTACGGAGACCCGGCGAGGAGCCGAATGGCACGTGCAGCCCGTGAGCGCGGCGAAAGCGGTCAAGGACTACGTCTGCCCCGCCTGCTCGCTCACCGTTGCCCGCGGAACGGCACACCTCGTGATCTGGCGCGCTGACGGGGTGCTCGGCGATGCTGCCGACCTCGCGTCGCGCAGGCACTGGCACACGCACTGCTGGCGAATCGGATAGGAAGGATGCCATGACCCTGGAGATCCGAGGCGGCGTCGAACTACCCGCCCTTCGCGAGGAGATCGAGCTGGAGACGGCAGACGGCCTGACCCTTGTCGGCGAGCTGGCGACCCCGATCGACCGGACGCCGTCCGCAACGCTCGTCACGCTGCATCCGCTGCCCACCGCGGGCGGCTTCATGGACTCCCACATCCTCAGGAAGGCCGCGGCCAGGCTACCCGCGCTGGCCGACATCGCCGTGCTGCGGTTCAACACCCGCGGAACCGCGTCGCCGCGCGGAAAGAGCGAGGGAATCTTTGGCGACGGCGTCACAGAAGAGCACGATGTCGACGCCGCGATGGCTTTCGTCGCCGAACGAGGACTCCCGCACCCGTGGCTCGTCGGCTGGTCGTTCGGGACGGAACTCGTCCTGAAATACGGTCGAGCACACCCCATCGACGGGGCCATCCTGCTGTCGCCGCCGCTGCACCGGGCCCAGGCGGATGATGTGGCCGCGTGGCACGGTCACGACCGCCCGCTGATCGCGATCATCCCCGAGTTCGACGATTACCTGCGGCCTGATGAGGCTGCTGAACGGTTCGCGAGTGTTCCGGACATGACCCTCATCCCCGTCGAGGGCGGGAAACACCTGTGGGTGGGGGAGAACCAGACCAGGCGCGTGCTCGAGGAGATCGTGCGGGCCGTGAACCCCCAGGCGCTGCCGTTGCCGACGGAGTGGGCCTAGGTTCGCTGCGTCGCCTGACTAGAGCTCGTTGGCCCGCGGGATCACGACCTGCTTGATGATGAGCAGGACCGCGGCGGCCGTCGGGATGGCGATGAGCGCTCCGAGGAGTCCCATCAGCGCACCGCCGGCGAGAGCGGCGATCACGACGACAGCGCCGGGCACGGCGACCGCCCGCTTCATGACATTCGGGCTGATCACGTACGCCTCGACCTGCATGTAGATCAGGTAGTAAATCGCAGCCCAGAGTGCCGTGACGGGCGAGCCCAGGCCTGGGATGAGGCAGACGAGCGTGATGATGATCGACCCGGTCAGCGTTCCGACGAGGGGGATCATCGAGAAGAAGAACGCGATACACGCGAGCACTGGCGGGAACGGCGCGTCGATGATCGACAGGAAGATGAAGCTCAGGATGCCGTTGCACGCTGCGATGCTGACCTGGCCGATGACGTAGCGGCCGACGGAATCGGTGATCTGCTCGGCGAGGTCGGCGAAACGCTCACGACGCGTTGCGGGGATCAGCTGGTACAGGCCACGCTGGATCGAGCCGAGGGACGCCGTGAAATAAATGGTGAGGATCAGGATGATCAACGCGCCGAAGAAGGTCGAGCCGATCGCCAGGACGACCTGGATGGCGCCCGAGCTGATGTTCGTGATGTTGTCGGTGAGGAAATTGCCTGCGTCCTCGATGATCGCCCGCACGTCGATGCCGGGGAACTGGTCGGAGAGGACCTCCACAAGCGGATAGTCCTGGAATTGCGCCTGCAATCCTGGAATGATCCTGATCAGCTCGGAGATCTGGTCGATGATGATCGGCACGACCATCCAGACCAGCCCGGCGAAGAGGGCGAGCACGCCGACGATGACGGTGACGAGTGCTGCCCACCGGGGGAATCGTTTCTTCTCGAGCCACGAGACGATCGGGTCGAGGCCGAGCGAGATGAAGATGGCAGCGCCGATGTAACTGAGGATCGTCTGCAGGCTGATCACCGAGACGATGATGAGCAGCCCGAGCCCGACACCGAGAGTGCCGATCAGGCCGACCCGGAACGGGTTCGAAATCTTCACTTGCAGATCCTCCATCGCACAACGTCAGCCAATCGTACTGGCCAGTGGGCGCGCGACAGCATCGCACGAGGGCGGGTGGTCGCATTAAGCGGCCTCTCAGGGATTTCGACTACGCTGAAACGTCTGTCCTGTTGCTACCGGCCCGGAATCCTGAGGATTTGCGGGTGCACCGCCCCTGCGGTCGCAACCCAGAAGGAGATGTAGTGCGCTTCGTTTTTGCGATATTGGCGTTTGTGGTCGCCGCGACCATGATCGTGCTGGGCATCGCCCAACGCACGGTTTTCCTCGGCCCGTCGACCTACGCCGTCGAGACGACGGTGAAAGGCGAATTGCCGTACACCGTCATCAGCGGTGAGGAGCTGGCGTCGCAGCCGGGGCAGCAATCGCTGACCGTCTCCGGAGCGGACGATGTCTTCCTCGCATACGGCAGGACGGCCGACGTCATCGCATGGCTGGACGGGTCGTCGTACAACGAACTCTCGGTCGACACGGCGGAAGAGGGGAGCCTCACGGCATCCGTCGTCACCCCCGAGGTCGTCGACGCCGACGACACCGACCCGCGAGAGGACGGCGAGCCCCTGACCGAGGAGGAGCAGGCGGCGGCAGAAGCACTGGCCGACCCCGCAGGCAGCGACCTGTGGCTCGCCGAATACGCCGAGGAAGGCGCCGTCCTCGCGACCATCAGCGTCCCTGAGGACGTCTCCGTGATCATCGCCTCGAACGGCACCGACCCGGCACCGGACACCGTCCAGGTCTCCTGGCCGCTCAACAATGCGACGCCGTGGGCAGGCCCGCTGATCGTCGGCGGCATCATCCTGCTGATCGGCGGCCTCGTGCTCTACCTCCTCGGCATCCACCACATGCGCAAGTCCCGCGGCCCTCGCCGGAAGAGCATCTCCGCAGGACCGGGAATGGAGAAGATGCCCAAGGTGCCGAAGCCGTCCAGGTACAAGTCAGACAAGCAGCACGGCAGCGCCCCGAAACGCAAGCGTGTGAGCCGCAAGTCGATGATCGCGGTCGTGCCGGTCGTGCTGGTGACGTCACTGGCACTCAGCGGTTGTTCGGCTGGGTTCTGGCCCGATCTTTCCGGTACGGGGGACCCCAGCGCCACGCCGACGCCCACCGACGTCATCCCAGACGAGGACCAGCCGGCCCCCGCGGTGACCGCCCCGCAGCTCGAACGCATCGTTGCCCGGATCTCCGGCGTCGCCCTCGAAGCAGACGCCGAGCTCGACCCGGCACTCGCAGGCACCCGGTTCGCCGGGCCCGCGCTCGATGAGCGCACGGCCAACTACGCCATTCGGGGCACGATCACGGACTTCGCACTGCCGACCCCGATCCCCGCGGCGCCAGGCGGACTCACCCTGCCCCAGGCGACGGACACCTGGCCGCGCACCGTCATGACGGTCGTCCACGACCAGTCGGACGAGACCATCGCTCCGACCGCCATCGTGCTCGTTCAGGAGAGCCCGAGGGCCAACTACGAGATCCAGTCGGCGGTCCGGCTCGAACCGGACGCCCAGATCCCGGATGTCGCCCCTGCGACGATCGGGACGGCGCAGCTTCCGCCTGACTCGACGTTCCAGGTGCTTCCGCCCGACCAGCTCGCGGCTGCATACGCAGACGTGATCACCAAGGGCGAGGAGAGCGAGTACTTCGATCTCTTCGACGCCGAGGGAGACTCCCTGCGCACGGCGATCACCGCCGACAGGGCTGCGAAGAAGAAGGCCCTCCCCACGACCGCGACGATCGAGTTCTCGACGGCAGCAGGCACGATGTCTCCCATCGCGCTTGCCACGAACGAGTCGGGCGCCATCGTCGCGGTGAACATCGTGGAGACCGAAGTGGTGAAACCGGTCGAGGCCGGTGCGAAAATCAAACTCGCCGGCGCCGTAGCGGCGTTGAGCGGTGTGACAGAAACGGAGAAGGGTGTGCAGTCGACCTACGGTGACCAGTTGTTGTTCTACGTCCCGCCCGCCGGCAGCACGGAGAAGATCCGCCTGCTGGGCTTCAGCCAGGGCCTGACGAAGGCGGCGGAACTCTGATGAGTGGCATCCAGCCGGCCGCTGAACACCTGCGCGGCGCCGTCGATCTCTCCAGCCTCGTGAACCGGAACCAGCCGGGCGCCCCAGCGGGCCCCGCAGCGTCTGCAGGGCCTGGGGTGGCACCCGCGCCAGGCGCCGCCGTCGACGTTCCCTCGCTCGTGCTCGAAGGCACAGACGCCAACTTCAGCCAGTTCCTCGACCTGTCGATGAACGTGCCGATCGTCGTCGACCTGTGGGCGGGCTCGCCGACACCTGAGCTCGAGACGATCGTGCGGAGTTACGGCGGCCGGCTCCTTCTGGTCACCGTCGACGTCACGGCGAACCTGCAGTTGCGCCAGGCCTTCCAGGTCCAGTCGGTGCCCGCCGCCGTCGCGCTCATCGGCGGGCGGCCCCTGCAGCTGTTCGCAGGCGCGCTTCCTGAGGACCAGGTCAGGCAGGTACTCGACCAGGTGCTCGAGGCCGCCGCGCAGAGCGGCGTCACCGGGGCGGCATCCGTCTCCGGGGTACCGGTCGAAGCCGAGGAACCGGTCGAACCACCGCTGCCGCCGCTGCACGCCGAGGCGTACGACGCCATCGAGCAGGGCGACTATCCGAGGGCGATCCGGGCGTACACGACCGCGATCGCACAGAACCCCACGGACAAGATGGCCGTCGCAGGGCTCGCCCAGGTGAGCCTTCTCGATCGCCTGCAGGGGAAGACGATCGAAAAGATCCGCTCAGCGGGTGCCGCAGGGCCGGACGACCTCGACGCGCAACTCGACGTCGCCGACCTCGACCTGTCCGGCGGTCACGTCGAGGACGCCTTCGACCGGCTGCTGACACTGTTCGAGGGCGCTGACGCCGACGGACGCAACACCATCCGCACGCGACTCCTCGAGCTCTTCGAGGTCGCCGGGCTGGACGACCCGCGGGTCGTCCGCGCTCGTGCGCGACTGACGAACCTGCTCTTCTAGCGCCGGACGCCAACGAGAACACCCGCTCCGGTCGAGGACATCAGTTGCAACTGATGCTCTCGACCGAAGCGGGTGTTTTCGCGTGCGGGCGTCCTACCGGCGGCGCCTGAGCCAGAGGGCGCCGAGCGGCGGGAGGGTCAGTTCGGCCGAGGCCGGGCGCCCCGCCCACGGCTCGTCGACGGCGACGACAGTGCCGTAGTTCCCGACACCTGAGCCGCCGAACTCGGCGGCGTCCGTGTTGAGGAGCTCTTCCCATTCGCCGGACTCAGGCAGGCCGACGCGGTACGGGCCGACCGGCGCGCCGGAGAAGTTGAACAGGGCCGCGATGGTGTTCCCGTCGTGATCCTTGCGCAGGAACGACACGACGCTGTTGGCCGAGTCGCCGCCGTCGAGCAGCTCGAAACCGCCCGGGTCGTTGTCGCGGGCCCAGAGCGCCGAGTTCTCGCCGTAGAGGCCGTTGAGCTGGCCGACCAGGCTGAACAGGCCCTGGTGACTGGGCTGGTCGAGAATCCACCAGTCGAGGCCGCGGGCCTCCGACCATTCGGACGGCTGGCCGAACTCCGAACCCATGAACAGCAGTTGCTTGCCCGGGTGGGCCCACATGAACGCGAGGAACACGCGCATGTTCGCCAGCTTCTGCCAGTGGTCCCCAGGCATCCGCGAGAGGAGCGACCCCTTGCCGTGCACGACCTCGTCGTGGCTGATCGGCAGGAGGAAGTTCTCGCTGAACGCGTAGACGAAACTGAAGGTGAGTTCGCCGTGGTGGTACGAGCGATACATCGGGTCGTGCTTGATGTACTGCAGCGAGTCGTGCATCCAGCCCATGTTCCACTTGATGCCGAAACCGAGACCACCGGCTGATGTCGCAGCGGTGACGCCCGGCCAGCTGGTGGATTCCTCAGCGATCATCACGACGCCCGGGTTGCGCTTGTATGCGGTGGCGTTCGCCTCCTGCAACAGGCTGATGGCCTCGAGGTTCTCGCGGCCACCGTGCTCGTTCGGGTACCACTCGCCCTCTTCGCGCGAATAGTCGAGGTAGAGCATCGAGGCGACGGCGTCGACCCGGAGGCCGTCGACGTGGAACTCCTCCAGCCAGTACAGGGCGTTGGCAACGAGGAAGTTGCGCACCTGACTGTTGCCGAAGTTGAAGATGTACGTGCCCCAGTCCTTGTGCTCTCCGCGGCGAGGGTCGGGGTGCTCGTACAGCGCCTGGCCGTCGAAACGTGCCAGCGCCCATTCGTCCGTCGCGAAGTGTCCTGGCACCCAGTCCATGAGCACGCCGATGCCGGCCTGGTGCAGTCGGTCGATGAGGTACTTGAGGTCGTCCGGGCGGCCGAACCGGCTCGTCGGGGCGAAGTACCCGGTGATCTGGTATCCCCACGAACCGCCGTACGGATGCTCCGCCAGGGGCATGAACTCGACGTGCGTGAAGTGCAGGGCGCGGAGGTACTCGATCAGCTGGTCCGCGACGTCACGATAGCCGAGTCCTGGGCGCCACGAGCCGAGGTGCATCTCGTAGATGCTCATCGGTCCGTCGTGCGGGTTTGTGGCTGCGCGGTGATCCATCCACGCGGCATCCGCCCATTCGTGGCTGGACTCGCCGACGACGGATGCCGTCGCAGGCGGCGTCTCGGTGAAACGCGCCATGGGGTCGGCGCGGCGGACCCAGTTGCCGTCGGCTCCGAGCAGTTCGAACTTGTACAGGGTTCCTGCGGCCAGCCCGGGAACGAAAAGCTCCCAGACGCCCGTCGGCCCCATGTTGCGGAGGGAGTGAAGGCGCCCGTCCCAGCCGTTGAACTCGCCGATGACACGGACGGCCTGCGCGTGCGGTGCCCACACGCTGAACGCGGTGCCCGCGACGGCTGCGCCTCCGGCGGAGTGGTCGACGAGGTGCGCGCCGAGCGCCTCCCAGAGCTGCTCGTGGCGTCCTTCACCGATGAGGTGGAGGTCGAGTTCGCCGATGGTGGGGGAGAACCGGTACGGGTCATCCGTGGTCCAGAGGACACCGTCGCCATAGTCGCTCTCGACGGCGTAGTCGGGGAAGCCGGCGGAGTGCTTGCCTTCCCAGATGCCGTTGTGCAGGTGGCTGAGTTCGACCCTCTCGCCGCCGTCGAGGATGGCCGTGACCGTCCGGGCAAGCGGCCGGAGAGTGCGGACGACGGTCCGGTCGCCGTACGGGTGCTGTCCGAGGACGGAGTGCGGGTCGTAGTACGAGCCGGTGGCGACGGAGTCGAGGACGTGCTGCGACGGCGCCTGGGGCGCGGATGCCTGCGTCAGCGGTGTCGCCTTGGCGGCGGCTGCCTTCGGCGGGGTCGTGCTCTGTGAAGGAGTCGTTGCGGGTGTGGTGGGATCGGTCACTGAGTGGCCTCCTGAACGTGGAAGATGTGGACCGGTTCGGTGAACGCGTCGAGGCGCACGAAGTTGTGCTCGCCCCACGTCCAGCTCGCGCCGGTGATGAGGTCGGTGACCTGATACGGGGTCCCTGGTCCGAGGCCGAACGCGGAACTGTCGATGTGTACCGTGGTCTCCCGCACCGAGTGCGGGTCGACGTTCGCGACGACCAGGATTGTGTCGGATTCGCCGCTGTCGGTGAACTCGGCGGCGAGGTGCTTGCTGTACACGAGGATCGAATCGTCGTCGCTCGAGTGGAGGTGCAGATTGCGCAGCTGCCCCAGCGCGGGATGTTCGCGGCGGATCCCGTTGAGCATCCCGAGGTACAGGGACAGGGATCTTCCTGCGGCATCCGCGGCGTCGAAATCGCGCTGCTTGAACTCGAACTTCTCGTTGTCGATGTTCTCCTCGGCGCCGGGGCGTGCAACGTTCTCGAACAGTTCGAATCCGGAGTACACGCCCCAGACCGGAGCAGCGGTAGCCGCGAGAGCTGCACGGATCGTGTACGCGGCCGGCCCGCCGAACTGGAGGTATTCGGTGAGGATGTCCGGGGTGTTGACGAAGAGGTTGGGCCTGAGGAAGTCGGCCGTCTCGCTGCTGATCGTCGTGAAGAACTCCTCGAGTTCCTCCTTCGTGTTCCGCCAGGTGAAGTAGGTGTAGCTCTGCTGGAAGCCAACCCGTGCGAGAGCCTGCATCATGGCCGGGCGGGTGAAGGCCTCGGCCAGGAAGATGACATCGGGGTCCTCGGCGTTGACCGTGGCGATGAGCCATTCCCAGAACTCGACGGTCTTCGTGTGCGGGTTGTCCACGCGGAAGATCTTCACCCCGAGAGAGACCCAGTACCGGACGATCCGGAGCACCTCGGCACGGATGCCTTCCGGGTCGTTGTCGAAGTTGATCGGATAGATGTCCTGGTACTTCTTCGGCGGGTTCTCCGCGTATGCGATGGTGCCGTCGGGGAGGGTCGTGAACCACTCCGGGTGTTCGGTGACCCAGGGGTGGTCTGGGGAGGCCTGCAGCGCCAGGTCGATCGCGATCTCGATGTTGTTCTTCGCGGCCTGGCCGAGGAAGTAGCGGAAGTCCGCGACCGTCCCGAGTTCGGGGTGGATGGCGTCGTGACCACCGTCGGCAGAACCGATGGCCCAGGGGGAGCCGGGGTCGTGCGGGCCGGGGGTGAGTGTGTTGTTGGGGCCCTTGCGGAAGGTCTTCCCGATCGGGTGGATCGGCGGCAGGTAGACGACGTCGAAGCCCATCGCGGCGACGGGGGGGAGGCGCTTGGCAGCGGTGCGGAACGTCCCGGACGTCCAGGACCCGTCCGCATTCTTCTTCGCTCCTTCTGACCGGGGGAAGAACTCGTACCAGGAACCCAGGCCTGCGCGCGTCCGCTCCACGCGGACCACCGCTTCTTCGGACACGCTCGAGATCGTCGTCATCGGCCGCCGCCTGGCGATGTCGTGCAGGCGTGCGTCCTCGAGGACGGCGGTGCGCTCATCGAGCGGGGCATCCGTCGCGGCGAGGACCGCGGCCTTCTGCGCCAGGTATGCGCGCTCGTCTGCCGGACGGGAGGCCTCGGCGGAGACACGCTCCAGCAGCTGGGCTCCGATCGTGAACATCAGCTCGACGTCCAGCCCTGCTGGGATCTTGATCGCGGCATTGTGGTGCCAGGTCTCGAAATCGTCGGAGTAGGCGCGGACCTTGAATGTCCACGTGCCTTGCTTGTCGACTCGGGCGAGGGCTTCGTAATCGTCGAGTCCGGCGGTGATGATATGCATGGGATGTCGTGTCGTCACGCCGGCGGGGTCGGTGAGCAGCAGCTCCACCCCGATTGCGTCATGACCTTCCCTGAACGCGGTCGCGCGGAAGGGGATCACCTCACCGACGAAGCCGCGAGCGGGCCATCGGCCGCAGGATACGACAGGGGAGAGGCCGAGTACGGGAATCCTTCCGATTCCCTGGGCCGTGCGAACGTTTGACTGAGCGGGCGCGGCCTTGACAGGTCCGGCCGCAGTATTCATTGCTTTCTTCGCCACACGTCCGACCGTACCCCGAATCGGCGACGAGAGTCGCTGCCTTGACCAAACTCCGCCGAGCCAATATGGCCGCAGTGTTGCTCCCGGCTCACCCCGCTCGCTTAGGCTGAACGAATGAAGGCGATTCGACGTTTTACAGTGCGCCCGGCGCTCCCTGAGCGGTTGTCAGCACTCGAGCAACTCGCAGGCAACCTCCGCTGGGCCTGGCATGAACCCACCCAGGATCTGTTCTCCGAGATCGCACCGGATGCCTGGCGCGAGTTCCAGCACGACCCGATCAGCCTTTTCGGGCAGATCACCCAGGAGCGCATCGACCAGCTGGCGGCTGACGACGCTTTCGTCGAACGCGCCAACGCACTCAGGGACGATCTTTCCCGGTACCTCACCGAGCCTCGCTGGTACCAGGGGCTCGAGGGGGACAAGCCCGAGCTCGTGGCCTACTTCTCGCCGGAGTTCGGCATCGCTGCCGCCCTGCCCCAGTATTCGGGCGGTCTGGGAATCCTCGCCGGCGACCACCTCAAGAGTGCTTCGGACCTCGGGGTCCCGCTCGTCGCCGTCGGGTTGTTCTACCGCGCCGGATACTTCAGCCAGGCGCTGTCCCCGGACGGCTGGCAGCAGGAGACGTACCCGATCCTCGACCCGGACGGGCTCCCGCTTCGCGTGCTCCGCCAGCCGGACGGCAGCCCGGTCATCGTCACCCTCATGCTCCCTGACGACGAGGTGCTCAGCGCCCGCGTCTGGCAGGGACGCGTCGGGCGGGTGACCCTTCTCCTGCTCGATTCGGACATCCCGGAGAACACGGACGAGCTCAGGCACGTCACCGACCGACTGTACGGCGGGTCCGAGGAGCACCGACTGCAGCAGGAACTCCTGCTCGGCATCGGCGGAGTCCGGGCGATCGGCGCCTGGGCGGAGCGCGCAGGGGTCCAGCCGCCCCGGGTCTTCCACACCAACGAGGGTCACGCCGGCTTCCTCGGCGTCGAACGGATCGGTGACCTCATCCGCGGCGGCCTGAGCTTCACCGAAGCGCTCCAGGTGGTGCGCGCAGGGACCGTGTTCACGACGCACACGCCGGTTCCCGCTGGCATCGACCGGTTCGACGCCGGCCTCATCCGCCGGTACTTCGAGACCGACCTCCTGCCGGGGGTCGCCGTGGAAGACGTGCTCGCCCTCGGGCGCGAGCCGGGAGCAGGCGAGAACGGCGCATTCAACATGGCCGTGATGGGACTGCGGCTCGGCCAGCGGGCGAACGGCGTCTCTCAGCTGCACGGTGAGGTGAGCAGGCAGATGTTCAGCGACCTCTGGCCCGGTTTCGACATCGAAGACGTGCCGATCGCCTCGGTGACCAACGGTGTCCACCCGGCGAGCTGGACCGCGCCGCAGCTGAGCGCCCTCGCGATACGCAACCTCGGCACCGCGGATACCGCGAACGCCGACTGGGCAAACCCGGCGGTGTCGGATGCCGACCTGTGGTCCGTCCGCAACGACATGCGCCAGGAACTCGTCACGGATGCCCGCAGAAGGCTTGAACGCGCCTGGCGTCAGCAGAACCCGGGTGGCGTGGCCCCTGACTGGATCTCGACGCTTCTCGACCCGCGTGTCCTGACCATCGGGTTCGCGCGCCGGGTCCCGACGTACAAGCGGCTGACCCTGATGCTGCACGACACCGACCGGCTGCGGAAGATCCTGCTCGACCCGGATCGCCCGGTGCAGATCGTCATCGCCGGCAAGTCGCATCCCGCCGACATCGAGGGCAAGCGGCTGATCCAGAAGATCGTGGAGTTCGCCAAGGATCCGCAGATCCGCGAACGCATGGTCTTCCTGCCCAACTACGACATCTCGATGGCCCAGAAGCTCTACCCGGGCACGGACGTCTGGCTCAACAACCCCTTGCGCCCCCTCGAGGCGTGCGGAACCTCCGGGATGAAGGCCGCACTCAACGGCGTGCTGAACCTCTCCATCCTCGACGGCTGGTGGAGCGAGTTCTTCGACGGCGACAACGGCTGGGCCATCCCGTCTGCGGTCACCGCGGACGCGGAGGAACGCGACCGGCTCGAGGCGGAGTCCATGTACGACCTGATCGAGCACCAGATCGCTCCGCGTTTCTACAACCGGAACTCCGACGGGCTGCCGGTCGACTGGCTGCGGAGGATCCGGCACACCCTGTCGACGCTTTCCCCGCAGCTGAGTGCCGACCGCATGGTCCGGGAGTACGTGGAGTCCCTCTACCGCCCTGCGTTCGCCAGCAACACGGTGCTGCGTGAGGACGGATTCAAGAACGCCAGGCAGCTCGCCGAGTGGAAAGCCCGCGTAACGGAGGCCTGGTCTGGCGTCGCCATCGCCCACGTCGAATCCGGCGGCCTCGACCTCACGCCGCAGGTGGGAGAGGAACTTCACCTCCGAGCCATCGTGCGGCTCGGCAGCCTCACACCCGACGACGTGTCGGTCCAGGTCGTCTACGGGCGGAGCGGCGCGAACGGGGACGATCTCCGCGACGTGCAGACGGCCGACCTCGAGGCGGAGACGGAAGGGACGGACTCGTCCGACCCGGGCGAGTGGTTGTTCGCAGGAACGGTGAGCCTGAACCGCCCCGGTGGCTTCGGCTACAGCGTGCGCGTGGTTCCGAAGAATCCTCTTCTTGCCAGCCCGGCAGAACTGGGGCTCATCGCGGTCGCCTGAGCCGGTCGCACGACGCCAGGCGGGTCAGGGCCTGGCGATCGGGGCGAACGACGCCCCCGTGACCAGGACCAGGTCATCGGGGGAGAGTTCGATGTCGAAACCGCGGCGCCCGCCGGATACGAAGACCGTGAGGAAGAGTGTCGCCGTTTCATCGACGACCGTGCGCAGACGGGTCTTCTGGCCGACCGGGCTGATCCCGCCAATGACGTAGCCGGTCTTGCGTTCGGCGACGGCCGGATCCGCCATGCTCGCCCGCTTGCCTCCCACCGTCGACGCCAGCGACTTGAGGTCCAGCTGCCCGGTCACAGGGACGACCCCAACGACGAGTGCGCCGTCCACATCGGCCAGAAGCGTCTTGAAGACCCGGTCGGCCTCGACGCCGAGGGCGTCTGCAGCCTCGAGACCGTAGCTTGCCGCGGCTGGGTCATGTTCGTACGGGTGGGGTGTGAACGCGATGCCTCGCGCGATGAGAGCCGCGGTCGCCGGCGTGCCCGCCGAGGTCTTCTTCGCCACGGCTACTCCCCGGACACCGCGCGGAACAACTGCATCGAGGTGGCGGCGAGGTCGACGGTGTCGCCGGGTGCGAACACGGACACGGTGTCGATCGGGAGCTCATCGTCGCTCCGCCAGAGCAGTTCGTACCTGGTGACGGCGTCATGGGCGGGAAGCGTCACTGTGAGGCCCGACTCCACGCCGTGGACGATGAGCAGGATCCGGTTGAACTCCTCGACCTCAGGGGTGCTCGCCGCAACGTACTGGATGGTGCGGTTGCGTGCGCTCGTCCAGTCGTCCTCGCTCATCGTGTCGCCGGACTGGTCGTACCAGTCCATCTGGCTCGCACTCGGCACGGTCTCGCCGAACCGGCCGAAGCGGACAGGCCGGAGAGCCGGGTTCTCGCGTCTGAGCTCGATCAGGCGGCGGGTGTGCGCGCGCAGGTTGTGCTGCCACTTGTCGACAGGGAAGCTCAGCCAGGTCAGTTCTGAGTCGTGACAGTAGGCATTGTTGTTGCCGCGCTGGGTGCGGCCGTACTCGTCGCCGGCCGTGAGCATCGGGACACCCGCCGAAAGCAGTAGGGTGCCGAGAAGGTTCCGCATCGCCTTCCGCCGGGTGGCCAGGATGGTCGCGTCCGCCGTCGGTCCCTCAGCGCCGTGGTTGAACGAACGGTTGTTGTCTGTGCCATCGCGGTTCGACTCACCGTTGCCGACGTTGTGCTTCACGTCGTACGAGACGAGATCTGCGAGGGTGAATCCGTCATGGGCGGTGATGAGGTTGACGGATGCCAACGGACCCCGCTCGGCCGAGAACGTGTTGCTCGACCCGGCCAGGCGGGTGGCGAAGCCCCCGATCCCGACCGGGGCGGTGCTGGCTCGCCTGGCGTAGTCGACGTCGGACAGCCAGAAGTTGCGTGCCCGGTCGCGGTACCGGTCGTTCCAGTCGATCCAGCCGGTCGGGAAGTTGCCGGTCTGCCAGCCGTCGATGCCGACATCCCACGGTTCCGAGATCATCTTCACCCCGGCAAGCGCCGGGTCCGACACGATGTCGGTGAGGAGTTCGTGGTGGGGAGAGAACGCGTGCTGCTCGTCCCTGCCGAGTGTCACGGCCAGGTCGAACCGGAAGCCGTCGACCTGGACCTCGTTCGCCCAGTACCTCAGGGAATCCATGACGAGGCGTCTTGCGGCGGGGTGGGACGTGTCGAGGCTGTTGCCGCAGCCGGTGACGTCGATGTAGTCGCCTGCGGCGTTCTGCCGGTAGTAAGCGTCATTGTCGAGGCCCCTGAGGCTCGTGGTCGGCCCGCCCCTGCCCTCTTCGGCGGTGTGGTTGTAGACGACGTCGAGGATCACTTCGATGCCCGCCTCATGCAGCAGCCTGACCATTCCCTTGAATTCGCGGAGGATGGCATCCGGCCCCTTCGCCTGTGCCGTCTTCGAGGCGTATGGAGCGTGAGGGGTGAAGAAGTTGAGGGTGTTGTATCCCCAGTAGTTGGTGAGCCCCTGCCGGATGAGCCGCTGCTCGGAGACGAAGGCGTGGATGGGCAGGAGTTCGACCGCGGTGACGCCGAGGTCGGTGAGGTACCCGATCGACGCTTCGTGGGCGAGACCGGCGTAGCTTCCGCGAAGCGCCTCAGGCACGTGCGGGTTGAGTTTCGACAGGCCCTTGGCGTGCGCCTCGTAGATGACCGTGCGGTCGAGGGGAACGGCCGGCTTCGCCACGTCACCCCAGTCGAAGTCCGTGTCGACGACGGCGGACCGGTACTGGCCGGCTGCCACGCGGACAAGACCGCGCGCATACGGGTCGATGAGCAAGCGCGACGGATTGAATGCGGCGGTGGGGGAGGACGGTCCGGATGCGCGGATCGAGTAGCGGGTGCCGGCGCGGAGGGTCCGCGAGCGGCCCACCCACACGTTTTCGGCGTTCCGGTGCATCGGTACAGTCTTCGTCACCCAGTTCGGGTCGGTGTCGTCGAAGATGACGAGTTCCATCGAGTCGGCACTTGCCGACCAGACGCGCAACTCACCACCGTGAGACGTGACTCGGACGCCGAGATCGTGCAGGGAATCGGTCGGAGTCATGCGTTCTAGAGTAGTGAGTGCGTACCACGTGCGCGTACCGGCGGAAGGAGAGCGGGATGGTCGTCTATCTTGACCATGCGGCGACGACGCCGATGCTCCCCGAAGCCATCGCCGCGTACGCCGACGCGCTCGGTGTCGTCGGCAATCCGGCGTCGATCCACTCCCAGGGGCAGGCCGCCAAACGGATGCTGGAGGAGGCACGCGAGCAGATCGCTCTGACGGTCGGCTGCGACCCGATCGAAGTGGTCCTCACCTCCGGCGGAACCGAAGCGGTCAACCTCGCCGTCAAGGGGATCTGGTGGTCGCGGAACCGCGCTGCGGATCGCCCGGTAATCCTCGCTCCCGGCGGCGAGCACCACGCCACGATCGACACGCTCGAGTGGCTCGAACAGCATGAGGGAGCCGAGATCGGCTGGCTCCCGCTCGATGAGGACGGACGTGTCAGGCCGGATGTCGTTGCCGGCGCGCTGGAGAGCTACGGCGAACGCGTCGCTCTCATCACACTCCTCTGGGCGAACAACGAAGTGGGCAGTATCCAGCCGGTGAGTGCGATCTCGGCGCTCGCTGCCGCGCACGGCGTCCCCGTTCACCTCGACGCTGTCGCTGCATACGGGTATCTCGACACCGACTTCGCCGCTGTTCGTGCCGCATCCGGAAGTGTAGGGGGCGCGGGGCTTGTCGCGATGAGCGTCTCGGCGCACAAGATCGGCGGGCCTGTGGGGGTCGGCGCACTCGTTCTTTCCCGCTCGGCGAGCGTGGAGCCGTTGCTTCACGGGGGCGGCCAGCAACGGCAGGTGCGGTCAGGTACCCAGGACGTTGCCGGCGCCGTGTCGTTCGCGGTCGCAGCCAGGCACGCTGCCGCTTCCCGGAACGCCGAGGCCGTCCGGCTGTCCGCCCTGCGCGACCGGCTCATCGACGGCATCCTCTCTGCCGTTCCCTCTGCGCGACTCAACGGACCTGCTGGTTCCGGTCGTCTGCCTGGCAACGTCCACGTCGCATTCGCCGGCTGCGAGGGGGACTCGCTCCTGTTCCTGCTGGACATGGCCGGAGTGTCCGTCTCCACCGGCTCCGCCTGCCAGGCGGGGATCCCCGAACCGTCGCACGTGCTCAGGGCGATGGGCAGGAACGAACTGGAGGCGAGGGGCGCGCTCCGCGTGACTCTCGGCCACACGACGACGGACGCAGACATCGATGCGCTCCTGTCTGCGCTTCCGTCGGCATACGCGCAGGCGTCGCGGGCGGGGCTCGCCGACAGGCAGACCACTCTCGGGGCCTGACCGGGCAACAGGGCGCGATCAGGAACCGGCGCGTACACTGTTCCGGTGAAGGTTTTAGCAGCAATGTCCGGTGGCGTCGACTCCGCAGTCGCCGCTGCGCGCGCCGTCGAGGCCGGCCACGAGGTCGTCGGCGTGCACCTCGCGCTCAGTCGGATGCCAGGGACGCTCCGTACAGGCAGCCGCGGCTGCTGCACGATCGAGGATTCGATGGACGCCCAGCGCGCGGCCAACATCATCGGCATCCCCTACTACGTCTGGGACTTCTCCGAACGGTTCAAGCTCGACGTCGTCGACGACTTCATCGCCGAATACGCCGCAGGCCGCACCCCGAACCCCTGCATGCGCTGCAACGAGAAGATCAAGTTCGCCGCCCTCCTCGAGAAGGCGATCGACCTCGGCTTCGACGCCGTCTGCACCGGCCACTACGCGACGATCGTCACGGATGCGGACGGCAACCGCGAACTGCACCGCGCGAGCGCGTGGGCGAAGGACCAGAGCTACGTGCTCGGTGTCCTCACCTCTGAGCAGATCGCCCACTCGATGTTCCCCCTCGGCGCGACGCCATCCAAGGCGGAGGTCCGTGCCGAGGCCGCAGCGCGCGGATTCAGCGTGGCGAACAAGCCGGACAGCCACGACATCTGCTTCATCCCTGACGGGGACACCCGCGGCTGGCTCGCTGAACGGGTCGGCGCCGAGAAGGGCGAGATCCTCGACCGCGATGGATCCGTCGTCGGATCACACGAGGGCGCTGCGGCGTTCACCGTCGGACAACGTCGGGGGCTCAACCTCGGCGTTCCGGACCCTGACGGCCGCCCGCGGTTCGTGCTCGAGGTCCGGCCGAAGACCAACGAGGTGGTTGTGGGGCCGAAGGAAGCACTCGCCATCGCCGAGATCGCGGGTTCACGATTCACCTGGGCCGGCCTCGCGCCTGAGCACCCCGACGTCGCCTTCGACTGCGACGTGCAGATCCGCGCCCACGCCGACCCTGTCCCAGCGGTCGCCGTCGTGCAGCCGCACGCCGAGACCGGCGAGCCCGAGCTGATGATCCGCCCGGAGACGCCGCTCGATGGTGTCGCACCCGGCCAGACCGCGGTCGTCTACGTCGGCACGCGCGTGCTCGGGCAGTGCACGATCGATCGCACAGTGAGCGCCGTCCCGGCCACCGCCTGACGCCCATTCGGAGTCGCGCCGCGGGTGGTATCCGCCTGACTCGCCACGAATGGACGTTCGGGGGACCTGTGGACCGCACGTTGTGGCGACTCGCCGATGTCGACCGCGATTTGTGGTGATTCGCTGACGCGGGCCGCATGCGGGACAGCTCGACCGACATCGACGGCACGACGACCAGGCCAACGCGCAGCGGCGGACGCGAACAGGGGGTGACGCATCCGCCCCACGCGGGCAGAGCCTGCGGTATCTTGACTCCCGTGGCCACGACGACCGAAGGACCGCTCGTACCGGTCACAGAACCCACCACCCGCGTTCCTGGCCGCTGGATCGCGCTGTTCGCAGCAGCGTGGCTCGGCATCTGGATGGCACAGCTCACGCCGATCCAGCTCCTGCTGCCGTTGCAGGTCGACGCCGCCGTCCATCCGGACGACTGGATCGACAGCGTCGTTGCCTTCGGGATCATCTCCGGTATCGGCGGACTCTGCGCGCTGATCGCCTACCCGCTCACCGGCGCCCTCTCCGACCGGACGACCTCCCGCTTCGGTAGGCGTCGGCCGTGGATGGCAGCCGGGACCGTGGTCTTCGCCGCGTCCCTCGCCCTGCTCGGGTTCCAGACCGACATCGTGGCCGTCGGCATAGCCTGGTGCTTCGCGCTCACCGGCTTCTGCATGCTCACCGCAGCCCTCACCGCCGTGATCTCCGACCAGGTGCCTGTGAACCAGCGGGGGACGGTGTCCGGCTGGATGAGCGCACCGCAGGCGATCGGGATCATCCTCGGCGTCGCCCTCGTCACACTCCTGTCGCTCGGCCAGCTCGTCGGCTACCTCGTGGTCTCCGTCGCGCTCGTGCTCCTCGTGCTCCCGTTCCTGATTGCCCTGCGCGACGAGGTGCTGCCCAGGGAGTCACGGCGACCGCTCACCCCTGCGGCGTTCATCGCCGGCTTCTGGATCAACCCGCGTACACACCCGGACTTCGGCTGGACGCTTCTCGGCCGGATCCTCGTGAACATCGGCAATGCCCTCGGTACGACCCTCCTGCTCTATTTCCTCCAGTACGGCCTGCGGGTGGATGAACCGGAGGACGACCTGCTCCTCCTCACGCTCGTCTACATGCTCTTCGTCATCCTCGCCGCCGTGTTCCTGGGGCGCCTGTCCGACCTGCTCGGACGGCGGAAGTCGTTCGTGTTCGCCGCTGCGGCGTTGCAGGGCCTCGCCGCTCTCGTCCTCGCGTTCGTACCGAGCTTCAGCGCGGCGCTCGTCGCGGCCGGGATGCTCGGTCTCGGCTACGGATGCTTCCTCTGCGTCGACCAAGCGCTCGCGACGCAGGTCCTCCCAGCGCAGGAGGACCGCGGCAAGGACCTCGGGATCATGAACATCGCCACGGCGGTGCCTCAGGCGTTCGCGCCGCTGCTCGGGGCGTTCGTCGTAGCCGCGTCAGGGGGATTCGCGGCGCTGTTCGTCGCCGCAGGCGTCGCCGCCATCCTCGGGGCGCTCGCGATCATCCCCGTCCGTTCGGTGCGCTGACCGCCCGCCGCTACCCCTCTCGCCGTGTCGGTGGCTGTCCCTAGACTGGGCGAGTGACAGAGAGCATCGACCAGCAGACCACGCCGAAAGACCTCGAGAAGGCCGCGGCTGAGGCCGCCGCCCTGACGACACGGATCCTCGAACTCCGTGACGCGTATTACGAGCAGGACGCCTCCCTCGTCTCAGACGCCGACTACGACGCCATGATGCACCGGCTCGAGCTGCTCGAGCATTTCTTCCCCGAACTGCAGGGGCAAGACAGCCCCACCCAGACGGTCGGAGGTCGGGCCCAGGCCTCACTGTTCGACCCGGTCACGCACGCCGAACGGATGCTGAGCCTCGACAACGTCTTCTCCGCCGACGAGCTGCGCGGATGGAGCGAGCGCGTCGAACGCGCCTCCGCCCGCTCGGTGCACTACCTCACCGAGTTGAAGATCGACGGCCTCGCCGTGAACCTCCGGTATGAGAACGGGCGCCTCGTGAGCGCGGCCACCCGGGGTGACGGTGTCGTCGGCGAAGATGTCACCGAGAACGTCGCGTCCATCCGCTCGATCCCGACGAGGCTCGCCGGATCCGGGCATCCCGCCCTCGTCGAGGTCAGGGGAGAGATCTTCTTCCCGGTCGAGGCCTTCCGCGAACTCAACGAACTTCAACTCGCTGCGGGCGAGAAGGTCTTCGCCAACCCGCGCAATGCGGCGAGCGGCAGCCTCCGACAGAAGGCCGAGAGTAAGAACGCGGCCCAGCTGCAGTTGATGAACAACCGCCTCGGCAGGCTCCGGATGCTGGTGCACGGCATCGGCGCATGGCCGAACCCTCCCGTCTCGGCGCAATCGGAGGTCTACGGCCTCCTGTCCGAGTGGGGGCTGCCGACCTCGACCCACTTCCGCGTGTTCGACGGCATCGACGGCGTGATCGGATTCATCGAGCACTACGGCGAGAACCGCGCGAGCGTCGAGCACGAGATCGACGGCATCGTGATCAAAGTCGACGAGCTCGCCCTGCACGACGAACTCGGCGCAACCAGTCGCGCCCCCCGCTGGGCGACGGCATTCAAGTACCCGCCAGAGCAGGTGAACACGAAACTCCTCGACATCGTCGTCAGCGTCGGCAGGACGGGCCGTGCCACTCCGTTCGCTCAGGTCGAGCCTGTCCGTGTCGCCGGGTCGACCGTGAGCCAGGCCACCCTTCACAACCAGGACGTCGTGAAGGCGAAGGGTGTGCTCATCGGCGACACCGTCGTGCTGCGCAAGGCCGGCGACGTCATCCCCGAGATCCTCGGCCCCGTCGTCGAACTCCGTGACGGCACCGAGCGGGCGTTCGTCATGCCCGAGAACTGCCCGTCCTGCGGCACCCCGCTTCGGCCGGCCAAGGGAGGCGACAAGGATCTCCGCTGCCCGAACTCCCGGTCGTGCCCTGCGCAGGTACGCGGTCGAGTCGAACACGTCGGATCCCGTGGAGCACTCGACATCGAGGGTCTCGGTGAGGTCGCCGCCGCAGCACTGACCCAGCCTCTCGGTCCGTCGGCCGCACCGCTCGCCGACGAGAACGGCGACGTCTCAGAGGCACGGCTGTTCGACCTGACCATCGAGGACCTCTTCCCGGTCACGGTCACCGTCTACGACATCGAGACCGGACTCGCCAAACTCGCCGACGACGGTCAAGTCAAGCGCGTCACGCCGTTCAGGCGCAAGAGGAATGTCAAGAAAGACGGCGCATTCGACCCGGATGCCGCCGAGTTCTCCGGCGACGAGGGATCGGTTCCGTCGAAGGGCGCTGTCGAACTCCTGCAGAACCTGCAGTCGGCCAAGACGAAACCGCTCTGGCGCATCCTCGTCTCACTCAACATCCGTCACGTCGGACCAGTCGCAGCTCGAGCACTGGCCGACTACTTCGGGTCGCTCGATGCGATCCGTGCAGCCAGCAGGGAGCAACTGGCAGAGACCGACGGCGTCGGCGGGATCATCGCGGATGCCGTGCTCGACTGGTTCGAGATCGACTGGCACCGCGAGATCATCGACCGGTGGACGGCAGCAGGAGTGCAATTTTCGACTCCGGGCCACCCGGGTCCAGGAGCAGCGGGGGAGGCAGGAGGGGTTCTCGCCGGACTCACCGTGGTCGCCACCGGTTCACTCGAGGGATACAGCCGCGAAGGCGCCCAGGAGGCGATCATCGCCGCAGGGGGCAAGGCAGCGTCGAGCGTGTCGAAGAAAACCGATTTCGTCGCCGCCGGGCCCGGCGCAGGGTCCAAGCTCGGAAAGGCCGAGGAGCTCGGGCTGCGGATCATCGATGCCGCACAGTTCGCCGTGCTCGTCACCCAGGGCCCGAGTGCGCTCGACGGAGCCGGCGACTCGACCGGAGATCCGGACGCCGACTGACCTCAGATTCGACCCCAGGCGCGCCGAGGTGCCCGTAATGGGCGTTCAGGCGATCGAGTTGCCTCAAAAGGTCGTTCGGTCGCGGCCTGAGCGCCGACCGCCCTCAGCGCACGATGTCGGCCTGGCGGCCGGTCTCCTTCTGGAGCAGCTGCTCGCGGACCTGCTTGCGCAGGACCTTTCCGATCAGCGACGTCGGCAGCTCGTCGATGGCGACGATGCGGCGTGGCACCTTGTACGCGGTGAGGTTGTCTCGCGCGAACTGGCGGATCGACTCCCTGTCCAGCTTCTCGCCGGCGCGCAGGACGACCGCGGCGACGACGTCCTCGCCGGAGTGGGCGCTCGGCATGCCGACGACGGCGACGTCCAGGATCGCCGGGTGCTGGCGGAGTGCGTTCTCGACCTCGGTCGGCGCGACATTGAATCCGCCGGTGATGATCAGTTCCTTGATCCGGTCGACGACGCTGACGAATCCGTCGGCATCCATCGTCACGATGTCACCGGTGCGGAACCAGTCGCCGTCGACGAACACAGCGCTGGTCTCCTCGGGCTTGCGGTAGTACCCGGAGAAGACCTGCGGGCCGCGGACGATCAGTTCTCCAGGGGAACCCGGGTCGACGTCTGCGGTCGGGTTCTCCGGGTCGACGATCCGGATCTCGGTACTCGGCAGCGGCAGCCCGACCGTACCGGCCTTGCGTCCCTCCGATACCGGATTCGCCATCAGCACTGGGGAACATTCGCTCAGACCGTAACCCTCGATGAGGTAACCGCCCGTTGCCTTTTCAAACGGAACGACGAGTTCGTCTGGAAGGGCCATCGCGCCCGAAATGCCGATCTCGAGTCCGTGAAGCGAGACGCCTTTCTCCATGGCCCTGGTGAGCAGGCGCTCGGCGATCGGCGGCACGGCGGGCAGGAAGGTCGGCGGATGCTTCTTCGCGGCAGCCAGGACGAGGTCTGGGTCGAACTTCGGGAACAGCACCAGGCGGGCGCCCAGGCTCATGGCGAAGGTGAGACACAGCGTCAGACCGTAAGCGTGGAACATCGGCAGGACGGCGTACACGGTGCACCCGGCGTGTTTGATCGTGGGAGTCCAGGCCCGCGCCTGGGCGGCGTTCGCGAGCAGGTTCGCGTGGGTGAGCACGGCGCCCTTGGGGGCGCCAGTCGTGCCAGACGTGTACTGGATGATCGCCACATCCGTCGACTCGGGACGCGGATGGAAGGAGTCGATCGTCCGCGACGAACTGAGCTTCGACCAGGTGATGGTGTTGTGCGTCTTCGCGGTGAGCGCAGCGCGCGACTCGCGGGCCTTCTTCACCGGGAGGGAGAGCGCCACCCGCATGCCGGCGGGCATCGACCTCGTGATGTCGACGGAGATGAGGGAGTCGACCGCGATGTCCTCCGGGAACTCCTGGACGGTCGACACGACCTTGCTCCAGACGATCGCGACGCGCGCTCCGTGGTCTTCGAACTGGTGCCGCAGCTCACGCGGCGTGTACAGCGGGTTGTGTTCGACCACGACGGCGCCGAGACGCAGCACGGCGTAGAACGCGACGATGTGCTCCGGGCAGTTCGGCAGGACGATCGCGACGGGGTCGCCCTTGGATACACCGAGCTCGCGCAGTCCCTCGGCCACGCGGTGGATCGCGTGCTGGAGCTGGCGGTAGGTCGTCGTCGCGCCGAAGAACTCGAGGGCGACGAACGAGGGGTGGTGTTCTGCTGACGCGTCTACGAGGTCACCCAGACATCCATCCTGCCGGGGGATGTCGTGCGGCACGTTCGGTGCGTAATTGTTCAGCCAGGGACGCGGAGAGGTGTCGGTCACTCGCCTTACTCTAATCGCGGAGCGTTGAGCACGGCGCCGCACGGGCGGGCGGCCGGTGCGTCGCCCAATAGAATGGGAGGACACCCCAGTACTTACCTGACGGAGTCCCATGTCTGAAATTTCTGAGGAGCAGGTGGCGCATCTGGCGAACCTCGCCCGTATTGCCCTCACCCCAGAAGAGATCTCGAGTCTCACCACCGAACTTGACCAGATCGTCGACAGCATCGCCAAGGTGCAGCAGGTGGCGACCCCGGACGTTCCGGCGACGAGCCACCCCGTTCCGCTGTCGAACGTCTTCCGCCCCGACGTCGTGGGCGAGACGCTGACGATCGAGCAGGCGCTTCAGAATGCGCCAGAGCAAGCCGACAACCGGTTCAAGGTCTCGGCGATCCTGGGGGAGGAGCAGTAGTGAGCGACATCATCCGTCTGACCGCCGCCGACCTCGCGCAGAAGCTACAGAGCCGCGAGATCAGCGCCGTCGAAGCCACCCAGGCCCACCTCGACCGCATCACGGCCGTGGACACCGACGTGCACGCGTTCCTCCATGTGTCCGACCACGCCATCGGTACCGCCAGGCGCATCGACGAACGCCGCGCCGCCGGTGAGGAACTCGGCCCACTGGCCGGCGTGCCCCTCGCCGTCAAGGACGTCCTCGTCACGACCGACATGCCGTCCACCTCCGGAAGCAAGATCCTCGAGGGATACATGTCGCCGTTCGACGCGACGGTCGTCTCGAGGTCGCGTGCCGCAGGGCTCATCCCGATCGGCAAGACCAACATGGACGAGTTCGCCATGGGGTCGTCGACGGAGCACTCGGCCTACGGACCGACCAGGAACCCATGGGACCTCGGCCGCATCCCCGGCGGTTCAGGAGGCGGATCGGCCGCAGCCGTCGCTGCTTTCGAAGCACCGCTGGCTCTCGGGAGCGACACCGGTGGATCCATCCGTCAGCCGGCACACGTAACCGGCACCGTCGGCGTCAAACCGACCTACGGTGCTGTGAGCCGCTACGGCGCGATCGCACTGGCCTCGAGCCTCGACCAGGTCGGCCCGGTGACGAGGACCGTTCTCGACGCCGGTCTTCTGCAGGACGTCATCGGCGGGCACGACCCATTCGACTCCACGTCTCTCACGGACACCTGGTCGTCGATGGCGGACGCCGCTCGCGAAGGTGCCCGCGGCGACGTGCTCACAGGACTCAAGGTCGGTGTGGTCCGTGAACTCTCCGGCGAAGGCTTCCAGGCCGGCGTCCAGAGCCGGTTCGACGAAACCGTCGCCCTCCTGCAGAAGCAGGGCGCAGAGATCGTCGAAGTCAGCGCACCGCACTTCGAGTACGCCGTCTCGGCCTACTACTTGATCCTCCCGGCCGAAGCCTCCTCCAACCTGGCGAAGTTCGACTCCGTCCGGTTCGGTATGCGGGTGCAGCCCGAGGGTGGCGGAACCGTCGAGCAGGTCATGGCCGCGACGCGCGAGGCCGGGTTCGGCCCAGAGGTCAAGCGCCGGATCATCCTCGGCACCTACGCTCTCAGCGCCGGGTACTACGACGCCTACTACGGAAGCGCGCAGAAGGTGCGCACGCTGATCCAGCGCGACTTCGACGCGGCGTTCGCACAGGTCGACGTCCTCGTCAGCCCGAGCGCGCCCACGACGGCATTCAAGTTCGGCGAGAAGCTCGAAGACCCGATGGCCATGTACCTCAACGACATCGCCACGATCCCTGCCAACCTCGCCGGCGTGCCCGGCATCAGCGTCCCGATCGGGCTCGCCCCCGAAGACGGGCTGCCGGTCGGCATCCAGATCATGGCGCCGGTCCGCGGGGACGCCAGGCTCTACCGCGTCGGCGCGGCAATCGAAGCTCTGCTCGAGCAGCAGTGGGGTCACACGCTGATCTCGCAGGCTCCGGCACTGGGAGGCAAATAATGGCAAAAGACGCCCTGATGGACTACGACAAGGCCCTCGAACTGTTCGAGCCGGTGCTCGGCTTCGAGGTGCATGTCGAGCTCAACACGAAGACCAAGATGTTCTCGCATGCGCCGAACGAATTCGGTTCGCTCGTCAACACCAACGTCACACCGGTGTGCCTCGGACTGCCCGGCGCGCTGCCGGTCGTCAACGAGCAGGCCGTTCGCTATTCGATCAGCCTGGGCCTCGCCCTCGGCTGCTCGATCGCGCCGTCGTCGCGGTTCGCACGCAAGAACTACTTCTACCCCGACCTGGCGAAGAACTACCAGATCTCCCAGTACGACGAGCCGATCGCCTTCGACGGATCAGTCGACGTCGAACTACCGAACGGCCGCCTCGTGACCGTGTCGATCGAGCGCGCGCACATGGAGGAGGACGCCGGCAAGCTCACGCACGTCGGTGGTTCAACGGGGCGGATCCAGGGTGCCGAATACTCGCTGGTCGATTACAACCGGGCCGGCGTGCCCCTGGTCGAGATCGTCACGGACATCATCTACGGAGCCGAAGCGGATGCTCCTGAACTGGCCAAGGCGTACGTGTCCACCATCCGCGACATCGTCGTGTCACTGGGGATCTCCGACGCCAAAATGGAGCGCGGCAACCTGCGTTGCGACGCGAACATCTCGCTCCGTCCGCGTACGCCGGAGGGTCAGCCTCCCGCACCGCTCGGAACCCGCACCGAGACGAAGAACGTGAACTCGTTGCGTTCGGTCGAGCGTGCGATCCGTTACGAGATCCAGCGCCAGGCGGCCATCCTTGCCTCAGGCGGCACGATCACGCAGGAGACCAGGCACTGGCACGAGGACACCGGCCGCACGAGCGCCGGACGGCCGAAGAGCGATGCTGACGATTACCGGTACTTCCCCGAGCCAGACCTGCTCCCGGTCGAGCCGAGCGCCGAACTCATCGAGGAACTCCGCGCAGCCCTCCCTGAACCACCTGCGGCTCGCCGTCGCCGACTCAAGTCGGACTGGGGCTTCACTGACCTGGAGTTCCAGGATGTGGTCAACGGCGGTCTGCTCGTCGAGATCACTGAGACCGTTGCGGCAGGAGCCACACCGGCAGCTGCCCGCAAGTGGTGGACCGGTGAGATCAGCCGGGTGGCGAACGTGAACGGAGTCGAAGCATCCTCGCTCGTCTCCCCGGAAAACGTCGCAGCACTCGCGGTGCTCGTCGAAGACGGGACACTGACCGACAAACTCGCCCGCCAGGTGCTCGAGGGAGTCATCGCCGGTGAGGGTTCGCCTCAGGAGGTCGTCGACGCTCGTGGGCTCGCCGTCGTGTCCGACGACGGAGCGCTCATCGCAGCCATCGACGAAGCGCTCGCCTCGCAGCCTGACGTGCTCGAGAAGATCCGCGACGGCAAGGTGCAGGCAGCAGGCGCCGTGATCGGCGCCGTCATGAAGGCCATGAAGGGCCAGGCGGACGCAGCGCGCGTTCGCGAACTGGTCCTGGAGCGAGCCGCAGGCTGATGCGATGGCCGGATGTCCGCCGGGTCTGATCCGGCGGACATCCGGCCTCCCCGCGTACGCAGGGAGCCGAAACGGGAACTTCCGTGACCTGATTTTCGGCAGTACGATGCTGCCATGCTGGTCGAGGGCTCGATTCGTTGGCAGATCACAGAGGATTGTCCCTGGGACCTGCTGCTCGCCCTCGCCTTCCGGGATCTCGGCGGACTCACCGACATCTGCGAAGAGCAGATTCCGCCGGTGGATCCTCCGCTCGAGCCGGTGGACCTGCCCGACCTCGACCGGAACGAGCTGGCAGCACAGTGGCGCGGCTGGTGGGCCGGCATCGTCATGCGCGCAACGAGGCCGTTCATCAGCCAGGTGCGACCGCCGCACTTCGAGGTGTTCGACCGGGCACTCGAACTGCAGGAGCTCGTCTACAACTGTTACGCCCAGGCGATGGCCTGGGCAGAAGAACGCCACGTGGAGTACCAGCGCGCGGTCGACGCTCGGGTCCATCCGCTGGCGGACGCCTACGAACTGGTGCAGCGGCGTCAATTCGAACTGCGTCGTCAGACGGGATCGTTCCGACTCGACCTCGAGGTCCTTCCGGTGCGCGGCTCGGGCGCCTGGGTCGTCGCACCGGATACCGTGATTATCAGCGAGACGCTCCGGGACGATCCCGAAGCGTTTCGCGAGTGGTTGAAACCGGTCGTCATCGCCCTGGTCTGAGAGTGGCCTTCTCAGGGCGACTCACGTGCTGAGCGTCACCTTCCCGTCGTCGTCGACGTGCCAGCCGGGGTTGTGCGCGATCTCCCAGACGACACCGTTGGGGTCGGTGACGTGGCCGTGATAACCGCCGAATGCCGCGTGGCGGGGCGATGAGATCAAGGTGGCGCCCGCCGACAGCATCCGTTCCACCGTGCGGTCGACCGCGCCGGGGCTTTCGACGTTGTGCGACAGGGTCAGCCCGTCGATGCGCGTCTCGCTGGCCGGGCGACCGAGATCGGCGGCGAAAGCCGCCTTGTCGTACAGCCCGAGAACGAGCGACGGACCGGTCTGGAAGAAGATGATCTCACCAGGGACATCCGCGAGCGGGCGCCAGCCGAGACCGCGTTGATAGAACGAACGGGCGGCGTCAAGGTTGCCCGTTGCGACCGTGATGAAGTGAATGGTGGGGTCCATGTGGTCCAGCCTGTCGGCCACGCACGCCGACTTCAAGAGATCGGCCTAAGCTGACGCAATGAGTCCTCACCAGTCGCGACTGTCCACCCCTGTGGTCTGGATCCTGGCATCCGGATATTCGGCCCTGATCCTGGGAGCAGGGCTGTGGGTCAGCATCGCCACCGGGAACTGGTTCGCCGTGCTGCTCGCGATCGGCCTCACCGCCCCGGTGGAGGTGCTCCTGCTGAGTCGTTACCGTCGTCGTGCCGCCGACGAACGGGCGTCGGCAGGGGACTCAGGGCCGCGCCTCACCGTGTAGGTGGAATCTTCGAAGGATACCCGCGCCCAGCGAACCCTATTTCCGAACAGAATGTCGGGAGCGTGTCGGCGTCCTGTGGGAGAATCGACTCATGAGCAGGCAGGACGGCAGCGCGAGGCAGGTCACTGCCGACCTCAGCAACGACGAGGGCGCACACATCCTGCACATCGACATGGACGCGTTCTTCGCATCAGTCGAGCTTCTCGACCACCCGGAACTTCGGGGCAAACCGGTGATCATCGGGCACGCAGAGGGCCGCTCGGTGGTGACCAGCGCCACCTATGAGGCGAGGCGCTTCGGGGTGACGGCGGCGATGCCCGTGTCGAAGGCGATGCGGTTATGTCCTCAAGCCGTCGTCCTTCCGCCGCACCACGAGCGGTACACGGACTATTCGCGACAGGTCATGTCGATCTTCAGGGATGCCACACCTCTCGTCGAACCGTTGAGCATCGACGAAGCGTTCCTCGACGTCTCAGGAGCCCGGCGTCTCATCGGTTCGCCCGCCGAGGTCGGCCAGCTGATCCGAGACCGTGTCCAGCGGGAGACGGGGCTGACCTGTTCCGTGGGCGCAGCAGCCACGAAGTTCGTCGCGAAGGTGGCATCCGGCCGGGCGAAACCCGACGGGTTGCTCGTCATCCCTCCCGCAGAGACCCTGGCGTTCCTTCATCCGCTCTCGATCCGTGCCCTCTGGGGCGTCGGGGCGAAGACGGAGGAGGCCCTGCTTCGTATCGGTCTCCACACCGTCGGCGACGTAGCAGACACACCACTCGCCACGCTCCGCAAAGCCGTCGGCGATGCCACCGGCGTCAAACTGCATGAACTCGCGAATGGACGAGACGCACGCTCGGTCGTCACAGCAACCGCGGAGAAGAGCATCGGCCATGAGGTGACGTTCAACGAGGACATCACCGATCCGACGCGACTACGCCTCGAGCTCCTGCGACTCGCCGACCAGGTCGCCGTCCGGCTGCGGAAGGCGGGCCTCTCAGCACGGACGGTCGCGATCAAGGTCCGATTCGACGATTTCACGACGCTCACACGTTCGCACACACTCGCGGAGCCCTCCAACGTCGGACGCCGCCTCTACGAGGAGGCCAACGACCTGTTCACCGCACTGGAGGTCGACGGGAGACCCGTCCGGCTCGTCGGCGTGCGCGCTGAGCAGTTGCTCGACGGCGACGGGGCGATGGCATCGCTCTGGGACCCGGATGAGGAATGGCGCGAGGCCGAGACGACCATCGACTCCCTCCGGGCCCGGTTCGGCGGAGAAGCGGTCAGACGTGCGTCGCTGCTCGGCCGCGGGCGGGGGAGCACAGCGGGAGGAACACGATACCCGCGTGAGTGAGTATCGGCGCAACCCCTTGGTTCGTCCGGTGCAGCCCGATAGCGTGGCGGTATGACAAAACTCGCGCTCGAACTGGCAGACAAATTCAAGGCTGTCGGAGTGACCACCGTGTACGGCGACGCTGTCGACGTGGACGGTGAGAAGCTCATCCCCGTCGCTCTCGCCTGGTACGGCTTCGGCGCCGGCGAAGGAGAAGCCGAAGCAGACACCGCTTCGAAGTCCAACGCCGGACACGGCGCGGGGTCGGGCGGAGGGGGAGGCGGTTTCGCGCTTCCGATCGGTGCCTACATCAAGACCAGGCAGGGGCTCCGTTTCGAGCCGAACGTCGTTTCTCTCGTCGCGGTGGGGATCCCGTTCGTCTGGGCGGTCGGAAAAGCGTTGTCGCTCGTCATCCGCGCACTGAAGAAGTAGCGAATCGCCTAGACTGGCTGCAGTAACACGGGAGTCCGGTGAACCGGGCTGAGAGGAAGATTCCATAATCTTCGACCGTCGAACCTGATCTGGGTAATGCCAGCGCAGGGAGGCAAACCATCTCGCTACCCGTGCCCACGAAAGGGCGCGTATCGTGCATTCAACAATCTCTCCATCGACAACGGCTGCTCCTGCAGCCACGGCCAGGCGGAATCTCCGCTGGCGGGTCGTCGACATCGTCGTGGCCAGTGTCATCGGTGTCGCCTCCGGGGTCATCTTCTGGGCCTGGGGCCTTGCGTGGGGGCCGCTCAGCGCGGCGCTCGCGTTCACCCCAGGACTCGGCGGCCTCCTCGCCGGCGGCTGGCTCTTCGCCGGCGTGCTCGGCGGCCTGGTGATCCGCAAGCCGGGTGCCGCGCTCTACACGGAGCTCGTCGCCGCGGCGGTCTCCGCTCTGATCGGCACCGTGTGGGGTTTTGAGACGCTGATCTGGGGCCTCGTGCAGGGTCTCGGAGCCGAACTCGTCTTCGCGTTGTTCTTCTACGCGAACTGGCGCCTCGGTGTCGCACTGCTCGCCGGCGCAAGCACCGGTCTTGCTGTCGGATTGCTCGACACCACGTTCACGAGCTACGCGGCCCTCGAGGTCAGCGCGAAGGTCACCTACATCGTCAGCGCCATCGTCTCGGGCGTGTTCATCGCCGGACTTCTCTCGTGGTTCGCCGTGCGCGGTCTTGCCGCGACCGGAGCGTTGAGCAGGTTCGCCTCGGGCCGACAGGCCAGGACAGTGGCGGACGCCGGCGGTCGATGATCGACTCGGTCTCTTCCCGCCTCGTCCCTGGCGTGCACGTGCGTGCCAGGGACTGGGGTTGGCGCCATGCCGGCCGCAGTAACGCGGCCGTGTCGTCGCTGACCCTCGACGTCGAACCGGGGGAGCGTGTCCTCCTCCTCGGTGCGTCGGGGGCAGGCAAGTCCACTCTCCTGCAGGCCATCGCCGGTGTGCTCGGCGGCGAGGAAGAGGGCGACGAGTTCGGAGCACTCCTCCTCGACGGCCGACGACCGGCGGATGCTCGCGGCCGCGCGGGTCTCGTCCTCCAGGACCCCGACTCGCAAATAGTTCTCGCACGCATCGGTGACGATGTCGCCTTCTCCTGCGAGAACCTTGGTGTGCCGAGGGACGAGATCTGGGAACGGGTCCGCTGGGCTCTGCGTGCCGTCCGCCTCGACCTGCCGCTCGGCCACTCCTCCTCCAACCTGTCCGGCGGACAGAAGCAACGGCTTGCCCTCGCCGGCGTGCTCGCCATGCGGCCGGGTCTGATCCTGCTCGACGAGCCCACCGCGAACCTCGACCCGGATGGCGTCCGTGAGATCCGCGACGTGGTCGACAGCGTCGTCTCGGAGTCCGGGGCAACGCTCATCGTGGTCGAACACCGGGTCGCGGTCTGGCGCGACGTCGTGGACAGGGTCATCGTTCTCGATCCGTCCGGTGGCGTGCTCGCAGACGGACCGCCGGGCGACGTTCTCGACCGTGAAGGCCCAAGACTCGCCGCCGCGGGTGTCTGGGTTCCCGGAATCCCGCCGACCGTGGCCCCACGACCCCTCCGGGGGTCAGCGGGCGTCGGCCTCCTCCAGGCTCGCGATCTGGCCGTGGGGCGTACACCGTTCGCGACGAATTCCGCCGCCGTGGCGGCATCCGGTCTCGACCTCGTGCTCTCGGAAGGGTCTGGAACGGCTGTCACGGGGCCGAACGGCGCGGGGAAGTCCACACTCGCGCTCACCCTCGCCGGACTGTTGCCCCCCGTCGGCGGCGACCTCGCCGCCACGCCCGCGCTCGCGCGAGGCCTCTCCCCGTCGCCGATCCGCTGGAAGTCCCGCGATCTGCTCACGCGGCTGGGAACGGTGTTCCAGGAGCCCGAGCATCAGTTCCTGGCGTCGACCGTACGGCGCGAACTCGCGGTCGGGCCGCTCGCCCTCAAACTCGCACCGAACGAGGTCCACTCCCGTGTCGACGACCTGCTCGACCGGCTGCGTCTGACCCACCTCGCCGATGCGAACCCGTTCACGCTCTCCGGCGGTGAGAAGCGCCGGCTGTCCGTCGCGACGGTGCTGGCCACCCGGCCCCGAGTACTCCTTCTCGACGAACCGACATTCGGACAGGACGCCGTGACCTGGGGCGAAGTGGTCTCCCTTCTCGGCGAGCTCGTCGATGGTGGGAGTTCCGTCGTCACCGTGACCCACGACCTCGCCCTCGTCGCCGCATTCGCCGATCACGAACTGACCCTCGGGTCGGGCAGCGAGGTCCTGACATGAGTGCGCTGCTCCCCGAGATCCGGGACTCGGCCATCGCCAGGATCAACCCGGTCGCGAAGCTGGCCGTCGCCGTCCTCCTCAGCGTCACCCTCCTGCTGTCGATCGACGTCGTCTCGGCGTCGGTGGCATTGCTGCTCGTCGGTATCCTCCTGTTCTGGTCCGGTCTCGACGCACGCCAGTTCTGGCTGCGGACGGCGCCGCTCTGGCTCGCCGCCCCGTTCGCCGGGCTCACCACCGTGCTCTACGGCGAAGACAGCGGCGCAGTGCTGGCCGAGTGGGGTCCGGTGTCGATCACCGAGGGTTCCGCGGCGCTGGGACTCGCGATCACCCTGAGGGTGCTCGCCATCGGCCTGCCGAGCATCGTGCTCTTTGCGACCACCGACCCCACCGACCTGGCCGACGGCCTCGCCCAGGTGCTGCACCTCCCGGCCAGGTTCGTGCTCGGCGGACTGGCGGGCATGCGGATGATCGGGCTCTTCATCGACGACTGGCGGGCGCTCGGGCAGGCCCGCAGGGCACGAGGCGTCGGGGATGCGAACGTCCTCGCCCGGCTCGGCACGCAGGGATTCGCGCTGCTGGTGCTGGCGATCCGTCGCGGGAGCAAGCTCGCAACCGCCATGGAGGCCAAAGGCTTCGGGTCAGATCTTCCGCGCACGTGGGCCCGTCCTTCGCGCTTCGGATTGGCGGAGGGCGTCCTCATCCTCATCGGGCTGGCGATCGCCTGCGCAGCGGTCACCGCCGCCGTCATGGCGGGGACCTGGAGCTTCATCCTTGACTGAGCCGACGAGCGACCTCCCGGGAGAGATCGACATCGACGAAGCGGTTGCCGTGATTCTCGCCCGCTGCTCGGGTGCCGTCGAAACCGTCCTTCTCGATGGCCCGAGCGGCGCGGGCAAGTCCACGCTGGCCGACGCCCTCGTCAACGGCTGGCCGGGAGCGGTGACTCTCGTCCGCATGGACAACCTCTACCCCGGCTGGGGCGGTCTCGCTGCCGGCAGCGCACACGTTCATGAGCACCTTCTCGCTCCGAGGCGCAGTGGCGGAGAGGCCCGGTGGCGCCGCCACGACTGGGAGAGCGGCAGGCCTGCCGAGTGGCATCCTGTGCCGGCGAACCGGTCGCTCATCGTCGAGGGGTGCGGAGTCCTCACCCGGTCGAACGCACCACTGGCGACGCTGCGGATCTGGCTGGATGCCGACGACCTCGTACGGAAGCACCGCGCTCTCGCGCGTGACCGTGGCGGATTCGACGCACACTGGGACGAATGGGATTCCCAGTACGGAGCGTTTCTCACCGGTGAGAGGCCCTCTGCACACGCGGATGTCCGACTCCGTCTCGCCTGACACCGTCGCAGAATTCGGTCAGAGGGAGTCGAGAAGGGCACCGATCACGGGGAACGGATGCGACAGCCGCCACAACACCCCCGGGTCGTGGAGCGACGAACCCAGCTTGAGCGAAACCGTGCGCTCATCGCCCGGTCCGTCGTCGACACTGATCGTACCGACCTTCGTGCCGGCACCCGCGATCGTCACAGGGTCGGCGTCGACGGTCAGTTCCGGTGTGGTCTGGCCCCACCGGACGCGGTCGGGGGAGAGGCCGGCTACTCCGGATGCCGTCTGGCCCCACTCGGTGCTGAACTCGACGACAGGAGTGCCCTCGGCGATCGCAGGAAGAGGAGTCACGCCGAGTCGTGCACTCTCGACGAGCGCGAGGACGCCGGCTTCGAGGGCAGCCCAGTCCGGCTGCCGGAGAAACGCTCCGTAGACCCGGAACGGTTCTGTCGATCCCTCCGGAACCACATCAAGCGCGAAGAGGAGGCAGATGCCCGCGGCGTCCGTATAGCTGCGCGAGATTCCGGTGACGCCGTTCTCGGGAAGGTACGTCGTGGTGTTCGTGATGCCGCGTCGGCTCGGGAGTCCAGTGACCGGCTCGGCGAGGACCGCCTGGATCACCGGTGTGTCGAGCGCGAGTGCCGACAGCCGTGCGAGGTCGGCTGCGGTTCCGACACTCTGCTCGCTCAGACCGGTCGCGTCGACGACGATCGTCGATGACATGCCCTGCTCGCTGAGCCAGGCGTTCGCGGCATCGACGTACTCAGGGACGGAGCCGTACGCCCAGCGGGCCAGGGTATCCGCGTGGTTGTTGCTCGAGCCGAGCAGCATGGCCTGGAGCATCTCCCGCTCGGTCCATGCGTCGGCCGTGAAGACGGACACCGTGCGCTTCCCGGCCTTCTGATAGTCGACGTATGAGAGATAGTCCGCACTCGTGATCGGAACGGTGGCGCCAGGGGCGTCCTCGGAGATCGGATGCCTGTCAAGGACGACGAGGGCGGTGATCGTCTTGGTGATCCCGGCCATCGGAACGGCCTCTGTGCCGCCGGCGCTGGCGAGTGTCGCCGACGTGGGGGAGTCGGTGACGGCGCTCGAGCCGGTCTCCGGGAGAGCGGGCGGGACAGCGGCGACGGGGTCGGCGAGCTCCACCCGTGTGACGGATGCCGCGGGGAGCGGGCCGAGGAGGGTTGCCGGGCCATACGCGCCGAGGCCGAGGATCACCACGGTGCCGACCAGGACTCCGAGTCCACGCGCTACACCCACTGCTTGCCACCTGAAATCGTCACGCCTCAGGCTAACCCGACCGATGGCGTTTGCCCGTCAGCCCCAGCCGAGGTCGTGCAATTCGTCGTCATCGATTCCGTAGAAATGCGCGATCTCGTGGACAAGCGTGATCCGGATCTGTTCACGGAGCTCGGCATCGTCGTCGACGATCGAAAGGAGCGGTTCGCGATAGATGCTGATCAAGTCAGGGAGCTCGCCGAAGCCGTACTGGTCGCGGTCGGTCAGGGCGGTGCCGTGGTACAGGCCGAGGAGGTCGAGTGAGCCATCCTCCGGCCGATCCTCGATGACGATGGCGACATTCTCGAGCCCGTCGACCATGTCATCGGGCAGGGTGTCGAAAACGTCACCGACGAGGGCTTCGAACGTGTCGGCATCCATGTCGACCATGTCTGTGCACCGTTCCGAGCTACTCGGGCTCAAACACCATGACACGGTGTCTGCTACTTGGGGTGAGTAACGGGGCTTGAACCCGCGACCTCCTGGACCACAACCAGGCGCTCTACCAACTGAGCTATACCCACCATGCGCATCTCACGATCGGGACCGTGCGATTGCAACTATGAGAGTCTATTACACACTTGGGGTGTAGTTGTGCACCACGGACGCCGCGACGGATTTTGCTTCGTCGGAGGTCGGCCCGGGGAGTGGGACGAAAGCGGCTTCGCGGTAGTAGGCGAGTTCGCGGATCGACTCGAGGATGTCGGCAAGAGCCCGGTGCCCACCGTCTTTGGCGGGGGCGTTGAAATAGATCCGCGGGTACCAGCGACGGGCGAGTTCCTTGATCGAGGAGACGTCGACGTTGCGGTAGTGCAGGTGACCGTCGAGTCGCGGCATGAACTTTGCGAGGAACGCGCGGTCGGTGCCGATCGAGTTGCCAGCGAGAGGAGCCTTCTGCTCGTCGGGGACATGGCTGAGGATGTACTCGAGCGCCTGGTACTCGGCATCCGCGAGGCTGACACCGTTCGGGATCTCATCGAGCAGACCAGAGGAACGATGCATGTTCGTCACGAACTCGCCCATGTTGTCGAGCGCGGACGCGTCTGGCTTGATGACGATGCTGATGCCTTCATCGACGGGCTTGAGGTCGAAATCGGTGATCACGACGGCGATCTCCACCAACTCGTCGACAGCGAGGTCGAGCCCGGTCATTTCGCAGTCGATCCATACCAGGAGGTCGCTCACATTACTCATGCCCCCATGCTACTTGTGACCGGCGACGCTCCCCGCCGCTCATCCAGATGCTGTCGCCATGGATGTCGCGGCGCGAGAGTGCCGGGGTCGCTACGGTATTCTGGGACTGCCCGCCTCCGTAGCTCAGGGGATAGAGCAGGAGCCTTCTAATCTCTTGGTCGCAGGTTCGAATCCTGCCGGGGGCACCAGTTCAGGAATCTCGCGGTGCTTCTCATCTCTTGGTCGCAGGTTCGAATCCTGCCGGGGGCACCAGTTCAGGAATCTCGCGGTGCTTCTCATCTCTTGGTCGCAGGTTCGAATCCTGCCGGGGGCACCTCGCACGGCGATCCTCCAGCCGGCCCGGACAGGATGGAGCCATGACACCACTGTTCCGCCGCCCCGTTCCCATCCCACCAGGCCCCGGTCAGGAGTCTGTCTGGGACTACCCGCGGCCGCCGCGGGTCGAGGAGACAAGCGATCGGGTGATCGTGCGGCTCGGCGGCCGGGCGATCGCACAGACGACCGGGGCCCTGCGGGTCCTGGAGACGAGCCATCCGCCGGTGTATTACGTCCCGATGTCGTCATTCGACGCCGGAGTTCTCTCGCCGGGCAGGGAAGTCACGTGGTGTGAGTTCAAGGGCAAGGCGTCATACGTCGACCTGTCGGTCGGGGACCGCATCGTCCATCGTGGCGGATGGCACTACCCGCAACCGCGAGAGGGCTTCGAGCAGTTGGTCGGCATGGTCGCCCTCTATCCCGGGCTGATGGACTCCTGCCAGGTCGGTGACGAAGAGGTCGTGCCTCAGGAGGGTGGCTTCTACGGAGGCTGGGTGACCTCTCGCATCGTCGGACCGTTCAAAGGCGGCCCGGGGACGATGGGCTGGTAGCGCGCTTCGAGCACCTCACCCGGCGGACACACATCCGTAACGCGACGACGGTAGGTTAACGCCATGCGAGCGCTTCAACAGGAGATCATTTCCGAGCTGGACGTCCAGCCCAGCATCGACCCGGCCGCCGAGGTGGACAGGCGGGTGGGTTTCCTCGTCGACTACCTCAGGACGACCGGCGTCAAGGGTTTCGTCCTCGGCATCAGCGGCGGACAGGATTCGACGCTGGCCGGACGTATCTGCCAGCTCGCCGTCGACCGGCTGTCCGCGTCGGGCACGCCGGCGACCTTCATCGCCGTTCGGCTCCCGTATCAGGTGCAGCGGGATGAGGACGACGCCCAGCTGGCGCTCGACTTCATCCGCCCGCTCCGCGTGATCACGTTCAACGTCCACCAGGCGGTCGACGCCGTCGAGGACGAGTACGCCGAAGTGGCCGGCGAACAGCTCACCGACTTCCACAAGGGGAACGTGAAGGCCCGCACCCGGATGATCGCGCAGTACGCTATCGCCGGCCAGGAGGGATGCCTCGTTGTGGGCACGGACCACGCGGCGGAAGCCGTGACCGGCTTCTTCACGAAGTTCGGCGACGGTGGTGCAGACATCCTTCCCCTGAGCGGGCTGTCGAAGCGGCAGGGGCGGCAGATGCTCATCCACCTCGGCGCTCCCGAACGGCTCTACGAGAAGCTGCCGACCGCTGACCTGCTCGACCACAACCCCGGCCAGACCGACGAGGCGAACCTCGGGCTCGAGTACGAAGACATCGACGACTTCCTCGAGGGCAAGAGCGTGCCGGACGACATCGCTGACGCCATCGAGAACCGATTCCTCGCCACGCGCCACAAGCGGGCAACCCCGGTCACACCCGTCGACACGTGGTGGCGTTCCTGACCCGCTGAGAGCAGGACGTCACACAACGACAAAGGCGGTGCCGCTTCACGCGGGCACCGCCTCTATCGTTCGGGAACCGGTCAGGCCGGCTTCTTCTCGGCTTCCGCTTCGGATTCCGTGGCCGCCCGTTTGACGTCCATTGCAGCGACATCGTCGATGAGCTTCTGGGTGGTTGTGTCCGCCTTGGTGAATGCCGCGGGCTGGACGGCGGGCTCGCCTGCGTCGGTTGTTGTGAACTGTTCGCGGTGCTGGCGGGCAGCCCATGCGTCCTGTTCGGCGAGGAGTGTCTTCTCGGTCGCGGTGTTCTCGAATTTCCAGCGCTCGAGGTCGCTCTCGAATACGCGCCGTGTGCGCGACGGACGAGCCTGCCATTCGACGAGACGATCGCGGAACTCCGACTGCGCTGGAGCGAGCTCGAAACCGAAGGTGGCCGAGTTCCGCTTCATCTCGGCGAGCTGGTGCGCGGCCCAATTTGCCGCAACAGCGGCGCCCTTGACCGGCAGCAGACGCAGCTGGATGTCGGCCTGACCGGCTGAGCGGTCGGCGATCGCCTGTTCCTGTGGCGTCAGCGACGTCCAGACGGCGGCCTCGGTGGAGGCGTCGACGAGCGCGGCGATAGCGGATGCCTTGAGGTCGCGGTCACGCTGCTCGAGCAGGCGCCGGACGGATGCCTTCGTCACTGCGGCTGCGAGAAGCGCCGAAACGAGGATGGCGACAGCGACGACGATCACGGTGAAGATAACCGGTCGCGTGTCGGTTGCGGTAAGCCAGGCTACGAATTCGTTCCACAATTCCATGTGCCGAAGATTACCCGCGAACTGTCACCCAGCAGCGGAGCCCGAGCCGTGTCGCGCATTTCAGGCGCCGGCGCAGTCAGAGAGAGTGCAGGCAATCCATGGCGTCGTCGATCTCCCAGAACTCGCCGAGCGTGTGGAACCGCGCCTGGGCTGGTACCAGTCGCTTCGCGACATAGGTCGTTCCATCGACGTCGTCGCGGCGCTCGATGTGGCCGAGGATTCGCCCGTCGGCGACGGTCGCGCGCCAGAGGTCGTCCTTCACGCGGACCAGGCTGAGCCCGGTGCGGTGCCGTGCCGTGCCGGAAGCGGTGGCGATCGCCCGTGCCGGTGTCGCCGAGCCCACTGGTCTGGTGGTCGTCATCGTGGTGGTCATCGTTCCTCCTCGCCTGTGGCCGGCCCCGGATCATCTCGTGTTCCGAGGTTAAGCGGCACCACTGACATCCGACCGGCGAGGAGGGACGTGGGCGCCCCGACACGCGAAAGCCCGGCCGAACCGCGCCGGATGGCGGGGACGACCGGGCTGACGCGATGCCTGGGAGGACGAGAAGGTGCCGGCCTATTTCAGGCCGGTCCCGTCGACGGCGAACGGCTCGATGGCGGCGAGTTCCTCATCGCTCAGGGGAGCGGCCTCGAGCGCCTTGACGTTCTGTTCCAGCTGGGCGACCGAGCTCGCGCCGATCAGTGCCGAGGTGACCTGAGGATGCCTGAGCACCCACGTCAGCGCCATCTGGGCGAGAGACTGCCCGCGACCCTGCGCGATGCCGTTGAGGGCACGGGCGCGCTCGAGATATGTCTCGCTCAGTTTTTCGGGTGACAGGAAATGACTCGTCGCCGCACGGGAGCCGCTCGGGACGGTTCCGTCGAGGTAGCGGTCGGTGAGCATTCCCTGGGCGAGCGGGGAGAAGACGATCGATCCGGCGCCGACCTCGTCGAGGACCTCGAGGAGTCCGTTCTCGACGTGGCGGTTGAACATCGAGTAACTCGGCTGGTGGATGAGGAGCGGGATCTTGTGTTCCGCCAGTGCTGCAGCGGCCTGCCTGGTCTGCTCCGGCGAGTAGTTCGAGATGCCCGCGTACAGTGCCCTGCCGGAATTGACCGCGGTCGCCAGGGCGCCCATGGTCTCCTCGATCGGGGTGTCAGGGTCCGGGCGGTGGGAGTAAAAGATGTCGACGTAGTCCAGCCCGAGACGCCCGAGGCTCTGGTCGAGCGATGAGAGGAGCGTCTTGCGGGAACCCCATTCGCCGTACGGGCCAGGGGCCATGTCGTATCCGGCCTTGGTCGACACGACGATCTCGTCGCGGTGCGACGAGAAGTCATCGGCCAGGATGCGACCGAAATTCCGTTCGGCCGATCCGGGAGGCGGGCCGTAGTTGTTGGCGAGATCGAAGTGGGTGATTCCGAGGTCGAATGCCCTGCGTACGATCGCTCGCTGGGTCTCCCAGCCGCGGGCGTCGCCGAAGTTGTGCCAGAAACCGAGGCTGACGCGGGGAAGCATCAAGCCGCTCTTGCCGGTCCTGGCGTACTGCATCGTGTCGTAACGGTTCTCATCGGCAACATAAGTCATGAGGCAATGCTAGTGACTGGGTCACTTACCGATCGTCGCGATCGGCGACGCTCGCCGCGCCCTCCACACCCGGCCTCGCCGGTGTCGTTCCCCACCGATCGTGGCGCGCGAGTCGCCCGCTCCGGAATCGAGGGCACACTCGTGCTGTGGTTTCCGGGGCCGGCGGTCCGGCACGAGGGCCTGCCCCGGGACCATCTGCACGCCGGAGCCGCCGCGCGTGTCTTCTGAGGACGGAGTACCCCATGACCGACACCATCACCCTGACCGGCCTCGTCGCGACCGTGCCGCACGTGGTCAGCAGCGACGACAGAGTCCCGTTCACCAGCTTCCGGCTGGCCTCGAACCAGCGATATTTCGACAGGCGCACGTCCGAGTGGGTGGCCGGTGAGACGAACTGGTACACCGTGACGGCGTTCCGGGCATTGGCGGTCAACGCCGGAACATCGGTGCACAAGGGCGACCGCGTGCTCGTGACCGGTCGGTTGAAAGTCCGGCGCTGGGAATCCGGCGAGAAGACCGGAACGTCCGTCGACGTCGAAGCCGACAGCATCGGTCACGATCTCGTCTGGGGCACAGCCCACTACGTGAGGACGATTCAGCGCGAGCCCGCCCCGGCCGACGGCTCCGTCGAGGAGGGACGATCGGGTGCGCCTGATGCCGCCGGGCAGGAGGCCGTCGGCGAGCAGGCGAGCGTTGGACCCGGCGGGGCGGAGCGTACCGAGACGTGGGCGGCGGCTCCCGGCTCCGCCGCCGGCGGATTCGGGGCATCCGCACAGGCAACCGACACACCGTTCTGACATCCGCCGACCGCCGTCCGCCTACTATCGAGGAGGGGCGCTGCGACCGGTGCCCCCTGTGACAGTCGGAGGAGATCAGGGATGCGGACACGGATCAGCAGTGCCGGCGGCATGGCAGCGGGCGCGCTCCTGGTCGGTCTCCTCACGGGGTGTTCGTCGACACCGCCTGCGGCTACGCCCGCCCCGACGACGAAGACACCGACGTCGACTCCTTCCGCGGCACCGACCTTCGACCCGGACGCTCCGGCAGACGAAGCGGTGGTGTTCTTCGACACCGTCAACGCGGCGACACTCACAGCGAACGCGGCCGCTGACGGCCGCGCGTTCGTCGACGGCCTCGTCGCAGCAGGTTTCGACAAGACCGCCATGGAAGTGACCTCGGACACGACGACCATCGGGAACGCGGCAGACTCCATCCAGTTCTCGGTCAAGTGGGGCGAATCCTGCCTGATCGGTCAGAACGGCGCGGCGGTCGGCGGCTACCACTCCACGGTCGCCCCGCTGCTGGGGACGGGCACATGTCTCATCGGCAGTACAAGGCCAATAGACTGGTAGCAATATGGCTGAATACATTTACTCCATGGTGCGCGCCCGCAAAGCGGTCGGCGACAAGCTCATTCTCGACGATGTCACGATGTCGTTCTTCCCCGGTGCGAAGATCGGCGTCGTCGGTCCCAACGGTGCTGGTAAGTCCACGATCCTCAAGATCATGGCCGGGCTCGACACCCCGAGCAACGGTGAAGCGAAGCTGACTCCCGGCTACACGGTGGGCATCCTCATGCAGGAGCCGGAGCTCGACGAGACGAAGACCGTCCTCGAGAACGTCCAGGAGGGCGTCGGGCCGATCAAGGGCAAAGTCGACCGCTTCAACGAGATATCCGCAGCCATGGCTGAACCGGACGCCGACTTCGACGCGCTGCTCGCTGAAATGGGCACCCTGCAGGAAGAGATCGATCACGCAGACGCCTGGGACCTCGACTCGCAGTTGGAGCAGGCCATGGACGCCCTGCGCACGCCGCCGGGCGACCTCAACGTTGCGAACCTCTCCGGTGGTGAGAAGCGCCGCGTCGCGCTGTGCAAGCTCCTCCTGCAGAAGCCCGACCTCCTCCTCCTCGATGAGCCCACCAACCACCTCGACGCCGAAAGCGTCCTGTGGCTCGAGCAGCACCTGGCGAAATACCCGGGCGCCGTCCTCGCCGTCACCCACGACCGGTACTTCCTCGACCACGTCGCCGAGTGGATCGCCGAAGTCGACCGCGGACACCTCTACCCCTATGAGGGCAACTACTCGACCTACCTCGAGAAGAAGCAGGAACGCCTCCAGATCCAGGGTAAGAAGGACCAGAAACTCTCCAAGCGTCTCGCCGAGGAGCTGGACTGGGTCCGCTCGAACGCCAAGGGCCGCCAGGCCAAGTCGAAGGCCCGCCTCGCCAGGTACGAAGAGATGGTGACCGAGGCCGAGCGCACCCGCAAACTCGACTTCGAAGAGATCGTGATCCCCGTCGGACCCCGTCTCGGCTCACAGGTCATCGACGCACGGAAGCTGCAGAAGGGCTTCGGCGAGCGGATCCTCATCAGCGACCTCAGCTTCACCCTTCCCCGCAACGGCATCGTCGGCGTCATCGGCCCCAACGGTGTCGGTAAGACCACGCTGTTCAAGACCATCGTCGGCCTCGAGCCGCTCGACGGCGGCGAGCTCAAGGTCGGCGACACGGTCGACATCTCCTACGTCGACCAGAGCCGCGGCGGCATCGACCCCAACAAGAACCTCTGGGAGGTCGTGTCAGACGGCCAGGACTACATCCAGGTCGGCAAGACCGAGATCCCGTCCCGCGCCTACGTCTCCCAGTTCGGATTCAAGGGTCCTGACCAGCAGAAGAAGGCCGGTGTGCTCTCCGGTGGTGAGCGCAACCGGCTCAACCTCGCCCTGACCCTCAAGCAGGGCGGCAACCTGCTGCTCCTCGACGAACCGACGAACGACCTCGACGTCGAAACGCTCGGAAGCCTCGAGAACGCGCTCCTCGAGTTCCCCGGTTGTGCCGTGGTCATCACCCACGACCGGTGGTTCCTCGACCGCATCGCCACCCACATCCTGTCCTACGAGGGCACGGAGGAAGACCCGGGCAACTGGTACTGGTTCGAGGGAAACTTCGAGTCGTACGAGGAGAACAAGATCGAGCGCCTCGGACCCGACGCCGCGAAACCGCACCGTTCCGCGTACCGGAAGCTCACGAGGGACTGATGCGGGTCCACGTCCCGATCCACCTCCGCTGGGGCGACCTCGACGCGTACAACCACGTCAACAACGTGGAGCTGATGCGACTGCTCGAGGAAGCGCGTGTCCGCGTCTTCTGGCGCGACGACAGTGAAGGCGGCGACATCGATTCGGGGATGGCCCTGATCGAGGCGGAAGCGGGATCGAACACGATCACGCTCATCGCCAGGCACGAGGTCGAATATGTGGCGCCCATTCCGTACCAGCGGCAACCGCTCGACGTGCAGGTCTGGATCGGGAACCTCGGCGGCGCGAGCCTCGAGGTGGACTACGAAGTGTACGGTCCCGCCGGCGGCGACCAGCCGTTGTATGCGCGTGCGTCGAGCACGATCGTCCTCGTCGATGCGGCCACCTCACGCCCCCGCCGGATCACCGATGAGGAGCGGACGGCCTGGACACGCTACCTCGAGGATCCCGTCCCGTTCACGAAGCGCCGTTAGCCGGTCCGCCATCGCTCAGCGCCGGCGGCACCCTGACCATGCCCTCCTGAGCCACGCTCGCGACGAGCTGTCCCTCGCGGGTGTAGAACCGGCCCTGCGCGAGACCGCGCCCGCCTGACGCACTCGGGGACTCCTGGACGTAGAGCAGCCACTGGTCGACCCGCGCCGGGCGGTGCCACCACATGGCATGGTCGAGGCTGGCGACTTTGAGGTCGCGGGTCATCCACGGCAAACCGTGGCGACGCAGGATGGACTCGAGCAGAGGGTAGTCACTGGCGTAGGCGAGGGCGGCGCGATGCAGGCTCTCGTCGTCGGGAAGGTCACCGATCGCCTTCACCCAGACGGCATTGGTCGCGGTGTGCTCGCCCTCCACCGACAGGTAGATGGGCGAAGGCACGTGACGGATGTCGAACGGCCGGTCTCCCGCCCAGGACCGGGCGACGGGGTGGTCGATGTGCGCCAGGAGATCTGCGGTCGACGGCAGATCCTCAGGGTCCGGGTAACCCTCAGGCATCGGTGCCTGGTGGTCGAGTCCCTCGTCGATGTCCTGGAACGACGCGATCATCGAGAGGATCGGGAGGCCGTTCTGGTACGCCTGGGTCCTTCGGGTCGAGAACGACCGGCCATCGTGGATTCGGTCGACGCTGAAGGTGATCGGCTGGTTGACGTCGCCCGGCCGGAGGAAATAGCCGTGCATCGAATGCACGACCCGGTGCTCTTCCGTGGTCATCGAGGCCGCCATGACCGACTGGGCGAGGACCTGGCCTCCGTAGACTCGCCCACCGGGCATCCACTGCGACGGGCCGGTGAAGATGTCCTCACTCGTTCTGGCACCCGTGTCCGAGAGGTCGAGTGCGTGAAGCAGCGAAGCGAGGGGGTCGGTCATCGTTCTCCGATCGTGGCTGGCCGGGCATGGTCGGGATCGCACCGCCCTGTTAGGTAGTTTAGACAGCAGATGAATGACGTGATCACGCTCCAGGACGCCCACGCCGCCGCCGACCTCAGGGTGTACCTCGCGCGGGCGAGGCTCGTCGACGACACAGCGGTACGGCTCATCGCCGGCGGGGGAGTCCTCGCCGTGTATTCGGCCGTGCTTCACCCGCGCGGTCTCCTCGACACCAGCCCCACCATCCTCGGCCTGAGGACGTTCACCGAGGTCTCGGGGGCCACGTTCGATCGCGTCATTCCCCCCGCGGCGATGTCGGATCGGCTCGCCCTGCTCGACCCCGCCGACGACACTCCGACCGTGCCGCTGCCCGCTGCGGATGTCCGCACCAGCTGGTCGGGGATCGCGCCACCACGCGGCGGTTGGGAGAAGATCGCCTCCCTCAACTCTCTCGCTCTCGAGCTCGTCGCCCGCGACGGCGCGGGCGAGGTCGCGCGTGCGGTTCCCGAGAACACCGGAGATCTGATCGTCCAGCGTGTCCGCTCGGACGTCTGGTCGCGCCCGCTCGACGGTCAGGCGAACGTTCCATCAGGACTCGCCTTCGCGGCGGCCAGTCTCGGCTTCCTCGTCGGCGACGAAGAGATTCCGCTGTTCGCGTCTGGAGGCTGGCTGAGGGCCAGTCCGGTTCGCGGTCACGTGCTCGTCAGGACCGGCCGCGGCCTGTAGCCCGTGTCTGCACGGATCGGCACTTCCCGGGGGAGTAGGCTCGTGCGCCATGGCTCTGCGACTCGTACAGGTGAACGTCAAGGCTCGGGATGACGCGGCGCTCGGCCGGTTCTGGGCGGATGCTCTCGGCTGGGGTGTCTCCAGTGAGGGGCCGGGCGTGACGAACGTCGAACCCACGGGCTTCGTCTGGCCTGACCCGTCCGCGGTATGCATCGATGTCGTCTCCGTCCCTGACCCCGAAACCGTGAGATATCGTGTGCACCTCGATCTGGCCACGACGTCGGCGGCGCACAAGACTGAGCTCGTCGCGAGGCTGATGGATCTCGGCGCGACAGCCGCCGACGTCGGGCAGGGAGACGTGCCGTGGACGGTTCTGGCCGACCCGGAGGGAAACGTCTTCTGCGTGCTGGAGCCGCGGCCGGTCTATAAGGACACCGGGCCGGTCGCCGCGGTGGTCGTCCATTGCGCGGATCCTCGGGCCATGGCGAGGTTCTGGCACGAGGCGATGGACTGGACCCTGCACGAGGTGACCGACGAGCATGCTAGCCTGCGCTCAGCCGCGGGTGTCGGGCCGTACCTGGAATTCGTTCGCGCGCCAGGTGGGGGAAGCACCCGCAGCCGTGTCCATCTCGACGTGATGCCGTACCCGGGCGACGACCAGACCCACGAGGTGGCGCGACTGCAGGCGCTGGGCGCCTCAGACGCGGACATCGGCCAGGGCGATGTGCCGTGGCGGGTCCTCACCGACATCGAAGGCAACGACTTCTGCGTCCTCGCCCCGCGCTGACGAGTCTGCTCCGGCCGGTCAGTACCCGGCGAGAAGCTCAGCCAGGGTCTCCTCACCGATCCGCCGGTGCGCTGGAGAATCGTCCGAGGCGGTCAGCAGCGCCGACGCCAGGCAGAGCGCCCAACCTTGGGCGCGGATCCAGGTCGCTGCGTCAATGTTGCGGGAACGGTCGACGGCGTCTCGGAATCGTGCGCGACCGGGCGCGTCGAAGACGAGCCACGCGGCCGCGAGGTCGGTGGCCGGGTCACCTGCGGTGAGGTCTCCGAAGTCCAGGACCGCGGCCAGGGACCCGTCGACGGAGACGAGGTTCGCCGGGTGCAGGTCGCCGTGGACCCACAGCCGCTGGCCGTTCCACACCGGTTGGCTGATCGCGTGGTCCCACAGCCGGGATGCAGCATCCGCTTCGGGTACCAGCCCCGACGCGATACGCTCCCGGACGCTGACATCCCGGTCGGCGAGCGGAACACCGCGCCACGGATTCTCCGGTGCGTCGTCGGGGGCGGCCTCAGCGAACTCGGCGAGAAAGACCGCGAGCGGTTCGGCGAGATCCGCCCGCTGTTTTCGCGGTCGGAGGGCGACGACATCGCCGGGGAACCACGGCGTGACGCTCCACGGCCAGGGATAGAAGTCCGTCGGCACGCCGGCCCGCACCGGAACGGGTATGTTCACCGTGACGCGGTGCGCGACTCCGGGAAGCCAGCGTTGCTCGTTCAGCACCAGCTGAGACGACAGCAGACGCCGGGGGAGTCGAACGAGCAGGTCCGTGCCCAGCCGATAGATCGCGTTGTCCCAGCCGGAGGCCACGAGCTCGATCGTCTTGCCGGCCAGGTCGGGATGCTGCGCCTCCAGCAGGCGACGAACGAGGTCCGGCGAGATCTCGACCTCTGCGGGTGGTGTCGTGGCCATCCCACCAGTATGCCAACGGCCGAGCAGACAGCGGAGCGCACGGATCAGGCGTTCGCTGCCGTCTTCGACGGGACGGGCTCGTGCCGCAGGTAGCTCCGGCGGAAATTCCCGGTGCCTGCGGTCAGCGCGCGGAGCTCGATCGCGTATCGCAGGAGCTCGGCGTCCGGGATCTCGGCGCTGATCTCGGTGTGGCTGCCGATCGACGACGTTCCCGTCATGTGGCCCCTGCGGGAGGACAGGTCGGTCATCACCGCGCCCACGTAACTGTCCGGAACGCTGATCGTGACGGTGGAAACCGGCTCGAGCAACTGGATCGTGGTGGTGGACGCTGCTTCGCGCAGTGCCAGCGCGCCGGCGGCCTGGAACGCGGCATCCGATGAATCGACACTGTGAGCCTTCCCTCCGACGAGTCTCACCCGGATGTCCACCACGGGAAACCCGGCGGACAGGCCCCTCTGCATCTGTTCACGGACCCCCTTTTCGACCGAGCCGACGAACTGCCCAGGGACGACTCCGCCAACCACCTGGTTGACGAACTCGAACCCGGCGCCTCGTTCGAGCGGTTCGACCTCGATGTCGCAGATGCCGAACTGGCCGTGTCCGCCGGACTGTTTGACGTAGCGCCCCCTGGCGGATGCCGGCGCGGTGAAGGTCTCTCGAAGTGGCGTGATCACGTCGACGGTCTGCAGTTTGACGCCCTGGCCGCGCAGTCGGTCGAGCACGACCTCCGCGTGCGCCTCACCCATGCACCACAGGATCAGTTGGTGCGTTTCCGCGTTGCGTTCGACGCGGAGCGTCGGGTCGACGGCCGCCACCTTTCCCATGTTCCTGGCGAGGGTGTCCTCATCCGCGTGCGTCGCACCCTGAACCGCGACGGGCATCAGCGGCTCAGGCATGTCCCACGCCGCGACGAGGAGCGGCCGTTCCCGGTCGGAGACCGTGTCGCCGGTCTCGACACCGCTGAGCTTGGTTAGCGCGCAGATGTCACCTGCCACGCAGTACGACACGGCACGCAGACGGGAACCGAGTGGAGACTGCAGGTGAGTGACCCGTTCGTCGCTGTCGTGGTCCTGGTGACCGCGATCCGCCAGTCCGTGACCGCCGATGTGGATGTTCGAGTTCTCGCGCAGTGTTCCGGAGAAGATCCGCACCAGGCAGACGCGACCGAGGAACGAGTCGATGGTCGTCCGCACCACCTCGCCGACGAGTGGTCCGTCCGGGTCACAGCTCAGGCGTCCTGCCGGCTTGCCGCGAAGATCGGTCACCGGAGGGACTGGGCGCTCCGTCGGCGGCGGGAACGCGCCGGTCATCAGCTCGAGGAGTTCCGTGATGCCGACGCCGGTCTCGGCCGAGGTCGGCAGGACCGGGAAGAAGGCCCCGCCTGCGACCGCTTTCTCGAGGTCGGCGATGAGGATGTCGAGGTCGATCTCTTCTCCGTCGAGATAACGGTCCATCAGGGTCTCGTCTTCGCTCTCGGCGATGATGCCCTCGATCAGTGCGCCCCTGGCGCTCTCCGACTCGGCGAGTTCGCCCGCATCCGCTGTTCGGGACACTCGCGAGGGTCCGGCGCTGTGATCCGACACGGTGCGGGAAAGCAGGCCGAGCAGCCCGCTGATCGTTCCGGCGGAGCGCACGGGGAGATAAAGCGGAAGCACCGCGGTGCCGAAGGCGTCCTGGCAGGCGGACAGAACGGCGTCGTAGTTGGCCCGCGGGTGATCGATGCGGCTGATCACGACGGCGCGCGGCATCCCCAGGTGATCGCATTCTGCCCACAGGGCGGTCGTGGCCGCGTCGACACCGTCGACCGCCGAGACGACGAACAGTGCGGCATCCGCTGCCCTCAGCCCTGCGCGCAGGTCGCCGATGAAATCCGAGTAGCCGGGGGTGTCGAGCAGGTTCACCTTGATGTCGCCCACCGCGAATGGCAGAACCGACAGCGCCACAGACCGTTGCTGGTGCATCTCGGACGGGTCCGAGTCGCTCGTGGTCGTGCCGTCGACGATCGACCCCATGCGCGTGAGAACGCCTGTTGCTGCGAGCAGCGCTTCGGTCAGGATCGTCTTGCCCGACCCGGAACGGCCGACAAGCGCGATGTTGCGGATGTTCTCCGGACGGGTGGCCGACAGGCCCGGCGACGCCTCCACCCGCTCCGCGCTGGTCCGGCCAGCGCCTTTCGCCTGGGCGTTCGTACCCTTTGCCGACATGAGGAACTCCCTGCGTCGCCCGCACCGTTCGCACGGCCTGAGTCGATTCGACACCATCGGGACGGCCGACGGCAAGAGGTCGACATGGGTTCGGCCCGAGCAGCGGGGACCGCCGGCGTCGAACTCAGCGCAGCTGCGCCTCGATCGCCCGACCGACCGTGCGGCCGGTGAACAGGCATCCGCCGAGGAACGTGCCCTCGAGTGCACGGTATCCGTGCACCCCGCCTCCGCCGAATCCGCTGGCCTCACCCGCGGCGTAGAGCCCGGGGACCGGGCTACCGTCCCCGGCCAGCGCCCGCCCGGAGAGGTCGGTCTGGATGCCGCCGAGGCTCTTCCTGGTGAGGATGTGCAGCTTCACGGCGATGAGCGGCCCGGCTTTCTCATCGAGCAGTTTGTGCGGGCTGGCCACCCTGATCAGCTTGTCTCCGCGGTACGACCGTGCGCCGCGGATAGCGGTGATCTGGGCATCCTTCGAGAAGTCGTTGTCCAGCTGCGCATCGCGCCACCGGATCTCCCGCTCGACGCGCACCGTGTCGAGCGCGGCGTCTCCTGAGAGCCGCTGCATACCGGCCAGGAGCTCAGGCAGGTTCGCGGCGACCACGAAGTCCTCGCCCTTCTCCTTGAATGCCTCAACCGGTCCAGGAGCGCCCGGCGCGACGCGCTTGAGCAGGAGCTTGAGGTTCTTGTCGGTGAGATCGGGGTTCTGTTCGCTTCCCGAGAGGGCGAACTCCTTCTCGATGATCTTCTGGGTGAGGACGAACCAGCTGTGGTCGTGCCCGGTGGCGAGGATGTGTTCGAGCGTGCCGAGAGTGTCGAAGCCGGGGAACAGAGGCGCGGGGAGGCGGGCGCCGGTGGCGTCGAGCCACAACGACGACGGCCCTGGCAGGATCCGGATGCCGTGTGAGGCCCAGACCGGGTCCCAGTTGGTGATGCCTTCGGTGTAGTGCCACATCCTGTCGCCGTTGACGAGACGGGCTCCGGCTCGCTCGACGATTCCCAGCCCGCGCCCGTCGACATGGGCGGGCACACCGGCGAGCATCGACGCAGGGGCAGCACCGAGTCTGGCCGGCCACTTCTCACGCACCAGGTCGAGGTTGCCGCCGATTCCTCCGGTCGTGACGACGACCGCCTGCGCGGACAACTCGAACTCGCCGCTCACCTTGCGGGAGCTGGCTTCGCCGCGTTTCGCCGTCGAGGGTTCCAGGATGGTGCCGCTGACGCCGGTGACGGCCCCGTCGGTCAGCACGAGGTCGTCGACGCGGTGCCGGTGGAGGATGTGCACCCGGCCGGCTCCCATCCCCGCCTGGACGCGACGGAGGAACGGCTCGACGATGGCAGGGCCGGTGCCCCAGACGATGTGGAACCGCGGCACCGAGTTCCCGTGCCCGTTCGCCGTGTACCCGCCGCGCTCCGCCCAGCCGACGACGGGGAAGAAGCCGACGCCCTGTTCGTTCAGCCAGGACCGTTTGTCTCCGGCGGCGAAGTCGACGTATGCCTCCGCCCACCGTTTCGCCCAGTCGTCTTCCGGCCTGTCGAAGCCGGCCGATCCCTGCCAGTCCTGCCAGGCGAGTTCGTGCGAGTCATGGATGCCCATTCGGCGCTGCTCAGGCGTGTCGACGAGGAACAGGCCGCCGAACGACCAGTGCGCTTGACCGCCGAGGGACGATTGAGGCTCCTGCTCGACGATGATCACGCGCCTGCCGGCATCCGCCAGCTCGGCTGCAGCGACGAGACCGGCGAGTCCGGCGCCGACGACGATGGCATCGGCTGAGGTCGGTGTGGGTGAGGGCATCCGGGAACTCCTTCATCCGTGAGGCTCCGTCGCCCTCCGGGTTCCCCCATCGTAGGAGATCACCCGGCCTCTCTGGTGTTACTCGTCGAACGTGTTGACCATGGCCTGTGCTGCTCGCTCGAGGTAGTCCCAGAGCGTGGCCTCGTGCAGCGGCGACAGCCCGAGCGTGTCGACTGCGGCGCGCATGTGGAGGAGCCAGCGGTCACGGGCGTCCGGATTGACTTTGAACGGCATGTGCCGCATTCGCAGGCGCGGGTGGCCACGCTGTTCGCTGTAGGTTGACGGTCCTCCCCAATACTGCTCGAGGAACATCGTGAGACGCTCAGCGGCCGGTCCGAGGTCCTCTTCGGGGTACATCGGTTTGAGGACCGGATCGGCAGCGACGCCCTTGTAGAACTCGCGGCAGAGCTTCTCGAAGGTCGCGCGCCCGCCGACCTCCTCGTAGAAAGTGTTGGAGGAGAGGAGGTCGCTCATGGCGTCTGCGGGGCTTTCTTCGAGGCCTTCTTCGTGGCGTGAGGCGCCTGGTTGACGACCTTGAGCGGCTTCGTCCGCGGCGGGCGGGCACCGGTGACGGATGCCGCTCCGTCGAATCCCTCGAGGACGACGCTCTTGAGCGTCGGCAGCTGGATACCCAGTTCGTCCGTTGCGGCCTTGAGCCTCGTGCGGAGCTCGCGGGCGACGTCATCCTTCGCCGGCGGGCGGGTCTTCATGACCAGGCGGATGACGAGGGCCTCTTCGGAGATGGACTCGATGCCCCAGAGCTCAGGGCGCTCGAGGATGCGGCTGCGCCACTTCGGGTCCTGGGCGAGCGATGACGCCGCGTCGAGCATCCGGTCTTGGACAGCCTCGACATCGGCGTCGTACGGGACGGCGAGGTCGATGATCACCCGGGCCCAGCCCTGGGACATGTTGCCGACGCGGAGGATTTCACCGTTGCGGACGAACCACAGCGTTCCGTTGACGTCGCGGACCTGGGTGATGCGGATGCCGACGCGTTCGACGACACCGGTCGCAGGGCCGAGGTCGACGACGTCGCCGACGCCGAGCTGGTCCTCCATCACCATGAACAGGCCGTTGAGCACGTCCTTGACGATGTTCTGGGCGCCGAAACCGAGGCCGGCGCCGAGAGCGGCGGTGAGGAGTGCGAGCGAGCCGATGATGTTCTGGTCGATCTGGTTCACCACGAGCACGATGGCGATGATCACGACGGTGACGTTGACGATGTTGCCGAGCACCGTGCCCAGGGTGCGGGTGCGCTGCACCAGGCGCACGGCCGCGAGAGGGGAGACGTTGAGCGCCTGCGTGTCTTCAGCGCCCTGGTTCTTCTTCACCCCGGACACGATCTGGTTCACGACCCTGCGGATCACGAAGTGCATCAGCCAGGCCGCGATGAACGCGCCGACGATGATGAGGGCGATGGCGACAAGGGTGCCGAGCGGTGTCGCGAAGAACACGGTGACGGCGGCCCAGAATTCAGTCATATTCATTGCCTCAAGTCTAGGGGCGGGCTACTGGACGGATGCTGGAGGCCCGGCCCGTCAGTTAGACGCGAGTTGCCGGGTTTGCAGTGGTGCGGACGCGTCCTGACCCCTGCAAACCCGGCAACTCGCGGGCGGTTACGCCTGAGCGTCGCGCTCCTGCGCCTTCATGGCGCGCTCGACCCCCGCGAGGTTCTCGACGACGATCCGGCGCAGCGCGGGCGGCTCGTCGTTCGTCTCCAGCCAGGCGACGGTCGCGTCGCGCAGCTCCGCGTTCGCGAGGGGCGCCGGGTAGAGACCCACCGCCAGGTACTCGGCGATCTTGTAGCTGCGTGAGTCCCAGATGCGCTGCAGCATCCCGAAGTAGTCCGGGATGAAGGACGCGAGGACGTTCTTGTCGCGAGCCCGCTGGAATCCGATTCCCGTCCACTGGACGATCGCGTTGGGGGCCGTGTCGGTGTCGACGACGGATGCCCATGCGGCACGCTTCGCTTCGAGGGTCGGGATCGCGGCGCGGGCGAGTGCGGCAGCCTTCGCGCCGTTCGCCGTGTTGTCTCCGGCGAGTGCGGCGTCGACGTCGTCGCTGGTTGCGGCTCCACCGGCCGTGAGCGCTGTGAGCAGCTCCCAGTCGAGGTCGGTGTCGATCTCGAGCCCGTCGAGGCTTCTCTCACCAGAGCGCAGTGCGCGGATCACGTCGAAGTGCGTGCCGGTGGATGCGACTCCCGCGAAGAACTTCACGAACTGGAACTGGGCGTCCGAGCCGGCCTCTGCACCCTGGGCGAGCTGCCAGAGGGCGTCGCCGACCTCGGTGAGAACATGTTCCCTGGCCTCAGGAGCGACGTACTGGGTCGCGGCGAGTACGAGCTGGTTCAGCGTCGTCCGGATCGTCGTCGATTCACTCTCGGTGGCGATGTTGCCGAGGACGAGTCGTATGTAGTCGCGTGCCGGCGTCTCGGCGTCGCGCGTGGCATCCCAGGCAGCGGCCCAGACAAGCGACCGCGCCAGCGGGTCTTCGATCGCGGACAGCGACTCGGTGGCCACAGCGAGGGAGGCCTCGTCGAGACGGATCTTGGCGTATGCGAGGTCGTCGTCATTGAGGAGGATGAGGTCCGGGCGCTTCTTGCCGACGAGCTCGGGAACATCCGTGCGCTCACCGTCGACGTCGAGTTCGAGCCGGTCCTCACGGACCAGCTTGCCGTCGACGAGGTTGTAGAAGCCGATGGCCAGACGGTGCGGGCGGATCGTCGGGTACTCGGGCACCGCGCTCTGCAGCACGGTGAACGCGGTGAGAACACCGGAGTCGTCCACGCTGATCTCCGGACGAAGCGTGTTCACACCGGCCGTCTCGAGCCACAGCTTGCCCCAGTCGCTGAGGTCGCGACCGGATGCCGTCTCGAGCTCGGTGAGCAGGTCGACGAGCTCGGTGTTCCCCCACGCGTGCTTCTTGAAGTAGGCGGACACACCGGCGTAGAAGGCATCGATTCCGACCCAGGCGACGAGCTGCTTGAGCACCGACCCGCCCTTGGCGTATGTGATGCCGTCGAAGTTGACCTGCACGTCCTCGAGATCGTTGATGGTCGCGACGATCGGGTGGGTGGAGGGAAGCTGGTCCTGGCGGTACGCCCAGCTCTTCTCCATGGCGTTGAACGTGGTCCATGCGCCGGTCCACTCCGTGGCCTCTGCGACGGCGATGGTCGACGCCCACTCCGCGAACGACTCGTTGAGCCAGAGGTCGTTCCACCACTTCATCGTGACGAGGTCGCCGAACCACATGTGGGCGAGCTCGTGCAGGATCGTGACGACGCGACGCTCCTTGATGGCATCCGTCACCTTCGACCGGAAGATGTACGCCTCGGTGAATGTGACAGCGCCGGCGTGCTCCATGGCGCCAGCGTTGTATTCGGGAACGAACAGCTGGTCGTACTTCGGGAACGGGTACGGGTAGTCGAACTTGGACTCGAAGTATTCGAAACCCTGGCGGGTCTTCTCAAAGATGTAATCGGCGTCGAGGTACTCGGACAGGCTCTTGCGGCAGAACACGCCGAGCGGGATGGTGCGGCCGTCACTGGAGGTGAGCTCACTGCGGACCGAGGCATACGGTCCGGCGATGATCGCCGTGATGTAGCTCGACATGATGTCGGTCGGCTCGAACGCCCAGGTCTTGCTCCCTGTGGAGGCGGGCACGGGCTCAGGCGTCGCGGAGTTGGAGATGATCTCCCAGTGCTCAGGCGCGGTCACGGTGAACTGGAACGTCGCCTTGAGGTCCGGCTGCTCGAACACCGCATACATACGGCGGGAGTCGGGGACCTCGAACTGGCTGTACAGGTAGACCTCGTCGTCCACCGGGTCGACGAAACGGTGAAGGCCCTCTCCGGTGTTCATGTAGATCATGTCGGCGTCGACGACGAGTTCGTTCTCGGCCTGCAGGTCGTCGAGGGCGATGCGGATGCCGTCGCTCACGGCGGCCGGGTCAAGCCTCGTCCCGTTGAGGGTCACCGAGTGCACGGTGCGCGTGATCGCGTCGATGAACGTGGACGCGCCGGGGGTGGCACTGAACCGCACCGTTGTCGTCGAGCGGAAGGTCTCAGGTCCTGTGGTCAGGTCGAGGGCGATCTCGTAGCTCTGGGTGGAGACGAGCGATGCTCGTTCCTGTGCTTCGGCGCGGGTGAGGTTTTCTCCGGGCAACGCTGAACTCCTTTGTGCGATGGGACGGTACAGATCGATCGGATCGTGTCCGACTTGCAAGCGTAGTCGTTCGTGTTCCGGCGCCGCCGGAGCCCCAGGGAATGCCCGGGGGCGTTTCCGTGGTTGGCTGGAGGTATGACCACCGATACCGCCGCTTCCGCCCCGACCGCCCCGACCGCCGTCGACTTCTGGTTCGACCCGTCCTGCCCGTGGGCGTGGATGACCTCCCGCTGGGTCGACGAGGTCGCTGGTCTCCGCAACCTCGACGTCACCTGGCACATCATGAGCCTCGCGGTGCTCAATGAGGATCAGGACGTGTCTGAGGAGTACCGGGCGTTCTTCCCTCGTGCCCTTCGTTACACCCGTCTCGTCGCTGCCGCCCAGGAGCACTTCGGGCAGGCCATCGTGAAGCCGTTGTACGACGCGCTCGGGATGCAGATCCACCCGGGGGAGTCGACAGATCCTGACACCGTGATCGCCCAGGCGCTCGCCGAAGTGGGTCTGCCTCCTGAGTTCGCCGAGCACTCCCTGACGGACGAGTTCGACCCGCAGATGCGTGCGAGCCACTTCGACGGGATCGGCCGCGTCGGCCAGGACGTCGGAACCCCGGTCATCGCCGTCAACGACGTCGCCTTCTTCGGCCCGGTGATCTCGCCGTCGCCGCAGGGGGAAGAGGCCGCGAGACTGTGGGATGGGGTCGTCGCTGTCGCCGCATACCCGGGCTTCTTCGAGATCAAACGGAGCCGCACCGTCGGCCCGATCTTCAGCTGAGCCGCCGGTGAGCGGTGACGGCGCCGGAAACGGCAGAATGTAACCATGCGCATCCACATCGCCACCGACCACGCCGGCCTCGACTTCAGCAAGCACCTGCAGCAGCACCTCCGCGACAACGGACACGAGGTCATCGACCACGGTCCCGCCGAGTACGACGCGCTGGATGACTACCCGGCATTCTGCATCAACGCGGCTCTCGGGGTCGTCCGTGACCAGGAGTCCGGCGTCGAAGCACTCGGCGTCGTCTTCGGTGGGTCAGGGAACGGCGAGCAGATCGCGGCCAACAAGGTTCGTGGCGTCCGCGCCGCGCTCGTCTGGAACCTCAGCACTGCGACGCTCGCGAGGGACCACAACGACGCCAACGTCATCTCGATCGGTGCCCGGCAGCATCCTGTGGAGGACGTGATCTCCTTCATCGACGCGTTCATCGCCGAACCGTTCACCGCAGAGGAACGCCACGTGCGACGGATCGCCCAGCTCGCCGAGTTCGAGACGACGGGCACGATCGCAGGCAAGGGCGTCGACGCTCTCCCAGAACGGGGCTAGCGTGCCAGAGGGCCATTCCGTTCACCGCATCGCACGGCAGTTCCGCCAGAACTTCCAGGGTCACCGGGTCGCGGTCTCGTCGCCACAGGGCCGGTTCGCGGAGGGGGCGTCGATCCTGGACGGGCGCACAGTCACCGACGTGAAAGCGGTCGGCAAGCAGATGTTCATCGACTTCGACGACAGCGTCTGGCTTCGGGTGCACCTCGGGATGTACGGTGCGTGGGACTTCGCCGGTGAGATCACCCAGGATGCCACGATCGCCTCGGCGAACGGGCGGATGGGCCAGACGAACCAGAAGGGGACCGACCTCGCGACGGCCATCCTCGACGACGCCGGCGAGAACTCGCTGCATTCGATCGGCGCACCGCGGAAGACCCGGGTACGGATGTCGGAGCAGACGAAGGGCCTCGCCGGGGACGAATGGGACACCTTCCCGCCTGAACCGGTGGGCGCCGTCCGGGTGCGACTGCTCACCGACCACGCCGTCGCCGACCTCCGCGGCCCGACGGCCTGCGAGGTGATCGACGACGCGCGTGTGGGAGAAGTGATCGCGAAGCTCGGCCCAGACCCCCTGCTCGACGACAGCACTGAAGCCGAGGAGCGCTTCACGGTCGTCGTGCGCAGGAAGCCGACACCGATCGGCCTGCTGTTGATGGACCAGACCGTCGTCTCCGGGATCGGCAACGTCTACCGTGCCGAACTGCTGTTCCGCGCACGGGTCGACCCGCACACTCCAGGCAGGCTTGTGCCTGAGGAGACCGTTCGCGCGATCTGGCGGGACTGGGCGCGACTGCTGCGGATCGGGGTCGAGACCGGTCAGATGATGACGATGGACGACCTCAGCGGCGAGGACTACCGCAAGGCGATGGCATCAAGGGATGATCGCCATTGGGTGTACAAACGGGAGGGCCTGCCGTGCCGGGTCTGCGGCACCCACATCGCGCTGGAGGAGATGGGCGCACGCAAGCTGTACTGGTGCCCGAACTGCCAGCGCTGAACGATTCGCTGAATGGTCACATCGAGAGGACCCCATGAGACAGAACCCCAGCTTCGTGCTCGGCGACATCCCCGAGCTGCGCAGGCTCATCGAACGGAACCCGTGGGTGACGCTCGTCAGCGACACGGCAGACGGCCTGGTCGCGTCGCACTACGCGGTGGTGCTCGACCCTGACCGTGACGACCTCACGATCCTCGGCCATGTGGGTCGGCCGGACGAAGCGATCCACGAGCTCGGCTCCCACGAACTCCTCGTCGTCGTCCAGGGACCGCACGGCTACATCTCGCCAGGCTGGTACGACGACAAGCCGGCGGTTCCCACCTGGAACTTCGTCGTCGCGCACCTGAGCGGGACCCCCGAGATCCTCAGCGACGAGGAGAACTTCCGGGTCCTCGGTCAGCTCGTCGAGCACTTCGAAGGCCGGATGCCTGAACCGCGGTTGATGGAGGGCACACCGGCCAACGCCGAGTACGCCGCCCGCATCAGCAGCGGAACAGTCGGATTCCGCCTGACGCCGACGAAGGTCGTCGCGAAGCGCAAGCTCAGCCAGAACCGCCCGGCCGAAACGGTCGACAGGATCATCGACCAGCTGGAGAACGGTCCGGAGTACACCAACCCCGCCCTGGCCGCTGAGATGCGCCGGGCACGACGATGAGCGAATTCCGGTTGCGGGCGTCGCGGCCGGGGTCAGGCATCCGACGCACGCTCGCCCGTGTCCGGATCGCCGGGGGAGCGGACGGCCCTGTCGACGTCGTGCTCGAAGACGGCAGGGTGGCCGATGTGAGACCGGCGGGCAGTGGACGGCCCGAAGGTGACGTGACTGCGGCGGATGGGCGCTGGATCCTGCCGGGGCTCTGGGACTCCCACGTCCACTTCACTCAGTGGGCGCAGACCTCTCGCCGGTTCGACCTCTCCGGAACGGCGACGGCGGCGGACGTTCTCGCCGTCGTCGATGCGAACACCCCAACGGGCGTCGACGAACCCGCCGTCGGTTTCGGGTTCCGTGACGCCCTCTGGCCGGACACCGTCGACCTCGCCTCCCTCGACGCCGTCTCCCACGGGCGGGAGGTCATCCTCATCGCCGCCGACCTGCACTGCGCCTGGCTGAACAGTGCAGCGTTGCTCCGGTACGGTCACGCCGGCCACGCGACCGGGCTGCTGCGGGAGGAAGACGCGTTCGCCGTGCACCGCTCTCTCGACACCGCGACGGATGCCGTCATCGACGGCTGGGCGGGCGAGGCGGCGAACGCCGCGGCCGCCAGGGGCGTCGTCGGCGTCATCGATTTCGAGATGGCGTGGAACCTCGAGGCCTGGACACGGCGGATCGCCACAGGGAACATCGCCCTGCGCACGCGCTTCGGCATCTACCCGCACCACCTCGACCGCGCGATCGCCGAGCGGCTCCAGACCGGACAGATCCTGCCGCACACGCACGGGCTCCTCGAGGTCGGGTCGCTCAAGGTGATCACCGACGGGTCGCTGAACACCCGCACCGCCTACTGCGTCGACGAGTATCCGGGGCTGGAGGGTGCGCAGCACTCCCACGGCGTGCTCACCGTCCAACCGGAGGACCTGAAGGGCCTGATGTCCCGCGCAAAGAGCGTCGGGCTCGAGTCGGCGATCCATGCCATCGGAGACCAGGCGAACAGTCATGTCCTCGACTCCTTCGCCTCCACCGGTTCCCGCGGGAGCGTCGAACACGCGCAGCTTCTGTCTTCGCGCGACCTCGCCCGTTTCGCCGAACTGGGCGTGACCGCGAGTGTTCAGCCGGAACACGCCATGGACGACAGGGAGGTGGCCGACCGCTACTGGGCTGGCCGGACGGGCCGGGCGTTTCCCCTGAGAAGTATCCTCGACGCAGGCGGGACGCTCGCTCTCGGTTCGGATGCGCCCGTGGCTCCGCTCGACCCGTGGTTGGCGATCGCGTCTGCCGTCGGGAGGTCACGGGATGGACGTGCTCCGTGGCATCCTGAGCAGTCGATCACGGTCGCCGAAGCCCTCGCGGCATCCACCAGGATCGGTTCGGCCGTCGTCCGTGCGGGCCAGGTCGCGGACCTCGTGATCGTCGACCGCGACCCGTACGCTGCGAGCCCCGACGAACTCCGGAGAATGCCGGTGGCTGCCACGATCCTCAACGGACGGGACACGTACACCGCGCTCTGACGGCATCCGTCAACGAGAGAGGGAGGGCCGCCGGTGTGGCGACCCTCCCTCTGACGTCTGTGCGTTGTCTACTTCGAGACGTGGGCGACGAGGAACCAGCGGTCCTTCTCGAGACCGCGGGCGATCTCGATGGCGACGTCCTGGCTGGTCAGGTCGATTCCGTCCAGCTCGTCGACGGCGGTCTTCACCGAGACGAGAGCTGCGTCGATCTGGGCCACGTACTCAGCGATCGTCGTGTTCGACTGCTGGAATCCGGCGGTCAGCTCGCCTGTCGTGGTCTTCGCCGCCACTGTGGACAGCCGGCCATCGACGGGAAGGCCGAGGGCGACGATGCGCTCAGCGGCGCTGTCAGCCCAGTCCTGTGCGTGGGCGACGATCGTGTCGAGGAGTTCGTGGACGCCGACGAAGTTCGCTCCGCGGACGTGCCAGTGGGCCTGCTTGCCGTTCACGACAAGGGCGGTGAGGTCGATGACGACCGGGCTCAGGAACTGGGCGACTCCCGCGGCGACGTCGGGGCTGACGGAGGTCGATGAAACGGTGGTGATGTCTGTCATGGGTGTTCCCCTTCGCTTGCGCGTGGATTGTGGTGCGCTCTTGAGAACAACGCTACTCAGGCTCCGGCATTCCGCAACCAAGACAAGGCTCGTCTTACTTCGTGTTTCCGGGGGTTTCCCCCGATCGGAGTCGGTGGGATGCCTGATGTTCCCGGGAACCGTTCGCCGGAAGGCTTGAGGCATGATCTCGACTCCCGCTCCAGCACCCCGACCAGCGCAGCCCCGGCGTCGGCGGCGCCGACTCGCCATCGCGCTCACGCTCGTGCCCGTCTTGCTCATCGCCGGCTGTGCGGCCATCGCCCTCGCCGGACCGATGATCCCTGGACTGCTCTCGGCCCAGAAGGTCGACACCGTCGGCAACGTCGATTTCAGTCGGCCACTGGCCATCCCTCCGCTTGCGCCATCGCGGGTGGATGCCGACGGCACGCGGGTCTTCGAACTCGAGGCGCAGGACGGGTATTCGGAGTTCCGGTCGGGTCAGCAGACGGCGACGCGCGGATACAACGGCGCCCACCTCGGTCCGACCCTTGTCGCGGCCCGCGGTGAGAAGGTGCGCACAGAGATCACCAACCGACTGGAGGACCCCACCACCCTGCACTGGCACGGAATGCATCTTCCTGCCGCGATGGACGGCGGCCCCCACCAGCCCATCGCGCCAGGAGGACACGCAGCGCCGGAGTGGACTCTCGACCAGCCTGCGGCGACCCTCTGGTACCACCCCCACCCTCACGACGACACCGAAGACCAGGTCGCGAGGGGACTGGCCGGGCTGTTCCTGGTGACGGATGCCGAAGAAGCCGCCCTGGATCTTCCGCGGACCTACGGGCTCGATGACATCCCCGTTCTCGTGCAGGACGTCGACCTCGACGAATCTGCCGTCCTTTCGGACGACAACCGCGGCTTCGTCGGCGCCCTCGGAACCGAACTCCTCGTCAACGGCACCTTCGCCCCGTACCTCGACGTGAGCACCGCGGCCGTCAGGTTGCGCCTCCTGAACGCGTCCACCGCCAGGACCTACAACTTTGGTTTCGACGACGAACGGACGTTCGCCATGGTGGCGTCAGACGGCGGTCTGCTCAGCACGCCGCACACCACGGACGCGATCCGGCTCTCTCCTGGAGAACGCGCCGAGATCATCGTGTCGCTCAGCGCGGGGGAGCGCCCCGTGCTCCGATCCACCGAGCAGGACCTCGGGATGCCGGACGATCTCGCCGGACACAACGGGGGCGCAGACCGGTTCGATGTCCTCGAGCTGCGCGCCGGTCCCGATCTCGTCCCGGCAGCGCTCGTCCCCGACAGCCTCGCCTCGATCGAACCGCTGCGCGAGTCGGATGCCGTCGCCACGCGGAGTTTCACCCTCGACGGGTTCACCATCAACGGGGAAACGATGGACATGGACCGTATCGACGAGGTCGTCACCGCCGGTAGCACGGAGACCTGGGTCGTGCGCAACGGCATGGTGATGCCCCATAACTTCCACGTCCACGACGTGCAGTTCCAGGTGGCATCCGTCGGAGGGGACGACCCGCCCCCGGAGCTGGCCGGCTGGAAGGACACGGTCTACCTCGCCCCGCAGGTGGAGTACCGGCTCGTGATGCGCTTCGGCACCGACGGTGACCGCGATTCTCCCTACATGTACCACTGCCACCTGCTCTGGCACGAAGACGCCGGAATGATGGGCCAGTTCCTGGTCGTGGAACCCGGCGACACCGTCGAACCGGGCGAACACGACTCCACCGAAGACCACACCGACACGCAGCCAGGCGGCTACGGGCCACGACAGACAGAAGGAACCGATCATGAGCACTGAGAACCTCGAGCTGGACACCCGCCCGGCTCCGATCTCTGGCACGCTGGGCACCATGGAACCCGAGCCACCCGCACAAGCGCCAGAGGCGCGCCGGGGATACGGCGGGCTGTGGCGAGGCGTTCCCCGTGAGCTCGGATTCCTGCTCCTCACCATGCCGATCGCCATCCTCGGGCTGGTAATCATGTCCAGCCTCTTCTCCACAGGGCTCGGTCTGCTCGCGATCGTCGTCGGCGTGTTCGTCGTCGTCGCCACGCTCTACGTGGCACGGGCGTTCGGCACCCTCGAACTCGTCAGGCTCCGCGCGGCAGGGCGCCCAACTGTCCCCACGCCGGAGTGGCCGCGAGCCGGAGCTGACGCCGGATTCTGGCGGACCGCGCTTGGCCCCGTGGCCGACGGCCACTACTGGACCTACCTACTGCACGGCCTGGTGATCAACCCGATCGTGAGCGTCGCGACCTGGACCATCACCATCGTCTGGGTCTCGGTCGGTCTCGGCGGCGTCAGCTACTGGTTCTGGTCGATCTTCCTTCCGCGAGGGGACCGTGAGTTCTACCTCAGCGAGTGGGCATTCGCGCTTGCCTCGAACGGCCGCCCCCTCGGCATCGATCCCGCCGTCGCCGACTCCATCGCCCAGTTCGTCCTCGGCGTGATCTTCCTCGCCACCCTGCCGTTCATCACCCGCGGCCTGACCACGCTTCACCACACGATCGCACGCGGGCTGCTGTCGCGGTGGAGCAGCGACGACCTCCGCCGTGAGGTCGCGGCCCTGGATGCATCGCGCGGCGCCGCGGTGCAGGCCGAGGACCAGTCCGTCCGGCGGCTCGAACGCGACATCCACGATGGCCCACAGCAGCGTCTCGTGCGCCTGCAGATGGACCTCGCAGCGGCCGAACGCCGGCTCGACACCGACCCGGATGCCGCCAGGACACTGATCGGTGAGGCCCGGCAGCAGGCCCAGGCGTCGCTCGAAGAGCTCCGCGCGCTGTCCCGCGGCTTCGCTCCGCCGATCCTCGGCGACCGGGGGCTGGTGAGCGCCATCGAGTCGCTCGCCACGGTGAGCACCATCCCTGTGACCGTCACCAGCTCGCTCGAACCCGGCCTGCGGTTTCCAGCAGAGATCGAAAGGAACGGCTACTTCATCGCCGCCGAACTCGTCACCAACGCCTCGAAGCACTCCAGGGCGCGATCCGTGACGGTCGACCTGTCCGTCGTCGCAACCGAGAACGGCCGGATGCTGACCTTCATCGTCTCGGACGACGGTGTCGGAGGCGCCCGAATCGTCGACGGACACGGCCTGCAGGGGCTTCGCGATCGCCTGCAGGGGCTGCGCGGCTCACTGACGCTCGACAGCCCCGTCGGTGCGGGGACGCGGGCGACCGCATCCGTGCCGCTGGCCTGACCGGCTCACCCCGGTCCGGTCAGGCGCCCCGGCCCTAGGCTGGGGGCGTGACTCAACTGGATGCGCAACGAGGCCCGATACGGGTGGCGGTGGCCGACGACTCTGTGCTGCTCCGTGAGGGCCTCGTCCGGCTGTTCGACGAAGCAGGATTCTCCACGGTCGGCTCATACGGCGACGGGGACAGCCTGCTCGCCGGACTCGCCGGGACCGCACCGGATGTCGTCGTCCTCGATGTCCGGATGCCTCCCGGCTACCGGGACGAAGGCGTACGCACCGCCCTGGAGATCCGGCGCACGCACCCGGGGATCGGCATCCTCCTGCTCAGTCAGTACGTCGAAGGCGCGTACGCGGACGAGTTGCTCGGTGCGTCATCCGGTGGTGTCGGCTACCTGTTGAAAGATCGCGTCGCGTCGCTCGAGGAACTGCGCGAGGCCGTCACTCGGATCGCTTCGGGCGGAACGGTGCTCGACCCGCAGGTGGTCCACCAGTTGCTCGCGCAGCGCCGGGACCCGCTGGCATCCCTCACCCCGCGTGAGAGCGAGGTGCTCCAGCTCATGGCAGAGGGGGTCACCAACCAGGGCATCGCCAGGCGGCTCGTCGTCGGGGTCGGCGCCGTGGAGAAGAACGTGACCGCGATCTTCGCGAAGCTCGGGCTCGAGGCGTCGGCGTCCGACCATCGCCGGGTGCTCGCCGTGCTGCGCTACCTGAGGTCCTGAGCGCCAGTTTCTTCGCGGGCCCGAGACCGGCGTCAGCGCAGCGAGGACACTCCGCGGGCCACGGCCTTGAGGTCGCGGATCCGGCTTTCGTATGTCGCGGCGAGGATGATGAGTATCACGCCTCCGATGCCCGCCCACAGCCACCACGGCACGCTGCCGTACAAATCCGAGATCCAGGGCCAGAGTTGTGCGAGCCCGTGGAGGACAACGACTGCGGCGCCGATCAACGTCGGAGCCTGCAGCTTGAGCGCCAGCCCGGCACCGAGCACGACGAGGGCCACGACGCCGAGCGCGACGACCCGCCACAGCTCGTTCGGACCGAAGTCGGCGGCGAGCGGCGGGAGCAGGAGCAGCGCAAGCCCTGGTCCGAGTCCCGGCCACGAGCCTCGACGTTCGTCCCGGCTGAGTCGGACACTTCCGCCGAGAAGGAGCGCCATGGCGAGCGGGACGGTGGCGAGTTCGAACGGGTCGGCGGAGCCGGTCACGAGGATCGTCCCGCCGAGGACGGCGCCGGACGCGATCGACACCCAGCGCAGGGCCGGGCCGAATTCGTCGCGAAGGGATGCCGCAACGATGTACCCGCAGGTCACGAGGAGAACGGTGACCGCGCGCCAGGCATCCGTGCCCGCCGTGAGGAGGACGATCGTGGTTGGCAGCGAGACGACGACCACCGATGCGATCATCGCGGCGGTGGCGAAGGAGGAAGGCGTGCGCGCCCTGGTGTGCCAGAGGACGCCGCCGGTGGCGAGAACCAGGGCTGCGCCTGCTGACCACCACTCGAACGGCAGCGAGGACGCGGTGGGGTTCAGCGAGGTGCGACCGATCCCGACGATGGCGGCCGCGCACGCGCCGGCCAGCCAGAAGACGGGTCCGCCCTGGAGCCCGCGATACACCGGAGCCACGAGCGACCCGGCGACGACGAGGATCGCGGAGACGACCAGGACGAGAAATCCTCGAATCGGTGCCGCGTCGGATGCCGCGATCGCGCTCGGGCCGAGACCGACGAGAAGCGCAGACGCGAGCAGGAGGGTGCGTCCGTTCCCGGGACCGGTGGTTGGGCGCCGCAGCAGGGTGAGTGCGAGAAGCGCCAGGAGGAGTCCGGCGACCGGCAGGGTGTAGTACTCGACGATGGTGGCGTCGGCACGCGCGAGACCCAGCCACAGGCCGGAGACCGCGAGGGGAAGTCCGAGCCACGCGACGTGTCGTCTCGGCGAGTTCCCGGCGACGATGTCGCCGTCTCCGCTCGCAACGAGCACGGGTGTGACAGCCAGGAAGACGAGAGTGAGCCAGCCGAGCTCAGGGCGGAAGAAGACCGACGCGATCACGACCGCCGCAGCGAAACCGAGGGAGACATCCCACGCTATCCGTGCCGGATGAGAGCCGGCACTGCCGTCCCGTCGACGGAAGAGAGGGGGCGCGATCGCTGCGAGAGCGACGGTCGCCACAGCGAGCACGACGCCCGTCGTCGTGGCCGGGTCGAGGCCGGAGGGGAGGTCAGGACCGAACTCGGTCCATGCAACGCCGACGGCCCAGACAGCGGCCGCGGGTGCGGCCGCAGCGGCCACGTATCGCTCGGCCCAGTCGGAAACCCGCCCGCCAAGCTGCCAGACCAGCCCGGCGGCGACGGTAGCCACCAGCGCCACCAGGTGGGGTATCGGGTCGCTCCAGATGCTGAGCTCGGCGAGCCCGATGCCGACGGAGACCGCCGAGACTGCGGTGATGACGGCGGCTTCGGCCCGGGTGAGGCGTTCGGCGGCAACGACGACTCCGACGGCCAGGAGAAGCGCGGAGACCGTCATCCACAGCGGAGGAATCGCGGCGGTCACCGTGGTGCCCGTGACGACCTCGAACCAGGTCGGGACGAGTCGGGCGCTGACGATGAGCGCGATCACAGCAGAACCGGTGGCAACGGGCGCGAGGACCGCTGCCGCAGCGGGAGCGACCGCACGCACGCACACCTGCCTCGCCGCCGCCAGGAGGATCACCGACGCGACCGCGGTCACCGGGAAGGTGGCCGTGCTGGTCAGCCCGATCGTGCCGAACGCGAAGAGGGCGACGGAGAACACGGTGCAGACGGCGACACGCAGAGAACCGGGCGGCAGCACTGCAAATGCGACGAGCAGGAGGGCCGCCAGAATACCGAGGCACACTGCGGATGCGACCGGCTGGCCGATCACGGCGCTGACGGCGACGAGCCCGAATCCGCCGACGATCGCGGGGAGCCAGACCATCTGCCGGGCAAAGCCGAGTGCGGAGAGTGCAGCGAGAGCGAGTCCCGAGACGAGGAGCAGGCCGAGTGGCGCTCCCACGTCGAGCGGGACCAGCGGGTTCGGCGGAGTCCCGAACGCGGACAGGCTGAACGGGCGGGTTGTCGCGCCCCAGGCGGTGATGGCGGCGGAGTACACGATGGATGGACCGGTCGCGAGCGCGGCAAGGCTGAGGGGCAGGAGGGCGGCCAGACGCAGCGCAGGGACGAGCCGCGTGAGTCCGGGGATGCGGGCGAGCAGTGCCACGACGACTGCAGCCGATGCCGTCACCGTCGCCGGCAGCCAGAACACGGCGTCATCGACACCGCCGCGGAGAAGGAGGGACAGCCCTGCCGCCGCAGCTGCGAGGCCGAGGCCAATCGCGGCAAGCGCTCCCCAGCCGTCCAATCGCGCCGGCCGGACCGCATCCTCACCGGCAACGGCCTGGCCGACAGGCGCCACAGCCAGGGTCAGGAACCAGACCGAAGCGACGACGGTGAACGCGATCGTGCCGCCGGCGTCGAGGTCGGGGAATGCTCCGAACGCGCAGAACGTCGCCCAGGCGGCCGCGAGCATGCCTGACGCGCGCAGGATTCCCTGTTCCACGCGGCGCCGCACCCTGGTCCAGACCAGGGCGCCGACACCGACGGCGGTGAATGCGGCCCAGGTCCTGGTCCAGGGATCGACGTCGGCGAGGACGCCCTGAACGAGGGCGAACCCGGCAACGGGCCCGAGCAGGGCCGCGGACAAGGACAGGGTCCGCAGAGGCAGCGCCCGCGCCGCCAGCGCGAGGAGCCCGGTGAGCAGGCCGATCGAGAGCCCGGCGTAGAGCCAACCGTCGAGCCGGTCGGATCCGAACAGGCCGTTCGCCCTGACGATCCAGAGGTCGAGGAGGAAGAGCACCACAGCGAGCGCAGCGATCCCTTCAGCCGTTCCCTGCAGACGTCGGCGGGAGAGCAGGACGGCCACGCCGAACACCGCGACGCTCGCCAGCCCGGTGAGGATCGACCGCACTTCGAGACTGGCGATGAGGTAGGCGAGCAGCACGAAGAAGAGGGCCATGATCGAGACGAGGATCACGCCAACGGTGAGCATGAGGATCTGGATGCCGCTCCGTCGCGGTCGCGCAGGCCCGGCCTGTGGCGCGCCCATCGGTGTCATCCCAGCCGGTGGGGCCGCGAACATCGGGGGAATCGGCTGGGAAGGCGCGAACTGCGCTGCTGCGGGAGCCGGCTGGGGCACGGACGGACCGGGCGTTCCAGGCACTGGGGCGAACGCCGCCGTGACGAACGGGTCGCCAGCGGGTGCCGCCGGCGGCAGGATCGGTGCGTGACCGGGGCCCGAAGGAGTGAACCCCGCTACGGGTGCCCCGTGGTCGGGACCGGCATGGCTCACCGATCGCGCACCCGCGGCCATGCGCTCCGCGAGGAGACGCTGTTCCTGCTCGACGCGCATCCTGCTGATGAGCCGCTGTCTGGCGGCCTCGGCGGTGGCGACGGCCGTTCCGGCGGCGAGAAGGTCGCCTGCGGCGGAGACTCCGAGGTCGAGGCCGCAGTTGGCGCACACCGTCCTGCCGAGCGGGTGGAAGCACGCCGGGCAGACCGTCGTGTCGGTGAGGAGCGACGCGTCCGCCGGCCACCTGCTGAGGCGACGCGGGTCCTGGAATTCGGGCATTGCCCCATTCTGTCGGAGCCGCGCGCACCGCAACCGCCCCTTTCGGGGTTGGGGAAGCCGGGCTCGGGCTGTGGAGGAATTTTGCGCCGGATAGGGTGTCGCCATGACAGTCCAGGACTCTTCATCGATCATCAGACTCTCCGGCGTTCCCGGGCCACACACCGACGGTGCGTTCGTCGCCCCTGGGGCCCGGGTGATCGGCAACGTCACCCTCCAACCGTCGTCGAGTGTCTGGTACAACGCCGTGCTCCGCGGCGATTACGCCGCGATCGAGCTCGGAGAAGGCAGCAACATCCAGGACGGCGTCGCTGTGCACGTGGATGCCGCCTGGCCGGTCCGAATCGGACGAGACGTCTCGGTGGGCCACAACGCCGTCGTCCACGGATGCACCATCGGCGACACCGTGCTGATCGGGATGGGCTCTGTCGTGCTTTCCGGCGCCGTCATCGGCGATGAGTGCCTCATCGCGGGGGGAGCGGTCGTGCTCGAAGGGACGGTGGTGCCGCCGCGGTCACTCGTCGCAGGGGTCCCGGCGAAGGTGCGCCGGTCGCTCACCGATGACGAGGTCGATGGCATCCGTCAGAACGCGGCGCGGTATGTGGCAAACGCTCAGCACCATGGCGAACCGGCCGAATGAGGAACGCGGCTAGTCGGAGCCGTACTTCTTGACCCACCGCCGGTGGGATGCCATCGCCGTGCCGAGGCAGACGGCTGAGGCGGCGAGCAGGAAAACGCCGACGCCGAAGCGGCCGGTACCCATCGCGAAGCCTCCGACGACGAACAGGACCACACCTGCTGTCGTCCACAGCGAATAGGCGCGGAGGATTTTCATATTGGAGGGGCTGACGAGAATCGAACTCGCATCATCTGTTTGGAAGACAGAGGCTTTACCACTAAGCTACAGCCCCGAATCCGACGGGTCTCCGCCGGAGTTTCGTATTCAGTTGTTGGTCGGGCGACATCCCGACGCCGGAAGACCGGCACCCGAATATCGTAGTACACGTTTCGGGTCGCCTCGTGCCGCTGATGCCCGAGGCGGAATTTTCGGAGCGGCCGTGCATTAGACTGTCGGAGGCCTTCCACCTTGATGCATCGTTTTGCTTCGGTGTGTGAGTCCACCACCGGTAGGTGCTACCGGGGCGTAGCTCAGCTTGGTAGAGCGCCCGGTTTGGGACCGGGAGGTCGCAGGTTCGAATCCTGTCGCCCCGACAAGTCCGTACTCCTCAGCTCGAGGAAAAATCCACTACACAGGAGAACACACCAACGTGAAATCCACGGTCGAAAAGCTCAGCCCCACCCGAGTCAAGCTCGCCATCTCGGTGACGCCTGAGGACCTGAAGCCGAGCATCACCCACGCATACGGCCACATCGCCGAACAGGTCAACATCCCCGGTTTCCGCAAGGGCAAGGTTCCGCCGGCGATCATCGACCAGAGGATGGGCAAGGGCGCCGTCCTCGAGCACGCCGTCAACGAGAGCCTGGACGGTTTCTACCGCGCCGCTGTCGAAGAGCACAGCATCCGCACCCTCGGACGGCCAGAGGCTGACATCGTCGAGTGGCCCAGCGACAAGGACTTCTCCGGAGACCTTCAGCTCGCCATCGAGGTCGACGTTCGCCCCGAGATCACGCTCCCGGCCTACGACGACATCACCATCGAGGTCGACGAGGCCGAGATCACCGACGCCGACGTCACCGAGGAGCTCGACAAGCTCCGCACACGCTTCGGCACGCTCATCACCGTCGACCGCCCAGCAACCACCGGTGACTTCGTGCAGATCGACCTGATCGCCACGATCAACGGCGAAGAGGTCGACAACGCGTCAGGCATCTCATACGAGGTCGGCTCAGGCGACCTGATCGAGGGCATCGACGAGGCGCTCGAGTCGCTCACCGCCGGTGAGGTCACTACGTTCAGCGCTCCGCTGCTCGGTGGAGACCACGAGGGCGAGAACGCCGAGATCACCGTCACCGTCAGCGCCGTCAAGGAACGCGAAATGCCCGCCGCAGACGACGACTTCGCTCAGATCGCCAGCGAGTTCGACACTATCGCCGAGCTGACCGAGAGCCTCAAGGAGCAGGTCGCGCGCCAGAAGGCCTTCGGCCAGGGCACCGCCGCTCGCACCAAGCTGCTCGAGAAGCTCGTCGAGCTCGTCGAGATCCCCGTTCCGGAGAAGCTTGTCGAAGACGAGGTCCACCGTCACCTCGAGGGCGAAGGTCGCCTCGAAGACGACGAGCACCGCGCGGAGGTCACCACCTCCAGCGAGGCCACGTTCAAGCAGCAGTTGCTCCTCGACACCATCGCAGAGGCCGAGAACGTCCAGGTCAGCCAGGACGAGCTCACCCAGTACCTGATCCAGGGCGCTGCGCAGTACAACATGGAGCCGGGCGAGTTCATCAAGGTGCTCGACGAGAACGGTCAGATCCCGGCGATGGTCGGAGAGGTCGCCCGTAACAAGGCACTCGCCGTCGTCCTCGCCAAGACCACCGTCGTGGACACCGCAGGCAAGGCCGTCGACCTGACCGGCTTCGTGCCGACCGAGGAAGACGACGCAGACGAGGCAGCGACCGACGAGGCCGCCGCTGACAACGCCGACGAGAGCTCGACCGAGAAGTAACCTTTTTCACACGCACGGATGCCCCGGGGACGACTCCGGGGCATCCGTCGTTAACGGACACGGCGGCACGTTATCTGCCCACGGCGAACAGAGCAGTTCCGGTGCGTTGGCTCCGATAGATTCGATTACACGCAACAACTGAAATGGAGCGCGACATGGCCGAACTGACACTGCCCAACAGTGTTTTTGACCGACTGCTGAAGGATCGCATCATCTGGCTCGGCGCAGAGGTCCGCGATGAGAATGCGAACGAGATTGCTGCGAAGCTGTTGCTGCTCGCGGCTGAAGATTCCAAGCGGGACATCTACCTGTACATCAACTCACCCGGTGGCTCGATCACGGCCGGCATGGCGATCTACGACACCATGCAGTTCGTCCCGAACGACATCGTCACCGTCGGTATCGGCATGGCGGCATCCATGGGTCAGCTCCTGCTGACCGCAGGCACGAAGGGCAAGCGATACATCACCCCCAACGCCCGCGTCCTGCTGCACCAGCCGCACGGCGGCTTCGGCGGAACGTCCAGCGACATCCAGACCCAGGCGCAGCTCATCCTCGACATGAAGCGCCGCCTGGCAGAGATCACCGCTGCGCAGACGGGCAAGACCGTCGAGCAGATCAACGCCGATGGCGACCGTGACCGCTGGTTCAGCGCGCAGGAAGCCCTCGAGTACGGTTTCGTCGACCACATCCGCGAGTCGGCCACTGACGTCGCCGGCGGCGGCGGAACCGACGCAGACTAAGCGTCGAGAGATCAAGAGGACAGAACATATGGAAACCCCGACCTTCCGCGCCGCAGGCAACTTCGCAGCCACCGCGGCTGCCATGCCGAACTCGCGCTACATCCTGCCGAGCTTCGAAGAGCGCACCGCCTACGGCTACAAGCGCCAGGACCCCTACGCCAAGCTGTTCGAGGACCGCATCATCTTCCTGGGTGTCCAGGTCGACGACGCATCTGCCGACGACGTGATGGCGCAGCTCCTCGTGCTCGAGAGCATGGACCCCGACCGCGACATCGTCATGTACATCAACTCACCGGGTGGCTCGTTCACCGCGATGACGGCGATCTACGACACGATGCAGTACATCCGCCCGCACATCCAGACCGTCGTGCTCGGCCAGGCGGCTTCAGCCGCTGCCGTCCTCACGGCTGCGGGAACCCCTGGCAAGCGCCTCGCGCTGCCGAACGCCCGTATCCTGATCCACCAGCCCGCCGTCGGCGAGGCCGGCCAGGGCCAGGCATCCGACATCGAGATCCAGGCTGCCGAGATCCTGCGCATGCGCGTGTGGCTCGAGGAGACCCTGTCCGCTCACTCCAACCGGAGCGTCGAGCAGGTCAACAAGGACATCGACCGCGACAAGATCCTGTCGGCGGAGCAGGCACTGGAGTACGGACTGATCGACCAGGTCCTCACCAGCCGCAAGCACCTGCCGACCCTCAACAAGACGGCAGCAGGAGCCATTGCGTCCTCCTGATCGAAGCTGAGCGACACGGAGCCGGGGGAGACCCCGGCTCCGTTTTTGTGTCCCGTGCGGAGTATGCCCAGAGCGAAACCCACGGGGGGTTTCCGACACCCGGTGACCCGCTTGCGACGCGATGACACCGGTTCGGGTTAGGCTCAAGTCAGGCAAACGGCCAGCAAGAGGAGTGTGGACTGATGGCTCGAATCGGTGAGAGCGCCGACCTGCTCAAGTGCTCCTTCTGCGGAAAGAGCCAGAAGCAGGTTCAGCAGCTCATTGCGGGGCCTGGCGTGTACATCTGCGACGAGTGCGTCGAGCTGTGCAACGAGATCATCGAGGAGCGCCTCGCCGAAGCAGGCGAAGCCGCCGCTCCCGATTTCGAGCTGCCGAAGCCCAAAGAGATCTTCAACTTCCTCGAGGAGTACGTCATCGGCCAGGAGGCAGCCAAGAAGGCCCTCTCTGTCGCCGTCTACAACCACTACAAGCGGACCCGCGCACGCACGTCGCTCACCAGCGCCGATTCGATCTCAGACGACATCGAGATCGCGAAGAGCAACATCCTGCTCATCGGTCCGACGGGTTGCGGCAAGACCTATCTGGCCCAGACGCTCGCGAAACGGCTCAACGTTCCGTTCGCGGTCGCGGACGCCACGGCGCTGACCGAGGCCGGTTACGTCGGAGAAGACGTCGAGAACATCCTGCTCAAGCTCATCCAGGCCGCTGACTACGACGTCAAGCGTGCGGAGACCGGCATCATCTACATCGACGAGGTCGACAAGATCGCCCGCAAGGCCGAGAACCCGTCGATCACCCGCGACGTCTCCGGCGAGGGCGTGCAGCAGGCGCTGCTGAAGATCCTCGAGGGCACGGTCGCGTCCGTTCCCCCTCAGGGCGGGCGCAAGCATCCGCACCAGGAGTTCATACAGATCGACACGACGAACGTGCTGTTCATCGTCGCCGGTGCCTTCGCCGGCCTCGAAGAGATCATCTCGTCCCGCGCGGGCAAGAAGGGGATCGGCTTCGGCGCCCCTCTGCACTCCAAGGGTGACGACATGAACCTGTTCAGCGAGGTTCTGCCCGAAGACCTGCACAAGTTCGGACTCATCCCCGAGTTCATCGGGCGCCTTCCCGTCGTCACCACCGTCACGCCACTCGACCAGCACGCGCTGATGGAGATCCTCACCGTCCCGAAGAACGCCCTCGTGCGCCAGTACCAGCGCATGTTCGAGATCGACGGTGTCGAGCTCGAGTTCGAGCAGAGTGCGCTCGAGGCGATCGCCGACCTCGCGGTGCTCCGCAAGACCGGTGCACGCGGCCTCCGTGCGATCCTCGAAGAGGTCCTCGGCCCGGTCATGTTCGAGGTGCCGTCGACCGAGGAGGTCGCCCGCGTGGTGATCACCCGTGCGTCCGTGCTCGAGAACGCTGCGCCGACGATTGTTCCTCACAAGGCGCGTCGCCAGGAGAAGTCGGCGTAACGTCGGTCCGCCGCCGCCGCCGCCCGCGTGTGGGCGCCGTTTGGAGTGCTCGCCGGCTTGCAGCCGAATTGCCCCAAAGGGCTGTTCAACCCGCGCCGTAACGACCTTGTGGGGCGAATCGGGAGACGGCAGAGGCGCGGGAACTCGCGCCCTACCCGGCGAGTCCGCGGCGGGCGAGCAGCGGCTCGATGCGGGCGTCGCGCCCGCGGAAGTCCCGGTACGCCTCGAGCGGGTCCTTGCTGCCGCCGACCCCGAGAAGGAGCGACCGGAAGCGGTCGCCGTTCTCGCGCGTCAGGCCGCCGTTCTCTGTGAACCACTCCACGGCATCCGCGTCGAGCACCTCACTCCAGATGTAGGAGTAGTAGCCGGCGTCGTAGCCCCCGGAGAAGGTGTGCGCGAAATAGGTGCTGGAGTATCGGGTCGGCACGGCCGGGTTGTCGAGCCCGGCCTCCGCGAGGGCATCCGCCTCGAACGCGGCCACGTCGGCGACGGTCGTTTCGGCGCCGATGCGGTGCCAGGCCTGGTCCAGGATCGTAGCAGCCAGGTATTCGCTCGTGAGGAAGCCTTCATTGAACGAGGCGGAGCTGAGCAGGTTGTCGACGAGGTCCTGCGGCATCCGTTCGCCCGTCTCGTGGTGCACCGCATAGTTCGCGAGGACCTCGGGCCAGAGCATCCACATCTCGTTGACCTGGCTGGGGAATTCCACGAAGTCCCGGAACACATTCGTGCCAGCGAACCGCGGATAGGTGACCCGGGCGAACAGCCCATGCAACGCGTGGCCGAACTCGTGGAAGAACGTGGTGACCTCGTCGAAGCTCAACAGCGTCGGCTGACCGGCGGCAGGTTTGGGCACGTTGAGGTTGTTGACGACGACGGTGGGCTGATCGAGGAGGCGGTTCTGCGAGACAAGCGGGTTCATCCACGCGCCGCCGCGCTTCGAGTCACGGGTGTACAGGTCGAGAAGGTACAGGCCGACCGCGGTCCCGTCCTCATCGTTGACCTCGAAGACCCTGACGTCGGGATGATAGGCGACCAGGTCGGTCCGCTCCGTGAATCGCACACCGTAGAGGCGTTCGGCGGCAAAGAAGATGCCGTCCCTGAGCACTCGTTCTGCTTCGAAAAAGGGCCGCATCGCGGCCGTGTCGACGGCGAAGCGGGCGGTGCGCACCTGTTCCGTGAGAAAGGCCCAGTCCCAGCTCGCGACCGTGAACGCTGTGTCTGCTGCGTCGGCCACGGCCTGCAGATCGGCTTGCTCGGCGCGGGCGTTGGCTGCTGCGGCCGGGGCGAGCGACCCCAGCATGTCGGCGACGTTCGCCGGGTTCTTCGCCGTCTGGTCCGCCGTGACGAACGCAGCGTGCGAATCGAAACCGAGCAGGCGGGCCCGCCTCGCACGGAGCGCGCTGATTTCGAGCACCAGGTCCCGGTTGTCGAAGTCTCCGCCACGGATGCCCCTGGCGCGTGAGGCGCGCATGATCCGTTCGCGCACCTCGCGGTTGGTGAGGCTTGCCAGGGCGGGATGACCGGTCGGGAGCACGAGAGCGATCAGGTAGCGGCCGTCGAGTCCACGCTCTCTGGCCGCTTCGGCCGCCGCGGATATCTCACCTGCCGTGAGGCCATCGAGTTCGCTGACATCGTCGATGACGACGGCAAGGTCGTTCGTATCGGCGAGGAGGTTCTTTTCAAACCGGGTGGTCAGGGTCGAGAGGGTGCTGTTGAGGGCACGGAGTGCTCCCTTGTCGTCCTTCCTCAGGCCGGCGCCGGCCAGCGTGAACTCGGTGTAGTAGCGCTCGACGAGGTAGCGGGACTCGGCATCCAGTTCCAGGGTGTCCAGTCGCGCGTGCAGATCGGCGATACGCGCGTACAGGTCCGGGTCGAGACGGATGGCGTCGTGGTGGGCAGACAACAGCGGCGCGATCTCCTCCTCCAGCGCGGTGGTGACCGGATTCGAATCCGCTGAGCTCTTGTTGAAGAACACGTGGCTGAGCCTGTCGAGGGTCTGGCCGGAGCGCTCCAGCGGAATCATCGTGTTCTCGAAAGTCGGAGCCTCGGCTGACCCGGCGATTGCAGACACTTCGGTCCGTTGTTCGGCCATTCCCAGTTCGAATGCGGGCCGGAAATGCTCGTCGCGGATGTCGGCGAACGGAGGCAGCTGATACGGCAGTGGACTCGGGCTGAGGAACGGATTCGATGCGTCAGACATCCCACCACCTTATGGGTGACATCTTGCACGGCGCTCCCTCGGCGCACGCCTAGGCTGGATGCATGGCAACAACCGAGCGCTACACGCACGGGCACCACGCAAGCGTACTTCGCACCCACAGCTGGCGCACCGTAGACAATTCCGCCGCCTACCTGGCCCCGTACCTCACCCCGGGGGTGAGCGTTCTCGACGTCGGCAGCGGTCCAGGGACCATCACCATCGACATCGCGACCCGCGTCCAGCCGGGAGCCGTCGTCGGTTTGGACGCGTCAGCGGAGGTCTGTATCCAGGCGTCGACGCTTGCCCGCGACAGCGAGGTGCTCAACGTCGACTTCATGGCAGGGGATGCCTACGCGCTCGACTTCCCGGACGACTCGTTCGACGTCGTGCACGCGCACCAGGTGCTCCAGCACGTGGCGGACCCTGTTGCGGTGCTCAAGGAGATGCGTCGGGTCGTGAAACCGGGGGGCATCGTCGCTGCGCGTGACGTCATCTACGGAGCCGCCGCGTGGTATCCGTTGATCCCCGGCCTCGAGACCTGGATGCGCGTCTACCAGGCCGTCGCCCGCTCGAACCGTGGCGAACCGGATGCCGGTCGATCTCTGAAGTCCTGGGCTTTCGACGCGGGGTTCACCGACGTCGAGAGCAGCGCGTCGATCTGGTGCTTCTCCAACGCCGACGACCGCGACTGGTGGGGGAGCGCCTGGGCAGAACGCGCGCTCAAGTCGAGCTTCGCACCTCAGTCGCTCGAGAGCGGCTCAGCGACGCAGGACGACCTCGAGGAGATCTCCGCCGCCTGGTCCGAGTGGGTCGCAGACGAGCGCGGCTGGTACGCCATGCCCCACGGCGAGATCCTCGCCCGCAAGTAACCGACGGCAGATGTCCGCCGGGAGTTCAGGCGTCGTCGTCCGTCGCGCCTTCGTCGTGCTGGCGGATGGTCGCCGTGTCTGCGACCGGATTGTACGTCACGACGGTGCCGTCATCCAGTTCGATGATCGGCATCCGTTCCAGCCAGGTCAGCGTCCACCGCCAGCCGCGAGCGTCGACATCGTCGGCTTTCAGTTCGTCTTCGACGGTCCGAACGGCGGCGACGACGACCTCGGGGAGCCCGGTCGGCGGTGTGTCGCCGACGCTCCAGCGCGTGCCCAGCTGCATGATCGCTCCGTCAGACGGTGAGGTCGTATGTGACCCACGACGTGCGCTCGGCGAGCTTGTCGTACAGAACCTGGGCCTCTTCGTTGTCAGGTGCGGTCACCCAGCGGACGATGCCGGAGTGCTGCTCGGCCGCGACGTCCTTGACCCGGCCGATCAGCGCCGTGCCGATCCCGTTGCCGCGTTCGTCCTGGGCGACGAAGAGGTCGTCCAGGTATAGGCCGGTCCCGCCGGCGAGCGGGCGCGCGAAGGTGCGGTAGTGGGCGAGGCCCACCAGGCTGCCGTCGTCCTTCTGCGCGACGAAAGCGGAAAGCCCGTGGGTGCCGGCGGTCAGCCAGCTCCAGACGAGGAGTGCTTTTTCGTCCGGGACGGGTGTGCCGTAGAAGTCGCCGTAGTCAGCGAACAGCGGTAGCCAGTTAAAGAAGTCGCCGTCGCGGACGGGACGGATCTCAAACGTCATTGTTTCTCCTCAACTGTTGGTCGGCGTAGGGTCGTCGACCGGGGCGAACTCGACACCGGTCACGGTCAACTCGTCGCCCGGGGTGAACCTGAGTCTAACGATACGACCCACCGCCTTGAGATCCCCTTCCGCGTGAGCCAGAAGTGTGATCTGATCCGGGCTTCCGGTGACGGTTGCCTCGGTCAGGGTCGCCTTCTGCGATGCCTTCGCATCGGTCTTCGCCCTGCGGATGCTCGTGAGCGCCTGTCCGGTGAGGACGAGGAGCTCAGGTTCACCGGTGGATGGCAGCTCGTCGACGGTCGGCCAGGCGGCGGCGTGCACGGATCCGTCGTTCCACCAGGACCAGGACTCGTCGGCCGCGAATGGGATGAACGGCGCGAAGAGCCGCAGCAGGATGCTGAGCGCCTCACGGAGGGCGGCGACCGCCGAGGCCTGGCCGGGGTGCTCCGCGTCGTATGCACGCTCCTTGACGAGCTCGAGGTAGTCGTCGCAGAAGGTCCAGAAGAACGACTCGGTCGTCTCCAGGGCGCGGGCGTGGTCATATGCGTCGAATGCCGCTGTGGCGTCGGCGACGACGGTGCGCAGGGTTGCCAGCATGCTGAGGTCGATCGGCTCGGTCACCGGCGCATCTGCCGCCGACTCGAAACTGAGGATGAACTTCGACGCGTTGAGCACCTTGATGGCGAGGCGGCGACCGATCTTGATCTGGGTCGGGTTCTGCGGGTCGAAACCGGCGTCGGTTCCGAGCCGGCTCGACGCCGCCCAGTACCTGACTGCGTCCGAACCGTGCTTCTCGAGGATGTCGGCCGGCGTGATGACGTTGCCCTTCGACTTCGACATCTTCTTGCGGTCGGGGTCGAGGATCCAGCCGGAGAGGGCGGCGTGCTCCCACGGCTTCTCGTTGTACTCGAGCGCGGAGCGGAGCATCGTGGAGAACAGCCAGGTACGGATGATGTCCTGGCCCTGTGGCCGCATGGAATACGGGAAGACGAGGTTCCAGAGTTCGGGATCCCGCTCCCAGCCGCCGGCGAGCTGCGGGGTCAGCGACGACGTCGCCCAGGTGTCCATGATGTCGAGTTCGCCCGCGAAGCCGCCGGGGACGTTGCGCTGAGACGCGTCATAACCGGGTGCGGTGTCGCTGGACGGGTCGACAGGGAGGGACGCGGCATCCGGAAGGATCGGCGACTCGTAGATCGGTTCGCCATGGCCGTCGAGGGGGTACCACAGCGGGATCGGCACGCCGAAGAACCGCTGGCGGGAGATGAGCCAGTCTCCGGTGAGACCGCCGACCCAGTTCTCGTAACGCACCCGCATGAAGTCAGGGTGCCACTGGAGCTCCTGGCCGAGTTCGATCAGGCGGGCACGGAGCTCTTCGTCGCGGGCGCCGTTCCTGATGTACCACTGGCGGGTGGACACGATCTCGAGTGGCTTGTCACCCTTCTCGTAGTACTTCACCTGGTGGGTGGTCGGCTTCGGGTCGCCGATGAGGTCACCGGAGTCCTTCAGCAGCTGCACGATTGCCTGCTTGGCGCTGAACACCGTCTTGCCTGCCAGCTCACGGTAGGCGACCAGTCCGGACTCCGAGGTGATGACATCCGGCGCTTCGTGGATGATGCGACCGTCGCGGCCCATGATCGTGCGGTTCGGGAGGTCGAGTTCGCGCCACCAGACCACGTCGGTCACGTCGCCGAAGGTACAGATCATCGCGATGCCTGCGCCCTTGTCCGGCTGGGCCAGGTGGTGGGCGAGCACGGGAACCTCGACGCCGAACACCGGGGTGGTCACCGTGGTGCCGAAGTAGGGCTTGAAACGCTCGTCGTCCGGGTGGGCGACGAGGGCAACGCATGCGGGCAGGAGCTCAGGCCGCGTGGTCTCGATCTCGATCGTGCCGCCGTCCGGCTTGTGGAACGCCACACGGTGGTACGAAGCGGTCTGTTCCTTGTCCTCGAGCTCGGCCTGCGCGACCGCGGTGCGGAAGGTGACATCCCACAGTGTCGGCGCCATGGCCTGGTAGGCCTCACCGCGCTCGATGTTCCGGAGGAAGGCGAGCTGGCTGGCGCGGATGGAGTCCTCGCCGATGGTGCGGTACGACTGAGACCAGTCGACAGACAGGCCGAGGGTGCGCCACAGCGCTTCGAACTGCTTCTCGTCCTCTGCGGTGAGGCGCTCACACAGCTCGATGAAGTTGCGGCGTGAGATGGGCTTCTGATCGGCGGCCTTGGAGCTCTTGCCGTCTCCGCCCTCGAACGGAGGAACGAATTCGGTGTCGTACGGCAGCGTCGGATCGCAGCGGACACCGTAGTAGTTCTGCACGCGGCGTTCGGTGGGCAGTCCGTTGTCGTCCCAACCCATCGGGTAGAACACCTGCTTGCCGCGCATCCGCTGGAAGCGCGCGACGACATCGGTGTGGGTGTAGCTGAAGACGTGTCCGATGTGGAGCGACCCTGACGCGGTCGGTGGGGGAGTGTCGATCGAGTAGACGCAGTCCTTGCCTGCGGCGACGGCCGCCGGGCGGTCGAACCGGTAGGTGCCCTGGTCTTCCCAGACCTGCCCCCATTTGGCTTCGAGGCCTTCGAGTGCCGGCTTGTCTGGAACGTGCGCGGTCATGGGGAACTCCGGTTTCGATATAGGCGGCACCGTGTGAACGTGCCTGAGTGTCTGTGGTCCGCCGTCCATCGTACCGGAGGGGCGTCGACGGGAACTGCCTACTCGGTCGCCGGAGCCAGCCTCGGCGTGTCCCGAACGAGCTGGGCGGTGTACGGATGCTGCGGGTCGTCGAACACGGTCGCGGCATCGCCGGTCTCGACGATGCGGCCGCGCTGCATGACGGCGACGCGGTCGCTCATGTGTCGGATGACGCCGAGATCGTGGGAGATGAACAGGTAACCGAGGCCACGCTCCCGCTGGAGCCGGTTGAGCAGGTCGAGGACCTGCGCCTGGATGGTCACGTCGAGGGCAGAGACGGGCTCGTCGCAAATGAGCACGTCAGGTTGGGCGGCGAGGGCGCGGGCGATCGCCACCCGCTGGCGCTGGCCGCCGGAAAGGAACAGTGGGCGCGTCGGCCCGATATCGGCGGGCAACCCCACCGAATCGAGGAGCTCGGCCACGGATTCGGCCGACCCGGTCGTGCTTATCGCGTCCTCGAGGATCTGCCTGACGGTCCACCGCGGGTCAAACGAGCTCAGCGCATCCTGGTAGATCGCGCCGATCCGTGTCCGAAGCGGTCGCCTCGCCTTCTCGGGGAGGTCGAGCCAGTCGCCGCCGTCGAGCTGCACCGTGCCGGAGTCCGCGGCTGTCAGGGCGAGGGCCAGCCGGGCCACCGTCGTTTTTCCTGACCCCGATTCGCCGACGAGGCCGAGGGTCTCACCCCGGCGGATCTCGAACGAGACGTCGTCGACCGCACGGAACCGTCCTGACGGCGATGGATAGCTCTTGACGAGATGCGACCCGGAGAGGATGACGGCCTCGCTGATGGCTGAAGCAGTGCGGGGAAGTGGCTGAGCGGCCGGAGCCGTGGGCCCGTTCACGGACGGGTTCGCCGCAGGGAGGAGGGGCAGTCCCCGCGGTCGCCCGGCAGGGACGGCAGCGATGAGCTCCCGGGTGTAGCCGGTGATCGGTGCGGCGAGAATTTGTGCGGTCGTGCCCGTCTCGACGACTCGGCCGTTCCGCATCACGAGAACCCTGTCTGCGATCGCGCTGACGACGGCGAGGTCGTGGCTGATCAGGAGGATGCCCGTGCCCTGGGCCTTCAACGCGGCCATGAGGTCGAGGATCCGCGACTGGATGGTCACGTCGAGAGCGGTCGTGGGCTCGTCGGCGATGAGGAGGGGTGGGTCGAGCGCGATGGCCGACGCGATGAGAGCCCGTTGCCGCAGCCCGCCGCTGAGTTCCCCCGAGCGCTGACGTGCCGCGTTGGCCGGGTCGGGCATGCCGACCTTCTCGAGCAGCTCGACGACCCTGGCGGTGGCGGCGGCCGCAGGCATCCGGCCGTGCAGTCGGATCGTGTCGGTGATCTCGCGTCCGATGGGGCGGAGCGGATCCAGTGAGACGAGGGCATCCTGCAGGATGAGACCGACGTCACGTCCCCGGACGCCTCGCCACTCGCGGTCGGTGGCTCGCCGGCGATCACGGCCGTTGAGGGTGAGAACGTCGGCTGTGACGGTGGAACCCGTGCCCGCCAGCCCGAGCAGCGAGCGTGCCGTGACACTCTTGCCTGAGCCGGATTCACCCACGATGGCCACGCATTCCCCGGCGGCGACGGTGAACGACATGTTCTCCACCACTGTGCGAGCCGATGAGCCGGCGCCGAACGACACGGTGAGGCCCTGCACATCGAGAAGTCCGGACATTCAGGCTCCCTTCGATCGACGCGTGATGCCCCGGCCGAGAACGGTCGAGACGATCGTGGTCAGCACGATCATCAGGCCGGGAAAGACCGTCAGCCACCACGCCGTTCCGATGTAGGTACGGCCGGCGGACAGCATGGCACCCCACTCGGCGGAGGGCGGCTGCGCCCCGAGCCCGAGGTAGCTGAGCGCCGCAGCCCAGACGACAGCCTGGCCGATGCCGAGGGTGGCGAGCACGACGAGCGGAGTGAGGGCGTTCGGGAGGATGTGTCGCGTGAGGATCCGTCCGGGGCTGTGGCCGAGGACCCGGGCAGATTCCACCCACGCCGATGAACGGATGGCCACGAGCTGCCCCCGGATGATGCGGGCGTATCCGGGAGCTGTCGACAGCCCGACCGCAATGGTCGCGGACACAGGGCCGGGGCCCGCGATGACGATGACGAGGAGGGCCAGAAGCAGCCCGGGGAACGCGAACAGCACTTCGACCGCCCGGTTGACGGTGAAGTCGAGGGCGCGGCCGCCGAAGCCGGCGAGAACGCCGAGGGCGAGGCCGAGTGCCAGGCCGATGGCCGTCGCCGTCACACCGATGAGGAGGGAGGGGGCGGTGCCTGCGACGACCCTGCTGTAGACGTCCCTGCCGGATTCGTCCGTGCCGAACCAGTGGGACGCCGTCGGCGGGCTGAAGGCGTTCCTCGGGTCGATCTGGTTCGGATCCGCGGTGCTGACGATGTCGGGTGCGACGGTCGCGACCAGGAGGAAGACGACGAAGGCGGCGGCCAGAAGCTCTCCGACACCGAAGCGTCGGCGTCGCTTTCCCGGCGGCGCCGTGACGGCCGCGGTCCTGACTTCGAGTTCGCTCACCGGGTGTCCGCCTGGCGAAGGCGCGGGTCGGCTACCCGGGAAGCGGCATCCGTGAGAAAGGTCATCAGGATGTATGCGACCGCGACGACGAGGACGACGCCGGTCACGACGGGAACGTCCCGCAAGGTCACCGCCTGCAGCAGTGTTCGCCCGAGACCCGGCCTGGCGAAGATCGTCTCGACGACGACGGCGCCGGAGATGAGGAAGCCGAGAGCCCACCCGGAGAGGCTGATGCCGGGGATCGCCGCGTGGCGGAGAGCATGACGCAGGCGGATGCCGGTTTCGCTCTCTCCGCGCGCCCGAGCGGAGAGGATGAAGGGGGAGTCGAGCGTGTCGAGGAGGGTTTCCCGCATCACCTGGGCAAGGAAGCCGGCGAGGGGGATGGCGAGCGTCACGACGGGGAGCACGAGGCCGGAGACGTCACCGGTGGAGACAGGAGGGAACCAGCCCAAGGTCGTGCTGAAGACGGCGATGAGGACGGTGGCGAGCCAGAAGTGAGGAAGGGCGGCGCTCGTCAGCTCGATTCCCTGCCCGACCGCTGCGGCGACCCGACCGCCCCCTGTGGACCAGAGCGACAAGGAGATGGCGATCAGCCACGCGAGGGCCAGGGCGGAGACGGCGAGGGTGAGAGTGCCGACGATCTGCTGGCCGATCAGGTCGGCGACGGGCACCTTGAGGGCGTATGAGGTTCCGAGGTCGCCGGTCACCAGTCTGCCGAGAGCGGCGACGTACTGGGCGAGGAGCGGCTGGTCGAGGCCGTACTCCTGCCTGACCTGTTCGAGCGTCTCCTCGGACGCCTGCGATCCTGGTCCGCCGAGCACGGCTTCCGCCGGGTCGCCGGGGATGAGCCTGATGGCGAAGAAGGTGAGCGTCGCCACCGCCCAGAGCACGAAGACCGATCCGGCCAGGCGAGCGAGGAACCAGCGGGCGGTGCCGCCGCTCCTCGTCGCCTGGGCCGGCTGATCAGTCTGTGAGCCAGGCGTCATAGAACGTTGGCGTGGAGACCGTGGGCAACGCACGGGCGCCGGAGACGTCCGGGCCGAGGAGGAAGTGATTCTGCTGGTCGTACAGCGGGAGGATGTAGAACCCCTCGAGGATAATCCGCTGCGCATCGGCGTAGAGGTCGGTGCGTTCTCCCTCATCGGTGATCTGGGAGGCTCGCGTGAGCAGGTCGTCCAGTTCAGGGATGTTCACCTGTGCGTGGTTGGCGAAGTAGCCGCTCGGCGCCGGAGTGATGCCCGAGGAGTGGAACAGGATCCGAAGCACGTCCGGGCCGAGCTTGGTGTACGGGGCGCTGACGATGTCGTAGTTGTTCTCACCGAGTGCGGTGTACCAGCCGGAGAGGTCGAGCAGGCTGATCTTCACGTCGAAACCCGCCTCCTTCGCCGTCGCCTGCACCTGCTCGAACAGGGACTGCTCCGCGGGGATCGACTGGTTCGTGGAGACCGGGAAGTCGAGGCTGAGGCGCTCGCCGTCCTTCACGCGGTAACCGTCGGCATCCCGATCGGTCCATCCGGCGTCGTCGAGAAGCTCGTTGGCGGCATCGAGGTCGACGCCGAACAGTGTGTCGTCGGAGTACGCGGCGGTCTCGGCGCTGGAGAGCGGCGAGTACGACCGGGTGGCGGTTCCGAAGAACAGGGAGTCGATGCCGTCGTTGACGTCGACGGCGCGGATGAACGCTTCACGTACCTTCACGTCGTCGAAGGGCGCCTTGCCCGAGTTCAGTTCGATCCGGTTCGATGCGCCTGGCCTCGGAGCGTCGATTTCTGTGAGGCTGTCGTTCTTCGTCGCAGCGGAGAGCGTGTCCGGCTGGGCGTTGTCGATGACGTCGACCTGGCCACCCTGCAGCGCGGCATACCGTGACGCGGAATCAGGGATGAAACGCCATTCAATCCCGTCGAGGTAGGCGGGTCCTTCGTGTGCGGCATCGGCGGGGGGTGAGTTGTAGTCATCGTTGCGGACGAGGCTCACGTGATCCTGCTTCACCCACTCGTCGATGATGAACGGACCTGTTCCGATCGGTGACGCGCAGTTCTCGTCCATCCCGCGGGCGATTCCTGCGGGGGATTCGATCGCCAGCCACGGCTGGGCGAGCGACTCGAGCAGGGCGCTGTCCGGCTCGGTCAGCTCGAACCGGGCGACCGTGTCCGACACGGCCTCGACGGCGCTCACCTTGCCGAGTGCGAGGTATCCGGTCGACGACTCGGTCGCCGGGTCCTGGAGGTGCTCCATGTTCACCTTCACGGCTTCGGCGTCGAACGGCGTTCCGTCCGTGAAGGTGACATCGTCACGCAGCGTGAATTCCCAGCTGAGGCCGTCGTCGGCGACCGCCCACTCGCTGGCGAGCCACGGGATGATCTCGCCGTCGTCGTTCCGGGACACGAGCGAGTCGAAGACCTGGCCGGCGAGGAGTGCCTGCGGGTAGTTCCCGCCGACGTGCGGATCGAGGCAGGTCGGCTCGGCGTCGCCGCTGGCATAAGTGAGTGTTCCACCCGAGACGGGTGTGTCCTGCGGGGTCGGCGTCGGAGCCTGGCAGGCGGTGAGTGCGAAGGTCGCGATGGCGATACCGCCGACGGCGGCAAGACCGCGCGTGCGACGAGAGGGTGCTGAGTGCATGGGGGCGAAAGTTCTTCCGGTGAAAGCGGGAGGCAGGAATATCTGGTCTGAGTCTACTAACGAGCGAATGCGGGAATGAATTCCCGGAAGCCGTGCGGTCGCTACGCTTCAGGGAGACGGAAGGGGCGGCATGAACGACGTGGCCGGTGCGGTCGGGAGACCACGGAGATCCTCGCAGCGCATCCTGGAGGAGGCCGCTGCCGAGTTGTTCCTCGAGCAGACCTACGCAGGGACGACGATCGACCAGATCGCCGCGCGCGCGGGCGTCAGCCGCAACACCTTCTTCAACTACTTTCCGGCCAAGAGCGATCTCCTCTGGGTCGACTTCGACGAGACGATGGCCAGGCTCGGCGGGGAACTCGACGCCATCGATTCCGGGATGGCGCCGATGGATGCCGTGAGGCAGGCGATCACGGCCGTCGCGGCATCCCACCCGTCGGGCAGTGTCCCGTGGGCGCTGACCCAGTACGAGCTCATGGGAACGAGGGACGAACTCCAGGCGTCAGGGCTGGCACGATTCATGAAACAGAGTGCCGTCCTCGAAGCGTTCCTGGCGAAGCGGTTGCCCCCGAGCCGCTCAGTGCCGCCCCAGGCCATCGCTTTCGCGGTCCTCGCGGCCGCGGCTGCCGCGGCAGGGGAGTGGGCGCGGGCCGGCGTGAACAGGCGTCCGCTCGACGCGTACGTGGCCGAGGCGATCACGCCGGTCTGTGACGGATTCGCCCGCGCGCTCTGATCGGTGATGTTCATGATCGCTACTTGTTCTAGTTGAACTAGAACTATAGAATCGGGGCATGCTCCTCCGAATCGACCCAGGCTCACCGGTTCCGCTGTTCGACCAGCTGGCCGGGAGCATCAGGGGCGCGGTGATCGCCGGCGGTGTGAAGGCGGGGGAACGACTGCCGACCGCCCGTGACCTCGCAGAGTCACTCGACGTCAATGTCCACACGGTGCTCCGTGCCTACCAGGTGCTGCGCGACGAAGGGCTGGTCGAATTGCGCCGGGGTAGGGGAGCGATCATCACGAACACAGCCGGGCGCTACGCCCAGCTCAGCGCGGCCATCGACACGGTCGTCGCCGAGGCGAAGACCCTCGGCATCGGGCCGGACACGGTCAACTCACTACTCCGGGAGGCATTCAAATGATCGACAACCAGACACGGGTTCCCGGCCGGAGACGGTACTTGCTCATCGGTACCGTGCTGCCCATCCTGCTCACCCTCGTCGGCGCCGCTCTCGCAATCACCTGGCTGCCCGACCTCCCTGATCCTGTAGCGATCCATTGGGGGAGGGGCGGCGCAGACGGCTTCGGCAGCGCCTGGACGCTGATCCTCATTCCCGTCGGGATCACCGTTGTCTTCACGGTCATCACCGGCCTCGCCCTCACTGAGGCGAGACGCAGCGGAACCCTGACGATCAACGACAAGATCCTGATCGTCACTCGTCACTTCCTCAGCGTCCTGCTGACAGTGGGGACGATCGGCTCGCTCGCCGTTCAGCGCGGTCTCGATGACGCGCACGACGCTCCGGACATCGCCGGTCAGCTGTTCGTCGGCGCCATCGGCGGTGTCCTGCTCGCTGCCGCGGTGTGGTTCATCCTTCCGAAAGCCGTTCCGGCGCGCTTTGAGGACGCCGCGGAAGCCAGACCGATCGACCTCGCCCCCGGCGAACGCGTGTTCTGGGAGCGTACGGTCCACATCTCGGGGGCGGTCGTCACGTTGATCGTCGTCATCCTCGTCTTCTCGGTGGGTGTCGCCATCCTTGCGTCTCTGAGTTCGGCCACAGCCGTGCCGTTCGCCGCGGCCATCGCGGGCTTCGTGATCGTGCTGACGATCGGGATGTCGTTCTGGCGAGTGAGGGCTGACCGCCGGGGATTCCTCGTGAGGGGCGCACTCGGCTGGCCGCGGGTGAGCATCCCGAACACGGACATCGCCGAGGTGCGTGTCATCGAGGTGAACCCGACGGCGGACTTCGGCGGCTGGGGCTGGCGGATGGCATCCGGCCGTCGCACCGGAATCATCATGCGTCGCGGACCCGGAATCGAGATCACCCGGACGGATGGCCGGCGGCTCGTCGTCACCGTCGACGATGCGGAAACCGGCGCCGGCGTGATCAAGACGCTCACGAGCCGCGCCGCGGCATCCTGATGGTGAGTTGCCCGGATCGGTGGGTGTCGCGCTCCGCGAACCCGTCGATCCTGGCAACTCGACGCCTGACTCCGGTCGAGACGCTATCCTTGTAACAACGACATCGATCCGGCCATCACCGGGGAGTCTCCGGAAGAACAGCGACATGAACCTGTGTCGCCCAGTAGAACCGGGCGGGTCTGGCCCGTCACAGCCAAAGAACGAGCGGCCGACGCGTGCGGCAAGCGAGGTGGTACCGCGGATCGAACCTGATCCGCCCTCGCAGGTGATCACTGAAACCTGCCGGGAGAAATATGCCGTACCCCAAGTCCCATGACGACTCGCTCCAGTCAGGAGCCGCGTTCGGCGTGACGCCGTCGCCGAAGTTCCCGGCGATCGAACAGGACGTCCTGGCGTTCTGGAAGGACGACGCGACCTTCGAGACATCCGTCTCGCAGCGCGAAGGCGCTGACGAGTGGGTGTTCTACGACGGCCCGCCCTTCGCCAACGGCCTTCCGCACTACGGACATCTCCTCACCGGCTATGCCAAGGACGTGTTCCCGCGGTTCCAGACAATGCGCGGCAAGCAGGTGCACCGCCGCTTCGGGTGGGACACCCACGGTCTCCCGGCAGAGCTCGAGGCCGAACGTCAGCTCGGCATCACCGACAAGAGCCAGATCGAAGAGATGGGGATCGCGGCCTTCAACCAGGCAGCGAAGGACTCCGTCCTCAAGTACACCGAGGACTGGGAGCGTTACGTCACGCGCCAGGCCCGCTGGGTCGACTTCGAGAACGACTACAAGACCCTCGACATCACCTTCATGGAGAGCGTCATCTGGGCGTTCAAGCAGCTGCACTCGAAGGGCCTCGCCTACGAGGGCTACCGGGTGCTGCCGTACTGCTGGCGCGACCAGACTCCACTCTCCAACCATGAACTGCGGATGGACGACGACGTCTACAAGATGCGTCAGGACCAGACCGTCACCGTCACCTTCCCGCTCACAGGCGCGAAGGCGGAGTCGCTCGGTCTCACCGCCGTCCGTGCCCTCGCCTGGACGACCACACCGTGGACCCTCCCGACCAACTTTGCCCTGGCTGTCGGCCCCGACATCGAGTACGCCGTCGTCCCCGCCGGACCGAACGGCACTCCGGATGCCACCGTGCTGCGCGAGAAGCACGGCGGCGGTGGAACCACCGAGGTGCTCGGTGGGGAATACCTGCTCGCGACGGCGCTCGTCGGCAACTACGCCAAGGACCTGGGCTACGAGTCCGCGGCCGACGCTCTCGCGGCGGTTTCCCGCACTGTGCTCGGCGCCGAGCTCCAGGACGTCACATACGACCGCCTGTTCGACTACTACTCGGACGTCGACGAGTTCGGTCTGCAGGATGCCTGGCGTGTCCTCGTCGCCGATTACGTCACGCTCGAGGACGGCACGGGGATCGTGCACCAGGCACCCGCGTACGGTGAAGAGGACCAAAAGATCTGTGAGGCGGCCGGCATCCCCGTCGTCATCTCGGTCGACGACGGCGGCAAATTCCTCCCCGAGGTGACCGATGTGGCCGGCCTGCTCTGGTCTGAGGCGAACAAGCCGCTGACCCAGCTGATCCGCGAGGAGGGACGTCTGCTCCGGCAGGCGAGCTACGAGCACTCGTACCCGCACTGCTGGCGCTGCCGCAACCCGCTGATCTACAAGGCCGTCTCCAGCTGGTTCATCCGCGTGCCCGAGTTCCGCGACTCCATGGTCGACCTCAACGAACAGATCAACTGGGTGCCCGAGAACGTCAAGCACGGCCAGTTCGGCAAATGGATCGGCAACGCGCGCGACTGGTCGATCAGCCGCAACCGCTACTGGGGCTCACCGATCCCGGTGTGGAAGAGCGACAACCCCGACTACCCGCGTGTCGACGTCTACGGCTCACTCGACGAGCTCGAACGCGACTTCGGCGTGCGCCCGACCGACCTGCACCGTCCGTTCATCGACGAGCTCACCCGGCCGAACCCTGACGACCCCACAGGAGCGTCGACGATGCGCCGCATCACCGACGTCCTCGACGTGTGGTTCGACTCCGGGTCGATGCCGTTCGCCCAGGTGCACTACCCGTTCGAGAACCGCGAATGGTTCGACTCCCACAACCCGGCCGACTTCATCGTCGAGTACATCGGCCAGACGCGCGGCTGGTTCTACACCCTGCACGTCCTGTCGACGGCGTTGTTCGACCGCCCGGCGTTCAAGAACGTGGTCAGCCATGGCATCGTCCTCGGCAGCGACGGACAGAAGATGTCGAAGTCACTGCGCAACTACCCGGACGTCAACGAGGTCTTCGACCGTGACGGCTCGGATGCCATGCGCTGGTTCCTCATGTCGAGTTCCGTCCTCCGCGGTGGCAACCTCGTCGTCACCGAGGAAGGCATCCGCGAGGGCGTCCGCCAGATGCTGCTGCCACTCTGGAACACCTGGTACTTCTTCAGCCTTTACGCCAACTCGGCGCGCGACGGCGGGTACGACGCGACCCGTCGCACCGACTCCACAGACGTCCTCGACCGCTACATCCTCGCCAAGAGCCGGGTCATGCTCACCGAGGTCACCGCGCACCTCGAGGCGCTCGACTCGACCCTCGCAGCGGCGACGCTGCGTGACTTCGCCGACGTGCTCACCAACTGGTACGTCCGGCGATCCCGCGACCGCTTCTGGGTCGGCGTTGCCGACGACGGAAGCGGCAGCGAAGCGTTCGACACGCTCTACACGGTCCTCGAGACGCTGACCCGCGCCGCTGCGCCACTCCTCCCGCTCGTCTCCGAGCGGATCTGGAAGGACCTCACCGGCGGGCGCAGCATCCACCTCGCCGACTGGCCCGATGCTGCCGAGTTCCCCGAGGACGACGTCCTCGTCACCGCGATGGACTCGATCCGCGTGATCAGTTCCACCGTGTTGTCGCTGCGCAAGCAGGCCGGACGCCGGGTCCGTCTCCCTCTGGCGAGTCTCACCGTCGTGGCGCCGGACCCTGCTGTGCTCGCGCCGTTCGAGGACATCCTCCGCGACGAGCTCAACGTCAAGGAGGTGAGGTTCGTACAGCTGTCGGAGTCGAGCGCAGCCGACTATGGAATCACCTCACGCCTCACCGTCAACGCCCGCGCCGCCGGTCCGCGCCTCGGCAAGAACGTGCAGACCGTCATCAAGGCGGCCCGCGCAGGGGATTGGTCCGAGCAGGGCGGCGTCGTCACCGCAGGCGGGATCCCGCTGGAGGAAGGCGAATACGAGCTCGTGCTCGAAACCGCCGCGGCCGAGGGCGGGTCGGACACGGCCCTGGCGCTCCTCGCCGGGGGTGGATTCGTCCTTCTCGACACGGCGACCACGCCCGCACTCGAAGCCGAAGGGCTCGCACGGGACGTCGTCCGGTCGGTGCAGGACACCCGCAAGGCCGCCGGCTTCGACGTCAGCGACCGGATCGTGCTCGGCCTCGTCTTCTCAGACGCAGGTGACGCGGATGCCGTGTCGTTCGTCACCGACGTCGACATCGCCGCAGAGACCCTCGCGACAAGCTCGTCCATCCACGTGCTCGACGAGGTCAGCGAGGCCACGCGCGCCGGCACGCCGTCCGAGTGGCTGCCGGGCCTGTTCGGCGGACCCGTCGAGTTCTACCAGGAGTTCGCCGCAGGCGCGTTCGCCAACACCGGATCGTTCATCGTGGCCGTGAGCCGCGCAACCAGGAGAATCGATGTCTGAGAACGACGAATTCAGCGAGCAGGGTCGCGCCGTCTATGAGGCGCTGCTGTCCCGCACCGGCGAAGGGGCGCCACAGCCGCGTCTCGAACCGACACGGCGCGCGCTCGACCTGCTCGGCGACCCCCAGAGGGCGTTTCCGATCATCCAGCTCGCCGGGACGAACGGCAAGACGAGCACCAGCCGGATGATCGAGGGCATCCTTCGGTCATACGGCCTGAGGACCGGATTGTTCACGAGCCCGCACCTCGTGCACTTCAACGAGCGGATCGTCGTCGACGGAGAACCGATCTCCAACGAGACCCTCGTGCGCAACTGGGACGACATCCAGCCGTACGTGAACATGGTCGACCTCGAGCTCGAGGACGCGGGCGAGCCGACGCTCACCTTCTTCGAAGTGCTGACAGTCCTCGGGTTCGCCGTCTTCGCCGACGCGCCTGTGGACGTCGCGGTCGTCGAGGTGGGTATGGGCGGCGAGTGGGATTCCACGAACGTCGCCGATGCGCAGATCGCCGTCTTCACGCCGATCGACCTCGACCACACCAACCGCCTCGGCAAGACCATCGCCGAGATCGCGCGGACCAAGGCCGGGATCATCAAGCCGGCGGCCACTGTCGTGACCGCTGCACAGCATCCGGATGCCATGGCGGCTCTCGTTCACGCCGCCGAGCTCTCCGAGGCGCCTGTGATCGCGCAGGGCGTCGACTTCGCGCTCACGAGCGATGTCGTCGCCGTCGGCGGTCAGGTGATCAGCGTGCGGGGACGTGCCGGGGAGTACTCCGACCTCTACCTGCCGTTGTACGGCGACCACCAGGGCCAGAACGCGGCGGTGGCGATCGCTGCCGTCGAGACGTTCCTGGGTAACGGACTGCAGCGCCTGTCGACCGATCCGCTCACCGAGGGGCTGACCGAGGTCGAATCGCCCGGCAGGCTCCAGCTGGTCGGCATCGAGCCGACCGTGCTCGTCGACGCCGCGCACAACCCGCACGGCGCCCGGTCGCTCGCGGCGGCTCTCGGCAAGTACTTCGATTTCCAGGAGATCGTCTTCGTCCTCGGCGTGCTGGGTGACAAGGATGCCGAAGGCATCCTCTCCGTCCTCGCGCCGCTGGCCGCTCGCATCCACCTCACGGCGTCGACGTCGTCACGTTCGGTGCCGGTCGATGAGCTCGCCGACCGTGCGAGAGCGACGGTCGAGCCCGGGCTTGTGCACAGCTACGACAGCCTCGAGGATGCCGTCTTCGAGGCTCGGGAGTGGGCCAACGAGGGCGAGAGCAGGCTCGTCGTCGTCACCGGGTCAGTGGTTCTTGCCGGCGAAGTAGTCGAACTGGCCGAGGAGAGCGGGTGGAAGAAGTGAGGGGCGGCAAACGGAGCGTCCGGCAGTCCCTCGCGTCGATCGTGCTGGCCTTCGAGGTCATCGTCGTGTTCCTCGCCTCCCTCGTCGCGTTCGGACTCAAGGTTCAACCGGGTCCCGTCGCGCTGATCGGTGGGGGAGTGATCTGCCTCGCGCTCCTCGCCACCCTCGCTCTTCTGCGCTACGAGTGGAGCTTCGCGCTCGGCTGGGTGCTGCAAGGCGTTATCGTTGCCACGGGCATCTTCGTCCCGGTGATGTGGGTCATCGGCCTCATCTTCGCCGGCATGTGGGTGTACTGCATGGTCGTCGGGGGCCGGATCGACCGCCAGAAAGCCGCCGCAGAAGAAATGGGAAGTTAGAACACATGGTTGAAGAAACACTCGTCCTGATCAAGCCGGACGGCGTCGCACGCAATCTCACCGGTGAAATCCTCCGGCGCATCGAGGCGAAGGGATACTCGCTCGTCGACATCCGCCTCGTCCAGCCCGATCGCTCGGTTCTCGCCGAGCACTACGCGGAGCACGAGGGCAAGCCGTTCTACGAGCCCCTCGTCGAGTTCATGCTCTCCGGGCCGATCGTCGCGATCCGTGTCGCTGGGAATCGTGTCATCGAGGGCTTCCGTGTGCTCGCAGGCACCACAGACCCGACGCTGGCCGCCCCGGGGACCATCCGCGGAGACTTCGGCAGGGACTGGGGCCTCAAGGTTCAGCAGAACCTCGTGCACGGCTCGGACAGCCCCGAGTCAGCGGCGCGCGAGCTCTCGCTCTGGTTCAAGTAGCGTCCACGCTTTTCCGACGGCGGCATCCGGAGTTTTCCGGGTGCCGCCGTTTGCGTTTATGCTCCGGCTGGCCCCGTTCGTCCGTCGCGTATGTCGGATTCGTTCTCGAAAACCCTGCATACGCGACGGATGAAGCAGTGGGGATGCGGCGTCGCGGCATCCGTTCGTGTGTCACAAACGGACGGCATGCGGTTCGCGTGTCACAAACGGACGGCATGCGGTCGCGAATCCGCACTTTGCGTGCAGCGAACGATCGGCTAGAAGCCACCGAGGGTTCATCCGTCGCGTTTGTCGGTTTCTGGTGCGAAAACCCTGCACATGCGACGGATGAACCGCGCGGCCGGCTGGTTGCATCCGTTTCATCCGTCGCGTTTGTCGGTTTCGTGGGTGGAAAGTCTGCACACGCGACGGATGAATCGTCGCGCCCAACGACCGGATGCCGGCGGCGGCCCACACACGCGGCGAGCCGGCGTCAGAGGGTCGCGAGCACGTCCAGCCGCAGCTGCGCGAGCACGGCGACGACGACGTAGCAGGCGAGCGTGAGGATGACGATCCAGCCGTTGAGGGCGCTGGCGGCCCGCCGAATCCGCCGCGAAGCCGGGATAGTCCCCGCGGCAAGGTTCCGCAGCGTCACCGCCCAGAACACGGGAATCGTCACGGCCCAGGTGACCATGCACCACGGGCACAGCGTCCCGAGCACGAAGATGCTCTGCGAGATCAGCCAGATCACGAACACGAGCGCCGCCGCCACTCCGGCGTTGAACAGGAGCCAGAACCAGCGATCGAAACGGGCGCCGGCGAGGAGCGCCGCCCCCACGACGATGGGCGCCACCCAGCCGGTGAGTCCGAGGATCGGGTTGGGGAACCCGAAGACAGAACCCTGCCAGGAGGCGAGGTTCGCACCACACTGCACCAGCACGCTGAAATCGCACGACAGTGACGCATCCGGGAATTCGAGGAGGTGGAACTTCTCCATGGTGAGCGCGAATGCGGCCATCCAGCCGATGACGCCGGCGACGATGAGGAAGATCCCGAGGCCCACGGGGCGTTGTGCGGTTTCACGGGGGCTCACCCTCGGATTATCGCACGACACCGTTCGTGTCGAGCGCGTGGTCGCGCCCCGACGGCCGGTCCGTGCGATAATGGCAGGACGAGGACAGGGCCGCGCCCTGGGCTCGTACAACAGAAGGCTTATCGGGTCAGTGCTCGTAACGAAACGGCACAGAACCGGTGTTCGATGGAAACAGTGTTTCGTCGATCAGAACGATCGACACAGAAGGTGTGGGGCTAGAGCCAGAGGGCCGGCCGCTCACATACAGGATTTGCGGGAGGCACGCGGAAGCGGCCATCCGCTCGATAATTCCCGGAAGGGCGGCGCGGTCGCCCCGCCGGATGAGGAGTCCACCAGAAATGGTGAATAAAAATTCAGACAGCAACAATGACCAGGTGACAGACGAGACGGAGCCGGTGACCACCGGAACCGGTGCTGACACTCCAGACACGGCTGCAGAAGCCGTCGAGACCACTGAGGCGCCGTCTTCGGATGCGACGCCTGCTGACGACACGGATGCCGCTGAGCAGGCCGCCGAAGAGACCCCGGCCGAACCGGCCCTCCCGGTCTTCACCGGCGCCCCGACCACGGCCCTCTTCTTCCAGGCCCCCGACGTCAAGCCGCTCCCGCCCCGCGCACGGCAGGACGACGAAGACGACGAGGACGAGGACGCCGATGAGCCTTCGACGGTCCGCCGTCGTGCCCGTCGCCGATCCAACGACGACCGCCGCTCGAACCAGAACGACCCGGCCAACACCGTCGTCAAGGTACGCCAGCCGCGCGAGCCGCGCGAAGCGGAACTGATCACAGAACCGCAGCGGATCAAGGGTTCGACTCGGCTCGAGGCCAAAAAGCAGCGCCGCCGTGACGGTCGCGATGCCGGCCGCCGCCGTCCCGTCGTCACCGAGGCCGAGTTCCTCGCCCGACGCGAGTCCGTCGACCGCAAGATGGTCGTCCGTTCCAAGAACGGGCGCATCCAGATCGGCGTCCTCGAAGACGGTGTCCTCGTCGAGCACTACGTCGCCCGCAACCAGGAAGCTTCGCTCATCGGCAACGTGTACCTCGGTCGCGTGCAGAACGTGCTCCCGAGCATGGAAGCCGCGTTCGTCGACATCGGCCGTGGCCGTAACGCCGTGCTGTACTCAGGCGAGGTCGACTGGGATGCCGCCGAGACCGGCAACCAGCCCCGCCGGATCGAACTGGCGCTCAAGCCGGGCGACCGCGTTCTCGTCCAGGTCACCAAGGACCCGATCGGCCACAAGGGTGCACGCCTCACGAGCCAGGTCTCGCTTCCTGGCCGCTACCTGGTCTACGTGCCGAACGGCTCGATGAACGGGATCTCACGCAAGCTTCCCGACACCGAGCGTGCCCGCCTGAAGAAGATCCTCAAGGAAGTCCTCCCGGACAACGTCGGCGTCATCGTGCGTACCGCTGCTGAGGGTGCGACCGAAGAGCAGCTCACGCTCGACGTGAACCGCCTGATCAGCCAGTGGGCCGAGATCAGCAAGCAGATGGAGAGCGTCCAGGCGCCCGCACTGCTGCACAGCGAGCCGGACCTGTTGATCAAGATCGTCCGTGACGTCTTCAACGAAGACTTCCAGAAGATGCTGATCGCAGGCGACGAGGCCCAGGAAGTCATCGAGAGCTACCTCCGCAGTGTCGCCCCCGACCTGCTCGAACGGGTCGAACGGTACGAGGGAACGCGAGACGCGTTCGACGAGTACCGCATCACCGAGCAGATCGAGAAGGCGCTGGACCGCAAGGTCTGGCTGCCGTCCGGTGGTTCCCTCGTCATCGACCGCACAGAGGCCATGACCGTGGTCGACGTCAACACCGGCAAGTTCGTCGGTTCCGGCGGAAACCTCGAAGAGACCGTCACGAAGAACAACCTCGAGTCCGCAGAAGAGATCGTCCGTCAGCTCCGGTTGCGCGACATCGGAGGGATCATCGTCGTCGACTTCATCGACATGGTGCTCGAATCCAACCGCGACCTCGTGCTTCGACGCCTGATCGAGTGCCTCAGCCGCGACAGGACGAAGCACCAGGTGGCAGAGGTCACCTCTCTCGGTCTCGTGCAGATGACCAGGAAGAAGCTCGGCCTCGGCCTGCTCGAATCCTTCAGCGAGCCGTGTGAGGTCTGTGCAGGTCGCGGCGTCGTGATCCACCACGACCCGGTCGTGAAGCACCGCCAGAGCCCGCAGCCGGAGACCAAACGCCGGGGCAAGGCCTCAGGCGGCGGAGACTCCAGGAACTCATCCGGGTCGAACGGAAATGGGTCGAACGGAAACTCGAACGCGCCGAAGGTCCCCACGCACGCCATCACGGATGACGCGAAGAACGCGCTGGCCAAGATCGCTGCGTCGACTATCGCTCACCACGTCGACGACGAGGTGGCCGCAGAGGCACCGGTCGCTCCCGCCGCCGAACGCCGCAATGATTCACGCAACGATTCGCGCAACGACAGGAACGACAGGAACGAGTCGCGCAACGACCGTCGCAACGATCGTCGCCGGTCGCAGAAGTCCCAGCAGGGGCAGCCGGCACAAACGGCCGACCAGCAGACGGAGACTCCTGAGCGCACCGAGTCGACGGATGCCCCGTCGCTCGCGATCCTGGACATCCCGATCGAACCGGCCCGCCAGCCGCAGCAGCGGGTCACCGCCCGCGCAGCCGAGGACCTTCTCGGCTCGGTGCTGGACGCGCTCCCCGAGCCCAAGCAGCCAGGCAAGGGCCGGGCACGTCGCCGTCGTGTGACGACGGCTGCGCTGACCGGAACTCCTGTCGCGTACGACGCGGACGCGAACCGCTCACAGGGCGAGTAGCACTCACACGAACGGCGGCCGCTCCTGGACGGGGCGGCCGTCGTTCTGCATCACAACGACCGTCGCTCCCTGGCCGTGACGCGAAGTCCGCTCCGGATCAGGCGCCGAACGAGTTCATGGCCGTCGACCGGGACAGCCCCCGCGGCGACCAGAGCGTCGTACCGTGAGGCCGGGACGTCATAGTGGTCGAGGTCGAATCCACGTTCGGGGATCGCATTGGCACCGGCGAAATCATGCAGTTCCTCGAGCGACGCGTCGCTGACCAGGTGGCTCCAGAGAGTGTCGTGGGCCGGCCAGCGTGGCGGGTCGATGAGGACTGTCATGGGAGAATTCTAGGAAGGCGCGACACGGCATCCGCTGCATTTGTGGGATTGGGTGGGATGAAGTAAAGTTGCCTGTTGGTGCACGTTGGCTTATCCCGCGTTTTGCCCATGGTTTTCTGTCAGCTTGACCTCCCTTCCCGCTGGGGTCTACCGCACAGTGAATTTTCCTTTGACAGATTGAGCTCGGAGCGAGAGCTCCCCAGAGAAGTGAGTACGTGAAGTGGTTTACGCAGTAGTGCGCGCCGGTGGTCGGCAGGAAAAGGTTGAGGTCGGCACCATTGTGACGATGGACCGGGTCAAGAACATCAAGGACGGCAAGGTCCAGCTGGCTGCCGTCCTGCTCGTCGACGGTGACAACATCACCACCGACGCCGAGAAGCTTGCGAAGGTCAAGGTCACCGCCGAGTTCATCGAGAACCTGCGCGGCCCCAAGATCCACATCCAGAAGTTCAAGAACAAGACCGGTTACAAGAAGCGTCAGGGGCACCGCCAGGAGCTCACCCGCGTCAAGATCACCGGCATCAAGTAGAGCCTGAGGGAGAACAGACATGGCACACAAAAAGGGCGCGAGTTCCACTCGCAACGGTCGCGACTCGAACGCACAGCGCCTCGGCGTGAAGCGCTTCGGTGGTCAGGTTGTCTCTGCGGGCGAGATCATCGTCCGTCAGCGCGGCACGCACTTCCACCCCGGCGTCAACGTCGGACGCGGCGGCGACGACACCCTGTTCGCTCTCTCGGCCGGTTCGGTCGAGTTCGGCGCCAAGGGCGGCCGCAAGGTCATCAACATTGTGACGGCAGCTGCCGAATAGGCATCCGTTGGTTTCATCTCAGGGGCGAGCTTCGGCTCGCCCCTGAGTTTTTTATCAAGCAGCGATTTTCGTGAAGTACAAGGTATTTGGAGGGCTCTCGTGGCCACATTCGTCGATCAGGTGACACTGCACCTGCGTGCTGGAAACGGCGGTAACGGATGTGTGTCTGTTCGTCGAGAGAAGTTCAAGCCGCTGGCCGGTCCTGATGGCGGCAATGGAGGCAACGGTGGCGACATCGTCCTCGTCTCCGACGCTCAGGTCACCACGCTCCTCAACTACCACCGTTCGCCGCACCGCAGCTCGCAGAACGGCGGCCCGGGCATGGGCGACCACCGCAGCGGTACGACCGGTGAAGAGCTCGAACTCCCCGTCCCCGTCGGGACCGTCGTCAAGGATGCCGACGGCAACGAACTCATCGACTTCACCGAACCTGGCGTCAGATACGTCGTCGGCCAGGCCGGGCAGGGCGGACTCGGCAACGCCGCGCTGTCCACCACGAAGCGCAAGGCGCCCGGGTTCGCGCTTCTCGGAACGCTCGGCTGGGAGGGTGATGTCACCCTCGAACTCAAGGTCGTGGCAGACGTCGCTCTCGTGGGCTACCCGTCCGCAGGAAAGTCCAGCCTCATCGCCGCGATGTCCGCCGCGAAGCCGAAGATCGCCGACTACCCGTTCACGACCCTCCACCCGAACCTCGGCGTGGTCCAGGCCGGCGACAACCGGTACACCGTCGCTGACGTTCCCGGCCTGATCGAAGGCGCGAGCGAAGGCAAGGGACTCGGCCTCGAGTTCCTCCGCCACGTCGAGCGCTGCTCCGCCCTCGTCCACGTCCTGGACTGTGCAACCCTCGAGTCCGGTCGCGATCCGCTCACCGACCTCGACATCATCCTCGGCGAGCTCGGCGCTTACCCGGTCCCCGAGGGCCAGTTGCCCCTGCTCGATCGGCCGCAGTTCGTCGCCCTCAACAAGATCGACGTCCCTGAGGGACGTGAGCTCGCTGAGCTCGTGAAACCAGACCTCGAGGCGCGCGGGTACCGCGTCTTCGAGATCTCCACTGTGAGCCACGAAGGCCTCCGCCAGCTCTCCTACGCCCTCGGCGACCTTGTCGCCACCGAGCGTGAGGCGCGCCGCGTCGAAGCCGCCGAGCGTCCGCGCATCGTCATTCGCCCGAAGGCCGTCGACGAGTCGAAGTTCACTGTCCTCGTCGAGGGTGGAAGCTACGGCAACATCTACCGCGTGCTCGGTGCCAAGCCGGAGCGCTGGGTTCAGCAGACCGACTTCACCAACGAAGAAGCCATCGGCTTCCTCGCCGACCGGCTCGCGAAGCTCGGCGTCGAGGACGGCCTGTTCAAGGCGGGCGCCGTCGGCGGTTCGACGGTCATCATCGGCCGGGACAACGGCGTCGTCTTCGACTGGGAGCCGACTCTCACGTCGTCTGCGGAGCTCATCACCACACCGCGTGGTCTGGACGCCAGGCTCGACGCCAACAACCGTCCCACGCGCAACCAGCGCCGCGAGGAGTACTTCGAGCGCATGGATGCGAAGACCGAAGCCAGGGCCGAGCTCGTCCGCGAGCGCGAAGCCGGGCTGTGGCGGGACCAGTACGAGGCAGACGAGCAGGCCGCCGCAGCAGCAGGCGCTGACGAGGAAAAGTAGGACATGGCGCTCACCGGTCGTGACGGCATCCGTTCAGCACGTCGTGTCGTCGTCAAGGTGGGTTCGTCGTCGATCAGCGGGAAGAACGCCGGTCAGATCACCCACCTCGTCGACGCTCTCGCCGAGGCGCATGGGCGTGGCACTGAGATCATCCTCGTGTCATCCGGTGCGATCGCGATCGGGATGCCGTATCTTCAGCTGACCTCACGGCCGGTCGACCTCGCCACGCAGCAGGCCGCTGCGGCGGTGGGGCAGAACGTGCTGATCTACCGCTACCAGGACAGCCTCGACCGGTTCGACATCGTCGCCGGGCAGGTGCTCCTCACGGCCGGTGACCTCGAGATCGACGCGCACAGGAGCAACGCGCAGCGTGCGATGGAACGTCTTCTCGCCCTGCGCATCCTGCCCATCGTCAATGAGAACGACACGGTCGCGACGCATGAGATCCGCTTCGGCGACAACGACAGGCTCGCCGCGCTCGTCTCGGTCCTCGTCGGCGCCGATGCTCTTGTACTGCTGAGCGACGTCGACGCCCTGTACACGAAACCTCCGTCCGAACCCGGGGCCGAACTGATCCCGACGGTCGCCGCCGGTGACGCCCTCAGTCAGGTCACCTTCGGCGACATCGGCGCTGCAGGGGTCGGCACCGGGGGAGCGTCGACCAAGGTGTCTGCTGCGCGGCTCGCCGCCGAAGCGGGAGCCGGTGTGCTGATCACGTCTACAGGCCTGGTCGCCCGCGCCCTCAACGGTGACGACATCGGAACCTGGTTCGAGCCCACCCCTCGAGGCTGACCGGTCACGCTTCGCGCGCGGCGCTGGCTAAAATCGAAGGCATGACCACAACTCTGCCGTCATCGCCCGCCTCGACCACTCCTGGCGACGTCGCCGCCGGCGTCCGGGCGCGACTGGAACGCGCACGGGTTGCGTCCCGAGCCCTTGCGACAGCGAATGGCGACCTCAAGAACGCCGCGCTCGAAGCACTCGCCGTCGGCGTCGTCGCCGCAACAGGGCGTGTTCTCGCCGCGAACGCCGTCGACCTGGAGAACGGCCAGCAGTCAGGACTCGCACCCGGACTGCTCGACCGACTGCGCCTCGACGAAGCCAGAGTGGCGGCGCTGGCCGCCGCTGTGCGGGAGATCTCCGCCCTGACCGACCCGATCGGGCAGACTGTCCGGGGATCGAAGCTCCCCAACGGCGTCAAGATCGACCAGGTACGGGTTCCGTTCGGTGTCGTCGGCGCGATCTACGAAGCCCGGCCGAACGTCACCATCGACATCGCAGCACTCGCGCTGAAGAGCGGCAACTCCGTCGTCCTCCGCGGCGGTACGGCGGCAGAGAACACCAACCGTGAGCTCATCGCGGTCATCCGCGACGCACTCGAGGCCGTCGGGCTGCCTGCCGACGCCGTACAGACCGTGGATGATTTCGGGCGAGAAGGTGCGACACAGCTCATGCAGGCTCGCGGTCTCGTCGACGTACTCGTGCCACGCGGGAGTGCATCCCTCATCCAGGCCGTCGTCACCGAGTCGAAGGTTCCTGTGATCGAGACCGGCGCCGGCGTCGTCCACATCTACCTGGACGAATCCGCCAGACTCGACTGGGCCACCGAAATCGTGCACAACGCGAAGGTGCAACGCCCCAGCGTCTGCAACGCGGTCGAGACCGTGCTTGTGCACCGCGCCGCCGCCGAACGGCTGCTGCCGTCCGTGCTCGGCCGGCTCGCGGCATCCGGTGTCACGATCCACGCCGACGATGCGGCAGCCGGTCTCGTCGCAGGGACCGTCCCCGCGACAGACGACGACTGGTCGACCGAGCACATGAGCCTCGACATCTCGGTACGCGTCGTCGACGGACTCGACGACGCCCTCAACCACATCCGCCGGTACTCGACCGGGCACACCGAGTCGATCATCACCGAGGACGTCGCAACAGCCGAGCGGTTCCTGGCCGAGGTCGATTCAGCCGTCGTGATGGTGAACGCGTCCACGCGGTTCACTGACGGGGGTGAGTTCGGGTTTGGCGCTGAGGTCGGGATCTCGACGCAGAAACTGCATGCGCGGGGTCCGATGGGTGTTTCCGAGCTGACAAGTACGAAGTGGACCGTTCGGGGTACAGGCCAGGTACGTGCATAGTCGGTAGACTTGTCATGGCGCCGACGAGCGCAGAGAACCGAATGGAGTACACATGTCGTTTGCGACAATCCTGATCGCCGAAGCGACGCAGCACGCGGAACTGCCGATGCCGGCCTGGATGTTCGGTGTGATCGCGCTCATCGTCTTCCTGTTCCTGGGCGTGGCGACCTTCAGCTACCGTGATGTCGCGAACCGCCACGGCGGCCGTGTTGCCGCGCGCGAGCGTACCGGCTCCACCCGAGGAACCGGCCACTAGCCCCCAATGGCAGATCTGCCGCGCCCACCTCGGGTGGGAGTGATGGGCGGTACCTTCGATCCCATCCACCACGGCCACCTCGTGGCAGCCAGCGAAGTGGCGCAGTCGTTCGACCTCGACGAGGTCCTCTTCGTGCCCACCGGCCAGCCCTGGCACAAGAACGTCGTGACCTCGGCAGAACACCGTTACCTGATGACCGTCATCGCCACGGCATCGAACCCCAGGTTCACCGTCAGCAGGGTCGACGTCGACCGGCAGGGAACGACATACACGATCGACACGCTGCGCGACCTGCACCAGGCGAGGCCGGACGCCGAGCTCTTCTTCATCACCGGTGCGGACGCCATCGAACAGATCCTCAGCTGGAAAGACGTCGAGGAGCTCTGGTCCCTCGCCCATTTCGTGGCTGTGAGTCGTCCGGGACACGCCTTGAGCGTTTCAGGATTGCCGAAGCAGGACGTAAGCTTGTTGGAAGTTCCGGCCCTGGCGATTTCGTCCACAGACTGTCGGAGCCGGGTGAGCCGGGGATTCCCGGTCTGGTATTTGGTTCCCGACGGTGTCGTTCAGTACATCACCAAACACCACCTATATCGGAGTAATGCATGACCCCGCTGCCCGACGAGCAACCGCTCTCTCGTCGCCAGCTGCGTGAGCAGCAGCGAACGACCGAGCCCAGTGCACCCACCGAGACGCGCTCCAGGCGTGTGTCGACGACGTCCCCGGTCGCCGGGGGAGACATTCCCGAGGTCAACCCGGCACCGCCGGAACCGGGCTTGTCGACCCGCGAGGTCGCCGCGCTCGAAGAAGCCGAGGCGGAGGGCAGGCCGCTCACGCGCCGCCAGGCGCGAGACCTCGAGCGCGTGCGAACGGCATCCGTCGGCGTCATCACCCCGGAAAGCCCTGAGTCGGATGCCGCGGCGGAACCGGCCGTGAACGAGACCGTCGAGCAGGATCCTGAGGCCGACGCAGGAATCACCGAGGCGACCCAGCCTGCGACCCCACGACAGGGTAGAAAGAACGGCGGCCAGACGCCGTCGGTCAGCCGAATGCCTTCATTCGTACCGTCGTCGGCGCAGAAAGCCGTCGCGGAACCTGAAATCGTCGACGCGGAGGTCGTTCCGGGCGATGACCACGGCCCGGCGCAGGAACCGATCGACCTCATTCTCGCCCCTCACCCCGAATCCGCCTTCGGCCCCGCGGTGACAGCGCAGGCGTCGAAGAAGGACGACGACGCGCCGCAGCTGGCCAGCAACTTCGGACAGGGCGTTCTCGACGGTGTCGCTCCGGCCGAGACGGCAGCGCCGCGCACGGACGAACCGTTCGACCAGATCATCGCACGCGGGCTCGAGGAGGCCGGAAGCGGCGTCAGCACGAGCTCGATCATCCTCCCGATCATGCCCAACTCGCACCCGTTGACCGGCCCGCTCTCGGCGAACGGGAACGTCGTCGTGACCGGTTCCATCGATCTGCCGTCGGGGATGGGATCCAACGGCGGTCATCCCGACCACTTCGACAAGAGCGACATCGATGCGATGTTCGACGCCGAAGACGAGGCTCGTCCTGCCACCGCCGGAACCCCGGTTTCGGCCAGCAAGGCGGTCAGCACCCACACCGCGACGCGTGACGTCATCACGCCTCCGGCTCCAGCGCGCAGCAACAGGCTGCTCCTCATCCTGGCCATCACCGCCGGCGTCCTCGCCGTCGCAGTGCTGGCTGTCATCATCGTCGGTATCGCGGCCGGCGCATTCCAGTCGCGATAATCAACGGAAAGGTATCCATCACGTGACAGCACGCGAATCAACCATCGAGCAGCTCAACATCGCTGCATCAGCAGCCCTGGACAAGAGCGCAGAAGATCTCGTCGCCCTCGATGTGTCAGGGCCACTGCCCTTCGTCGACATCTTCCTCATCGCCACAGGCCGGAGCGAGCGCAACGTCGTCGCCGTCGCCGGTGAGATCGAAGACAAGCTCAACGAGGCCGGGCACAAGACTCTCCGCCGTGAAGGACGTTCCGAAGGCCGCTGGATCCTCCTCGATTTTGGCGACCTCGTCGTGCATGTCTTCCACGAGGAAGAGCGCCTGTACTACTCGCTCGAACGCCTCTGGAAGGACTGCCCCGTCGTTCCGATCGCGGTCGCAGCGCCCGCCGTAGCGGAATAGCGACACGGCTCGCCGATCGGCAGTGCCGATTCGTGACCGGGCGGATTTTGTAGTAATCTAATCAGGTTGCTCCGAGAGATCAGAGCAACCGAATGGGTCTGTGGCGCAGCTGGTAGCGCACCTGCATGGCATGCAGGGGGTCAGGGGTTCGAATCCCCTCAGATCCACCAAAACCCCTGATGAACCTAAAGTTCTCAGGGGTTTTTTCTTCAATTTTGGGGCCTTTTTGGGGCCTTTTTTGAAATCCCCCCGCGATCCACAGCGATCCACACGCGATCATGTCGGACAGCGGCGAACCAGGGTTCGTGCCGCACTCATAAAGAATATGAGCACCTCATCAGTTCCGACCACGTATCCGCCCGCTCGGTTCATCGAGAGGCTCGGGGACTATCTCACCGTCGACGAGCTCGCAGAGTATCTGCAGCTGTCCACGGAGACGATCTATCACTGGCGTCTCGAGGGCACCGGCCCGAAGGCGACCAGCTTGGCAAGCACTTGCGCTACAGCCGAGCGAACGTCGAAGCCTGGTTGAAGTCGCGAACAGACCGACGGTGACCCGGTCGGCTGTGCCCTGTTCCTCGGACTGAGGACGATCCCCTGGTACGAAGCAAGATAGAGCTGGGCTCACACGGCAAGATCACCTTTCGAACACGGCAACCGTTCGCGCTGCCTGCCGTCTGTGCCAGCGCCTCGGTGTTGCGCAAAAGGCCGCCTTTTCATTGCTTCGCCATCGCGCCGCCCATAGTGTCGGTCGCTGTTCGGCATCTCTTCGAAGCAGTCGGGATGCCGGGACCTGCCGCCAACGAATGCGTGGCGGCCAACCATCAAAGATGCTGGAGGAGCCCCCGTGCCCAAAACCCACCTCATGCGCCGCGCGCCGATCGCGTTCGGCGCCGCCCTTGCGCTTTCGGCCGCGCTGCTGCCCGCCGTCCCTGCCATGGCTCAGCCGGCAACGTGCACCGACCCCGGCTTCGGCAAACCGATGCAGGTGACCGCTGATTGCGTCGACCCCACCTACGCGCACCCGGTCATCGACGCTGAGACTGACCAGACCTCGCCGGTGCCCCACCGCAGGGTGTCCGGCCACTTCGAGGGAACCAACATCCAATTTACGATTTACCTCCACGCCGAGGCGGATAAGGCCGAGTGGGACGGAAGGTTCTTCCAATACACCTACCCGGCCGTCTTTACACCGGGCGTGAACCTGGCCGAGGCGACCGACCGGGCGATCGGTTTCGCGCTCGGCAGCGGTGGCTACGCCGTGCAGGCCGGCAACACCTCGCTTTCGCTTGGCTATCGTCATGCGGCAGCGGCGGCGAAATTCGCCGAGACCGTCGCGGCGGAGTACTACGGCAGCGATGGCGAGATCTTCGGCTACCTCTACGGCCCGAGTGGCGGGTCCTTCCAGACAGTCGGCGCGGCTGAGAACACCGACGGTGTGTGGCAGGGCTTCGTGCCGATGGTGCAGGCCGTGCCCACGCCGAACAGCTACAACTTCAACGGACGGGCCGTCGCGGAGCTCATTCTCGCCGACAAGGCTGACGCCATCCGCGACGCGCTGATGCCCGGCGGGACCGGAAACCCCTACGCGGTTCTCGATGAGGCCGAGAGCGCAGCCTTCACCGAAGTATCGAAACTCGGCGTCCCCGTCAAAGCCTGGGAGAACCCGGACTACCTGCTCGGCTATGACAAGCAGTTCTACGGCACCGCCGGGCTCAACAACGATCAACCGCTGTCCTACGACCCGACCTACGTCGACGACTTCTGGAACACTCCCGGCTACCTCGGCACCGAGGACACTCCGCTCGGCGAGCGCGTGCGCGCTGAGCTCGCCGAAATGGGCGACACCGTCGGACATCGCTGGAACATCGCCAAGCGCTTCGCTTACCGGTACCAACTGCCGGCGGACGGCACGGGATGGATCGCGCTCGACCAGTTCCGCAACGCCGACGGAACCCCGATCTACCCGCAGCGCCCAGTCAGCGAGCCCGGCTTCTCTGGCTTCGTCTCGGGTTTCGCAGCCTTCGACGGATCGGTCAACGGCAAGGTAATCGCCGTTTCGAACCTCTACGACACGGACGCGTTGCCAATCCACACCGACTGGTACCGCAAGCAGGTCGAGGCCAGTCTGGGCTCGGCGGCGTCCGACGCATACCGCGTCTACTTCACCGACCATGCCGACCATCAGGACGCTATACCCGCCGGTGAACGAGCGACGTACCTGGTCGACTGGTACGGCATGGTCGAGCAGGCGCTGCGTGATGTCGCGGCGTGGGTCGAGGAGGGCGTGCCGGCACCGGCGTCCACCGCATATACGATCAAGGACTCCCAGATCGTCATCACCGACAAGGCGCAGAAGCGTGACGGCCTCCAGCCGTCGGTCGACATCACCTCGGGCGGGGGCGAGGTGATCTCGGCGAAGGTCGGTCGGGCGGTACCGCTCGTCGCGGCCGCGCGCACCCCGGAGGGTGGCGGCCAGATCACCGCGGCGGAGTGGGACTTCGAGAGTGACGGCTCGTACGTCACGGGTGCGGCCGTGAAGCCGAAGAAGAACGCGACCGTGTCGACGAAACACACCTTCACCGAGCCTGGCACCTACTTCGTGGGCGTCAGGGTGACGGCGGAGCGCAACGGCGACGTAGACGCGGACTACGCGCTGCTGCAGAACATCGACCGTGTGCGGGTCGTTGTAACTCAGTAGTCGCTGACGACGGATGGACGGATGTCTCACCGCGAGGCGTTTGTCCATCCGCGGTTCGCGGGCGTCGAGCTCCCACGGGAGTCCGCAGAAGAGCGGATCGTGGGCGATCGGCGGCCGATGACGCTTTTTGCGCAAGCAGTGGCGACCAGCCCGCGCGTTTGACAGCCTTGGACAGAACGATGACGTCCGGCCCGGGCGGCGAAGAAATGACCCACACCCGAGGAGTATCCCCTTGCGCACGATCGAGCGATCCACACCCATCTCTGCCGTGCTCGCACACGGCGATGCTGTTGCCGTTTTGCGCTCCATCGCGCCGGAGGTGCTTGACTCGCCGATGGTGGTCAATCTCGCAGACTTCCCGTCCGCGCCGATTCTTTCGCTCATCCTCGGTGACGATGACCCGCGCGTGCAGCAGATTATGGACGCGGTCGTCGGATACGAGGATCTCAGTCCTCGACCCGTGGTGGAGCCGGTCATCGTGCCGGCCGACGACTACGAGCCCGAAACGATCGCCCGTGGCAGTGCCGTCGTCACGCCGGTAGCCGAGACGCCGCTGCACCGTCGCGCCGAAGTCGTTTTGCACGGCCCGTCGCACGGCAACCCGTTCGTCGACGTGGACCTGAGCGCCACCTTCCGCCTTGGCGACGACGCGATGACCGTGGGCGGCTTCTACGACGGCGACGGCAGATACCGCCTGCGCTTCCTCCCACCCGTACCGGGACACTGGGAGTTCACGACGGCATCCAATGCGCGTTCGCTCGATGGGGTAACGGGCGGGGTCGACATTGGGCCATCGTCGACGCGGGGTCCTGTCCGTGTCGTTGAGAGTGGCCACTTCGCCTACGCGGACGGCACGCCACACATCCCGGTCGGGACCACCGCGTACGCCTGGACACACCAGGAGGACACACTCCAGGATCAGACCCTCAAGTCACTCGCCGACGCACCGTTCAATAAGATCCGCATGGGTCTGTTCCCCAAATCGTTCATGTTCAACGCGAACGAACCCGACCGTTTTGTCTTTCCCAGGGACGAGTCGGGGACATGGGATACGACGCGGTTCGACCTGGACTACTTCGCCAACTTGGAACGGCGCATCGATCAACTCGACGAGCTCGGCATCGAAGCGGACCTGATCCTGTTCCACCCCTACGACCGGTGGGGCTTCGCCACCCTGGGCGCCACCGCGGATGACCGCTACGTCACCTACGTCACGCGGCGCCTCTCGGCGTTCCCGAACGTCTGGTGGTCGATGGCCAACGAGTACGACTTGATCACCACTAAGAACCGGGACGACTGGGACCGCCTCGCGCGGCTGGTCCGCGCGAACGATCCGAGCGGCCACCCCCTGTCGATCCACAACTGGGTGGACCTCTTCGACTACTCCGCCGACTGGGCGACACATTGCAGCATCCAGCGCGGCGATTACACGATCGGCAAGTCCGTCGCACGCTGGAAGCGCCAGTGGGGGAAGCCCGTTGTCATCGACGAATCCGGCTACGAAGGCGACATCGACCAGGGCTGGGGGAACCTCCCGGCTGAGGAGATGGTCCGACGATTCTGGGACGCGACCATGTACGGGGGATACCTCACCCACGGCGAAACCTACTACTCCGAGGACGACATCTTGTGGTGGTCCAAAGGAGGAACGCTGCAGGGCGACAGCCTCCCGCGGCTGGCGTTCCTCCGCGAGATCGTCGACGCGTCACCGACGGGACGGATTGACCCGCTCCCGAGCGACTGGGACTTCCCGTCGGGCGGCGCCGACGGCTATGTCGTGACCTACTACGGAGGCCATCGCCCGCGATACCGGGACATACGTGTCACGGCCGGGCAGACGGCGGTTATCGACGTGATCGACACCTGGGCAATGACGATCGACCGGGTGCCCGGAACACACTCTGGCGTTGTCCGGGTGGACTTGCCCGCGCGCGCCTACACGGCAATCCGCGTCGTCACATCGTCGGAGGCTTGATCGCCAGCCCGCTGAAATCGGACGTCCATAGGTTCAGCCCCACGGCTCCCTACCGCTTGGAAGCCGGCAACGTGGAGCCGCGCACGATGAGTTCGCTCGGAAGCTCGACGCGCTCATGGCGGTTGTCGTCGTGCAGGCGGAGCTCATGGACCAGTTCCACCGCCCGGGCGGCCATCGCCCGTAGCGGTTGACGCACCGATGTCAACGGCGGGTTTGCGGCCGCCGCCCGGGGTTCATCGTTGAAGCCGATCACACTGACGTCATCAGGGATGCGTCGACCCAGCCGGGCCGCCGCGCGGTACACCGCCAGGGCCATCTCGTCATTGCATGCGAAAATCCCGACCGGCGTCGGGTCGATCGTGAGTGAACGCATAAGTTGCTCCGTCAGTGGTGCGTGTGTCCACTCTGAGTCGACGCGTATCACGTCCGCGCCGGGCCGGTGCTCCTTGATCGCTTGACGGAACCCCTGTTCGCGTGCGCGCCCAAAGCGATAATGGGGGACCCCAGTCACCACAACGAATCGCGAGACATCGGAGGCCGCGAGATGGCGACCGGCGTCGTAACCTCCCTGCCAGTCCGTCGTCCCCACGCTGACCAGCGCCCCTTCCGGGTCGGAGCGGGGCTCGAGGAGGACAATGGGAATCTGAAGGCCCCGAATTTCGTCCAGCTGCCGAGTTGTCGGACGGATGATGCCGATCACGACGCCGGAGGGCCGGCGAGTTGCAACGCGCGTCGGCCAATCGTCGCTCGGGTCGGAGCGCTCGAGCGTCAGAACCAGGTCGAAACCCAGCCGGAAGGCCGCCTCCCGTGCGCCGGTCGTCATCGCATCCGTCCACGCGTCATCGAAGCTTCCCAAAACGAACTCGATCAGCCGCGGATCCAGGGTTGTGGGGCGCCCACGCGAAACGGAGCCGCGGTCGTACTTCAACGACTCGGCGGCCGAGACGACACGCTCTCGAGTCGACCGCGACAGATCACCTCGACCCGAGAGCGCCCGCGAGGCCGTCGCCACGGAAACTCCGGCCGCCTCGGCGACCTCGCGGAGGGTGACGTTTACATCTCGAGTGCTCATCGCTTCGACCGCCTTTGAATCTTTTGCGCAAATCCGACAGCCCCAAGCTAACCCATCCATCGTCCCGCCGACACTCGCCCGAGGAAGAGGGATTAGCGGCGCAGAGGGCGAAATTTGGGGACCGCGAACGCGATTCCCTACTCAGGGACAGACGGGAACCGACTCAACTGCGAGACTTCTGGAGCGAGCACTGCTGGGCGCAGTTGCGCAAAAATTGGCGTCGCCGTTGGTTATCGGATTGACCGTGCCTAATCTCAAGCCAGAACGTTCCACACTCGAATCCGGATTGTTCGTCCGGGCACAGCACGCCCGACCAAGAGAGTCACAACAAAGGAGTTGAAATGAGTTTCACCAGACGGCACGCGCTCGCCGCAATGGCGATCCCACTTGCTGCAGTCACGGTCCTCAGCGCCTGCGCGCCTGCAGGCCGTTCCGGTTCCGACGGAAACGCGGAAAAGAGCAATCTCGTTCTCGGCATGACAGCTGACCTGCAGGGACTGAGCGTCACCATCCAGCCGAGCTACCAGGGATGGTTCGCCGATGCGGTGTGGGACACACTGCTGATCTGCGATGAGTTCGGCAAACCTTCGCCTCAGCTCGCCGAGGAATGGGAGTACAGCGATGACTACACGTCCGCGACGCTGAAGCTTCGCGAGGGAGTGAAGTTCTCTGATGGCAGCGAATTCGACGCAGCCGACGTAGAGGCCGCACTCACTGCTGCTGCTGAAGTGAACGCGCGATTCGAGGGCCTGACATTCGAGTCATCGGATGCGAACAACATCACGATCACGTTCCCTGCACCCGTCCCGACAATGGATCTCCAACTGTGCGAGGCCAACATCTCGTCGTCCGAGGCGTACGAGGGAGGCAAGCTCGACACAGAGGTCGTCGGATCGGGACCGTACATCTACGACGCCAAGGCGAGCACCCAGGGCTCGACGTACAAGCTGACGAAGAACCCCGACTACTGGGACGCGGACACGTACCCGTACGACACGCTCGAGCTCAAGGTGTTCAAGGACTCGACTGCTGGCCTCAATGCGCTGAAGACGGGTCAGATCGATGGGACCCTCGCGGACGCCTCGAATGTCGAGGAAGCTCAGAAGTCAGGGCAGGACGTCGTGACGCTTCGCGGGGTCACGACTCGTCTCCTCATCACCGACCACAACGGTGAGAAGATCCCTGCGCTCGGCGACGTCCGGGTGCGACAGGCGATGAACATGGTCTTCGACCGAGATTCGATCGCCAAGGAGCTGTATCGTGGATTCGCTGACCCGGCCTACCAGATCTTCCGAGTGGGCAGCGACGCTTACCTCGAAGACATCACGGAGGACCCCTACGCGTACGACGTCGAGGGCGCGAAAGCATTGATGGAAGAGGCCGGCTTTGCAGATGGTTTCACCCTGCAAATCCCGTTCATGGAAGGCCAGAACCACGACCTCCTCTTCCCATACATCACAGAGCAGCTCGCTCAGCTCAACATCCAAGTTGAGCAGGTGAACCTGACCGGACCCGACGCCATCACCAACCTGCTCAGCGGCAAATACCCCGTACCGCTCTGGCAGCTGGGCAACTACGGCGAGTCGCTGCAGGACATCAAGGACTACATCCTCACCGACGGTATCTGGAATGTCTCACACCAGCCGGACCCGACCATCGATGCCCTCTGGCAGACGGTCCTCACCACCAGCGGTGATGAGCGAATCGCAGCTGAGCGTGAGATCAACCAGTACGTGATCGACCAGGCCTGGTTTGTCCCGATGGCATACCCGGACGGCTTCTACGCACACAACCCGGATGTCAAGGTCCCCACCATGTCTGACTTCGCGGCTCTCCACCCGCTTCTGCGGGACTTCCAGAAATAACCACTGACGGGCCCCAGCAATGTTACGCACTCTTCTTATCAACCTCGTCCGCGCCGTCGGTGTGCTGCTCGTCGTGAGCTTCCTCACCTTCTGCCTCATGTATAGCGACGGCACCGGGATCGCTCGCACGGTCCTCGGAGTCACCGCCACTGACGAGCAGGTGGCAGCGTACGCTACAGAGCTGGGGCTCGATCAACCCCTCATCGTTCAATACTCCAACTGGCTCGCCGGCGTCGTCCAGGGCGACCTCGGCGCGTCATTTGCGACAGGCCAGCCCGTCACGGACGCGCTGTCGTCTCGGGTGCCGGTGACCTTGTCGCTAATCATCCTGACAATGATTCTCACAACTGTCATCAGCGTTGTCCTCGGAGTGACCGCGGCACTCTATGGGGGATGGTTCGACCGCGTCGTGCAGTTCATCGCCGTCCTCGGCGCTGCGGTGCCACCGTTCATCCTCGCGATTGGCCTCATCTTCGCATTCGCCATCGCGGTGCCGCTCTACCCCGCCACCGGGTACATCCGGGCTACGGACGATCCCCAGGGGTGGATTTGGTCGCTGACACTCCCTGTGACCGCCCTTCTTATCGGAGCAATCGCAAACGCCTCCGCCCAGTTCCGCGGGTCGGTGCTAGACGCCCTTTCACAGGACTACGTCCGCACCCTCCGTGCCCGCGGAATTCCAGAGTGGCAACTCCTCTTCCGCCACGTCCTTCGAAACGCAGCCGGCCCCGGGCTCGTTGTGCTGAGCCTCACCACCCTGGGACTACTCGGCGGCGCACTTTTCGTCGAAGACGCTTTCGCGCTGCCGGGCGTGGGACAGCTCGCCATCCTGTCGGCTCTGGCTGGGGACGTACCGATGGTTATGGGCACCGTGATCTTCACGATTGTCCTCGTCCTTATCGTCAACTTCCTGGCGGACTTCGTCGCCGGTCTGCTCAACCCGAAATCGAGGATCCGATGACCATCGACCAGCACGAACTCGACCCGGACGCCGACGGCACGGCCGCACTGACCCGCCGCGGCGTGCGACGTTCGACCTTCCGGTCGTTGCTGAAGAATCCGCTGGCCGTCTTTGGTCTCGTCTTTCTGCTCTTCATCGTGATTGTCGCTATCGTCACCCCGTGGCTTGCGCCTTACCCGCCGAACGCTACAGACCTTGCAGCGACGAACGCGCCGCCGTTCAGTGAGGGGCACCTTCTCGGCGCAGATGCATCGGGCCGTGACATTCTGTCGCGGTTGATGTGGGGCACACAGCAAACACTCATCGCCTGCGTTCTGGTGTTGGGCGTGTCCGTGATTCTCGGATTGACTTTCGGCTTGCTGGCCGGCTTCTACCGCGGTCGTCTCGAGGCCATCTCTAACTTCGTGGCAGATGTGACCATGTCCCTTCCCGGCATCGTCATGCTGATCGCGCTGTACGCACTCACTGGCCCGAATGTCACGGCGTCGATGACCGTGTTCGGCGTCATCGTCGCACCATCTTTCTATCGCCTTGTGCGATCGGTGGTGATAGCAGTCCGCTCAGAGCTGTACATCGATGCGGCAAAAGTCGTCGGGCTGTCTGACGCACGCATCGTCGGGCGGCACGTCCTCTCAGCCGTCCGGGCTCCCGTCGTTGTGCAGAGTTCCTTCGTTCTGGCGACCGCGGTAGCCATCCTCGCCGGAATCGATTTCCTTGGGCTCGGAGACCCGTCCCAGCCCTCATGGGGACGAGTGCTCAGAGATGCATTCGAGAACATCTACGTGAACCCCGCAAACGTCATCTGGCCGTCACTGCTGATCTCCCTGACGATTCTTGCTTTCGTCTTATTGGGCAATGCTCTGCGTGACACCCTGCAGGCATCCAATCGGAGCGCGGCACTCAAACCGTCTCGGCGACGAGCACTCGCCAGCGCCGCTCAGGACGAACGAGTCGCCGGGGTCAACGACCTCACCCCCGCCCAGGACATCGTCCTCTCGATTCGAAATCTGCGCATCGGGTACCCGACGTCTGCAGAGGATGTGCGCCCCGTCGTCCACGGCGTCGACCTTGACGTGCGCAGAGGTGAGATCCACGGGCTCGTGGGCGAGTCAGGATCCGGCAAGTCGCAGCTCGCCTTTTCTGTTCTCGGCATTCTTCCCCGAGAGGCCGTGATCCTTGGCGGGAGCGTCTTCTTCGAAGGGCGTGATCTGCTGGCAGACACCGCACGCATGCGCAAGGCTCGCGGTCGTCGAATTGCCTACGTTCCGCAGGAACCTATGTCGAACCTGGACCCGTCGTTCACGATTGGCGCACAACTCACTTATGGCCTGCGCGCCGCGACCGGCGTCTCGAAATCTGTCGCTCAGAAGCAACTCCTCGGTCTTCTCGAGCGGGTTGGCATCGACGATCCGCAACGGGTGATGCGGCTCTATCCGCACGAGATTTCCGGCGGCATGGCGCAGCGCGTCCTCATCTGCGGCGCGGTCGCTGCAGAGCCGGAACTTATCGTGGCCGACGAGCCCACTACAGCTCTTGACGTAACCGTGCAGGCCGAAGTTCTTGAGTTGCTCCGCGAACTCAGCGCCGAACGCGGCCTCGCCATGATCATCGTCACCCACAACCTGGGGGTGGTCGCCGACATTTGCGACTCCGTCAGTGTGATGAAAGACGGCCGCATCGTAGAACACAACGACGTCGACACTCTGTTCGCATCACCGCAGAACTCATACACCCGAGACCTTCTGGTCTCATCACGCAAGGTGGAACTGATGGAGGCCGGCAATGAGTGAACAACTCCTGCAGATCAAGGATCTTGTCGTGCGTTACGGGGGCCGGCGAGGCGGCAAGACCGTCATCGAGAACGTGTCACTCGACCTGAAAGCCGGTGAGACGGTCAGCCTGGTCGGGGAATCCGGATCAGGCAAGACCACGATCGGACGCGCCATTCTCGGTCTCGCTCCGGTCACCGGCGGCACAATCTCGTTCCGGGGACAGGAGATCAGCAACATCACGCGCGCCCGACGACGCCAGATCGCGCGAGAAATCCAGGTGATCTTCCAGGACCCCTACTCGTCGTTGAACCCGTCCATGACGGTGGAGAGCATTCTTGTCGAACCGCTTCGCGCGGCAGGCGTCAGTGAGGGGCGAACGAGGGTACGGGAACTGCTGGATGCCGTCGGCATGCCGTCGGACTCAGGCACACGTTATCCGAGAGAATTCTCCGGCGGCCAGCGTCAGCGCATCGCCATCGCGCGTGCTCTGGCGATGAACCCGTCCGTCATCGTCTGTGACGAGCCCACCAGCGCACTCGACGTCACCACTCAGTCCCGTGTTCTTGCCCTGCTCAGCGATCTCCAGAAGGCGACCGGTGTGGCTTACCTCTTCATCAGCCACGATCTCGGTGTCGTGCACGCCATCAGCGACCGGATTGCGGTCCTGAAGGACGGTCGCATCGTCGAGCTCGGCGACGCACATCAGGTCGCGACGAACCCGCAGCATCCGTACACGCGCCGCCTCCAGATGTCGGCGCCGATCGCAGATCCGCCCCGACAGCGTGCTCGCCGAGCCGAGCGACTCCGCGTCCTTGCCGCCGAAGCGGCGTCCGCCGCCCCCCTGGATTCGCAGACCGCCTGACTCAGCGCCCACCGATCTCACTATCCCCGTCTGGAAACATATGACGCTCTCCTCTGCCCCAACGCCTGTGCGCTTCGAACATCGTGCGCCGGGTGCCGCTCTCGGTCTCACCGAGCCGACCCCGCGTCTTTCCTGGTCGATCCCGACCGCACCCGCCGAGTACGTTCAGCACGGATACGAACTGGAAATCAGGCGCGGGGGCGAGACGACGACCATTGCCGTCGAGTCTGATGAGCAGGTCCTCGTGCCCTGGCCGGATGAGCCCCTGCGCTCCCGTGAAAAGGCGTCCGTCCGGGTGAGGGTCCGCCGCGGCGACGAGTGGGGCCCATGGAGTGAACCATCGGTTGTCGAGGCCGGTCTGCTGTCGGCCGATGACTGGTCTGCACGGTTCGTCAGCCCGGTAGGGATCGGGGGAGTACGCCAGGCCGCACCAGAACTGCGCGGGACGCTCGACGTTCCCGGCACGATCGCGCGCGCTCGGCTCTACGCGACCGCCCACGGAATCTTCACAGCACAACTGAATGGCAGCCCGGTCGATGACACGGTCCTGGCGCCCGGATGGACCGCGTACCAGCACCGCCTTCGCTTCCGCGCCTACGATGTCACCCACCTCGTCCACGAAGGCACAAACCGGTTAGACGTCGTCCTGGGGAATGGGTGGTGGCGGGGCCGCTTCGGATTCCTCGGCAAACGCGCCATCTACGGCGATCGACTTGCCCTGCTCGCCCAGCTGGAAGTCACAACAACCGACGGTGCTGTCTACCTTCTGTCAACCGACAAGACCTGGCATGCGCGACCGACCGGCATCCTCGCCGATGACATCTATGACGGCCAGACAACCGACATGCGCGGCGACCCTGACGCACGGTTTGATGCGCCCGTCGAGGAGGTAGTCGCCGATCTCGAGAAACTGGTCGGCGAGGACGGTCCGCCGATGCGCGTGACGGAGACGATCCCGGCCCTCCGAGTGTGGCAGTCGCCGAGCGGCAAGACACTGGCGGATTTCGGCCAGAACGTGGTCGGCTGGGTCCGGCTTCGCTCGCGTGCCGCCGTTCCGGGTACAGAAATCGCCGTGCGCCACGCCGAAGTGCTCGAGGCCGGCGAACTCGGCATTGAGCCGCTGCGGAGCGCCCGCGCGACCGACGTCTATTTCGTTTGCGGCGACGAGGGCGAAACGCTCGAGCCGTCCCTCACCTTCCATGGATTCCGTTACGCCGAAATCTCAGGGTCCGACGGCCTCGTTCCGTCAGACCTCGAAGCCATCGTCATCGGCAGCGATCTGGAACGCACCGGATGGTTCACGTCCTCACATGACCTGCTCAATAGATTCCACGAGAACGTCGTGTGGGGGATGAGGGGCAACTTCCTCGACGTGCCCACCGACTGCCCCCAGCGCGACGAACGACTCGGGTGGACCGGAGACATCCAGATCTTCGCGCCGACCGCGACGTACCTGTTCGACTCGTCCGGTTTCCTCGCCTCCTGGCTCGCGGACCTCGCCGCAGAGCAGGAACCCGACGGCAGCGTTCCCCATGTCGTCCCAGACATCCTCCGCACCCCCCTGACCTCGGCGCCCGCCGCAGCCTGGGGTGACGCAGCCGTAATCGTCCCGTGGACGTTGTGGGAGCGCACCGGCGACGTCGGTATCCTGCGCCGTCAATTCGAGAGCATGCGCGGATGGGTCGACAAAGTGCAGTCCGTCGCCGGCGGCGACCTCATCTGGAGGGGAGGGTTCCAATACGGCGACTGGCTGGACCCGACGGCACCGCACGACGACGCCGCGGCGGCGAAGGCCGACCCCGACGTCGTGGCCACTGCTCACTTCTACCGGTCCGCAGATCTTGTTGCCCGTGCCGCTGAAGTGATCGGCCAGCACGCTCAGGCCACGCACTACCGCGACCTCGCCGACCGCGTGCGTCGCGCCTTCCAGAGCGCCTTCGTAACGCCATCGGGCCGAATCCTCTCCGACGCCCAGACCGTCTATGCGATCGGACTGGAGTGGGGGCTCCTTGAGAGCGCCTCCCAGAGAGAAGAAGCCGGCCGGCGCCTCGCCGATCTGGTGCGTGGCGCAGGATTCCGGATCGCTACCGGTTTCGTGGGCACACCCATCATCTGTGATGCGCTGATGAACGCCGGATACGCGCATGTTGCTTTCCGGCTGCTGCTGCAGACCGAAGCGCCGTCGTGGCTTTACCCGGTGACGATGGGCGCGACCACGGTGTGGGAGCGCTGGGACAGTCTTCTCCCCGACGGCACCATCAACCCGAGCGGCATGACCTCGTTCAACCACTACGCCCTCGGCAGTGTCGTTGATTGGGTTCACCGGCGCGTGGTTGGACTAGCCCCGTCATCGCCTGGGTACAAAACGATCTCCGTGCGGCCCTTTCCGATGCCTCAGCTCGACCACGCGAGCGCGCGACATGACACGCCATATGGCGAGGCATCCGTGTCCTGGTCACGATCGGAGGGGACTCTCACTCTCTCCGTTCGAGTGCCCGTCGGCGTCCGCGCCAATGTGGATTTGCCCTGGGATTCCGGATCGGAAACCGTTGGACACGGAGACCATAGCTGGCAGGTCACCGAACCCCCTGTTGCCAGGTCACCCATCGTCACGGTGAGGGACCTGGTCGACGATGAAAAGCGCTGGGACCAATTTGTGGAGGCCGCGATCTCCAGCGGCGTTTCACCCGCGGAGACGCGGATCGCGCAGCTTCTGGCACCGTACTTCGACCATGCGATTGACGAACTACCCGAAGGGGTTTGGACGAAAGGCTGGCCCTCGGATACGACAAAGGCTGCGCTGGCCGCCGTCGTGGCGGCCTCGCGCGCTGCCTTCTCCATCGACGACGCAGCCCGGAGGCGGTGAACGAGCATGTTTGACCCGACAAGCACGATCGAGACCACAGAAGTTGTACGCACCTCGAGCGGCGCCGTCCAGCCCATCATCCCCGGCTTCTACCCCGACCCCACCGTCTGCCGGGTGGGCGACGACTACTATCTCGCCACCTCGAGCTTCGAATACTTCCCCGGCGCACCCATCTTCCACAGCCGGGACCTCGTGACCTGGACGCAGATCGGCAACATCCTCACCAGCCGGGAACAATTCCGCAAAGAAACCACAGGCCCGTCCACCGGCGTGTACGGGTCGACGCTCCGGCATCACGACGGCCGGTTCTGGTTCATTACGACAAACGTGAGCGAGTTCGACGCAGGGCAGGTGATTGTCCACGCCGACGACCCGGCCGGTCCGTGGAGCGATCCGGTATTCGTGCCGGAGGCAGTCGGTATCGACCCGGACCTTTGCTGGGACGACGATGGCCAGTGCTACCTCACCTGGCATCTCCTCGACTTCTCGGTCGGCGGGCAGGGCATCAGGCAAGCACCGATCGATCTCGCCACCGGACGGCTGACGGCAGATTCGTACCCCGTCTGGCCGGGCAGTGGAATGACTGCCGCGGAGGGTCCGCACCTTTATCGGATCGGTGACTTCTGGTACATCCTCCTGGCCGAGGGAGGGACCGAACGCGGGCACTGCGTCACCGCCGCCCGTGCGTCCACTCCCGAAGGACCGTACGAACCGTGCCCCTGGAACCCGGTGTTCACTCACCGAAGCAGCTCGCACCCGGTTCAAAGCGTCGGCCACGCGGATCTTGTCGAGGGCCCGGACGGGCGATGGGCCGTTGTCTATCTCGGCTCCCGCCCGCGCGGCTCCACACCAGGTTTCCACGTGCTCGGGCGCGAAACCTTCATCGCGGGTATCGACTGGGTCGACGGCTGGCCCGTGTTCGACGAAACCCGTTTTGAAATCCCCGAACCTGACACCGCATTCACCGACTCGTTCGATTCACAAATACTCGATGCTCGTTGGGTCGTTCCCGACGGGGAACCGGAAGCCGTGATCAAACGCCACCCAGCCGGTGGATTGACATTCCGCTCGTCCGGACGCGCGAAAGACCTGCTCTGCGCTCGCGTCAGGGACTTTGCCTGGGCCGCTGACGCCCGGATCGAGTTCGCCGGAGAGTTCCGTTTACGCCTCGACGATCGGCACTGGTGCGCTCTCATCTTTGAGGACGGACGGGTGCGCGTCATGGTTCAAATCGGTGACATCCGGCACGAAGTCAACACGATGACGACCGCGAACTCCACCGTCACGTTGCGGCTCGAGGCAACCCCACCGCGGTCGGCACCGGTGCCATTCGGGTATGCCGGGCCCGACGACATCGCACTCTCTGTGAACGACGGAACAGGATACACGGAGCTTGCGCGGCTCGACGGGCGCTATTTCTCGACTGAAGTGGCGGCGGGTTTCACCGGCCGAATGCTCGCGTTCGGATCTCCGCGCAGCGACGGTCGTCTCCTGTCCGTCACATACCGGCCGTCGCTCTCCAAGGAGGTCTGACGACTTGCCTGCATTGTTGCCTGCCGCTAAAGCCGCCCACGGCCGTGGCGTCAGCTTCGAGGCCGGTGCGAAGCGAACCCGGCTCGCATAGGCGATCCGTGACCAACTTGATGGGAGCCACAAATGCCCAGGCCTGAACAACTGAGCCCCGAGGAGCGCGCGACGGAGCTTCTCTCGAGGATGACCCTGCCTGAGAAGGTCAACCAATTGACTGGAGTGATGGCTTGGCAGATCCTCGAGCCCGACGGAACCGACGTCTCCGATATTGCGGAAGTCCTCGCCGGCCCGCCTGGTCACGTGGCCCAGCTCATCCGTGACAATCCCCAGCTGTTGGCCGAAACCCTCGGCAGCATCCAACGCACGTTCGTGGAGCGAACTCGCTTGGGTATCCCTGCGTTGTTTCACGCAGAGGCGCTGAACGGACTTTTGGCCGGCGGCCATATGGCGTTCCCCACTCCTATCGCTCTCTCCGCGACGTGGCGACCCGACCTGGTCGGCGAGATGGCTGCGATCATGCGTGAACAACTCATCGATCTTGGTATTCGTCACGTACTTTCCCCCGTGATGGATGTCGCGCTGGATCCGCGTTGGGGTCGAGTGCACGAGACCTACGGCGAGGACCCTTATCTTGTCGCCAGTCACTCGGTTGCTTATACGAAGGGGATGCAGGGCACGGACCTGCTGCAGGGCGTCATTGCCACGGGAAAACATTTCCTCGGATATGCCGCCTCCGAAGCCGGGCTGAACTCATCGACGGTGCCGGCTGGGCCGAGGCGCGTCCGCGACCTGTTCGGCTTTCCGTTTGAGGCCGCCATCAGAGAGGCGGGTCTGGGCTCGATCATGAACTCCTACGGCGAGATCGACGGAATCCCGGTTGCAGCCTCGCGCGAACTCCTGAGCGACCTGCTGCGCGGAGTATTCGGGTTCACGGGATTCGTCTCTGCCGACTACAGCAGCATCGAACAACTCGTGACTCGGCAGGGTGTCGCCCGCGACATCAGTGAGGCTGGCCGTTTGGCACTCGCGGCAGGTCTCGACGTCGAGTTTCCCAAGCCGATGGCATACGGGCGACGTCTAGCCGAAGAAGTCGAGTCGGGGCGGGTGCCGATCGACGAGGTCGATGTGTCAGTTCACCGCGTGCTGGCGGCGAAGTTCGGCGTCGGACTGTTCGAAAATCCCTACCCGCGCGAACGCATCGATCTTGCGCGAATGGCAACGGACGGCGATGAGTTGTCGCGCACCCTCGCGCAGCGATCCGTCACCCTCCTGGAAAACGATGGGATTCTGCCCCTCGAGCCTCGGGGCAAGCGAATTGCTGTGGTGGGCCCTCACGCTGACGCACCGGACCTCCAGTTCGCGGCCTACAGCTATGTCTCGTGGCGCCTGGCCGTCGACGCAATTCACTTTGGCGGCGAGATGACCATGGTGGGAGTGGATAGCGATGCCGATGCCTGGCACCAAGCCCATCTGCCGGCGGGCCGTGCCACGTCGCTCTCGCGCGAGCGATATGGAACCACCACATTCGCTGACGAGCTGGCCGATCGGGGCGCGATCGTAACGGTCGCCCGAGGTTCGGGGCTGACCGAAGATCTGGGCGACGACGCCATCACCGAGGCCATCAACGCCGCGGCGGGGGCCGAGCTCGTGATCGTTGCAGTCGGTGGCGCCAGCCTCTGGTTCAGCGGAGAGCGCACCGAAGGTGAAGCGAGCGACACTGCCGATATCGCCCTGCCTGCGGCTCAAGCGAAACTGGTTGACGCAATCGCCGCGACGGGCACCCCGTTCGTCATAGTCCTCGTGCAGGGACGGCCTTACCCGCTTCCCGAAAGTGCAGGGGCGGCCAGGGCAGTTATCGTTACGTCGTTCGCGGGGCCTCACGCGGGCAGAGCGCTGGTTGACGTGATGTCCGGCGTTGCGGAGCCGACCGGTCGGCTTCCCTACTCGATACCGCGTCACACCGGACAGCTCCCTATCTACCACCACCGATCTACCGGCAGCGGAGGGACGGCGTCGAGCGAGGATCATCCGGAGGTCAACTACCTCGACATCCCCACTACGCCGAAGTACCCGTTCGGCTTCGGCCTTGGATACTCGACCTTCGCGATTGATGACCTGATCGCACCGGAGCAGGTGAGCACCAGCGACCGCCTCACGGTCTCAGCGCGGGTGATGAATACGAGTCAGCGCCACGGTGCGACCGTTATCCAGCTGTATCTGCGCCATCGAGTCAGCGGAATCACGCGACCGTTCCAGAAGCTTGCAGGTTTCCAGCACGTGGAGGTCGACGCCGGCGGATCGGTGCGCGTCCAGTTCGAACTGGATGCCACGCAACTCGCCGCGACGGGTGTCGACATGCAATTGCGAGTGGAACCGGGCACGCTCGACGTCGTCATCGGCCAGCACGCCGAAGACCGCGCTCACTCTTGTCGCGTGACGATCACCGGACCAAGTCGCGTTGTCGAACGGGACTCGCGCGCGTTCTTCTCGACGTCATCAATCCTCGACTGAGCTGAGCCGATCCCCAGCGCCTCCCCATCCGAAAGAGTGAAAGAAAGTCCGGCATGGCCCATGGAAACATGCACCGCATCGAGCGCCCGAGCGCCGAAGGCGCGGTGCCGTCCTTACTCGCCGAGATGACACTTCGCGAGAAAGCACACCAGGTCGTCTCGGTGGCACGACGATAGGCGGAACCATGCGGGGGAACCACCTCACACAGACCGGTCCGAGCGTGTCGGTAGTCTCTGTGGGCACCAGCCCTCTTGGCGGGATGCCAGAGGCATATGGCTACAATGTCGCCGCGGATCAAGCAATTGCGACCGTGAAGCGGTTCGTCCACTCGGCGATGAACCTCATCGATACGTCGAACGAGTACAGCGGGGGCGAAAGCGACCGGCGCATCGGTGTCGCTCTCGCCCAGTCTGAACCCGATGCTCGCGAAATTCTCATCGCCACAAAGGCGGACCCAGAGCGCGGCGCAACGACCTTTGACGCGAATCGCGTCCGTGCCTCCTTCGAAGAGAGCGTGGCGCGGCTCGGCGTTACGCACATCCCCGTGTATCACCTGCACGACCCGGAACGCTTTGACTTCGAGTCGATGTGCGCGCCCGGTGGCGCTATCGAGGGCATGGTGCAACTCAAGGAAGAGGGGTTGGTGGGACTCATCGGCGTCGCAGGCGGTGACATTTCGCAGATGTACCGGTACGTCGACACCGGTGCGTTCGACATCCTGCTCAACCACAGCCAGTACAACCTCCTCGATCGAAGCGCCAATGACCTGATCGCCCACGCGGTCACGGCCGGACTGAACTACTTCAACGCCGCACCGTATGCGAGTGGGATGTTCGCCAAGTCTCTGGCCGAGGCCCCACGGTTCCACCGAGGCCCCACGGTTCCAATACGGCCGGCCCTCGGCTGAGATCATAGAGATTACGAGATGGCTCCACGCGGAGTGCGCCCGATTCGAATTGCCGCTGGCCGCCCTGGCACTGCAGTTCTCCACGCGCGATCCCCGGATCACTACGACTGTCGTCGGGGTCTCGACGCCAGAGCGGGTTGACGCGCTCGAGCACAACGAGGCCATAGCGATACCCAGCGAACTGTGGGAGTCAATGTTCGATCGGCTTGACATCCACACGGCCTGGCGATGACTGTACCAATGCCTGCGATCGTGGCGGGGAGATGGTGATTCTTTTGCGCAAATGCCGCTTTGCCCGCTTTCCCACCGAGTAGATTCGTACCCTGCCCGCGCACTGTTTCGATGAGACAGCCGAGCGTGGTCGATCGGATTGGAACACCCATGTCGAAGACGCTGTTCAACGCGGAGTGGAACGTTCGGCGCAAGATCAGCGGCTTTGTCGACCTCCTAGGTGACGCTGAGTGGAAACCCGTCACACTCCCGCATGACGCAATGATCAGCTTCACGCGCTCGCCGGATGCGGTGGGCGGCGCGTCCGCCGCATTCTTCCCAGGCGGAGAGGTCGAGTACACGAAACGGTTCCACGTGAGTGACGATTGGCGCGAGAGGCGCGTAGCTCTTGAGTTCGAGGGCGTGTATCGCGACGCGATGGTTTACGTGAACGACGAATTCGCGGGGCAATGGCGGTACGGGTACAGCGTCTTCCGGGTGCGACTCGACGCTCATCTTCGCTACGGCGTCGAGAACGTCGTCCGAGTAGAGGCGCGGGCCCATCAAGATTCCCGGTGGTATTCCGGTCTGGGCATCTATCGCGATGTCCATCTTGTTGTCTCGCCGCTCGCACACATCGTCGATGACGAGATCAAACTGACGACACCGGACGTGGACGACGAGCGCGCGGTGATCGAGTCGTCGGTTCCGATCTCAAACGAGGGTGCGGTCACTAGGCGACTCATCCTGGATGTCGAAGTGCGCGACCATGCGGGCGGTCTCGTCGCTCAGGACAGCAGTCCTGTGACGATGCGACCGGGGGGCAGCACGACTGTACACAACCGCCTCTACGTCCGCGATCCTCAGCGGTGGAGCTGCGACAGCCCATATCTTTATACGGTCGTCGCTCGGCTGCGTGATCCCGAACTGCCCGCCGAGGCCGACGATTCAGACGATGTGGCGGTGCCCCTAGGCATCCGCACCATACGCATCGATCCATGGCGGGGCCTGCGGATCAATGACGAGACCGTCAAACTGCGCGGTGCGTGCATCCATCACGACAACGGCCCGCTGGGCGCGGCGACGTTCCGTCGCGCGGAAGAGCGGCGGATAGAGCTGCTGAAGGATGCCGGTTTCAATGCGATCCGCAGTGCTCACAACCCTCTGAGCCCAGCGATGCTGGACGCTTGTGACCGTCTCGGGGTGCTGGTCTTCGACGAGACGTTCGACGCGTGGACCGAGATGAACAAGCCGTACGACTACACCCTCGACTTCTCAGAGTGGTGGCAGCGCGACGTCGACGCGATGGTGCGCAAGGACTTCAACCACCCGAGCGTCATCCTGTACTGCGTCGGAAACGAGATCCACGAGTACGGGTCTGGATTCGGTGGTGCCACCGCCCGTGACATCGCACAGCGAATCCGAAGCCAGGATGGGACGAGATTTACCACTACCGCCGTGAGCGGGTTTTGGGCGGTCGCCGGCGATGTTATCGACGACCTGCGGACGCGGTTAGACGACGCCGTCGCGCGCGGCGTGAACGACGTGATGAACGAGCTCACCGAGTTCTTCGATGAGGTGACAGTTTCCGATGTGGTCGGTGTGAAGACGGCTGAGTCGCACGCTGCCGTCGATATCGCTGGCCTCAACTATGCCGAACCTCGCTATGAACGGGACGCTCGCACTTTCCCGAATCGTGTGGTGCTGGGCACAGAGACCAACCCGCGGATGACTGCACAGTCCTGGAAGGAGACGGTCGCACACGATCACGTTATCGGCGGGTTCACGTGGGCCGGGTGGGACTATCTGGGCGAAGTGGGGCTTGGTCGCACCGACTACACCGACGACATGGAGCAGAAGGGCGGCGGTGACCCCGAGTTCCCGTGGCGGACTGCGTGGGCGGGTGATATCGACATCACCGGATTCCGCCGGCCGCAGTCGTACTACCGGGAGATAGTCTTCGGACTGCGGAGGGATCCGTACATCGCGGTGCTGCGTCCCGAGCATCACGGGCGGAGGCGTCTGGAGATGCAGTGGGCATGGAGCGATGCGGTGTCTAGTTGGACATGGCAGGCGTCTGCTGGCGACCCGGTCGAAGTCGAGGTGTACAGCGACGCAGACGAGGTCGAACTGATCCTCAACGGGGCCTCGCTTGGGCGTCAGCCCGCGGGAGCATCTGAGGAATATCGCGCTCGGTTTGAGGTCGGGTACGAACCCGGGGAGCTCGTCGCCGTGTCATATCGTGGCGGCGTCGCGAAGGAGACCAGCACATTGCACACAGCCGTGGGTGCGGTGCTGACGGCCACAGCCGACCGGTCGGTTCTGCGCAGTGACGGCAGCGACCTGGCCTATGTCAGCATCGAGTTCGCCGACGTCGAAGGTGTCCGCGACACCTCATGCGACCGGGTTGTGCAGGTGACGGTCGAAGGTGACGGAGTGCTACAGGCACTGGGGAGCGCTCGGCCCGCCACCGATGAGCCCTTTGACTCGTCTTCATGCACGACATTCGACGGTCGAGCTATCGCGATCATCCGCCCATCTGGCCCGGGCGAAATCGTCGTCACCGTGACATGCGACGGATGCGCGCCGTCGATCACCCGGCTGCTCGCTTCGCCATAGCCTAATCGACGCGAGCTGCGAGGCCTTTTGCGCAACGCAGTTGCGCGCGAAGCCGCACACCTGTTGGAATGTGACACGTTCATCCCACCCTTTTCACGCGTTGGGCGCCACGCGCGATCCCCTCGGTGATGCATCGTCATCATGGAGATCCATATGCCCGAGACCGCTGCCGCACGCCGCGAGCGCACGTCGACCGCCTCGATACTCACAGTGGTTGCCGGTCGACCATTGCACCCGATCGTGTTCATCCTCGTGCTCGGCGGTCTTACCGCCCTCGGCCCGTTCACGATGGACCTCTACCTGCCGGCCTTTCCGCTGATCGAGACGGACCTGCACACCACGGCGATAATGGTTCAGGTCTCGCTCACCGCGACGGCCATCGGCCTTGGCCTCGGCCAACTCGTAGTCGGCCCACTGAGTGATTCGATCGGCCGGAAGGTGCCGGTGGCTTTCGCAACGGGGCTGCATATCGCCTCAAGTGTGGTCATCGCGATCGCCCCGAGCATCGAGATCGTTGCGGTCGCACGATTCGGGCAAGGCTTCGGTGCCGCGGCAGGCGCTGTGGTGGCCGCGGCGATGATCCGCGATTTGTTCGGGGGAAAACGCTTGGTGAAGATGGGCGCCCGAATCGCCTTGATCAGTGGTCTCGCGCCGATCGTGGCACCGATCATTGGGTCTCAGCTCCTCCTGGTAACAGATTGGCGCGGCGTCTTCTGGCTATTGGCTGGCTACGGTGCGCTCGTCTTCGCGGCAGTCCTGATCCTGCTTCCCGAGACGTTGCCGCGCTCAGTTCGCAGCGCCGACGATCGACGATGGACGGATCGTGTTGCTGTGCTTGCCCGAGACCGGGTCTACATCGGCGCAGTGATCGTCGGCGCCATGATCTTCGCGGCGATCATCAGCTACCTATCAGCGTCGCCCTTTATCTTCCAGGACGGCTACGGATTCTCCGAACAGGCCTTCGGGTTCATCTTCGCTGTCAACGCCATCGGCCTTTTCGTGGCGACTCAGGCGTCGGCGCGTCTCATGCGACGGTATCGGCCGGCGAGCCTGCTCATTGTCGCGCTCCCCGCAATGATGCTGAGCGGGTTGGGTTTCGTCGCGGTGGGGATTCTCGAGGGTGGATGGGGATGGGCAGTAGCCGCGGCATCACTCCTAGTCGCGCTTCACGGCTTCTGCGGCCCATGCCTGAACGTGCTGATACTCGCCCGCCACCAGCAGCAGAGCGGAACTGCCGTTGCGCTCAGCGGTTTCGTGAACTCCCTCGTCGGCGGTGTTCTCTCACTCATGCCGGCGTTGCTCGGCGGGGTGAGCGCGTTCTCCCTCGGAGTAGTCGTTGCGGGAGCCGCAGTGATCGCGCTGGTGGCGCTGCTTGCTGTCGTGCGGCCGTCATCGGTGCCTGAACTGACCAAGGATTAACTGGCGATGGGCCTTCCATCTGAGACATATGAGGCGTTATCGGCACCCAGGTGCCTCCGGCATGAGAGGCGACCTCAATAATCGGAGGACCGCGTCTAGTACCCATCGAGAACTCTGAACGGACACCGCTACGGACGGCTGTGTTGTGGCCTTTTTGGGTCCTTTTTGAGCAACAGACACCGCCAAGTATTCACATCCAACGAGAATCCCGAAGCCACGCGATGGTCGTTCCGACCATACAATTGCTGGTATCCCACAACTAAAGACGGCGCAGACTCGCACTTCATCGTCTGTCAGGGGGTCAGGGGTTCGAATCCCCTCAGATCCACCAAAAATCCCTCCTGAACAGGCGTTCGGGAGGGATTTCTCATTTCCAGGACGCGCTCTCGCGCTCGAGGGCAGCCTGCAGGCCGTCGAGAATCAGCTCGATGCCGAAATCGAACTCGTTGCCGTAGGCGTAGCCCGGCTGCATCACCAGTTCCCTGCCCATCCGGGAGAGGTTCGGGAACGCCTGCATCCGCTGTGTCTGCGCGAGGATCGCCTCGGTGGCCACGCTGATGTCACCGGCGTCGTCGGTCGGGAGCGACGCCTCCTGCTGGGCGAACCCGTGCACGTAGCTGTCGACGAGGGACATCGCATGAGCGGCCAGCGCCATCGAGAACCCTGCGCCGAGCAGGCATCCGATGATGGCGTCGTGCAGGCGCAGCGTCGATTGGGTCGTTCGGGCATCCATCTGGCTGATCGCCCACGGATGCCTCGCGAGGACGGAGCGCGCGGAGTCGGCCCTCCTGCGGAGGGCGTTCCGCCAGGGCTCGCCGTCGGTCGGCACAGCCATTTCATCGACGACGCTCTCGACCATGCCGTCGAGGAGGTCTTCCTTGCCGGCGACGTGGTAGTACAGCGACATCGCCTCGATCCCGAGCTCGCCGGCCAGCTTGCGCATGCTGAGTGACGGGATGCCGCCGGCGTCGGCCAGTGAGACGGCGACGCGGACGGCACGGTCCCGTGTGACGGGCTCGCGGGGGACTGACGTGGAGGGCATAGAAGGACCTTACATCGTACGGTCCTGGCTCGACCCGACGTTAGCGATCTGTATGTGCAGCCGCCGGCTGGTAGTCGCGGTCGCCTGCGATCTCATCACGGGGAATGGCCTCAGTCAGGACGCGCAATTCCTCCGCTGTGAGCACAATGTCGGCAGCGGCGGCATTTTCATCCAGCCGTGAGCGACGGCGGGTTCCCGGAATGGGCACGACGCCGTGGGAGAGAATCCAGGCAAGGGCGATCTGCGCGAGCGATGCTTCGCGCCTGGCTGCGATCGCCTCCACCCGACTCACCAGTTCGCGATTGACCGCGAACGCGTCCGGTTGGAATCGGGGGAGGCCGCGCCTGGCATCCGATGGCGCGAGGTCGTCGAGGGATCGGACCCCGCTCGTGAGCGTCCCGCGGCCCAGTGGGGAGAAAGCGACCAGACCGATTCCGAGTTCGTCCATCGTGGCCTTCTCGTCGTTGTGCAACACGTCGCGACTGAACAGGGAGAATTCGGACTGTACTGCTGACAGCGGATGCACCGCATGTGCGCGACGGATCGTTGCGGCTGAGGCCTCCGACAGGCCGATGTGTCTGACCTTGCCTTCGGCGACCAGGTCGGCCATCGCCCCGACCGTCTCCTCGATGGGCACATTCGGATCGACACGGTGCAGGTAGTAGAGGTCGATGACATCAGTACCCAGGTGGCGCAGGGATCGTTCGGCTGCGCGTCGGATGTACGCGGGGGTGCCGTTGCGACCGCGCACGGTGCCGTCGTCGTCGGTTTCCGCTGAGGCCTTGGTGGCGATCGTCACCTCTTGTCTGCGACCGCCGAGAGCCCTGGCGATGAGCCGTTCGTTCTCGAACGGTCCGTACGCCTCGGCAGTGTCGATGAACGTGACGCCGATATCGAGCGCGTGACGCAAGGTCGCTATCGACTCCTTCTCGTCACTGGGGCCGTAGAACGCGCTCATCCCCATTGCGCCCAGACCCATCGCCGAAACGCGCAAACCGTTGCCCAACTCGATGGATCTCATCGCTCTTCTCTTTCTGTCGTGACCGCGCGATACGCGCGGATCTTCTTTTCGATGGCGGTCAGGTGGCGTCGTGTGCGCGCGAGCTCTGCCAGCACACGCTCGTGGTGTGTCTCCAGGAACCTCAGTCGCTCCGCCTCCGAGTCGTCCCGTCGGCTGATCTCCGCCATCGACCTGAGGTCGGAGATCGACATCCCGGTCTCGCGCAACATGACGAGTCCGGCGATCCAGTCGACGTCGTCCCTTCCGTATCGCCGTCGCCCGCCTCCGTCACGTGGGGTCCGGGAGAGCATGAGGTTCTCGCGTTCGTAATAGCGGAGGGCCGAGACACCGACGCCGGTTGCGGTCGACACCTCACTGATCGACAGGCCGCCGTCGGGCACCTCGACGGGAATTTCGGGCCGCAATGTCTGTATCATGCGTTCATCCTCGGTCCTCCAGCGCGCTGGAGGTCAAATCGGTCTGACGGACCCGGTTCGGCCAGCCTGAACACTACGACCGTGAACACACACTCGCTGTGACGGGCTGGGGCCGCTGAGCATTCGCGCCCGCGAGAAGTCGTGGATGATTGCACTATGCCGTTTGCCGTCATCTCCGACTCCGACCGCTGCCCCTGCCTGAGTGGGGAGACGTACGGCAACTGCTGCGGCCCCTTCCATCACGGAGACTCGAGTGCACCGACGGCCGAGAGGCTCATGCGGTCCCGTTACTCGGCCTACGTCGTCGGCGATGAGGCCTACCTGCTGTCGTCATGGCATCCACGAACCCGTCCGGAGATGGTCGAGCCTGACCCTGACGTGCGCTGGTATCGCCTCGACATCGTCTCGACGCGACGCGGCGGCCTCCTCGACGAGGACGGCATCGTCGAGTTCCGTGCGTTCTTCCGATCCCCGGATGGGCGCGGAGAGCAGCACGAAGTCAGCCGATTCGTCCGCGAGGGTCGGAACTGGCGCTATCTCGACGCGCAGTGAGCGGGAGGTCAGCTGCGAGGGATGACCGTGAGCACGCGCGTGATGAATGTGCGGAACTCCATCATCCAATCCCGCAGGAACTCTTCCGTTCCCTCATTCGTGACCGTGCCGTCCTCGGCGATGAGACCCGGCGTGATCTGGATGTAGGCCTCCGGAGCGTTCATCTGGGGCGAATTGCAGAAGCTCAGCACGCTTCGAAGGCTCTGCTGGGCGACGGCGGTTCCGATCGCACCGACCGATGCGCCGATCACAGCTGACGGTTTGCGAGTGAACGAGTTCTCGCCGTACGGCCTGCTGGCCCAGTCGATGGCGTTCTTCAGGGCTCCGGGGATCGAACGGTTGTACTCGGGAGTGACGAACATGACGGCGTCCACCGAGGCGATGGCTTCTTTGAACTCGCGCGCGACGGGTGGGTAGTCGGCGTCGTAGTCGTAGCTGTACAACGGCAGGTCGCGAATCGGGATCTCGCTCAGGATGAGGTCATCGGGAGCGAGCTTCACCAGCGCACCCGCGAGTTGCCGGTTGATCGACGCCTTCGCGAGACTGCCGATGAAATAGCCGACAGTGTACGGAGGTTCGTGCTCGTGGATGGTGGTCATCGTCATCCTTTCCTCAGAGTCAGCGCCTGGGTCGATGCGGCCTCAGGTCGCGACACGATAAACGCTACGACTCGGTCACAGCGCTGTCGAGGAAATGGTGTGAAAGCGGATGCCGCCCGTCAGCTCGACGCGTCGGGCTCCGCAGGATCAGGGTCTGCGGCATCCGTTCTCCTCCGGTTGAAACGCCTGCGCGCATCGATGAGCAGGCGGGGGCGTGGGATACGTATCTCGGTGGGGAGAGTCCAGCCGTACCGGCGCGCAAGCAATGACAGCAGCGCGCCGCTCCCGAGCGCGACGGCCGAACCGAGCGTCGGCATGCCCAGTGAGCTCAAGACCACCATCTCCACGCTGGAGACCAGTGCGCTCGTGGCGTACAGGGTGTTTCCGCCGAAGATCCGGGGAATTCGCAGCAGCATGACGTCGCGAACGGCTCCGCCACCGACAGCGGTCACGATGCCCATCGCGATCGCTGCCAGCCAGCCCAGGTCAGCGTCGAGCGACTTCTGTGCGCCCGTTGCCGCCCAGCAACCGATGGCGAGGGCGTCGAGCAGGATCAGCGAGCGCTGGGACCACCGGCCGCGGAACGGGACGAAGAACGCGATCACGGCTCCGGCGATGGCGATCGCCAGATACGCAGGGTCTGTGAGGGCAACAGGCGTGCCCTGTTGCAGCAGGGTGTCACGGATGATGCCGCCACCGAGCCCGCTCATCACCGCGAGGATCACGAATCCGACGATGTCGAGCCGAGCGGAGCGGGCCGCGATGCCGCCGAGGATGGCGTTCGCCAGCACACCGGCGAGATCGACGAACCGGAGGACCTGGGTGAAGGTCTCTGCTGTCTGGTCCATCACCGTCCCCAGGGGAATCGTCGCGGTCGCGAAGCTCGGGTGATCGCGTGGTGTCCAGCGTATCGGAGCCGCGGTGCCGCCGTGCTGGGGGATACTGGCCTGATGCGTGCCGTCCTGTACGAGTCTTTCGGCTCTGTTCCCCGTGTTGTCGACGTGCCCCGACCGGATCCCGGTGAGGGCGGTGTCCTCATCCAGGTGCTCGCAACCGGACTGTGCCGGAGTGACGTCCACGCGTGGGGCGGACACGACTCCGGTATCACCCTGCCGCACGTGCCCGGCCACGAACTGGTCGGCCGGGTCGCTGAGCTGGGCGCCGGAGTCACCGAGCTGCGGATCGGACAGCGGGTGACCGTACCGTTCGTCTGTGCGTGCGGAAGGTGCCCGGAGTGCGAGAGCGGGAACGGGCAGGTGTGCCGCAACCAGACCCAGCCAGGCTTCACCCACTGGGGTTCGTTCGCCGAGTTCGTCGCCATCCGCGACGCCGAGGTGAACGTCATCCCGATCCCCGACACACTCGACCCTGGCGCTGCGGCGATCCTGGGGTGCCGGTTCGCGACGTCCTTCCGGGGACTCGTCGGCCAGGCGAAGGTGCGGCAGGACGAATGGGTCGTCGTCGTCGGTTGCGGCGGCGTCGGGCTGAGCGCTGTCATGATCGGTGCCGCCGTTGGCGCCAGGGTGATCGGCGTCGACATCGCACCAGACGCGCTTGCGCTGGCGACGGCATCCGGCGCGGAACACGTCATCGACTCGAGCGGTTTGTCTGATGACGAGGTCGTCAGGACGGTCCGTGAACTGACCAGAGGGGGAGCGGATGTCTCCGTCGAAGCCCTCGGCAGGGAGAGCACGATCGCGGTCGCAATCCGCTCTCTCGCCCGACGTGGGCGGCACGTCCAGATCGGCCTGCTCGCCCAGGATCCCCGGATACCGATGAGCGAGATCATCGCCGGCGAGCTGACCGTGCTCGGCAGTCACGGGATGGCTGCCCAGCACTACCCGGCCATGCTCGACATCATCGCGTCAGGGCGGCTCCGGCCGGAAGAGCTCATCACCAGGCGCATCACCCTGGACGAAGCACCTGCGGCGATGATCGACCTCGCGAACGCACGCAACGCCCCTGGGGTGACCCTCATCGTCCCCTGACCGGTCCGCCGCGACATAGGCTGGAAGGATGATCCGGTCCGCACGAACTCGTGGACGACTGCTGCGCCTCTCGGCCGTCGTCGTCCTCTCGGCCGTCGCGCTGACCGGGTGCACGGCGCCGGAGGACCGGCCCGCCCCGAGCCCTGCGCCGACCTCGACGGATCCGGCGCCGACGTCCAGCCGGGCCGCTGAGGCGGCCCAGGTGAAGTTCGACGGGATGACCAGGGATGAGAAGATCGCGAGTCTCCTCATGCTGCACGTGCCGGGAACGGATGCCACGGCGCTGCGAACGTTCGTCGACACGTACCGGCCCGGCGGGCTGATCTTCATGGGCGACAACATCGGCGGCGGAGTCGACGACACCGCTGCCCTCGCCGCAGGAGTGAGCGCAGATCCTGAATTCCCGCTGCTCATCGGCATCGACCAGGAGGGCGGAGACGTCCGCCGGATCCGCTCGGACGAGTGGCCGTCGTCGCTGACCCTCAAGGATCAACCGGTTGAGGACGCCGAGCGCGCCTTCGGACAGCGGTCGCGACTCCTGGCCAGCTCCGGGATCTCCGTGAACTTCGGTATCGTCGCTGACGTCACCGACGATCCGGATTCATTCATCTACCGTCGGGCCCTCGGCACGACTCCCGAAGCCGCCGGAGACCGAGTCGCTGCGGCCGTCGAGGGGGAGAAGCGCTCGGTCCTCTCCACCCTCAAACACTTCCCCGGCCACGGCGCGGCGCCAGGGGACTCCCACACGAGCGTTCCCACGACGGCGATGAGCCTGGAGCAGTGGGCGGCAGCGGATGCCATCCCGTTCGAGAAGGGGATCGCGGCAGGGGCGCCCATCGTCATGTTCGGGCACCTCGACTACAGCGCGGTCGATCCCCAGCCCGCGTCGCTCTCGCCGGTCTGGCACAAGATCCTCAAGGAAACCCTTGGCTTCGACGGCATCACCATCACCGATGACATGCTTATGCTGCGCAACACCGGTCTGGCCGAATACCAGGACCCGTCGGAGAACGCCATCCGTGCGCTTGCTGCGGGCACCACGATGCTTCTCTTCGTCCTGGGCTCCTCCCCGGCGGTCGACGGAGTAGACCCGGCTGCCCTCGTCGCCGACATCGGCGCGGCCGTCGACGCAGGCCGGATCACCGAACAGCAGATCGACGATGCCGCGCTGAAACTCCTGGTTGCGCGGAACGAGGCCGCGAGGCTGGGTGAACCCCTTCGCTGACCTGTCGCGAAACGTCATGTTCACGTCGGGGGAATAGGATCCGGAATGCATGCGTTTGCATCATTCATGGCGCAAGCGCGCCGATCCCCGACCTGCCCCTGAAGGAGCACACCACATGACGACTCTGACCGCGACCTCCATCCCCGGCTACAAGGCTGGAACCTGGACCATCGACCCCACCCACAGTGCAGTCGGCTTCAGCATCCGCCACATCATGATCAGCAAGGTGAAGGGCACGTTCGAGAAGTTCTCGGCCACTTTCGTGACCGGTGAGAACCCGCTGGACTCCAGCGTCACGGCATCCGCCGAGGTCGCATCGATCAACACGAACGAACCGAACCGCGATGGCCACCTCCGCACGGGCGACTTCTTCGACGCCGCGACGTACCCGACCATCGACTTCGTCTCGACCGGAGCGCGCCAGGACGGCGACGACTTCAAGGTCGACGGCAACCTGACCATCAAGGGCATCACCAGGCCCGCGACATTCGACTTCGAGTTCGGCGGCTTCGGCCAGGACCCGTACGGCAACTACAAGGGCGGCGCCACGGCCAAGACCGTGATCAACCGCGAAGACTTCGGTCTGAACTACAACGCGGCCCTCGAGACCGGCGGCGTCCTGCTCGGCGACAAGGTCACCATCACGCTCGAGCTCCAGGCTGTGCACGCAGGCGAATAGTCCTCACCAGCAGAACCCACGAGATCGTCGGAGACCCTCAGTCTCCGACGATCTCGTCGTGTATCCGGCGAAGATCCTCCATCAGCGAGCCGATCAGGAGCCAGTGTTCCGGATGCGGGGTGACGATCGTGAGCGGGGCCGTGAGGATGGGAGTCTCCGCCGTCTTGACCGGCGCCTCCGCCGGTACCTCCCCGGCGGGGCGGGCGAGGAGGCGCAGGTCGTGAGCGGCCCTGTTGAGTTCCACAGCGATCGAGTGGATCGACGGCTCGTCGTGGAGGGATTCGTCGTAGCGGTCGTGAAGTGCCCTGGTCATGCCGATGGTGCGCGTCACGATCGGCGAGAGCCGGTTGAGCAGGCCGTGGGTCTCCGTCAGCCGTGTGCGATGCGCACTCTGCCTGGGGTTCAGGGTCAGCGACTCCTCGCCAAGGCGAACGGATGCCTCCGCCGACTCCCGCATCGGCCGCAGGAGCCTGACCTCGATCATGAGCCCGTCGAGCTGCTGCCTGGTCTGCCTGCTGGTCAGGGCGGCGGCCAGCCGCTCGAGACTCGCCGCGAGTTCCGTGGCGAGGAGCGAGACATCCCTTTCGGCGGGTGCGAGAACGACGGGAGGAACGATGAGCACATTGACGATGATGCCGAGCGTCGCACCGATGAGCGTCTCGATGATGCGGTCGAGGGCGTAGCCCGGCGTGGTCGCGCCGAGCACGAGCACGAGCATCGCGCTGATCGGCACCTGATTAGCGGCGGCGGGAGTGAGTTGGAACGCCCAGGCGACGAAGATCGCGATCACGACCGTCAGGAGGATCACCCAGGTCTGGTTGCTGAAGACGAGCCCGATGAGTGACGCGATCAACACACCGGCGATGACGCCGATGCTGCGTTCGAGGGCCTTGCCGAAGGACTGGTTGACACTGGGCTGGACGACGAGCAGTGCGGCGATCGCGGCAAAGACCGGCAGTTCTGTCGGCAGCAGGAGGACGGCGACGAACCAGGCCAGGACGGTGGCGACGGATGTCTTCACCGCCTGGAGCAGAGGCCCCCTGGCCGGCGCGCGCAGTCGCGACGGCAGTCGCAGCGCTCGGAGGCCTCTCACGTCTCCAACGCTACAGCGTGGGGGAGCCCTCGCCCATTGGTGCGAAGGCCAGCTCGGCGGCCTTGCCCTTGAAACGGCCATACCGACGCGCGGCTCCTGAAAGCGCGGAGCGTGCGCTGCTCCCGAGCTCGCCGAATTGGTGCGCGGTGAGCTGGATCGACTTCGGTTTCTCAGCGCGTGACCAGGTGCCGACGACACGCCCTCCGACGACGATCGTCGACTTGAACATGCCGTTGTTGCCGGGGACGATGAGGGGCGAATGGGCGACGGCGAGTGCAGCAGACCTGTCGGTGTATCCGAGCAGGTTCTCATCGAAACCGGGCAGGAGATGCACCGAACGGGCACCTGGCACCGTCGAGGCGTGACCGGCGAGCTCCGGAGAGGCGTGATACGTCGTCGTTCCGACCGTGAGTGTGGCCAGCCGGTCTTCGACGCGCGCGATCGCCGCCCTGACGTCGGTGAGCGTGAGGTTCGCCCACCAGGCCAGGTCGGCCACGGTGGCCGGTCCGTGCCCGAGGAAGTAGCGCAACGCGACCTCATCGAGGGCGTCGTCTCTGGGTGGTATCTCACGACCGGCGGGTGCCCACTCGTCGAGAAGAACGAACGCCTGCTCCCTGCCGACGAACGGCCCCAGGCAGATCAGGCCGGCACGGGCGATTGCGCCGATCAAATGTGCTCCGCGCTGGCCGGACGTCGACTGGCCCGCTGATTCGAAAGCTGCGAAGAGTTCCTTCCGCACCATCGGGCGGCCCTGCAGGTTCGCGAGCGCGGCATCGGTCGCATCGACGACGTCCCGTGCGTCGATTCCCAGGTCTCTGCGCCGCGTGGCGAACGTGGTCTCGAGCCGATGGCGGGACAACGGCAGGATCAGCCTCAGATCGTCCGGAGTCGACACGTGAAGGGTGCCCCGCATCGGCCAGCTGCGCACGAGCTCCCGCCGATCGAACGCCGACCGCACATCGGCTTCGGTCGCCCCCGGCGTCCGCAGGCCGATCGACCACAGCACGCCCAGGAGGTCCTGGCCCTGCATCGCGGTGAGATGGCTGACGGCACCGAGCGGTCCGTCGGCGGTGGGCTTGTGTACCTCCTGCGCGACGAGCCGGAGACGTGCGATGTCGATGGGGCGCGTTCCTGCCATGGTGCCAGTCTGGCGCGAACGACCGACATCAGACACCCCGGTCCCGACGCCCGGTTCAGGGAGGCGAGTGACGGCGTCGGTGGTCTGCGGCAGGATGAGAGCATGTGCGGACGATTTGCAATGGACAAGGAAACCGACGACCTCATCCGGGAATTCATGGCGGAGACGGGCGGGGAGGCATCCGAATGGACGCCATCATGGAACGTGGCGCCCACCGATCAGGTCCCCGTCGTCCGTGAGCATCACGGCGCCAGGCGGGTCGAGTCCGTTCGATGGGGCATGGTGTCGCCCGGCTCTCCGACCTTCGGCGGCGGCAAGCCGGTGATCAACGCGAGGATCGAGACGGTCGCCACCAACGGACTCTTCAAAGGAGCATTCGCCTCGTCGCGGTGCATCGTCAGCGCCGCCGGCTACTACGAGTGGCAACTGACAGAGACGGGTAAACAGCCGTACTTCATCCACCACGCGGGCACGGATATCGCCATGGCCGGCATCGTCCGTGCCTGGGCTGACCGCTCAAAGGCGCCCGATGACCCCGACCGCTGGCGGTTGTCGATGGCGATCATCACGCGTGACGCGCACGTCGCACCGGGGGAGGTCCACGATCGGATGCCCGCCTGTCTGACCCCGGATGCCTACGATGCCTGGCTCGGCTCTGATCTGACGCCGGATGGCGCCATCGAGCTGCTCGACTCGACGTCGTTCGAAGTCGCGCACGATTTCGGGTATTACCCGGTTTCGAAGGCGGTCAACAGCGTCAAGAACAACGGACCACAGCTGATCGACTCGATCGACCTCGGTTAGACGAGGTCGAGCTTGTCGAGCTGTTCCAGGAGGCCCGCTCCGTCAGGAGCGTAGATCCACGGGGCCGTCTCCTGGCCGTGCTCCTCGGCCTTGGAGCGACCACCGGCGAGTACTGCCTCGCCCGGAGACAGCTGGCGGATCGCAACGGCGGCTACACTCCCGGGGAATTCGTCGGCGAACTCGCCGTAGATCTCCACGTCGTGCTGGCCGTCATCGCCGACGAGGAGCCAGCGAACGTCGGGGAACTCGGCAGCCAGTCGGCGGAGATTGTCCGCCTTGTGCTCACGCCCGCTGCGGAAGAGGCGATCGTGGGTGGGGCCCCAGTCCGTCAGCAGCAGCGCTCCTGCCGGGTACAGGTGCCGCGAGAGGAACCGGGAGAGGGTCGGCGCGACGTTCCACGCACCAGTGGAGAGGTAGATCATCGGCGCTCCTGCGTGACGTTGCATCAGCCGCTCGAGCAACACGGCCATGCCGGGTACCGGTGTCCTGGCGTGCTCGTCGAGGACGAAAGTGTTCCAGGCGGCGAGGAGCGGGCGGGGGAGTGCCGTGACCATGACGGTGTCGTCGATGTCTGAGATAACACCGAGCCGCACAGACGGGTCCGCGATGAATATGTTGGCGACGACGGGGCGGGAGTTCTCGCTCTGCAGGGTGATCTGCTGCCAGCCGGGTGTCAGCGCGACGCTGATCTCGGCGTCGACGACACCGCCGCGATCAGCGTGGACGACATGGGTTTCGCCGCCGACGACGATCGTCACGTCGGCGTGGACTACGGGGATGCTCGTGAAGCTGCGCCAGCCGCGGACCCTCTGGACGGGGGCGGCGGCCGGGGTGGCGTCCGGCCTGGTCAGGAGCACGCGGGCGAGCACGCGTACCAGTGTGGTGGATCCGTAGCCGGTGTACGGGATGACCGTGGCGGTGAGACCGCGCTTACGGCCCCGTCGTGCCCGCCAGTCGAGGAACGCATCGTCGATGCGGGCGGCCCGGTGCAGAGTGAGGGTCTTCTTGGACGCGCCGGGTCCTGGCTGCTCGCGTGTTCGCATTCAGCCAGTCTCCCATGCCGCGGTTGCTACGAAGCGACCTCGTCCTCGTCGGCGGCTCTGGTGCCGGAATCTTCCGTGCTGTGCATGTGGCGTTCCTGGCTCCGGTGCAGCACCTTCTTGACCACAAGGATGAGAACGAGGAACGCGGCGATGATGCCGACAAAGATGTAGCCGGCGTAGTGAAGCTGATCCGCGAGTTCACGGTAGGTACCCGCCGCAGCCGATCCGACGGACACATAGGTCACCGCCCAGATGATGCAGGCGGGGATGGTCCAGGAGATGAACTTGCGGTAGCTCATCGTGCTCATTCCGACCGTCAGGGGAATGAGGGAATGGAGCACGGGAAGGAACCGTGAGATGAAGACCGCGATTCCGCCGCGGCGATCGAGATAGTTCTCCGCCCTGGCCCAGTGCGCGGGGCCGATCCACATCCCGAGCCTGCTGTCCCTGATCCTCGGGCCGAAGAATCGACCGAGCGCGAACCCGATGCTCTCCCCGATGAGAGCGCCGATCACCACGACGACGACGAGTGATGCGAACTGCAGTGGGCCCTCGACAGCGGTGCTCGCCACGATGACGACCGTGTCGCCCGGAACGATGAGCCCGACGAGGACGGATGTCTCCAGCATGATCGCGAACCCTGCCAGGGCGGTGCGGAGCACCGGGTCGACGCTCTGAACGAGGTCGAGGATCCAGCTGAGTGTCTCGTTCACGCGACTGAGCCTAGGCGAATCAGATGATGACGAGAAGGAGGGTGGGCACGAGAAGAAGTGCTACGGAACAGGTGAGGACGGTGATCCGCGCGGCTGCGGAGAGTGGCGGGGTGCTGACCATGAGTCTCTGCACCCGTCGGCCGGCGAACCCCGGCGCGCTGTCTCCCGCGTGCAGGTGCTCGAGTGTGGACTCGTCCGGTCGGTCTGTTCCCTCCGAGGCGACGAGGGCGATGGCCGTGGCGAGCGTCTCGTCGTCGACCACTCGGCGTGCCTGATCGTCGGCGAGCATCTCGACCAGGAGCCCGACGGCATTCTCGGCACGGTTGGCGATCGGGAACCAGGGCAGGGCGCTGTGCCAGGACTTGAATGCGACCAGGACCAGGTGATGCTGCTGGCGGAGGTGCGCACGCTCGTGAGCGATCACCGCCTGCAGCTGCTGTGGGTCAAGAAGGGTGATGAGTCCTTCGGAGAGCACGGTGACGGAGCGGGTGACGCCTGGCAGACAGTAGGCGACAGGCGCCGGGTGGTCAAGCACCCTGGTGCCCGGCCGGTCAGGCATCGGCGCGCTCAGCAGGTTGATCAGCGAGAGGTGCCGACTGCGCTGGCGCTGGGTCCGAGCGATGGTCAGCCCGAGGTTGAGGAGGAGGTGCCCGGCAAGAAGCACCGCAAGGCATAACGCGAAGATGTGGGCTAGATTCGCCGTCTCGGGCAGGGTCCCGGCGAAGAAGTGGCTGATGAGCGATGACAATCCGCCGAAGAGGTTGTCGCCGAACGGGATGAGCCCGTACGTGACGAGGGAACCGATCATCGAGAGTCCGCCGGCCAGGGCGATGGACTGCCAGAGGACGAGCGCGGTCCCCGGCGCCCTGTCCGGCCACTCCGCTCGAGCGAGGAGCAGCGGAACGGGCCACGCCAGCAGTACGGCGAGGGACGCGAGTACCACCGAGGCGAACAACATCACCTTCGGAGTTTACTGTCGGGTGCCGGCCTCTCGTCCGCCGCTGGTCGAACTGCCCAGGAGGGCACGCAGCGTCTCGGCCTCGTCGGCTGACACCTGCCCGATGAATCGCGCGAGAGCGGCTTCCCGGTCGGGAGCGCTCCCCAGTACCTCGTGCATGAGGCCGGCGGTGTGTTCCGCCCGCGTCGTGACCGAGCGGTAGAGGTGGGGCCTCGACGACCGGTCGCGGGACACGAACGACTTGGCTTCGAGGCGGGAGAGAACGGTGAGGACCGTCGTGACGGCGACCTCGCGCGCGCCCGCCCGATCGGATGCGTCGAGTCGCTCCTTGAGGTCGTTGGCGCTGAGCGCGCCGTCCGTGCTCCAGAGAACGTCCATCACCGCACGTTCGAGATCTCCCAGTGTTGCCATGCGTCAACGATACCGCGACGTCGAGACATCTTCTACGAAACGTAGAAAAATGTTCTACGTGACGTAGAAATGGGCCATAGACTCGAAACACGACGTTTCTACACGGTGTAGAAATTCGCTGTGGAGGTGACGTGAACGAGCTACTCGACCCGCTGCTGCTTTCTCGCTGGCAGTTCGGCTTGACGACGATCTACCATTTCCTCTTCGTTCCCATCACCATCGGAATGGCGCTCACGGTGGCCATCTTCCAGACGGCGTGGGTCCGCACAGGAAAAGCCCACTACCTCCAGCTCACCCACTTCTTCGGCAAAATCTTCCTCATCAACTTCGCCATGGGTGTCGTCACCGGGATCGTCCAGGAGTTCCAGTTCGGCATGAACTGGTCCGACTACTCCCGATTCGTCGGTGACGTGTTCGGCGCACCGCTTGCGTTCGAAGGACTCCTCGCGTTCTTCCTCGAGGCGACGTTCATCGGCCTGTGGATCTTCGGCTGGAACAAGCTCCCTGAGAAACTCCACCTCGCGACGATCTGGATCGTGGCGACCGGGAGCATCCTCTCGGCATATTTCATCATCGCCGCGAACGCGTTCATGCAGAACCCTGTGGCGTTCAGGATCAATGAGGAGAAGGGGCGTGCAGAGCTCACCAGCATCGTCGAGCTGCTGACAAACCCCGTCGCCCTCGCCGCCTTCCCTCACACGATCTTCGCCTGTTTCATGGTGTCGTCCGGGCTCATCATCACGGTGGCGGCCTGGCACCTCTCGCGCAACCAGCATCTGGAGACCATGCGCCCCGCCCTGAAGTTCGGCCTCTGGGGAATGGTCGTGTCAGGCGCCCTCACTACGCTCGCGGGCGACCAGCTCAGCCTGGCCATGGTCGCGACACAGCCGATGAAGATGGCGGCGGCCGAGGCCATGTACAACACGTCGACAGGAGCAGCGGCATCCTTCTCGATCTTCACCCTCGGAACCCCTGACGGTGTGCACGAACTGTTCTCCATCCGAATCCCGTACCTGCTCTCGTTCCTGTCGACCCACACCTTTGACGGAACGGTCGAAGGAATCAACAACCTGCAGGCGCAGTACGTCACGCTCTACGGACCTGGCGACTACACGCCGATCGTGTGGGTCACCTACTGGTCGTTCCGCTGGATGATCGGCCTGGGGCTGCTGCACATCTTCGTTGCCGTCGTCGGGCTCTGGCTCACCCGCAAGGGTCGGATGCCGCGCAACACGTGGGTGTGGAAGGCCGCGATCTGGTCGTTCCCGCTCTCGCTCGGTGCCATGATCGTCGGCTGGACCTTCACCGAGATGGGCCGCCAGCCCTGGCTCGTCTTCGGCCTCCTCAAAACCGAAGATGGCGTGTCACCCGGTGTGACCGGCGTCGAGGTCCTCATCTCGCTCGTGGTCTTCACCCTGCTCTACGGGTCGCTCGCCGTCGTCGAATTCGGGCTGATCAAGAAGGCGGCGCAAAAAGGGCCGGACGACGTTCCGGCGACCGATGAAGAAACCGGCAAACCCGTCGTCCACACGACGGTCTACTAGGAGCACATCATGGACCTCGGAACTCTCTGGTTCGCCATCATCGCGTTCCTCTTCGTCGGCTACTTCGTGCTCGACGGCTTCGACTTCGGCGTCGGGATGAACCTGCCGTTCCTGTCGAAGGACGACACGGACCGGCGCGTGCTCATCAACACGATCGGGCCGGTCTGGGACCTCAACGAAACCTGGCTCATCGTCGCCGGCGCCTCGCTGTTCGCGGCGTTCCCCGAGTGGTACGCAACCCTGTTCAGCGGGTTCTACCTGCCGTTGCTCCTCATCCTCGTCGCGCTCATCCTTCGCGGGGTGTCGTTCGAGTACCGGCACCAGCGACCCGGCCTCGAGTGGAAGCGCGGCTTCGACCGGATGATCGTGATCGGGTCAGCGGTTCCCGCACTGCTCTGGGGTGTCGCCTTCGCGAACATCGTCCAGGGTGTGCCGCTCGACGAAGGACACAATTACATCGGGACATTCTTCGACCTGCTCAACCCGTACGCCCTGCTCGGCGGGCTCACGACGCTGCTGCTGTTCTTCACGCACGGTGCCCTCTTCATCGCCCTGAAGACCGAGGACGAGATCCGTGCCAGGGCCAGGAAGCTGGCATCCAGCGCCGGAGTGGTGACGATCCTCGTCGCCGCGGTCTTCCTCGCCTGGACCGTGCTGGCGTTCGGGACCGTCCCCGCGGCGATCCTCGCAGTGCTGGCCGCAGTCGCACTGGTGAGTTCGTTCGTCGCCAACCTCCGTGGTGCGGAAGGGGTCGCCTTCGGCCTGATGGCTGCAACGATCGCGCTGGCCGTCCTGACCCTCTTCGCCTCGCTCTTCCCCGAGGTGATGCCCGCCAGCAACAACCCGGCCAACAGCCTCACCATCGAGAACGCGTCGTCGAGCCCGTACACGCTCCAGGTGATGAGCTGGACGGCGCTGATCTTCCTGCCGCTGATCCTCGCCTACCAGGCCTGGACCTACTGGATCTTCCGCAAGCGCGTCACCCGCGGGCACATCGAGGTCGGCGCCGGTGCCGCGCACTAGCCTGTAATCGTGCGTCCCCTCGACCCCCGTCTCCTCCGATACGCGGTCAGCGCACGCTGGTTCATCGTCGGCGGCGCTGCGATCGGCGTCGCGACGACGGCGTGCATCATCGCCTTCGCGTGGCTGCTCACCGCGTGCATCACCGGGGCGATCGCCGGGCAAGGCCTCGATGAGCTCCTGCCGCAGGTCGGTGCCCTCGTCGCCGTCATCGTGGTGCGGGCGTGTCTCGTCCACGCCCAGGGACTTCTCGCCGCCAACGGTGCGGCCCGGGTGAAGAGCGAACTGCGTCTCTCCGTGCTCGCCGCAGTACGACGGCTCGGGCCGGCGTGGCTCGCCCGCCGCAGCGACGCCCGGATCGTCACGCTGCTGGGCCGGGGTATGGACGCCCTCGACGACTACTTCTCCAAGTACCTGCCCCAACTGCTCCTCACGGTGATCGTCACCCCCGTCATCGTCGGCGTGATCCTGCTCCAGGATGTCGTCTCCGCCGTCTTCATCGTCGTCACGCTGCCGCTCATCCCGGTCTTCATGGTCCTCATCGGGTGGGCCACCCAGGCCGTGCAGCGCCGGCAGTGGAGCGTCCTCGGCGACCTCTCGACCAGGTTCGTCGACATGCTCGGCGGACTCGCCACACTCAAGATCTTCGGCAGGCAGCACCGTCAGATCGACCGGATGCGGACGATCACCCGGGAGTACCGCGTTGAGACCATGCGGGTCCTCCGGGTGTCGTTCCTCTCCGGGTTCGTCCTCGAACTCGCCGCCAGCCTCTCGGTCGCGCTCGTCGCGGTGTCCATCGGGCTGCGTCTCGTCGACGGTTCGATGGACCTCTCCGTCGGGCTCTTCGTCCTCCTCCTGGCGCCGGAAGCGTTCCTGCCGCTTCGCCAGGTCGGAGCCAACTTCCACGCGGCCGCCGAGGGAGTCGCCGCCGCCGACGACGCCTTCGCCATCCTCGATGACGACCGACTCGGCACGGGCGTGGACGCCGCGACCAAAGGCTCGGGGGAGGCGACCGTTCCGGCATCCGGGCCGCTGAGTCTCGTCGACGTCTCCGTCGATTACGGCGACGGGCCGGTGGCGCTGCCGGTGTCCGCGAGTTTCACCGCTGGTACCGTGACGGTGCTCGCAGGGCCGAGCGGTGCAGGCAAGTCGAGCCTGCTGGCCGCAGTTTCAGGGTTTGCGCCGCATTCCGGCGTCATCCGGGTCGGCGACCAGGTCGTCGCGCCGCACGCGACCGAGAGGGAATGGCTCGCATGGACCGGGCAACGACCCTCGCTCGTGGCCGGCACCGTCGCGTCGAACGTCGCACTCGGGACAGCGTTCGTCGACCGCGACCGCGACCTCGTCAGGGAAGCCCTCGACCTCGCGGGGGCATCGGACATCGCGCTGGACACGCCCGTCGGCGTCGCCGGATCGGGCCTCTCCGGGGGGCAGGCTCAGCGCGTCGCGGTCGCCAGGGCGATCCACCGCACCCTCGCCAGTAGCTGCGCCGTGCTCATGCTCGACGAACCGAGCTCGGCACTCGACCACGCGACCGAGCAGCGACTCGTCTCTGGGCTCCATGCCGTAGCCGAGCGCGGGGTCGCCGTCGTGGTGGTGAGCCACAGGACGGCGGTCATCGAGGCGGCGGATGCCGTCGTCCCCGTTCTCGCCACGAGCACGGTGGTGACGAGATGACCGGACTGCGTGATCACACCGCCGTGCTCCGCACGGCGCAACCACGATCGGCCGGCTGGCTCGCCGGAGTGGCCTTCGGCATCCTCGCGGCACTGTCGACTGTCGCTCTGCTCGCAACGAGTGCCTACCTGATCACCCGCGCGGCGGAGCAGCCCCCGATTCTGTACCTGTCGATGGCCGTTGTCGGTGTCCGTGCGTTCGCGCTCGGACGGGCCGTCTTCCGGTACCTGGAACGCCTTGCCAGCCACGATGCGGCGTTCCGCCAGCTGGAAGTTGTTCGCGTCGACCTCCTTCGCCGGCTTCTCCCGCTCGCGCCGGACGGGTTGGGCGCGAAGAAGAGGGGGTCCCTGCTGTCCGCGCTCGTCTCCGACGTCGACGAACTCCAGAACCTGCCCCTCCGGGTCGTGCAACCCCTCCTGACTTCGCTCGGCGTCGCGGCGATCGCGGTCTGGGTCGTCGCGATGATCTCGCCGGTCGCTGCAGTCGGGCTTGCCGTCTGCCTGATCGCTGCCATCGTTGTCGGCGGGCTTGCTGCCGGCAGGGTCGCTGCAGCCGCCGAGCGGTCCATCGCACCGCACAGGGGTGCGCTGGTGGATGCCCTGCTGGACTACCTCGGCAGCCTCGACGTCCTCATCGCCTACGGCGCAGAAGAGGAGGCACGGCAGCGGGTGACACGGGCGGATGCGGCACTCACCCGGGCGCTGACGCGACGGGCAGGTGGCGCAGGCCTGGCAGCTGCAGTCCTCTCGCTCTTCGGCGGTCTTGCCGTCGTCTGGGCGCTGCTCGCGGGCATCCCGGCTCTGGCGACTCCGGGCGAGAACGGAATCGACGGACCGGCACTCGCCGTCATCGTCCTTGTGCCGCTCGCCGTGTTCGAGCTCATCGCGGCGGTACCGCTTGCGGTCGGCGCGTGGCGGCAGGTCCGTTCGAGCGCTGAGCGGATCACCGTGCTCGCGCCGTCGACCCCTCCCGCTGAGCTCTCCGACAACCGCGGCGGAGAACCACTGAACCCGGTCCCTCACGCTCCGGCCATCGATCTCACCGACGTCGCCGTGCGCTGGCCCGGTCAGACCGAGCCCGCGCTTCTCGTTCCGCGACTCACCATCCGACGGGGAGAGCGCGTGCTGATCGAGGGAGCCAGTGGCTCGGGCAAGACGACGCTCGCGCACGTGCTCGTGCGGTTCCTCGCACACGACGGCAGCTATCTGCTCGGTGGACAGGAGGTCGGAGCGATCGGAGACGACGCCGTGAGGACGATCGTCGGGCTCTGTGAACAGACCCCGTATCTCTTTGACGAGAGCGTCAGGCAGAACCTGCTCTTCGCCCGCGACACTGCGACGGACGATGACCTGCTCGAGGTGCTTGCCCGGGTCGGGCTTTCCGGCTGGCTGGCCGACCGAGGCGGACTCGACTCTCGTGTCGGTGAACGAGGCGCGCTCGTCTCTGGCGGGCAGGCGCAGCGCATCGCCCTGGCCAGGGCGCTGCTGCGCGACTTCCCGGTGATCGTGTTCGACGAACCGACTGCGAACGTCGAAGCGGACCTGGCCGGCTCGCTGCTGGACGACCTGCTCGCGGCGAGCGGCGATCGGACGGTCATTCTCATCTCGCACGAAGACGTGCCGCGAGGACTGGCCGACCGCCGCGTGCGCGTGGCAGACGGCATCCTCTCGGAGCAGCCCGCCGATTGACCCGCGACGGCACGGACGAGGCAATCTCCCGAGCGGGTGCGGTAGAAAGAAGCATCATGACTGATGACGGCGGACGAACCGACGGGCTGCGGGCCCGCAAGCTCGCTGCCACGCGCGCCACGATCGAGCGGACGGCGATCCGCCTCGCGCTCGAGCACGGTTACGACAACGTCACCGTCGAGATGATCTGCGATGCGAGCATGGTCTCGCCGCGCACATTCTTCAACTACTTCGGGTCGAAGGAAGGCGTCATCCTCGGCCCTGCGCCGTCGATGACGACGGAAGAGGATGCGCACGCGTTCGTCCACGCGGGCAGCGGCGACATCGTTCTCGACCTCGTCACCGCGATGGCTGCTCCCATCATCGATGACCAGGACACGGATCTCCTCCGGTCGCGCTTCATCATCATCACCAACACCCCTGAACTCCTCGGCAAACAGATGGAGTGGATGACCGCGCAGGAGAACCAGCTGGTCGAACTCGTGCTCGACCGGTTCCGCAGCGCGGGGCGCCCCGTCGACGAACTGCGGGACGAGGCCGGAATGGTGGTCGCGCTCGCTTTCACCGCCCTGCGCTACACCCTGCAGAGGATCTTCGCCGAGCATGATCCAGGTCGGGTCGAACCGCCGTCGCGGTCGGCACGCGAGACCCTGAGACACGCCACGGAGCTGATCTCGGTGATCGTGAAGGGCTCAGACGACTGAGTCCCGTTCCGGATCCCCGCCGTCCGATTGTTCGCAGATGACGACGGGGATGTTCCGGGCGGTCCGGCGCCGATATCCGTCGTAGCCGGGATAGGCGGAAACGATCTGCGGCCACAGCTGGGCCTTCTCTTCCTCGGATGCCGTCCGTGCGGTGAATCGCAGCGTCTCGCCTCTGATCGACAGTTCGACGTCAGGGTTCGCGCTGAGATTCGCGTACCACTCCGGGTTGCGGTCGTCCCCGCCCTTGGACGCCACCAGGACGTAGCGCCCGCCGCTGTGCACGGGAGAGGTGAGCATCGTGGACCGGCGACGCCCGGAACCGCGGCCGATCGTGTGCAGTTCGACGACGAGCATGGGGCCGACGCTCCAGCCGAGCCGGCCGCGGGAAAGAGCGAGTATGCCACGGTGAACAATGTTCATCGCACGCATGCCCGCGTCCGTCATCCTCGTCCTGAAGCTCATGACCGCAGTGTAGGAGTACAGGCTGGACGCGGGCCCCGCGACCGCCCGGTCAGCCCGCCCGCCGTGAACGCCAGAGTAGCCACACGAAGTACGGTGCGCCCACGAGGGCGGTGAGAAGCCCCGCCGGGAGTTGCGCCGGCGCGATGACGGTCCGGCCGAGCGTGTCGGCGAAGCCGACGAGGATCGCGCCGAGAAGGGCTGCGGTGGGAAGGACGAGTCGATGGCGTCCACCCACCAGCGCCCACGCAGCGTGCGGAGCCACCAGCCCGACGAATCCGATCACACCGACGGCGGCGACCGCTGTCGCCGCGAGCACGACGCTGATGGACAGCAGGAGGAGACGGGTCCTGCCGAGACGGATGCCGAGCAGCCGCGGGGTGTCGTCGTCCTGCGCGAGGATGTCGAGTTCACGGTCGACCACGGCCAGCAGCGGGATCGAAATGACCAACGCGACGCCGAGAGGCACGAGTTGCGGCAGCGTTCTCCCGTAGGTGGAGCCGGACAGCCAGGTGAGCGCCTTCGCGCCGTTGTACGGGTCTGTCGAGATGATCACCATGCTCACCAGAGCGGCAGCTCCTGCAGACACACCGATTCCGATGAGGATCAGCCGCTGGCTGTTGAGCCCGCCGGAGGCCGCCAGGCCGAAGACGAGCGCCGATGCGAGCGCCGCACCGGTCAGCCCGCCCGCCGTCACCAGCCAGAAACTCGCGACAGGTGCGAGGGTGATGACGATGACCGCGCCGAGTCCTGCGCCTCCCGTGACCCCGATGATGCCGGGCTCGGCGAGCGGATTCCTGGCGACGGCCTGCACGATCGTTCCTGACAGCGCTAGCGCCGCTCCGGCGAGCACGGCGGCGAGAACGCGGGGGAGCCTGGTGTCCATCACGAAACTGACGACAGGACCCGATTGCCCGGTCAGCCAGTTGAGGATGTCTCCCGCGAGCAGTTTCGTGTCACCGAGCATCAGCGAGACCACGGAGACGAGAACGAGAGCAACCGTGAGCGCGACGAGGATCCAGCGTCGGGTGCGCGCGGACGTCGTCCTGCCCGGTGCGCCGCTCTGGGTCTGGGTTCCTGCTCTTGCATCGCCGGTGCGACGGGCGAGGATCACGAGGAAGACGGCACCGAACAGGGATGTCACGACCCCGGTCGGGACATCGACGCCGGCCTGCCCGCCGAACACGAGGCGCAGCAGGACATCGGCACCCAGGACGACGATGACCCCCATCAGCGCTGAGGCGGGGATGAGCAGCAGGTGGCGCTGCAGGCCGGGGACCCGTGCGGCGATCAGACGGATGATCGCGGGAGCGGCCAGGCCGACGAATCCGATCGGTCCGGCGACCGTCACTGCGGCCGCCGAGAGGAGGACGGCGAGCAGTACGGCGACGAGCTGGGTGTTGCGCACTCGCAGACCGAGGACGGATGCCGCATCCTCTCCGAGCGAGAGGACGTCGAGCCTGGACGCGAGGATGAGGAGGCCGGCCACTCCGACGGCGACGACCGGACCGAATCTGGAGACAGCGTCGACGCCTGTCTGCGCGAGCGAGCCGGCACTCCACGCGTACATCCCCGTGGTCTCCTCGGTGAAGAGCAGGATGAGAACCGTGGTGAGGGCTGTCAGGGCCAGGGCGATCGCAGACCCGGCGAGGACCAGCCGAACAGTGCCGCTGCCGCCTCCAGCGGACAGGCCGAGGACGAGTGCCGCAGCGGCCAGGCCACCGGCGAATGCCACGAGTCCCTGCGCCAGCAACGGGAGTGTCACGCCGAGGGCCGCTGCGCTGACGATCGCCAGATATGCGCCTGCGTTGACGGCGAGCGTATCGGGGGAGGCGAGGACGTTCCTGGCGACCGTCTGCATGACGACGCCGGCGACACCCAGTGCCACACCGACGAGAAGCCCGGCGAGAAGCCGGGGGAGCCGTGAGGAGACGAGCACAGCTCCGGCCTGGTCGTCGCCCGACCCGCCCAGGAGTCCAAGAAGGTCGAGCCCGCCGACTCCCGCGGTTCCCTGCGTGAGGTGCACGACGGCGAGGACGATCGCTGTGGCGAGCCCCGTGGCGAAGAGCGCACCGAGTCGGAACCATCGGCTCCGCGCGACGCCCGGCCCCTGTAAGGGCCGGGCGGTCGCCGGAGGGCTACTGAGTGACTGCTGCAACGACCGCGTCGATGTAGTCGTTCATGGACGAAGGACCGCCGAACATCCAGATACCGTCGGCGAGACGGTGGACGTTGCCGCTCTTCACGAACGGGAGAGAGGTCCACACGGCGTTGTCTGCGAGTTCTTCACCGTACGCATCGACTCCGCCGCCGGCGATGTAGAGGAAGTGGACGTTCCCGAGCGACGTGAGTCCTTCGACGTCGGTGGAACCGAGTCCGTAGTCCTTGTCACCCTCACCGGTCCAGGCGTTGACGAGGCCGAGTTCCTCCGTGACAGCGGAGAGCAGCGCGCCTTCGGCGAACGGACGGATCGAGACCTGGCCTCCTGCGGCCCACGAGTCTGACATGACGAACTCGTCGCCATCCACACCTGCCTCGGTCAGCGCCGCAGCGGCTTCGTCGACCTTCGCGTCGAACCCGGCGAGAAGTTCATCGGCCTTGTCTTCCGTGCCCGTTGCGGCCGCGATGTTGGTGAGGTTCTTCTCCATCTGGCCGATCGGGTTGGACGCGTCCGCTCCGCGAACGACGAGGACGGGAGCAAACTCCTCGATCTGGGCGATGGCGCTTTCCGAGAGGTCAGAGGTCGTCACGACGAGGTCGGGCGCGAGTCCGGCGATGGAGTCGATGCTCGGTTCCCCGCGCATTCCGACATCCGTCACCGACTCGTCCAGGGACTCCGACTTCACCCAGGTGCCGTATCCATCGACGTCCGCGACGCCGACCGGCATCACTCCGAGCGCGACGAGATTCTCGGCCGTGTTCCACTCCAGCGCGACGACCTCGGTCGCGGGCTCGCTGAGGGAGATCCTCTCGCCGCGGTCGTCGGTGACGGTGATGGTCGTCGCGGTGTCCTTCTGGCTCGCAGGTGCTTCCGTCGTTCCGCAGCCCGCGAGGAGCAGGGCCGCCGCTGCTGCGGAGGCGATGAGGGGGAGTGGGCGCGTGGTCATGCGTGTCCTTTGCTGGGTGATGGCAGTCTGAAGCCGTGCCGGTGAGGCGACCGAGTGGTCAGGCGACGACGGTGGTGCTGGTGTGATCGGTGTGGGCGGGGACTTCGGATGCGACGCTGTGCCGGCTGCGCGCGTGGGTGCGGATCCGGCCGCTCACGACGTCCACGTCGACGCGGATGCCGTACACGGAGCTGAGGAGTTCGGTTTCGAAGACGTCACGCGGAGTTCCTGTTGCCCGCACCTGCCCCGATTCAAGGAGGACGACGGTGTCGGCGATCGCGGCAGCCTGGTCGAGGTCGTGCAGAACGACCCCGATCGTCACGCCGTGGACGACGGCGAGGTCCTTGATCAGGTCGAGCAACTCCACCTGGTAGCGCAGGTCGAGGTAGGTCGTGGGTTCGTCGAGCAGCAACACCTCTGTGTCCTGGGCAAGGCACCCGGCCAGCCACACACGTTGCAACTGCCCCCCGGAAAGCCGGTCGACGGGGCGGTCGGCGAATGACTCGATTCCAGTGAGTTCCATCGCCCGTTCGACCACGTCGGAGCCGTGTTCGTCGCCGCGATTCCAGCGCCCGCGGTGGGGGTGGCGCCCGAATTCGACGACCTCGCGCACGCTGAGCCCGGCCGGCGTCGGCCGGGTCTGTGCCAGGAGGGTGACCCTGCGGGCGAATTCGCGCTTGCCGATGCCGCTGGCGTCGAAACCCGACTCGGCGGAGGTCGTCACGGGGGGATCCGCATCGGGAGCTCCGAGGTACACGCGTCCGCCGTCGATCGGATGGAGGCGGGCGAGCGCCCGAAGCAGGGTCGACTTTCCGCTGCCGTTCGGCCCGACGAGGGCGGTGATCCGCCCCGGCTCCAGGGCGAGCGTCGCACCGTGGACAACGGGCGAGCCGTTGTACGAGAGGGTGAGGTCGAGACCGAGCATGTCGACACTCTATAGGTAAGCCTTACCTAAGTGAAAGTTCGCCCGAGTCACATACGCGGACGGACGCGCGCTGCGGCGCTCTAGGGTGGGATGCGTGATTCCCCGCTCGAACACCCGTCGGCTGAGCCACTGGATCGACCCGGAAACCGCCTATCTCCGGTATTTCGCCGGTGCCGCGCGATCATTTTGGCTCGACAGCGGGGCGCACGCCGCGAGCGGGTACAGCTATCTCGGCGACGGCGCCGAACTCCTCACTGCGAACGTCGCGCGGGCAACGGCGAGCTGGTCGACGGCCGACGGGGACACCTCCGCGCCTGTCGGGCTCTTCGACGCCCTCCGCGCGGAGTTCGCCGACTCCGGAGATGAGCCGTCCGCGGGCGAGTTCGCCCCAGGGCTTGTGGGCTGGATCGGGTACGAGGTCGGCGCCCAATCGGCGGGCACGCCCGCGCATCCGTCGCGCTACCCGGACGCTGCCCTGCTCCGCCCCGACCGGATGCTGGTCTTCGACCACGCCGCTCATGTGGTCACCGCTGTCGAGCGTGGTACCGGTGCGACATGCGCGGAGCCGTTCGGCTGGCTGAAAGCACCGGGCAACGAAGCCCAGGATGTACCTCGCCGCGCGGGCACTCACCCTGCACGCTGGCGGCACTCTGCTGCAGAGTACGCCGCGCTCATCGAGGAAGCCCAGGCCGAGATCCGCCAGGGGAACGCCTATCAGCTCTGTCTGACCAACGAGATTCGCGTGGACGGCGCGTTCGATCCGGTCGAGGTGTACCGTCGGCTCCGCCAGGCCAGTCCAACCCATCACGGCGGTCTCATTCGCGCGGATGACACCGCGTTGGTCAGTTCATCGCCCGAGCAATTCCTCCGGGTCACGCCTGACGGTACCGTCACGACACGTCCGATCAAGGGCACCAGGCCGCGCGGGGCGACGCCGGAGCACGATGCGGCTCTCGAGGCGGAACTCCTCGGCAGCGACAAAGAACGCGCCGAGAATCTGATGATCGTCGACCTCATGCGCAACGATCTCGGACGTGTGGCCGTGACCGGCAGCGTGTCCGTCACCCAGTTGCTCGCCGTCGAGAGCTACGCCCAGGTGCACCAGCTCGTCAGCACGGTGACCGCCGTACTCGCCGACGGCGTGAGCGGAGTGGATGCCGTCGAGTCGGCATTCCCGGCCGGTTCGATGACCGGTGCGCCGAAGCTCTCGGCGATGACCATCCTCGACAGACTGGAGTCCGGCCCCCGCGGTGTCTATTCGGGCGCGTTCGGCTACTTCGGCGCCGACGGCGCTGTCGACCTCGCGATGGTGATTCGGAGCATCCTGATCGACCCGACCGGCGCGTCGATCGGCACCGGCGGTGGGATCACTGCGCTGTCGGTTCCGACGGACGAGATCGAGGAAACCCGGGTGAAAGCTGCCGCACTTCTCGCCGCGCTGGGCGCATCGGAACAGTGAGTAGGCTAGATCCTTGGACCTCGGGTTCAACACCAGAACCACGCACCCGCCGGTCTTCACCCGCTTATGAATGAGAGTCACGTGTCGAACGACGAGCAGAGCCAGGCCGGACAACGGTACGATTTCGCCGCCATCCAGGAGAAGTGGCTTCCGGTCTGGGACCGGATCAAGCCATTCGCGACGAGCGACGTCACCGACAAGCGGCCGCGCAAGTATGTCCTCGACATGTTCCCGTACCCGTCTGGCGATCTGCACATGGGACACGCGGAGGCCTTCGGCCTCGGTGACGTCGTCGCCAGGTACTGGCGCCAGCAGGGCTTCAACGTGCTCCACCCGATCGGCTGGGACTCGTTCGGGCTGCCCGCCGAGAACGCGGCGATCAAGCGCGGCGTCGACCCGCGCGGCTGGACGTACGACAACATCGCACAGCAGAAGACCAGTTTCCGCACCTACGCGCCGTCGTTCGACTGGGACCGTGAGATCCACACGTCAGACCCCGAGTACTACCGCTGGACACAGTGGCTGTTCCTCCAGCTGTTCGAGAAGGGCCTGGCCTACCGCAAAGCGAGCGCCGTCAACTGGTGTCCGTTCGACCAGACCGTGCTCGCGAACGAGCAGGTCGTCGACGGCCACTGCGAACGCTGCGGGAACCTGGTCACGAAGAAGAAGCTGACCCAGTGGTACTTCCGCATCACCGACTACGCCGACCGTCTCGTCGACGACCTCAAGCAGCTCGAGGGTGCGTGGCCGACCAAGGTCATGAGCATGCAGCGCAACTGGGTCGGACGGTCCACAGGCGCAGACGTCAACTTCGTCATCGAAGGCAGGGCTGCGCCTGTCCCGGTCTACACGACGCGACCTGACACTCTCTACGGTGTCACGTTCATGGTCGTCGCTGTGGACTCCGACCTCGCGGCCGAACTCGTCGAAGACGCCCCTGACGCGACGAAGGCCGCGTTCGCCGAGTACCTCGACCGGGTCAAGGGCGAGACCGACATGGACCGGCTGAGCACCGAGCGCGAGAAGACCGGCGTGTTCCTGGAGCGGTACGCGGTGAACCCGCTCAACGGCGAACGGATCCCGATCTGGGTCTCCGACTACGTGCTCGCCGACTACGGCCACGGCGCGATCATGGCCGTGCCCGCACACGACCAGCGCGACCTCGACTTCGCCAGGGCGTTCGACCTGCCCGTCCGCGTCGTCGTCGACACCAACCAGCCGGTCACCGGAGCGATCCCCGTACTCGTCGACGGTGAACTCCCCGACGACCTGCCACCCGAGAGCCCGGCAGAGACCGGCCAGGCGCTCATCGGTCCCGGTCGCCTGATCAACTCGGGGCCATTCAATGGGCTGAGCAAGAATTCGGCGATCGCGAAGATCACGGATGCCCTCACGGCATCCGGTCTCGGAGCCTCGGCGAAGAACTACCGGCTCCGTGACTGGCTGATCTCGCGCCAGCGTTACTGGGGCGCTCCGATCCCGATCATCCACTGCGCCGACTGTGGTGAGGTGCCGGTTCCCGAAGACCAGCTCCCCGTCCAGCTGCCCGCGGCGGACGGTCTCGACCTGCAGCCGAAGGGTACGAGCCCGCTCGGGGCCGCCGAGGATTGGATCAACGTGCCGTGCCCCCGCTGCGGTGCACCCGCGAAGCGGGACTCGGACACGATGGACACGTTCGTCGACAGCTCCTGGTACTACCTGCGCTACCTCAACCCGCAGTCGGACAGCGTTGCCTTCGACCCCCGGCAGGCCGACAAATGGGCGCCAGTCGACCAGTACGTCGGTGGCGTCGAGCACGCCATCCTGCACCTGCTCTATTCGCGCTTCATCACGAAGGTGCTCTACGACCTCGGGCACCTCGGCTTCACCGAGCCGTTCTCGTCGCTGCTCAACCAGGGAATGGTGCTGATGGACGGCGCCAAGATGTCGAAAAGCAGGGGAAACCTCGTCGAGTTCGCCAGTGAACTCGAGCAGTACGGTGCCGACGCCCTCCGGGTGACGCTGATCTTCGCCGGGCCGCCCGAGGACGACATCGACTGGGCGGATGTTTCTCCGGCCGGTTCGGCCAAATTCCTCGCCCGCGCCTGGCGGGTGGCGCACGATGTCACGAGTGCGCCTGACGTGGTCTGGAAGAACGGCGACGCTGCACTTCGCCGGACGACCCACCGGTTCCTGGCCGACGCGCCTGGGCTGGTCGAGTCGTTCAAGTTCAACGTCGTGGTCGCCCGCCTGATGGAACTCGTCAACGCGACGAGGAAGGTCATCGACACCGGCGCAGGCCCGGCGGATGCTGCGGTGAGGGAGGCGGCGGAGGTCACCGCCGTCGCCCTCAACCTGTTCGCGCCGTACACGGCCGAAGACATGTGGGCCCAGCTGGGCTACGAGCCGACCGTCGCACATGTGCTCTGGCGCAAGGCCGACCCGACCCTCCTCGTCGAGGAGTCGGTGACCTGCGTCGTGCAGGTCGACGGAAAGGTGCGCGACCGGTTGGAGATCTCACCGAAGATCGGCGCGGACGAACTCGAGGCACTCGCGCGGGCGTCTTCTGCTGTGCAGCGGGCGATCGGAGACAGGTCGATCGTCAACGTCGTGGTGCGGCCGCCTCGCATCGTCAGTATCGCCACCAAACCGTAGACAGGCTTCCGGCCGTTCAGCGCCCGTCCCTCACAGGGGCGGGCGCTGTCGTTTCCATCCACGAAACCGACGCCGATCGGTCGTCGTTCCAGTTGCCCGTTTGACTGGGAGGCATGGCCAGGCACGCTCCCGCGAGGCCGCTGGGCGCAGCGGGCGCAGACCGACGACCCACGCTGGCGACACGGTCCTCGCCCGGTGTCCGCCTCAGCGTGGGCGCGCTCGTCCTCCTGCTTCTCGCCGGCCTGATCGCTGCGGTAGTCGTCTCCCTGCTCGGGGCATCGGGCCAGACTCGCGAAATCGCGCAACCGTCTCCGGTGGCGACGGAGGTCACTGGGGCTGTCGTCTATGTGCACGTCCTCGGCGAGGTTCAGAGCCCCGGCGTATACCAGCTGCGCGACGGCGACCGGGTGATCGATGCAATCGCTGCGGCGGGCGGGTTCACCGCTGTCGCGGATCAGCAGGGCGTGAATCTTGCTCGGTTCGTCACCGACGGGGAGCAGATCCCCGTGCCTGCTCAGGGCGCCGCACCGTCGGCACCGACTCCTGGCACGCCGGGCGGCAAGGTCAACCTCAACACCGCGACGAGCGCCGAGCTCGAGACACTGCCCAGGGTCGGGCCGGCGATGGCGGAACGGATCATCGCGTGGCGCGACGCCAACGGCCGGTTCACGAGCGTGGACGACCTCCTCGGAGTGACCGGGATCGGCGACAAGACGTTCGAAGCCCTGCGGGAACTGGTGACGGTGTGAGCGCAGCGCACCGGATCGTGCTCCCGGCGATCGCCGCCTGGCTGACGGCCGCCACCCTGATCGGCGTGCCGGACGCCGCGTGGGTCGCGGCATCCGTCGGCGCGGTGGCGACTGCTCTGTGCGCCGTTCTCGCCGCGCGGCGTCCCGATCGACGCAGTCGTCGAGGCCGGCGGAGAGCGCCTGCACGCGCCGGACACCGGTCGGCATGGTGGGCCCTCGCCGCCATCACCCTCCTCGCAACGACCCTCGCGGCGACAGCGATCGCAGCACGTCAGGACTCACGCACCCCTGGGCAACTCGTCACGGCGGCAGAGTCTCACCGTTCGGTCACAGTCAGGCTGCTGGTCACCGAGAAGTCCGTCATCGAAGACCGCCACTCGCCGTCGCTCTGGGACCGGTCGACGGATGCCGCCGAACAGGCAAACGACGGCGTCCCGCAGAGGGTGCGCGGCACGATCTCTGAATTCGAGATCGGCGACGAGAGCTACAGCGCCTCGGTGCCCGCCCTTCTCTTTGCGACTGTTCCCGGCAAGGACCCCGTCGCGATCGGCAGCGTGCTGGAGGCTCCCGTGGCGCTTCGACTGACCCCGGCTGGAGACGCCGCGGCCTTTCTGCTCTTCGCGGGCAGACCGGCGACGCTCGTGGAGAGTCCGCGCTGGTACCTGGCCTGGGCGGCGGGACTGCGAACCGGGTTCGTCGACGCTGCCTCGGCCCTTCCCGGAGGCGGTGGTGAACTCCTCCCAGGTCTCGCCGTCGGCGACACCACCGCGGTGAGCGCGTCACTCGACGAGGCGATGAAGGCGAGTTCGCTGAGCCACCTCACCGCCGTGTCCGGGGCGAACTGCGCCGTGATCGTCGCCGTGCTCACCGGTCTTCTCGCCGCACTCGGAGCTCCACGACGGCTGCGGATCACCGGCGCCCTCGTCGGGCTCGGACTCTTCGTCCTGCTCGTCACACCCGAGCCGAGCGTGGTCCGCGCCGCTCTGATGGCGCTGGCCGTGCTGCTCGCGCTCGGAGCCGGGCGCCCGAGCGCAGGGCTGCCGGTGCTCAGCCTGGTCGTCCTCGTGGTGGTGGTCGCCGATCCTTGGCTGTCACGCAGCTACGGCTTCGTGCTCTCCGCCCTCGCGACCGCCGGCCTCCTGACGCTGACCGGGCCGCTCACCCGTCTGCTGGCACGGATCCTGCCGCGATGGCTCGCGGCAACGATGGCCATCCCGCTCGCCGCGCAACTGGCCTGCCAGCCGGTCATCATCCTGCTGTCACCGTCCTTACCCCTGCTCGGAGTTCCCGCCAACCTTCTCGCGGCACCCGCGGCTCCGATCGCCACTCTTCTCGGTCTTCTCGGCTGCCTCCTGACGCCGATCCTCGGGCCGGTCGCCGGCCTGGCGCTCTGGCTCGGCTGGATCCCGGCGACCTGGATCTCGGCCATCGCCACGACCGTTCACACCCTGCCGCTCACGAGCCTGCCCTGGTTGCCTGGCGCAGCTGGGGCACTGCTTCTCGCGCTTCTCACCGCCGTGTTCGTGGCTGGGGTGAGATCCGTCGAGACCGGGAATCGGATGCTGGCGGTTGCGAGCGCCGTGATTCTCGTCGTCGCCGGCGGAGCCTACGCCGGTAGCCTCGCTGCGCAGCGCTTCGCCCCTGCGCTGTCGATGCCCGCCGACTGGAGCCACGCGGCGTGCGACGTCGGGCAGGGCGATGCCGTTCTCGTCAGGAGCGACGATGCTGTCGCGCTCATCGACACCGGTGTCGACCCGCGCCTGCTCACCGCCTGCCTCGACACCCTGGCGATCGGTCGGCTCGACCTGCTGGTGCTCACCCACTTCGACCTCGACCATGTGGGTGGGGTGTCAGCCGTGGTCGGTCGGGCCTCCGTCGTCCTCGCCGGTGAGCCGCAGAATGCGACGGATGAGCGGATCCTCGCCGACCTCTCCGCCGGTGGCGCGCAGATTCACCGCGGAGTCGCAGGAGGCACGGGTGACCTCGGTCGGATCCGGTGGAGGGTGCTGTGGCCGCCTGCGCGCTCCGGCGAGCTCTGGGTCGGCAACTCGGGAAGCGTGACGATGGTGTTCGAACCGGAGGCCGGCGGCATCCGTTCGCTCTTCCTGGGCGACCTGGGCGAGTCGGCGCAGGAGCGCATCCTTGCCGGGCACCGCATCGGCGGCCCGGTCGACCTCGTCAAGATGGCGCACCACGGTTCGGCGGACCAGAGTGCACGGATCTATCTGGCTGCGTCCGCGTCGATCGGCCTGATCTCGGTCGGCGCGGACAACGGATACGGGCATCCCACCCCGGCCGCGCTGGCGATGCTCGCGTCGGCGGGTACGACCGGCTTCAGGACCGACCGCTGCGGTCTCATCGTTGTCGGGGGCACATCGGTGAACCCGGTGGTCTGGACCGAGCGGTCCTGTTGAGGGTCCGCGCGTCGGCGGTCGCCGGTAGGCTGGAACTGTGAGGAAGGTGGGCTGTGGCAGCTGCACGTAGCGGGACATCCGCCAAGGCGACCGCAAAGGTCGCCATTCCCCAGCTCGGCTGGAACGCCGTCCGGCCCGCGCCGGTCGTCCTCGTCTCCGGTACCCAGGGTTTCCTCGCCGACCGCGCGATCCGACTCCTCCGGGACTACCTCAAAGCTGAGGACCCCAGTCTCGAGGTCAACGACATCGAAGCCGACAGTTACGCGCCGGGGGAGCTCATCACCCTGGCCAGCCCGTCCCTGTTCGGTGAGCCGCGGCTGATCCGCGTGACGAACGTCGAAAAGGGGTCTGACGACTTCATGGCCGAGGCCCTGTCGTACCTGGAATCCCCTGCGGACGGTGCCTACGTCGTGCTCCGTCACGCCGGGGGAGTACGCGGCAAGAAACTGCTCGACGCTGTCCGCGCCAGCAAGGCCTCGGCGATCGAGGTGGTCTGTGCCGAACTCAAGAAGGAGTCAGACAAGTACGACTTCGCCGCAGCCGAGTTCAAGGCCGCAGGCAAACCGATCCGGCCTGCGGCGTTGCGCGCCGTTGTCTCCGCCTTCGCCGACGACCTCGCCGAACTGGCCGGTGCCTGCGCACAGCTGATCGCTGACAGCGGCGCAGAGGTGACCGAAGCCACCGTCACGAGGTATTACGGCGGCCGCGTCGAAACCAACGCGTTCGCCGTCGCCGATGCCGCGATCGCCGGCCGCTACGCCGAAGCGCTGGTCGGGCTCCGTCACGCCCTCGACTCCGGCGCGGACCCGGTCCCGATCGTCGCCGCCTTCGCCAGCAAGCTCCGAACCATGGCCAAGATCCAGGGCGGTCGCGGGTCGTCCGCCGATCTGGCAAGACAGTTCGGTCTCGCACCGTGGCAGGTCGACCGGGCCAGGCGCGACCTGTCCGGCTGGACCGATCAGGGACTCGGTCGCTGCATCCAGGTCCTCGCCGACACCGACGCGAACGTCAAGGGTGGCGGGCGCGACCCGGTCTACGCCCTCGAGCGGATGATCCACACGGTGGCCGGTCGCGGTCGCTGACAAGCTCCTCGAAACACAGACCGCCGAAATCCCTCCTTGGAAACACAGAAGGCCCCGCCGAAGCGGAGCCCAGTGTGAAAGAAAGTGCTGCTTAGAGAGCGGCAACCTTCTTGGCGAGAGCCGACTTGCGGTTCGCAGCCTGGTTCTTGTGGATGACGCCCTTGCTCACGGCCTTGTCGAGCTTCTTCGCTGCGGTCTTCAGGGTGGCCTGGGCCTTGTCCTTGTCACCGGCGAGGATGGCTTCGCGTGCCTGGCGGACGACGGTCCGGAGCTGGCTCTTGATCGCCTTGTTGCGCTCAGTTGCCTTCTTGTTGGTGCCGATTCGCTTGATCTGCGACTTAATGTTTGCCACGTTTATACGCTTCCGTTGTGATCGAATGGAGTGCCGCTGGGCGAGAGAGGGCGCTTTGCGGCGAAAATCGTGCGGGGCGACCCACACGCAAGTCAAGGACCAACGATACCAGTCCCGGTGCCATTCTCTGAAATCTGCCGGGCGGGAGGTGTGAGCGTCTCCGCAGCAGCCACCACCGCCCGCGTGAACTCGGCAGGCTTGACGAGGCTGACGAGGTGCGTGGCGCGGGGGACGACGAGAACGGATGCCTCCGGTTTCGCCCGCAGAAACGCCCGCTGGTCGAGCCGGAAATGGTCAAGACTGCCCATGACGAACCAGACATGACCCGGATACCGGCGGAGGCTGCCGAGCGGGTCGAGGGTGCCGACAGCGGTCAGCGCGGTGTCCATCACGTCGAGCGCGACGCCGCCTGCGCCCATGTCTGCGACACCCTCCTGCGGCAGGAACCGCCTCGCCATCGTGTCGTTGAGCCAGGCCCCGCGGTCGGGAAGCCGGTGGATTCCCCGTGCCAGCGCGCGGTAGCCCCACAGGCCGACACCGCGGGGCAGGGTCTGGCAGCTGGCCGCCACCAGCCCGGCGATCCGGTCAGGGTGCAGGCCGGCGTAGTGGATGGTGAGATACCCGCCGAGGGAGAGCCCGACGAGGAGGACAGGACCCTCGTGGCGCCCGACCGCGTCATCGATCGCGGCGACGGCCCCGTCGATGCTGAAGACTTCGCCCATGCGTGACCCATGCCCGGGAAGATCGATGGCTTCCACCTCGTAGCCCGCCTGCAACAGGTCGTCGACCTGGCGGCGCCACATCGACGACGACGTGCGGATGCCGTGGACGAGCACGATCGCAGGCTTGCCGGTCATCTCCCCATTCTCGCAGCGGCATCCGGTCGAGTCGACGGGGCGGCCCAGCCGCCGGGCGGTTCATGGGACAATGGGGAGTTAGTCCTTTCCACCCCCGAACTTTCTGAGGAACGCGTGAGCCCTAAAGCTGCGAAGGCACTCGAGCCTGCCGCTACCGACCCGTCGTTCATCCGCAACTTCTGCATCATCGCGCACATCGACCACGGCAAGTCGACGCTCGCCGACCGGATGCTGTCGGTCACCGGCGCGGTTTCCGATCGTGACATGCGCGCCCAGTACCTCGACCGGATGGACATCGAGCGCGAGCGCGGTATCACCATCAAGAGCCAGGCCGTGCGGATGCCGTGGGAGCTCGACGGTCAGACCTACGCGCTCAACATGATCGACACCCCCGGTCACGTCGACTTCACCTACGAGGTCTCCCGATCCCTTGCGGCGTGTGAAGGCGCCATCCTCCTCGTCGACGCCGCCCAGGGGATCGAGGCGCAGACCCTCGCGAACCTCTACCTGGCGATGGAGAACGACCTCGAGATCATCCCGGTCCTCAACAAGATCGACCTGCCTGCGGCCGACCCGGAGAAGTACGCCAAGGAACTCGCGAACCTCATCGGCGGATCACCGTCCGATGTGCTCAAGGTCTCCGGGAAGACCGGCGTCGGCGTCGAGGAGCTGCTCGACCGCGTCGTGCAGAAGATCCCGAACCCCGTCGGCGACCCGAACGCCCCCACCCGCGCCATGATCTTCGACTCCGTCTACGACACCTATCGCGGAGTCATCACCTACGTGCGGATGATCGACGGTCACCTCAGCCCGCGTGAACGCATCCAGATGATGTCGACCCGCGCCGTTCACGAACTTCTCGAGATCGGTGTCAGCTCCCCTGAGCCGGCCCCGACGAAGGGGCTCGGCGTCGGCGAGGTCGGTTACCTCATCACCGGTGTGAAGGATGTGCGCCAGTCCAAGGTCGGTGACACCGTCACCACGGCGTCGAAGCCGTCCACAGAGGCACTGCCCGGCTACACCGACCCGAAGCCCATGGTGTTCTCGGGCCTGTATCCGATCGACGGCAGCGACTACCCGGTTCTGCGCGACGCACTCGACAAGCTCAAGCTGTCCGACGCCTCGCTGAACTACGAGCCGGAGACTTCCGTCGCCCTCGGCTTCGGCTTCCGTTGCGGGTTCCTCGGACTGCTGCACCTCGAGATCGTCACCGAGCGACTCGAACGTGAATTCAACCTCGACCTCATCGCCACGGCGCCGAGCGTCACCTACGAGGTCACCACCGACGACAAGAAGACCGTGACGGTCACGAACCCGAGCGAGTTCCCCGGCGGCAAGATCTCCTCGGTCGAGGAACCGATGGTGAAGGTCGGCATCCTCTCGCCCAAGGACTACGTCGGCACGATCATGGAACTCTGCCAGGGCCGCCGCGGCGCGCTGCTCGGCATGGAGTACTTCGGCGAGGATCGCGTCGAACTCCGTTACACGATGCCGCTCGGCGAGATCGTCTTCGACTTCTTCGACCACCTCAAGAGCCGCACGCAGGGGTACGCCTCGCTCGACTACGAACCCTCCGGATCGCAGACAGCCGACCTCGTGAAGGTCGACATCCTGCTGCAGGGCGAACAGGTCGACGCGTTCAGCGCGATCGTCCACCGCGAGAAGGCGTACGCATACGGCCTGCTGATGACCGAGCGACTGAAGAAGCTCATCCCGCGCCAGCAGTTCGAGGTTCCGATCCAGGCTGCCATCGGTGCGCGGATCATCGCCCGCGAGTCGGTGCGCGCAATGCGCAAGGATGTCCTCGCCAAGTGCTACGGCGGCGACATCAGCCGTAAGCGCAAACTGCTCGAGAAGCAGAAAGAGGGCAAGAAGCGCATGAAGATGGTCGGCAGGGTCGAGGTTCCGCAGGAGGCGTTCATCGCCGCGCTGAGCGGAGACACGGAAACGAAAGACAAGAAGTAACGGGATGCGTCGCAGCAACTTCGAGGATCAGCCGGTCGACTACGCGGCCGTGGGCGCCACGCAGGCGCACGACCTCATGCAATACCCGCCGAAGGGATTCACCCCGTTCGAGGCCTCCATCCGGCTCGGGAGCGGCGAGGAACGGTTCGAGTCGGCGACGGCATCCCTGCTGGGCTGGGACATCCTTCGCGGAGCGGGGATCGCCGTGCTCGACGTCAAGGCTGACTCAGGGCAGCGGTACGGCGGCATCCGCTACGCCGAGGACGGCACTGCCCTCGAACCGATCGCGGTGTCGACCGAGCAGAGATTCGCTGCTGACGGCACGCCGTTCGTTTCGTCCGGTACGACGGCACGCCTGCGCGGCCACGTCCGCTCGTTCAGGATGGACGAACGTGTTCGTGTGGTCTACGTCATCGAGGAACCCACCATCGTCGCATTCGCCTACGGCACCGTCGGCGCCCACCGGGTGAGCGGGGAGGAATCGTTCCGCGTCGAGCGACGCGAGGACGACTCGGTCTGGTTCGAGGTTCGGTCGTTCAGTCGGCCGGTGTCGCTGCTGTACCGCCTGTTCCCTCCGCTCGTGAAGATGCGCCGGAAGAGGTTCACGACCGCGTACCTGCGGTCCCTGTCTCCTCTGTGGTCGACCCCGACGGCCTGACGTGACCCGAATTCACCCGGGGCGCTCCTGATGGCCGGCCCCCAGCCGATCGGTGACCCAGCACCACCCGACGGATCACTGCCGCGATCCGTTCTCGACGGCGCGGCCGAGCGGATGCTGTCCGTCTACCTGCACGTCCCGTTCTGCCGGGTGCGGTGCGGGTACTGCGACTTCAACACGTACACGGCAACCGAGCTCCGCGGGGCGAAGCAATCCGACTACGCCTCAGAGGCTTCAGCAGAGGTCGCCTTCGCAGCAGGCACCCTGCGCTCATCCGGGCTTCCGGAGCGGCCCGCAGGCACCGTCTTCTTCGGCGGAGGAACGCCGACGCTGCTGCCGGCGGCCGACCTGACGAGGATGCTCGACGCCGTCCGCGACGAGATCGGGCTGGCCCCTGACGCCGAGATCACCACGGAGGCGAATCCGGACTCCGTCGACGCCGGCTACCTCGCCACGCTGGCCGACGCCGGATTCACCCGCGTCTCCTTCGGCATGCAGTCAGCGGTCCCGCACGTTCTCGCGACTCTCGAGCGCACGCACGACCCGGATCGGGTGCCTCTCGTCGTCGATTGGGCCAGACGCGCCGGCCTCCAGGTCAGCGTCGATCTCATCTACGGCACACCGGGGGAGACCCTCGACGACTGGGAGACCTCCGTCGATGCTGCGCTGGATACGAGTCCCGACCACCTCTCCGCATACTCGCTCATCGTCGAGGCCGGCACCAAACTGGCTCGGCAGATCAAGTCGGGGCTGGTCTCCCAGCCTGACGAGGACCTGCAGGCGGACATGTACGAACTCGTCGACGCGAAACTCGTCGCGGCCGGATTCGACTGGTACGAGGTGAGCAACTGGTCCCGCGGTCGGAAGTTCCAGTCCAGGCACAACCTCGCCTACTGGCGCAGCCAGGACTGGTGGGGGATCGGGCCAGGGGCGCACAGCCACATCGGCGGTGTCCGGTGGTGGAACGTCAAACATCCGGCCGCATACGCCGGGCGGATGAGCGAGGGCGTATCGCCAGGCGCGGGGAGGGAGACCCTCTCCGCAGACACCCGTGAACTCGAACGCATCCTGCTGCTCGCGCGTACCAGGGACGGCATCGCCATCCCGTCGCTCGCCTCGGAGGCGCGCGTCGCAGTGGCCGGGCTCATCGCAGACGACCTCGTCAACGCCGAAGCCGCCCTGCGCGGGAGAGTGGAACTGTCCCTGCGAGGGCGGCTTCTTGCCGATGCGGTGGTCCGCCGGCTGACGGTGTGAGCCCGCCGGCGGATCAGACGGCTACTTCACCATGCGGATGGCGAAGAAGTAGCGGTACGCTTCGCCATTGTTGACCTTCACGCCTCCGATGATTCCGAAGATGACACCGAGGATGCCGACGATCCAGGCAAGGGGGAACAGCAGGAAGCCGATCAGGACCAGCGCGAGGATCGACCCGAGGATGTAGAGGCCGACGACGAAGATCGTCACGGTGAGCTGGAAGTTCAGGGACTCCTTCGCCTCCTGGCGCGTGAACGGTCCGCGATCCTTGAACACGAGGAAGATGATGAGAGGGGCGATCCACCCGGCGGTGCCTGCACCGAGGAACGCGCCGAGAGCCCCGCCGAAGTGCGCGAACGACGCCCACTGCTTGTCCTCGGCCTGCGTCAGAGGGGGCGATGCCTGGCCCTGGTAGGCGTACTGCTGCGGAGGCTGCTGTCCCGGGTACGGCTGCTGACCGTACGGAGCCTGTCCGGGTGGGGGCTGCTGGCCGGGGTACGGCTGCTGGCCTCCGTACGGCTGCTGTCCGCCGTATGGCGGCTGGGGAGCTTGCGGAGCCGGTGGGCCCTGCGGAGGCTGCGGCTGGTTCTGGGGGGCCTGCGGCTGGTTCTGGTTGGGGTCAACCGGTGGTTGCGCGTTGGGGTCGGTCATGGCCAAGCCTTTCGATCGATGGCGCTGCTGCTGTGGGGCCCGAACGTGCCAGTTCCCCGAAGGGAGCGGTGTCGCGGGCTTGAGCTAAAAGTACTGCTGTTCAGGGGGTTAGGCAATTACCCCTGCCGCGAGGCGCACGCTAGAATTGGCACTCAGGGTTGCTGAGTGCCAAAGCTTGGGCCCGTTCACGCGGAAGGGGTGCGCCATGGTTTCTGAGCGAAGCCTCGAGGTTCTCCGCGTCATCGTGCAGGACTACGTCGCCAGCCGTGAGCCGGTCGGCTCGAAGGCGATCGTCGAACGGCACTCCTTCGGTGTGTCAGCGGCGACGATCCGCAACGACATGGCCCAGCTGGAGGAGGAGGAGCTGATCTCCGCCCCTCACACGTCTTCCGGGCGTGTCCCGACCGACAAGGGCTACCGCCTGTTCGTCGACCAGCTCGCCGACCGTAAACCGCTCACAGCGGCACAGCGGGAGGCGATCGAGACATTCCTCGGTCAATCCGTCGGGCTCGACGACGTGCTTATGCGCACGGTGCGGCTGCTGTCCCAGATCACCAACCAGGTCGCCATCGTGCAGTATCCGTCGTTCGCCCGGGCGCAGGTCAGGCACGTCGAATTGGTCGGTCTCACCGACCACAGACTGCTGACCGTTCTGATCACCGATACCGGCCGGGTCGAACAACGCGTCGTCGAGATCGAGCACCCGGTCGAGGCCCACACGCTCGAGCGGCTTAAAGGTCAGCTCAACGCGCTGCTCATCGGGTCGAACGTCGACGCATCGGCGGCGATCCTCGATGCCATCAGGGCGGAAGCGGCGCCCGAAGATGAGGTTCTCGTCGGGCGGGTCAGCCAGGCACTGAGTGAGCAGTTCGCTGAATACCGACACGACAAGCTCGTGATGGCGGGCGCAGCGAACCTCGCCAGGACCGAGGACGACTTCTCGGGGAGCATCTACCCGGTCCTCGAAGCACTCGAGCAGCAGGTCGTTCTCCTGCGCCTGTTCGGCGAGATGGCGACCGACCTGAACGGCGTCTCGGCCTCGATCGGACGGGAGAATGCCTCGTTCGGACTCGGTGAGACCTCCATCATCGCAAGCAACTATCGTTCCTCTTCTGGCGAACTTGCCAGACTTGGCGTGCTCGGACCGACGAGAATGGATTATTCCAACAATCTCGCGGCCGTCCGGGCCGTCGCCCGCTACCTGTCACGCCAACTCGGCGACGACTGAGTGGCACGCTGAGCCCGGCGCAGCGCACATCCCCTGGTCGTCCCCCGAGCACAGCGACGACCCCACGACGAAAGGCCTTGAGTGGCTGACCATTACGAAGTTCTCGGAGTGTCCCGCGAAGCGACGACCGACGAGATCAAGAAGGCGTACCGCCGACTGGCACGGGAACTGCACCCCGACGTCAATCCGGGCGCTGAAGCATCCGAGCGGTTCAAGGAAGTGACGCACGCGTACGACGTGCTCAGCGACGCCAAGCAGCGTCAGCAGTACGACATGGGTGGCTCAGGTGGAATGGGTGGCGCCGGTTTCGGCGGTTTCGGCGACATCTTCGACACCTTCTTCGGCGGACAGCAGCAACGCGGGCCGAAATCCCGGCGCGAACGTGGCCAGGATGCGCTGCTCCGTGTCGAGGTCGACCTCGCCGAGGTGATCTTCGGCACCCACCGCGACCTCGAGGTCGATACCGCAGTGCTCTGCGAGACCTGCCAGGGGTCATGCTGCCAGCCGGGCACGTCGCCGATCACCTGCGACATCTGCCGAGGCACCGGCTCGATCCAGCGGGCGGTGCGCTCCCTTCTCGGGAACGTCATGACCTCCACGCCGTGCGGCACCTGCCGCGGCCACGGTACGGTCATCCCCAACCCGTGCGTCACCTGCCAGGGCCAGGGCCGTGTGCGCGACCGCAGGACTGTCCCCGTCGACATCCCGGCCGGGGTGGACACCGGACTTCGCCTGCAGATGCCGGGCAGCGGCGAGATCGGGCCTGCCGGTGGACCGCACGGTGACCTCTACCTCGAGATCAAGGTCCGCAGCGACGAGCGGTTCAGCCGTAACGGCGACGACCTGCTCTGCACCCTCGAGGTCCCGATGACGGATGCCATTCTCGGCGTCACCACGACCATCCACGCGCTCGACGGGGACGTGGACGTCGAACTCAAGCCGGGCGTCCAGAGTTCAGAGGTCCTGACGGTCAAGGGCCGCGGAGTCACCAAGCTGCGCGGCAACGGTCGAGGCGACCTGCGCATCGGCGTCCAGGTCCTCACACCGACACGGCTCGACCACCGCGAACGGGAACTCATCAAGACGTTCGCCGCCGGCCGTGACCAGAAGGGCACCCAGCTCGGATCCTTCCAGCAGGGCCTCTTCTCCAAGCTGCGCGACCGGTTCCTCGGCTGACATGAGCAGCCTGTACCTGCGCGAGGACCTCGGTGAGACCACGGTCGGTGCGCTCATCGAGCTCGGCGGCGCAGAGGCGAAGCATGCCGTGACCGTGAACCGGTCTCGGGTCGGCGACGGGATCCGCATCGGCAACGGTCGCGGACTCGTCGCTACAGGGATCATCGAGTCGATCGAGCCCGGTGCTGTCGCCGTCCGCGTCACCGATGTGGAGGAGCGGGCAGAGCCAGCGCCCCGCCTCGTGCTGGTCCAGGCACTCGCCAAGGGCGACCGCGACGAACTCGCCATCCAGGCGGCTACCGAACTCGGCGTCTCGGCGATCATCCCGTGGGCGGCATCGCGGAGTGTCTCACGCTGGGAGGGAGCCAAGAAAGAGAAGGGCCGGGCGCGTTGGGAGACCATCGTGCGGGAAGCGTCGAAGCAGTCGATCCGCTGGTTCGTTCCCCCGGTGCTCCCGATCGCCTCGACCGCAGACCTGAAGGTGCTCGCAGCGACCTCCAGAGTCGTTCTCCTCGACCCGACCGCCACCGATCGCTTGAGCGACCTCCCTGCCGACGCAGACGACAGTGATCTGCTGCTGGTCGTCGGGCCGGAGGGCGGGATCAGTGACTCCGAACTCGACGCTCTCACCGCCGCTGGCGCCGTCCGGGTGCGACTCGGGGACACCGTGCTGAGGACCTCCTCAGCCGGACCGGCCGCACTCGCCGTCCTCAATGTCTCCCTTGGCCGCTGGTGAACCCGCGCAGCCGCCCACCGATCGCCAGAGCTTCGTAGGATAGGACCATGTCGAGAACCGAACCCAGCATCTTCACCCGCATCATCGCGCGCGAGATCCCCGCGACGATCGTGGGCGAGACCGACCGGCTGATCGCGTTCAACGACATCGCCCCGAAGGCTCCCGTCCACATCCTGGTGGTGCCGAAGACCGAGCAGTATGCCAACGTCGCTGCCCTCGCAGCGGGTGACCCTGCACTCCTGGCCGAGCTCGTCGCCTTCGCCCAGGAACTCGCGGACGCGCACGGCGGCGAGTTCCGCCTCGTGTTCAATACCGGCGAACGCGCCGGCCAGACCGTTTTCCACGTGCACGCGCACGTGCTCATCGGCAACCTCGGAGAGGATTCCAGTGCCGGAAACGAATGACCCGATTCTCCCCGTGAGCGATCCGGTGGTGCAGCCCGATCACGCCGAAGCGAAGCTCCACGTCGACGGAGTGGCCATGGTCCGGCTGCTCGGCGCACAGGACCGGCTGCTCACGACGATCGAAACGCAGTACCCGGCCGTCTCGCTGCACGTCCGGGGCAACGACATCACTCTCACCGGTGATGCCGCACAGGTGCGCGCCGCCCACAACCTCATCGCGGAGTTGATCGACATGGTCAAGCAGGGACAGGACCTCGAACCGGTCGAAGTACGTTCGTCCGCCAGGATCCTCGAAGACGGTGGCAAACCGTCCGACCTCCTCGGCCAGGCGATCCTCACTTCGCGCGGGAAGAGCATCCGGCCCAAGACACTCGGCCAGAAGGAATACGTCGACGCCATCGATGAGAACACCGTCGTGTTCGGCATCGGCCCTGCCGGAACAGGGAAGACCTACCTGGCCATGGCGAAAGCGGTGCAGGCTCTCCAGCGCAAGGAGGTGGAGCGGATCATCCTCACCCGCCCCGCCGTCGAAGCCGGCGAACGGCTCGGTTTTCTGCCCGGGACGCTGACCGACAAGATCGACCCGTACCTGCGCCCGTTGTTCGACGCTCTCAACGAGATGATGGATCCCGAACTGGTTCCCAAACTCCTCGCCGCAGGAACCGTCGAGGTCGCGCCCCTCGCCTACATGCGTGGACGCACGCTCAACAATGCCTTCATCGTCCTCGACGAAGCCCAGAACACGTCTCCGGAGCAGATGAAGATGTTCCTGACCCGGCTGGGTTTCGGATCAAAGATCGTCGTCACGGGCGACATCACCCAGATCGACCTGCCGGCCGGATCATCCGGCCTCCGCCTGGTGACGCGAGTGCTCTCCGATGTCGACGACATCCACTTCTCGCGCCTGACCAGCGACGACGTCGTCCGCCACACCCTCGTGGCGAAGATCGTCGACGCCTACAGCGAATACGACGCGGTCAAGCAGGCCGAACGGTTCGAGCGCGGCCAGGCCCAGGAGTTCGCCAACCGCGCCGAGCGCCGGGGCGCATCGCCCCGCGACCGGATGCCCAGAAGGGGCAAGAGTTCATGAGCATCGAAATCAACAACGAGTCGACCATCCCCGTCGATGAGGCCGCGCTGCTTCGCCTCGCGGACTACGCGCTCGGCGCCATGCACGTGAGCCAGGAAGCCGACCTCAACATCGTGCTTGTCGATGAGGCCGCCATGGAACAGCTTCACGTGCAGTGGATGGACGAACCAGGCCCTACCGACGTCCTGAGCTTCCCGATGGACGAACTCCGCCCTGGCACCGAGGACACCCCGACACCGGCCGGGCTGCTCGGAGACATCGTGCTGTGCCCCCAGGTCGCTGAGGGCCAGGCCGAGACCGCGGGCCACTCCACCCTGCAGGAACTCCTGCTGCTCACGACCCACGGCATCCTGCACCTCCTCGGGTTCGACCACGCCGAGCCGGCCGAGGAACGTGAGATGTTCGGCATCCAGCGCGACATCCTGCTGGGCTTCTCCGTGCAGGAGCGTGCCGCCCGCTGATGATCCTCTACTGGTTCATCGGCATCGCGCTGCTCCTCGTCGCGTTCGGCGGTTTGATGGCCGCTGTCGACGCCGCCATCGGCGTCACGTCTCGGGCGGGCCTGGTCGAACTGGCCGAGACGTCCCGTCGGCCGCGCTCTCTCCTCGCGATCGCCGATGACCCCGGCGCCCACCTGAACGCGATCAATTTCATCAGGGTGCTCGCGGAGACGACGGCGGCCGTCCTCGTGACGCTCGCCCTTGCCTTCACGATCGATTCCCCGTGGCTCGTCCTGCTGCTCGCAGCGCTGATCATGACCGCTGTGTCGTTCGTGCTCGTCGGGGCGAGCCCGCGGAGCTTCGGCCGGACGCACGCCGATGCGATCCTTCGGGTCACCGCTCCGACCATCCGGGCGGTCCGGCTCTTGCTCGGTCCGCTGGCGAACGCACTTGTGGCCTTCGGCAACAGGGTCACGCCCGGCGTCGCCCGCGAAGCATCCTTCTCGTCTGAAGAGCAACTGCTCAACATGGTCGACGAAGCCACGGAGCTCGCCGTGCTCGAAGAAGACGACAGGGAGCTCATCCACTCGATCTTCGAGTTCAACGAGACCGTCGTGCGTGAAGTGATGATTCCGCGCACCGACATGGTCACCGTCGATGCCGGGGTCACCGTGCAACAGGCGATGAGCCTGTTCCTCCGCACCGGTGTTTCCCGCATCCCGGTCACCGACGGTGAAGTCGACGAGGTCGCCGGCATCCTCTACCTGAAGGATGTCGTCCGGCTCATCCATGAAGGCGACGCTGCGGCCAACAGCGTCAGCGTGCGGTCACTGGCCCGCCCTGCGCTGTTCGTGCCCGAGTCGAAGAAGGCCGACTCGCTGCTGCAGCAGATGCAGCTCGAATCCAACCACCTCGCCATGGTCGTCGACGAATATGGTGGCATCGCCGGTCTCGTCACCCTCGAGGACCTGCTCGAAGAACTCGTCGGCGAGATCTCCGACGAGTACGACACGGATTCGCCCGATGTCGAGAAGCTCGATGGCGACAGGTACCGGGTGAGTGCGCGGCTCCCCGTCGATGAGCTCGGCGAATTGTTCGACCTCGAACTCGACGACGACGAGGTCGACACCGTCGGCGGACTGCTCACCAAGGTTCTCGGGCGGTTGCCGGTCTCCGGCTCCGTCGCCGAGACCGATGGCCTGCTGCTCACCGCCGAACGCACCGAGGGCAGGCGAAAACGGGTGAGCACCGTGATCGTGACGCGGAGCGCGGCCTTGCGCGACGTGCAGAGATCATTTGAATCGATAGAGGAGTAGTCATGACGAATGACGATCAGAACACCGAACCAACCGAGGAACACAGCCGTACCGAGCCGCAGCAGCCGGAGCCGGAGGTGTTGCCTGACAGCGGCTACCGCGCTGGTTTCGTCTCGTTCGTCGGCCGCCCCAACGTGGGCAAATCCACGCTGACCAACGCGCTCGTCGGCCAGAAGGTCGCCATCACGAGCTCCAAGCCGCAGACAACCCGCAAGGCGATCCGCGGCATCGTCCACGAGGAGACCGGGCAGCTGATCATCGTCGACACCCCCGGCATCCACCGCCCCCGTACGCTCCTCGGCGAACGGCTCAACGACCTGGTGCAGTCGACACTGAGCGACGTCGATGTGATCGGTCTCTGCATCCCGGCCAACGAGAAGATCGGCCCGGGCGACAAGTTCATCAACGAACAGCTCGACCACTACCCGCGGGCGAAGAAGGTCGCCATCGTCACGAAGATCGATGCGGCGCCGCGGCCGGCGACCGCCGAACAGCTCGCCGAGGTGCAGGAGCTGCGCGACTGGGACCTCATCATCCCCGTCTCCGCGACGAGCAGCATCCAACTCGACATCCTCGTCCGCGAGCTCATCGCCCTGATGCCGACGTCTGAACCGCTGTACCCGTCGGATGCCGTCACGGACGAGGTCCTTGAGGATCGCATTTCCGAGTACATCCGTGAAGCGTCCCTCGAAGGTGTGCACGACGAGCTGCCGCACTCCATCGCGGTCACCATCGACGACATGATCGAGCGCGAGGACAAAGACATCCTCGACATCTATGCGAACATCTTCGTGGAGCGCGACAGCCAGAAGGCCATCATCATCGGCAAGGGCGGCTCACGCCTGCGCGACGTCGGCCAGCAGGCGCGGATCCCGATCGAGAAGCTCGTCGGCAAGCAGGTCTACCTCTCGATCCGGGTCAAAGTGGCAAAGGACTGGCAGCGCGACCCGAAGCTGCTCGGCCGGCTCGGGTTCTAGCCGTACATCGGGAGGATGATCTTCGGCCGATAAGCGCCGAATCCGGGGCCGGCGGCCGAACGACGAACTAGCGTTGAATCATGTTCCGCCGCCTCACGCCGTTCCAGGTCACCATCGACATCGTCGTCGCGGGTGTCTTCGGCCTGGTGCTGATTCCGACGGAAATCGGCCGTGTCGACGGGATCAGCGCCGTCTTCGTCGTTCTCGGCATGACTCTTGCCCTCGCGCTTCGCCGTCTGGGTCCTGGGCCTGCCCTCGGCGTGGCGTGGCTCACCGTTCTCGTCCAGCTCAGCAGCGGGATGCAGGCGGTTCCGTCGAACATCGCCATCCTCGCCGTTCTCTACGCCACCGGCAGATATGGCGGGCCGGTGGTGAAGTGGGCCGGCCTCGTGTCCGCGGTCGCCGGTGGCGCCATTGCGGCCGTGTACACGACCCTCACCCTCTATGGCCAGTCAGATCCCTTCGTGATCGGCAGCATGCCGCAAGTCGTCTTCACGTCGCTCGTCGGATCGATCGCCGCCATCTTCGTCCTCGGACTGTCCTGGACGATCGGCCTTCTCGTTCGCACCTCCCGTGAGGCACGGGAGGAAGGGGCGCGGCGCTATCAGGCGCAGCAGGACCAGCGCCAGGCCGAGCAGGCCGTCGTGATCGAGCAGGAACGTAACCGGATCGCGCGCGACATGCACGATGTCGTGGCCCACTCCCTTGCCGTCGTCATCGCGCAGGCGGACGGAGCCCGGTACGCGCAGAAAGGCGATCCGGTCGCCATGGACGGAACGCTCGCCACGATCGCCGACACCGCAAGAAGCGCTCTCGGTGACGTCAGACTCCTGCTCGCCGAGCTGCGCCACAGGCAGGGAGAGGGACCCCAGCCTCTCCTCACCGATCTCGACGCCCTGTTCGAACAGATGAGCGGCGCAGGTCTTCACCTTCAGCGCTCGGTCTCAGGAACCGAACAGGCGCTCCCGGTCGGCCATCAGATCGCCGTCTACCGCATCCTCCAGGAAGCGCTGACGAACGCACTCCGGCACGGCGCCCAGAACGAGACCGTGTTCGTCGATGTCTCCTGGCGGGACGCGGGGGTCACCGTGCGGGTCGAGAACCTCGCTGCGACTGTGCCTGCCAGCGATCCACTCGGCCACGGGATACCGGGCATGCGCGAACGAGCCGCCCTCGTCGGCGGCTACCTCACCGCCGAACGTACCGCGGCCGGCCGGTTCCTCGTCACCGCCTTCGTCCCGGTGCCGTCAGCCATCGTTCAGGGAGGTTTCCGATGACCACGGACCGGATCCGCGTCGCGCTCGTCGACGACCAGCAGCTGTTCCGAGCGGGCATCCGGATGCTCATCGACTCACAGCCGGACCTGGAGTTCGCCGGCGAAGCGGGCGACGGGCGTGCCGGGTTCGCGCTTGCGGAGTCCGTGCGGCCCGACGTGATCCTCATGGATGTGAGGATGCCCGTGATGGATGGCATCGCGTCCACCATCGCCATCCTCGACGCCGCGGATGCGGCAGGCCGGCCGGCGCCGCGCATCATCGTCCTCACCACGTTCGACCTCGACGAGGGGGCGGCATCCGCCCTTCGGAAGGGCGCCAGCGGGTTCCTCCTGAAGGACACGCAGCCGGAGTTCCTTCTCGCCGCCATCCGCACGGTCCACGCCGGGAACGCCGTGATCGCACCGGGCGCAACCCATGCCCTGTTCGCTCACTTCGGCGCCCCCGCGAGTACGCCCGTCATCCCAGAGGAGTTCGCCACCCTGACCAGCCGGGAGCGCGGGATCTTCGCGTTCGCCGCGAGGGGCATGAGCAACTCAGAGATCGCGGCCCAGGAGTACCTCAGCGAGGCAACGGTCAAGACACACATCTCACGCGTGCTCGGCAAGCTCGGACTCCGTGACCGGGTTCAGCTCGTGATCTTCGCGTATGAACACGGACTTGCCGCAGGGGATCATCCGGCAGGATGATAGCGGTTCACCCTCGCGGGCGACGCGGCACGTGACCCGGAGTTCCTAACGTGGAACCATGAAAATCACTCCAACGGACATAGGCCTCGCTGCCCGTGTCGTCCACGTCAGCAAGAGCTTCGGTGTCGGTCAGGGTGCGGTCGTCGCGCTCGCGGACGTGTCCATCGGGATCCGCCGCGGTCAGTTCACCGCCATCATGGGCCCGTCCGGATCCGGTAAGTCCACGCTCATGCACGTGATGGCAGGCCTCGACCAGCCGACGTCGGGCGAGGCCTGGCTTGGCGACACCGAGATCACGCGGCTCGACGACACTGCGCTGACCAAACTTCGCCGACGCCGGATCGGTTTCGTCTTCCAGTCGTTCAACCTCGTTCCGACGCTCACCGCACGGGACAACATCCTGCTCCCGTTCGAACTCGACGGTCGCACGCCGACGCTCGATGAGCAGGGCTGGGTCAACACCCTCTGCGATGCTCTCGGCCTGACCGACCGGCTCACCCACCGGCCGCACGAACTGAGCGGTGGCCAGCAGCAGCGTGTCGCGATCGCCAGGGCACTCGCCACACGGCCCGATCTCGTCTTCGCCGATGAGCCCACTGGCAACCTCGATTCGCGTACCGGCCGCGAGGTGCTCGGGCTGCTCGCTGACGCGTGCAGCCGTTTCGGCCAGTCCATCGCAATGGTGACCCACGACCCGGTCGCCGCCAGCTACGCCGACCGTACGCTGATCCTTGCCGACGGCCGGGTGGTCCATGAACTCGACCGTTCGACTCCCGAGCAGATCTCCGGGTTCATGCTCGCCATGGACCGCGCGTCATGAGGATGCGCCTGCGGGACTACACCGCGTCGATCCTCGTCACGATGCTCTCGAGCACGTTCGGCGTCCTGCTGCTGCAGGGCACGTCTGTGCTCACGACCCTCATCGCCGGCGACGACATCGGCGAAAAGGAATCGGTGCAGGTCGCTCTGAGTCTCGTCGCCGTCGTGTTCTTTGCCATCGCGGTCTACGTCGGGGGAGTCGTCACGGCGAACACCGTCGGAACCGTGATCGCCGGTCGGACCCGGGTGATCGCCCTGTACCGCCTGATCGGAGCCAGCGCGGGAACGCTCCGCAGGACGGTTGCCATCGACGGCCTGCTCGTCGGAGTCGTCGGATCGGTCCTCGGCCTGGGCGTGGCCAGCCTCATCGCGTCGATCGCGCTGAATGTCGGCGTCGCCACCGGGACCATTCCCGCGTCCTCGTACGAGATCTTCTCGGTGCAGCTTGCCGCTCCCGTCGTCGCCGTCGTGCTGGTGACCTGGCTCGCCAGCTGGGTCGGATCGCGGCGGATCCTCGACGTCACCCCGATCCAGGCCGGAGCGGCCGCCGTCGAACCGTCCCAGGAGGAGACGGCATCCAGGACGGTGAGGAACGCCACCGCGTTCACGCTGATCGGGATCGGCGCCGTGCTCCTCGCCGGGGGAGTGCTGCTCGGCCAGGTCAGCATGCTCGGGGTGCTCGTCGGCCTGGTGGGAGGCATCCTGTCGTTCAGTGGGATCGTGCTCGGCGCCCCGTTCTTCATGCCGCCTATCCTCCGTCTGGTCGGGCGGATGCTCGGCACAGGTCCCGCGGCACGGATCGCCGCGGCGAACGCCGTTCGGAACCCGGCGCGCAGCACGAGGGCGACGATCGGTCTCGTCATCGGGGTCACCCTGGTGACGATGTTCGCGGTGGCCGCTCAGAGCTATGTCGACATCATCAACCGGAGCAGGGAAGCCTATCCCGCCGACTACGGCGACTCGGATCAGATCCTCGCCCTGACGATCACGGTGTTCGCGATCCTCTTCGGCTTCTCGGCCGTCATCGCCGCTGTCGGCATGGTCAACAACCTGTCGCTCAGCGTGCTGCAGCGCACCCGCGAGCTCGGGCTGCTCCGGGCCCTCGGGTTCACACGCGCACAGATCCGGCGGATGATCCTCGCCGAGAGCATCCAGATGAGTGTTGCCGCCGTTGGATTCGGGCTGGTGCTCGGAGTGGTCTATGGCTGGGCGGGCGCGATGTCGCTTCTCGGGTCGATCCTCGGAGGGGAATTCGCCCTGCCATCGGTGCCGTGGCTCGTGATCGTGCTCGCGATCGTCGCTGCTGCTGTTTTGTCGATGGCCGCTTCGATCGCTCCGTCGCGCCGCGCGACTCGCATCTCGCCCGTCGCTGCTCTCGCGATCGACTGACGAATAGAGCATTTCTGTCGAAAAACGCACATTGAGATAACAGAGTGCACCCATTCGACACAGGGGCAGGCTAATCGGTGTTAGCCTGTTTCTGTGTTGTTTGGCGCTCTGCTCCTTAGCTGCCGCGACGAGGCTTCCTTCTAAGCCCTCTCGTCGCGGGGTTTGTCGTTGGCTTTCCACACACGCGAGGAGAATAGAACAATGAGAAACAACCAGACTGCGTCGGCGATGCCGATTCACAAGTACCGCCCGTACCACGAGCAGATCACCGTCGACCTGCCCGACCGTACCTGGCCGACCAAGCGCATCACCGAGGCGCCGCGCTGGTGCGCCGTCGACCTCCGTGACGGCAACCAGGCTCTCATCGACCCGATGAGCCCCGAGCGCAAGAGGATCATGTTCGACCTGCTCGTCCGGATCGGATACAAGGAGATCGAGGTCGGCTTCCCGAGCGCGAGCCAGACCGATTTCGATTTCGTGCGCAGCCTCATCGAAGAGAACGCGATCCCGGACGACGTCACCATCCAGGTGCTGACGCAGGCCAGGGACCACCTGATCAAGCGCACCTACGAGTCCATCGTCGGAGCGAAGCAGGCCATCGTGCACCTGTACAACTCGACGAGCGTGCTGCAGCGTGAGGTCGTCTTCCGGTCGGACAAACAGGGCATCATCGACATCGCCCTCCACGGCGCTCGCGTCTGCCGTGAGATGGAGAAACTCATCCCCGAGACCACCGTGTACTACGAGTACTCACCCGAGAGCTACACCGGGACCGAGCTCGAGTACGCCGTCGACGTGTGCAACCAGGTGCTCGAGGTGTTCGAGCCGACGCCGGAGCGCAAGGTCATCATCAACCTCCCGTCCACCGTCGAAATGGCGACGCCGAACGTCTACGCCGACTCGATCGAGTGGATGTCGCGGCACCTCAACAACCGTGAGAACGTGATCATCTCGCTTCACCCGCACAACGACAGGGGCACCGCCGTCGCGGCAGCCGAGCTGGGGTACATGGCCGGCGCCGACCGAATCGAGGGCTGCCTGTTCGGGAACGGCGAACGCACGGGCAACGTCGACCTCGTCGCCCTCGGCATCAACCTGTTCACGCAGGGGATCGACCCGCAGATCGACTTCAGCGACGTCGACGAGATTAAGCGCACGGCCGAATACTGCAACCAGTTGTCCGTGCACGAGCGCAGCCCCTGGGCAGGCGACCTGGTCTTCACCGCGTTCAGCGGATCGCACCAGGACGCCATCAAGAAGGGCTTCGAGGCCATGGCCGCGGATGCCGCAGCGCAGGGCAAGGACGTCGACGACCTGCACTGGGCCGTTCCGTACCTGCCGGTCGACCCGAAGGACCTCGGTCGCAGCTACGAAGCTGTCATCCGGGTGAACTCCCAGTCCGGCAAGGGCGGGGTCGCGTACCTGCTCAAGGCCGACCACGCCATCGACCTGCCACGGAAGCTCCAGATCGAGTTCTCCGGGGTGGTCCAGGCGAAGACGGACGAGCTGGGCGGCGAGTTCACGAGCGACGCCATCTGGGGAGTCTTCCAGGACGAGTATCTGCCGTCAGAGACCGAGTCGGAGAAGTGGGGCAGGTTCGAATTGCAGGCGACCCGCACCTCCAGCCGTCTGGCCGGTTCGGTGGAACTGACCGTCGACCTTCGCGACGGTGAAGAGGTGACAGAGGCTACCGCCACCGGAAACGGCCCGATCGCGGCATTCCTCAGTGTGCTGCGCGAGCGTGGCATCGAGGTGACCCTGTACGACTACGTCGAGCACGCCCTCAGTGCGAGCGGCGACGCGCAGGCCGCAGCGTATGTGGAACTGCAGGTCGGCGACCGTCGACTCTGGGGCGTCGGGATCGATGCCGACATCTCGACGGCATCCCTCAAGGCCGTCGTCTCCGCCGTCAACCGGGCGATCCGGACGACAACGGGGGACCGCACGCTGGCACAGGTCTAGGCGAGGCGTCGGCTTCGTCACGATAAGCGCGGGATACTGGACTGTGCCCGTTTACCGTGATGAAGCCGTCGTGCTGCGCACCCACAAGCTGGGCGAAGCCGACCGGATCGTGACGCTGCTCACGCGCCAGCACGGCAAGGTCCGCGCCGTCGCGAAAGGGGTGCGCCGCACCGGCTCTAAGTTCGGAGCCCGACTCGAGCCGTTCATGGTGGCGGATCTGCAGCTCTACGAAGGCAGGTCGCTCGACGTGATCAACCAGGCGGAGACGCTTGCCTCGTACGGTGCCCTGATCGCCGCCGACTACAACAGCTACACCGCCGCGACGGTGATGGTGGAGACCGCAGACAAGCTCACCGAGTCCGAGGGTTCGCTCCAGCAGTACCTACTGCTCGTCGGTGCTCTTCGGTCGCTGTCCCGTCACGACCACGACTCGACCCTGATCCTGGACTCCTATCTGCTGCGCGCCCTGTCGCTCGCGGGGTGGGCGCCGAGCTTCTTCGACTGCGCGCGATGCCAGGCCCCCGGGCCGCACAGCCACGCGGTGGTTCAGCTCGGCGGCGTCGTCTGCGACCAGTGTGCGCCGCCGGGGAGCCCTCGGCTCGACACCCAGACCATCTCGCTGCTGTCTGCTCTTCTCACCGGGGACTGGGAGCACGCGGACGCGTCAGACGACGACACCCGCTCCCGTGCCAGCGGGGTCGCAGCCGCCTACACGCAGTGGCACCTGGAACGCGGCCTGAAATCCCTCGTCCACGTCTCCCGAGAGCGAGCAGACAGTTGACCCCGAAGCCATTCACCCACCGAGACGCCGTCGAGTACCGCCCACTGGACTGGACAGGCATCCACCCGCCACAGGTGCCCGCCGGCTCCGTTCCTGAGCACGTCGCGATCGTGATGGACGGCAACGGCCGCTGGGCGAACCGCAAGGGGCTGCCGCGGGTCGAAGGACACCGGGCGGGGGAGTCCGCGCTGCTCGACGTCGTCGCAGGCGCTATCCAGATCGGCGTGAAGCACCTCTCCGTGTACGCCTTCTCGACCGAGAACTGGCGCAGGTCGCCCGATGAGGTCCGGTTCCTCATGGGGTTCAACCGCGACGTGCTGCACCGCAGGCGCGACCAGCTCAATGAGTGGGGCGTGCGCGTGCGGTGGGCCGGCCGCAAACCGCGACTGTGGGCATCCGTCATCAAGGAACTGCAGTTCGCCGAGAAGCTCACTGCTGGGAACGACACCCTCACGCTCACCATGTGCGTGAACTACGGCGGTCGGACGGAGATCACGGATGCCGTCCGGCAGCTCGCCGAGGAAGTGAAGGCGGGCACGCTGAAGCCGTCGGGGATCACCGAGAAGTCGATCCAGCGGCACCTGTACACGCCTGAACTTCCTGACGTCGACCTGTTCGTGCGCAGTTCGGGGGAGCAGCGAACAAGCAACTTCCTGCTCTGGCAGAGCGCATATGCCGAGATGGTGTTTCTCGACACCCTATGGCCGGACTTCTCCCGGGAGGACCTGTGGGAGGCCATCGGCCTCTACATCGACCGCGACAGGCGCTTCGGCGGGGCGGTCGACAAGCCCGGTACCGCCTGACGCTGCCGCGACGGCGATTCATCCGTCACGAATGCCGGCTTTCGGCCACGAGACCCGTCACACGCGGCGGATGAACGCCAGGACATCCATCGGAAGTTCCATGCATGCGGGGGAATACTGAGCGGTGGCGCACGTTTCACCCATCGTGAGTGAATCCATCAAAATCGACATCTGGTCAGACATCGCGTGCCCCTGGTGCTACATCGGCAAGCGCAAGTTCGAGAACGGTGCGGCGGCGTTCGCCCGCAAGACCGGCGAAGACGCACCTGACGTCGTCATCGAGTACCACAGCTACGAACTCTCCCCAGATACCCCCGTCGACTTCGACGGCAGCGAGATCGACTTCCTGGCCACCCACAAGGGACTGCCTGCCGAGCAGGTCACCCAGATGCTGGACCGCGTCTCTGGTATCGCCGGCGAAACCGGGCTCGACTACAACTTCGACACGCTCAAGCACACCAACACGGTGAAGGCGCACCAGCTGCTCCACTACGCGAAGGCGCACGGCAAGCAGATCGAGGCGAAGGAACGTCTGCTCAAGGCGTACTTCACCGAAGGAAAACACGTCGGCCGCGTGGCGGATCTCGCCGACCTCGCCGCCGAGATCGGACTCGACCGCGATGACGTCGTCCGCGCCCTCGAGGCCGACGAGTACCTTGCCGCCGTCCGCGCAGACCAGGCGCTCGGCCAGGAGTACGGCATTCAGGGCGTGCCGTTCTTCGTCATCGACGGAAAATACGGCGTATCGGGCGCCCAGGAGGCAGAGACCTTCGCCGGCGTCCTCGACCAGGTCTGGAACGAACGAGTAGGAGCACGATCATGACCGACAAGCACACCCGCCAGCCACTCACCCTGCTCGGCGCGACGGATGCCGTCACCTGCGAAGGCGACGCCTGCGCGATTCCTTCCCTCGCTGAGGTCACCGCTGCCGTCGAGAAGGCCTTTACTCGGGGTCTGTGATGTCGGCCACCGTCGCGCCGTAGGCCCCGACGAGCGCGTCGATGTCGACGAAGGCACTGTAGCCGTGTTCGCCTGCACCCATGGCGACGCGGCATCCTGTCACCGACTCATCGACGTACACCGGCCAGGCCGTGGTGCTGCCGAGGGGGGTGATCGTGCCGCGACCGTACCCGGTCGCCGCGAGAGCGGCATCCGCAGGAGGCAGAGACAGCTTGTTCACACCGACGAGACCGCGCAGCTTCGCCCACGAGATCTTCCGGCCACCTGGCACGAGCGCGAAGAGGAAGTCGCCGTCGTGGCGCTTCACCACGAGGGTCTTCACGATCTCGCGGGGCTCGATGCCGAGCATGCCGGCCGCCTCCTCGAGACTCGACGCAGCGGGCCGGGGAACGACCTCGACCTGGAGTCCGCGGGACGCGGCATCAGCCTGCATCCGGTCGAGTCCACCGCCTGAGCCCTGCTCGGTCATGATTTCGCCAGCTTTCTGGGAGAATTGAAGGACATGTCTGCCATCCCAACGATAAGCCACGCCCCGGCACTGTCGATCGGCTCGCTCGAGCTCGACGTACCGGTCGTTCTCGCGCCCATGGCCGGGATCACCAACACCGCCTTCCGCCGGCTCTGCCGCGAGTTCGGCGTCGGACTCTATGTGAGCGAAATGATCACCTCTCGCGCGCTCGTCGAGCGCAACAAGGAGACGATGCGGCTGATCACGCACCACGAGTCGGAGACGACCCGCAGCATCCAGCTCTACGGCGTCGACCCGAAGACGGTGTCAGAAGCCGTCACGATTCTCGTCGCCGAAGATCGCGCCGACCACATCGACCTGAACTTCGGCTGCCCTGTGCCCAAGGTCACCCGCAAGGGTGGCGGCTCGGCGCTGCCGTGGAAGCAGGACCTGTTCCGCGACATCGTCGAGGGCGCGGTGAAAGCGGCAGGCGACATCCCGCTCACGGTGAAGATGCGCAAGGGCATCGACCAGGATCACCTCACCTACCTCGAAGCGGGTAAGGCAGCAGAAGGCGCTGGCGTCGCCAGCATCGCCCTCCATGCGCGTACCGCCTCTGAGTTCTACTCCGGCCACGCCGACTGGTCGGCGATCACCAAGCTCAAAGAGACGGTGACGAGCGTCCCGGTGCTCGGCAACGGCGACATCTGGTCAGGCGAGGACGCCCTCCGGATGATGAGCGAGACCGGCTGCGACGGCGTCGTCGTCGGCCGAGGCTGCCTCGGCCGACCCTGGCTGTTCGGAGACCTCGCCGCCGCGTTCACCGGCTCGGAAACACGCTTCACCCCATCGCTCGGCCAGGTCGCCACGACGTTCCGCAGGCACGCCGAACTTCTCGCCGAATTCTTCGAGAGCGAAGAGCGCGGATGCCGTGACATCCGCAAGCACGTCGCCTGGTACTTCAAGGGGTACCCGGTCGGCGGAGACCTGCGCGCACGCCTGGCCACCGTCGAGTCGCTCGCCCAGCTCGACGACCTGCTCGGCACCCTGGACTGGGACGAGGCGTACCCGGGAGAAGCGGCAGAGGGCCAGCGCGGCCGTGCTGGTTCACCGAAGCGCACCGTGCTGCCTGACGGCTGGCTCGACTCCCGCACGCTCGGCACGGCCGAACGCGGCACACTCACCGAGACGGAAGCGGACACCAGTGGCGGATAGCGGCGTCTACTCGGAGCATGACAACGAGCGTGCCCTGCCCGAACAGCACTCGTCCCGCCGCACCGACTTCGCCCGCGACCGCGCCCGACTGCTGCACTCGAGCGCCCTCCGCCGTCTCGCCGCCAAGACCCAGGTGCTCAGCCCGACGGCCGGCCTCGACTTCGCCCGCAACAGGCTCACCCACTCGCTCGAGGTCGCACAGGTCGGCCGGGAGCTCGCCACAAGTCTCGGCCTCGAACCGGATGTCGTCGACACCGCCTGCCTCGCCCATGACCTCGGGCACCCGCCGTTCGGTCACAACGGGGAGAAGGCGCTCAACAGCTGGGCCGAGGACATCGGCGGGTTCGAAGGCAACGCGCAGACCCTCCGCATCCTCACCAGGCTCGAACCGAAGGTCTTCGGCACCGACGGCCGATCGTACGGGCTGAACCTCACCAGGGCGAGCCTCGACGCGAGCTGCAAGTACCCCTGGCCGGCGGCGCAGGCCGTTCACGATCCGGGCGGGCGCGCCAAGTTCGGCTTCTTCGACGAAGACAGCGACGCGTTCGTCTGGCTCCGTGCTGACGCCCCTGAGCGGCAGCGCTGTATCGAAGCCGAGGTGATGGACCTCTCCGACGACATCGCGTATTCGGTGCACGACTTCGAAGACGCCATCGTCAACGAGTACATCGACCCGGCATTCCTCAGCGCCCGCGCCGGCCACAGTTCCCTGATCAGCGCCGTGCAGGCGTGGGCGGGGGACAGCTTCACGATCGACGACATGGCTGCCGCGTTCGACCGGCTTGCCGGGTACGACGTGTGGATGACCGGCTGGGATGCTTCACGGCGCGACCTCGGCAAGCTCAAGAACTTCACCAGCCAGATGATCGGCCACTTCTCCCAGTCGGCGACCCAGGCCACCCGCGAGGCCTACCCGGAATCCAGCCTGATCCGGTTCGGCGCCAGCGTGATCGTGCCGCACGACGTCCAGGCCGAGATCGCCGTGCTCAAAGGCGTGGTCGCCGCGTTCGTGATGGCGAGTGATGCCCGCCAGCCCATCTATCGCCAGCAGCGTGACATCCTCACCGACCTGGCAGACGGGCTGTTCCAGGCAGGCCCCGACTCGCTCGACCGCAGCTTTGCCGACGACTGGGCCGACGCACCCGATGACGCGGCCCGCAAGCGTGTCGTGGTCGACCAGGTCGCGAGCCTCACCGACCAGTCCGCACTCGCCTGGCACGAGCGGCTCACGCTGCGGGTGTAGGCGGCATCCCCTCCCTGTGGGGAGGGCACCCGGGATGGCGATCCTCGATAGGATGGGATGATGGCCGGCCGCATTCGCTCAAGCGACATAGACGAGGTCAAGTCACGCACGAACATCGCCGATATCGTCGGCGATTTCGTCAGCCTGAAGTCGGCAGGAGTCGGCTCGTTGAAAGGCCTCTGCCCCTTCCACGACGAGCGCAGCCCGAGCTTCCACGTGCGTCCCCAGCTCGGTTTCTACCACTGCTTTGGCTGCGGTGAATCGGGAGACGCCATCTCCTTCCTCCAGAAGATGGACCACGTCACCTTCACGGATGCCGTCGAGCGGCTGGCAGCGCGAGCGGGCTTCCAGCTCACCTACGAAGACGGCGAGGGCGCATCAGACCACGGCAATCGCGCCAGGCTGCTCGCCGCCAATGCGGCAGCTGCGACGTTCTTCCAGGAACAGCTCGGCACGCCCGGCGCGGACCCGGGTCGGCGATTCCTCGGCGAACGAGGATTCGACCAGTTCGCGGCTGAGCGGTTTGGCGTCGGTTTCGCGCCGAAGAGCTGGGACGCCCTGACCGGTTTTCTCAGGGGCAAGGGATTCAGCGTCGAGGAGATCACGGCGTCAGGACTCGTCTCCCAGGGAGACAGGGGAGTGTACGACCGGTTCCGCGGCCGCCTGATCTGGCCCATCCGCGATGTCACCGGCCAGACCGTCGGCTTCGGCGCGCGCAAGCTTCTTGAGGATGACAAGGGACCCAAGTACCTCAACACCCCTGAAACCGCCGTCTACCACAAGGCCCAGGTGCTGTACGGGCTCGACCTCGCCAAGCGCGATGTCTCCCGCAGTGGTCGTGTGGTCGTCGTCGAGGGCTACACCGACGTCATGGCCTGCCACCTCGCCGGAGTGACAACGGCCGTCGCGACCTGTGGCACGTCGTTCGGCGTCGACCACATCAAGACCTTGCGCCGGGTGATGGGGGATGACAGTGCCAAGGGCGAGGTCATCTTCACGTTCGACCCGGATGCCGCCGGCCAGAAGGCCGCGATGCGTGCGTTCGCCGAAGAGCAGCGCTTCTCCGCCCAGACCTATGTCGCCGTCGCCCCCGACGGCCTCGACCCGTGCGACCTGCGCCTCAACCGTGGAGACGACGCCGTTCGACGGCTCATCGACACGAAGGAGCCGATGTTCGAGTTCGTCATCCGGCAGACCCTCGCCGCATATGACCTCGAGACCGTCGAAGGCCGCGTGGGGGCGCTCAAGGCATCCGCTCCCGTCATCGCCGACATCAGGGACCCGTCCCTGCGCCCCGGATACACCCGCGTTCTCGCACGCCATCTCGGAATGGACCTCGGTGAGGTGCAGGGAGCGATCACCAGGGCGAGCAAGGGAGCGAACCGCGCAACTGCGACCCGGAACTCGGCCGCAGCCGCCGATGAACCACCGGTGGAACGCCCCGCATCGCTCCGCGACCTCCCAGGGGACCCGACCACGCGCCTCGAACGGGACGCTCTGATGGCGATCCTCCAGCATCCCGACCTCGCCGGTCGTGAGCTCGTCCAGAGAGCCGTGCTCACCGGGTTCGGAAACGCGACTCTCGCCGTCGTCCGCGATGCGATCGCCGCCACCCTCGACAGCTTCGGCACTCCCGGCTGGTTCGCCACCGTGACCGAGACCGTGCCGACGCCGATGGCCAGCCTGGTGCAACAGCTCGCGGTCGCTCCGATCCCGGAACGCGCCGAGCGTGACCTGACGAGCTACGTCCGGGAGATCACCGTCGCATTGATCGATCGTGACCTGCTGCGCCAGTCCCACGACATGCTCGGGCGACTGCAGCGGATCGACCCCAAGGAGAGGGAGAGCTACCGCGCGCTGCAGGGCGAGCTCATGGCCCTCGAAGTGGAACGGCGGAGGCTCCGCGAAGGGTGACCGGCGCGTGCTGGCGGCTCTGTGCCTCGTTTAGGGCAGGATGGAGCCATGACTGCTTCGGGAACCGCAGGTTCAGGCGTCCGTATCGACGACCTGGCCATCGAGTACCCGGCGCGCCGGCCCAGCCCTGTCCATCGGGCGATCGACGGGGTCACGCTCGACATCGCGTCGGATGAGGTCCTCGGTGTCATCGGTGAATCGGGTTCGGGCAAATCGACGCTCGCTCGGGTGCTCGCCGGCGACCTGATCGCTCCGAAGGGTTCCGATGCCGCCCCGGTGATCGTCGGCGGCGACGCGACGGTCCTCGGCCACCGGCTCAGAGGCATCCGTCGCAGGGAGCTCAGCCGGCTGACGTTCGATGTCGCCTACCTGCCTCAGGATGCCGCCTCACGGCTCGCGCCCGAGCTCACCGTGGCCGAGGTGATCGCGCAGCCGATCCTCCAGCGTGACAAGCACTACAACCGCAAGGCGGTCGGCCTGCGGGTGGCGACGATGCTCGATGCCGTTCAGCTGCCGCTTGCCGTGCTCGAGAAATATCCGTTCGAGTTGTCGAGCGGGCAACGCCAGCGTGTGGCCATCGCCCGGTCCCTCGTGCTCGGACCCCAGCTGTGGGTGGCGGATGAACCGACAGCCGGGATCGACGTGACCGTGCGCAGCTCGATCAACGAACTCGTCGCCCGGCTGCGTGCAGAGGGAAGCTTTTCTGCGGTGCTCGTCAGCCACGATCTGCCCTTGCTGCGGCACACCACTCGGCGCGTCGCAGCTCTCCACCAGGGCCGGATCGTTGGACTGGCGCCGATCGACGACCTGCTCGCCGGAGGGGAGCATCCGTTCCTCGTGGGGCTCTCAGAATCCGATCACCGGGTTCACGCAGACGTCGATTGAGGCGAATCCCGCCCTCGATTTGGAGTCTGCAATTCCTTTGGTAAAGTAAATGCGCAACAAGTAATCCTCGATAGCTCAATTGGCAGAGCAATCGGCTGTTAACCGGTAGGTTCTTGGTTCGAGTCCAAGTCGAGGAGCTGAGAAGACCACAAGGGCTCCACCCCTGTGGTCTTTTCTTTTGCCCTCCTGGTTCAGCCGTCGAGATCGTCTTCGCCGGGCATCCAGCTCACCCCTGGCACACCCCAGCCCATCTTGCGGGTGACCTTCTGCACGATCTTGCGGTCGTGACGGCCCAGCCGGTCGACGTAGAGATAGCCGTCGAGGTGGTCATATTCGTGCTGCAGAATTCGGGCGCGCCAGCCGTCGACGCGGAGCTCGACCGGGTTCTGGTCGAGGTCGACCCCCGTGACGAGCGCCTCGTCGGCCCTGCGGAGCGGGAATCGCTCGCCGGGGAACGACAGGCATCCTTCGGATTCCAGCTCTTCGTCGGGTTCACCTGCGGGGGGAGGAGTGATCCAGAGTTCGGGGTTGATCACCACGCCACGCCAGGGACCGTGCTCATCGGTGTCGTAGCCGTAGACGAAGACGCGGAGCGGCACGCCGACCTGCGGGGCTGCGAGCCCCACGCCGGGCGCGGCATCCATCGTCTCGAACATGTCTGAGACGAGCTGGCGAAGGGAGTCGTCGAAGTCCGTCACCGGGTCGGCTGGGGAGTGCAACACCGGGTCGCCCGCGATGCGAATAGGGAGAATGGCCATTTGCTGAGCCTAACCAAGACGTGCCCGTTGTAGGCTCGCATGGTGATCTTTGCGAGCAACGACTTCGGCGACCTGACGGCGGAGTTTGTTCGCAATCCCAGCCAGCTGATCGGCATCCCGCTCGCCATCGTCGGTGCGGTATTCCTGTCGCTCGGCGCGCAGTTCCAGCACCGTGGCGTCACCAAAGTGGAGGCGACCAGCGGTGTCGATGCCCGCAGCGGGCTGAGCCTCGCGCAACTGAAGCTGCTGCTCGCTCGGCCGTCGTGGGTGTTGGGCTCGCTGATGCTCGCGTTCGCCATCGCGTTCCAGCTCACGGCACTCGTCTGGTCGCCGCTGATCATCGTGCAGCCGCTCGGTGCCATCGCACTCGTGATCACCTCGATCCTCAACGCGCGAATCCACAAGGTGAAGCTCAACCGACCGTCTGTGATAGCCATCACCGCCTGTGTCGGCGGTGTCGGCCTGTTCGTCACCATCGCGGCTCTCGTCGCGGGGGAGAAGCCCGTCACCGACCAGGACCTGCTGACGATTCTCATCATGCTCGGCGTCGTCCTCATCCTGTTCGGCCTGGGCTTCGTTTTCTTCCGCAAGCGGTCGAAGGCCCTGTTCTTCATCCTCGCGGCTGGCATCATCTACGGTTTCGTGGCGACACTCGCCAAGGTCGTCATCAACAGGATCATCAACGAGAACTTCGACTGGCTCACGATGTTGTGTGTCGTCGCGCTTCTCGCTGCCACGGGAATCGGGGCGTACTTCGTCCAGACGGCATATTCATCCGGACCTCCTGATCTGGTGATCGCCGGTCTCACCGTCGTCGACCCGATGGTGGCCGTTGCGATCGGTATCGTCGTCCTCGACGAGGCCAGCGGCGCGCCGCTCTGGGCGATGATCGGATTCGCCGTGGCCGGAGCCCTCGCCGTCTGGGGCGTGTTCCAGCTCGCTCGTCACCACCCGCAGGTGTTGTGACTGGCTCGGTCCAGACACGCCGCCAGCAGGCTCGCCGTTCGGGTTCGCAATCACGGAGCCGGTGACCCGTAGAATGGATCGATCGATCCCGGGAGGCCATCAGCCGAGGGATGTGGTCGGTAGCCTCCGCTCCGGCCGATGACGGAGGAAAACCCCCATCTTGCCAGACTCACTCAATTCGACCAGCACCGGTTCGAACACCACCCCGCCCGCAGGGAAGCGTCCGTTGCGTATCCTCATCGGAGCCGACACCTTCTCCCCGGATGTGAACGGGGCAGCTCGCTTCGCAGAACGACTGGCCGCAGGCATGGTGGCACGCGGGCACGAGGTGCACGTCGTCGCTCCAGCAGCTTCGCGCAAGCGGGGTACGTGGACCGAGACGCACGAAGGCCAGCAGATGACGGTGCACCGTCTCAAGAGCTGGCGCTGGTACCCGCACGACTGGCTGCGATTCGCCCTGCCGTGGGCGATCAACCGCAATTCGGCGCGCATCATCGATGCGGTGAAGCCAGACGTGATTCACTCGCAGTCGTACCTGATCGTCGGCCGGGGCTTGTCCAACGAGGCCACGAAGCGGGGCATCCGGATCATCGCCACGAACCACCTCATGCCCGAGAACGCCCTCGAGTTCACCCTTCTTCCCGAGGGCTTCCGCGAAGGTGTCGTCCGCTGGGCCTGGAAGCTCGCCCGGGGAAATCTGGGACTCGCCGAGGTCGTCACGACGCCGACCCGCCGCGCTGCCGACTTCCTCGAGAAGTACACCGGCCTCACCGACGTGCACGCGATCTCGTGCGGCATCGACGCGCACATGTACACGCCGAACTTCGAACCGCGCACCGAGAACCGGATCTTGTTCGTCGGTCGTGTGACCGGTGAGAAGCAGATCGATGTGCTGATCAAGGCATTCGCAAAGCTCGACCCGTCCCTGGACGCAAAGCTGGAGATCGTCGGCGGAGGGGACCAGAAGCGCAACCTGGAGCACCTCGCGGTGCAACTCGGGCTCGGCGATCGTGTCACCTTCACCGGCTACGTCAGCGATGAGGAGCTCCGCTCCACATACACGCGCGCAACGCTTCTCGCGATGCCGTCGATCGCCGAACTGCAGAGCATCGTGACCATGGAAGCCATGGCATCCGCTTTGCCCGTCGTCGCGGCGAACGCCATGGCGCTTCCTCACCTCGTGCACGACAACGCCAATGGTTACCTCTTCGAGCCGGGCAACGTCGACGAGCTGGCCGCGCGCCTGACGGATGTCCTCACCGCGTCACCCGAGAAACTCACGGCGATGAAGCGCGAATCCCTGCACATGATCAAGGCGCACGACATCCAGCGCACGCTGGCCATCTTCGAGAGCATGTATCGTGGGGAACCGGTGACGGATCCCGTCACCGAGGCGATTCCCATCCAGGTGTCAGACGACTAGACACCGCCGGGGGCGTTAGCTCAGCTGGTTAGAGCAGCGGACTCATAATCCGTCGGTCGCGGGTTCAAGTCCCGCACGCCCCACCATATAAACACTGGGATGCCGGGGAGCCGCGGGCCGGTCAGGAAACATCGTGCCCCCATTCTGCCCCCTGTGTTTCGCTTCGTTCCGATCTGCGAGGGCTCTCTTCTCCTCCTCGATCACCGCATGGTGATCGACGGATGGGGGTGTTGTGCTGCGGTCCTGACCGCCGCTATGGTCCCAGAAGACATCGCCAGAGGAGACCCATGGCCAAGCTCATCTACTCAATGATCACCTCGCTCGACGGGTTCGCAGAGGCTGCGGACGGAGATCTCGGTACCGGGGCCGACGATCAGGAGGTGCATTCCTTCATCGGCGACCTGTTCCGGCCGGTCGGCACGTACCTCTATGGCCGCCGGATGTACGAGACGATGGTCTATTGGGAGACCGCCGATGCCGAGCCCGATCTGCCCCCGCACATTCTGCAGTACGCTCGCGACTGGCAGGCCGCGGAGAAGGTCGTCTACTCGACGACGCTTGAATCGGTGTCCAGCGCGAAGACCAGGATCGAGCGGACCTTCGATCCCGACGCGGTACGCAAGCTCAAGGCCGAGTCTGAACACGACCTCACCGTCGACGGACCGAACCTCGCTGCGCAGGCGATCAGGGCCGGTCTGGTCGACGAATATCACCTGTTCATCACCACCAGCGTGGTGGGTGGGGGCAAACGATTCTTCCCGGATGGTGTGCGCCTCGATCTCGACCTGGTCGAGGAACGTGCCTTCGCCAGCGGACTGGTCTACGCCCGCTACCGGACCCGCTGAAGCGGGCTGGTGAATGGCGCGCGCTCAGACGGTATTCTCCGACGTCGACAGCGTGCAAGCGCTGATGCATCGCACTCTAGATGAAGAGCGCCGAGGAGGGTAGCGTTACCGGTGACAGGTGTGGCGCTGTCGCACCACGAAGCTGCACGATGAAGGCAAGCCGATGAACATCACGAGGCAACCCTGGTTGGGTCGATGACCATGCGATACTGCGCCGGCACGCTCATCCGCCCTCTCACACCTTCGTGGTGGTTCTCGTGAACGACCTCGGATGGCTGCTCCTCGCTCTTGCGTCGGTTGTCGTCGGGGCCTGGGCCGCGGTGTTCGTCGCGGCCCGCTCCCTGTACCGAAGAATCCGCCGCAATCTCAACATCTCCGGCAGCACGTTGCGTGTTCGCGCCCAACTCAGCCATGGGTCACGACGCGAGGTACTGAAACTGCGGATGCGACTGAAGGACGCTCTCGATAGCGGACAGGCAGCGATCGACCTCGCGGTGCGCAGCGAGGGCCCACGTGGTGAGCTCCCGCAGCTGTTTCGCCGAGTCACCGGTGAAGGCGGTCGGTTGGAGTCACAGTTGCGGCTTCTGGAGAGTGAGAACGACGAGGCGGTACTCGCCGAGATGCTCCCAGCGGCTCGCCATCGTGTCGACGAGGTGACGCACCTCGTACGCCGGCTGCGCTCGGTTGTCGGTTCCGGACTCGGAGGCCTCTCCGATGACAGCCTCACGGCGCTGCGATCCGACGTCGACAGGGAGGTGACGGCGGTGCGCGCCGGCATGCAGGAACTGCACGACCTCAACGGGCGGGATGCGATCTCCGATGCCGACCGGTGGCCGTTGACGGAACCCTTCACCAAGGAATGACCTGGGAGCGAGCATGAGCAACACATCACGGATTCGAAGCATCTTGCGCAGCAAGACGTCCCGAGGGATCGACAAGCTGGAGGATCCGCGTGAATTGCTCGACGACAGCTACGACCAGCTGGTGAACATGCTGCAACAGGTGAGGCAGGGACTCGCCGAGGTCGCGACCGCGAAGAAGCGGATCGAGTTGCAAGGGCAGGAGATGGGCGCCCGCCATAGCCGTCTGGCAGGTCAGGCCCAGGAGGCAATGGATCTGGGCCGCGAGGATCTCGCCCGCGCCGCGCTGGAGCGACGTGTCTTCCTGGAAGGGCAGGTGGCCACCCTCCGCACTCAGTACGTCGCATTGCAGAAGCAGACAGCAGGGTTGCAAGACAAGGAGCGTCATCTCGCCGAGCGCGTCGTCGCGTTCCGGATCGAGAAAGAGACGATCAAGGCCACATACACAGCATCCCAGGCGCAGGTGAAGGTGAACGAGACGCTGGGCGGCATCGGTTCCCAGATGGACGATGTCAGCAACAGTCTCGAGCGAGCGCGTGACCGGGTTGCACAGATGCGTGCGCGCGCGGCCGCGACCGATGAGTTGCTGTCCAGCGGTGCGCTGCGTGACCTCACCGAAGCCCCCGACGCCGACCTCGAGCGTCAATTGGCGGCACTCGCGACGGATGCCGATGTCGAACGCCAGTTGCAGACGATGAGGAGCACCCGGGGTTCGGAGTCCGGCCGTTCCCGTTCACCGGGTGAGAGTTCGGACTCGTGGCTGAGCATCGGACAGGGATCGGACGCTCCCTGAGCCCACGCAACACTGTCAACCGTGCAGTGCAGCCTGCTGGCTGAGCCACAGGGCGTACCGGGCCCACGGATCGTCGATGCCCGCCCGCAGCACATCCACGTGGGCGATGATGTCATCGTGAGCGTCGAACCACTCGGTGCGGTCGAACCGGTGCGCGGCGAACTGCGCGTGCCGTTTCTGCTCGGTCAGCCGGTTCCCACGTTCAAAGGCCAGGAGCTCGTCATGACGGATGCTCGCGAGCCGCTGGCGTGGGTTGGCGGTCGTCCCGATCTTGATCCGGTCCCGGAATCGGAGGTAGTAGACGACATCCACACGGTTGAGGAACGCGTCTCCGTCTGGGATGTCGCCGACTTTCCATTCGCAGACAGCGCACAGCCAGCCGGCCGGGTACCGCACCCCCAGGCGCGAGCCGCAGGCAAGGCACGGACTCGGAAGGACGTCTGTGACCCCGAGATCCCGTGACGCCCAGTCGTAGGCGACAAGGAGATGGTGCGGGCACAGGCTCAGCGGAGCACCCGGTTCGACGTCCGCGCCACAGGGGGCGCCAGAGTCCAGCTCGATCGTGCACGAAGTCATTCTGCAACGCTACGTCCACCCCCAGACAGCGCGCGGCAAGCGAGATGGCACATCTGTACCCAAAACACGCACGTTCACGGGTCTTGGGTGCGAAACTGCCATCTCGCCGGGTGCTGTGGTCGCGTCACCTGTTGTTGTCGTGCGGGTCGTCGTCGAAGAGGAGCATTTTTCCCGCGCCCTCGCCGAGGATCGCCTCCGGCCGGGAATCCACCATCTTGATCGCGTCGCACCGGGCGCAGCCGACATATTTCGGGGAGTCCGATGCCTCCTGTTTGACGACCCACCTGTGGATCATCAGCCGGCACCGCAGTGGCCGATTCATCGTCATCACCGATGATCGCGGCCGAGGCGGAGGTACATGTTAGGCGACTTCTGCATGTTCTCCGGGCGATTGTCGCGCAGTGCATCGCAGTATGCGCACGCGACATACGGCGGAGCGTCCGGAGAGAGTTGTTTGACGACCCACTTGTGGATCCTCAGCCGGCACCTGAACGGACGTGGCATCTCGGCCTCCCTCGACGAGGGGCGCCTGACGCGCGGCCGGCTCGATCGTGCCGGCCGGTGACGCCGATGGCGCCTGTGCAAGAAAAGCTACTCCGACCTGTCGTCGCTGACAACGGGGATGCGGCCGCGAGGACCCGTTCGATCAGACGCGGACGTCACCGAACGACTCGAGGCGGACCCAGCCGGTCGACGGGGGACGGATGCCCTGAACCGCCTCGAGGCGGTCAGCAGAAAGCAGAGGCCCGACCTCGAGGCCCGTGAGGTCTGCAATGTCACGGATCGGGACCTGGAACGTGCGATACGGTCCGAGCGGAGGCGGGGCATCCGTCGACGAGGCCCGAAGCCTGGCCTCGGTGAGATCGATCTCGTCCAACTGGGGACGCTGATCCAGCAGATACCCGGTTGCGGCTAGTTCCGGTCCGTGCGGGCCGGGAACGGTCCAGGCCGCGATTTTCCAGAACGCCTGCGGAATGCCTACGCCCCTGTAGACCGGGTCGTCGTCGGCGAGAACCGGACCGGTGAACACGGTGAGCTTCTGGTCGGTCTCAGCCGCGTAGCCGATGAGGTAGTCCTCGAGTCCGAGCCACAACTCCTTGGACTGGTTGAACTCCGCCGCCTGTGGCGCGGCGTTGGTGTACGCAAAGGTGTCGGTGTTTGCCCTTGCGGCCACGTCGCTCGGTCCCCACACCGGGTCACGGCGCCGAACGAGATGGCCGCGGTCGAGGTCGTTGGCGCGGTATAACTCGGGTCCTGCCTGTTCGTCATCTGCGACCCGCGGGTCGAGGTGCCAGTCATCACCGCGCCCGAGGTCCACCAGGGACGGCCCGTCGATGTTGACGGCGGTCGCCGCCGCCAGTCGACGACGGGCGTCCAGGAGCACGCTGAAGTGCACGTAGTCGAGCCGGACGACGTCCCGGTCTGCGATCGGGAGCGGGACGGGAACGGCGAGAAAACCTGGGTCGTAGCCGAGAGGGGCATTCGGTGACATGACCCTAGCTAAGCATCAGCGCCCGACAGGCCGCCATCCTCGGACACGGATGCCAGACATCCGTCACCGATAAGAATCCAGCGCCCGCAGATTCCTCCGAAGGATCAGGTCCAGGGCCAGGCGCCCGAACGGCCCGGAGGCCCGCATCCACCACGCGGCAGGGCGCCACACGACCCGGATGTGGAGGCGAACGACATCGGTGTCGTCGATCGACACCGTGTAGCTCTCCCATCCGCTCTGCGGATGCCCGACGAGAGCCCCGTGGCCGAAGCCGGACCGTCTCGGTTCGTCGACCACCGCGAAGACGCGGCAGGCCACGCGCGGGCGCAGGGGGCCGAATGGGATCACCCAGACCGAGGTCGCGCCGACGGCAACACGCTCGGGCACGTCGACCGGGTGGAACCCGGATCCGTAGTGGACGCGCCATCGCCGGACGGCAGTCGCTGCCGACTCGAAACGGTCCCGGCCGGTTCCGATCACCCGGGACCGCGTGGTCAGGCGGTAACCGGTGGGACTTGGGCCGTCGATCGAAGGCTCTCCGGTGAAGTTGTACGCGGTACCGAAGGGCATGACCCCAGCATGACATGCACGATCTCTCCTTCCGCACTCGAGTGAAGGTCGGTGCCGTATTCACGTAGTTCGCATGATGCGGGGGCATCCGCGTCATGGCGAGAGTGGGTACCCGGAGTGCTGCGCGGCGCTCCCGCTCCCGTTGCGAATCGAGGTGGCGTGATGGCGACCCAGATGCCGGTCAACCGATTGGTGCGGGCGATGTCTCATGCTGCGGCGGGGCGTTTCGTGTTGCGCGCGCTCCGAGACGTTCGCAACCTCGAACTGTTCGACAGGGCCATGACTCTCGCCGCACAGGCGTTCACGTCGATCCTTCCCATCCTCATCGTCGGCGGCTCCTTGAGAGGGAGCCTGAACCCCGAAGCAGACGCGATGTTCGCCGAGAGCCTCGGCCTCGATGATCAGACCGCGGAGCTGCTACAACAGTCGATGCCCGAGAAGCCGGATGGCGTGACGCTCACCCAGGTCGTCGGCGTGTTGCTGCTCTTCATCGCCGCAACCGCATTCGCACGCGCGCTCGAGCGTTGCTTCCGCAGGATCTGGCGAACGCCGAAGGCAGGGATTCGTTTTGCGTGGCGCTGGGTCGTCGCAATCGTCGCGATCGTGATCGGATTCGTTCTTGTGGTCACGACCCGCTACGTCGTGCGAGGCACGGACACGCTGTCGGCGCTCGAGCTGGTCATCGAAGCAGCGATCTGGTGCGTGTTGTGGTGGACCGCATCATGGATCGTGATCAACCGAAGCGTCAGCCTGCGAGCACTCTTGCCCGGATCGATTCTCGCAGGACTGGGGTTCGCCGTGGCCACCGTGATCGGACGTGCGTACCTCCCGCGGGTACTTGCCTCGTCCGCAGACCAATTCGGCGTGCTCGGACTCGCTTTCTCATACATCGGGTGGCTGTTCGGGTTGATGGCGGTCCTTCTTGCCGCCGTGACGATCGGCCGCGTCATCCACCTCACCCTGACCGGGAACCTGTGGAGCCACTCCGGTGACGCTGCCATGCCACGCGGCCGGCACTCTACTCACGCCTGATTTCGCCAGCGAAAGAAAGCAGGACCCCGGTTCGGCGTGCACACCGCGCGACGTTGCGGAAGGGCTGGACGCTCGGCAGGGTCACCCCTACTGTTCAGAGTGTGTCGACCACGACCCAGACACCCGGCACAGGAGGTGAGTGCGTTGAGCTACGCGACATCCATTCTTCGAGCGGACCCGCGCCCGTTCGACCGTGACGACCGCGCTGTCCTGGCCGATTGCATCGAGGCCTGCCTCCAGTGTTCCCAGGCCTGCACGGCGTGCGCGGAGGCCTGCCTGAGCGAGGAGAGAGTCGCGGACCTCAGCGATTGCATCCGCATCGGGCTCGACTGCGCCGACGTCACAGGGGCGACCGCGAGGGTGTTGTCACGCCACCCGGGCTACGATGCGAATCTCCGCCGTGCCCTGCTCGCCGCCTGCCGGGCTGCCTGTGCCCTCTCCGCAGACCAATGCGAGCTCCAGGCGGAGACGTACAGCCATTGCCGGGTCTGCGCCGAGGCCTGCCGGCGTTGCGAAGCGGCCTGCGCGCGCCTGCTCGAGAGTCTCTGACGAGACCGAGGTCATTCGACCCGGACCTCTTCCGGTGACTTGTCCGTGCGCCAGCCGCGCCACGACGAGTGACGCAGTGCGCCGGCGCTCGTCCACTCCATGAAGGTCACCTCACCGACGAGGTCCGGTTCGATCCAGTGCACGTGCAGGAGCTCGTCTCGGGGCGCGTCGTGCACGGGCGGAGTCTGTCGGGCCATCCCACGGAACCGGGTGACCATCGCGCGCCGTTCAGCATCGGAGAAGCCGGTGCCCACCCGTCCTGCATAGCGGATGCCGGCGGCATCCGGGATACCGAGCACCAGCGATCCGATTCCACCGGCCGCGCTGCCCGCCCCCGGTCTCCAGCCGACGACGACGACCTCTTGTGTGCTCTGGTGCTTGAGCTTGATCCAGGCGCGCGACCGCCTGCCCTCCGCGTATCGGCTGTCGCGAACCTTCGCGATGACGCCCTCCAGGTTCAGAGCGGTGCTGGATGCGAGTGCGGCCTCGATGTCGCCGTCGAACTCCTCGGGAACCTGGATCGGCCCGGTCGGGGTCACGCTGGCGGCCAGCGCGGCACGTCGAACGTCGTAGTCGTCCGCAGTGATGTCATGACCGTCGAGTTCGAGCAGGTCGAAGATCATCATCTCGATCGTGGCCGAACGGGCAGCGGACTCGTCCTCGCTCAGGCCCGCCCGGGACTGCAGGAATCCGAAGTTCGGCCGCCCCTTGCGATCCAGCGCGACGATTTCGCCGTCGAGCACAGCCGACGTCGGGCTGACGGCGGCGCGGAGGGGTTTCACCAGTTCGGGGAACGTGGCTGTCAGGTCCTTGCCGTTGCGGCTCACCAGCCGGACGTCGTCGCCGTCCAGATACGCCACGGCGCGGTATCCGTCCCACTTCATCTCGAAGGCCCAGTCCTCATCCGCGTCGAGGTCTGAGGGTGTCCCGTTGGTCGCGAGCATGGGGGAGCGGAGTGGCCTCGTGATCGGCGCGACGTCGTCCGCCAGATTCGCCGCCAGCGCCATCGGCCGCGACGAGCGGTGCGCCCCGGCCTTCTTCTTCGATCCGTCCATGAGGTGGATCAGCCAGTTGTTCTCTGCGCCGGGCCTGCTGGTGTGGATGAGGGCGTACTTGCGCGGTACTCCACCGAGTCCACCATCGGGCTGTCCGGTGAGTGTTGCGATGACCTCTTTGCCCTCGCGCCATTTCTCGAGTTCGAATGTGCCTGAATCCCAGATCGACACTTCGCCTGCGCCGTACTCACCCTTCGGGATGATGCCTTCGAAAGTGCCGTACTCGAGTGGATGATCCTCGGTCTGCACCGCAAGATGATTCGTCGAGCCATCGAGCGGCGGCCCCTTCGGGACCGCCCACGAGACGAGGACGCCCTCGTATTGCAGGCGGAAGTCGTAGTGCAGGCGCCTCGCGTGGTGTTCCTGGATGACGAACGAGTTGCCGCTCGTCAGGGGAGCGACGGCGTCCGGAACCGGCTCGGGAGTCTTCGCGCCGTCCCTCATGCTGCGGTAGGTCGCCAGCCGGTCGAGTGAGGCCGGGGTCGCTTCGAAGGAGGCCTGGTGGCTCGGTGTCGGTTCGAGTCCGGCATCGCGCGACGACAGGAGAGGGGCGAGCAGGTCCCCGCGTTCACCGACCCGGTCGAGAACCTCCTCGAAGTCGAGCTGGCGGAGTGACGGCGACGCCAGTTCGCGCCAGGTCCGGGGTGCGGCGACCATCGGTCGCATCCGTCCGCGGAGAGAATACGGTGCGATGGTTGTCTTGGCCTGGTTGTTCTGGCTCCAGTCGACCAGGACCTTGCCGGTGCGAAGCGTCTTCTTCATGTCGCTCACGACCAGGTCGCGGTTGTCGGCCTCGAGCGCACGGGCGAGTTCGTGGGCGACGGCCGAGACCTGCTCGGACGTCAACGTCCCGTCGAGTGGGGCGTAGAGATGGATGCCTTTGCTGCCACTCGTCACTGGTAACGGTTCCAGCCCCATGTCCGTGAGGATCTCGCGGGCGAGCCTGGCCACCTCGGCGCATTCGGCCAGGCCGACACCGTCGCCCGGGTCGAGGTCGAGCACCAGCCGGTCGGGCTTGCGACGCCCTCCTGTCCGTTCGAACTGCCACTGCGGAACGTGGATCTCGAGCGCCGACATCTGCGCGAGCCAGGTCAGGGTGGCCCTGTCGTTCACGAGGGGGTACTCGTTGGGCCCGCCCGAGTGTTCGATCGATCGCCGGGAGACCCAGTGCGGCGCTGATTCGTCGAGGTTCTTCTGGTAGAACACCTCGCCGGGGTGCTCAGCGGTGCCGACACCGTGCACCCATCGTTTGCGGGTGGCTGGCCGGTTCGCCGTGTACGGCACCATCACATCGGCGATCTCCGCGTAGTAGCGCAGGACGTCGGCTTTCGTCGTTCCCGTCTCCGGGTACATCACCTTGTCGAGGTTTGTGACGCTGATCTTGCGTCCGTCGACACTCACGATCTGTCTGGAGCCTCCGCGCGCGGCCATGGCCTAGACCGGTTCTTCCACGAGCGCGTCGGTGACGACGTGAGCGCTCTGCAGACCGATGATGTCGTCGATCGGATGCGTCGAGTGCCCGACGGTGAACAGGTGGACCATGCGGGGCAGCGTATCGTCGCCAGGAAAGTTGCTCAAGTCCCTTGAGACGCCGTGGCCGATGGGCGTCTGCCGCGTGGGGGGCGGATGCCTCTGAGCGGCAGGGCGGGATCACTGACGGCGAATGCCGCTCGCGTCTCCTCGAGCCAGCCGAGCGCGGCTCGTGCCCAGTGTCTGTCAGCTGCCGCTGCGACCTGCTCTCGCACGGGGAAGGAACCGGGATCGGCGGACGCGGCCAGCAGCGCGCGCCACGCGACGTCGTGGCGATCGAGGAGCCCCGCCCAGTCGGTCCCAGGAAGGCTCGAACCGATGAGTACTTGATCCAGCAGATCTGCCCAGAACCGCGGCTCCGGGGCGACGGGCAACTCCAGCCATCGCCCGACGGTGGCCAGGCCATCCGCTGTGATGGTGTACAGCGGGAGGTTGTCCTCGGTGACGCTGCCTCCGGCGACGAGGCCGGCACGCCCCAGCCGATCGAGGGTGCTGTAGACCTGGCCGACGTTGAGCTCCGCGCGGTGCGGCGCTCTCGACACGAGTTCGTCACGCAACGCCAGTCCGTAGCCAGGGCCGAGCGAGAGGATCGCGAGGATGCCGTCCTTGACCGCCATCTGCCCTCCAAAGTGAGTTCGCGAAAATTCTACCCGGTATATGTCACGAGGTCGGCCGATCGCCCGATAAGGACGAGTTCCCGCGAGAGCCCTAGCCCACGTCGCTCTCCCGTGCCACACTCTGATCGTGGTCGCCGTCCGGGCCCTCCGCCCCGTGCGTACACATCACGAAACCGCGTCGTTTCCGCACGAGAAAGCCCAGGTGTTTGTCATGATCCACGAAAACAGGCCCGATATCGGGGCTCTCACCCCCGCATATGCGACCCGATTCAGCCAGACGCCGGTACCGAAACACCGGATGCCGGACTTCGAGAGTGAACCGGCTGCGGTCTACCGCCTCATCCACGACGAGCTCCTCCTCGACGGCAGTTCCCGATTGAATCTCGCGACATTCGTCACCACCTGGATGGAGCCGGAGGCCGAAAGACTGATGGCCGAGTCGTTCGACAAGAACATGATCGACAAAGATGAGTATCCGCAGACAGCCGAGATCGAACGGCGTTGCGTCAACATCGTCGCCGACCTGTTCAACGCTCCGAACACGGGTGACGCGATCGGCACGTCCACCATCGGATCGAGTGAGGCCGTGATGCTCGCCGGACTTGCGATGAAATGGCGGTGGCGCCAGCGCCGAGAGGCCGACGGCTTGCCGACGGACCGACCCAACATGGTGATGGGGTCGAACGTGCAGGTGGTGTGGGAGAAATTCTGCCGTTACTGGGACGTCGAGCCGCGATACGTTCCGGTCACCCACGACCGGTTCGTGGTGGACCCTGACGAGGTCATGGAGCAGGTGGATGAAAACACGATCGGGGTGATCCCGATCCTCGGCACCACCTTCACCGGTGAGTTCGAGCCGATCAGGGAGATCCACGACCGTGTGGTTGCTTTCAACGCCGACAGGGGCCTCGACGTTCCGGTGCACGTCGATGCCGCCAGCGGGGGGTTCGTCGCACCGTTCCTGCATCCGGAACTGGAATGGGACTTCCGTCTTCCGCAGGTCAAGTCGATCAACGTCTCGGGACACAAGTACGGGCTCACCTACCCGGGCATCGGCTTCGTGGTGTGGCGATCGCAGGACGATCTGCCTGAGGACCTGGTCTTCCACGTCAACTACCTCGGCGGCGACATGCCGACGTTCACTCTCAACTTCTCGAAGGCCGGCAACCAGATCATCGGGCAGTATTACAACTTCCTGCGCCTCGGTCGCGATGGCTACACCCGGATCATGGAGTCGCTGCGTGACGTCGCGCTGCACCTCTCAACCGCGATCGCGGAGATGGGGCCGTTCGATGTCTTCAGTGACGGATCGGCGATGCCTGTCCTGGCGTTCAGGATGAAGGATTCGCAGCCATTCACCGTCTTCCACGTCTCGGAGCAACTGCGCACAGGTGGCTGGCAGGTTCCCGCGTACACGATGCCCGAGAACGCCACGGATGTGGCTGTGCTCCGTATCGTCGTGCGGGAGGGCCTGGGCCTCGACCTCGCGGACGGTCTGCTTGACGCGCTGCGCCATGCCGTCGATCATCTCCGAGCATTCCCGCCGGGACACCCTGCGCCGCAGCCGGGCTTCAGCCACTGACCGTCCGGGCGGAGGAAACCGCGATGCGATGGCGCCGGGACGGGTCGTGGCGACCTCGCGAGCTCGACTGGCGGGTGGCCGCCCTGTTCATGGTCGGATCTGCGGTCTTCGCCCTGGGCTCGTTCCCTCCGTACGCACAGCTGGTCGACTCCCGCATCGTCGGCCTCACCTTCTTCATCGGCTCCGTCTTCTTCACCGCGGCGGCATACAGCCAGTTCCTCCAGGTGATCAACGATTCTGACACTGCAGGATCCGCGCGCCGCTTCCGCTTCATCGCGTGGCAACCGCAGCTACTGGCGTGGTGGGCAACGATCGTTCAGCTGGCCGGGACACTCTTCTTCAACAGGAGCACCGCCGATGCTCTGCTTTCGAACCTGTCGGTGGGGGAGGTGAACCGGCTGGTCTGGGCTCCGGATGTCTTCGGTTCAGTCGCATTCCTGATCGCGAGCCACCTGGCCTGGCTGATCGTGCGCGGACGCCCCTGGGAAGTTCGAAGGAACGATCCCGATTGGTGGATCGCTGTGCTCAACTATGTGGGGTCGGTCTTCTTCATGTTGTCGGGGATCGCTTCCGTGACGTTGCCCTCGACCGACGAGATCCTCAATCTGACGATCGTCAATTCGGGCACTTTCCTCGGAGCTGTCTGCTTCTTCGCGGGCGCCTACCTCCTGCTGCCCGCGCGGGCCGGACGGCGCGTCGAATGACACCGTTGTGATTTGCCAGCGCCGTAAGGCATAATGACTGCAACGGCGTTGTGCCGACAATTTCATATGATGCTGCAGCTCTGAGCATTTCCACGGTCGTTGGGGAAGACGTACCACAGGAAATGGAGGAGATCATGGTGGCATCAGTCGCACGAGGGGTGATTTTGGTTCACTCCTCTCCGCGCGCGCTCTGCCCGCATGTCGAATGGGCAGCTGGGCGCGCTCTTGGTCGTGCTGTGAACTTCTCCTGGGAGGACCAGCCGGTCCTCAAAGGGGCCCAGCGCACCGAGTTCTACTGGGAGGGCTACCAGGGGATGGGAGCCGCTCTCGCGTCATCGCTGCGCGGGTGGGAACACCTGCGTTTCGAGGTGACAGAGGATCCGACTCCTGGATCCGACGGCGGCCGCTGGCTGCACACGCCAGATCTTGGCATCTTCTTCGCCCAGACCGATACGGCAGGCAATATCGTGATCCCGGAGGATCGCGTCCGCTACGCCATGGAGGTCGCCGGGTCGAACGCCGCCGAACTGCAGCGCGAACTTCGCGTCGCTCTCGGCCAGGCCTGGGACGATGAACTCGAACCGTTCAGGCACGCCTCAGACGACTCCTCGGTCGTCTGGCTCCACAAGGTCGGTTGACCCTCGATTCACAGAGCTGCAGGATGAGCGCCAGTGGCCTCAGGTGCTCCGGTTGGTGATTTCCCGGCCGGTTCGTCGTTGAAACAGCGTGATCCTGTCTACAGAAGAACCCCCGACGAAAATGCTCGTCGGGGGTTCTGTCGTGCGTGGGACTAGACGCTGCGGAATGCGACGACGGCGTTGTGACCGCCGAAGCCGAACGAGTTGCTGATCGCGAGCAGGTCACCTGAACCAAGGTCGCGCGGAGACGTGACGACGTCGAGCGGGATGGCCGGGTCCTGCTCGGCGAGGTTGATCGTCGGCGGGGCGGTGCGTTCGTGCAGGGCGAGGATCGTGAAGATCGCCTCGAGCGCTCCGGTGCCACCGAGGAGATGGCCCGTGGCTGCCTTCGTCGCGGAAACCGCGATGTTCGGCAGGTGGTCGCCGAAGACGCGAAGAAGCGCGTTGTATTCGGCGATGTCGCCGACCGGCGTACTTGTGGCGTGAGCGTTCACGTGGATCACATCGGTGATGCTGGCACCTGAACGCTCGACGGCGGCGAGCATCGCGCGTGCGGCGGCCGAACCCTCCGGGTCCGGAGCGGTGATGTGGTAGGAGTCGCTGGTGACCGAACCGCCGGCAAGCTCGGCGTAGATGCGGGCGCCGCGGGCGAGTGCGTGTTCCTCGGTCTCGAGGACCAGGGAGGCGGCACCTTCACCGAGGACGAATCCGTCACGGGACACGTCGTAGGGCCGGGATGCCGTCTCGGGCGAGTCGTTGCGGCGGGACAGAGCCTGCATGGCTGCGAACGAGGCGATCGGCAGCGGATGGACGACCGATTCGGTTCCTCCCGCGATGACGACGTCTGCGAGTCCGGCCTGCAGGTGCTCGTAGGCATTCGCGATGGCCTCGGTGCTCGACGCACAGGCAGAGACGTCGGTGCGCGAGTAGGCACGGGAAGGGATGGCCATGCTGATCGCGGCCGAAGCGGCATTGGGCATGAGCATCGGGATCGTCATCGGGAGAACCCGGCGGGGGCCCTTCTCCTTGAGGGTGTCCCAGGCGTCGAGGAGCGTCCACAGCCCACCGATGCCGGTCGAGTAGTCCACACCGACCCGCAGGGGGTCGACGTCGGGGGATCCTGCGTCTGCCCACGCTTCACGGGCGGAGACCAGGGCGAACTGGCTGGACGGGTCGAGTCGCTTCACTTCGACGCGCTCGAGAACCTCTGACGGACGAACTTTCGCTTCACCGGCGAACGTGACCGGAAGGTTGTGCTCGGCGACCCAGTCGTATTCGAGGGTGCGGATGCCGGATTCACCGGCGAGGAGTGCCTGCCATGATTCGCGGGCCGTGCCTCCCAGGGGCGAACTGGCGCCGATGCCTGTGACGACGATCTTCTTGGTCATGCGTGGGACTCTCCTGGTGCGTGGTCAGCGATACGAGGGGGAATGGCGTGTCCGCGGCGGCGGGAGACGAGGTCAGGCGAGGCTCGACCTGGTCTCCCGCGCACCGCTGGAACGGATTTAGGCCTGGGCCTTGACGATGAAGTCGACGGCGTCGCCGACCGTCTTCAGGTTCTTGACCTCTTCGTCGGGGATCTTGACGTCGAACTTCTCTTCTGCGTTGACGACGATGGTCATCATCGAGATCGAGTCGATGTCCAGGTCGTCGGTGAAGGACTTGTCGAGCTCGACGGTGTCGGCTGCGATGCCCGTCTCGTCGTTGACGAGTTCCGCCAGGCCGGCGAGGACTTCTTCGGTGGACAGTGCCATTGTTTTTCTCCTTGGGTATCGATTGACCGTTGAACAGTCTATGGGGGTGCTGATGCGGCGCGGCGCATCGGAATTGCGGGTTCTACGGCAGGACGACGACCTGCGCGGCAAAGACGAGACCGGCTCCGAAGCCGATCTGCAGGGCGAGGCCGCCGCTCAGCTCGGGGTGTTCGGTGAGAAGGCGGTGTGCTGCAAGGGGGATGGAGGCGGCAGAGGTGTTGCCTGTCGTCTCGATGTCCCTGGCGATCACGACGCTCTCCGGCAGTTTGAGCTGCTTGGCGAACTCGTCGACGATCCGCATGTTGGCCTGGTGGGGGATGAATGCGGCGAGCTGGTCCGAGGTCACCCCAGCAGCGTCGAGGGCTTCCTTGGCGACTTTGGCCATGTCCCAGACAGCCCAGCGGAAGACGGTCTGGCCTTCCTGGCGCAGAGTCGGCCAGGGCGCTTCGCCCCTGCGGTACTCCTGAAGTGTCGCGTTCATGCCGACTGCTCCGGCCTTCGAGCCGTCCGAGCCCCACACCGTCTTCGAGATGCCCGCGAAATCGCTCGGACCGACGACGGCAGCGCCTGCACCGTCACCGAGGAGGAAGGAGATGGAACGGTCGGCAGGATCGACGACGTCCGAGAGCTTCTCAGCGCCGATGACGAGTACGTAGTTCGCTGCACCTGAACGGATCAGTGCGTCGGCCTGGGCGATGGCGTACGGGTATCCGGCGCACGCGGCGTTGAGGTCGTATGCAGCGGCGGGGTTCGAGCCGACGCGATCCGCGACGACGGCGGCCATCGACGGTGTCTGCTGGATGTTGCTGATCGTTGCGATGATGACCGCATCGATCTGGGCCGCGTCGACGCCGGACGCGGCGATGGCTTCCTTCGCGGCATCCGTCGCCAGATCGACAGCAAGAACGTCCTGGCTGGCGCGCGTCCTGGTGATGATTCCCGTGCGCTGGCGGATCCACTCATCCGAGGAGTCGATGGGGCCGATCAGGTCCTCATTGGGGACGGAAAGGTCCCCGCGAGCCGCTCCCAATCCGAGGATGCGGGTGAAGGCCGGTCCCTGGGACTGCCGCAGAATGGGTGTGGTCATGCGTCTCTCTCGTCTGGTGCTGATTCGGGTGAAATGGGGATGTCAGACAGCCAGCAGCGCCATGGCTGCGGGGATGTCGTCAGGGGATTTGATCGCGACGGCTGGCGTGCCCTTGAGGCCGCGCCTGGCGAGACCGGTGAGTGCGCCGGCCGGGGCGAGTTCGACGATCCCGGTCACGCCTGCCGCCTGCATCGATTCCATGGCCAGGTCCCAGCGGACCGGTGAGGCGACCTGTCCGACGAGAAGTTCGACGAACCGCGAGCCGGAGTCGACCAGGCTGCCGTCGGCGTTGGTCCACAGCGGGCGCACGGGGTCGGATGCCTGGAACGCGTGAGCGTTCGAAGCAAGTTCGTCCCTGGCCGGTTCCATGTAGCGCGTGTGGAATGCGCCGGCGACCTGGAGGGGGATCACCCGGGTGCCTGACAGGGGAGCCGCAGTGAGCTCGGCCAGTGCGTCGAGCGCCCCGGCGACGACGATCTGCCCGCCACCGTTGAAGTTGGCCGGCTGGAGATCGAGTTCATCGAGCCGTGCGAGGAGCGCGTCTGTGTCTCCACCGAGCACGGCGCTCATACCGGTCGGAGTGGTTGCCGCTGCCGCAGCCATCGCCGTGGAACGCGCGGCGACGAAGCGCATCGCTGCAAGCTCGTCGAGCACGCCCGCACCGACTGCTGCGGTGATCTCACCGACTGAGTGTCCGGCGATGCCGACATCGGCGGACAATGGCCCGTTCGCGGAGAGCGCGCGCAGCGTGAGCAGACCGGCGGCAACGATGAGCGGCTGTGCGACGCGGGTGTCCCTGATGGTGTCTGCGTCCGATTCGGTGCCGTGCAGGATCAGGTCGAGGCCTGCAGCCTCCGAGTACTGTTCCATCAGCGCCTGGTTCGACGGGTCGGTGAGCCATGGAGCGAAGAAGCCGGGGGTCTGGGAGCCCTGCCCAGGGCAGACGAGAACGATCACCGTACCAGTCTGCCAATCGTCGTCACGGAAGGTGTGTTGAACATGTCACAAGAATGACAGGATCGCTTGTGCATGTCACACATAGCCACGCGACGGATGCGATCAGCGTCGCCGTTTGACGGCATCCGGTTCGGCGATGGAGCCGAGGATCAGGGCGGCCTGGAGGATGAGCGCCTCTCTGGCGCCTGTCGCATCCCAGCCGATGACGTCGGACACGCGTTTGAGGCGGTATCGGACTGTGTTCGGGTGCACGAACAATTCGCGAGCGGTCGCTTCGAGTGAACGGCCGTTGTCGAGGTAGCACCACAGGGTGGTGACGAGTTCGGTGGAGTGCGCCTGGAGAGGGCGGTAAATCCGCTCGATCAGCGTCGTCCGTGCGAGAGCGTCACCGGCGAGAGCGCGCTCGGGCAGCAGATCGTCTGCCTGCACCGGGCGCGGAGCGTGCCGCCATGCTCGAGCGACGGCGAATCCCGCGAGGGCTGCGCGCGCACTCTTCGATGCCTCGACGAGAGTGGGGACCGCATGTCCGAGGACGAGGTACCCGGAGCCGAAGCCCGGCTCGAGCTGGGTGGCGATCTCGACGAAACTCAGCGACGCCGCTGTGCCGATCTCCTCGTCGTCGACGCCGTGCGACGTCTCGGCCCGACCGATCACGAGCACGAGCCGTCCGCCCTGGACGCCGATGAGGACGTCGGCTGCCATGTGCCTGGCTGTGCGGCGCAATTGATCGACATCGAGTTGGGGCGGTGTCGTACCGACGAGGACCGCGACCTCGCCGTGGCCGTGCCAGCCGAGGGCAGCGATCCGGCTCGGAAGCTCATCATCGGCCTCGCCGGAGAGGATGGAGTCGACGACGAGGGCTTCAAGTCGGGCATCCCACAGACCGCGGGCCTCAGCTGCGCGAGCGTAGACGTCGGCAGCGGCGAACGCGATTTCCCTCGAGTACAGCAGGATGCCCTCACGGAGGTCTTCACCTCCGCCGTCCTTCAGACGGTCCTCGACCACTTCCACGGTGACGCGGATGAGCTGAAGAGTCTGCTGCAGGCTCACCGAGCGCAGCAGTTCGCGTGGAGCGGCGCCGAAGACGTCAGCGGCGATCCATGGCGTCGACTTGGGGTCGTCGAACCATGCGATGAACGACGTGATGCCCGCCTGGGCGACGAGGCCGACCGCCGACCGCCGCCCTGGCGGCATTTCTGCATACCAGGGCAGCGTGTCTTCGAGTCGCTTCAGTGTTGTTGTCGCGAGTTCGCCTGACAGCCTGCGCAGCCAGGCGAGCGTCTCACTCTTCGAACGCGGCACGAGCGGGGAGCTGATGGTCTAGCTCTCACCACCGGCGTTGCCGGTGGTTCCCGAGTTCACGTCGTGCAGGTTGTACTTCTCGATCGCCTGGGCGGGAACCGAGCGGTCGATCTCGCCGCGATCGGCGAGGAGTTCGAGCGCACGGACGACCATCGACGGGCCGTCGATCTTGAAGTAGCGACGCGCGGCAGCCCTGGTGTCGGAGAATCCGAAGTCGTCTGCACCGAGGGTTGCGAAGTCACCGGGCACGAACTGACGGATCTGGTCCGGCACAGCATGCATGAAGTCGGAGACGGCGATGAACGGACCGTTGGCGTCCTGCAACTTCGAGGTGACGTACGCGACCTTCTTCTCGGCATCCGGGTTGAGGAAGTTGTGTTCTTCAGCCTTGATGCCGTCGCGGCGCAGTTCCGTCCACGAGGTGACCGACCAGACGTCTGCCGACACTCCCCAGTCCTGCTCGAGCAGGTGCTGCGCTTCGAGTGCCCACGGCACGGCGACGCCTGAGGCGAGCAGCTGGGCCTTCGGACCGGATGCTTCCGAGTCTTTGAGCTTGTAGATGCCCTTGATCAGGCCGTCGACGTCGAGGTTCTCCGGTTCGGCCGGCTGGACGATCGGTTCGTTGTAGACGGTGACGTAGTACATCACGTTGGGGTCTTCGTGCTCGCCGCCATACATCCGCTCGAGCCCCGAGCGCATGATGTGCCCGATCTCGTAGCCGTATGCCGGGTCGTAGGTGACCGTCGCGGGGTTCGTCGAAGCGAGGAGGGGCGAGTGGCCGTCCGCGTGCTGGAGGCCTTCACCGGTGAGGGTGGTGCGTCCTGCGGTCGCTCCGATGATGAATCCACGGGTCATCTGGTCTCCGGCAGCCCAGAAGGCGTCGCCGGTCCTCTGGTACCCGAACATCGAGTAGAAGACGTAGATCGGGATGAGCGGTTCGCCCTGCGTCGAGTACGACGTTCCGACGTTGGTGAACGCAGCAGCTCCGCCGGCCTCGTTGATGCCGACGTGGAGGATCTGCCCCTGGGGGCTCTCCTTGTAGGCGAGCAGAAGCTCGCGGTCGACCGAGGTGTAGTGCTGGCCGTTCGGGTTGTAGATCTTCGCGGTCGGGAAGAACGCGTCGATGCCGAAGGTGCGTGCCTCGTCGGGAATGATCGGGACGATGCGGTTGCCGAAGTCCTTCGCGCGGATGAGGTCCTTGAGCAGCCGGACGAACGCCATGGTGGTGGCGATCTCTTGCGTGCCCGAACCCTTCTTCGCGATCGCGTAGGTCGAGTCGTCAGGCAGGTTGAGCTGCGTGTACTTCGACCGACGCTCGGGAACGTAACCGCCGAGCGCCTTGCGGCGTTCGTGCAGGTACTGGATCGCTTCGTCCTGGTCACCCGGGTGGTAGTACGGCGGCAGGTACGGGTTCTCTTCGAGCTGGGCGTCCGTGAACGGGATGCGCATCTCGTCGCGGAACGTCTTGAGGTTGTCGAGAGTCATCTTCTTCATCTGGTGGGTCGCGTTGCGACCCTCGAATGACGGGCCGAGGCCGTAGCCCTTGACCGTCTTCGCGAGGATGACCGTCGGCTGTCCCTTGTGCTCGGATGCCGCCTTGAACGCCGCGTACACCTTGCGGTAGTCGTGGCCACCGCGCTTGAGGTTCCAGATCTGCTCGTCGGAGTAGTTCTCGACGAGTTTGAGTGTTCGCTCGTCGCGCCCGAAGAAGTGCTCGCGCACGAAGGCGCCGTTCTCGGCCTTGTAGGTCTGGTAGTCACCGTCGGGCGTGGCGTTCATCAGGTTGAGCAGAGCGCCTGAGTCGTCGCGGGCGAGCAGGTCATCCCACTCGCGACCCCAGACGACCTTGATGACGTTCCACCCTGCACCGCGGAAGAAGCTCTCCAGTTCCTGGATGATCTTGCCGTTGCCGCGCACAGGGCCGTCGAGGCGCTGGAGGTTGCAGTTGATGACGAAGTTGAGGTTGTCGAGTCCTTCGTTGGCAGCGACCTGAAGCTGTCCTCGGCTCTCGACTTCGTCCATCTCGCCGTCGCCGAGGAAAGCCCAGACCTGCTGGTCTGAGGCGTCCTTGATGCCACGGTTGGTCAGGTAGCGGTTGACCTGGGCCTGATAGATCGCGTTGATCGGGCCGAGTCCCATCGACACCGTCGGGAACTGCCAGAAATCCGGCATGAGACGAGGGTGCGGGTACGACGAGATGCCGTTCGGCGCGTGCGACTTCTCCTGGCGGAACCCGTCGAGCTGGTCGGTAGAGAGGCGGCCTTCGAGGAAGGCGCGCGCGTACGTGCCGGGGGAGGCGTGCCCCTGGATGAAGATCTGGTCTCCGCCGCCCGGGTGGTCGTGGCCGCGGAAGAAGTGGTTGAAGCCCACCTCGTACAGCGCCGCTGAGGACGCATAGGTGGAGATGTGTCCTCCGACACCGATCCCGGGGCGCTGGCCGCGGTGCACAGTGACGGCGGCGTTCCAGCGGATCCACGCACGGTATCGGCGTTCGATCTCTTCGTTGCCGGGGAACTCGGGTTCGTTCTCCGGGGCGATGGTGTTGATGTAGTCCGTCGTCGGCACCATCGGCACGCCGAGGTGCAGTTCACGCGAGCGTTTCAGCAGGCTCAGCATGATCTCGCGCGCGCGGCCGTGACCGTGCGTCGCTACGAGTTGGTCAAGTGACTCCTGCCACTCCGCGGTCTCTTCGGGATCAGCGTCGAAGTTGTCAACCGAGTAGGGGTCCTGGTCGTTTACAGTCACCGTCGACCTTTCTGTATGGGCAGATCGTGCCTGGTTCTCACGGTGCAAATTGTCAGTGGGGGTCAGGGTATGACCCGCGCGGGCACCACTGATCAGCCTAGCGACTTGCGCGCGAGTTGGGCGACACAGCCAGCCGCCTTGGAGCACAGAGCCAGCGGGGTTAGCATGTGGAACTGCATTGTGCGGCAGATCCCGCCGCACCGTATCCAGGCGATCCGCCTGAAAGGATGTTCCACCATGGCCCTCGAGAATGACACTCGAGCCCCCGACTTCGCGCTTCCGAACCAGTTCGGAGAGCTCGTCCAGCTCGGCAGTTTCCGCGGCAAACGCGCTGTCGCCCTGGTCTTCTTCCCGCTCGCGTTCTCCGGCAGGTGCACGAGCGAACTCTGCGAGCTGCGTGACAACCTCGCCCTCTTCCAGGACGCGGACATCGAGTTGATCGGCATCTCCGTCGACTCCAAGTTCACCCTCCGTGCATGGGCCGAGGAGGAGGGCTACGACTTCACCCTCCTCGCCGATTTCTGGCCGCACGGTCAGGTCAGCAAGGAGTACGGCGTCTTCCTTCAGGACAAGGGCTTCTCGAACCGGGCGACCTTCCTGATCGACACCGACGGGATCATCCGGGCCAGCTTCATCACGGCACCGGGTGAGGTCCGCTCGCTCGCCGCGTACCGCGCTGCGGTCGAGCGGCTGCAGCACCAGCCCGTCTGACCCGCCGCTCGTTTCCGGCCCGCTCGGGAACCTGTGTAACATGAACTCGCTGCGTCACGCAGTGAGGGCCTTTAGCTCAGCTGGTAGAGCGCCACGTTTACACCGTGGATGTCATCGGTTCGATCCCGGTAGGGCCCACCATCAATTCATCTCGCGGTATCGACCCGCGGCTTCCCGAAGACCGCATGTTCGAGTCCCCGGATGTAACCGATCGCGAACAGGCGCCCGAGGGTTCCGTACGCAGGACGGTCGTTCGGTTCGCCGGCCATCGTCGGCACGTGGTCGGGGCGCATGGGGCCGTCAAAGCCGATCGCCGCATATGCCCTCATGCATTCGGGGAGATCCGTCTGGCCTTCGTCGTGGAAGACCTCACGGAAGTCGTCCGGGGTCCCCACGACATCCCTGAAGTGAACAAAGGCGATCTGCCCCGCCCCTCCGAACTCGCGGATGAGTGTGGGGAGGTCTTCGCCCATCAGTGCGAAGTTGCCCTGGCAGAACGTGATCGCGTTCGACGATGACGGGCGCAGGGCCATGAGGCGGCGATACGCGTCGGAGGAGCCCATGATCCGCGGAACGTTCCTGCCCCAGGCGCGCGGAGGGTCGTCCGGATGCATCCCGAGCCGGACGCCTGCCTCTTCGGCAACGGGAACGACGGCATCGAGGAAGTAGGAGAGCCCCTCCCACAGTTGCTCGTGCGTCACCTCGCCGTCGGCAGCCAGAGGGGGGAGGAAATCGGCATCGGCGGCGCGGAAACCGGTCACCAGCGCGCCGCCCCTGCCCGGTTCAGCCGTTGCCGTCCGACCCCAGCTCGAGACCGCCATCCAGTTGTAACAGAGCGTCTCGATGCCCAACCGGCCCATCGCACGCAGTTGGGTGATGACCTGGTCGATCTGTTCGTCGCGTCCGGGGAGACCGAGCCTGACCTTGTCCATCGGCGCCGTGTCCTCGATGGCGATCACCCGGAGGCCGTGGTCGGCGAAGAGGGCGACATCTCGTGCGATCGCGGATTCGGTCCACGGGCCTTCGTCCGCGGCTGGTCCGACGTATCCGTCCTTGCCGACCGAGGCGAACATCCGCTGGTCCTGCTCACCGCCGTTGAGCGTGGCGACCACAGTGTCCACCCCGCACTGCTTCACGAGTTGCCAAAGGGGTTCCGGTCGGGGTGCGAGCATTTCGCTGAGCTGGATCATGAGGTCTTCCCGTCCGTTCCGGTGGTGATGGGGGCTGCCAGCCTGGCCAGTAGTCCTCCGTCGACGCGGATGTCTGCACCGGTCACGAAGGCGGCACGGGGGCCGCAGAGGAAGGAGATCACCTCGCCGATCTCCGACGCCGTCCCGATCCGGCCGAGCGGATGAGCCGTTCCCCAGTCGGCGAGGACCCGTTCGACGTCGTCTGGGCTGCCGTCGCTGTGGGACAGAGCCGAGGCCCTCAACATCGGAGTGTCGACAGACCCCGGGCTGACCGAATTGACCCGCACGCCCCATGCCGCCTCATCGACGGCCATCGCGCGGGCGAGCGAGAGCAGTGCGCCTTTGCTCGCCGTGTACGCGGCGACGGTGTTCTGGGTGGCTGTGCCTTGCACGGATGCGACGATGGCGACGCTCCCCGCCGGGCTCTTCCTGAGGTGAGGGAGCGCACTTCTCGCCGCAAGGAAGACCCCCGTGACGTTCACGGCGAAGACCTCGTTCCATTCGGCGAGCGTCGTGGTCGTCACGTCGCCGTACCGCTGGATCCCCGCGGATGTGACGAGGCTGTCGAGCCGGCCGAAACGGTCGATCGCAGTCGCGACCGCCCGATCGCTCGTCGCGGGGTCGTCGATCGGTCCGGCGACGGCGATGGCCGTACCCCCGGATGCGACGATCTCGGCGGCTGTGGTCTCGGCCTCCGTGAGTTCGTGGCCGTGGACGACAACTGCTGCGCCATGCGAAGCCAGTGAGATGGCGGCTCCGCGGCCGATGCCACGGGAGCCGCCGGTGACGAGCGCGACGCGGCCGGTGTGTTCACGCATTGATGCCTCCTGGTGGGTGATGGTCGAGGGTGATGGACATGCCGATCCGTCGTCGGCCTGACGCGGGGACGACGACAACACTGGACCGGTCGACGCCGCCGGTCGGCACACTGGCCGGTTCGATCGCGACGGCTCTTGCCCTGCGATACCACGGGAAGGTCGGCGTCGATTCGAGCTCCTGCCAGAGCCACGCGTACGGAAGGTGCTCGCCGTCCCATTCGACGCGCACAGACAACCCGATGTCGCGATTGGTGATCGACGCCCAGGGTTCGACGAAGTCCTCGAGCCACCCGAAAAGCTCGCGGCTCTCACCACGGGAGGGGATCTCCCTGAGGTCGATCTGCGTGCCGTCGAGGGCCGTCGCCATCGGCCAGGCGATCACCTGGCCTACGGCGAACAGGGGGTCGTGGGCGGGGTCGTTCACGAACATCCTGGCCCCGGTGTCGAGAACGCACTCTCCCTCCAGGAACGGTCCGCCGAAGGCGGGGTGCTGGACGTAGTCGACCCTGAGGTCGACCGGGCTGAGATTGATGAGCGTGTCTGTGACAGCGAGCCGCGGACCCTTGAGCGCGACGATCCGTTCGATCCGGAGCGGCACCGAGAACAGGTCGACGTGAAGGCGGACCGTGTCAGCGCCGGACGCATCCACGGTCCACGGCACGATGGAGGCCTCACCATGGAAGGTCACGGGTGCTCCGTGGACGATAGCGGGGTCGCCTGCGACCGGGCACAGCGTCTGCCAGCCGCCGCGGTAACCCTCGAGCCAGCCCGCGGTCGGGTTCGTGGTCGACGGTGCCTGCCCGGCTCGAATGGCGTCGGCGCGGTCCCGCCACGGAGTTCTGAACAGGACGTCGACTCCGGTCCGTTTATCGACGAGAGCGAGGATGTCCGCACCCCGCCCGGCATCGATGTCGACACGGATGTCGTCACTCACGAGTTCGATGGTCATGGTCACGCGGCGAACGGCATGACGGGGACGCCGTGGGTTCCACTCGCGAGAGCGAAGACGGAACCGGCGAGCGGCTGCATCGCCAGTTCGACCTCATCGAGGTCCGTCGAGGCCGATGTGATGTAGAGCGTTCCGTCCGGACCGAACGCGCAGCTCGATGGCTTCGCGACCGGAAGAGGTACGCGGCCGATCAGCTCGCCGTTGGGGGAGTAGCGGTGCACAGACGCCCCGCCCCAGATCGCCACCCAGATGCATCCGTCGATATCGACGGCGAGGCCGTCAGGGAGCCCTTCGTCGATCGTGCTGAGCGGGGTGAAGTCGCCGACGACCCCATCGTCTGGAGAGTAGGAAGCGGAGAGCAAGGTGTGACCAACGCTGTCGACCAGGTACATGGTCGTGTCGTCAGGGGACCAGCCGAGGCCGTTGGGGAGGGTGAAGCCGGTCGCCATGACCGTGCTCGGCGAGGTTCCGTCCCAGCGGTGAAGCGCTCCACCTGCCGGGGTGAAGTTCAGGTGGGTGCTCCCAGCCCAGAGCCGTCCGCGCGAATCACACGCGGCGTCGTTCATCCGCCTGTACGGCTCGGGCAAAGCGGCGTCGACCACCGACAGCTCCCCGTCGACGACGAAGCCGAATCCTTCGGCGATTGCGACCGCGAACCCGGGCTGCGATCGACGGGGGACCGCTGCCCCGAGGAGGGTGGCCAGTGTCCAGCGCCGGTGCCGTGCCGCAGCGAGATCTTCCTCGAAGAGCATCCCGGCGACCAGATCGACCCAGCACAGGCGGCCGCTGCGTTGGTCCCAGACCGGGCCCTCGCCGACCAGGGCGCGAGCGCGGACGACCAGGTCGGGTTCTGGGTAGACCGTCACCGTCATGCAATCTCCTTCGATCGATCGGCGTCTCGACCTTAGGTCGTGCCGCACTTGTATGCAAGTGCCGCGACTGGCACGATGGCTCCATGGCCCGAATGTCACCCATCGCCGACGGGAGCGCTGACGGTGCGTCCTCGAGCCCGGCGGAAGCGGCAGCTGTGCGGCCCGGGCGAGAACGGATGTCGGACCGCGTCCACGACGAGTTGTTCACAGCGATTCGCGACCTGCGGCTGCCGCCGGGCGCCCCGCTGTCCGAGACCGAACTGGCCGCCCAACTGGGTGTCAGCCGGACGCCGGTGCGCGACGCGATCGCGCGACTGGTCGAACAGCGCCTTGTCCGGGTGGTCCCGCAGGTCGGCACCCGGGTCTGCCTGATCGAGCCGCACGACGTCGCAGAAGCCGCGTTCATCCGAAGTGCGCTCGAGGGCGCGGCATTCAGCCGGGCATGCGAGGCCAATCGCGACGTCTCTGCGCTCCGCCGCATCCTGATGCAGCAGGAGGACGCGGTTTCGGCACGCGACGCGGAGGCGTTCTTCGTCGCGGACGAGGCGTTCCATCAGGAGCTCTTCCGTCTCTCCGGCTTCCCGGACGCGTGGAACGTTGTCAGGAGTTCGAAGGTCCAGGTCGACCGCATTCGCCGCTTGGTGCTCCCGCTCGCGATTCAGCGCCGGGACCTGATCGAGGAACACAAGGCGATCGCCGACCACCTCGAGGCCGGGTCGGTCGTGCCCGGCGTGGCACTCGTCACCCGCCACGCCGGACACGTTCTCGAACAGGAACCGTGGCTCCGGTCCGAGTACCCGGAGTACTTCGCGGCCTGAACGCCTGCGTTACTTCCTCGCCTTCTTGTCCCTCACCGTCGAGGCCTTCTTGTCGTTGGCGGTTGGCGCAGGAACGGCCGACGTTGCCGCGCCGCCCACCGGGCCGAACATCGCATCGACTTCGGCGAGCTCGAGGTCGGCAGTCGCCTGAATCAGCTTCAACAACTCAGGGTCGAGGCCCGGCGCGAACTCCTCAAAGCGCTCGGGCGCGATCGTCGACGGCACCCCGGTCGGTGCCTGCTCTGTGGCATCCAGCTCGGTTCCATCGTTAGACGGCGACATTCCCCTGAAGATCTTTCCCGCCTCCGACTGGCCGGCCAGGTCGAACGTGTACTGCTTGCTCTGCAGCCCGAGGTCGAGGAGCTTCTTCACTTCAGGAAATTGCTCGGCATTCGTCTTGGGGATCGGCAGAAGCGTGTTCCACTTCACCCCGAGGCTCTCCAGCGCCTTGGCGTACGCGTTCTCGTGGGCCTGGTCACGGACGATGAGGTACGAGATCGTCGAGCGGGCGGTCTTGTTGTCCGTCATCTCGTAGATCCGGCATTTCTGCAGGCGCCCCGTCGATTCCAGCATGAGGTTGTAGAGGAGGTCGAGGACGAGGTTCCCCGAGTTGTACACGTAGCTGCCGCTCCAGGGGTTCCCTGCCGCGTCAACGGGGAGTGCCCCCTGCGCGCCTACGAGGTAGTGGTGGATGTTGCTGTGGTCAAGCGCGATGCTCAGTGGCGTTGCGCCGCCGGCACCGGGTGTGTCCAGTGGGTCGGTCTTCTTGCCCTGATACCGCGGGGACCCGTCGAGCAGGCGCGAGATCGTCGTTCCGATGAGCTCGACATGGCTGATCTCCTCTGTGCCGATTCCCTGCATCAGGTCCCGGTAAGGCTTCGCCGCCGCCCCACGGAAATTCATGCTCTGGAACAGGTACTGCATCATCGTGCGCATCTCGCCGAACTGACCGCCGAGGCCCTCCTGCAGCGCGTTGGCCGCTGCCGGATCCGGCTCGTCCTGGGCGATTTCGGAAATCAGCTGTTGCACGTGGAAATACATGTGGTCCTCCCCTGTGGATCGGTGACCGACTGTCGCCGTGGTCGTACTCTGCGCCTCGTTGCGAAAGTTCGGGAGACGCTAGACCATCGACGGATGGCGCGACTAGACTCGGCGCCCGCTGCTGTCCGTGTCGAAGATGACGGATGCTTCGTCGCCTACGATGGGGACGACATGATCACTCGACGAGAAGCCGCCCTCCGCCTGGACATCCCTCTCGAAATGGCGGTGCGCCACGGGATCCCTACCCGACTCACCGACGGCGAGCTGACCGAACTCGACGAGAATCCACCGGCGTGGCTCGTGCAATCCCGTGCCAACCGCACGGGCAAGAAGAAAGTCTGGGTCCAGCTCACCTGCGACATCTGCGGCTTCTCCGAGGCGGCCAGGCCGAAGAAGTGGTGGCCGGAGTTCACCTACCTCAGTTGCGAGCACCACGGCTCAGACGAGCTGCCCGAACCCGCAGGGGGGCTGAGTCGCACCGAGATCGATGGCATCGGCAGTCGATTCATCGGGATCGTGGACGACTCCCCAGCTTGACCCTCGAACGAGGCACATACACGGTTTACACAGGACCAGTGGATGGGTCTCACAGAGTCGTGCTTGAGACTGGACGCTTCAGCCGCCTGCGCACACACCGAATTCTTTCGTGCAGGCGTGCAGCGAGCCAGCCAGAGCCGCTGTGACCCGACACCGCCCGTCACCCCATGTAGCCGTTGAGTTCGTGCAGGCACAGCCCGCGTTCTCACTCATGGTGAAGGCAGCTCCTGCCCTGTATTTTTCCGGAGCGCTTCACCGCGGCTCGGTTTCCGCCTGCGCTGAACTGCGGGGACACAAACCCGGAGACAGATGCTCAGATCAGCCCAGAAGCTCACCCGTACGACGAAAATCACCGCGGCGATCGCCGCAGCAGGCGTCCTTGCCGCCACCTTCTTCACCGTCCAGGTGAATGCCGCCCAGGCCGAGGCGCAGGCCAGACTTTCCGCCTCCGTCGCCGAGGTCACCGGCACCCTCGCCGAGAAGACCGACGCAATCACCGAGGCACACGCAGACCAGCTCGCCCAGGCGACCATCGCCGAAGCCAACGCCGTCGTCGCAGCCACAAAGGAAAAGGTCGACACGACGCCCCTGACGGCTTCCCTCGCCTCGCTGTCCGGATACCGCACCCTCGAGCCCGAGACTGTCGTCGTCCTCGCCTCGTATACGGATGCGAACGCAGACAAGATCACCGCCGCGGCAGCTGAAGCCGACCGCGCCGCAGCTGCACGCGCCGCAGCGAGGGCAGCGGCAGCGGCCGAAGCCATCCGCGTCGGCAACACCCCTGACGGTGCCCGTGCGACCGCCGCTTCCCTCGCCTCCTCTCGTTATGGCTGGGGCTCAGGTGAGTTCTCCTGCCTGAACCAGCTCTGGCAGAAGGAGTCCGGCTGGTCATACACGGCGTACAACGCCTCGAGCGGTGCCACCGGCATCCCGCAGGCCCTTCCTGGAAGCAAGATGGCGAGCGCAGGCTCGGACTGGAAGACCAACGCCGCAACGCAGATCTCCTGGGGTCTCGACTACATCGACCGTGCATACGGCAGCCCCTGCTCCGCGTGGTCGCACTCCGTCGCGATGAACTGGTACTGATCCAGCCGAGCGCTGCTCGCTAGGCTGAGTGGGTGCCTTACTCACTCGCCGAGGTCTGCTCGGCTGTCGAAAACCTGTGGCCGATCTCGGGCGCCGAAGGGTGGGACGCCTCCGGGCTGATCGCCGGTCACCCCGATGACCCCGTGTCGCGAGTCCTCCTCGCGGTCGACGCGGTGGATGGCGTGGTGCAGGAGGCACTCGGAACGGGGACGGACCTGCTGCTCGTGCACCACCCGCTGCTTCTTCGCGGGGTCACGAGCGTGGCAGCCGACCGGTACAAGGGGTCTGTCCTGACCGCGCTGATCCGGGGACGATGCGCGCTCCTCGCCGCTCACACCAACGCCGACGTCGTCGACGAGGGCACGTCAGGTGTCTTCGCGGAGCGGCTCGGTCTTCTCGACGTCCAGCCTCTCGTCCCCGGCGCGGACGGCGCTACGGGGATCGGGCGGGTCGGTGTCCTCGAGGACCCCATCACGCTAGGTCACCTGGCGCACCGCATCGCGCACCTGCTCCCGGCGACCGCCACAGGCATCCGCGTCGCCGGCGACTACGACAGGACCGTCCGCACCGTCGCGCTGTGTGGAGGGGCGGGGGACTCACTGCTCGCGGAGCCAGGCGTACTCTCATCCGACGTCTACATCACCAGCGATCTCAGGCACCACCCGGCCTCCGAGTCGATCGAGCAGTCCAGAATCGGAGGAGGGCCGGCTCTGATCGACGTCTCGCACTGGGCGAGCGAATGGCTCTGGCTCGACCGGGCAGCAGCCCAGTTGCGCGCACTACTGCCTGATCTCGACGTCGCCGTGAGCGACCTGCGTACCGACCCGTGGGATTTCGTCGTGACCCAGTAATCTTGCAGGACACCCGCAGCACCACTCAGAGAGAACCCACGTGAAATCCAGCCTCGCCGAGCAGAAGAAACTGCTCGAACTGCAGACCATCGATTCAGGGCTCGCCCGTGTCTCCCATCGCGAGCGGAGCCTGCCGGAGACTGTGGAGCACACCCAGGTGTCGGCGGAACGCACGGCGCTGAGCGGTCGCCTGGCCGCTGAACTCGGAACGCTCGAGGACGCGAGAACCGAACTCGGCCGGCTCGAATCGGATGCTGCAGTGGTCGACGCCCGTATCGCCCGCGACACCGACCGGGTCACGCACACGTCCTCGGTGAAGGATGTCACGGCGCTGGAGAGCGAACTCGACTCGCTGTACCGACGGAAGAACAATCTCGAGGACATGGAGCTCGTCGTGATGGAGCGGGTCGAGCAGGCGGAATCGCAGCTCGCCGCGACGCAGGGCGAAGACGACGACCTGCTGGAGAAGCTCAACGACATCAGTTCTCGCAGGACGGCCGCGCTCGACGCACTCTCGCAGGAGCGAGCTACGCTCAACGCCCAGCGCGGGCTGCTCGAGGACTCGGTCTCGCCGGACCTCCTGGCACTCTACGAGAAGCTCCGCACCCGCGGCGGCACCGGGGCGGCGCTGTTCCGTGCGGGGACCTGCGGGGCGTGCACGATCACCCTCACGGGCAACGAACTGCAGAAGATCCGTTCAGCGGAGATCGACGACGTCCTGCAGTGCCCTGAATGCTCGGCCATCATGGTGCGCACGGACGAATCCGGCCTCTGGTAGCTCTGCAGCGACGTCCCCGGCACCCGGGCCGGTAGGCTCGACGTGTGAATGGGTCGGCAAGACGGCCGCGTCGCCAGCAATGGCGCCGAGGAACGTCCGGGCTCCACAGAGCAGGGCGGTGGGTAACACCCACCCGGGGCAACCCGCGAGACAGTGCAACAGAAAACAAACCGCCGGGCGCGCGAGCGCCAGGTAAGGGTGAAACGGTGGTGTAAGAGACCACCAGCGGCCGGGGTGACCCGGCCGGCTCGGTAAACCTCGCCCGGAGCAAGGTCAGACAGAGGACTATGGGGCTGCTCGTCCCGTTCTCGGGTAGGCCGCTGGAAGGCTGCGGTAACGCAGTCTCGAGAGAGATGGTCGTCCAGGGCGCGCAAGCGCCTGAACAGAACCCGGCGTATCAGCCGGCCCATTCACACAGGGAGAGTCGATGCCGACGAGAACTCGGGACGAGTGCCTGACCGCCGATCGTCTGGACCCGCTCGCGATGTTCCGCGGGGAATTCCTCCTGCCCCCTGATGTCATCTACCTGGACGGCAACTCGCTCGGTCCACGACCGGTGGGAGCGCTCGAACGAGCCGGTGCGGTCATCGCCGACGACTGGGGGACAGGACTGATCCGCAGCTGGAACACCGCGGACTGGTTCACGATGCCTGCACGACTCGGAGACAAGGTTTCCCGACTGATCGGCGGCGGAGACGGCGAGGCCGTCGTCACAGACACGACGTCGCTGAACCTGTTCAAGGCGCTTTCAGCGGCCATCGGCATCCAGGAGCAGCTCGATCCGTCGCGGCGGGTGATCCTCTCCGAGCGGGACAACTTCCCGACCGACCTGTACATCGCTGAAGGGCTCATCGAGTTCATCGATCGGGGTTACGAGCTCAGGCTGATCGATAGTCCGGCGGACCTCGGCGCCGGGCTGGGTGCTGACGTTGCAGTCGTGATGCTCTCGCACGTGAATTATCGGACGGGCGCGATGTTCGACCTGACAGGTTGCACGGCCGCGATTCAGGCGGCCGGCGCGCTGGTGATCTGGGACCTCGCCCACTCGGCAGGCGCCGTCCCCGTCGACCTCACCGGCGCCGGCGCCGATTTCGCGGTCGGCTGCACCTACAAGTACCTCAACGGTGGCCCGGGATCCCCGGCTTTCATCTGGGTGAATCAACGACACCACGACACATTCCGCCAGCCGCTCTCCGGCTGGTGGGGCCACGCCAGGCCGTTCGCCATGGAACCGTCGTACGAGCCGGCCGGCGGAATCCAGCGGTTCCTCTGCGGCACCCAGCCCGTCGTGTCGCTTGCGCTCGTGGAAAGCGGGCTCGACATCGCGCTCACGGCCGATCCTGCCGCCGTGCGACACAAATCGCTCGAGCTGAGCGAGCTGTTCATCGCCCTAGTCGAAGAGCGATGTGCGCGTCATCCACTGACGCTCATCACACCGCGGGACCCGGCTCACCGGGGAAGCCATGTCAGTTTCCGTCACCCGGACGGCTTCGCGGTGATGCAGGCGCTGATCGCCCGCGGGGTGATCGGGGACTACCGCGAACCCGAGGTGCTGCGCTTCGGCATCACGCCGCTGTACCTGGGCTACACGGACGTCTGGGATGCCGTTGAAACTCTGCGCGACATCCTCGATTCCGGCGCGTGGGACGCGCCGGAGTTCCACAGCCGGTCGATCGTCACCTAGGCGATCGGCGCCAGGCGTCAGCTCAGCGGCGGGATGGTGCGCACGGCGAGTGCGGCGGCGCCGAGGATGCCCGCGTTGTTGCGGTGCATCGCCGGGACGATCGGCGCGTTCAGCTTGAGGAGCGGCAGGAAGTGCTCGTGCTGTTTCGAGATGCCTCCGCCGACGATGAACAGGTCGGGGGAGAGGTACACCTCGAGAGCGGAGTAGAACTTCTGGAGTCGCTTCGCCCAGTCTGCCCAGGACAGGTCGTCGCGTTCGCGGGCGGCATTCGACGCCTTCGTCTCGATGTCGTGGCCGTCGACCTCGAGGTGGCCGAACTCGGCGTTCGGCACGAGCACGCCGTTGTGGAGAATCGCGGTACCGATCCCTGTGCCGAGTGTCGTCATGATCGCGACACCGTCCACGCCACGGGCGGCACCGAACGCGGCCTCGGCGTAGCCGGCCGCGTCAGCGTCGTTGGCGAACGTGATGTCGCGGCCGAGCGCGTCTTCGAAGAGCTTCTCGGCGTGCAGCCCGATCCACTTCTTCGAGATGTTCGCGGCAGAGAGCGTGATCCCGTGTTTGACGACGGCTGGGAAACACACGCCGACGGGAGCATCTGGGTCGTGCACTTGCAACTGCCTGACCAGGTCGACCGTCGTCGCGAGGATGCCGTCAGGGGTTCCCCCCTTCGGTGTCGGGAGCTTGATCCGGTCGGTCAGCAGGGTCCCGGTCGCCAGATCGACGACGGCTCCTTTGATCCCCGTGCCGCCGATATCGATTCCTACGGCTGTTCCGTTCATGCTGTCACCTTAGGCGACGGGAGTGTGAGGACGTCCGCGCCGCGCTCGGTGACGACGAGGGTGTGCTCGAACTGGGCCGTGATGCTCTTGTCCTTCGTGGTGACCGTCCAGTCGTCGGCCCACATGTCCCATTCATGGGTGCCCAGGGTGAGCATCGGCTCGATGGTGAACACCATGCCGACCTCCATGACGGTGTCGTACTGGGGTGCCGAGTCGTAGTGCGGGATGATGAGGCCGGAGTGGAACGCCTCACCGACTCCGTGGCCGGTGAAATCGCGAACGACGCCGTAGCCGAATCGCTTCGCGTACGACTCGATGGCGCGTCCGATCACGTTGACCTGGCGTCCGGGGGCGACGGCTTTGATTCCCCGTCGAAGCGACTCTTCGGTGCGTTCGACCAGAAGCCCCACGTCGTCGGACGGGGTGCCTGCGATGAACGTTCTGTTGCTGTCGCCGTGCACACCGCCGATGAACGCGGTGATGTCGATGTTGACGATGTCGCCGTCATCGAGGACGGTGTCGTCGGGGATGCCGTGGCAGATGACCTCGTTGACGGAACTGCAGATGGACTTGGGGTAGCCGCGGTAGCCGAGGGTGGACGGGTATGCACCGTTCTCGATGAGGAAGCGGTGACCGATCTCGTCCAGCTCGTCTGTGGTGACACCCGGCCTGACGTTCTCGCCCACGAGGGCGATGGCATCCGCCGCGATTCTTCCGGCACGGCGGATACGTTCGACGGCCTCTGCGGAGTACACGTCAGAGCCCTGGAACGGGCTCGGTCCTGCCTTGCCGACGTACTCGGGGCGGGGGATGCCCGGGGGGACGTTTCGCTGAGCGGATCGCGCACCGGGAATCAGATGGCCGTTTCGGTCCTTGGGCATAGGATCAAGCTTAGCCACCCAGCGAAGGGCAGTTTCATGAGCGAAGATCCGTCGAAGCAGTACTGGTACAACCTGAAGACCGGTGTGGTCGAGCACGGCTACGAGTCGCCGTCCGTCGATCGCGCAGGCCCGTTCGCCTCGGCCGAGGAAGCCGCGCACGCACCGGAACGCCTGCGCGAGCGCAGCGCCGCATGGGCGGCGGAGGAAGCCTCGGAAGACAAGTAGCCTCCCCGGCCCTTGCCGCTCTAGCTGTAGCTGTGTTCCTCACCGGGGTACACGCCATCGGCGACCTCAGTGCGGAAGCTCGTCACGGCATCCGTGAGCGCACCGCGCAGGTCCGCATATTTCTTCACGAACGAGGGGATGCGACCGGTCGTGAGGCCGGCGAAGTCCGTCCAGACCAGGAGCTGGCCTGAGACGTCAGGACCGGCGCCGACACCGATGGTGGGGATGTCCAGTTCGGCTGTCACTCGCGCGGCAGCTTCTGCAGGCACCATTTCCAGGACGACGGCGAACGCACCGGCATCCTGCACCGCACGCGCGTCGCGGAGGAGCTGTTCCAGGGCAGGGCCGCGTCCCTGGATGATGTGGCCGCCGAGTCCGTGTTCGCTCTGCGGGGTGAAGCCGATGTGACCCATCACCGGGATGCCTGCCGACACGATCCGCCGGATCTGCTCGTGGCTTCGTTCACCGCCCTCGAGCTTCACCGCCTGGCTGCCCGTCTCCTTCATGAACCGGAATGCGGTCTTCAGGGCATCCTCCGGGCCATTCTCGTACGAGCCGAACGGCATGTCCGCGATCACGAGGGCGCGTTTGGCTGCGCCGGCGACCGCCCTGGTCAGCGGGATGAGTTCGTCGACGGTGATCGGCAGCGTCGTCTCGAAACCGAGCACGTTGTTGCCGGCGGAATCGCCGACGAGAAGGAAGTCGATCCCTGCTTCGTCGAAGATTCGCGCAGTGAGCATGTCGTAGCTGGTCAGGCCGGTGATCTTGATGCCCTGCTCCTTCGCCCGCTGGAAGTGGCGGGTGCGGACACGGGCGGGACTGGACGCTGCGGGCTTCGATGGCTCAGACATTGCGCCAGTCTATCGAGGCTTGCCGGTGCGGTCGTCGGCACGGGTGCCCACGCGGGGAGCGCGAAACGGATAGCCTAAGAATGCAGACGCCGACGGACTTTCGAGGGGATCAGATGGATAAGCAACGCGACTTCGTTCTTCGCACGATCGAGGAGCGGGGAGTGAAGTTCGTCCGGCTCTGGTTCACCGATGTCGTCGGCACTCTCAAGTCCGTTGCGATCGCCCCTGCAGAGGTCGAGGGAGCGTTCGCCGAAGGACTCGGTTTCGACGGCTCAGCCATCGAAGGGCTCAGTCGCTCGTACGAGTCCGACCTGCTCGCCGTCCCCGATCCGACGACCTTCCAGTTGCTGCCGTGGCGTGGTGAGATCGATCCGACCGCACGGATGTTCTGCGACATCACCACCCCCGACGGACTCCCGGCACTCTCCGACCCGCGCAACGTGCTCAAGCGCACCCTCGAGAAGGCCGCAGACCGGGGCTTCACGTTCTACACTCACCCCGAGATCGAGTTCTACCTGCTCAAGTCTGCGCAGATCGGTCCCGAGGGACCCATCCCCGTCGACTCGGCCGGCTATTTCGACAACGTCCCCGGCGGAACCGCCCACGATTTTCGCCGTCGTTCGGTGCGGATGCTCGAAGACCTCGGCATCTCGGTCGAGTTCAGCCATCACGAAGCCGGTCCGGGCCAGAACGAGATCGACCTCAGGTACGCCGACGCGCTGACCACCGCCGACAACATCATGACCTTCCGTACCGTCATCAAGGAGGTGGCGATCGAGCAGGGCGTTTACGCGACCTTCATGCCAAAGCCCCTCTCGGACAAGCCCGGCTCAGGCATGCACACGCACATGTCACTCTTCGAGGGCGACTCGAACGCGTTCTACGAAGCCGGCGCGCAGTACCAGCTGTCCAAGATCGGCCGTCAGTTCATCGCCGGTCTGCTCCAGCACGCCCCCGAGATCACCGCGGTCACCAACCAGTTCGTGAACTCGTACAAGCGCCTCTGGGGAACCGTCGGCAACAACGGCCTGGCCGAGGCTCCGAGCTTCGTCACCTGGGGCCACAACAACCGCTCCGCACTCGTTCGCGTGCCGCTGTACAAGCCCAACAAGGGCGGAAGCGCCCGTGTGGAGTACCGCGCCATCGACTCCGCCGCCAACCCGTACCTCGCATACTCGCTGCTGCTCGCGGCAGGGCTCAAGGGAATCGAAGAGGGCTACGAGCTGCCGCCGGAAGCCGAAGACAACGTGTGGAGCCTCAGCGACTCAGAGCGCCGCGCCCTCGGGTACTCTGCGCTCCCCGCCAGCCTCGACCACGCCATCCAGCTGATGGAGGAGTCCGAACTCGTTGCGGAGACGCTCGGCGAGCAGGTCTTCAACTACGTCCTGCTCAACAAGAGGCAGGAATGGCAGGAGTACCGGGCCCAGGTCACGCCGTTCGAGCTCTCGAAGAACATCGAGATCCTCTAGAACGACCAGGATGCGACGGGACCAGGCCACTCTCACCGAACTCGCCCGACTCGGTTTCGCGGCGCTGAGCAGCGTCCGATCCCAGCTGGACGAGCTGTTCGACACGGTGCCACTCGAGGTCGACGACATGCTGCCCGCCTTCGCCCGGGCGGCCGACCCTGACCAGGCCCTCAGGAGCCTGCTGGGGCTGGCCCGTTCTCACCCTGACACCGTCGTGGCCGTGCTCGGCGAGGACACGCAGCGTGTGCCGCTGGTCCGCCTCCTCGGTGCGTCCCTCGGTCTCGCCGATTTCTTCCACCGCCACCCGGAGGAGCTCCTCGCCTTCACGGCGTGGGAAGGCGGGCTGCCGACGAGGGACGAACTCGTCACAGACCTGCTCGAGGCCGTCGGCGCCGTCGACGGATTCGCCGACTGCGTCGACGACGAGGGACACACCAGGCTCAGGGTCAGATACCGGCGCTGGCTGGCAAGGATCGCCGCCCATGACCTCGCCGCCGCCGACCCGCGCGACGTGTTCGATGCCGTCGCCGTCGCCCTGTCAGATGCCGCAGCAGCGGCCCTCGAGGCATCCATCGCCGTCGCCAGAACCCAGGTCACGACCGGAGGGTCCGGCCCGGCACAGTTCGACGCCGACGAGGTCAGGCGCACGCGATTCGCCGTCATCGGGATGGGCAAGGCAGGGGCAGGGGAGCTCAACTACGTCAGCGACGTCGACGTCATCTTCGTGGCGGAGGGTGACGACGAGCACGGGCTCAGCAACGCCAGGGCTGTCGACATCGCCACCCGGCTCGCCATGCTCAGCATGCGGGGCATCAGCCAGCCGGACATCGAGCCGGAGCTGTGGGAGGTCGACCCCAACCTGCGGCCGGAGGGCAAGCAGGGAGCCCTCGTCCGGACCCTGGAGTCCCATCTGGCGTATTACGACCGCTGGGCCAAGAGCTGGGAATTCCAGGCGCTGCTCAAGGCGAGGGCATTCGCCGGTGACATCGACCTCGGCACCCGGTACGTCGATGCCGTGTCTCCGCTGGTCTGGTCCAGCGCCGGACGCGAAAACTTCGTCGAATCCGTCCAGCGGATGCGTGAACGGGTCACCGAGAACATCCCGTCGGGTGAGGTGCACTTTCAGCTCAAGCTCGGGCCAGGCGGACTCCGCGACGTCGAATTCACTGTGCAGCTGCTCCAGCTCGTCCACGGCTCAGCGGACGAAGCGGTCCGCGAACGGGGAACCATCGCCGCACTCGACGCACTGTCCAGCCGCGGCTACATCGGCAGGGAGGAGTCGGCCGAGTTCGCCGGTGACTATCGGCTTCTCCGCGTGCTCGAGCACCGCCTGCAGCTCACCCGGCTTCGCCGTACCCACCTCATGCCGCAGGACCCGGACGCCCTCCGCGTCCTGGCGCGCGCCTCGACGTTCGCCCCGAACGGCGAAGCCCTCGTCGCGCTGTGGGAGAAGACCAAACACGAAGTGCGCGGCCTGCACGAGCGTCTCTTCTACCGACCACTGCTCTCCGCTGTCGCCTCGCTCCCTGAGGAAGAGGTCCTGCTCAGCCCCGAACAGGCCGGCGCCAGGCTCGCTGCCATCGGCTTCCGCGACCCGCATGGAGCCCTCACCCACATCGCCGCTCTGACCGCAGGCGTGTCACGTCGCGCCACGATCCAGCGGAACCTGCTCCCGGTGATGCTGCGCTGGCTGGCGGACGGCGCAGATCCCGACTACGGCCTGCTCGCGTTCCGGCGGCTCAGCGAATCGCTCGGCGGGACCCACTGGTTCCTCCGGATGCTCCGTGACTCGTCCGGCGTGGCAGAGAAACTCACCAGGGTACTGAGCGGATCCCGTTTCATCGGCGAGCTCCTCGACCAGATCCCTGAGGCCGCAGCGTGGCTCGAGCACGACAGCGAGCTCCGGCCCCGCCCGCTCGACGCGCTCACCGAGGAGATCTCCGCCATCCTCCGACGGCACGACACGGATGCTCCTGCGGGTAAAGCGATCAGACGCCTGCGTCGGCGCGAGATCCTCCGGCTGGCACTCGGCTCGGTGACAGGCACCCTCGGCCTGACTGACCTGGCCCAGGGCCTCACAGATGTCACGACCGCGACGATCGACGGCCTTCTGCGGACGGTGCGTCGGGCGGAAGGCCTCGGCGAGGATTGCCTGGAGTTCGCGGTGATCGGGATGGGCCGCTATGGCGGTGCCGAGCTCGGCTTCGGCTCGGACGCCGACGTCATGTACGTGTACCGCACCACGGCACTCCCGAACGAGCAGACGCACCTCGCAGCGAACCGGATCATTTCGGAGCTCAACCGGCTGAGCGAGGACCACAGGCTGCCGCTCGATCTCGACGTCGGGCTCAGACCGGAGGGCAAGAACGGCCCTGTCGCCCGCTCCCTGGACTCCTACCGCGCGTACTACTCGCGCTGGTCCCTCACCTGGGAGGCCCAGGCGCTGCTTCGGGCGCGTGGCGTCGCCGGGGACCGCTCACTCTGGACCGATTTCGAGGCGCTGGCAGATGACATCCGGTACCCGGCTGAGATCAGCGAGAACGCCGTCCGCGAAGTGAAGCGGATCAAGGCCAGGGTGGAGAACGAACGCCTGCCGCAGGGCGCTGACCCGTCGAGGCACGTCAAACTCGGCCGCGGGTCACTGAGCGATGTGGAATGGTTCGTGCAGTTGCTTCAGCTCCAGCACGGATCGGCGATCCCCGGGCTGCGGACGACGAGCACGCTCGGCGCACTCGGGGTAGCCGTGGAAGACGGACTCGTAGACACGGATACGGCCGAGCGGCTGCGTGCCGCGTGGATCTTCGCGTCCCGCCTGCGCTCGGCCATGACGCTGTGGCTCAACAAGACCACTGACGTCCTTCCCAGTGACCGCATGCAGCTCGACGGGATCGCGAGGGTGCTCGAGTACCCGCCCGGCTCGGCCGCACAGCTCGAACAGGACTACCTCCAGGTCACCCGACGGGCGCGGAGTGTCTTCGAGAAGCAGTTCTACGGCACCCAGGCGAGACCTGATCCCACCCCGCGCTGACGACAGGAGTCGTGTCGCACGGCGGCGACGGAAGGTGGAGCACCGCCCGCCGCTTCTCCTGCCCGCGCCGGCCCGGCAGGTAAACTCTCAGGCATGTCCCGCGAACTCTCACTGGCCGACACCGTCACCTGGCTGGTGATCTCCGCCACGACCCTGGTCATCTTCGTACCGACAGCCCTCTCCACGGCCGCCTCGACGACCGACTGGACGACGACATTCATCGATGGTGGCGAGGTGGTTCTTCCGACATGGTTCACGTTCGGCATGAATTGTGCGCTGGTGCTCGCCGCCGCGGTCCTCGCCCTCGCGACGGCAGGACTTGTCGTTCGTCGCCTTCGAAGGCGTGCCGGGCCGGAAGCCGATCCTGCGAGCTGATGTCCAGCGCATCAGCCTGACTCTCAACAGGTAAATAGAACGTCCCCCGCTCCGAAAGGATGGCGGGGGACGTTCTGTGTTGCGTGCTGGAACGCTGGTCGGGGATCTAGCGGACTATGTGCGGGCAGTCGCCCGGGACGAGTCCACAGAGTCCCCGGTCAGATGGATCCTCGTGATCAGACGCCGTAGTACAGCTCGAACTCGAACGGGTGCGGACGCTGAGCCAGGGGCTTGATCTCGTGCTCGCGCTTGAAGTCGATCCAGGTCTCGATCAGCTCACGCGTGAACACGTTGCCCTGCAGCAGGAACTCGTGGTCGGCCTCGAGCGCCTGGAGGGCACCCTCGAGCGACGACGGAACCTGGGGGATGCTCTTGGCTTCCTCGGGGGGAAGCTCGTAGAGGTCCTTGTCGACGGGCTCGTGCGGCTCGATGCGGTTCTTGATTCCGTCGAGGCCGGCCATGAGCTGGGCGGCGAAGGCCAGGTACGGGTTGCCCGATGCGTCAGGCGCGCGGAACTCGATGCGCTTGGCCTTCGGGTTCGTGCCCGTGATCGGGATTCGGATCGACGCCGAACGGTTGCCCGCCGAGTAGACCAGGTTCACCGGAGCTTCGAAGCCGGGGACGAGACGGTGGTAGCTGTTGACGGTCGGGTTCGTGAACGCGAGCACAGCCGGGGCGTGCTTGAGCAGTCCACCGATGTACCAGCGCGCGACGTCGGAAAGTCCGCCGTAACCGGCCTCGTCGTAGAACAACGGTGTGCTGCCGTTCCAGAGCGACTGGTGCGTGTGCATGCCCGAACCGTTGTCGCCGAACAGCGGCTTCGGCATGAACGTCGCCGTCTTGCCCCACTGGTGCGCCGTGTTCTTGACGATGTACTTGAACTTGAGGATGTCGTCAGCGGAGTGCACCATCGTGTCGAAGCGGTAGTTGATCTCACCCTGGCCGGCGGTGCCGACCTCATGGTGGCTACGCTCGAGGATCAGGCCGGCATCGATGAGCTTGAGGCAGATGTCGTCGCGGAGGTCGGCGTGCTGGTCGACAGGGCTGACCGGGAAGTAGCCGCCCTTGTATGGCGTCTTGTTGGCGAGGTTTCCGCCTTCTTCTTCCTTGCCAGAGTTCCAGGCGCCCTCGCTGGAGTCGACGGAATACGAGCTCGAGTGCTGGTTGATCTCGTAACGGACGTCGTCGAAGATGTAGAACTCGGCCTCTGGAGCGAAGTAGGCGGTGTCGGCGATGCCGGTGGAGGCGAGGTACTTCTCAGCCTTCTTGGCGACCTGACGCGGGTCCTTCGCGTAGATCTCGCCATTACGCGGGTTGTAGATGTCGAAGAGGATGATGAGGGTGCGCTCGACGCGGAACGGGTCGAGGTAAGCCGTGGTGACATCCGGAATCAGCTGCATGTCCGACTCATGAATGTTGGCGAAGCCCCGGATCGACGAGCCGTCGAACAGCTGGCCGACGGTGAAGAATTCTTCGTCGACGGTCGCTGCCGGGATGTTGAAGTGCTGCTGTACACCGGGCAGATCGGTGAATCGGATGTCGACGAACTTGACGTCGGTGTCCTTGATGAACTTAAGCACCTCGGATGAATCGCTGAACATATGGATAGCTCCAAAAGGGTTGGTACCGAGAGAAGGATGCGACATGCAACCTCTAGAGAGGGTATTGACAGGGGATTACCCCGCGGTCACACCCATGTTTCTGGCATGTTACACGTGTTGCTCCGCGTAAGATTTGAGTGTGACGAGCGAACCGAAGCCCAACCCCCGTTTCGGCGACCTCGCGCCCAGCCGATACCCGGGGGAACGCCTCGGCCTTCCGGAGCACGGACCGCGCAGTGTCGGCCGGGCCGGGCGCCGTATTGCCGCTCTCGCCATCGACTGGGCGTCAGCCCTGCTCATCGTGGCGACGTTCTTCCCCAGCGCGAACACCGTCGGCAACGGCTGGGCGAACTTGTTCGTCTTCGCTGTGCTGCAGATCCTCTTTCTCATCACCACGGGAGCGAGCGTCGGCCACCGCATCCTGGGCATGAGGGTCGTACCGCTCACAGGAGGGTACGTCGGCCTCTGGCGACCCGCCGTCAGGACTCTGCTCCTCATCCTCATCTTGCCCGCCCTGATCTGGGACTCGGACCAGCGCGGGTTCCACGACAAGATCGCAGGAACGGTACTCGTCAGGGCCTGAGCTCAGCGGTATCCGTCTCAGTGAAAACGGAAAACCCGCCTGGACAGTGTCGTACAGGCGGGTTTTCTGTGTCGCGGAGTGCTACCGCGCGCGCTGGGGGCGGACCTTGAACGGGTCGACACCCTTCGGGATCGGCAGGGACCCGGCGCTGAGCGACGCCAGCCGGTTCACGACCGCGAGCACCTCGGGCTTGGTCAGCGTGTTCTTGACCTTGCGGAACGACTTGGTCAACTTGTACAGGGGCACCGAGTCTTCGTCTGGTCCGACGAAGAAGACGGTGACGGGCACGTTGGGGACGACACGGTTGATCTTGCGCTTCTCGTCTTCGACGAGGCGACTCGAGCGGGAGCGTGGCCCCTCGCCGACGAGCACGACACCGCCGCGACCCACGGCACGGTAGACAGCGTCCTGGGTCTTCGCATTGGCGTTGACAGGCATCTCGCTGCCCTGCCAGCCGCGGGGGAGCGAACTCCGGAAGACGGCGCCGACAGCTCCCGGTTGACCGGCGATCTGCCCATATGCGGCCCGTTCGGCCCTGCGTCCGAGGATGATCATGGCCACGAGGACACCGGCGAGAACACCCGCGATGATCCAGAGGACGAGACCGAAGACGTTGCCGCCAGAGAGGATCAGCGCCGCGGCGACACCGACGGCGATGGGACCGAGGAATCCGAGGAGCATCCACCACACGACGCTCTTGTCGTAGCGGCGGGTCATCTGGAAGACCTGCCCCATCTGCTTCAAACGGCCTGGTTCCTTCGCCGCCTTGACGGGTTTTTCTTTGCGTGCCATGTGAATAAGGATACCGGCAATGTGGATGCCCGTCGGCGCCTGTCGCCGACCAACGCGAGGGCTCCTGTCCCTCACAACTCCGTCACCCGAGCGGGTGCCTCCACCACCGGATCAAACCCTGACGGATGCCACCAGTCCCCGGCGATCATGGTCGGATGGCAGAACCGAAGAGACCGGCGGAACCGGGCGGGACGCGTCTCGCACCCGGTGTCGTACTCGGTGGGTACCGGCTCGTCCGCCGCCTGGGCAGTGACACGAGCGATTCCGTCTGGCTCGCCCACGCGGAGCCCCGCGACCTCGCCGTCGTCCTCACGATCTGCCGTGAGGACGAAGCCGCCATGCGTCGCGTTGAGTCGCATACCCGTGTTCGTTCGCCGCACGTCCTGTCTCTCATCGACATCGCAACGGTCTCGGATGGTCGGCTGCTCCTCGCGTGTGAACAGACGGACTGGTCACTCGCCACTCTTCTGGCCGCACGTTCTCGCCTCGCGGCCGGCGAAGCCGTGACCATCCTGGCGCCGATCACGGCAGGGCTTGCCGAGATCCACGCCGCCGGACTCGTCCACGGCGGTTTGAACGCCGCGTCGGTCTTCTTCGCGACGGACGGACGGCCGGTGATCGGCGGCTTCGACGGGCTCAGGAAAGACGCCATCACGACGAACGAAGCGGACGGCAGCTCGTCGTCGACGCCCGGCATCCTCGCCGACTACCGGGCATTGTCCACTCTGATCCGGGCCATCGGTGAAGTGGTGGATGAACCGGCGAGGACGGAATTCAGCGGGGTCGCCGAATGGCTGGACACCTCCATCGACGACGCGGAGGCAGATCGCTCGCGAGCGAGCCAGCTCGAGTGCAGGATCTTCGCCGTTGCCCCCTCGTTGCCCGTCGTCCTGGTGGCCGACCGGCGTACCCAGCCGGTGGAACGGGACATACGGGAGGTCCGCCAGTCGGCGGTTCCGCCGCTGCGGGTCGCACTGTCGGCGCTGACCCGGGCGAAGCGACTCGCCGTCTCGCTGTCGGGTGCTGCCTTCCGCGGCCGGCTGGGGCGGGTCGTCCGCCGCAGGGGCCTTCCGATCGGTCTGGCAGTTCTGGTCGGTGCGCTGGTCGTCAGCGCAGGGCTGACGGCGATCCCCGGTGCCGCCGAAGGACGGCAGAAGGTTCCGACACAGAGCCGGAGTACGGCGCAGAGCCCGGCCGTCTCGGCGCCTGCCGGGAAGCCGTCACCGGGTGGCGTGATCGCCGGTCTCGGTTTCTCGACAGAGGAAGCCACCGCTGTCGCCGGCGAGGATGCTGCAGCGGCTGCCGCCGCATTGCTCGAGTTGCGGGGTCGCTGCGCCGTTCGCGCAGAGCCGTCCTGCGTCGGGATGTTCGCCGAAGCCGGATCAGCCATCGACGACGCCGATCGGCACGCGTTCGGGAGCCGGCGGGCGGGCGGGGTACTGCTCGCCGAACCCCGATCGCGCGAACGGGTCGAACTCGTCCAGGCTTACGGCGACGCCGTACTCACACGAGCCATTCCTGCAAACGGCGAACGCCAGCCGGTACTCGTCCTCGTGGTGAGGACGGACACCGGCTGGCGTCTGCGTGATCTGTTCGAACCGGACTAGATTCCGAGGTCTGCCTCGAAGTTGCCCTCTTCGAGGCGGTTCTTCACCGCGACGAGGAACCGTGAGGCATCCGCCCCGTCGACGATCCGGTGGTCGTAGGAGAGTGCCAGGTAGACCATGGAACGGATCGCGATCGCTTCCTGGCCTGCGGCCTTGACGACGGCTGCGCGCTTGGTGACGATGCCGGTGCCGAGAATGGCGACCTGGGGAAGGAACACGACGGGGGTGTCGAACAAGGCGCCGCGCGAACCAGTGTTGGTCAGCGTGAATGTGCCGCCGGCGAGCTCGTCGGGCTTGAGCTTGTTGTCGCGGGTTCGTTCGGCGAGATCTGCGATCTGCCCGGCAAGTTCGGCGAGGTTGAGGTCGCTGGCATTGCGGACCACAGGGGTGAGCAGGCCGCGCTCCGTGTCGACCGCGATGCTCATGTTCTCGTGGTCCGGGTAGACGATCGAGTCGCCATCGATCGTCGCGTTGATCACCGGGAAGGCCTTGAGGGCCTCAGCGGCGGCAAGCGCGAAGAACGGGAGGAACGACAGCTTCGAGCCGGTCTTCGACTGGAAGTCGGACTTCACCCTGTCGCGCAGCGTGGCGATGTTGGTGACATCCACTTCGACGACGCTGGTGAGCTGTGCCGAGGTCTGCATCGAGATGACGGCGCGCTCCGCGACAACCTTGCGGAGACGGGACATCGGCTGCGTGGTTCCTCGGAGCGGGGACACCTCGAGCGGAGCTGCCTTCGCCGGCGCTCCGCTTGCGGATGTCGCCTGACCGGCCTGGAGGATGTCTTCCTTGCGGATACGTCCGCCGACACCGGTGCCGGTGATCGTGGAGAGGTCGACGCCCTGCTGATTGGCGAGACGACGGACCAGAGGAGTGACGTAGCCACTTCCGATGGCGTCCCCTGACGGGGCAGGAGGCGCAGCAGGGGCAGCCGGAGCAGGCGCAGCGGGAGCAGGCGCCGGAGCGGCAGGCGCTGCCGGTGCTGGCGGAGCGGCAGGCGCTGCCGGTGCTGGCGGAGCGGCAGGCGCTGGTGCGGGTGCAGCAGGAGCCGGAGGCGCTGGCGCCTCAGCTGGAGCGGACTCGCCTTCGGCGGGCGCTTCGGCTTCCTCAGGTACCTCGGTCGACGGTTCGACGGCAGGTGCCGCCTCTTCCTGTGCTTCGGCAGCGGGCTGCTCGTCTTCGGCAGGTGCCTCCTCGGCCGGTGCCTCATCGGCGGGGGCGCTCTCGCCGGATGACGAACCGTCACCGATCTTCACGAGCGCCGTGCCGACCTCCACCGTCTCGTCTTCCTGCACGAGGATCTCTTCGATCACACCGGCGATGGGGGAAGGGATCTCGGTGTCGACCTTGTCGGTCGAAACCTCGAGCAACGGCTCGTCGACCTCGACCCGATCTCCAACGTTCTTCAGCCAGCGGGTGACCGTACCCTCGGTGACACTCTCACCGAGCGCCGGAAGGCTTACGGATTCTGCCATGACCTTGTCTCCTTTGAAACCAGTTCTTACGTATGTAGCTTAGTTTGATCGCACCCGGACGGGCGTGACCTACAGCGCGTGGAGCGGCTTGCCCGCCAGGTGGAGGAATGCCTCGCCCAGCGCTTCGCTCTGAGTCGGGTGCGCGTGGATCAGGGGAGCGAGGTCTTCGGGGTAGGCCTCCCAGTTCACAGCGAGCTGGCCTTCGGTGATGAGCTCGCCGACGCGGGCGCCGATCATGTGGACGCCGATGACGGGGCCGTCATTGACCCGGATGACCTTGACGTTCCCTGTCGTCCCGATGATCTCGCTCTTTCCGTTGCCGGCGAGGTTGAACTCGTACGCGGTGATCTTGTCTGCGCCGTACTGCTCAGCGGCCTTCGCCTCGGTGAGGCCGACGGATGCGACCTCGGGGTCGCAGTAGGTGATCTTCGGGATGTTCACGTCTGGGATGAGGACCGGGTTGAGACCGGCGATCTCCTCGACAGCGAAGATGCCCTGCTGGAATCCACGGTGAGCGAGCTGCAGGCCGGGAACGATGTCTCCGACGGCGTAGAGCCCCGGGATGTTCGTCTCGAGACGATCGTTGGTGATGACGAACCCGCGATCGATGGTGACGCCGACTTCCTCGTAACCGAGGTTGGCGGTCGACGGGCCGCGGCCGACGGCGACGAGCAGGAGCTCGGCTTCGATGGTCTTGCCATCCTCGAGCGTGATGACCACGCCGTTCTCGTCCTGCGTGACGCCCTGGAACCGGACGCCGAGTGAGTAGTTGATGCCGCGCTTGCGGAACGCGCGCTCGAGTCCCTTCGACATCGCCTCGTCCTCGTTCGGGACGAGGTGGGGGAGGGCCTCGATGATGGTGACATCCGAGCCGAAGGACTTCCAGACGCTGGCGAACTCGACGCCGATCACGCCGCCGCCGAGCACGGCGACCTTCTGGGGAATGAAGTCGAGCTGGAGGGCCTGCTCGCTCGTGATGACGCGGCCGCCGATCTCGAGTCCGGGAAGCGAGCGGCTGTACGATCCGGTGGCGAGGATGACGTTCTTGCCGGTGACGGTCTGGTCTCCGACCTGGACGGTCGTGGGGGAGGTCAGTCGGCCTTCACCCTCGATGACGGTGATGCCGCGAGCCTTGATCAGGCCCTGGAGCCCCTTGTACTTCTTCGCGACGATTCCCTCGCGGTAGGCGGTGACGCCGGCGATGTCGATGCCTTCGAACGTGGTGTTCACGCCGTACTTCGACGACTCGCGCGAGACGTCAGCCACCTCGGCCGAGTGCAGGAGTGCTTTGGTCGGAATACAACCGCGGTGCAGGCAGGTGCCTCCGAGCTTGTCCTTCTCTACAAGTCCGACGGTGAATCCAAGCTCGGACGCGCGCAATGCTGCCGCGTATCCGCCACTTCCACCACCGAGAACAACGATGTCAAAATTCTGCTCCGACACTGAGCTTCTCCCTCGTGCATCTGGGTTCGTGCTAAAGCCGCCGACACGGGTTCGAGCTGGCGACGGTTGGGGGCTGACTAGCCCATACGACCTTACTACGGGCGACCAATCTGTTCGGCCACCTTGACGAGCGTGCGAACGCCGACTGCGCTCGGACCGCCTGCGGTGAAACCGTACGGCGCATCGGGGTTGTTGGCGGGGCCGGCAATGTCGAGATGCGCCCAGGGGATCGCCTTCGCGTCATCCGCATCGCTCTGCTTCCCGATGAACTCACGGAGGAAGACGCCGGCCACGAGCATCCCGCCTGCCGTGTTCCCGACCTTGGCGTTGGCGAGGTCCGCGACGTCCGAACGCAGCAGCGCGCGTGTCTCCGCGGGGAACGGCATCGCCCACATCGGCTCACCCTGCGTCTTCGCCGCCGCGAGGACATCCGCAACAAGCTCATCATCGCCCATCACCCCGGTGTACCGCTTGCCGAGTGCCACGACGGCCGCGCCCGTCAGGGTAGCGATGTCGATGATGGCGTCCGGATGCTCCTCGCTGGCGGCGACGAGGCCGTCGGCCATGACGAGGCGACCTTCAGCATCCGTGTTCGTAACCTCTACCGTGCGGCCACCCTTCATCCGAAGGACGTCGTTCGGGCGGATTGCCGTTCCCGACGGCATATTCTCGGCGATGCACAGCCAGGCGGTGAGCCTCACCGGCAGGTTCAGCCGGGCGGCGGCGACGATGACGCCCAGTGCGGAGGCCGCGCCAGCCATGTCGTATTTCATGCCGACCATCGAGGCCGGTGGTTTCAGCGAGAGGCCACCGGTGTCGAAGGTGATGCCCTTTCCGACGAGGGCGAGGTGTTTCGCCGCTCCGGCAGGGGTGTAGGACAGTTTGACGAGGCGGGGGCCGCGGCTCGACCCCTGGCCGACACCGAGGATGCCGCCGAATCCATCAGCGGCGAGAGCATTCTCGTCCCACATCGTCACCTCGACGGGAAGGTCTGCGACGGCGTCTGCGGCCGCCTGGGCCAGCGTTTCCGGGTACAGGTCGCCCGGGGGAGTGTTGACGAGATCCTTGACCTGGGCGATCGCCTCGGCGAGGATCCCGGCGCGCTCGACGGCGCCGTCGAATGTCGGGGCGTCGAACTGACCATCGAGGTGGACGGTGACAGAAGCCACCCCCTCCTTTACGGAGTCGAGCGAGGTGTTGCGGTAGGAGGTGAAGCTGTAGCCTCCCAGGGCTGCTCCCTCGAGAATGGCCTCGACCTCTGCTGCGGAAGCCGTCGGGAAGGCGAAAGCGACGGTTCCTGCGCCGGCGAGCTGGCGGACGGCGGAGCCTGCAGCATTCCGCAGGCTGTCAAGTCCGGCATCCGAACCGAGACCGATGATCGCGATACTCCCTGCCGCCCCCACAGACGCGGGGATCCGCACCAGTTGGTCGGCCGAACCCGAGACACCGATGGCGTCGAAGACGTCGCCGAGCGACGAGAAACCGGGCGCGGCGTGAAGGGTTGCCGATGAGCCTGAGCTCAGTGAGCCGACGACGAGGACGTCGGCGGTCGAGTCGGCAGGCGCAGAGGAGGACACGGAAAGTTCGGGGACAGACATGCCCCTCATGCTAGACGCTGGGTCGGATGGAACCCCCGCCGTGTTCGCTGAGCGCGTTCCCAGCGCCCCTCCCCGTTTCGCGACGCCGATTAGAGTGGACGCATGAGTATTCCCGCCGAACTTTACGAGCTGACGGCTGCGGCATCCGACGTACCGGACGGGCTCGACCTCGTCGTTTCGCTCACCGGTTTCTCTGACGCTGGCGGGGCGGCGGGGCAGTTCAACGAGTACTCGCGCGGCTCGGTCGAGAGTGAGCCTGTCGCGGTCTTCGACAACGATCTGCTGCTCGACTACCGTGCTCGTCGGCCGATCATCTACTTCGACCAGGACCACCTCACCGAGTACACGCCCCCTCAGCTCGTGGTGTCGCTGGCGTACGACGACCTGCACCACCCGTTCCTTCTGCTCACCGGGTACGAGCCCGATTTCCTCTGGGAACGATTCGTCCGCGACGTGATCGAGCTGATCGACCGATTCCGGGTTGCCAGGACGACATGGGTGCACGCCATCCCTATGCCTGTCCCTCACACGCGGCCCATCGGGGTCACGGTGAGCGGAACACGCGAAGAGCTGATCGAATCGATGAGCGTCTGGCGCCCGCACACCCAGGTGCCGTCGAACGTCCTCCACCTGCTCGAGTACCGCCTCGCCGAACGTGGTTCAGGTGTCGCCGGGTTCGCCCTTCTCATCCCGCACTACCTGGCCGACACCGAATACCCCACAGCCGCTCTGGCCGCGATCGACAGCATCAGCGCGGCGACCGGTCTGATCCTGCCCACTGACGAGCTCCGTGAAGAGGGTCGCGAGTTCGTCTCGCGCATCGACGAACAGGTCGGCGGGAACGACGAACTCAAGCGGCTGGTCGGCACGCTCGAGGAACGGTACGACACGTACATGGAGGGCAGCGCGTTGAAATCCCCTCTCATGGACTCAGACGGCACCCTGCCGTCCGCCGACGAGATCGCCGCAGAGCTCGAGAAGTTCCTCGCCGGACGCAAGGGACCGGATGAACGGCGGTCGCCAGGCGGGCTGCCCGACTGATCGGCTGCCCTAGGCTGACAGGGTGAATTCCGCGAAATCCTGGCTCGTCTTCTGGATCGGGGTCTTCGCCTACATCGCAGCGGTGATGCAGCGGTCCACGCTGGGAGTCGCCGGTGTTTCGGCCGTCGAGCGTTTCGACGCCTCCGCTTCGGCCTTCTCTACGCTCGCTGTGGTCCAGCTCGTCGTCTACGCCGTGCTGCAGGTACCGATCGGCGTCCTCATCGACCGGCTCGGCCCTCGGGTGCTCATCGCCGCAGGTCTGAGCTTCCTCGTCGTCGGCCAGGTCGTCGTCGCCTTCGCTCCGTCCATCTCGGTCGCCGTGGTCGGCCGCATCCTGGTCGGCGCCGGCGACGCCGCCATCTTCGTCTCAGTGATGCGCCTCGTCAGTTCCTGGTTCTCCGGCCGGATCGTTCCCCAGCTGTCGCAGTGGATGGGAAACCTGGGGCAGGTGGGTCAGATTCTCTCGGCCATCCCGTTCGCCCTGCTCCTGCACACTGCCGGTTGGACGCAGGCTTTCCTCGCGGCGGCCTCCCTCGTCGCTCTCGCCCTGGTGCTCAGCCTCGCGGTGATCAGGGACCGCCCGGCGGACTCGACGGAAGCTCACCGGGTGTCGAGTCTCCGGGAGGCGCTCAGCCAGCTCGCCTTGAGCTTCAAGCGACCGGGGACGCAACTCGGTTTCTGGGCCCACTGGGTGACGCAGTCGTCTGGAACGGTATTCGCCCTTCTGTGGGGGTACCCGTTCATGGTCTACGGACTGGGTCTCTCGGAGCAGGTGGCCGCGTCCATGCTGCTCGTGATCGTCGCATCAGGAGTCGTGATCGGGCCGGTGCTCGGTCTCCTCTCAGCGCGCTATCCCTATCGAAGAAGCAACCTCGTGCTCGGGATCGTCCTCGCCATCGGCGCTGCGTGGACCACCCTCCTGCTCTGGCCTGACACTCCTCCGCTCTGGGTCCTGATCCTCCTCCTCGTCGTCCTCGGCGCAGGGGGACCCGGCTCGCTCATCGGCTTCGACTTCGCCCGCACCTTCAACCCGGTCCGGGTCCTCGGTTCGGCCAACGGCGTCGTCAACGTCGGCGGCTTCACCGCGAGTTTCGTGATGATGTTCCTCATCGGTCTCGTGCTCGACTCGCTTGCAGGGCCAGGAGCGCCGGCAGCGGTGCTGTACAGCCTCGATTCGTTCCGTCTCGCCTTCCTCGTCCAGTACCTCGTCATCGGATTCGGAGTGGTCATGCTGATGATCGCGAGGCGGCGAACCAGGCGGAGGATCGTGGAGGATGAGGGAATACAGGTGGGGCCTTTGTGGGTTGCAGCTATGGAAGCCTTCCGTCGCCGTCACCCGTAGCAGGCCGCGACCCGTCGAGCGGCGCGGGTTGGCTCATCCTCACAGCAAAGCGTGACATAATGTTGTCTAAGGACCCGTTCAAGTCCGTGCTTCCCGCGTCTGCCGACGCGTGGACAGCGCATAGGGCTTGACATGGGTCTTAGTAATGTCCGAAAACAATCTGGGCCCAGAAGTGCTCGTCCGTGACAACGGCGCTCCGGGACTGAAAGGTGCTCCTATGGCCACCAAGGCCGCACAAACTTCGGCAACGGAAGAAAAGAAGACGGCAACGAAGGCCGCAGCAGACACGACCACCGCGGAGGAGACCCCCGCGAAGACGAAGGCACCCGTGAAGAAGGCGCCAGCAAAAACCGCAACGAAAGCGCCGACGAAGGCCGCAGTCAAGAAGGCGGAAGACGCCGCGAAGGCCGACGCCCCTGTCGCGAAGGCCCCGGCCAAGGCTGCCGCAGCGAAGCGCGGTCCGGCGAAGAAAAAGGCAGACGAGCACGACGAAGAAGTGCACGTCGACCCGGCCGACGCCGAGAGCGACGAAGCCGAAGAGGCTCGTAAGAAGAAGGCGGCAGAAGCCGAGGCTCTCCCTCAGGGAGCTCTCGTCCTGTCGGTCGTCGACGACGAGGACGAGGTCCCCGTCTACTCCTCGGCCATCACCGGCGCAACCGCCGACCCGGTCAAGGACTACCTCAAGCAGATCGGCAAGGTCGCCCTCCTCAACGCAGCAGAAGAGGTCGAGCTCGCCATGCGGATCGAAGCGGGCCTCTTCGCCGAGGACAAGCTCTCGCAGATGGACGATACCGAGAAGCGCACGCAGCTCGGCCGTGAACTGCAGTGGGTCGCCAAGGACGGTGCCAGGGCGAAGAGCCACCTGCTCGGCGCCAACCTCCGCCTCGTCGTCTCCCTCGCGAAGCGCTACACCGGCCGCGGCATGCAGTTCCTGGACCTCATCCAGGAGGGCAACCTCGGTCTGATCCGCGCCGTGGAGAAGTTCGACTACACCAAGGGCTTCAAGTTCTCGACCTACGCCACCTGGTGGATCCGCCAGGCGATCACGCGCGCCATGGCCGACCAGGCCCGCACCATCCGTATCCCGGTGCACATGGTCGAAGTCATCAACAAGCTCGCCCGTGTCCAGCGTCAGATGCTGCAGGATCTGGGCCGCGAGCCCACGCCTGAGGAGCTCAGCCGCGAACTCGACATGACGCCTGAGAAGGTCATCGAGGTCCAGAAGTACGGGCGCGAGCCGATTTCGCTTCACACCCCGCTGGGTGAAGACGGTGACAGCGAGTTCGGTGACCTCATCGAGGACACCGAAGCTGTCGTGCCGGCCGACGCGGTGGGCTTCACCATGCTGCAGAAGCAGTTGGAGAGCCTCCTCGATTCGCTGAGCGAGCGTGAGGCGGGCGTGATCCGCATGCGCTTCGGGCTCGGCGACGGAATGCCGAAGACACTCGACCAGATCGGCGACACGTTCGGCGTGACGCGTGAGCGAATCCGCCAGATCGAGTCCAAGACGATGGCCAAGCTGCGCCACCCGTCCCGGTCGCAGTCGCTCAGGGACTACCTTGAGTAAACCGACCGGCCTGCACTACGTACTTCCCATCCTCGCCGGGCGCCTGACACGTTTCGTCACGCGCCTGCGCGGGGGAGGAAGCGCGATGCCCGGTGTCGTGGTGCAGAAGCTCGCCCCGAACGTGATGAGGGATGTCGCATCGCAGCTCCCGTACGGCGTCGTCTTCGTGCTCGGCTCGAACGGCAAGTCGACGACGACCAACCTGCTTTCGGCGATCATGCGGGAGCACGGTCTCAAGGTCTTCACGAACCCGTCAGGGGCGAACATGCCGCAGGGCATCGCATCCGCCCTGCTGGCCGAGACGTCGCTGACCGGCAGGATCAAGGCGGATATCGCCATCCTCGAAATCGATGAGGGCTATGGCGCCGTGATCGCGAAGAAGCTGAAGCCGCAGACCGCAGTGATCCTCAACCTCCTCGTCGACCAGATCTATCGGTTCGGCGAACCGGACAAGGTCGCGGCGATGTTCCGCGGGATCGCCGCCGAGATCGGGACGTCCATCGTCCTGAACCGCGACGACAACTTCCTCAGCACCCTCGGCAGCGAACTCGAAGCCGAAGGCCGCCTCGCGGTCGAGTACTTCGGTGTCACGCCCGACGTCCAGGCCTCAGCGCCCCACGGCCAGGTCTCGGCGCGCGACTTCTCTGGCGCGACAGCCGCCGAATCACGGCACGCCGTCGCGGAGGTCGTCCACGCCGACGGCTATGACGCGAAGATCCGCTTCGGTGAGGCCGTCCACGACGTCCGGATGCCGTCGCGCGGCATCCACTACGCCGTCGACATCGCTGCGGCGTTCACGCTTGCGGCTCGCAATCTCGGCGAGAAGTTCGACGTCGCGAAGGCCGTTGCCGCCGTTCAGAACACCAAGACGGTCTACGGCCGTGGTGAAATCCTGACGGTGAACGGTGTCGAGATCGAAATCCTCATGCTGAAGAACCTCGCCAGCCTGCAGCTCAACCTCGACTACCTGCAGGGAACACCGGACTCGGTGCTCTTCGCCTACGACGAGTCGAGCAAGGACCCGTCGTGGCTCTACGCCGCAGACCTCAGCCGGCTCGACCACGTCGACGTCATCTCGGGTCCGAAGGGTGCGTTCGTTGCGCTTCGACTGGCATACGAGGGCAAGGACTTCGGCGTCATCGAACCTGACATCACCAGGGCGGTGCAGCGGATGCTGGACGGTCCGCCTCCTGCAAGCGGTCGCCACACATTCTTCCTGGACTACGACCAGATGATGGCCACCCGCCGGTACCTCGGCTACAAGGATCTGGAAGCGGGTGCCGCGTGAGTATCAGCGTTCTCGAACTGTACCCGGCCGACCTGTCACTCAACGGCGACGTCGGCAACCGCACGGCGCTCGTCCGGCGGATGCGACTGGCCGGCCTCGAGGTCGACGAGCTCAGCTACTCGGTCGGCGACGAGCTTCCCTCGTCCGTGGACATCGTCCTGATCGGCACAGGAACGTCAAGTGCGGTCCGGTCGATCGCATCGGACGTCGAGCGGATCGCCCCGACGCTGCGTGAGTGGTCGGAGGCCGGAGTGGTCATCGTCGCGGTCGGAGCGGGTTTCCACCTGCTTTCCGCCTCGATCAGGCTCAGCCCGACCGAAGTCATCCCAGGCGCAGGTGTATTCGGCGGTTCCGTCGACAACAGCGCACGCAGGACCATCACAGAGGCGTTCGCCATCGAGAGCGACTTCGGTCTGCTCATCGGCACGGAGAACCACACCTCGGTATACACGGGCCGCCCGGACCAGAAGTCGCTTGGCCGCGTGCGCAACGGTCACGGCAACGGTGACGGCACGGACGGCGCCGTGGTGAAGAACAGCCTCGGCACGCACTGCCACGGGCCGTTCCTCGTTCTCAACCCGGCGATGGCTGACCACCTGATCCGACTCGCCGCCCAGCGTGCCGGGGTCGACTACCGACCAGGGCCGGAGCACGCAGACCTTGACGAGGTCGTCGATCTGGCCCGTTCCATCCTTCTCGCCAAGGTGCCGACCGCCTGACCCGTCACCAGCCGCTCCGCGTCGGCGTGTGGCCGTCCCGCGCGTCTTCGGGCATTGTCATTTCGGCGCGGAAACCGAGGAGCCGGATCGGACGGTCCTTTTCCATCCGGTCGACGAGGTCCATGGCGCGCGCCAGCACGACGTCACGATCGGCGGTCTCCGGGATCTTCTTCGTGAAGACTTTGGTGATGAACGGCGCGTAGCGCACCTTGAGGGTGATGCCGATAACCGGGCGCGCCTCAGCCTGGACGTCCTGCAGCACGCGATCGACCAGTTCACCGACCGCCGCATCCACCTCAGCGGATGTCGTGAGGTCCCGCTGGTACGTCGTCTCCCGGCTGTGACCACGAGCCACCCAGGGCGTGTCGTCGACCTCCCGCTCTCCTTCGCCCCTGGCGAGCTGGCCGTACCACGGCCCCATCTTCGGACCGAACTCCGATGCCAGAATCTCTGGATCCGCTGCGGCGAGCTCGGAGACAGTGGTGATGCCGTGCGCGGTGAGGCGACGGGAGACCTTCGACCCGACGCCCCACAGGTCGATCGTCGGGCGGTCGCCCATCACCTCGAGCCAGTTCTCGGCGGTCAGCCTGAAGACACCGCGCGGTTTGCCGAACCCGGTTGCGACCTTCGCGCGCACCAGCGTGTCGCCGATTCCCACGCTGCAGTGCAGGCGGGTCCGCTCGAGCACCGCTCGCTGCAGGTCACGGGCATACGACTCGGGCCCCTCCGTGTCGATCCCGACGAAGGCTTCGTCCCAGCCGAGGACCTGGACGATGGCTCCCGGCTGGTCCCTGAGCGTCGTCATGACCTCGTGCGATGCCGCGAGGTAGGTCTCGGCATCCACTGGGAGAATGACGGCATCCGGCACCTTGCGAGCGGCGACCCGCAACGGCATCCCCGAGCCCACACCGAATGCACGGGCCTCATACGACGCGGTCGAGACGACGGCACGCTCGGTGGGGTCGCCGCGGCCGCCGACGATCAGCGGTTTGCCGGCAAGTTCTGGATGCCGCAACACTTCGACGGCCGCGATGAACTGGTCGAGATCGACATGCAGCACCCACGGATTGTTCCCGGAATTCACGCGACCAGTCTGGCCTCCGCATTCTCATTTGCAAAGGTCTCCAGACAAACGAAAACCGCCGCCCGGATTCGGGCGGCGGTTGAGCGTTCGAAAGCAGGGATCAGACGCGCTGGTCGTTGAGGAGCCTCGAGGACTCGTCGTGCCAGCTGTGCGCGATCGCTGACAGCTTCTCCTGGTACTTCTTTCCGTGGTGTGCGCAGAACAGCAGTTCTCCACTGTTCACGACCACCCGGATGTAAGCCTGTGCTCCACAGCTGTCGCAGCGGTCTGCGGCGGTCAGCTGTGGCTCAAGCGTGTCGACGCTGCCGGTTTCGACTCGACCGGTACCGCGTTCTCCTGATGACATGAGCTCCTCCTGACCTTGGCGTGCGAGCATGTGTTGTCCACTAATGAAACCACGCGTGGCTGGATATCTTCCTATCGGGTCTGCTATTTCGCTGTGCGCGTACGGCTGAGCGGTGAAATCGTGTCACTTCCGGGTGATGCCGGCATGGTCGGTAGGCTTGAACATTGTGAGTTCCGACTATTCCGCCCGCCATCTCTCCGTCCTCGAGGGTCTGGAAGCAGTCCGCAAACGTCCGGGAATGTACATCGGATCCACCGACTCCCGCGGACTCATGCACTGCCTCTGGGAGATCATCGACAACTCGGTCGACGAGGCCCTCGGCGGCCACGGCGACCACATCAACGTGGTCCTCCACGAAGATGGAAGCGTCGAAGTGCGCGACCGCGCGCGCGGCATCCCCGTCGACATCGAGCCGAAGACCGGATTGAGCGGTGTCGAGGTCGTCTTCACCAAGCTCCACGCGGGTGGAAAGTTCGGTTCCGGCTCCTACGCGGCATCCGGTGGTCTGCACGGTGTCGGGGCATCCGTCGTCAACGCGTTGAGTGAACGACTCGACGTCGAGGTCGACCGTGACGGCAAGACCTGGGCGATGTCGTTTCACCGCGGTGAGCCCGGTATCTTCACGGACTCAGGGGACCCGAGCCCTGACGCTCCGTTCACACCGTTCGAGTTCGGCAGCGAACTGCGCGTCGTCGGCAAGGTCAAGAAGGGTGTCACCGGCTCCAGGGTCCGCTACTGGGCCGACAGACAGATCTTCACCAAGGGCGCGACCTTCCAGATGGACGACCTCATCGGTCGCGCCAGGCAGACCGCGTTCCTCATCCCCGGCCTCGGCCTCACCATCGAGGACAAACGACAGGGAGAGGCCGGCGACGGCGACACCCACCTGTTCCAGTACGAGGGCGGGATCTCGGAGTTCGTCGAGCATCTTGCGACAGACACGGCGGTCACCGACATCTGGAGGCTTTCGGGGAGCGGCACCTTCACCGAGACCGTGCCCGTGCTCAGCGAAACGGGCGCCATGCTTCCCACCGAACTCGAGCGCACCTGCGAGGTCGACATCGCCCTTCGCTGGGGGACCGGGTACGACACCGTCGCCAAGAGCTTCGTGAACATCATCGCCACCCCGAAGGGCGGCTCCCACCAGCTCGGCTTCGAGCAGGGTCTGCTCAAGTTCCTCCGCCAGCAGGTGGAGCAGAACGCCCGCCGGCTCAAGGTGGGCTCGGACAAGCTCGACAAGGACGACGTGCTCGCCGGTCTCACCGCCGTGCTCACCGTTCGGCTGCCCGAACCGCAGTTCGAGGGCCAGACCAAGGAGGTCCTCGGAACTCCCGCCGCCCGTGCCATCGTGGCGAACGTCGTGGCCACCGCTCTGAAAGAGCGCTTCGCGTCGACCAAGCGCGATGACAAGGCGCAGACCGCGCTCGTGCTCGACAAGATCGTCTCCGAGATGAAGTCCCGCATCTCCGCGCGGGCGCACAAGGAGACACAGCGTCGCAAGAACGCGCTGGAGAGCTCATCGCTCCCCGCCAAGCTCGTCGACTGCCGCAGCAACGACGTCGCCAACAGCGAGCTGATGATCGTCGAGGGTGACTCTGCACTGGGCACAGCGAAGAACGCCAGGGACAGCGAATTCCAGGCCCTCCTTCCGATCCGGGGCAAGATCCTCAACGTGCAGAAGGCATCCGTCTCGGACATGCTCTCCAACGCCGAATGCGCCGCGATCATCCAGGTCATCGGTGCAGGGTCGGGGCGGAGTTTCGACCTCTCTGCAGCCCGCTACGGCAAGGTGATCATCATGAGTGACGCCGACGTCGACGGTGCGCACATCCGTACCCTTCTGCTCACCCTGTTCTTCCGGTACATGCGCCCGATGATCACAGAGGGTCGAGTGTTCGCGGCCGTGCCCCCGCTGCACCGGGTCATCGTCATGAACTCCGGGTCGAAGCCGAACGAGACGATCTACACCTATTCGGAGCAGGAACTCCACTCCCTGCTCGCGAAGCTGAAGAAGTCCGGGCGGCGGTACAAGGAACCGATCCAGCGTTACAAGGGACTCGGTGAGATGGATGCCGACCAGCTCGCGACCACGACGATGGACCGCAGGCACCGCACCCTCAGGCGCGTGCAGGTGGGCGATGCCGAGCAGGCTGCCCACGTGTTCGAGTTGTTGATGGGCAATGACGTGGCTCCGCGCAAGGAGTTCATCGTCGACAGCTCAGACCGCCTGAACCGGGACCGCATCGACGCGTGACGTCCGGGCTGCGGCACATGAACGGTCGCCGATGGTCTCCGCCGTTCATCCGTCGCAAAAGGCGCTCAAAACGACTGAAACCCGACCGTCGCGACGGATGAAGCGCGCCCAGGTGGTGTCCGCGGTTCGTATGGCGCAAATTGCGCGTATGGCACACGGATTCGCGCCGTTTGTGACCGATGAACGTCGTCCTCCGATGGTCACGGCGGTTCATCCGTCGCAAATGGCGGTTGTGACGACCGAAACCCGACATTTGCGACGGATGAAGCGTCACGACGTGGCATCCCGCCGACGTCGCAGGTCAGGCGGTGGCGATCTCGCTGCCGATGGAGCCGATCACCGAGTCGATGGCCGTTCCGGAGCCATCGCGCCGTGCGCCGGCCTCCGGAAGTGTGCGGGCGGATCCGTCTGTTCCGACGGCGTGCGCGGGGCCAGGCCCCACCCACGCGAGCGCCAGGCCGTCTTCTCCCTTGAGGAACGCGTGGGCCCGCACACCTCCGGTCGCCCTGCCCTTCGGGGGGAACTCGGAGAAGAACGAGACCTTCACCCGGCCGGGGTCGGTACCCGGGATGGTGCCAGAGGACACCGACAGGGTGGCGACGACATTCTCAGCGGACGGGTCGACCGCTCCGAAGAAGATGGCGTACGTGTCTGCCGGCAGGTTCATACCGGTCATCCCGCCGGCCGCCCGCCCTTGCGGTCGGACCGCGCTAGCCGGGAAGTGCAACAACTGCGCCGCTGAGCTGACGAACACCAGCTCGGCGGAATCAGCCGTCTGGACAGCCCCGACGACCTCATCCGACGGCTTCAGGCCGATGAGTTCGAAGTCTGGCTTGTTCGGCCAGTCTCCCGGCGTCACCCTCTTCACCACGCCGAGTCTGGTGCCGAGCGCGATCGGTTCGCTGCTGTCGAGGGAGACCAGCGCCAGCACCCGTTCCGCCTTGTTGGGCAGAGCAAGGTAGTCGCCGATCTTCACGCCGGCCGCAAGCTGAAGGGAATTCGCGGGGACGACAGGCAGGTCGACGGCGGTGAAACGGATGAGACGGCCCAGCGACGTGACCGCACCGATCTCGGTGCGTGACGTCGTGTCGATGAACGCCCTGACGGCGTCGTGCTTGCTGCGCCTGCGGGCACGCTCCGAGGCCGGGGCTTCCTCGCCATCGACCCGGTCGATGCGCACCGCGCGGCCGGTGGTACTGAGGAAGACGCGACACGGGGTGTCCGCCACCTCGAGCTGTGCGGGCTGACGCCTCGACGCCGCTGTGGCGATGCTCGGGCGTGCCTCCGTGAGCAGGGTCCGCCGTGGCGTGCCGAAGCGTTCGGCGACGTCCGCGAGCTCGTCCGAGACCTGCTTGCGGATCAGCGCCTGGCTGCCGAGGAGGCGCTCCAGTTCGGCGATCTCGAGTTTGAGTTTGTCGCGCTCGGCCTCGAGCTCGATGCGGGAGAACCGGGTGAGCCGTCGAAGACGGAGTTCGAGGATGTACTCGGCCTGGAGCACGGAGAGGTCGAAGACGTCGATCAGGCGGGTCCTCGCCTGGTCCGTGTCATCGCTCGCGCGGATGACCTGGATGACCTCGTCGATGTCGAGGATGGCAATGAGCATTCCCTCGACGAGGTGAAGCCGTTCCTTCCGCCTGGCAAGCCGGAACGCGGAGCGCCGGGTGACGACCTCGATCCGGTGATCCACATAGACCTGGAGCAGCTCACGAAGGCCGAGCGTCTGCGGCCCACCACCTACGAGTGCGACGTTGTTCATGCTGAAGCCGTCTTCGAGCGGGGTGTACCGGTAGAGCTGCTCGAGAACGGCCTGGGGGCTGAAACCGGTCTTGATACCGATGACGAGCCGGAGCCCGTGCTTGCGGTCGGTGAGGTCGGTGACATCCGAGATGCCGCTGAGCTTCTTGTTGGTGACGCCGTCCTTGATCTTCTCGATCACGCGTTCTGGCCCGACGAGGTAGGGGAGTTCGGTGACGATCAGGCCGCTCTTGCGTGCGGAGAGACTCTCGACACTCACCTTCGCCCGGGTCTTGAAGCTCCCGCGGCCGGTCGCATAGGCATCCTTGATGCCGTCGAGGCCCACGATCGTGCCACCCGTAGGCAGGTCGGGGCCCGGCACGTACTCCATGAGCTCGTCGAGAGTGGCGTTGGGATGCGAGAGCAGGTGGCGGGCAGCACCGATGACCTCGATGAGGTTGTGCGGCGCCATGTTCGTGGCCATGCCGACGGCGATCCCGCTCGCGCCGTTGACGAGCAGGTTCGGGAACGCGGCGGGAAGGACGTCTGGCTGGGTGAGCTGGTTGTCGTAGTTGGGCACGAAGTCGACGACGTCCTCGTCGAGTTCGTCGGTCATCGCCAGCGCGGCGGCGTCCAGGCGGGCCTCCGTGTAGCGCGCGGCCGCCGGACCGTCGTCGAGGGATCCGAAGTTGCCGTGACCGTCGATCAGCGGCACGCGGAGCGTGAACGGCTGGGCCAGCCGAACGAGGGTGTCGTAGATGGCCGAGTCGCCGTGCGGGTGAAGCTTTCCCATCACTTCGCCGACGACGCGTGCCGACTTCACGTGCCCGCGGTCGGGGCGCAGACCCATCTCGGTCATCATGTACAGGATGCGACGCTGCACCGGCTTCAGGCCGTCTCGCGCGTCGGGGAGGGCGCGGGAGTAGATCACCGAGTAGGCGTACTCCAGGAACGAACCCTGCATCTCGACGGAGACATCGACGTCTTCGATGCGTTCGGTGAAGTCGTCGGCGGCCGGGGGAGGAGTCTGTGTACGGGGCATCCGGAGTTTCTCAGGGAAGGGGCAGGGGCTTCGGGCCGGGCGACCGGCGGCCGCGTCGCGGTTATGCCAGAATTGCCCGGATGGCCACCATGCTACCCACCGAGAAACCCGGCGCTCGGAGCCTTGCCGATGTTCTGCCGAATTCGGCACGCGCACTGGCCGGCGAGCCGAACGATCTCGACCTTCCTGCGGTTCGCAGCGTCGTCGTCGTGGTCGTCGACGGGCTCGGCCGATCCCAGCTCGCCGCGCGAGCAGGCCACGCCCGTTTCCTCGCGCCGCACCATCGCGAACCGCTCACGTCAGTCTTTCCGACGACGACGGCAGCGGCGCTGACAACGCTCACGACCGGTGCGATGCCTGGCAGGCATGGGCTCGTCGGTTATCGCACGCTCGACGTCGCCAACGACAGGCTCGTGAACCAGCTGACCGGCTGGGACGACGGCATGGTGCCAGAGGTGTGGCAGCGGCAGACGACCGTTTTCGACAGCGCGACGGCAGGGGGCATCCGCAGCTTCGCCGTCGGCCCGTCGAAGTTCCGGACATCCGGGTTCACCCGGGCGGTACTCCGGGGTGCGGAGTACCGAGGAGCGAACTCGCTGGGCGATCGGTTCGCCGAAGCGGCGCGTATCGTCGCAACGGGGGAACCGTCGCTCACCTATCTCTACATCCCCGAACTCGACAAGGCTTCGCACCAGTACGGCTGGGAGTCACCGCAATGGCTCAGCGGGCTCGAAGCCGTCGACGCCGAGCTGCAGTCGTTTCTGCGGGGGCTCCCTCCCCGTGTCGGCGTTCTCGTCACTGCCGATCACGGATCTGTGGACGTCCCGCACGGCTCGCACATCCTGTTCGACCGGGCCCAGGAGCTGATCGCCGGGGTCCGGCACGTCGGCGGAGAGCCCCGCTGCCTCCACCTCTACCTCGAACCGGGCGCCACCGACGGCGACCGGCAGGCGCTGGCTGCCGTGTGGGAGCAGAGCGAAGGCGAACGCGCGTGGATCGCGAGTCGAGCGGATGCCATCGGTGCCGGGTTGTTCGGTGACGTGGACGACGAGGTTCTGCCGCGGATCGGTGACGTCATCGTCGCCGCGAGGAAACGCGTCGTCTACTACGACTCCCGCCCGGCCGACCAGTCAGCCAGGAACATGATCGGCCAGCACGGTTCACTCACCGCCGAAGAACGAATCGTTCCGCTGGTCCGGCTGGGCGCGTTCGAGCGCTGATCGAACGCGCCGGAAGGGTCATCCGCCCGCCGGATTTCGCCGGAAGGGTCATTCGCGGAACGCACGAACAGTCGTTCGGGACCAATCGGCCCGGAACGGCGAACGCGTCAGTCCTCGTCAGTCCTCGCGCCGAAGACGATCTCGTCCCACGACGGCATCGCCGCGCGGCCGCGCTTGGGGCGCCCTGGTGCCGCAGACGCTGACGGAGACTCCGTCGGTGCTGCCGGTTCGTCACCGAGAGCCTCGAAGTCGAGCGGAACGTCCACGAGCCTCGGCGTCAGGCGCGAAACCGCGTCGTCGTCTGGCCGGTGCGCTGATTCACGCTCGCCGCGTCGCTTGCGCAGCGCTTCGAGGAGATCGGCGGTCTGATTCGACTGTGCTCCACCGTCTTCGTTGCGGTTGATGGCCGCAGCGGCCGCCGCCTTGGACGAGGACTGCGGGCGCGGGGCGATCTCGATGTGAGGAGCGAAGTCACCGTTGTCGTCCGCGTCGCGGAAGTTGAATGCACCGCTGTCGAACCGGCTCTCGTCCGGGTGAGCGTCGTCCCGTTCGACCGCACGGAGACGGGGGATGAGCACCGTCGGGAGTTCCCCCTGCTTCGAGAGGGTCACGGCTTCGCCGTTGAGGGGCGCAAGTGCCTGCTTCTTCGGTTCGAAGCTCCAGCGGGCGTCGTGCTCGATGTTCGCCGCGGTGAAGGACAGCTTGACCGTCCAACCGCCGCCGGCTTCCTTCCAGCTGGTCCAGCGCTCGTCTGATGCGCTGAGCGAGTCGAGGCGGGCACGGATCGCCGAACCGAACGTCGAGTCGTCTTCCTCTGTGGTCGGTTCGACGGCTGTGAGGACCTGGACGCTGAGCGCGGCGCCGACGATGTGTTCGCGTTCGGCCAGGACGGGGCCCTCGAAGCGCTGGATGTATTCGAGGTCGGCACCGGTGAGGGTTGCGACCTCTTCGGCCGACAGGCCCGACCGGATGTGCGCCTGAACTTCGCGCGGGCTGAGCTTGGGGCCGCTCGACGGTTCCTGCCTGCTGCGTCGCACGTGCGACTGCAGCACGTCGTCGATGAGCAGACGGAATCGCTCTCCGCTGTCGGTGGCGGCTATGAGCGCGCCGTCCTCGACGCCAATGACTTTCAAGTCGTGCATGATCAACTGCCTCTCAGGCTGCGATTTGTTAGCTAAATCGTGCCACGGCTTGGCCGAATCGCTGGGAATACCGTGGGCGTGCCGCGGGTTCTGATTGCAGTGACTGAAACCGGACACGTGCCGGTTTGCTATTCAGGTCTGGATGATGCAAACTATCGCCGCCGACAGCGATCGGACGACGACATAAGAAGTGGATGGACATGGCAACGGATTACGACGCCCCCCGCAAGACCGACGATGATTCAGAGTCGATCGAGGCCCTCAAGGAGCGCGTGCCAGACAAGCTGTCCGGATCCGTCGACGTCGATGACGCTGACAACCCGGGTGGGTTCGACCTGCCTGGCGCCGACCTCTCCGACCTTGACCTCGACGTCGTCGTGCTCCCGCCGCAGGCGGACGAGTTCACCTGCGTGAACTGCTTCCTCGTGAAGCACCGCTCGCAGATCGACCACGAGTCGAAGCTGGGTCCGATCTGCGCGGAGTGCGCAGCCTAACGACCCACCTGGGCATCATCTGGCCGTTGCGATCTCACGATCGCGGCGGCCAGTTCTCGTGGATGGCGCGTCGACAGAAGCCAGTACGGCGCAGGATCCTCAGGATCATTGACCGGCACAGTGACCACGGGGTCGATCGACCCACGGATCAGGAGCCACGCTCGGGCGTCGAGTCGCTGGCCACGTTCGAGCCGCGCTTCCTCGCCGGTGAAGGCCTGCGGCTCACCCAGCAGGGAGAGCGGGATCGACGCGCGACCGGCTCTGAGCATCCCGTCGTCGACCGAGATGATCGGCGCGCCGAAGATGAACAGCCCCACGCAGCCGCCGTACAGGACGACCGCCGTGGCGATGCCTGCGGGGAACGATATCGGGGCGAGCACGAGCATGCTGGCAGGGATGACGAGGGCTGAGGCGATGAGGAGCCAGGGCGCCGGCCACAAACGTTCGCGATATCGGGTCATCGTCTCTTCTCATCCAAACTTCTGCACTACCCTCGACACGTGACCGAAAGCGTTGACGTACTCATTATCGCCCCCGAGCTCCCGGCATACGCCCACGCAGGCGACGCAGGGGCCGACCTCAGATCGACGGATGCCATCACCCTGGCACCGGGGGAACGGGCCATGGTCGGCACCGGCGTATCCATTGCGCTCCCCGACGGCTACGTGGCGTTCGTCGTCCCGCGGTCGGGCCTGGCGTCGAAGCACGGGATCACCGTTGTTAATTCTCCTGGCACCGTCGACGCCGGATACCGCGGAGAGATCCGCGTCACACTCCTCAACACCGACCAGTCGGCCCCGTACACGATCGCTCCGGGTGACCGGATCGCCCAGATGATCGTCATGCCGGTCAGCCGGGCGCGATTCGTGCCGGTCGACACGCTCCCGGGCAGCCTTCGGGGCGAGCAGGGCTTCGGCTCCACCGGGTACAGCACGCGAGAGACAGGACTCCAGTCATGAGCAAGAAGAACAAGAAGAACGACGCAGACGTGCCCGAGACGGCCGCCGAACTCGAGCCGACGACGGATGCCGCTCTGGAGACCAGCGACGTCGAAGAGCCCGGAACGGATGTCTCCAAGTCGGCACCGGACGACCGGGCCACAGAGGGGCCGCTCGACGAAGCCGAAGCGAACTCGGTTCGCCCATACATCGACCTCGGCGGCGTCAAGATCCTCCCGCGTGAAGGACTCAACCTCCGCCTCGAAGTCGAGGAGAGCACGAAGCGTATCGTCGCCGTCGGACTCGACTACGCCGGGTCCACACTCCAGGTCCAGCCCTTCGCCGCACCGCGGAGCACCGGCCTCTGGAACGAGACCCGTGAGCAGATCCAGGAACAGATCGCCAAGCAGGGCGGCACGGCCACGGAGCGAGAAGGCGTGTTCGGCCCTGAACTCATCGCCGAGGTTCCCGTCGTGCAGGGCGCAGAGGGTGCTGCGAGCACGCGAGTCGCCCGTTTCGTCGGAGTGGACGGACCCCGCTGGTTCCTCCGGGGAGTCATCGCAGGCGAAGGCGCGACCGATCCGGATGCCGCGGCCAAGGTCGAAGACCTCTTCCGCAGCATCGTCGTCGTCCGTGGTTCGGCTCCGATGCCGCCGCGCGACCTCATCCCGTTGAAGATGCCCGCGTCGGCGACGCCGACCGACTGACGACCGATGACCGGTAATCCACCCGACGAACGCAAAGACCAGGCAGCGGCCGACCCGGAGACCGCCGAGGCGATCGCCGCTGCACTCGGCAATGCGGCCAGGAAGTCAGGCCTCGGCGCCCTCGCAGAGGCCGAGAAGCCGAACGGCAAGATCCTGCTCGAAGCGATGGGCGGCATCCGCGGGATCGTGGAAGCGACAGTCCCGGGCCTGCTGTTCCTGATCGTTTACACGGTGAACCAGAACCTGCCCCTGGCGCTCGGCATCTCCGTCGGGGTTGCCGCGATCTTCACCCTGCTGCGCCTGATCCAGAAGACCCCCGTGTCCTCGGCGCTCGGCGGCCTCATCGCCGCTGGCGCATCTGCCGCTCTCGCCCTGTTGACGAATCGCCCTGAGGACAACTTCGTCCTGGGTTTCGTGACCAACGGTGTCTACGCCGCTGCGCTCCTCATCTCCATCGCCGTCGGCTGGCCGATCATCGGCCTCATCGCCGGCTACCTGATGGGAGAGGGGACAGCCTGGAGGCGCGTGGCGCTGAAACGTCGTGTCTTCGCCATCCTCACCTTGTGCTGGGCCGGCATGTTCCTGCTCCGCCTGGCCGTGCAACTTCCGCTCTACCTCTCCGGAAACGTCGAGTGGCTGGCGGCGACGAAGCTTCTCATGGGCATTCCCCTCTATGCGCCGCTGCTCATCCTGACCTGGCTGGTCGTGCGCGCGGTGTACCGCAAACTGCCAGCGGCATCCTGATAGAGTTATCTCGACATCAAGATAAATCGGGTCGTCGTTTTCCACGAATCCTGCGTCGCTGGTTAGGTTCGCCTTGCTAGCCACGCACGTGGTCGGGAAACCACTATTGACCTATGGCAGGCGCGAGCATGCCTGAGCCAACGAAGGAGAAGGCCACGTGTCTACCGTAAACAGCTTTGGGGCGAAGAACACACTCTCGGTCGGAGGCACCGACTACGAGATCTTCCGCCTGGATTCCGTCGAGGGCTACGAGAAGCTCCCGTTCAGCCTCAAGGTCCTGCTGGAGAACCTGCTCCGCACGGAGGACGGCAAGAACGTCACCGCCGAGCAGATCCGCAGCCTCGGCAACTGGGTGCCGACCGCCGAACCCGACACCGAGATCCAGTTCACACCTGCGCGTGTGGTCATGCAGGACTTCACCGGTGTGCCCTGCATCGTCGACCTTGCCACCATGCGTGAGGCCGTGGCCGAACTCGGGGGAGACCCGACCAAGATCAACCCGCTCGCCCCGGCCGAGCTCGTCATCGACCACTCGGTCATCGCCGACCTCTTCGGCACGGACGACGCCCTCGAGCGCAACGTCGAAATCGAGTACGAGCGGAACGGCGAGCGGTACCAGTTCCTCCGCTGGGGCCAGACGGCGTTCGAAGACTTCAAGGTCGTGCCGCCCGGAACCGGAATCGTGCACCAGGTCAACATCGAGTACCTGGCACGCGTCACCTACACCCGCACCGTCAACGGAGCGCTCCAGGCCTACCCGGACACTCTCGTCGGCACCGACTCGCACACCACGATGGTCAACGGCCTCGGCGTGCTCGGCTGGGGCGTCGGCGGAATCGAGGCCGAAGCCGCGATGCTCGGCCAGCCCGTGTCGATGCTCATCCCGAAGGTCGTCGGCTTCAAGCTCTCCGGCACGATCCCCACCGGAGTCACGGCAACGGACGTCGTCCTCACCATCACCCAGAAGCTTCGGCAGCACGGCGTCGTCGGCAAGTTCGTCGAGTTCTACGGTGAAGGAGTCGCCGAGGTTCCCCTCGCCAACCGCGCCACCATCGGCAACATGAGCCCCGAGTTCGGCTCCACTGCCGCGATGTTCCCCATCGACGACGTGACCCTCGGCTACCTCCGGCTCACCGGGCGCAGCGAGGAGCAGGTCACCCTGGTCGAGGAATACTCGAAGATCCAGGGTCTCTGGCACGACCCGGCCGTCGAACCCACGTTCAGCGAGTACCTCGAGCTCGACCTCTCCACGGTCGTGCCCTCGATCGCCGGCCCGAAGCGTCCGCAGGACCGGATCGAACTGAGCCGTTCGAAGGACCAGTTCGAGATCGACCTCAACAACTACGCCGACGTCGACCACGATCTCGTCGACCTCGAGATCGCGGAGTCGTTCCCGGCATCCGATCCTCCCGGAAACACCCCGGAGAACGAGCAGAGCACGCACAGCCACCACCACCGCAGCCACGCTCCGTCCACCGCGTCGAAGCCGAGCCAGGTCACCCTGGAGGACGGCTCGTCGTTCACGCTCGACCACGGTGCCGTCACCATCGCGGCGATCACGTCGTGCACGAACACGTCGAACCCGTCGGTCATGCTCGCTGCAGGCCTGCTGGCCCGCAACGCGGCGAAGAAGGGCCTCACCTCGAAGCCGTGGGTGAAGACGACACTCGCCCCCGGGTCGAAGGTCGTCACCGACTACTACGCCAAGGCCGGCCTCACCGACGACCTCGAGAAGCTGGGCTTCTACACCGTCGGTTACGGCTGCACCACCTGTATCGGCAACTCGGGACCGCTCCTCGATGAGGTCTCAGCGGCCATCAACGAGAACGACCTCGCCGTGACGGCCGTCCTCTCCGGCAACCGCAACTTCGAGGGCCGGATCAACCCGGACGTGAAGATGAACTATCTGGCGAGCCCCCCGCTCGTCATCGCATACGCTCTCGCGGGTTCGATGAACTTCGACTTCGAGACGGATGCCCTCGGCAAGGACCACGACGGAAACGACGTCTTCCTCAAGGACATCTGGCCGGACGCCGCCGAGGTGCAGGACACCATCGACACGTCGATCGACACCGACATGTTCACCCACGAGTACTCGTCGGTGTTCGAGGGAGACGAGCGCTGGCGTTCGCTGCCCACTCCGGCCGGGAACACGTTCGACTGGAACCCCGAGTCGACCTACGTCAGGAAGCCCCCGTACTTCGAGGGCATGACGATGGAAACCACTCCCGTGGCGAACATCACCGGCGCCCGCGTGCTGGCGAAGCTGGGCGACTCGGTCACCACCGACCACATCAGCCCCGCCGGTTCCATCAAGGCGGACAGCCCCGCAGGGCACTACCTGACCGACCACGGCATCGACCGCAAGGACTTCAACTCCTACGGCTCACGCCGGGGAAACCACGAAGTGATGATCCGCGGCACGTTCGCGAACATCCGGTTGAAGAACCAGCTCCTCGACGGCGTCGAGGGCGGCTACACCAGGGACTTCACCCAGGCGGACGCCCCGCAGTCGTTCATCTACGATGCGTCGCAGAACTACCAGGCCGCCGGCACCCCGCTCGTGATCCTCGGTGGCAAGGAGTACGGCTCGGGATCCTCGCGTGACTGGGCGGCAAAGGGAACAAGCCTGCTTGGCGTGAAGGCCGTCATCACCGAGAGCTTCGAGCGGATCCATCGGTCGAACCTCATCGGAATGGGTGTCGTCCCGCTGCAGTTCCCCGCAGGGGAGAGCTGGGAGTCCCTCGGACTCGATGGAACCGAGTCGGTCACCATCACCGGCCTCGAGGAACTGAACGCCGGCACGACCCCGAAGACGGTCCACGTCGTCGCCGAACCGACCGAGCACTCGCCTGAAGGCAAGCAGACCGTCGAGTTCGACGCGGTCGTGCGCATCGACACCCCGGGCGAAGCGGACTACTACCGCAACGGCGGCATCCTGCAGTACGTGCTGCGCAGCCTGGTCTAAGGCCCTCTACCACAACGGTGCCCCTTTGCGATTCATCAGGAATCGCAGAGGGGCGCCGCGTAGAGTGAGAGGGTCGGCGCTGAGCCGGCCGCTGGAACGAAACAGAGGAGTTAGGCGATGGGTCTTCTTGAGACGATCAGGGGTCCACGCGACCTCGACGCCCTCTCAAGAGAACAGCTGATCCAGCTCGCAGCCGAAATCAGAACGTTCCTCGTGAGCGAGGTGTCGCGCACAGGCGGCCACCTCGGCCCCAACCTCGGCGTCATCGAGCTGACGCTCGCCATCCACCGGGTCTTCGACTCACCGACGGATGCCATCGTCTTCGACACCGGTCACCAGTCCTACGTCCACAAACTCCTCACCGGGCGACAGGATTTCACCGGGCTCCGTGAACGGGGTGGGCTGGCAGGGTACCCGCAGCGCAGTGAGTCCCCTCACGACATCGTGGAGAGTTCGCACGCGTCGAGCTCGCTCAGCTGGGCGGACGGGATCTCGCGGGCATTCGAGATGACAGGGCAGAACCAGCGCCACGTCGTCGCCGTCGTCGGAGACGGCGCGCTGACCGGGGGCATGACCTGGGAAGCACTCAACAACATCAGCGACGACAACACCCGCAAGCTGATCATCGTCGTCAACGACAACGGTCGCTCGTACGCCCCGACCATCGGCGGCATGGCCCGCTTCCTCAACACCGTTCGGACCCGGCGCACCTACCGTGACCTCTACCTGACCAGCCAGAAGGCATTCGACCGCCTCGGCCCGCCCGGGCGGGCGGTCTACCGCGGCGTGCGCGGCGGCATGCACGGGTTCCTGGCACGATTCAGCAACAACGAAGCCCTGTACTCCAACCTGGACATCAAGTACATCGGGCCCGTCGACGGTCACGACGAGCAGGCCATGGAAGAGGCGCTCAGCCAGGCGAAGAACTACGGCGCGCCCGTCATCGTGCACGCCATCACCCAGAAGGGCAAGGGCTACGCCCCGGCCGTTCATGACGAAGCGGACCAGTTCCACGCCGTCGGCAAGATCGATCCGGAAACCGGGGAACCGATCTCGACGAGCAGCGCGCCGACCTGGACCGGTGTCTTCAGCGACACGCTCGTCCGCCTCGCCGAATCGAACGAACGCATCGTCGGGATCACCGCGGCCATGCTGCGACCGACGGGCCTGCACAAGCTCGCCGAGCGGTTCCCCGAGCGCGTGCACGACGTCGGCATCGCCGAACAGCACGCTGCCACGTCAGCCGCCGGTTTGGCGTTCGGCGGCCTCCATCCTGTCGTCGCCATCTACGCCACCTTCATCAACCGGGCATTCGACCAGATCCTGATGGACATCGCCCTGCACAAGGCGGGTGTGACCTTCGTGCTCGACCGCGCAGGCGTCACCGGGCCAGACGGCCCGTCGCACCACGGCATCTGGGACCTGGCGATCCTTCAGGTCGTCCCTGGTATCCACCTCGCTGCACCCCGAGACGCCGAGCGGCTCGAGGAAGAACTCGCCGAAGCCGTCACCGTCGACGATGCACCCACAGTGATCCGTTTCCCGAAGGGGAACGTCAGTGCCACCGTCCCGGCCGTGCGCCGGACAGCTGACGGAGTCGACGTGCTCTCCGAGCAGGGGCCGAACGACGTGCTCATCGTCGCCGTCGGCCCGATGGCCCGGCTTGGCCTCGACGTTGCCGGGCTGCTCGAGGAAGCCGGCATCGGCAGCACTGTCGTCGACCCCCGCTGGGTCGTCCCCGTCGCAGGAAGCATCGTCGAACTCGCCGACGCCCACCGACTCGTCATCACGATCGAAGACGGCGTCCGTGTCGGGGGCATCGGAACCCGGATCCGCCAGGAGCTTCGCAAAGCCGGCGTCGACACAGGTGTCGACGAACTCGGCCTGCCTGACGAGTTCCTCCAGCACGCCACCCGTGAGCAGATCCTCGAGGATGCAGGACTCACCGCCGGGAGGATCGCCGACGACGTGATCGCGCAGGTCTCCGGCCGCCGGATCCCCGTAGCACGGCCCGCCGAGGCGACCGCCGATCGACTCCAGCGAGGCTGACTCGCCCCACACCTGGCAGCGCACCGTCGCCGTCTTCCCCCGCCCAAGGAGCTCCGATGACCGACAGCCCACCAGCAGCATCCGATCGAAACCTCGTCCTGGGGGTGCTGGGCACGTCGCGCAAGAAGAACGAACGCCGGCTGCCGATCCACCCGCTGCACCTCGAACGCATCGACGCCGACCTTCGCGACCGGATCATCCTGGAGACCGGCTACGGTGAACGATTCGGCCTCTCCGACGAGCAGCTCGCGCCGCTCGTGCACCGGATCGCCCCGAGGGAGGAACTTCTCGCGGACGCCGACATCGTGCTTCTGCCCAAACCGCAGGCAGCCGACCTCGCCGACCTGCACGAGGGCCAGGTCCTCTGGGGCTGGCCGCACTGCGTCCAGGACCGCGAGCTCACCCAGGCTGCCATCGACAAGCGGCTCACGCTCATCGCGTTCGAAGTGATGAATCACTGGACGCCAGAGGGCGGGTTCGCTCTCCACGTGTTCCACAAGAACAACGAACTGGCCGGGTACGCGTCGGTACTGCACGCGCTCGAATTGACGGGGTCGACCGGGCACTACGGTCGACGGATGAACGCCGTCGTCATCGGGTTCGGCGCGACGGCCCGCGGGGCCGTCACCGCCCTGAATGCACTCGGTATCCACGACGTGCAGGTTCTCACCAGCAGGGGCATCGCAGCGGTCGGCGCCCCGATCCATTCCGCCACCATCGTCCAGTTCGACCAGGACGAGGACGGATCGTTTCTCTCCGCCGTCATCGACGGAGACGAGCGCAAGCCGCTTGCACCGTTCCTTGCCGAGCACGACATCGTCGTCAACTGCACCCTGCAGGACCCGAACAACCCGGTCGTCTACCTGGAGAACGCCGACCTGTCGCTGTTCACGCCTGGCAGCCTGATCGTCGACGTCTCGTGCGACGAGGGAATGGGCTTCGAATGGGCGACCATGACGTCGTTCGACGACCCGATCTTCGAGGTCGGCGATCACATCAGGTACTACGCCGTCGACCACACGCCGTCGCACCTGTGGAATTCTGCCACCTGGGAGATCAGCGAGGCACTGCTGCCATTCCTCCGCACAGTGATGGACGGTCCGACGGACAAGGATCGCAACGAGACAGTTCGCCGCGCGGTCGAGATCCGCGACGGCGTCATCCAGAACCCCGCGATCCTCACCTTCCAGAACCGGGCTGCCGAGTACCCGCACGCGATCGGCTGACGCCGGTCAACGCAGAGAGGGACGCGAGGCACCTTGCCTCGCGTCCCTCTCTCTGTACCGGATCAGTCCCGCAGGCCGCGGATCTCCGGGTCGTGGAAGGTTCCGCCGAACACCCGGCTGCTTGCACCGACGCGATCGAGGTACGGCGTGACGCCACCCATGTGGAACGGCCAGCCGGCGCCGAGGATCATGCAGAGATCGATGTCCTCGGCCGCCTCGACGACCTTGTCGTCGAGCATCCGGTGGATCTCGTCGGCGAGGCCGTCCTCGAGCCGGCGCAGGATGGCATCCGCCGTCAGCGGTTCGGTCCCACCCGAAACGATCTTGAGCGCTCCCTTGTCGAAGCCCTTGACCTTGCCCTTCGAATCCTTCTCGAGCAGGGTGCCGTATTCGGCCAGCTTGTGCAGGTTCTCGCTGCGGTAGAACCGTTCGGGGAAGGCGTTGTGGTGCGTGTCGAGGACGTGCGCACCCACCTTCAGCCCGACGAGGTCCAGCAGCTGCGACGGCGGCATCGGGAGGCCGAGAGGCGCGAGGGCCTGGTCGACGACCTCGAACGGCGTCCCGTGGTCGACCGCGTACATCGCCTCGCCGAGAACCTTCGCCAGGACCCGGTTGACGACGAAGCCGGGGGTGTCGCTCGTGATCACAGCGTTCTTCCGCAGCTTCGCCGCTGTCGCCATTGCCGTCGCCAGCGCTTCGGGCGTCGTGTGCGGCGTCTTCACGACCTCGATCAGCGGCATGACGGCCACCGGATTGAAGAAGTGGAAACCGACGAGGCGCTCGGGGTGCGCCAGCTTCGCGCCGATCTGCTCCACCGAGAGCGACGACGTGTTCGTCGCCAGGATGGCCGTGTCGGAGATGTGCTGTTCGACGTCGGCGAAGACGTCCTGTTTGACACCCAGCTCTTCGAAGACGGCCTCGATCACCCAGTCGCAATCGGAGAAGTCGCTTTTCTGCGTCGTCCCGGAGATGAGCGCGTTCAGCCGGTTGGACTCATCGGGTGAGATGCGTTTCTTCTCGAGGAGAGTCGCGATCTCGCCACGGATGTAGTCGAGCCCCTTGTCGACCCGGTCCTGGTCCAGATCAGTGATGACGACGGGGACCTGCAACCGGCGGACGAAGAGGAGCGCGAACTGGCTGGCCATCAGGCCTGCGCCGATCACGCCGACCTTGGTGACCTTCTGCGCCAGAGCCTTGTCCGGCGCTCCTGCTGGTCGTTTAGCCCGCTTCTGGACGAGGTTGAAGGCGTAGTTGCTGGCCTGGAACTGGTCGCCGCAGGCGAGCGAGGCCAAAGCCTCGTCCTCACGCGCGAACGCCTCAGCCTTCGTGCCGCCCTTTGCGGCTTTGAGCAGATCGAGCGCGACGTAGGGGGCGACCGGGACGGTGCCGATCTTCGACTCCAGCATCTTCCTGGCGATCCCCACGGCTGCGTCCCATTTGACGAGACGTTCCACCTTGCCCGGCTTGTTCTTGCGCTCGACCTTGACGGTTCCTGCGAGCACCTTGCCTGCCCAGAGGAGCGAGTCCTCCAGGAAGGATGCCGCGGGGAAGATCGCGTCGGCGATGCCGAGGTCGAAGGCGTCAGAGGCCTTCAGCATCCGGTTCATCTTCAACGGGTTCTCGATGACGACCTTGAGCGCGTTCTCGATGCCGATGAGGTTCGGCAGGAGGTAGGCGCCGCCCCAGCCGGGCACGAGGCCGAGGAAGACCTCGGGCAGCGCGATCGCCGGTGCGGATGCGTCGACGGTGCGGTAGTCCGCGTTGAGCGCGATCTCCAGTCCGCCGCCGAGCGCGAGGCCGTTGATGAAGACGAACGACGGCACGCCCAAGGCGGTGAGCTTGCCGAAGACGTGGTGCCCGAGTTGCCCGAGAAGAACAGCCGACTCGCGGGAGTCGACCTCGCTGACCTTGCTCAGATCGGCTCCCGCGGCAAGGATGAACGGTTTGCCGGTGATGGCGACAGCGGAGATCTCCTTCGCTGCCGCGCGCGCCTGCTGGGCGTCGAGAACGCCGCCCAGTTCGAGCAGGGTCACTGGGCCGAGGGTGTTCGGCCGGGTGTGATCGCGACCGTTGTCGATGGTGATCAACGCGATCACCGTGCCATCGGGGAGGGTGACATCGCGGACGAAGGAGTGTGTGACGACTTCGTCTTCCGCGTGGGCGAGGAGTGGGCTGAAATCGATTGTCGAGTAATCGGTCATCGCGGTTACTTCTTTCCCTTCCAGTTCGGGTTCTCCCAGATGACGCTGCCGCCCTGGCCGAGACCGACGCACATGGCCGTCAGCCCGTATCGCACGTCGGGGCGCTCGGCGAACTGAGCCGCAAGTTGAGTCATCAGTCGCACGCCTGAGGCTGCGAGGGGGTGCCCGACCGCGATCGCGCCGCCCCACTGGTTGACCCGGGGGTCGTCGTCGTCGATCCCGAAGTGGTCGAGCAAGGACAGAACCTGGATGGCGAAGGCCTCGTTGAGCTCGAACAGGCCGATGTCATCGATGGTGAGCCCGGCCTTTCGAAGCGCCTTTTCGGTGGACGGCACCGGTCCGATGCCCATGATCTCGGGCTCCACACCGGCGAACGCGAAGCTCACCATGCGCATCTTGGGCTTGAGCTTGAACTCTTTGACTGCCGGTCCGCCGGCGAGCAGGCTCACCGTTGCGCCGTCCGTCAGGGGAGACGCGGTGCCTGCGGTCACCCGGCCGTGCGGCCTGAACGGAGTCTTCAGGGTGGCGAGACCCTCCATCGTGGTTTCGGGACGAGTACCCTCATCACGCGTGGCCAGGCCCCAGCCGGAGGTGCTCTTGATTGCGACAGGGATGAGGTCCGGCTGGATCTTTCCTGCGTCGTACGCGGCCTGCAGCTTGTGCTGGCTGCGCATTCCGAAGCGGTCCGCGCGTTCTTTGGTCAGGTGCGGGAACCGGTCGTGGATTCGTTCGGCGGTCTTGCCCATGTCGAGGGCGTCAGCGGAGACGAGCTTCTCGCTGAGGAACCTCGGGTTCGGGTCGGCGTCTGCGCCGAGGGGGTGCCTGCCCATGTGCTCCACACCGCCGGCAATCGCGAAATCGTATGCCCCGAAGGCGATCGCGCTTCCCACCTGCGTCACCGCGGTCATCGCGCCTGCACACATCCGGTCGATGGCGTAGCCGGGAACGGAGCGGGGGAGTCCGGCCAGGAGGGCCGTGGTCCGTCCGAGCGTCAGCCCCTGGTCTCCCTGCTGCGTCGTGGCAGCGATCGCGACCTCATCGATCCGGTCTTTCGGCACATCCGGATTGCGCTCGAGGAGACCGATCATCGCCTTCACGGCGAGATCGTCTGCGCGAGTGTTCCAGTACATGCCTTTTTCTCCGGCGCGACCAAACGGGGTCCGCACACCATCAACAAAAAAGACGTCGGCTATTTCGGCCACGTTGCCTCCCAATTTTCGGATTCAGGACGATCCTATGAGTGGCGAAATCTGAGCCGGAATCCTTTGATTCTTCCTACGACTCCGATTTCGGCGCCTCGGACGGCGTTTGGTTGGATTCCACAAAAGCAGCGGCGATTGCCTGTGCGGTTGCGTCAACTTGCCAGGGGCGTGCGGAGAGCGCTGCGAGGGCGTCCCCGACCGTCTCAGCGGTCACCGGTTCGGGCGGCGACCAGGCCACTCGTCGGAGTGTCTCGGGAGTCAGGAGGTTCTCCACCGGGATCGCCAGTTCTTCGGAGATCTCGGTGACGGCCTGGCGAGCTGCCTTCAGCCTGGCATCAGCCTCGGGGTTCCGATCGGCCCAGCTTCGAGGGGGCGGCAGCGTGTCTGCGGATGCCCCGCGCAGGGGAGGCAGATCCTCGGTGGTCAGTCCGCGTTCGATGGCGGCCCACCAACGTGGCAGTTCGGTCCGGGATGCCCTGCCCTTGAAGTCACGCAGTGCTGCGAGCGCGGAACGGGTACGTGGCTCAGCCTTCACAGCTGCGACGAGGGACGCGTCGGGGACGAGCCTGCCGGGAGCGGTGTCGCTCTCGCGGGCGAAGCTGTCCCTCTCGGTCCACAGTTCGCGGGCGACGGCGAGGTTCCTCGCGCCGCGCACCGTGTTGAGGCCTGACAGCCTCCGCCACGGGTCCTGGCGCTGGAGCTTCGGCTGGCGTGCGAGCGTCGCCTCGAATTCCTGGGAGGCGATGTCACGCTTGCCGCCGGCGTCGAGCATGTCGGCGAGTTTGTCCCGAACGTCGACGAGGAGTTCGACGTCGAGGGCGGCATATTCCAGCCATGCCGCAGGCAGCGGCCGGGTCGACCAGTCGGCTGCCGAGTGCTCCTTGGCGAGGTGGATTCCGAGGAGTTCTTCCACAACGGTGCCGAGTCCGACGCGGGGAAGCCCGAGGAGCCTGGCCGCGAGTTCGGTGTCGAAGATGTGCGAAGGATCCAGTCCGACTTCACGGAGGCAGGCGAGGTCCTGGCTGGCGGCGTGGAGGACCCACTCCTCAGAGGCGATCGCCTCGTTGAGCTCGTCGAACCGGCCGACAGCTGGCGGATCGAAGAGGAAGAGGCCTGCTCCCCGGCGATAGAGCTGGATCAGGTAGGCCCGCTGGGAGTACCGGTAGCCGGACGCGCGTTCGGCGTCGACGGCGATGGGCCCTGATCCTTCGGAGATGATACGGATGGTGTCGAGGTATTCGTCCCTCGACTCGATGACGTGGCGTTCAGTCACGTGCCGTCCTGCGGCTAGACAACAGAGTGACACCTTCGGTTGTGGGTGGAAGCCCCGCGAGCATGCAGAGCAATTCCCCCCAGCCTTCCACATGTGAGGAGATGTCATCCTCCAACGGAGTCCATGACGCCCGCAGTTCGATCTGCGCTCCGTCGCCCTGTGCGGCGAGTTCGCCGAAACCGGTGGAGATGATCTTCGTCGCCGTGCCGGAGGCGTTGGCATACTTCGCCGAGCGGGCGTCGAGCGCGTCGACCAGCCATGACCAGGCGACATCGGCCAGGAACGGGTCGAGACCGATCTCCGTCTCCAGCGGGGCCTGTGCAAAGCAGACGATGCGGAATGCACCGCCCCATGCCTCGGGTTCTGCCGGATCGTGGAGCAGGATGAACCGGCCTGTCCCGAGCTCGGAATCCGCGCCGTGCCTGGACGGTGTCACGTCTGCGGAGAGAGCGATCGCGAACGGTGCGAGGTTTCCGGGGGCGGCGATCTCACTGACCGCCAGTTCGGGCCGCGCCTGCGCACGACGAACCGAATCCAGTGCTCTCTGGAACTCTGCCGGAACGTCGGCACTCGTCGGAGTATCAGCCACGTTTGAGAGACTAGAGTTACTTGCCGATGAAACGACACAGCCACGCCGACCAGCCCGCCCCCCGTTCATTGGTGCGCCCCTGGCTTCTGGGCGTCGCCGTCACGGGCATCGCGGCGACCCTCGCATCCAGCGCGCTCATCGCTGTCGCAACCATCGCGCGGCGCGTGGTGACCCCTGCCCGCACCCGCTTTCGTGAGAGTGACGTCCACTCGATCGATGCGACGTCAGGAACGATCACGCTGGGCAGGAACGACGACACTACGCTACCCGGACGTTACGGTCTCTTCTATGGGGCGCCCGAACGCTATCTGCGGCTGGGCGAGATCGTCGAGTCTGCGGGCGGAACCGTCACCCGCAGACTCGAGACCACGGCGACGGACCTCCCGGAGAGCGGCCCTGCGACGTTCAGCGGCTGGTATTTCTCCGAGCCGGGCGAACTCGGCCTCGACTACAGCGAGATCAACGTGTCCACGCCGCTCGGCGACGCGCCCGCCTGGCTGTTTCCCGCCGAATCTCCGAACGGCCGCTGGGTGATCATCGTCCACGGCAGGGGAACCACCAGGAGCGAGTGCCTGCGGGCCGTCCCCGTCTGGCGCGCGGCCGGGTACACATCCCTCCTTGTCTCCTACCGGAACGACGGGGATGCCCCGCCGAGCCCCGACGGGATGTACGGGCTCGGTGACACCGAATGGCGCGACGTCGACGCGGCCATCGACGCAGCCGTGTCGCGCGGCGCAACCGACATCGTCCTGATGGGCTGGTCGATGGGAGGCACCATCGCTGTCCAGACGTCGCTCCGCAGCCCGAACGCGGACCTCGTGCGCGGGATCGTGCTCGAATCTCCTGTCCTGGACTGGGGGAGGGTGCTCGCATTCCAGGCGGATGCCACACGGATCCCCGTACCGCTGAGGCTGGCGGCCATTAGCGCTATCAGCAACCCGTGGGGCAGGGCCTTCACCGGGCAGGATGCCGCCATCGATTTCCGGGGACTCGACATCGTCAGCCGATCAGATGAACTGACCCAGCCGATGCTTCTCCTCCACAGCGACGACGACGGGTTCGTTCCGTCCTCTGGATCACACGAGCTCGCGGCTGCGCGGCCTGACCTCGTCACGTTCGAGCCGTTTACCGTCGCCCGTCACACGAAGCTGTGGAACTACGACGAAACCCGCTGGACGAACGCCATCACCGATTGGGCCAACGCCCTGGAGTGATGCTGGTCAGCGTCCGGTTCGTTCGGCGAGCTGACGTTTCGTGCGCTGGAGCATCCCGTTCATCCCGTTGAGCCGCAACGGCGACACGGCCTTGCCGAGCCCCAGCATTTGCGGGAAATCGGACGGAATCGCGAGGACCTCGTCGACGGTCAACCCGTCGACGGCCTGAGCGAGGATGCTCGCGAACCCGCGCGTCGTCGGTGCTTCCCTCGGGGCTGTCGCGTGCAGGTGGACGCCGTCGTCATCGACCTCGACGAAGATGTAGATGGGGGACTGGCACTCGACGACCCGTTCGAGCAGGTCGGGGTGGTCCGCGTAGCGTGGCGGCAGGTCAGGCAGTTCCATCGAGAACTCGAGAAGGAGCTGAAGCCGGGAACGCTCGTCGACGGCGAGGAACTCGTCGCGGATCTCGGCAAGCTGGTCGGGAAGTGTCTGCGTCATGGTGCGCCCATTCTCCCACGCCGTGATGGCAGCCGGCCGAGTGTCAGACCGGCTGCCGGGTGTCAGCGGGGAAGCTCGCCAGGTTCGGTGCCGACGGCGATCGGAACGCGAACAGCGCTGCCCCATTCCGTCCAGGAACCGTCGTAGTTTCGGACGTTCTCGAAGCCGAGGAGATGCTGCAGCACGAACCAGGTGTGGCTCGATCGCTCCCCGATCCGGCAGTACGCGACCACATCGTCGCCATCCTTCAGACCTGCGCCGTCCCGATAGATCGCGTTGAGCTCGGCGAGCGACCGGAAGGTGCCATCCTCGGCGACGGCCTTCGACCATGGCACACTCTGCGCGGTCGGGATGTGGCCGGCTCTCAAAGCACCTTCCTCCGGGTACGCCGGTGCTGTCGTCCGTTCACCGCTGTACTCCTCCGGCGACCGCACATCGATCAGCGGGTTGCCGAGGTGCGCGAGCACGTCATCCTTGTAGGCACGGATCACCGAGTCATCGCGGTCGACGACCGGGTATTCGACGGCCGGTCTCTGGGTGGCGTCCGTCGTGATGGGCCTGCCTTCGGCGATCCACTTGTCACGACCCCCATCGAGGAGTCTGACGTCGTCGTGCCCGAACAGTGTGAACACCCAGAGAGCGTACGCCGCCCACCAGTTGTTCTTGTCGCCGTAGATCACAACGGTGTCGTCGCGGGCGATGCCGCGACTCGAGAGCAGCGCCGCGAAACCCTCGCCGTCGACATAGTCACGCAGCACAGGATCGTTGAGGTCTGTGTGCCAGTCGATCTTCACGGAACCGGGGATATGGCCGACCTCATAGAGCAGGACATCCTCGTCTGATTCGACCACGACGAGGCCTGGCTGGCCGAGACGCTCCTCCAGCCAATCGGCGGTGACGAGCCGCTCAGGGTGCGCATACTCCGCGAACGCGGGCGAAGGGTCGGTTTCGATGGGCATGATCTACCTCCGGTATGAGCCGCCTGCGGCACGGGCTGGCCGTCACGCTGGCATAGGCTGGGAACTCGTTCTACTGCGAAGATACGCAGCATCATCGCCTGCGGCAGTCGCGCCGTAAGACTTCGACACACGAGGTATTCTCCCATGAGCCAGACCGCCGAGACGGAACGCACCCGCATCGCCGACCGCACACCGACCATCACCGGTGAGGAGATCGCGGCGAGCCTCGTTCCGCCCCGGCAGTTCACGGATGCCAGCTTCGCCAGTTACCGTCCCGACCCCGAGTTCGCATCGCAGCAGGAAGCAGTTGAGCTGCTGCAGGCATTCGCCACCGGGTGGGCGCCCTCCAGGTCGGGTGGCTTCTTCAGCAGAAAGAAAAAGGAGCCGGAGGTCAAACCAGGCGTCTACCTCGACGGCGGGTTCGGTGTCGGAAAGACCCACCTCCTTGCGGCGCTCTGGCATGCGGCCCCTGGGCCGCGGAAGTATTTCGGGACGTTCATCGAGTACACCGCTCTCGTCGGTGCACTCGGGTACGCAAAGGCGGTCGAAGCGCTCACCGGATCGACCCTGATCTGCATCGATGAGTTCGAACTCGACGACCCGGGCGACACGATGATGATGACCCGGCTTCTCACCGATCTGGTCGCGACTGGAACGCGTGTCGCGGCGACCTCGAACACACCGCCGAACGCTCTCGGCGAGGGCCGGTTCGCCGCCTCGGACTTCCTGCGAGAGATCCATGCGATGTCCGCACACTTCACCACCCTCCGCATCGACGGCAACGACTACCGCCGCAGGTCGACGGAGGGTCACGCCCAGGCGCTGGACCCTGCTGCATATTCCGCGGCGCTCGACGCAGCGACGGCAGCGGGGGAGCGGATGTCCGACGATTCATTCGATGGCCTCATCGCCCACCTCGCCACCGTCCACCCGTCCAAGTACATCAAGCTCATCGATGGCATCGACCGCATCGGCCTGCGCGACGTGCACGAACTGCACTCGCAGACCGAAGCACTCCGCCTCGTCGCATTCATCGACCGCGTCTACGATGCACAGATCCCGATCGCCGCAACGGGCATCCCTCTCGACCAGGTCTTCGCCGGAGACATGCTGTCCGGTGGGTACCGCAAGAAGTACCTCAGGTCGATGTCGCGCATGATCGCGCTGACCGTGGTTTCGTAGCGCCACGAAACCTGCTTTTTACACGGGGCACCCTCACGTAACGAACCCGAAACATCGGGTGCACCGCTCTCGAAACGTCGGCAAAGCATGCTGGCATCACACCGACTGGCGCACCGCGTCCCTCCGTCGGTCAGCCCGATGCACTCGAGAGAACTAAGGACACGATATGGACACCGGCAGCATTGCCTGGGGGATCACCGCTACCGCACTGGTACTGGTGATGACTCCTGGCGTCGCATTCTTCTATGGCGGCCTTGTGAAGGCCAAGAGCGTTATCAGCATGATGATGATGAGCTTCGGCGCACTCGGCCTCATCACCGTGCTGTGGATTCTCTACGGATTCAACATGAGCGCGGTCGCCAGCCCGACAGACTTCGCCGGGAACCCGTTCTCCGACTTCGGCCTCACTGCTCTCTCGCAGGGTGCAGACGCCAACACCAACCTCCTCGGCGCCACGTACGGCGCAACCTTCGCCATCATCACCGTTGCCCTGATCTCGGGTGCCATCGCAGACCGCGCCAAGTTCGGCTCCTGGATGCTCTTCGCCGGCATCTTCGCGACCATCGGCTACTTCCCGATCGCCGCGTGGGTCTGGGGCGGCGGCTGGATCATGAACCTCGGCACAGCGCTCTTCGGTGAAGATGCAGGCATCGCAGTCATCGACTACGCCGGTGGTACCGCTGTCCACATCAACGCGGGAGCAGCAGCCCTCGCCCTCGCCCTCGTCCTGGGCAAGCGCGTCGGATTCCAGAAGGGCATCCAGAAGCCGCACAACGTGCCGCTCACCCTCCTCGGCGCCTCGATCCTGTGGTTCGGCTGGTTCGGTTTCAACGCCGGTGCAGAGTGGCTGAACGGCCTCGCCAACACGGGCCTCATCGTGATCAACACGCTCGGTGCGACCGCTGCGGCCATCATCGGCTGGCTGATCATCGAGAAGCTCAAGGACGGCAAGGCGACCTCGGTCGGTGCCGCATCCGGTGCAGTCGCGGGCCTCGTCGCCATCACCCCCGCATGTGCCAACCTCACGCCGGGCTGGGCCCTCCTCCTCGGCGTTCTCACCGGTGCGATCTGTGCTCTCGCCATCGAGCTGAAGTTCAAGCTCGGCTTCGATGACTCCCTCGATGTCGTGGGCATCCACCTCGTCGGTGGACTCGTCGGAACGCTTTACCTGGGCTTCTTCGCCACCGAGACGGGCCTGCTCCTCGGCGGCGGCTTCGAGCAGCTCGCCGTCCAGTTCATCGCAGCGTTCGCTGTCCTGGTCTACTCCTTCCTCGTCGCCGGAATCGTCGGCTTCGCGATCCAGAAGACTCTCGGCTTCCGGGTCAAGAACGAGGACGAGATCGCCGGGGTCGACACCACTGTCCACGGCGAAGAGGGCTACGCCCTCGAGGTCGTCTAACCTCCACAACACAGCACGTCAGAACGGGATGTCGCCTTCGCGCGGCATCCCGTTCCGTCGTTCCCGGATGCAGCCCCTGGCGCTGCCACCTCGGTTCGGCGTGGCTAGGATGAGCGCGTGACCACCCGACTGTTCGCCAGGCACAACGCGCCCACCCGCCCGCTCATCTCCTCCGTCGGAATCTGACCGTGGCATCCCTCACCTCTGTTCTCCGCTCAGCGGTTGCGTCCATCCTGCGCACGACCAGGACGCCGGGTGCTACGCCTGCCCCCATGACAGACGAGCGGGGCCGGAACGGTTCGACGGCGACCGTTGAAGTGGACCCCTCGCGGCTGGGCCGGGTGACGATGACCTACGTCCCATCGACCGACGGCAACCCGGATCCGGGCGAGATCGTCTGGACCTGGGTGCCCTATGAGGAACGGGACGGCAGGGGCAAGGACCGCCCAGTCCTGCTCGTGGCCTCTGAACCGGACGGAACCGCGCTGGCGGTCCAGCTGACGAGCAAGCCCCACGGCGGTGATGGGAACTTCGTGGCGATCGGGCGCGGGAGGTGGGACTTCGAGGGTCGGCCGAGCTGGGTCGCGCTCGACCGGGTGTTCCGGGTTCATCCGGACGGAATGCGCCGTGAAGCTGCTGCCATCGACTCCACAGTTTTCCAGGGTGTCGCCGACGCGCTCAGCTCCCGATACGGCTGGAGCTGAGCAGTCGCCCTCCCGTTGCCGCTGTAGAATTTTCCCTATCGAGTTTCTCGGACGGGGAGTCCTCATCAGAATCATCAGCTACAACCTTCGCAAGCATGCTGCAAGCGCTGAACTTCTCGGCCTGGAAAAGTTGTACGACGCTGACGTTCTCTGCCTTCAGGAGGCGGACAGCGAGTTGTTGCCAACTTCGGTCGGACGTCTCCGGCTGGCCGACTCGACCCGTGCCAACCGACTCGGACTGGCGATCTACTACAACGAGGAACGTTTCTCGGCCCTCACGACGACGGCCTTCGAGCTGAAGAAGTCGATGCATGACCGGCTGTTCTCGCCGGCGACCGAACGCCTCATCGCGACGAAACTGTACGACAACGAAGCAGGCCGCGAGATGCTCGTCGCCTCTTTCCACGCCGCGCCGCTCACGGCACTCAATTCGCTCAGACGGAAGCAGATCAGCACCGCCCACCACGAACTGCGTTCGCTTGCCGAAGGCATCCCGACAGTCATGGTCGGCGACTTCAACTACCCGATCTTCAAGAACAACCTCCGCAGGCGCATCCAGGAGATGGGCTACGAGCTGTCGCTGAGCAACGCGCGGACCTATGCGCGATACAAGATCTTCCGCGGACACTTCGACTTCGTCACGAGTGTGAACATGGGAATCGACGAGGTGAAGACGCTGCCTCGAGGAGCATCCGACCACCGCGCCATTCTCGTCACGACGACGTACCTGGTCTGACGCGGGGCTCGGCGCCGCATCTGTGCACGAGGGCTCGACAACTCTGTCAATCCTGAGTACCGTTCTCAAAATGTGAGAAAGTCTCATGATCGACTCGCAGTGACCCCACCCTCATCTGCCTCCCCGGAGTGTGCGATCACACCCGAGCGATGACGTCCTGACTTCTCTGTCATCACCTCTCACAAAGGAGCACAGAGTGAAAGTTTCGACCCTGACGGCTGCGGTCTGTATCGCCGCCCTCACCACTGTCGCCGTCGCCACGCCGGCGTCGGCCCACGGCGGGCAGCCGCCTGTCAGCATCAGCCAGAAAGTTCTCGCCGATGGCATGCTCTCGCCGCTCTCCCTCGACATCGGTTCGAGCGGTACGGCATACATCAGCCAGAACTTCCCCGGACTGCTCACCAAAGTGCCGCCGCGCGGCCAACAGTCGGACATCGTCTCGGGCAACGGTGACGAGATCAGTGCCGTGTCCACTCGGGGCAACACGGTGTACTACGCCCAGGTCGCACAGGACCACTCGAGTGCCAAGCTCATGAGCGTGACCAGGGGGAAGGCACCGGTGACCGTGGCCGACCTCTGGGCTCACGAGGAAACGAAGAACCCGGACCAGGTCAACACCTACGGCTTCGTGGGACTCCCAGCCTCGTGCGCATCGCAGTTCCCCGCTGAGGCGCCTGCGTCCTACACGGGGATCAAGGACACGCATCCGTACGCGTCGCTCGCCACGAAGGACGGGGTGTACGTGGCGGATGCCGGAATGAACGCGATCCTCAAGGTCGGCTACAACGGCCGCGTGAAGACCGTCGCCGTTCTCCCGCCGACTTCACCGGTCGTCGCGACAGCGGCGATCGTCGAACAATTCGGGTTCCCCGCCTGCGCTGCCGGCTACAAGTACCGTTTCGAACCGGTTCCGACGGACGTCGAGACCGGTCCGGGCGGGTGGCTCTACGTCAGCTCCCTCCCGGGCGGGCCTGAAGACGCCAGCCTGGGCGCCAGGGGTGCCGTCTTCAAGGTCAGCCCCTGGTCAGGCAAGGTTGTCAGCTTCGCAACCGGATTCGTCGGAGCAACGGGACTTGCCGTCTCGCCGAAGACCGGAGTCGTCTTCGTCGCCGAAATGTTCGGGGGACCGAACGGCACTGGCCAGGTCTCGCTCGTGCTGCCATGGGGCAAACGAGCGGTGACGGCGTTCCCGGTCACCTCGCCTGCGGCCATCGAGCTGTCCGGCACGAGCATCTATCTCACGAAGGACGCCTTCGTCCTGGGTGAGACGGGACCTCAGCCGATCGGGAAGCTGGTGAAGGTCAGCCTCACCGGCAAATCACTGAAGTCCTATCTGGGTTAGGCACCTGAGCACAGGCGCCTGAACACACAGTGCCGTGCGTCGCCCGACGGCGCACGGCACCGCTGTGTGCCGACGGCCAGCACCTCAGAACGGTTCGGACAGGACTTCGCGGATGGTGCGCACCGCCATCGTGACGAAGGCCGGGTTGGTGACCTCGTAGTAGGGGATGATGGCTGCCGCCTGGTGAAGGGCGTATCCCCGCGCCCGGTTCCAGGTCTCGTCGTCCACCGCGAGCTCTGCCCGGAAGGTTCGCCGACCCGAGGCCCCGAAAACACTCCACGCCGCGATCACGTCGGCGGCAGGGTCACCGACCCCAGCGCCGCCCCAGTCGATGACGGCGCTGAGGCGGCCGTCGCGTGCGAGCAGATTCGGGCGGAGCAGGTCGGTGTGAATCCAGACCGGTGCGCCGGCCCACTGCTGCGAGTCCAACGCGACGTCCCACGCGTGCATCGCTGCCGAGGAGTCGATGACGCGCGCTGAGGCGAGGATGGTGTCGCGTGTTCCGGCATCCAGCTCACTCAACGGCTTGCGCCCGGCCGCGGGCGCACCTGAGGGGTCCACGCGCCGCAGCTCCGAGACGAATCCGGCGAGATCGCGGGCCGCGTGGTCCTCGTCGTCGATCGTGTCATCCGCATACTGCGTGCCGGCCAGCCACTCATAGACCGCCCACGGAAGGCCGTAGTAGTCCGTGGGTGAGCCCGTGAAGACCGGGCGGGGGATGGGCACTGTCAGGTGCTGCGAAAGCCCAGGGAGCCACCTCAGCTCCCTGACAAGGTCACCAGCCCAGCGCTCTACCCGCGGCAGCCGGACAGCCAGATGGTCGCCGAGTCGGTAGACGGCGTTCACCGTCCCGGTCGACCTGACCTCACGGATTGTCAGTTCAGCCACTTCCGGGAACTGATCGGCAAGGAGCCGCGATACCAGTCGGCTGTCGATGGCGACTTCGTCGCCGTGCATGGTCATCCGGTCCGCCTTCTTTCCCGTGTGTCCCCAGTCTGTCGGACGCCCCCCAAATTCCGGTCGAACCGGGTCCGGGCTGTCGCCGACGCCCGGGCACGAAAAAGGCCCGCGAGTTCTTCGCGGGCCTTTCTGGTGGGCGATACCGGACTCGAACCGATGACCTCTTCCGTGTGAAGGAAGCGCGCTACCAACTGCGCCAATCGCCCATTTGTTGCGATCCGAGAGGAGCACAACGACGTTTCATCGTACCCGAACCGGAGCACTCCCGCGAACCATGGCGGCATCCGTTTTGCCCTCTTCAGGCGGGTGAATGACACTGCGGTAACTCGATTTTGTTTCTCGGCTCTTCATCAAGTAGAGTCTTTCAAGCACGCAGGAATGCGAGCAAATGCGGATGTGGCGCAGTGGTAGCGCATCACCTTGCCAAGGTGAGGGTCGCGAGTTCGAATCTCGTCATCCGCTCGAGTGTTGGGGTTAGCCTTAGGGTTGACCACGGCATGTGGGCAACCACACGCGGTGGCGTGGCCGAGAGGCGAGGCAGCGGCCTGCAAAGCCGTCCACACGGGTTCGAATCCCGTCGCCACCTCGCACTCACAATTGAATTACACTTTTATGAAGCATGAGCGATTGGCGCAGCGGTAGCGCGCTTCCCTGACACGGAAGAGGTCGCTGGTTCGATCCCAGTATCGCTCACACAGAAGAAGCCCGGACAGAAATGTTCGGGCTTCTGTGGTTTAACCGGATCGCACCGGCGCCCCCTGGACCGCATGGGCCGCGGTCCAGCTGGTTCGATCCCAGTACCGCTCACACAGAAGAAGCCCGGACAGAAATGTTCGGGCTTCTGTGGTTTAACCGGGCTTCCGCGCGCGCTCGTCACGGCGATCTGTCGCAGGATGGGGCTGGTAATGAGTTTTGCTCATCTCTAGAATCGGTGCGTCATCGCTCTACGAGAGGTGCGATCATGGCGAACCTGCGAGTGCTCGAGTTACGGATCCACGGCATCGCCAACTCGCCGCCTGCCGAGATGTTGTGCACGACCCAGGAAGAGGTCGAGCGCAAGGACGGTGACGAACAGGGCTCGTTCTGGCAGATCAAGCCCAAGCTTTCCGCCGCAGGTGCGCAGCCCCACTCCGGCGTAGAGACGGTCGCGGAAGCCTACTCCTGGGGCAATCAGGCCCGCTCGGGTGGATCCGCCGTCGCGCTCATCGGCCGCGCCATCGTGCACGTGTGCTGGCTCTTCGTCCTGCCGTTCGGGCTGTGCAACCTCGCGTACTGGGCCAGACGCGACATCAAGGGTGCCGACGAAGAGCCCAAGTGGTGGGCTGGAGGTGACGGCGCAGTGGCTGTTCGCGTGTTCGCACTGCTGCAGACCCTCTTCTACACGGTCGGTTTCCTCACCGTGTTCGTCCATCTCATGGCCCTGCAGTGTTTCCGTGCCGTCGAATCGGAGGATGGGACTGGCTACCAGGCGTGCGCAGCGCTGCCCGGCTGGCTGGACTTCCTCGCCGCATGGAGCCCGACAGCCCGGGCAGCATTGTTCAGCGTTGTGCCCATCGCAGTGATCCTGCTCATCTACATGATCGGTCTGAGAGCCAGGGGAATGTTCAACCCGCAGCGTTCATTCGACGATGACGCGAAGCCGCACCCGAGAGCGAAAGCCGAGGCCGGAGAAGCCGATCCTCCCCGCCCGGCGCTGCTCGCATCCGCCAGCTTCTGGCACCGTTCCCGGGTTGCTCAGACGTCCGAGCGAGCGCACCTCGCCGGCGCTGTGGCCCTCATCATCCTTCTGCTCAGCTCTGATGCCCTGGTGGATTCCTTCCCGGATGCCGATCCGCTCGACGTCCTCCTCGGCGGGCTCGGAACGGTGGCTGGAAGCCCGGTCCCGTTCACCGCAGTCGTCATCGGCGCTCTGCTGCTCGCCGGCGCGTTCGCCATCACCGCTGCGGCCGGCCTGAGTGGCAAGATCTGGTCGATCCGATCGAAACGCGGCTGGTCCACTGTCCTGCTCGTCGTCTCGGCCCTGTCATACGTCCTCTGGGTCTGCTGGGCTCTCATCGTCGCCCGCGATGACGTCACGGGGGCTGGGGAGTTCGCCGGTGACAGCAGCATGCGAGGGCTCATCGTCACTCCGACGGTGATCGCAGCGGGCGGGGCGCTCATCGCAGTCGCCAGCCTGTCATGGGGCTATCGCTGGCGGCGGCGCCTGGTGATGTGGCTCGTGCTTCCTCTCGCTCTCGTCTGCGCACTGTCGTCGGCGGTATGGGCGAAGGATCTCGCCGGCGATCTCAGCTGGGCCCGCCCTGCGCTCTCCTGGTTCACCGTGATCCTTGTCGCCCTGGCCATCGTCATCGCCTATCTGCCGTTCAGGGACCCCGACGTGCGCACCGCCAGACGGAACTCAGGGTGGCACGGAAACGGCGCCGGGGTCTCACTCCTGCTCGCCCTACTTGCCTCACTCGTGATCACGAGCCTGCTCGTCCTGGGCACGCACGCGTGGCTCGTTGCCGACAACGACACCCCCGAGGTGAAAGACGGCTGGAGAACAATCGACGAGTCGAGCGCCGAGCCGATCGCTGCTCCCGGATTCCACGAACGATTCGCCGGGATGCTCGTCGTCATCTTGCTCGTGGTCATCATCTTCGGAGTGTTCGCGGTCGTGGCGTCGCTTCGGCGGTTCCCCGCCTTCAGCCTCCCCGGTCCGGAGTTCGATCCTGACCTCGGCGGCGTCTCGCGGCTGGCCGCCGACGGGGCGTCGACACGGTCGGGTTCAACGACGGATGCGCACCCGCACGCGCCCCGGGTGGTGCACGGGAAGGATTACCCGCCCAACGAAGACAAACCGAGCGGCCGCCTGCGAGCCGTCGCGGACGCGCGCCGGATCGCAGGCCTCGCCCATCGGGGTGAGCCGATCCTCCGGGTGCTCGCCATCCTCACCGCCCTCGCGCTCGTGCCGCTCGCCATCCCGTACTTCGGTGAATTGCTCGAACAGCAGACCGTGTGGAGCACGCTCTCGGCCGTCTCCGGATGGGCGATCGGCCTGCTCGCGCTTGCTGCTGTCGCCTGGGTGGTCACCAATGCGGTGACCTCGACTGAACGGCCGCTCGGACTCGTCTGGGACATCATCTGCTTCTTCCCGAGGGCAGGGCATCCGTTCACACCGCCCTGTTATGCCGAACGTGCCGTACCCGAGATCACGAAGCGGATCAGACGCTGGATGTCGGACGAGGGGGAGGACGCGCAGGTGATCCTCTCTGCCCACTCGATGGGAGCAACGATCGCGGTCGGGGCCGTTCTCGCACTGCACGGTGAAGACGAGGACGACATCCTCCACAGGGTCTCGCTGCTCACCCACGGTGTGCAGCTCCGCCCATACTTCAGCCGGTTCTTCCCCGAGGTGTTCGGCGCCCGCGTGCTCGGCGTGCGGGGGACCCGCGGACCCACACTGCTCGGCGCGGATCCGTGGCGGCGTCAGGTCATCGAGGAGAGCAGGCCTCCTGCGTCGCCGCTGCACAACGATGCCGACCCGGCATCCGTCGTCGAACTCCTGGGTGGTAACTTCCGCGACCCGGATAACCTGGTGTCACCCCGGTGGCGGAGCCTCTGGCGCCGGACGGACTACCTCGGATTCCCGGTGAACGGATACTGGAGCAACGTGGTCGACGGTGCCAACGAGAACCCGATCGATCGCGGTGCCACCGAACGATCGCCGCGCTCGTACCTCTGGGCGGTTGCACGGCACAACGATTACCTCTCCACACCGCAGTACCGGGCGGCGCGGCGCGAGCTGGTCGAGATGATGAAGCGGAGGAAGGATCGGGCGGCACGGGATGGAACGGTCCCGGCCGTCGAATAGCGATCCTCGTGACGGCTACCGGCCTCGGTCACAGCTTCTGGAGGCCGGATCCGATGATCAGGACGCCCATCAGGATCGAGACGACGAGCATGATGGTGACGTTGTTCTTCGTGATCCACTCCCGGATGGCGTCCAATGGTGCCCGCGTCTTTTCCGGAGCGGAGAAGTGCCCGACAATGGGCAGCGCCACGGTCGATATCCCCACGATCGTGAAGATCACGATGACGCCAACCGCGTCGGGGACTCTCAACTCCGCGTCACCGATCACGACAGCGGCGGCGACGGAGAGGATCACATTCTTGGGGCGAAGCGCGAGCGCGAAACCGAAGCCGAGCGCCCCGATGGCGTTGATCTTCCCCAGGGCATCCAGCCAGCGGGGGGATTCGCGTACGCGCCTGGCCCGCTTTCGCCAGGTGATGGCCGGATAGACGATGAGCGCTGTGCCGAGGAGGATCCGGAAGACACCGACCACGGTGTCGTCGCGAGGGGGCGATGCCGCGGGAATGAGTCGGATGCCCACGGTGAGCAGCCCGAGGATTGCGGCGACGCCAACTGCCCAGCCGACGAGAAGGGCAATGCTGACGAGCGGTTTTGCCGGCGAAAGCAGGATGAGGATCGCCGCGACGATCGGCACCGTGCTGAGCGCCACCGCGATCGCGAGGGGCAGGACCTGACCGATGACCGAGGTCATGACGATGCAGCCGGATCAGTCATCGGACGTCGCTCCCCAGGCTCGGCACTCCGCGCGGTGTTGGAGTGGAATCAGGCCAGCGCCTTCGTTTTGATGACCTCGAACTCGTCGTGAGTGATCGCACCGGACCGCAGGAGCGCATGCGCCTTCGCGACTTCGTCTGCTGGACTCGAGCCCGCTCCGCTGTCGGACGGCCCGCGCGGATCTTCAGACTCGGAGTTCAGACCGCGACCCATCCGTTGGCTCAGCCCGTTGCCGCGGGCGATGAGGTAGACGAGGACGGTGAGGAATGGCACGAAAACGAGGAAGATCACCCACACCGCCTTGAGCCAGCCGTTCAGCGAACGGTCCCTGAATACGTCGCCGAGCACGATCACGATCGCGAACAGGTAGGCGATGTAGACATATGCCCAGAAGAGCCAGAGCATCACAGACCAGAAATCGCTCAACAGCTCCATCTCGACCAACTCCTTCTCGGTGCTCCGACAACTGCCGTTTCTGCAACATAGACCCAAATCCTGCCCGTCGTACAGTGAACCATCCAGACCGGGTGAATTGCGGCTAACACCGTAGAGAACGACTCGGACCCGGTGGTACCGTGCCCATACGCTCAGCCAGCCGGCAGCAGCGCCGGCTCGCGATCTCGATGGCGGGCCCGACAGCCGAATGTGCCCGCCGTCGAGAATGGTGTGGGATTCGTCGGGAGGATGGGACGATGTGGCGGTTCTTCCAGCGTTCCAGCGCCTCTTCTCTGCCCGCTGCTGACGCGGAGAACGTCGAGCCTGCGCGCGTGACGCACGCCATGCCCCGTGCCACGATCATCCTCCTGGGGCTCGCGGGAGCAACAGTCACGGTGTTCGGATTGGCGGCGATAAGGGGCGTCGCCGCTCCGGTGGCATTCGCGCTTGTTCTCACGATCTGCGCTCATCCGATCCGTGCGGTCCTCGAGAAACGACGCGTACCACGTGGAGTCGCGACGGTCACTGCCATCCTCCTCGTTTTCGCTCTTCTGGCCGGCTTCGTCGCCGCCTTCATCGTGGCGCTCACCCAGTTCACGACCCTTATTCCCGAGTACACGGCAGAACTGCGCGCGATCGGGGAGGACATCGCCGGGTGGCTCTCCAGCATCGGAGTCGGCACAGCCTCAGCCGAGACGATCGTCGCCGGATTCGACCCGGCCAACCTGGTCGACTTCGCGACGGGGATACTCGGCGGGATCACCGGAATCATCTTCGGCCTCGTCGTCATTCTCACCCTTGTGATGCTGATGGCCATGGACGCGGCCTACCTGCCGACCCTGTTGGCGCAGATCAAGGTGAAGCGCCCCAGCCTTGTCGCAGCGCTCAGCGGGTATGCGATCGGCGTCAGGCGCTACATGGTCGCCGCAACCGCGCTGGGGATCCTGCAGAGCACGATGAACTGGATCGCACTGGTCGTCCTGCAGGTCCCCGCGTCATTTCTCTGGGCGCTGCTCTCCTTTATCTGCAGCTTCATCCCGAACATCGGCTATTTCATCGCCATCATCCCTCCGACGATCTTCGGATTCCTGGTCGGCGGGTGGCCGACAGGAATAGCCGTGATCCTCATCTACGGTGTCATCAACTTCATCGTCCAGTCGATCGTGCAACCGCTGCTGGTCAGCAACGTGGTGGCTCTCAACCAGACCATCACCTTCGTATCGGTGTTGTTCTGGGCCGCAGTGATCGGTCCGATCGGCGCGGTGCTCGCCGTGCCGCTCACGCTCCTGGTGAGAACGGTCCTGCTGGATGCGGATCCGCGAATGAAGTGGTTCAGACCGCTGACCGGCGACATCGACGAAGCAAAGGGGCTGATGAAGGCGGCTGACGCCGAAGCCAAGGCAGGCAGGAAGGCTCGGAAGCAGGCTGCACCCGGCCAGGCGCCACCCGTGTCGGCCGTAGAAACGACCGCCGTCGAGCCGGAGCCCCAAACGAGGCGGAACAGCCGCCACAGGTGACGCCCGTCATGTGACGATGAATGCCTTCATCCTCCCCGGGTGATGCTGGTGAATCATGGGGCGCGTACAGTCAGGCCATGAAATCACGCGGTACACCCACCCCGGCCTTCCAGGAACGGGCGGAACGGGGGAGGGCCGCCCGCGGGCGGGTTCCACGCGCTGCGCACGAGACGTGGACTGCGGCATCCGACCGCCCCGACCCGATCTCCCTCCTTGAAGAGCAGGCAGCGACCCGTGTGCCGGACCTGGTGCCGATTCGGCATTCGCGGATGCTGCAATCCCCGTTCGCCTTCTTCCGCGGCGCGGCACTGATCATGGCCGCCGATCTCGCGCACACCGAGGACTCCGGGATCACCGTCCAGCTGTGCGGCGATGCCCACCTGTCGAATTTCGGGCTCTACGCCAGCCCTGAACGTGTGCTGGTATTCGATATGAATGACTTCGATGAGACCCTCCCCGGTCCATGGGAGTGGGATGTCAAACGGCTCGCGGCGAGTTTCGAAGTGATGGGCAGGCATCGCCAGTTCTCGGACGTGGAACGTCAGGCGCTGACCCGGGCGACAGTGAGCGGCTATCGGAAGAGGATGCGCAAAGCCGCGGGGTCGCCGGTCCTGACGGCGTGGTACGACCATCTGAAGGCGGATCAAGTCGTCGAGTTGTTCCGTCCAGCCCTCAGAACGGTCCAGAAGAACGGGGAGAAGTCGAACGGTCCTGAACGGGTCATCGCTCAAGCGAAGAAGCGAGACAGCGCACGCGCGCTGGCGAAGCTCGCGGAGGTTGTCGATGGAGACCTCCGTATCCGCGCGAATCCGCCCCTCGTCGTCCCCCTCGCAGATCTCGCTCCGTCCATTCGCACCCGTGAGGAGAATGAAAGCACCATCCGCGACCTTCTCGCCGACTATCAGACGACGCTGTCCCACGACATCCACCCGATGCGGGAGTTCGAATACGTCGACATGGCCAGGAGAGTCGGTGGAGTGGGAAGTGTCGGGACCAGGGCGTGGATCGTACTCTTGCGCGGACGGGACAACTCAGACCCCCTGTTTCTGCAGGCCAAGCAAGCCGAGGCATCCGTTCTCGAACGATTCCTGCCCGCGAGCGAATATGCGCACCATGGCGAACGCGTTGTCCGGGGTCAGCGCATCATGCAGGGGGCGAGCGACATCTTCCTCGGTTGGCAACGTGTGGTGGGGTTCGACGGCCAGCCACGCGATTTCTACGTACGCCAGCTTCACGACTGGAAGGGTTCGGCGGACCTCGAGAACATGCCGTTCGCCGGGGCTCTCATCTACGCGCGCATCTGCGGTGAAACCCTGGCTCGCGCACACGCTCGGGCGGGCGATCGGGTCGCCATCGCCGGATACCTGGGCAACAGCGATCGATTCGACAAGGCGATCGGTCGGTTCGCCTCGGCATACGCCGATCAGAACGAACGAGATTTCTCAGCTTTCAGCGATGCGGTGGCATCGGGCCGTCTGACCGCGTCTTCAGGGGGGTAGGGCTCCTGCTCATGCCTGTCTGAGCGGCACACCCACATCGGCACCGCCTTCTCGCGTGAGGCGGCTCCCCATTCTGACCATCGATGGCGCGGGGGTGAAGCCGCCGGCGAAGAGCGCCTCGCCCTGAGTGAAGCGCGATGCCCTGGCGAGCATCGCAGGAGGCACGAAACCGAAGATCGTTGCGAGCTCGTCGAGATCGAGCGGCGAGGTCATCTTCATCAGGGCCAGATTGTCGCACTGCGAGATGATGCTGGGGTGGACCCGCGAGGGGCGTTGCGTGGAGAGCAGGAGCCACAGACCGAACTTCCGGCCTTCAGCTGCGATCTGGATGATCCTCTCCCGTACGGCGATGTGCAACGGACTGTTCTGGTCAGGGGAACACAGGTTGTGCGCCTCGTCGATCACGATCAGAAGTGGCCGCCGGTCTTCGCGTTTCGCCCACAGGTCATCCAGGACGGCCAGCGACACGACGAGGGATTCCTCTGCGTAGGAAAACCCGCCGAGGTCGAGGACGGTTGCATCCGGACGCGTGTCCAGGATGTCGGTGACCGTGTCGAACCCTTCGGCCCAGACGCTCCAGTTGAGGACATCGAGATTCAGCGTGCGTGCCACCAGGGCCCGTGCAGCTGCCGTGTCCCGTTCGAGAAGGTGTGGAATGATCCCCTCCTTCCCTATGGTGCCCGCCGTCTCCTCGAGGTGGATCAGCTCGGAGTACTCGTCGCGGTCGGCGAGCGGATGGAGGCTGAAGACTGCGGCCTTCGCTGCGGCGGGGAGATCGATGAAGCGGACCCGGAGTGAATTCGGGTTCGGCGATGAGGGCCGGAGTACCCGGATGTCACGGCCGGCGAGCGTCTCTCCTGCAGCAGTGTCCTTCGCATCCGGATTTGTCTCGCGAATTCGGACGAAGTCGCCATTAGGGTCGAAGATCACCATCGGAAGACTGGTGTGGAGCAGAAGTTGCTCCAGCACCACGCCGAGCGCGTAGGTCTTGCCCGACCCGCTCTGGCCGCACCAGAACGTATGCCGGTTGAACCGCGAGGGAAGGAGCCGCGCTGGGATCTCATCCGAGGCCAGATACGAACCGATTGTCAGCGCCGCCGCCGAGCCGTCATGCAGGGCTTCGATCGTTTGTGCGTCCGCCACATGCACGGTCGCTCGTGGGAACGCTGCGGTGCGTCGCCTGTCGATCTGCAGTCCGTCGTCTGACACGGCTCCGAGGATCCGGCCGACGCCGCTCAGGGCGCCACCGATGGCGAACGTGACGTCTTCCACCTGACCGAGTTGTTTGCCGCCGTCTTCGGCGAGAAGGAGGACGAATCCGCCTGGTTCGAACGCGGACTGAAGCGAGCCGGCGAATTGGAAGACCCGCCCGTCGATCGAAACGGCCGACGCCGCGTCCGTCCCGGAACTTCTGGCATCCGTCATCGCTCTCTCCTTCAGCTCAGCGAAAGAGTAGCCCCGCTGTTTGTCCGGACGAAAGCAATGATGCCGATTTTTCGCTATCTCACGCAGGATGGGTGATCTCAACGCCAGGATTCAGGGTCATCTTTACCGTAGACACATCACTGGGCGAATGAGGAACTCATGTCAGATCCGGCAAACATCGAACTGCTCCGGCGGATCGAACAACTCGAGGCCGAGAACTCGGCCCTCCGTGAGCGTGACGGTATCCCGCCGGCCGATGCGGAACCGACCCCGCAGAGAAAGCGACGCGGATGGGGATGGACGCTCCTTGCGACGGTATTGATCGTGGTGGGAGCCGTGCTGGCTCCTCTCGCGCTGGTCGCCTCATGGTCGAAGGTGCTCCTCACAGACACCGACCGTTTCGTAGCGACCTATGCACCGCTGGCGGAAGACCCGGCGGTTCAGGCGTACATCACGGATCAGACCCTGGCAGTCATCAACGAACAGATCGACATCCCGACGCTCACCTCTGACGTGATCGACGGCATCACGGACCTCGGCACCGGTCCGAGGGCGACGCAGGCGCTCGAACTCCTGAAAGGACCGGCGGCCGCAGGTGTTCAATCGCTCATCGAACGCGGGGTGACCGGCTTCGTCGAGTCGGACGCGTTTGCGAATGTGTGGGCGTCAGCGCTGCGGGTGAGCCATACCCAGATCATCTCGCTCATGGAGAACGATCCGGATGCCGTGGTCCAGGTCGGAACTGACGGCTCCATCGGAATCCAGCTCGGCCCCATCGTGGAGGCCGTCAAGAAGGCACTGGTGGACAGGGGCATCGACCTGGCGAACCAGATCCCGGCCGTCGACAGGACAGTCGTCATCGCTCAGGCCGACGCGCTTCCCTCTGTGCAGCTGTTCTATGGCTTCATCGTCGCGCTCGGCTCGTGGCTGCCGTGGATCGCGATTCTGTTCCTCGCCGCCGGTGTGGTCGCCGCCAGGCGGCGTCCCGTCGCCCTGATCTGGGCTGCGGTGGCGCTGGCCCTGTCGATGGCGCTTGCCCTCGGGGGAATCGTGATCGGCAACTTCGCACTCGTCTCAGCCTTGAGCCCCGACGTGCTGCCCTCAGGGGTGACGACGCTGCTCTACGAAACCGTCGCCGGTGACATGCGGAACACCGCTGTCGCCGTCCTTGTCCTCGCGGTCGTCGTCGCCATCGTCGGCTGGCTGGCCGGGCCGTTCGGCGTCCCGCGCCGCCTGCGCGGACTGGTGAATGAGGGCGCAGGGGCGATCCGCGGTGCAGCGGAGGAACGCGGCATCACGACAGGCCGCTTCGGGGTGTGGATCTACACCCGTCGGACGCTTCTTCGCGCCATCGTCGCCGTCGTCGCGTCTGCCGTCGTTTTGTTGGTTCGGCCCGTCAGCATCAGCCTCACGCTCTGGACTCTGGTGCTCGCGGTGGTCGCCCTCGCGATCATCGAACTTGTGCAGCGCCCCGTCGTCACTGTTCCTGCGACAGCGAGTGAGGACATCGAGACCGTCGAAGTCGAATGATCCGATCAGAGGTCGCGCCGACCGCCTGGTGTCGACGGTCTCCGGTCGTGTGCGGAGTCTTCGAGCGCATCGTCCAGGGTTAGCGCGGCGTCGATGAGCGCCAGATGGGTGAATGCCTGGGGGAAGTTTCCGATCTGTTCTCCGGTGACGGCGATCTCCTCCGAGTACAGGCCCAGATGGTTCGCGTATGTGAGCATCTTCTGGAAGGTCAGCCGTGCCGCATCGACCCGACCCGCCCGCGCCAGGGCATCGACGTACAGGAACGTGCACAGGGAGAACGTTCCCTCTGACCCGCGGAGACCGTCGGGCGACGCCGCTGGGTCGTACCTGTACACGAGGCTGTCCGACACCAGTTCTTCGTCCATGGCGTCCAGCGTCGATTGCCACAGGGGATCGTGGGATGACACGAAACCGACCTGAGGCATCTTCAGCAGCGAGGCGTCGAGGACGGTCTCCCCATACTGCTGCACGAACGCCGAACGGTCGGCGTTCCACCCATGCTCCATGATCTGGCTGTAGATGGCGTCGCGTTCGACGATCCACCGTGACAGGTCCGCCGGTCTGCCGAGGGCAGTCGCCAGGCGGATCGCCCGGTCGAACGCGACCCAGCACATCAGCCGACCGTAGGTGAAATTCCTGCGCCCGCCCCTGGTCTCCCAGATGCCCTCCTCCGGCTGATCCCAGTTGTCTGCGAGCCAGTCGAGAAGGGTGCAGATGCCTGCCCAGCCGGGCTGTCCGATCGTGACACCGGCCCGATCGAGGGCGTAGACGGCGTCCAGCGCTTCGCCGTAGATGTCGAGCTGAAGCTGCCCGGCGGCCCCGTTGCCGATCCGCACCGGGTAGGAGCCCTTGTAGCCCTCCCACCCCTCGACGAGATCCTCCTGTAGGTCAGGGTCACCGTCGATCCTGTACATGATGTTGAGCGGGCCGGTCTCGCTCTCCACGTGCTCCGTCGCACGGTCCCGAAGCCACTGGCCGAAAGCGACGGCTTCATCGGTGAACCCCAACCTGACCAGGGTGTGAACCGAGAACGACGCATCGCGCACCCAGGTGTACCGATAGTCCCAGTTGCGTTCACCGCCGATCTGTTCGGGCAGCCCGGCGGTGGGAGCGGCCACCAGGCCTCCGGTAGGGGCGTAGGTGAGAAGTTTCAACGTGATGGCGGATCGCTCCACCTGTTCACGCCAGCGTCCTCGATATGTCGATCTGCCGATCCAGTCCTGCCAGAACTCCGTCGTCTCTTCGAGAAGCCGGATGGCATCCGCCGGGCGTCTCCTCAGCGGGACGGCAAGCGCGCCTGTCTCCAGAACGCACCCACGCATCTGCCCCTCCTCGAGGCTCAACGCCCCGTGGATGGCACCGTCATCAGTCGCAGCGAGGCTTCCCAGTTCCTCGGCCCCGTCCTCTCGGATGAGGCTCAGGGCAAGCCGGGTGTCGCCTGCTTCGAAGGTCGCTCCGTGGTCCCCGACACTGAGGGTATGGGTCAGCTGCCCGTAGCCGAATCGAGGGGCGACCTCGATGTCAAACGTCATCCGCCCACGGACACAGCGGATCATTCTCACCAGGCAGTGCAGCTCGCTCGTCGCGCTTCCGGTCACCGGCATGAAGTCGACCAGTTCCCCCACACCCTCCTCCGTCAGGAAACGGGTGACGAGGATCGCGGTATCCGGCAAGTAGAGCTGCTTCGAGTCGAATGTGTCGGCGCGGGGGCGTACGGCGAAATGACCCCCGCGATCCGCGTCGAGGAGCGAGGCGAAAATGCTGGGTGAGTCGAAACGCGGGCTGCAGAACCAGTCGACGGTCCCGTCTGTGGACACCAGCGCGGCGGTTTGGAGATCACCGATCAGGCCATGATCGGCGATCAAAGGGTAGGTCTTCATCTGCACACCCGTCTTCAGAATTCGCCTCCACAGACATCATGCGATCGGGCCCCGCCGGAGTCGTCACCCGGTCAGGGTGAAGCTGGGTACAGGCGCTCGGGATCCGTTGACCGCCGGGACGCGGCCGGAGGATAATCGGGGCCCACGATAGACACGGCAGATCACATCGTTCGGGTCGGCCGCAGATCAGATGGGAAGCGGTTCACACCATGAGTACTGTCAATTCCGGGACGCGTGCCACGCCGACCGTCTGGGCCGGGTGGGTCCAGTTCGCTGCGGTCATTCTCCTTCTCAATGGTCTTTTCAGCGTCGTCCAGGGCCTCGTGGCCGTGGTCGGGCCGAGCACATATTTCACCGTGGTCGAGGGGAGCGTCTTCCTGTTCGACGCGTCCGGGTGGGGCTGGTGGAACCTGATCATCGGCACACTGCTGATCCTCACCTCGGTCGCCCTGTTCCGGGAGGCCGGTTGGGCCCGTGTTCTCGCCATCATCCTGGCCGCGATCAGCGGGGTCGTGCAGATGATGGTCCTGCCGTCGCAACCCTGGTGGGCACTCATCGTCATCGCAATCGACGTGACCATCATCTACGCCCTCGTGGCGCGCGGCGCAGAACTCAAGACCCGGGCCTGAGCCGTGCGGGCGGTGCCGCCCGTGACGGCCGGCACCGCCTGAACGCTACGGCTTCAGCACGACCTTGATGCAGCCGTTCTCCTTCTTCTGGAACATCTCGTACATCTCGGGTGCCTTGTCGAGCGGCACCCGGTGGGTGACGAGATCCTCGACGCCAAGCGGGTCGGACGGGTCCTCGACCAGCGGAAGCAGCTCATCGCGCCAGTGCTGCACGTTGCACTGTCCCATCCGGATGCTCACCTGTTTGTCGAACAGGGACTTCATCGGAATGGGGTCCGCTTCACCCGCGTAGACGCCGCTCAAAGACACCGTGCCACCCCGGCGAACGGAGTCGAACGAGTTGTACAGCGCCTCGAGACGGTCGACGCCCGCCGTGTTCATCAGCTTTCTGGCGATGCCATCCGGCAGAAGGCCGACCGCGTTCTGGGCGAGCGTCGCGCCAGGGCTGCCGTGGGCTTCCATGCCGACGGCCTCGACAACGGAGTCAGCGCCGCGCCCGTCTGTGGCGTCACGGAGTCGCGCCACCACGTCATCCGTCAGGTCGAAGGTCTCAACGCCGTAACGTTCGGCCATCACTCGTCGTTCAGTGACCGGTTCGACGGCGAGCACTCGATGACCGAGATGTTTACCGATCCTGCTCACGAACTGCCCCACAGGGCCGAGGCCCATCACGATGAGGGTGCCGTCGTCTGGCAGGTCGGCGTAACGCACACCCTGCCAGGCGGTCGGCAGGATGTCGCTCAGAAAGAGGTAGCGTTCGTCGGGCAGGTCGTGCCCGACCTTGGTGGCGTTGAAGTCGGCCAGGGGGACCCGAAGGCGTTCGGCCTGACCGCCAGGAGTCGAGCCGTAGAGCTGGCTGAACCCGTAGAGCTGTGCGCCTGTACCCTGCTCGGTCATCTGGGTCGTCTCACACTGTGAGTGGAGACCGCGGTTGCACATGTAGCAGTCGCCACACGCGATGACGAATGGGATGACCACGCGGTCGCCTGGGGAGAGGCGCGTGACCGCGGAGCCGACCTCCTCGACGACACCCATCGTCTCGTGGCCGAGCACGTCGCCCTTGTCGAGGAACGGGCCGAGCGTCTCATACAGATGCAGGTCGGAACCGCAGATCGCGGCGGAGGTGACGCGGATGACGACATCCGTCGGTTTCTGGATGGTCGGGTCGGGGACGGTTTCGACGGAGACGGATCGTTTTGCCTGCCAGGTGAGTGCTCTCATGCCGTCCTGTCTACGCCCGCCATCGTTCCGGCGTCGACCACCTTGACGCATAGGCGCGGGACAAGTACCGTGCACGACGCGCGAGCGCAACCGGCTCGGCCGTTTGCCGGAACTAACTAGGCTGGCACGATGAACGCTGACAGCGACGCTCGACCCGTCACAGCCAAACCCACTCTGCGCGACCTGTGGACCGACCGGATCGGGTACCTCGGAACCCGCAGCGTCCAGCTCCTCCTCATCATCACGCTGGGCGCCGTGCTCGTGTGGTCGCTGGTCCAGATCAAGCTCGTCGTGATCCCGCTGCTCATCGCACTGATCGTGGCTGCCGCTGCTGCCCCTGTGATCATGTGGCTTCGCCGCTTCATGTCGAATCTGCTCGCCGCCTGGGCGGCCCTCCTCAGCGGAGCGCTCGTCTTCGGGGGCATCGTCACCATGATCGTGTTCGCCGTGAGGGACCAGTGGAACGAACTTGCTGCCTCGGCGGTGAAGGGCCTCGACCAGCTCCTGACCTGGCTGGAAGACGGTCCTCTGCCGATCGATCAGCAGCAGATCGACGATGCCCGTGACGCCGCCGTCGACTTCCTCACCAGCAGCCAGTTCGGTACAGGAGCCCTCGCGGGGGTGTCGGCCGCCGCGAACATCATCACCGGCCTGGTCCTGGCCATCGTCATCCTGTTCTTCTTCCTGAAGGACGGCGACACCATCTGGAACTTCTTCCTCAAGCCGCTGCACGGCGAACGCCTCGACCGCGGCGTCCGGATCGGCCACACAGGTGTCCGGGTACTCGGCGGCTACGTGCGAGGGACGGCCCTCATCGCTTTCGTCGACGCGTTCTTCATCGGGGCGGTCCTCTTCATCCTCGGAGTCCCGCTCGCCCTCCCGCTCACCGTGATCATCTTCCTCAGCGGGTTCGTCCCGATCGTCGGTGCGACGGTCGCCAGCATCCTCGCCGCGCTTGTCGCCCTCGTCGGCACCGAGAACGGCCCGCTGACAGCGCTCCTCGTCATTGCCGCCGCCATCGTCGTGAACCAGCTCGAGGGCAACTTCCTCCAGCCCACCGTCATGGCCCAGTCGCTCAAGCTGCACCCCCTCGTCATCCTCGTCGCCCTCACCGCCGGGACGATCCTCGGTGGGATCACCGGTGCCGTGCTCGCCGTACCGATCGCCGCAGTGGCATGGGCGATCGTCAAGGTCTGGAACGGGCCGGACACGTCGCTCGACCGCCCGGCGAAGAAGCGAACGAAACGCGAGAAGAAGCCTGCACCGTCCGCTGGGGCCGGGGAGACTACCGCTCCTGGCGCGTCGGCCGCTCCGGCGTCGTAGAGCCCGAGGATCCAGCCTCGAATTCCTCCAGAATCCGAGCAACCGTCTCCGCCGCAGTGTGCTGAACGACATGCGCCCCGCCCGGCACATCGACGAGTCGCCCGTCAACTGCGCGCGCGGCGAGGGCGGACGACCAACCGTGGGGTGCGATCGGATCGCGCTCGCCCCGAAGGACGAGAACCGGAACCGCTACGGACCGGATGCGATGCTCGATTCGGTAACCGAGCATCACCGGCAGTTCGGTGAGGTACCACCGGAGACCACTCCGGAGGTAGTCGGTGCCGACGATCCAGTTCGCCGTCGGGGATTCCCGGAGAACATCGCGTGCCAGGCGCATGCCCTGCTGCCACGGAGCCCGGGCACGTTCGTCCACGACGGCTCCGATGAGGACGAGTCCAGCGACGCGATCCGAGCCGCGAGCGGCGACCTCGACAGTGAACTGCGACCCCATCGAATGGCCGACCAGGATGGCCGCGTCGAGGCCTTCCGCCCTCAGGAAGGCGGACAGGAGCTCGGCGCCAGCCTCGACGGTCAGTTCGTGTTCGGGCCGTGGCGCACCGCCGAAACCCGGGAGCTCGACGGCGAACACGGTTCCTGACCGGGCGAGGAGCGTCGCCAGCCTGGTGAAGTACCTCGACGAGACTCCGATGCCATGCACAAGGACGTATTGCGGCGAACCGGGTGCCTTCCGTGCACCCCAGCGCCTGACGAGCAGGGTGAGGTCGCCGTGGACGAAACGGTAGGGGCAATTCTGAGTCATCGGATGGCTCCTGCCTCGATCGGTTCGTCGGCCCGGACAAGCAGACGCGCAATGCCCAGCGCGATGAGGCCCTGTCCGGCCAGATACGTCAGCATGACCAGGAAGTCGACTGCAGGGATCTCGATGTCGGCGACGAACGTGTTCACGGCGAGCAGGGAGTCCGAGAGAAGGAACAGAGTCGCACCGGCGACGACTGTGCCGCCGCAGCGCGTGGCGACAACGGCCATCGAGCAGATCACGAGCCCGTACACGACGACGGGGACCAGCATTCCGCCGAGGTGCGGCGCGAGAACGAGGATGAGGGCGGCGAACCAGACGCCGTAAACCAGGCTCCACCGACGGGGACGACCTACTCCCACATCGGACGAGAACAGCGCGATGTACGCAACATGGGCGAGGAGGAAAAGCACGAGGCCGATGAGGAACCACGTGCCGCCGGGGATCAGGAGGGCGAGGTCGCCCAGCCAGCTGAACAGCAGGGCACCGAGCAGCAGGATCGCAGCGCGCGACAGCGACCGGCGGAGGAACCAGATGACCGCGATCGCCAGGAACGGGATGAGAAGGGGTTTCGTCAGAGTGGTCAGGACCGGGGACGGCATGAGCTGACCGATGAGATGAATCACGCTGACGAGAAGGAACGGCGCGAAGGCCACGAGGGGGCGCGGTCGGACTGAAGCGGGCACGGCGTGTTCCTCACTCTCACGTCTTGGGGTGCACTCACTCTAGGGGCGGGCGAACGGCCACCGGGCACGCGAACGGGCGACACGGCCGACGGCGCTAAAGTTGGAGAGTCTTTTACCAAACAGAGGAGCACACCAGGTGTCTGACGGATTCGCACGATTTACCGACCGATCCGTTGTCGCAATGCGCGTCAACGGCGAGTTGAAGGATCTGGCGACGACGATCACGGACACCGACGAGGTCGAAGCGGTGACCATCGATTCACCGGACGGTCTCAGCATCCTCCGTCATTCAGCGGCCCACGTGCTCGCACAGGCCGTTCAGAAGGTGAACCCGGACGCCCGGCTCGGCATCGGCCCGCCCGTCACCGACGGTTTCTATTACGACTTCGACGTGCGTGAGGCGTTCACCCCTGAAGATCTCAAAGCGCTTCAGAAAGAGATGGACCGGATCATCCGGCAGGGCCAGCGATTCGTTCGCCGGGTGGTGTCTGATGAGGAAGCCCGCGAGGAGCTCGCCGACGAACCGTACAAGCTCGAGCTCATCGGGCTCAAGGGAGGATCGTCGGCCACTGAGGACAACGAGAACGTCGAGGTCGGGGGAGCAGAGCTCACCATCTACGACAACGTCAACCCGAAGACCGGCGAGACCGAGTGGAAAGACCTCTGCCGGGGACCTCACCTTCCGAACACCCGGATGATCGGCAACGGCTACTCGCTCATGCGTGTCGCCGCGGCGTACTGGCGCGGTTCGGAGAAGAACCCGCAGCTTCAGCGCATCTACGGGACGGCCTGGCCGACCAAGGACGAGCTTCGTGCCTACCAGGCCAGGCTCGAGGAGGCGGCGAAACGCGACCACCGCAAGCTCGGCGCCGAGCTCGACCTGTTCAGCTTCCCCGAGGAACTCGGGTCAGGGCTGCCGGTGTTCCACCCGAACGGCGGCATCATCCGGAACGAACTCGAGGGGTACTCGCGCAAGCGGCACATCGAGGAGGGCTACTCCTTCGTCAATACGCCCCACATCACCAAGGGCAACCTCTACGAGATCTCCGGTCACCTGGACTGGTACCGCGACGGGATGTTCCCGCCGATGCACATCGACGCGGAATACGATGAGAACGGCGACGTGCGCAAGGCCGGCCAGGACTACTACCTGAAGCCAATGAACTGCCCGATGCACAACCTCATCTATCGTGCAGGTGCGCACTCGTACCGTGACCTCCCGATGCGGCTGTTCGAGTTCGGCACCGTCTACCGATACGAGAAGTCCGGAGTCGTCCACGGGCTGACCCGTGTCCGCGGGTTGACCCAGGACGACGCCCACATCTATTGCACCCGCGAACAGATGAAGGACGAACTCACCGGCACCCTGAACTTCGTGCTCGGCCTGCTCAAGGACTACGGACTCGACGACTTCTACCTCGAGCTGTCGACGAAGGACCCTGTGAAGTACGTCGGAAGCGACGAGGCGTGGGATGAAGCGACGCGTACCCTGCAGGAGGTCGCCGAGGCATCCGGTCTTGAACTCGTGCCAGACCCGGGTGGAGCGGCGTTCTACGGGCCCAAGATCTCGGTGCAGGCCCGTGATGCCATCGGCAGGACCTGGCAGATGTCGACCATCCAGCTCGACTTCAACCTCCCCGAACGTTTCGAACTCGAGTACACGGCAGCGGACGGGACCCGCCAGCGCCCGGTGATGATCCACCGCGCACTGTTCGGCTCGATCGAGCGGTTCTTCGGTGTGCTCACCGAACATTATGCGGGTGCCTTCCCGGTCTGGCTCTCCCCGGTGCAGGTCGTCGGCATCCCGGTGGCGGATGAATACGGCGCATACCTGGACGACGTGATCGCCCAGCTCACCGCTGTTGGCGTGCGGGCCCACGTCGACCACTCCGACGACAGGATGCAGAAGAAGATCCGCACGCACACCAAATCGAAGGTTCCGTTCCAGCTCATCGTGGGCGAGGAGGACCGTGCGAACGGTGCCGTCAGCTTCCGGTTCCGTGATGGAACCCAGCTCAACGGCATCCCCGTGGCCGACGCCATCGCCCGGATCCGTTCCTCGATCGACTCGCGTGCGCAGGTGTCGACAGCATGGCTCGACTAGGCGTCGACGACCACAGGGAGCCGGACGAACCCGGCATCCCTGTGGCAGAGTCGGTTGAATCGAGCGCGCACCTCGCCGGCGTCCCCGACGAGTTCCAGCGGCTGTGGACCCCGCATCGGCTGGTGTACATCCAGCACGGTCAGCAGCCCCATGAGGACGACTGCCCGTTCTGCCTGGCACCGCAGATGAACGACGAGGATGCTCTCATCGTCGCTCGGGGCACGCATGCATACGTCCTGCTGAACCTGTTCCCGTACAACAGCGGTCACCTTCTCGTGTGCCCGTACCGTCACATCCCGACCTACGACCAGGCGACGCCGGAGGAAGTGGCCGAGATCGGTTCACTGACCCAGACGGCGATGACCGTCGTCCGCACCGTGTCGAAGAACGACGGCTTCAACATCGGCATGAACCAGGGCATCGTCGCAGGCGCGGGCATCGCCGGTCACCTGCATCAGCACATCGTGCCCCGGTGGGCGCAGGACGCGAACTTCCTGCCGATCATCGCGAAGACGAAGGCGCTCCCGCAGCTTCTCGGCGACGTCCGCGAGGCGATCGCCGAAGCCTGGCCGACTACCTGACCCCTGGCTCCGTCATCACGACGGCACGCCCCTCTTCAACGATCTAGGATTGAGCATTATGACTAACAGCACCAACACCGGCGAACTGGGTTCCAACCGCGTCAAGCGCGGCCTTGCAGAGATGCTGAAGGGTGGCGTCATCATGGACGTCGTCACAGCGGAGCAGGCACGCATCGCCGAGGACGCCGGCGCCGTGGCCGTCATGGCCCTCGAGCGCGTGCCCGCAGACATCCGGTCCCAGGGCGGTGTCGCACGGATGTCCGACCCCGACCTGATCGAGTCGATCATCGCCGAGGTCTCCATCCCCGTGATGGCGAAGGCCCGCATCGGCCACTTCGTCGAGGCCCAGGTCCTCGAAGCACTCGACGTCGACTACATCGACGAATCAGAGGTGCTGAGCCCGGCTGACTACGTGAACCACATCGACAAGTGGGAGTTCACCGTCCCCTTCGTCTGTGGCGCGACCAACCTCGGTGAGGCGCTCCGCCGCATCAACGAGGGTGCGGCCATGATCCGCTCGAAGGGTGAGGCAGGCACGGGCGACGTCTCGGAGGCCACCAAGCACATCCGCAAGATCAAGAGCGAGATCGCGTCTCTCACGTCGATGTCGAAGGACGAACTCTACGTCGCGGCCAAGGAGCTTCAGGCTCCGTACGACCTCGTCGCTGAGATCGCCGAGACCGGAAAGCTTCCCGTCGTCCTGTTCACGGCCGGTGGTGTCGCCACCCCGGCCGACGCCGCGATGATGATGCAGCTCGGTGCAGACGGCGTCTTCGTCGGCTCAGGCATCTTCAAGTCGGGCAACCCCGAGAAGCGCGCAGCTGCCGTTGTGAAGGCCACGACCTTCTACGACGACGCGAAGATCATCGCAGAGGTGTCTCGCGGACTCGGTGAGGCCATGGTCGGCATCAACGTGTCGGACCTCGCCGCCCCGCACCGCCTCGCCGAACGTGGCTGGTAGCGGTACGCCGCAGGTCGGGGTTCTCGCCCTCCAGGGCGATTTCCGGGAGCACGCTCTCGTTCTCCGGGGTCTCGGGGCAGATGTCATCCACGTCCGGCGCCCCGAGGAGCTCGCCGCCGTGGACGGTCTCGTCATCCCCGGTGGGGAGTCGAGCGTTCAGGACAAACTGTCGCGCGCGTTCGGTCTCGCCGAGCCCCTGAAAGCGGCCATCGCCTCAGGGCTCCCCGTCTACGGAACGTGCGCGGGGCTGATCATGCTCGCCGACCGGATCGTCGAGGGCATCGCGGGGCAGCAGACGCTCGGCGGCCTCGACGTCGCCGTCAGGCGGAACGCTTTCGGGTCGCAGCTCGACTCGTTCGAGACGGACCTCGACGTCCCCGTCCTCGGTGGACCACCGGTGCACGCCGTCTTCATCCGTGCCCCGATCGTCGAGACGGTCGGGCCGAAGGCCACCGTCCTGGCCGCACTTGCGGACGGCCGGGTCGTCGCAGTCGAGCAGGGGAACCTGCTCGGAACCTCTTTCCACCCCGAGGTCACCGGCGAAATCCGATTCCACGCACACTTTCTCGAGAAGGTACGCACACGCACACGCTGATTCCGGCGGTCGAGCGCCGCGTGATTTAGACTGATGCGGTTAGACATCCAGTAAGGGAGCACATGTCCGGACACTCCAAGTGGGCTACGACCAAGCACAAGAAGGCGATCACCGACTCTCGCCGTGCCAAGGCGTTCGCGAAGCTCATCAAGAACATCGAAGTCGCCGCGAAAATGGGCGGCGCCGACCTGTCAGGCAACCCGACCCTCGTCGACGCCATCCAGAAGGCCAAGAAGACCTCGGTTCCCAATGACAACATCGACAGGGCCGTCAAACGCGGCGCCGGCCTCTCCGGTGACTCCGTCGACTACACGACGATCATGTACGAGGGCTATGCCCAGCACGGTGTCGCCCTCCTGATCGAGTGTCTCACCGACAACAAGAACCGTGCTGCGGCCGATGTCCGCACCCTGATGAGCCGCAACGGCGGCACGATGGGCGACCCAGGAAGCGTCGCATACAACTTCGCACGCAAGGGCATCATCGTCGTTCCAGCCGCTGACACGACCGAGGACGACATCCTCGCCGCCGTGCTCGACGCCGGTGCCGAAGAGGTCGTCGACGAGGGTGAGACCTTCGAGATCATCACTGACCCGTCCGACCTCGTGGCCACCCGTACCGCCCTGCAGGAGGCCGGCATCGACTACGACTCGGCCGACGCTGCGTTCGTGCCCAACCTCAAGGTCGAGGTCGACGCGGAAACCGCACGCAAGATCTTCAAGCTCATCGACGCGCTCGAGGATTCCGACGACGTGCAGAACATCTACAGCAACTACGAGCTGTCGCCTGAGGTTCAGGCCGAACTGCACGCGCAGGACGACTAGGACCGACCGATGACCCTCCGGGTGCTCGGCGTCGACCCCGGCCTCACACGCTGCGGGATCGGGATCGTCGACGTCGAGCCCAACCGGAAGGCCAGGCTGGTTCACTACACGGTCGTGCGGAGCGACCTCGATGCTTCGATCGACCAGCGACTGCTCGTCATCGGGCGCGGAATCGACGAGGCGCTCGACGAGTTCCTCCCCGGCGCCGTCGCGGTGGAACGTGTCTTCGCGCAGCACAACCTCCGCACCGTGATGGGAACTGCCCAGGTCTCCGGGCTCGCCCTCCACGCGGCGGCTAAGCGTGGATTGCGGGTCGGCCTTCACACGCCCTCCGAGGTGAAGGCATCCATCACCGGCTACGGATCGGCAGACAAAAAACAGGTCGCGACGATGGTCGCGCGTGTTCTCGGACTCGCCGAGCCACCGCAGCCTGCGGATGCCGCCGACGCCCTGGCCATCGCGATCTGTCACGCGTGGCGCGGGGGAGTCGTGCCCGCCGGGGGAGCAGCATCCACCACCCTCACCCCGGCGCAGGAGGCCTGGGCCCGCGCGGAACGGGCCGCGCGAGGCAAGTAGGCGACGGATGAGCGTCGTGCGGCCCGCCCGTACCCGTTCATATGTCACGATGTGCGGCAACGCGCAGGCGATCACCGCATTTAGCGACCAACGAACCCCGGGCCTCACCGCGACAGCCTCACGGAGTGCACGCGTCGAGCGTGGCGGTCCGGTGTCTGTCGGATGCCCCACGTAGGCTTGAAAGGTGATTTCAAGCGTGCGTGGAACAGTGCTCTCGGCCGTCGGCGGCGACGTCGTCATCGATGTCGGCGGAATCGGCTACGCGGTGCACGTCACCCCTGAGCACGCGCTGGCGCTGCGCGTCGGCGACCAGGCCTTCATCCACACGTCGTTCATCGTCCGCGAGGACTCGATGAGCCTCTTCGGGTTCGAGACCCGCGAGCAACTCGCCGTGTTCCAGTTGCTGACCGGCGTCACCGGTGTCGGCCCGAAATCCGCCCTCGGGGTGCTCAGCGTTCTCGGTCCAGGCCAGATCGCTGCGGCCGTCGCCTCCGAAGACGATGCGGCCTTCCGCAAGGTGTCAGGGATCGGCCCGAAGACCGCGAAGCTCATCGTCGTCTCGCTCGCAGGCAAGCTCATCGCCCACACCGAGACAGCTGCGCCGGTCGCTGGCACACCGACGGGCGACAGGGTCGTCGTCGCACTCGTCGGTCTCGGCTGGTCGGAGAAGGTGGCCGGGCAGGCCGTCAGCGACGTCATCGCCGCCAACCCTGATGCAGGTACCTCGCCCGTGCAGACCCTGCTCAGGCTCGCCCTCGCACAACTCGGCCCCGCACAGCACAGCACGACCGGTGCGCGCGCATGACCGACGTCGATCTCACCAATCCCGAACCTGAGTCGGACGCTGAACTCGTCTTCGAGGGCGCCCTCCGGCCACAGAGCCTCGCCGAGTTCGTCGGCCAGACGAAGGTACGCGGTCAGCTCGAACTGCTGCTGAAGGCAGCCGCGATCCAGGGCCGCACCGCCGACCACATCCTCCTCGCCGGGCCGCCAGGACTCGGCAAGACCACTCTCGCCATGATCGTGGCGCACGAGAGCCAGAAGCCGCTCCGGATGTCGAGCGGTCCGGCCATCCAGCACGCAGGCGATCTCGCGGCCGTCCTGTCGAGTCTGGTCCCCGGCGAAGTGCTCTTCATCGACGAGATCCACCGGATGGCGCGCTCGGCGGAAGAGATGCTCTACCTCGCGATGGAAGACTTCCGCATCGACATCATGGTCGGCAAGGGCCAGGGGGCGACCTCTGTGCCCCTCGACCTGGCACCGTTCACTCTCGTCGGCGCGACCACACGATCCGGCCTCCTGCCGAATCCGCTGCGCGATCGCTTCGGTTTCACCGCGCACCTCGAGTTCTACGACAAGCCGGAACTGGAGCAGGTTCTCCACCGGGCAGCCAGGATGCTCGACTTCCCGATCGAGGCGGATGCCCTCGCCGAGATCGCCGGCCGCTGCCGCGGGACCCCGCGTATCGCCAACAGACTGCTTCGCCGCGTCCGCGACTACGTCCTCGTGCACCGGACTCCTGCCGACAAGGCGTCCGTCCGGGCCGCTCTCAACCTGTACGACGTCGACGAACTCGGCCTCGACCGCCTCGACCGCGCAGTGATGGAGATTATGCTGACGAGGTTCGGGGGAGGCCCAGTCGGGCTGAACACCCTGGCTGTGTCCGTCGGCGAAGAGGCGGAGACGGTCGAGAGCGTCGTCGAACCCTTCCTGGTCCGAATCGGCCTGATCACGCGAACCCCACGCGGCAGGATGGCCACGCCTCAGGCTTTCGCGCACTTTGGGGTACCGCATGCTCAGGGTTCTCTGCTGCCTGATGTTCTATAATTCAGATTGGCCCATCGGCCCCACTCCCTACCCTTGCGGTTGAACAACCGCGGAAGGCTTCACAAGAACTCATGGATCCCCTCAGCATTGGCATGCTTGCCATCCTCGCCGTCCTCATCTTCTTCATGTTCCGCAACGGACAGAAGCGCAAGAAGGACATGGCAGAGAAGCAGTCGAAGGTCGTGCCCGGCGCCGAAGTGATGACCAACTTCGGTGTCTTCGGCACCATCCTCAGCGTGAACGACGACAAGGTCCAGGTCGAGACCAGCCCCGGCAACGTTCTCACCGTTCACCGCCAGACCATCGTCCGCTTCCTCGACGACGAGCCCGCACCGGTCGAAGAGGCTGACGAGGGCGTCGAAGCAGACGCTCCCGAGCAGATCAACGAAGACAGCGCCGCATACCCGGCCGAGCCTGCGACGTTCCCGACCGAGCCCGAATTCGGTGAGCGCGTCGACCCGACAGAGGCCAAGCCGGCCACCGATTCACGTGAGAAGAACGCTGACCAGTAGTCTTCCTGAGGAGCGTCGCCGCTCCCAGCGCTGTTCGCAGTGATTTCGCACCATCCTCGAAGCGTCCCTCCCGCCTCCCAGCGGGTGGGGCGGTCATAGAAAGCTGAGTACGTAGTTGGCACAGTCGAAGTTGACGCCCGTCCGTAAGGCATGGCGCTCCCTGTCCTGGCTGGGTGTCATCACCCTTGCTCTCCTTGGCGTCCTTGTCGGCGGGATCCTGTGGGGCGGAGCCAGCTGGGCCCCCAAGCTCGCCCTGGACCTCGAGGGTGGAACGCAGATCATCCTGCAGCCCAATGTCCAGAGTGGCGAGCAGGTCTCGCAGGAACAGCTCAACCAGGCTGTGGCCATCATCCGCCAGCGCGTCGACGCGTCGGGTGTCTCCGAGGCCGAGGTGAACACCGAGGGCAGCAACGTCGTCGTCTCGATCCCCGGTGAAGCCGACGAGGAGACACGCAACCGCATCGAGGCCTCGGCGAAACTCGAGTTCCGGCCGGTCCTCGTGGCCGGGGAACCGTCGAACACGTTCGTCGGCGAGGACGGAACCGAAACCCCGTACCCGACACCGGACCCGTCGCTGCCGAGCACCCCGACCGCCGAGCCGACCAGCCCGAGCGACCTCAGCCAGGTCACTCCTGCACTGCAGGCAGAGTTCCAGGCATTCGACTGCAACGAGCCCGTCGAAGCCGGCGTGGTCCAGCCCGCTGACGAACCGATCATCGCCTGTGAAGCCGATGGCAGTGTGAAGTACATCCTCGGCCCGGTCGAGGTCGAGGGTTCGCAGATCACGAACGCCACGAACGGGATGCGAACCACGCAGTCGGGAGCCACCACCGGTGAGTGGGCGGTGAACCTCGTCTTCAACTCCGAGGGGACCGAGCAGTTCGCCGACGTCACCTCGAGGCTCAACGGCCTGCAGAGCCCGCAGAACCAGTTCGCGATCGTGCTCGACAACCAGGTCATCTCAGCTCCTCAGACCCTCGCTGTGATCAGCGACGGCAAGCCCGAGATCTCCGGAAACTTCACGCAGGAATCGTCCAAGACACTCGCCGACCAGCTCAAGTACGGCGCGCTGCCGATCAGCTTCACGGTGCAGAGCTCCGACCAGATCTCGGCGACTCTCGGATCCAGCCAGCTCCAGATCGGCATCATCGCCGGCATCATCGGCCTCATCCTCGTCGCCATCTACACGCTGTTCCAGTACCGCCTCCTCGGCTTCGTCACCATCGCGTCGCTCATCGTCGCCGGAATCCTGACCTACCTCGTGATCGCGATCCTGTCCTGGCGAAGCGGCTACCGACTGTCGCTGGCAGGTGTGGCGGGTCTGATCGTCGCGATCGGCTTCACGGCGGACTCGTTCATCGTCTACTTCGAGCGAATACGAGACGAACTCCGCGACGGCCGTGGGCTCGAATCGGCGGTCGAGGCCGGCTGGCGTCGTGCGCAGCGCACGATCTACGCGTCGAAGGGTGTCAACCTCCTGGCCGCCGTCGTGCTGTACGCACTCGCCGTCGGCAACGTGAAGGGCTTCGCGTTCACACTTGGTATCACCACGATCATCGACGTCATCGTCGTCGTGCTCTTCACTCACCCGACCCTGCAGTTGCTCGCAACCACCCGGTTCTTCTCCAGCGGGCATCCACTCACCGGACTCGACCCGACGGCACTCGGCGCTGTCTACCGCGGTCGTGCCCAGTTCCGCCAGCCGATCGACGTGAGCCAGTCGAAGGCGGCGAAATCCAGCCGTGAGGCAGTCAAACGCCAAACGATCGCAGAACGCAAGCAGGCCGAACTCATCGCCGCAGGCGGAAAGAAGAGCCAGGAGAAGGATTCCTAATGGCAAGCCTGACAACATTCGGCAATGACCTGTACACGGGCAAGCGCTCGTTCAACTTCGTGGGCAACCGCAAGGTCTGGTTCAGCGTCGCGATCGCCCTCGTCCTTCTCTCGATCCTCGTGCCCGTCGTCAAGGGTGGGTTCAACCTGAGCTTCGAGTTCACCGGTGGGTCGCAGTTCACGATCTCGTCCGTGGCATCCGCCGACCAGGACAAGGCGACGGATGCCGTCGCGAGCGTGGTCCCCGAAGCCGTCTCGAAAGTCACCACCGTCGGTGACAGCGCCGTACGCGTCCAGACCAGCCAGCTGACCAGTGCGGAGACCACCGAGGTCTCCCAGGCGCTTGCCGCGGCCTTCGATGTGGACGAGAGCGACGTCGCGACGTCGTTCATCGGCGCGTCATGGGGACAGGATGTCACCAGGCAGGCCATCACCGGCCTCCTGATCTTCCTCGCACTCGCCTTCATCACGATGGCGTTGTACTTCCGCACCTGGAAGATGTCTGCGGCTGCGATGATCGCACTGCTCGACGTGCTCATCATCACCCTCGGTGTCTACTCACTCAGTGGCTTCGAGATCAGCCCGGCGGCCATCATCGGCTTCCTGACGATCCTCGGCTACTCCCTGTACGACACGGTCGTGGTGTTCGACAAGATCAGGGAGAACACCAGTGAGGACGGGGAGAACGCCCCACGGACTTTCGCGGAGTCGGTGAACCTCGCCGTCAACCAGACGCTGGTGCGGTCGATCAACACCTCCGTTGTCGCGGCACTGCCTGTGGCGTCCATCCTCATCATCGGTGACTTCGTCCTCGGAGCGGAGACGCTGCGTGACATTTCGCTGTCGCTCTTCGTCGGCATCATCGTCGCCACCTATTCGACGATCTTCGTGGCAGCGCCGCTGTACGCACTGTTCCGTCAGAACGAACCGGACATCAAGAAGCGGGATGCCCGCGTCCTGGCCGCCCGTAAGCGCTCACTGGAGCAGCCCGCCGTCGTTCCGGCGATCTGACCTGCCTCATTTCCGCGAGATAATGGTACGGAAGGAGGTGACCGATGACTGAAACACAATCGTCGAGCGCCTCCCTGCGACGTCTTGTCCCTCGGATCTTCTCGAAGGCCCAGCCGGCAGGCGCCGTCGACCGGCTGGTGCGCACGGCACGGATGCACCATCCGAAGGCCGACCTCTCGATCATCGAACGTGCCTACACGGTCGCCGAGAAGGCGCACCGCGGACAGAAACGGCAGAGCGGCGAACCGTACATCACGCATCCGGTCGCCGTCGCTCAGATCCTCGCGGATCTGGGAATCGGGCCGAAGACGCTCGCTGCTGCGCTTCTGCACGACACGGTCGAGGACACCGAGTACGGGCTCGACGAGCTGAGGGCTGAGTTCGGCGACGAGGTCGCCATGCTCGTCGACGGTGTCACCAAGCTCGACAAGGTCAAGTACGGCGAAAGCGCCCAGGCCGAGACCGTCCGCAAGATGATCGTGGCGATGTCGAAGGACATCCGCGTTCTCGTCATCAAGCTCGCCGACCGCCTCCATAATGCGCGCACGTGGGGCTTCGTCCCCCCGGAGAAGGCGGCGAAGAAGGCGACAGAGACCCTCGAGATCTATACGCCGCTCGCGCACCGTCTCGGCATCCAGACCATCAAGTGGGAACTGGAAGACCTGTCGTTCGCGGTCCTCTACCCGAAGCTCTACGCCGAGATCGAAAGCCTCGTCAAGCAGCGCACGCCGCAGCGTGAAGAGCTCGTCCACCAGGTCATCGACGCCGTCAACGAAGACCTCAAGGTCGCGAAGATCCGCGGCAAGGTGGTCGGACGGCCCAAGCAGTATTACTCGATCTACCAGAAGATGATCGTGCGCGGTCGTGACTTCGATGAGATCTACGACCTCATCGGCATCCGGATCCTCGTGAACTCCGTCCGCGACTGTTACGCGGTTCTCGGTGCGATCCATGCCCGCTGGACCCCGATCCCCGGCCGGTTCAAGGATTACATCGCCACGCCGAAGTTCAACCTGTACCAGTCGCTGCACACGACGGTCATCGGTCCTGGCGGCAAGAGCGTCGAGATCCAGATCCGCACCCACGAGATGCACCAGCACGCCGAGTACGGCGTCGCGGCGCACTGGAAGTACAAAGAGAACGTCAACGGCAAGAGCGCCGGGGCCAAGGCCAACGAGAACGACATGGTCTGGCTGGCTCACATCTCCGACTGGCAGGCCGAGACCGCCGACCCGGGGGAGTTCCTCGACTCCCTGCGGTTCGAGATCGGCGCCAAAGAGGTCTACGTCTTCACGCCGAAGGGTCGCGTAATCGGGCTCCCCGCCGGGGCGACCCCCGTCGATTTCGCGTACGGGGTGCACACCGAGGTCGGACACCGCACGATGGGTGCCAAGGTCAACGGTCGCCTCGTTCCTCTGGAGACCGAGCTCAACAGCGGTGACGTCGTCGAGGTCTTCACCTCGAAGAACCCGGACTCCGGGCCCAGCCAGGACTGGCTGAGCTTCGTCAAGAGCACCAGGGCCCGCAACAAGATCCGGCAGTGGTTCACCAAGGAACGCCGCGACGAGGCGATCGAGCAGGGCAAGGATGCCATCGCTCGCGCCATGCGCAAGCAGAACCTGCCCCTGCAGAAACTGATGAGCCAGGACTCGTTCGCCGAAGTCGCAGCACAGATGCGCTACGAAGACGTCTCGGCGCTTTACGCCGCCGTCGGCGAGGGACACGTCTCGACCCAGTCGGTGCTCGAGAAGGTCGCCGCCCTGCTTCAGGGTGACAGCGAAGCCGAGGCCGAAGCCATCGACTTCCCGGTGCGCGGGCGCACGCGCAAACTGCCGCACAGCGACTCAGGTGTGCTCGTTCGTGGAGCCCCTGACATCCTCGTGAAGATGTCGAAGTGCTGCACCCCGGTTCCCGGCGACGACATCGTCGGTTTCGTCACACGCGGGTCCGGAGTGTCCGTCCACCGCAGCGACTGCCACAACGTGCAGGATCTGCTCAAGGAACCCGAACGGATGATCGACGTCGAATGGGCACCGACCTCGAAGAGCGTCTTCCTCGTGAACATCCAGGTCGAGGCGCTCGACCGGGCCGGGCTTCTCAGCGACGTCACCCGGGTGCTCAGCGAACACCACGTCAACATCCTCTCCGCGACGGTGTCGACATCGACCAACCGCCTCGCAATCAGCCGGTTCGTCTTCGAAATGGGTGACACCACCCACCTTGACCGGGTCCTCAACGCGGTCCGCCGAATCGACGCCGTCTACGACGTCTACCGCGTCAACGGCGGCTGAGCAGTCACCGCGGCGATCAGGTCGAGCGACCGTCGCCTCCCGGGCAGCGGCGTGGCGCGGACACCGACCAGATCGGAAGGCACGATCCGGTAGCGGAGAACGAGTGCCTGCAGCACGAGGAGGTCCCTCTGACCAAGAGGCTCGCGCCTGCCGATATCGAAAGCCGTCCGTGCAGGCGTCGTCACCCGGAGGGGTCCGATCCTGCACTCCTCCTCGTCGGCCAGGCTGAGCTCGCGAAGTACGAAGCGGTGCGGCAGCCGAACACCTGCCCGCTCATCGCTCCGTGCGCAGACCTCGTGGCGCGAGGGCGGAGCATCCGTCGCCCCGTGCAGCCAGGCTGCGGTGCCCCCGATCATCACCAGCCGTCCGCTCGCCACCGATCGGGGGAGCAGCGCTCCGAGCGCCCGCGCGCGGAGCTCGGGGCTGTCGGGTTCGTCAGCGCACACCCACCCATCGTCCACCGGAAAGAGCTCGCCGTCGAGGCGGGCGGCAGACAACTCGGCCCGGGGGAGTACGACCGAGGTGAGAAGCGGGGGAACGGAGAACACGGCCTACAGCATGCCTGCCTCCGAGCGGGCAGGGTGGCCACCCCGCGCTGCTGTGCACAACGCGACGCTCGACCGACCGCTGTGGACAACTCCGCTGCCGGCTCAGGATGCGGGATCCGAGGCCGCCCGTCGGCTCCGGATGGTCTCGATGCCGTACCAGACCACTGTGCCCGCGATCACGCCGAGCAGGGCGCCGGCGATCACATCGGTGAGCCAGTGGGCTTGGAGATACGTCCGGCTCCACGCCATGACGATCACCCATAGAGCACCCAGGAGCCAGACGAGCCAGTGACGCAGGACGAGTCCGAGGACCACCGCAACGGTCGCGGCCATCGCCGTGTGCCCTGAGGGGAACGAGGTGGGAACGGACTCCGCGAGCGAGCCCTCCGGCCTGGTGCGAGCAACCACCGCCGCGAGAGGCGCGGCCAGAGCCACTGATGCCACCATCGCCGCCGCGACGATGAGGGCGACGAGCTTCCACCGCATGTACAGCAGAGTGCCGACGAGAACCAGTCCGATGATGAGCATCGAGATCGGCCCGCCGATGACGGCGGGGATCCAGGCCAGCACGAGCCCGGTCTCCGTCCTCTGGTCGAGCATCAGCTCGCTCCACCACCGGTCGAGGGGCTCGGCGACGTACGACTGGCCGTAGCTGACGGCGGCCACGATCGCGAAGAGGACGACGGCCGCCGCGCACGCGATGAGCGCGAGCCGTCGTGTGCGGTCGGAGGGGGCGGCAGGCGGCTCGATCCGCCTGGACGAGCCTGATTCACGGACGGATGATGCCATCGGTCGACTCCCTGCGATCTGCCTGCGCTCGGGCCGGGTCAGCACGTGCAGGTGGAAACTGTATCGCGTGCGTCGACGATTGCGGGCGAGGCGTGCGCGTTCGCCCCCGCAAAAGTACGACGTCCCGCTGTGCGGTGCACAGCGGGACGTCGAATGGTGGGAACGTGGGAATCAGGACAGGGCGTTGAGCCAGAGCTTCCTGGCCTCGAGTGCGTCGGTGGCTTCGGCGATCTTCGCCTTGTCACCGGATGCCTTCGCATCTTCGAGTTCGCTCTCGAGCTTCGCGATGGCGGCGTTCAGCTGGCCTGCGAGCCCCTCGGTGCGTGCCTTCGTCTCGGGGTTGTTGCGCTTCCAGTGATCGTCGTCGAGCGTGCGGAGGTGCTGCTCGACCTTGCGGAGGCGGTCCTCGACGTTCTTGACCTGGTCACGCGGGACCTTGCCGATCTCGTCCCAGCGACGCTGGATGCCGGCAAGAGCCGAACGGAGCTTGTCACGGTCGTTCTCAGCCAGCAGCGGCTCTGCCTCGGCGAGGAGTTCGAGCTTCTGATCGAGGTTCCCCTGGAATTCGGCGTTGTCGTGGGCATCCACCTCGGACTTGGCGGCATAGATCGCGTCGCCCGCAGCCTTGAAACGTGCCCAGAGAGCGTCATCGTGTCGCTTGCCTGCCCGGCCCGACTGCTTCCATTCGTCGAGCAGGGCACGGTAACCGGGGATGCCGTCGGCGCCCTTCTCGATGAGGGCTTCGGCCTTCTCGATCAGCGCCTGCTTGCGGGTCTTCGCATCGCGGTGAACCGAGTCGAGTTCGGCGAAGAATGCCCGCCGATTCTGTTCGATGGTCGACTTCGCTGCACGGAATCGCTTCCAGAGGTCGTTCGCCTCGCCCTTGGGAAGCTTCGGACCCTCCTGCTGGTGGGTCTGCCACTGCGCGAACAGGGCGTTGATCTGCTCGGTGGTGTTCTTCCACTGCGCCTTCGCCGGGTCCTGGGCCGCGAGTTTCTCGGCCTCTTCGACGATCGCCGTCCGGGCGGCAAGTGCCTCGGCCACTGCGGCCTTCGCCTCTTCGCCCTGCTGTTCGGTCAGTTCGCCGACGGTCGTATCGAGAGCGGCCACCCTGGTCTTGAGGCTGGCGAGGTCGCCGACGGCGTTGGCTCCCTCGAGGTTCGTGGCGAGGTGCGCCACAGCCTTGGCGACGTCTGCGGCCGGTGCGCCGCGCTTCACGCGCTGCTCGAGCAGGGTCACCTGGCCGGCGAGGTCGACATACTTGCGTTCGAAGTAGGCAAGAGCCTCTTCTGCGGTTCCGTCAGGGTACTGGCCCACTTCGCGCCAGTCCTCGCCCTCGCGGACGAAGACGGCGCCGGACTCGTCGACGCGGCCCCATGGTTGCTGGTCTGAATTGGACACGTGCCTCACCTTGCTGTGGGTGTCGCACTCACGCGCGACCGGAAACTCTGCTCAAGCCTATTACCTCGGCGCGTGCGCCCGGCAAGGCTATTCGACGACGACGCCGGTGATCGATACGGGAATGGCAGGAGCGCCGTCGGTGGCACCGTCCGCGACACCCTTGTCCGTCACCTGGGCCTTCAGTTCGTCGAGTCCGCTCGTGACCGTTCCGAGCACGGTGTAACCGCCGGCGGAGTCCGCAGGGATGGTCGTGTCCTCATAGACGATGAAGAACTGGCTGCCCATGCTGTAGCCGTTCTCGCTCTGCCTGGCCATGGCGATCGTCCCTGCCGGGTACACGTTGTCTGCAGGTGCGTTCTCGACGGGGCCGTAGCTGTAGCCGGGGCCGCCGCTTCCGTCACCCTCCGGGTCGCCACACTGCAGCACGAAGAATCCACCACTGGTGAGGCGGTGGCAGGGGATGCCGGTGTAGAAGTCGCTCTGGGCGAGCGAGATGAAGGACGAAATACCCTGCGGAGCCGCTGCGCCGTCGAGTTCGATTCCGAGCGGGACATCGTTCACCGTGAGCGTTCCTGTCCAGGTTCGGCCCTCGGCGAGTTCGGCATCGGGGACATTGCCGACATTCTCGCCGGCGGGAGCGGTCTCGGTGGGCTCAGGCGTAGCGGTCGGCGTCGCGACGGGCGTTCCTGGTCCTGACGTGAAGTAGGCCAGCTGGGCGAACGTCGCACCCGCAACGACCACGACGATCGCGATGCTCGCGATCCAGTTGTCGCGCACCCGACGGCGGATCCGGAATTCGTGCATGGCCTGCCGGGCCTTGTAACCCTTGAGACGCTCGCGGTTCTCGCGAGCGGCACGGTCGTCGGTCTTGCTGGGTGCCACGTGGATCCTCCATGGGTGCCTGTGCGCAATCGCGCGGGAGAGGAGCCTGCGGCTTCCTCACCCTGATGAACTTTACGGTCACCGGCTGGTACCCGCCAAATGCCGGAGCGAGCTGGGGCGTTTAGGTAAGGCATGCCATACTTAGGCAATGCTTACCCTGAGCCCCGTTCCCGTCAAGGACTCGCGCCCCGCGTATCGTCCGTTCCGGGTCACCGTCGCCCGCGTGCAACCCCTGACTCCGCACTTCATCCGGGTGACCTTCACCGGGGACGAACTCGGCGCGTTCGGGGTGGACCGCCTCGACCAGCGGATGAAGATCGTGTTCCCACTCGAGGGAAGAGGTATCAGCGACTTCGGCTCCGACGACCCTGCGACGATCGCCGACGGCTCCTGGTACTCCCGCTGGCGCGGCCTTCCGGACGCCGAACGTAACCCGTTCCGCACCTACACGGTCCGCGGTGTCCGGCCTGAAGCGCGCGAGGTCGACGTCGACATGGTCGCCCACGGTGACGGCGGGCCTGCGTCGCGCTGGCTGAACCGCGCCGAACCCGGCCAGGAGGTCGTCCTCATCGGACCGGATTCGCAGAGCATCGACTCGGCCGTCGGTATCGACTGGCACCCAGGCGACGCACGCTGCGTACTGCTTGTCGGCGACGAGACCGCGGCGCCCGCCATCTGCAGCGTGATCGAATCGTTGCCTGCGGGTCGCACCGCCAGGGCGTTCATCGAAGTGCCGGCCGAATCGGACATCCTGCCGCTCGACGTGCCGCCCGGCTCGGAGGTGACCTGGCTGGCCAGGAACGACGCCGCGATCGGAGGCATCCTCGATCCTGCTGTCCGCGAATGGGTTGCCGCGAACCGGCCCGTCTACCGCGCCGCCCTCTCGTCGACCGCCCAGCAGCTCGACGACGTCGACGTCGACCGCGAGCTGATCTGGGATTCGCCCGAGGCCCAGGACACCGGAGACTTCTACGCCTGGCTGGCTGGCGAGGCATCCGTGATCAAGACGCTGCGTCGGTTCCTGGTCAGCGAGACCGGCATCGATCGCAAACGGATCGCATTCATGGGCTACTGGCGCACCGGGAAAGCCGAAGCTCAGTAATGACGACAGCTTTCGTGGCGGCGACAGTGCCACCGGTGAGGTCACGGAGTCGTCGTCGGATCGGGCTGGTCGTCTCTGTCGGCCTGCTCATACTGGTGCTCGTCCTGAGCCTGACCCTCGGCACACGGGTCACCTCCATCGACAGCGTCTTCGGTGCGTTGTTCGACCCTGTCGCCGGGAACAACGATCACCTCGTGATCCGCGAGCTCCGCGTGCCCCGCACGATCATCGGGCTCGTCGTCGGAGCTGCCCTCGCTCTCGCGGGCACACTCATGCAGGGGATCACCCGCAACCCGCTGGCGGATCCCGGGCTGCTCGGGGTCAACGCGGGAGCATCCCTCTTCGTCGTGCTGGCGATCGCCCTGTTCGGCGTCACCGACCCGTCCGGATACATCTGGTTCGCCTTCGCCGGCGCGGCCGCAGCTGCAGCGATCGTCTATGCGGTCGGCACGCTGGGGCGTGAGGGCGCGACGCCGGTGAAGCTCGCCCTCGCGGGAACGGCGCTCACAGCCGGGCTCACGTCGATCATCACCCTGCTGCTCATCACCGACATCGACACCTTGAGCAGTTACCGGTTCTGGTCGGTCGGTTCCCTGGTCAATCGCGACCTCGACACCGTGGCCGCCCTCCTTCCGTTCCTCGTCGTTGGCGCGATACTTGCCTTCGCCATCGGATCGACCCTCAACGTGCTGTCGCTCGGCGACGACCTCGCCAGGGGTCTCGGGCAGGGCGTGGGGGTATCCCGAGCGATCGCCGCGGTCTCGATCGTGCTGCTGTGCGGCGCCGCCACGGCTCTTGCCGGTCCGATCGTCTTCGTCGGACTGGTGATCCCGCATCTCGTCCGCCCGTTCACCGGGCCGGATTATCGGTGGATCCTGGCCTACTCGGCGGTGCTGGGGCCGGTCCTGCTCGTCGCCGCTGACGTCGTCGGCCGGCTCCTCAGCTACCCGAGCGAGATCGAGGCGGGGCTCGTGGTCGCCGTGATCGGCGCTCCGGTCCTCATCGTGATCGTTCGCCGGTCGAAGACGGCCGGCCTGTGATGACGTCGACCCCACAGGCAACGCTGCCCGCGCCGCTCGCGACCCACGGGAACCCGACTCGCGAACGCTGGGTCGTCGGGATCCTTGCCGTCATCGCGCTGCTCATCGCCGCGCTCAGTCTGGCGGTCGGCGCGTACACTCTGGCGCTGCCCGACCTGGTGATGACGCTGCTCGGACAGGGCGCAGGCAGTGACAACGTCATCGTCTTCCGGCTCCGCCTGCCGCGGGTGGTGCTCGGGATGCTGGCAGGCGCGGCCTTCGGGATCGCCGGGGCGCTGTTCCAGACCCTGTTGAGGAACGACCTGGCCAGCCCGGACATCATCGGCATCTCCGGGGGAGCGAGCGTGTCAGCCGCGACCGCCATCCTGATCTTCGGCGCGAGCGGCGCCGCCGTCTCCCTCAGCGCTTTCCTCGGCGCCCTGGTCGTCGCTGCGGCGATCTATCTCCTCGCCTGGCGTGACGGGGTGAGCGGCTATCGCTTCGTCCTCATCGGGGTGGGTGTCGCGTTCCTCGTCCAGGCTGCCCTCGGCTACCTCCTCACCCGCGGAGACGTGCGGGAGGTGTCACAGGCACTCGTCTGGATGGTCGGCGGGGTCGGGGGAGCCGAGTGGTCGGAGATCGCGGTGCTCGCGATCGGGCTCGCCGTCCTGCTGCCTGTCGTAGCGGTCCTGTCAGCCCGGTTGCGCATCCTCCAGCTCGGCGACGACGCGGCCGGTGGCCTCGGAGTTCCTGTGGAACGGACCCGGCTCGTCCTGCTCGTCGTCGCTGTCGCCCTGTGCGCCGTCGCGACGGCATTCGTCGGCCCGATCGCGTTCGTGGCCTTCGTCTCTGCCCCGATCGCACGTCGCATCGTCGGACACGGCTCGCTTGCGCTCGTCCCCAGCGCCCTCGTCGGAGTGGTCCTCGTGCTCAGCGCCGACTTCGTCGCCCAGCATGCACTCCCCGGCGAACTTCAGGTTCCCGCCGGCATCATCACGGGCATCATCGGTGCCCCCTACCTGCTGTGGCTGCTCGCCACCGCTGACCGAGGAGGCCGCGGCGCATGACCGGCAACCAGACACCCAGCCAGGCGAAGCCCGGCCACGACATCGAGGCGGCAGGACTCAGCCTCTCCTACGACGGCCGCGACGTGATCGCGGGCCTCGACCTCTCGATCCCTGACGGTGCAGTCACCGTCATCGTCGGCGCCAACGCGTGCGGCAAATCGACCTTCCTGCGTGGCGTGGCCAGGCTGCTCCGCCCCACAGCCGGCACCGTTCACCTGGACGGCCGCAACATCTCCACCTATCCGGCCAAGGAGTTCGCACGGGTCGTCGGCATCCTTCCGCAGTCGCCCATCGCGCCTGACGGCATCACCGTCGCCGATCTCGTCGGCAGGGGCCGGCATCCCCATCAGGGCCTGTTCCGGCAGTGGTCCAGTGCGGATCAGTCGATCGTTGCCGAAGCGATGGAAGCGACGTCGACCACCGAGCTGGCCGACCGACGGGTGGAGGAGCTCTCCGGCGGCCAGCGCCAGCGGGTCTGGATCGCCATGGCCCTCGCCCAGGACACCGACATCCTGCTCCTCGATGAACCGACGACGTTCCTCGACGTGACCCACCAGATCGACGTTCTCGACCTGCTCGCCGAGCTCAACCGCACCAGGCGCTCGACGATCGTGATGGTCCTCCACGATCTCAATCTCGCCGCGCGCTACGCCGACCACCTCGTCGTGATGGCGAATGGAGCGGTCCTCGCCAACGGCGCGCCTGCAGACATCCTCACCTCCGACCTCGTTCAGCGGGCGTTCGGCCTCGAGTCGCAGATCATCGCCGACCCCGTCTGCGGGTCACCCATGGTCATCCCCATCGGACGATTCCACCGTCCCGCCGAATCGGCTTAGGATAGGCTTACCTAAACATTCCCCCTTCCGACGAACCTGGAGCCCCTGTGTCCTACCGACCCCGACTCGCGTTGATCGCGACAGCCGCCGTCACCGTCCTCGCCCTCAGCGGGTGTGCCACATCGAACGACGACGCCGAGACCCCTGCGGCCCAGAGCGACTCGGGCGCATACCCCGTGTCGATCGCCCACGCCTTCGGCGAGACCGAGATCGAAGAAGCACCCGAACGCGTCGTCACCCTCGGGTGGGGATCGACGGATGCCGCCATCGCGGTCGGCGTCGTTCCCGTCGGCATGGAGGCACAGAGCTACGGCGGAGACGAGAACGGTGTCCTCCCGTGGGTGGCCGACGCTCTCGACGACCTCGGAGCCGAGACTCCCGCCGTCATCCCGTCCACGGTCGAGGAGCCGGCATACGAGCAGATCGCCGAGCAGGCACCCGACCTGATCCTGGCCGTGTACTCGGGCATCACCGAGGCACAGTTCGACCTCCTCAGCGAGATCGCACCGACCGTCGCATACCCGGATGCCCCATGGTCGACCCCGTGGACCGAGGTCGTCACCACGGTCGGCAAGGCGCTCGGCAAGACCGCCGAGGCTGAAGCAGTCCTCGATGACATCGCGACAGTCACCGCCGAGCAGGCGGAAGCGCACCCGGAACTCGAGGGCAAGACGGTCGCGGCCGTCGCTGACTCCGGCGGCAAGTTCTACGTGTACAAGGCAGCAGACTCCCGCGTCGACTTCCTCTTCGATCTCGGCCTCGTCGACGCTCCGGCCGTCGAGGAACTCGCGAACGGTGACTCGAGCTTCTACTACGAGCTCAGCTACGAGGAACTCGACAAGCTCGACAGCGACATCCTGGTGAGCTACTCGGACACCCAGGAAGCAGCGGACACGTTCCTGTCCTCGAGCTACGCGCAGACGATCCCTGCCGTCGCGAACGGCTCGGTGGCATCCGTCGTCGGTGTCGAGCTCATCGCCGCCGTTTCCCCGCCGAGCGCTCTCTCGCTGACCTGGGGGATCGAAGACTACGTCGCGATCCTCTCCACGGCAGCGACCGCAGCCGAGTAGAAGCACCAGCCACTGGCCGCATCCGCCGACAGCAACTGTCGGCGGGTGCGGCTAGCCTTGCATCATGGCAAACACGACAGCGGCGCTGCAATCGGGCAGCGTCCCGCTCGCCGTGCGGATGCGCCCCAAGAGCCTCGACGAGGTCGCCGGCCAGAAGCACCTGCTCAAGCCCGGTTCACCTCTCGTCAGCCTCGCCACCAGCAAGTCGGGTGACAAAGGCTCGGTCTCCGTGATCCTCTGGGGTCCACCAGGCACGGGCAAGACCACGATCGCCCAGTCGATCGCCCACAGCTCCGGTCGCCGTTTCGTCGAACTCTCCGCCGTCTCCGCGGGCGTGCGCGACGTCAGACAGGTCATGGACGAAGCGATGACCAGCCGCGACCTGTACGGCCTCTCCACCGTTCTGTTCCTCGATGAGATCCACCGGTTCACGAAGGCGCAGCAGGATGCCCTTCTCCCCGGCGTCGAGAACGGCTGGGTGATCCTCGTCGCAGCGACGACCGAGAACCCGTCGTTCTCGGTGATCTCGCCCCTTCTCTCGCGGTCGCTCCTGCTCACACTCGAGCAGCTCACCGATGACGACCTCCGTATCGTGCTCGACAGGGCCATCGACGACCCCAGGGGCCTCGGAGGCCGATTCGAAGTCACCGATGACGCGCGAGACACGATCATCCGCCTCGCCTCAGGCGACGCCCGCCGCGCACTCACCGCCCTCGAAGCGGCATCCGTCAGCGCCGATTCACTCAGCGCCGATTCACTCAGCTCGGATGCTGCGGCTGAGCCTGCGACCGAATCCGACGAATCCGACGAATCAGATGAGCGCGACGAGGAGGCCGCCCCTGCGCAGACCGCCGAGGCCCAACGACCGCGGATCACCGCAGACGTCGTCTCGTCGGCGGTCGACCGTGCCCTGCTGCGGTACGACAGGAACGGAGACGAGCACTACGACGTCATCAGCGCGTTCATCAAGTCCATCCGCGGCTCAGACGTCGACGCGGCGCTGCACTACCTCGCGCGCATGATCGAGGCGGGGGAGGACCCGCGGTTCATCTCGCGCCGGATCATCGTCTCGGCCTCTGAAGACATCGGCATGGCCGACCCCCAGGCCCTGCTCATCGCCGTCGCCGCTGCAGACGCCGTCCAGTTCATCGGCATGCCCGAGGGCAGGATCCCGCTGGCCGAGGCGGTCGTCTACCTGGCCACAGCAGCGAAGTCGAACGCCTCATACGTCGCCATCGACCAGGCCATCGCCGACGTGCGGGCAGGCAACTTCGGCCGCGTCCCCAAGCCGATGCGCGACGCCCACTACGCAGGAGCGAAGCGCCTCGGCCACGGCAAGGGCTACCGCTATCCGCATGACGCCGACCTCGGCGTGGTCGAACAGCAGTACCTGCCCGACGAGTTGCGGGGCGTGCGCTACTACCAGCCCACCCAGCACGGCAACGAGCGGGATGTCTCGTCCCGCCTGGCGAAGCTGCTGCGCATCGTGCGCGGCGGGCGCGGCTGACCGATTCCTCGTGAGCACGTCCGGAACAGGTGAACGGGCGACCGATGGCATCACTTCCGGTCGAAAGCACCCCGGGCTCCTGGTGCCCTCGACCGCAACGGGAACCTTCGCGCGACACTGCCTGGGGCGCGCGGCAGACCGCGTTCGTGTCAGGCCCACCCGTGTTAGGATTGTTGCTGGCCTAGGCCCGGTTTGAATGTATGGCTGCACTGAATCGGGTTGACGGACATGTTCTTTAGCCGAACTGTTCCGGCTCACCCCTCTTACTTTCCGGTCGCACTTCTGTGCGTCGGCATCACATTGTCAGAGATTCCATCGAAAGGAACCCGTGTCTACCAAGTCACGTACCCGTAGCAAGACCCGCCTCTCGCGGTCACTGGGCATCGCCCTGACCCCGAAGGCTGCAAAGTACCTTGAAAAGCGCCCGTATGCTCCCGGTGAGCACGGCCGCACCAAGCGCAAGACCGACTCCGACTACGCCGTGCGTCTTCGCGAGAAGCAGCGTCTGCGCGCCCAGTACGGCATCCGCGAGAAGCAGCTGAAGATCGCCTTCGAAGAGGCTCGCCGTACCCAGGGCCTGACCGGTGAGAACCTGGTCGAGCTCCTCGAAATGCGTCTCGACGCGCTCGTGCTGCGTGCAGGCATCGCCCGCACCACCGCACAGGCCCGCCAGATGGTCGTGCACCGTCACATCCTCGTCGACGGCCAGCTCGTCGACCGCCCGTCCTTCCGCGTGAAGCCGGGTCAGCTCATCCACGTCAAGGCCAAGAGCGAAGGCACCGAGCCCTTCCAGGTTGCAGCCGCAGGCGGACACGTCGATGTCCTGCCCAAGGTTCCCGCCTACCTCGAGGTCGAACTCGACAAGCTGCAGGCACGCCTCGTGCGCCGCCCGAAGCGTGCAGAGGTCCCCGTGACCTGTGAAGTCCAGTTCGTTGTGGAGTACTACGCAGCTCGCTAAGCACTGCTTATCGAACGGACGGGGTCGCGGCATCTGCCGCGGCCCCGTTCGTCGTACCGGCCGCGTTCGGCTGGTCAACAGGCTCACCCGATAGGATGAATAGCTTGGAAGCATCCGCCCCACAGTTACAGGAGGAGCCCCTATGAAGAACCTGCTCTGGTTGATCGCAGGCATCGGTGCCGGCTTTGTCGTCGCCCACGAAGTCAACAAGACCCAGCGCGGCAAGGAGTTCTTCGCCGACCTGGACCAGAAACTGCGCGAGTTCAGCGAGACCGTCGCCGACGCATACAAGGAGCGCGAAGCCGAGCTCCGCGACAAGATCGACGACCTCGCCCGTGATGCCGAAGACGCTCTCGGCGACCTCAATAAGAACTGACCGCTGCGCCCAGGCGCACCCTCAACCTTCGAACGGACCCATGAAGACCGCTGATATTCGCCAGCGCTGGCTCGATTTCTTCGCCGAGCGCGGCCACACCGTCGTCCCCTCAGCCTCCCTGGTCTCAGACGACCCGTCGCTGCTCTTCACCGTTGCGGGAATGGTTCCGTTCGTTCCTTACCTCACCGGTCTCGTCCCAGCGCCGTACCCGCGCGCAACGAGCGTCCAGAAGTGCATCCGCACCAACGACATCGAAGAGGTCGGGAAGACCCCGCGCCACGGCACGTTCTTCCAGATGTCCGGGAACTTCTCCTTCGGCGACTATTTCAAGGAGGGGGCGATCGCGTACGCGTGGGAGCTGCTCACCTCCTCGGAGAGCGACGGCGGCTACGGGTTCGACGAGAAGGACCTCTGGGTCACCGTCTACAAGGACGACGACGAGGCCATCGCGCTGTGGAAGAAGGTCGCCGGCCTGCCGGAGGAACGGATCCAGCGTCTCGACAAGGACACCAACTACTGGCACACCGGCCAGCCCGGCCCGGCCGGTCCGTGCTCGGAGATCTTCTTCGACCGCGGCCCCGCGTACGGCGCAGACGGCGGACCGGCGACGGATGACGACAGGTACGTCGAAATCTGGAACCTCGTCTTCATGCAGTACCTGATCGGCGACGTCCGCTCGAAGACAGACTTCCAGATCGTCCAGGAACTGCCGAAGAAGAACATCGACACCGGCATGGGACTCGAACGTGTCGCGTTCCTCAAGCAGGGCGTCGAGAACATGTACGAGATCGACCAGGTCAGGCCCGTCCTCGACCGCGCGGCCGCTTTGTCGGGGAAGCGCTACGGCGCCGACCACACCGACGACGTGAGGATGCGCGTCATCGCCGACCACGTGCGCAGCTCACTCATGCTCATGAGCGACGGCGTCTCGCCGTCCAACGAAGGCCGTGGCTACATTCTCCGCCGCCTGATGCGCCGCACGGTGCGTGCGATGCGCCTGCTCGGCGTCGACGGCGCGTCGTTCCCCGAACTCTTCGCCGCATCCCGCGACGCCATGAAGTCCGCATACCCGGAAGTCGAGCACGACTACAACCGGATCTCCCAGGCCGCCTTCGGCGAGGAGGAGACCTTCCTGCGCACGCTGGCAGGCGGAACCACGATCCTCGACCTCGCGGTCACGAAGACGAAGGACACCGGGAGCAGCAGGCTCCAGGGCGACACCGCGTTCCTGCTCCACGACACCTACGGCTTCCCGATCGACCTCACCCTCGAGATCGCTGAAGAAGCAGGCCTCTCCGTCGACCGCCCGGCATTCGACGCGCTCATGGCGAACCAGCGCTCGCTCGCGAAGGCCGACGCAAAAGCGAAGAAGACGGCACTCGCCGATCTCTCCGTCTACAGCGCATTCCGGGCACAGGGCGAGACAGTCTTCACCGGATACACCGACCTCGAAACGGAATCCCGTGTGCTCGGGCTCATCGTCGGCGGCCACTCGGTCACCACGGCGGTCGCCGGGGACATCGCCGAAGTGATCCTCGCCGAGACGTCGCTCTACGCGGAGTCCGGTGGCCAGGAGTCCGACCAGGGCCTCATCGTCGGACCGGGCTACGAGCTCGAAGTGCTCGACGTTCAGAAGCCGGTCAAGGGTCTCATCAGCCACAAGGTGCAGGTGTCGCGCGGCGAGGTCGGAGTCGGGGACGTCGCTCGAAGCGTCGTCGACGCCGACTACCGGCGTGGCGCAAAACAGGCCCACTCGGGAACCCACATCATCCACGCCGCGCTGCGCCAGATCCTGGGCCCCAACGCGCACCAGTCCGGTTCGTACAACAAGGCCGGCTACCTGCGACTCGACTTCTCCTGGAACCAGGGACTGTCCCAGGAGACGCGGTCTGAGATCGAAGAGGTCTCGAACAACGCCATCCGGGACAACCTCGAGGTCGTCACCCGTGAGCTCCCGCTCGACGAGGCGAAGTCGCTCGGCGCCATGGCCCTGTTCGGCGAGAAGTACGGCGATGTCGTGCGTGTCGTCGACATCGGGGGACCGTGGTCTCGCGAACTCTGCGCAGGAACACACGTGTCGTCGAGTGCCGAGATCGGGATGATCAACCTCGTGAGTGAGTCCAGCGTCGGATCGACCAACCGCCGCGTCGAATCGCTCGTCGGGCTCGAGGCGTTCCGTGACCTGGCTGCCGAGCGCGCCATCGTGTCGCAGCTCACCTCATCTCTGAAGACTCCGCGTGAGCAGCTGCCCGACCGGATCGCCGAGCTCGTCGCGAACCTCAAGTCGGCCGAGAAGAAGATCCAGTCGTTCGAGGCGCGGTTGCTCTCAGAACGTATTCCTGCCCTGGTGTCGACGGTCCGGCCGGGTGCGATCCGCACCGTGGCTGAATCGGTCGGAGTCCTCGGTTCGCAGGACGACCTGCGATCGCTCGTGACCGGTGTGCGCGAACGGCTGGGTTCCGACCCGTCGGTCGTCGCCCTCGCCGCGACCGTCAACGACCGTCCGATCGTCATCGTCGCCACGAACGACGCCTCCCGTGCCCTCGGCGCGAAGGCCGGCCAGCTCGCCCGAACCGCCGCAGGCGTCCTCGGCGGAGGCGGAGGCGGCAAGGACGACCTCGCCCAGGGTGGCGGGTCAGATTCCGCCGCGATCCCAGCAGCGCTGTCCGCCATCGTCGACGCGGTCACGCGCTGACGGTGGGAACCGACATGCGCGCAGGTGTCCGCATCGGCATCGACGTCGGAACGGCTCGCATCGGCGTCTCCCGTTCTGACGCCCATGCGATGCTGGCGACGCCGATCGAGACCGTCCCGCGGGCCTCGAGCGGCGACTCAGACATCCGCCGCATTCTCGAGATCGCCGGCGAACTCGAGCCGATCGAGATCGTCGTGGGGCTGCCCCTCGCACTCTCCGGGCGACGGACGGCGTCGACAGAGGATGCAGCCGGTTTCGCGGCAACGCTTGCAGCTGCATCCGGTATCCCGGTCCGCATGGTCGACGAACGACTGTCGACCGTGTCCGCCCACTCGGCGCTGCGGAGCTCTGGCAAGAAGCAGAAGGGCTCTCGCACCGTCATCGACCAGGTCGCGGCCGTCATCATCCTGCAGCACGCCCTCGATGCGGAGCGCGGCAGCGCGTTCCCCCCTGGCACACTCGTCAGCCCGAATGAAGGAACACAGGAGTGACTGAACAGACGCCACGCGATGACGCGTTCGACGCCGTATTCGGGTCAAGCGGCCGGGACCAGGACGTCGAGTCCACGCCGGACCCCGCCGTCGAATCCACCTCGCCCACCCCGCCTCCCGCCGGCGATGACTCTGCCTTCGTCACGGACCCGTCACCCGTCTCCGCGGCTGCCGATGCCCCGCTGTCACGGCGTGAGGCTCGTGAACAAGCGGGCAGAACGGCCGTTCCGCCGACTGAGTCGACGGCGGACGTCTCGCCGGCTGTCGGAGCGACCGAGCCGACTGAGCCCGACGCACGAGGCCGCGACCGCGCGTCGCGACGCTCCGCTGCCCCGGACTACCCGCCGCGTGAAAAGAAGAAGAAGTCGGGCTGGATCGCCGCTGTCGTCGTGCTCGTCCTCCTCGCCGGGATCGGTGGGGGAGGTCTGTACGTCTGGAACACCTTCGAGCCGCAGATCCGCTCCGTCATGGGCTGGGAAGAGCCCAACGACTACGAGGGCTCAGGCAGCGGTGAGGTCATGGTCTCGATCGCCGCAGGCGACGACGGATCGGACATCGCCAGGACGCTGAAGAACAGCGGCGTGACGAAGACGACCGAAGCGTTCTACGACCTGCTCCTCACCCAGGACGCCGAACCGGTCTTCCACCCGGGCGTCTACCAGCTCGCGAAGAAGATGAGCGCACAGTCGGCACTCGATGCGCTGCTCGACCCTGACAACAAGATCGAGCGGACGGTGCTCCTGCGTGAAGGAATCACCGGCGCCGAGATCATCGAAGAGCTGTCAGCGGGAACCGAGATCCCCGTCGAGGAGTTCGAGGCGGCGGTCGCCGATCCCTCGCAGTACGGGATCCCCGCCACAGCGGTCTCCATCGAAGGCTGGCTGTTCCCTGCGCTCTACACATTCGACCCGGGGCTGACCGCCGAGCAGATCATCCAGGTGCTCGTCGACAGGACGATCAGCTCGCTCGACTCCGCCGCCGTGCCGGTCGAGGACCGCGAACGCATCCTCACCATCGCTTCGATCATCCAGCGGGAGGCGCGGCTCGACGAGGACTTCTACAAGGTCAGCCGGGTCATCCAGAATCGGCTCGACGTCGACATGAAGCTCGAGATGGACTCGACGGCCCAGTACGCTGACACGACGAAGTCCGGCTCGGTCTGGTCTACAAAGGAAGCCCTCGAGTCCGACAACCCGTGGAACACCTACAAGCGCACCGGGCTGCCGATCGGGCCGATCGCCAGTCCGGGCGACGCCGCGATCGCCGCAGCCATGGCGCCGGCGGACGGCAGCTGGCTGTTCTTCGTCACGGTGAACCTCGACACCGGCGAGACCGTGTTTACGAACACGATCGAGGAACATGAAGCGGCCGTCGCGCAACTCCGCTCCTGGTGCGACGCGAACCCGGGCAAAGGCTGCTGATGACCGAACGCCTCGCCGTGTTCGGTTCACCGATCGCCCACTCGAAGTCGCCCGTCCTGCACAGCACCGCGTATCGGCACATCGGCGTCGACTGGGAATACGACTCACGGGAGGTGGGCGCCGCCGAGCTGCCCGGGGCGCTCGCTGACCTCGACGACACGTGGCGCGGACTGTCGCTGACGATGCCCCTGAAATCCGCCGCATTCGACCTGGCAGACACGCGGGACGCCATCGCGGAACTCACGGGCGCCGTGAACACATTGCACTTCACCGACACAGGGACCGGCAGGCGACTGTCCGGCTACAACACCGACGTCACCGGCATTCTCCGCGCCCTGGCAACGCTCGACGTCACCGAAGCCGCCCAGGTGCACATTCTCGGCGGGGGTTCCACAGCGGCAAGCGCCGTCGTCGCCGCGGCCGAGCTCGGCGCCCTGAACGTGTCGATCGTGACCCGCTCGCCGGAGAAATCCGCCGGCCTCGTCGACCTCGGCCACCGTGCAGGGCTCACCGTCGAGCTGGTCGGATTCGATACGATCGCGGGGCTCCCGACTCCTCAGCTCGTCGTCAGCACCCTGCCGGGCGGATCGAACGCCCCCGTCAGATACCCGGCCCGAGTGATGGCAGAGTCTGCGCTGCTCGATGTCGCGTACGACCCGTGGCCGAGTGCTCTCGCCTCCGGGTGGGAGAACGCCGGCGGAACGGTCGCCAACGGCCTGTCCATGCTCGTGCACCAGGCGCTCGTCCAGGTCCGCATCTTCGCGTTCGACGACCCGTTCCAGCCGCTCGACGACGAGGATGCCGTGCTGGCGGCCATGCTGGCATCCGTCGGTCTCGACAATCGGGGCATCCCGATCGCCTGACCCACAGACCGTCGCGTTTGCTCAGCGCTTGCGGGCCGCGAGGAATTCGTCGAACGTGACGGAACCGGTGGGGAGTCCGCTGGTCACGTTTCTTCCCTCGCGCAACGCGCGGAATGTCCCGCCGGGCAGCCGAAGCGGCACCTGGTGCCTGTACTGTCCCTCTGCACGCTGCCACGCGCTGGCGAATTCGTGCGCCGGCCTGACCTCAGGACCGCCGAAGTCAGGCACGCGGCCGGCGGGCTCGGCGACAGCGAGGCCGGCGAGGACATCGGCCACCTCCGAGACCTCGACCGGCTGAACGGACACGGCGGGGACGACGAGCAGTGGCACCTTTCGCTGGGCGTCGAAGATCCCGGCGACGAGGGTGTGGAACTGCGTGGCGCGGAGGATCGTGAACGGCAACCCGCTGCCGGAGATCACGGCCTCGGCCTGGAGCTTCTGCCGGTAATAGCTGAACGGGATCCTGTCGACGCCGACGATGGAGATGTAGACCAGATGCGGGTTTCCAGAGGAACGAGCCGCGTGGACCAGGTTCTTCGTGGCGCTGACGTCGCCGCGACCGGTCGCACAGTGCACGATGACGTCGACTCCGGTGACCGCTGATCCGATCCCGAGATTCTTGCGCAGGTCGCCGGTCACCACTCCGGCTTTCGCTGAGCGGCTGAGGACACGGGCGATGTGACCGGCCGATCGCAACCGGTCGACGACGATCGAGCCGAGGGTCCCTGTGCCTCCTGTGACGAGGACCTCCATGCGTTGCCGCCCTTCCCTGTTCCGTGTCGGTGTCCTTCCTGCAGGCTAGCGCCCCGCGTCAGAGCGGGGCCAGCCGCTGTGGAAGGATAGAGCCATGCTTCGTTGGCTCACTGCCGGAGAGTCTCACGGCCCGGAACTCATTGCAATCGTCGAGGGCCTGCCCGCCGGCGTCCCCGTCTCCCTCGACGCGATCCGCGCCGATCTGGCCCGCCGCAAGCTGGGCTACGGCCGCGGATCCCGGATGAAGTTCGAGCAGGACGAACTGAACGTCTCCGGGGGAGTGCGCCACGGCTTCACTCTCGGCAGCCCCGTCGCCATCCGCATCGGCAACACCGAGTGGCCCAAGTGGGTCGAGGTGATGAACCCGGAGCCCATCGAGGAGACCGAGAAGTCCCGCGGCCGCAGCGCGCCGCTGACCCGACCACGGCCAGGTCACGCCGACCTCGTCGGCATGCAGAAGTACAACTTCGACGAAGCACGGCCGATCCTCGAACGGGCGAGTGCACGCGAGACCGCAGCGCGCGTCGCCCTCGGAGCCGTCGCGCGTTCCTTCCTCGCCGAGCTCGGGATCACCCTCGTCAGCCACACGCTCTCGATCGGTCCCGTCCGCGTTCCCGAAGGTACTGCGCTGCCGACCCCTGCCGACGTCGACCTGCTCGACGCGGATCCGCTGCGGTGCTTCGACCCCGCCACGTCGGAGCGCATGGTGGCAGAAGTCGACGACGCCAAGAAGGACGGTGACACCCTCGGCGGCGTCGTCGAGGTGCTCGCATACGGGCTTCCGCCAGGGCTCGGGTCGCACGTGCACTGGGACAGGCGCCTCGACGGCCAGCTCGCACACGCTCTCATGGGCATCCAGGCCATCAAGGGGGTCGAGGTCGGCGACGGTTTCCTCACCACCACCCGTCGCGGTTCGGCCGCACACGACGAGTTGTTCGCCATCGGCGACAGGATCGTCCGCTCAAGCGACAAAGCCGGAGGAACCGAGGGCGGCATGAGCACGGGCACCGTCCTGCGTGTGCGTGCCGGCATGAAACCGATCGCGACGGTACCGCACTCGTTGCGCACCATCGACGTCGCCACTGGCGAGGCCGCAGGAGCGCACCACCAGCGTTCGGACGTCTGCGCCGTTCCTGCAGCCGGTGTGGTGGCCGAAGCCATGGTCGCACTCGTGCTCGCGAATTCGGTCCTCGAGAAGTTCGGCGGAGACGCCATCGAGGAGACGAAGCGCAACCTGGACTCCTACATCGCCGCGATCCCCGAAGGTCTTCGGACCGCGACGGAATCCACTCCAGAACCTCAGTGAGCGAGCAGGCGAAGCCGCTTCCCCTCGTCCTGATCGGACCGATGGGGGCCGGTAAGACCAAGATCGGCCGCCGTGTCGCCCGGTCGCTCTCTGTGCCGTTCGTCGACACGGACAAGAGGATCGTCGCCGACCACGGGCCGATCACGGAGATCTTCGCCCTTCACGGCGAACCGGAGTTCCGCCGCCTCGAACGCATCGCCGTTGCCCACGCGTTGAAGGAATCCGCCGTGGTCTCCCTCGGCGGCGGCGCAGTGATCGACCCCGACACGCAAGCCGAACTCGACGGTCTCACCGTCGTGCTGCTCACGGTGACCGCTGAGGCCGTGGCCGCACGGATCCGGACCGACAAGCGACCGCTCCTCAAGGACGGCACGGGCGACTGGCAGCGCATCTACGAGGAACGCCGGCCGACGTACGAACGGCTGGCCACCATCACATTCGACACGTCGCGCGAGCCGATCGAGAACATCGCCGACAGAATCGCCGACTGGGCGAAAGGACACGCATGACGGACATCACCACCATCGAGGTCACAGGAACCGACGCGTACAACGTCGAGGTGGGACGCGGCATACTCGACCGGATCCCGGTCGCCCTGGGCGACCAGGCGGCGAAGATCCTCCTCGTCCACCCTCCGACGCTCGGCGCACGGGCCGAGAAGCTGCGTGAGAGCCTCTCGGATCGATACCAGGTCCTCCTCGCTGAGATCCCGGATGCCGAGACCGGCAAACGGGTCGAGGTCGCGGCCTTCTGCTGGCAGATCATGGGACAGGCCGACTTCACCCGGACGGATGCCGTCATCGGCTTCGGTGGGGGAGCGACCACCGATGTCGCCGGGTTCGTCGCAGCGACCTGGCTGCGCGGCGTCCGCCTCGTGCAGGTGCCGACGTCTGTGGCAGGAATGGTCGACGCAGCCATCGGCGGCAAGACCGGCATCAACACCAACGAGGGCAAGAACCTCGTCGGTTCCTTCTACGCTCCCGCCGGCGTCGTCGTCGACCTCGATCTGCTCTCCACCCTGCCGAAGAACGAGATCCTCGCCGGATTCGCCGAGATCGTGAAGTGCGGGTTCATCGCAGAGCCCGAGATCCTCGACCACATCGAGGCAGACGTCGACGTCGTCACCGACCCGACCACTGACGCGTTCCGCCGGGTCGTCGAACTGTCCATCGCCCTCAAGGCGCGAGTGGTCAGCGAGGACTTCAAGGAGGGCGGCGTGCGCGAGATCCTCAACTATGGGCACACCCTCGGCCACGCCATCGAGCACGCCGAGCGCTACCAGTGGCGTCACGGTGCCGCTGTCGCCGTCGGCATGATGTTCGCAGCAGAGCTGTCCAGGCTGGCCGGCCGCCTGCCGGACGCCGTGGCAGACCGGCACCGAAGCATCCTCGATTCCCTGTCCCTCCCCACCGAGTACCCGCTCGGGCGCTGGAACACGCTCCTGGCGACCATGCAGCGCGACAAGAAGGCGCGGGCGGGGATGCTCCGCTTCATCGTCCTCGACGACCTGGCCAAGCCGACCGTCCTCGCCGGCCCTGAGACATCGCTGCTCTTCGCGGCGTACCAGGAAGTAGGCTCCTGAACCATGACTCGGATCTTCGTTTTCAACGGCCCGAACCTCGGTCGCCTCGGCTCCCGTGAACCAGACGTCTACGGAAGCGGCAGCCTCGACGACCTGCGCGTCATCCTCGAAGCGGACGCGCCCGATGGGGTCACCATCGATCTCCGCCAGACCAACGACGAGGCCGAGCTCATCGGCTGGCTGTACGAGGCCGTCGACACCGGTTCGCCCGTCATCCTCAACCCTGCCGCTTTCACCCACTACAGCTACGCCCTGAGGGATGCCGCAGCGCTCGTCACCAAGGCTGGCCTGCCGCTCGTCGAGGTGCACATCACCAACCCGCACACCCGGGAGACGTTCAGGCACACCAGCGTGATCTCCGGTGTGGCGACGGGCATCATCGCAGGCTTCGGTTTCGACTCGTACCGGCTGGCGCTGTCGGCCGTCACCCTCCCACGCTGAGCGGTGCCTTTGGCGCCTCGACGCGCTGCGGGTAAACTCCTTGGGACGGCCCCGTCGGGCCGAACCTCTTCCCACTGAAACGGAACCCCCTCTTCATGGCATCTACCGCCGACATCAAGAATGGAATCGTCCTCAACATCGACGGCCAGCTCTGGAACGTCATCGAATTCCAGCACGTCAAGCCGGGCAAGGGCGGCGCGTTCGTCCGCACCAAGCTCAAGAACGTCGTCTCGGGCAAGACCGTCGACCGCACGTACAACGCCGGCACCAAGATCGAGATCGAGAACGTCGACCGCCGCGACTTCACCTACCTGTACAACGACGGCGAAGCGTTCGTCTTCATGGACACCGCTGACTACGACCAGCTCACCGTCCCGGCCACCGTCGTCGGAGACGCCGCCAACTTCATGCTGGAGAACCAGTCGGTCACCGTCGCCCTCAACAACGGCAACCCGCTCTACGTCGAGCTTCCGGCATCCGTCGTCCTCGAGATCACGTACACCGAGCCTGGCCTGCAGGGCGACCGTTCGACCGGCGGCACCAAGCCCGCCACAGTCGAGACCGGCTATGAGATCCAGGTCCCGCTGTTCCTCGAGCAGGGCACCAAGGTCAAGGTGGACACCCGCACCGGTGACTACATGGGCCGCGTCAACGACTAGTGAGCGCCCGTAGCAAGGCCCGCAAACGGGCCATCGACATCCTCTATGGTGCCGACCTTCGCGAACTTCCGCTCCGCGACGCCCTGACCGTCGAAGCGCAGCGTGCGGCGAGCGAGCCGCAGCGCGAAGCGTCCTGGCTCTACGCCAGGGACATCGTCGACGGCATCATCGACAACTCCGAGGAGATCGACGAGCAGATCGAGACGTACGCGCAGGGCTGGAGCCTCGCGCGGATGCCCGCCGTCGACCGCGCGATCCTGCGAATCGGCGTGTGGGAGATCCTGTTCAACGATGAGATCCCGGCGGCTGTCGCGATCGATGAGGCCGTCGAGTCAGCCAAGACGCTCTCGACAGACGATTCAGCCGGCTTCGTGAACGGCCTTCTCGGCAAGATCTCGCAGGCCAACGGCTAGAGCACATCCTCCGGGCGCCCGCCCTCGCACCTCCGTGCGAGTCGGCGGGCGTTCCGTCGTCTTGGGGCATTCACCCCAGCGGCGGCCGGGACTACGCTCTTGGGCCATGGCCCCCTCGCTCGAGAACCCCGTCACCGTGACGTTCCCCCTCCGCGGGGAAGGCTGGATGGCCGTCACGACGCCTGCAACCAGAGTGCCGAGCCACGGCACAGACATGCTCGGACAGCGATACGCGTTCGACCTGGTCAGGGTCGACCGGCGAAGGGGAGTGCACGTCGACCCGGGTGGCACCGCTCGCGGCCTCGTTCTCGGGACGAGGACACGCGACTGCTACGCATGGGGTGCCTCTGTCCACGCACCGTTCGACGGTGACGTCGTGCGCGCCGTCGACGGCTTCCCCGAGCGGAAATGGATCCACCCGGTCGCCGAGATCCTCCGCATGGTCAGGAACGCCGTCACGTTCACGCCTGAGCGTCTGCCCAGCATCCTCGGCAACCACGTGATCCTGCGCTCAGGCGCCCTGTTCGCCGGGTTCGCCCATCTCGCGCCGGGGACGGTCGCGGTGATTCCCGGTCAGCGTGTGGCATCCGGAGATCTCCTCGGGAGGGTCGGGCACACCGGAAATTCGACCTCACCACATCTGCACTTCCAACTGATGGACTCGCCGGACCTGATGACGGCGAACGGCATCGCCTGCGCGTTCAGCGCGTACGAGGTGGAACGGGACGGCCGGTGGGAGGCCGTGACGGACGGCATCCCGACCCGTCGGGAACGGATCCGGTCGACCGAGCCGGACTGACGGGTCAGCCCGCGAGCCGCGCGGCCGGTGCGGCGTCGAGCATGCGGACGATTCCGGTGACTGCTGCGCGTCCGGCCCGGTTCGCGCCGATGGTCGACGACGACGGGCCGTAGCCGACGAGGTGGACGCGCGGCTCTGCGGCGACGGACGTGCCGTCCATGACGATTCCGCCGCCAGGCACACGGAGGTGAAGCGGCGAGAGGTGGTCGAGTGCCGCACGGAACCCGGTAGCCCAGAGGATCACGTCCGCACGCTCGAACGAGCCGTCCGCGTGCCGGACCCCGTCGGCCTCGATCGCGGTGAACATCGGATGCCGGTCGAGGACACCGCGAGCGGCAGCGGCGCGCAGGACGGGCGTCCAGATCAGGCCGGTGACGGACACCACGCTCTGCGGGGGCAGGCCCTGCTTCACCCGTTCCTCGACGAGGGCGACGGCGGCATGGCCGGCCGCGTCGTCGAAGACGTCGTCGCGCCAGACGGGTTCGCGGCGGGTGAACCACGTCGTCGTGGCGACGGTGGAGATCTCATCGAGGAGCTGTACCGCCGAGATTCCTCCGCCGACGACGAGCACGTGCTGCCCGGTGAACTCATCGGCTGAGACATAGTCGGCGACGTGGAGCTGGCGTCCCCGGAATGTCGATTGCCCGGGGTAGAGCGGCCAGAACGGGCGGGTCCATGTGCCGGTGGCGTTGATCACGGCGCGGGTGGACCAGGTGCCGGCATCCGATTCGACGCGCAGCCTGCCGTGCGGGTCGTCGTCCTCCCTGAAGACTCCTGACACCCGCACAGGGCGGACGATGGCGAGGGAGAGTTCCCGCTCGTAGTCCCCGAAATAGCCGGTGAGGAACTCCGAACTCGGCTGATCGGGGTCGACATCGGGCTTCGCGATTCCCGGAAGGTCGCTGATCCCGTTGACCGTGGCCATCACGAGGCTCTTCCAGCGGTGGCGCCAGGCTCCGCCAGGGCCGTCTTCGGCGTCGAGGACGACGTAGGTCCTGGCCGACGTGCCCGTCGGTGCGTTCGCCGCGGGTACGAAGCCTCGCCGCTGCAGGTGATACGCCGCGGAGAGGCCCGCCTGCCCCGCACCGATGACGACGACGTCGGCCGGTGCGGGTTGGGGTGCGGGGGAGTCGACGGTCACGGTGAGGTGTAACGCCGCGTGCAGCCCAGTCCTTCCCGGTGCGGATGCCCGCCAAAGACTCCGCAGGAGATCGCACGGTTTGCAGGAGGCTTTCGGTACTTCAGTCCTGATAAACGTGCGATCTCCTGTTATTCCGACGCGGGCTCGGTATGCGGACGCCCTGCGCAATGGGCACTACCCGACCGGCGAGGGTTGCGAGCGGAGGCGGGTAGGCACGCCCGCTGGTAGGGTGGACGAAACCGACAACCTTTAAAGCCGCCCAGAGAGACGGAGAAGGGAGTCAGCACATGAGTGCGCGCGTCGTACTGCAGCAGGCTGACATCGCCCGAGCGTTGACTCGGATCTCGCATGAGATCCTCGAGTCCAATCGAGGCGCAGACGACCTCGTCCTCCTCGGAATCCCGACTCGGGGCGTGATTCTCGCCGACCGCATCGCCCGGATCATCTCCGACATCTCCGGCACGGCCATCGAGGCCGGGTCGCTCGACGTGACCATGTACCGGGACGACCTCGCGAAGCATCCGACCCGCACGCCGGCCCCGACCCACATCCCTGCCTCGGGGATCGACGGCAAGACCGTCATCCTCGTCGACGACGTTCTCTACTCCGGCCGCACCATCCGGGCCGCCCTTGACGCGATCGGCGACATCGGCAGACCCCGCGCCGTCCGGCTCGCCACGCTGGTCGACCGCGGGCACCGTGAACTCCCGATCCGCCCGGACTTCGTCGGCAAGAACCTGCCGAGCTCTCAGACCGAACGGATCAACGTGCGACTGGCCGAACTCGACGGCGCCGATCTCGTCTCGATCGATGCGGCGGCCCTGTGATGCGCCACCTGCTGTCGACCCGTGACCTCGACGGCGACGCGGCCGTCCGCCTGCTCGACGTCGCCGAAGACATGGCAGACACCCAGCAGCGCGAGGTCAAGAAACTCCCCACGCTCCGCGGCAAGACCGTCGTGAACCTCTTCTTCGAGGATTCCACCCGCACTCGCATCTCGTTCGAGGCCGCCGCGAAACGCCTGAGCGCGGATGTCATCAACTTCAGTGCGAAAGGATCGAGCGTCTCGAAGGGCGAGAGCCTCAAGGACACAGCACAGACCCTGCAGGCGATGGGCGCGGATGCCGTCGTCATCCGTCACCCCGCATCGGGAGCTCCGCAGACGCTGGCCACCAGCGGCTGGATCGACGCGGGCATCCTCAACGCCGGCGACGGCACCCACGAGCACCCCACCCAGGCGCTCCTCGACGCGTTCACCATCCGCAAGCGTGTGCACGGCGCGGATTCCCGCGGGCGCAGCCTCGACGGCCTCACAGTCAGCATCGTCGGCGACATCCTGCACTCCCGGGTGGCACGTTCGAACGTCTGGCTGCTCACGACTCTCGGCGCGACGGTCAGTCTGGTAGCCCCACCGACCCTCGTCCCCGTCGACACCCGGGCATGGCCCGTCAGCATCGGCTACGACCTCGACGACGCCATCGCCGCCGGGCCGGACGTTCTGATGATGCTTCGCATTCAGGGCGAACGGATGCGGGACGCCTACTTCCCGAACAGCCGCGAGTACGCGAGACGCTGGGGACTCGACGACGCGCGGCTGCACCGGCTCGAGCCGACTACCATTGTCATGCACCCCGGGCCGATGAACCGGGGCCTCGAAATTTCCGCTGCCGCCGCCGATTCGCCCATGTCAACCGTGCGCGAACAGGTGACCAACGGGGTTTCCGTGCGGATGGCCGCACTGTATCTGCTGCTGTCAGGCGATCGGGAGAACTAAGACATGTCGACGAACACCTACCTGATTTCCGGAGCCTCCCTGCCAGACGGCACGCGCACCGACATCCTCCTCGAGAACGGCATCATCGCCGGCCTCGGCACCGACCTGTCGTCCGCCGGCGCCCGACGCATCGACGCAGACGGACTCGTCGCGCTCCCTGGCCTGGTCGACCTGCACACCCACCTCCGTGAGCCTGGTTACGAACAGAGTGAGACGGTGCTGACCGGAACCCAGGCCGCTGCTGCCGGCGGCTTCACCGCCGTCTTCGCCATGGCGAACACCTCGCCGGTCGCAGACACGGCCGGCGTCGTCGAACAGGAACTCTCGCTGGGGGAGCAGGCCGGATACGCCACCGTGCAGCCGATCGGCGCCGTCACGGTCGGCCTCGCCGGTGAACAGCTGGCCGAACTCGGCGCAATGGCAACCTCACGGGCCAACGTCCGCGTCTTCTCCGACGACGGCTTCTGTGTCTCAGACCCTGTACTCATGCGCCGCGCGCTTGAGTACGTGAAGTCCTTCGACGGCGTCATCGCCCAGCACGCCCAGGAACCCCGCCTCACCGTCGGCGCACAGATGAACGAGGGCGCCGTCTCCGGCGAACTCGGCCTCACCGGGTGGCCGGCCGTCGCCGAGGAGTCGATCATCGCCCGCGACGTGCTCCTCGCCGAACACGTCGGCAGCAGGCTGCACGTCTGTCACGTCTCGACCGCAGGCTCCGTCGACGTCATCCGCTGGGCCAAGGCACGCGGCATCGACGTCACCGCCGAGGTCACCCCGCACCACCTGCTCCTCGACGAAGAACTCGTCCGCAGCTTCGACGCCCGCTACAAGGTGAACCCGCCTCTGCGTCGCCGCGAGGACGTGCTCGCCCTCCGCGAGGCACTCGCAGACGGCACCATCGACATCGTCGCCACCGACCACGCCCCGCACCCGGTCGAGAACAAGGACTGTGAATGGGATGCCGCCGCGAACGGCATGGTCGGACTGGAATCGGCGCTCAGCGTGGTCCACAAGGCCGTCGTCGAGACCGGCCAGCTGGGCTGGGCTGACGTCGCCCGCGTGCTCTCCTCAGCTCCGGCGCGCATCGGGCGCATCTCGAGCCACGGCCAGGGCCTCACACACGGGGCCCCGGGCCAGGTCACCCTCTACGACCCGACGGCCAGCCGCACCTTCAGCACCGACGACCTCGCTGGGAAGGGGACCAACTCGCCCTATCTCGACCAGGTTCTGCCCGGCCGGGTCGTCGCGACCTTCCACAACGGCTTCGCCACCGTCCTCGACGGACTCCTCAGGCCGGCGGACGAGATCGCCACGCTGGCCCGCGAGCAGAGGACGGCCAGCAATGTCTGACCGGATCGTACCCGCCGCGATCGTCCTGGCGTTCCTTGCCCTGCTCCTGCTCGGCATGTGGCTCGCCTGGCGGGCCCGCGCCGCCCGTGACGCCGGCGTTCCTGCCGGACAGCCGGTGCCAGCAGAGGGCATCCACCCTCTCATCACCACCGCAGTGCTCTACGTCGCCACGACCCGTGCCGGGCAGCCTCTTGAGCGGCTCGCCATCCGCGGACTGGCGTTCCGAGCCAGTGCCGACCTCACGGTCGCCTCCGAAGGCGTCGTGCTGTCCGTCCCCGGACAGGATCCCGTCTTTCTCGCCGCGGATCAGATCGTGTCCGCGGAGCCTGCGACCTGGACCATCGACCGTGTGGTCGAGGCAGACGGCCTGCTCTCGTTCCGCTGGCGATCGGCGGGCACGGATGTCGAGAGCTACGTCCGCGTGATCGATCCCACCCAGCACACCCGCGTCCTCGACGCCCTGACGTCCCTGTCCTCCGCGCCGGCCCCCGCCGCGCCCACCGACTCCACCGAGAGTGAGAAATAATGAGCAGCTCGAGATTTGGCTCCGCAACACCGGCCGTCCTCGTCCTCGAAGACGGCAGCCGCTACGTCGGCCGCGCATACGGCGCAACAGGCAAGACCCTCGGTGAGGCTGTCTTCTCCACCGGGATGACCGGATACCAGGAGACGCTGACCGACCCGTCGTACGCCGGGCAGATCGTCCTGATGACCGCACCCCACATCGGCAACACCGGCGTCAACACCGAAGACATGGAGTCGAAGCAGATCTGGGTGGCCGGATACGTCGTCCGCGACCCTTCCCGTATGGTCTCCAACTTCCGCGCCGAGGACAGCCTCGACAACGACCTCGTTCAGAGCGGCGTCGTCGGGATCAGCAACATCGACACCCGCGCCGTCACCCGCCACATCCGCTCGGCGGGTGCCATGCGCGCCGGGATCTTCTCTGGCGAGTTCTTCGACCTCTCCGAGGGCGACCAGCTCGACCAGGTCCGCCAGGGTGAGGAAATGTCGGGACGAAACCTGTCGCGCGACGTCTCCACGGTCGACCCGTACGAAGTCCCTGCCCAGGGTGAGCGCGTCGGCCGGGTCGCTGTTCTCGATCTCGGTATCAAGAGCTCGACTGTCAAATATCTCTCGGAGCGCGGCTTCGATGTTCTCGTGCTGCCGCAGAACGTCACGGCCGAGCACGTGCTCTCCCTGAACCCGGACGCCCTGTTCTTCTCGAACGGACCGGGCGACCCCGCTGCGTCCGAAGCCCATGTGACCCTCCTCCGCGAGGCACTCCGCGCCGAACTTCCCTACTTCGGGATCTGCTTCGGAAACCAGCTGCTGGGCCGCGCGCTCGGTTTCGGCACATACAAGTTGCCGTTCGGCCACCGCGGCATCAACCAGCCAGTGCTCGAGAAGGCGACAGGGAGAGTGGAGATCACCTCCCAGAACCACGGCTTCGCGGTCGACCTGCCGATCGAGGGCGAACACGAGTCGCCTGAGGGATTCGGCCGGGTCACCGTCAGTCACTACAGTCTCAACGACCAGGTCGTCGAAGGCCTCGCGTGCCTCGACATCCCCGCGTTCAGCGTGCAGTACCACCCGGAGTCGGCCGCAGGCCCGAATGACGCCAACCACCTCTTCGATCGCTTCCGCGACCTGGTGATCTCGAACAAGGCCAACCGAGCAGGAGACAACAACTAATGCCCAAGCGCGACGACATCCACAGCGTCCTCGTCATCGGTTCAGGCCCGATCGTCATCGGCCAGGCAGCCGAGTTCGACTACTCGGGAACGCAGGCGTGCCGTGTTCTGCGTGAGGAAGGCGTTCGCGTCATCCTCGTGAACTCCAACCCGGCCACCATCATGACCGACCCGGACTTCGCAGATGCCACATACATCGAACCGATCACGTGGGAAGTCCTCGAAACGATCATCGCCAAGGAGAAGCCGGATGCCATCCTGCCGACCCTGGGCGGCCAGACCGCACTGAACGCGGCGATCCAGTTGCACGAACACGGCATCCTCGAGAAGTACGACGTCGAGCTGATCGGCGCGAACTTCGAGGCCATCAACAAGGGCGAAGACCGCCAGATCTTCAAGGAGCTCGTCCTCGAATGCGGCGCGGATGTCGCGAAATCCTTCATCGCCCACACCGTCGACGAAGCAATCGATTTCGCCGAGCAGCTGGGCTACCCGCTCGTCATCCGGCCGTCGTTCACCATGGGCGGTCTCGGCTCCGGATTCGCGTATACCCGCGAGGAACTGGTGCGAATGGTCACCGATGGCCTGCACCAGAGCCCGACGACCGAGGTTCTCCTCGAGGAGTCGATCCTCGGCTGGAAAGAGTACGAACTCGAACTGATGCGCGACACGGCCGACAACACCGTCGTCGTCTGCTCCATCGAGAACGTCGACCCGGTCGGTGTGCACACCGGCGACTCGATCACCGTCGCTCCGGCACTGACCCTCACCGACCGTGAGTACCAGAAGCTCCGCGACATCGGCATCGACATCATCCGCGCCGTCGGCGTCGACACGGGCGGCTGCAACATCCAGTTCGCCATCGACCCGGCGAACGGTCGCATCATCGTCATCGAGATGAACCCACGCGTCTCACGCTCGAGTGCCCTCGCGTCCAAGGCGACCGGGTTCCCGATCGCCAAGATCGCCGCAAAGCTGGCCATCGGCTACCACCTCGATGAGATTCCGAACGACATCACGAAGGTCACCCCCGCGAGCTTCGAGCCGACGCTCGACTACGTCGTCGTCAAGGTGCCGCGGTTCGCGTTCGAGAAATTCCCGGCAGCGGATGCCACGCTCACCACGACCATGAAGTCGGTCGGTGAGGCGATGGCGATCGGCCGTAACTTCTCCACAGCCCTGCAGAAGGCGCTCCGCTCACTCGAGAAACGCGGCTCCAGCTTCCACTGGGGAGAAGAGAACCGCTCCATCGAGGAACTCCTCACGATCGCCGCCGTACCGACCGACGGACGAATCGTCGTCGTCCAGCAGGCACTGCGTCGTGGGGCAACCCCGGAACAGCTGTTCGAAACCACCAAGATCGACCCGTGGTTCCTCGACCAGATCGTGCTCATCAACGAGGTAGCCGACTACATCCGGGATGCCGCCAGGCTTGACACCGACGTGCTCACGACCGCCAAGAACCACGGTTTCTCCGACGCCCAGATCGGGCAGTTGCGCGGTTTCGGCGAAGCTGAGGTGCGCGAAGTCAGGCACATCCTCGACGTACGGCCCGTCTTCAAGACCGTCGACACGTGCGCAGGCGAGTTCCCCGCCCTCACGCCGTATCACTACTCGAGCTACGACCAGGAGACCGAGGTCATCCCGTCCGACCGCCGCAAGGTGGTCATCCTCGGCTCAGGCCCCAACCGCATCGGCCAGGGTATCGAGTTCGACTATTCCTGCGTCCACGCGTCATTCGCCCTGCGCGGCGCCGGGTTCGAGACCATCATGATCAACTGCAACCCGGAGACCGTGTCGACGGACTACGACACGAGCGACAGGCTGTACTTCGAGCCGCTGACTCTCGAGGACGTCCTCGAGGTCATCCACGCCGAGAGCCAGGCGGGCGAACTCGTCGGAGTGGTCGTGCAGCTCGGCGGCCAGACCGCCCTCGGCCTGGCCAAGGGGCTCAAAGCAGCAGGCATCCCGATTCTCGGAACCACCCCGGAGGCGATCGACCTCGCCGAAGAGCGCGGCGCGTTCTCACAGATCCTCACAGACGCCGGGCTGCTCGCACCCAAGAACGGCACAGCCACCGAGGTCACCGGTGCGATCACCATCGCCGAGGACATCGGCTACCCCGTCCTCGTCCGCCCGAGCTACGTACTCGGCGGCCGCGGCATGGAGATCGTCTACGACACCGCGTCTCTCGAGGACTACTTCCTCCGGATGGCCGGCCAGGGAATCATCGGTCCGCAGCATCCGCTGCTCGTCGACCGGTTCCTGGACGACGCCATCGAGATCGACGTCGATGCCATCTACGACGGCACCGAGCTCTACATCGGCGGCGTGATGGAGCACATTGAAGAGGCAGGCATCCACTCCGGTGATTCGAGCTGCACCCTTCCGCCGATCTCCCTCGGTCGTGGGCAGATCGACCGGGTCCGTGACGCCACCCTCGCCATCGCGCAGGGCATCGGCGTGCAGGGTCTGCTCAACGTGCAGTTCGCGATCGGCGCTGGCATCCTCTATGTGCTCGAAGCCAACCCGCGGGCGTCGCGCACGGTTCCGTTCGTCTCAAAGGCCCTCGGCATCCCGCTCGCCAAGGCCGCATCGCTCGTGATGACCGGCACGACGATCGCCGAGCTCAAGGAGTCGGGTCTCCTGCCGCCGGTCGACGGATCGCGCATCCCGATCGATTCCCCGGTCTCCGTCAAGGAAGCCGTCCTCCCGTTCAAGCGGTTCCGCACGACGGACGGGCGCATCGTCGACTCGATCCTCGGCCCCGAGATGCGCTCGACCGGCGAGGTGATGGGCATCGACAAGGACTTCCCGCGCGCATTCGCCAAGAGTCAGACGGCTGCATACGGCGGGATGCCGCTGTCCGGCACCGTCTTCGTCTCGGTCTCCGATCGCGACAAGCGCTCGATCGTGCTTCCGATCCTTCGGTTCCAGGAGCTTGGCTACGACATCCTCGCCACGGTCGGAACCGCCGAGATCCTCAACCGCAACGGCATCTCGGCGCGCACCGTCCGCAAGTACAGCGAGGGCGACGAGTCCACGCTCGGCGAACCGTCCATCGTCGAACTCATCAACCGCCACGAAGTCGACATCGTCATCAACACCCCTTCGGGTCGCAGCGGCCGCGCAGACGGCTACGAGATCCGCGCAGCTGCCGTCGCGGAGGACAAGCCGCTCTTCACCACCATCGCCGAACTCACCGCGGCTGTCGCGTCGATCGAAGCGGTGCGCAACGGCTTCGACGTGCGCTCCCTGCAGGAGTACGCGTCGGATCGGGCCTCGCGGGCATGACCGAAACCTTCAGCGAACGGCTGGCGGGGGTCTTCGCCGGCCCGGGCCGCCTCTGCGTCGGCATCGACCCGCACGGCTGGCTGCTCTCGACCTGGGGGCTCCCTGACACAGCGGACGGCGCCAGGGAGTTCGGCCTCCGGGTCGTCGCGGCCGCCGCGGGGACGGCCGGCATCGTCAAACCGCAGGTGGCGTTCTTCGAACGCTTCGGATCCCGCGGGTTCGACGCGCTCGAACGCGTTCTCCGCGAGGCGAGGGAGAGTGGGCTCCTCGTCATCGCCGATGCGAAGCGGGGCGACGTCGGTTCCAGCGTCGACGCCTACGGCGACGCATGGCTCGGTGCCGGTTCACCACTGGAATCGGATGCCCTCACCCTCAACCCGTTCCAGGGAGTCGGATCGCTCACCGGGCCGTTCGAGCTAGCCGAAAAGCACGGAAAAGGGGTGTTCGTGCTCGCCGCGACGTCGAACCCGGAGGGCATCGCAGGCCAGCAGGCAAAACTGGCCTCCGGTTCCACCGTGGCGCGGAGTATTCTCGACGACGTGACCACATGGAACCAAGACCATGCGGCCGGGCCGCTCGGCTCGGTCGGAGTGGTCCTCGGCGCGACCCTCGACCTCGGCCCGTTCGACCTCGGGGGAACCAGGAGCCCGGCTCCGCCCGTCCTCGCGCCTGGCTTCGGCCACCAGGGCGCATCCGTCGCCGACCTCAAGGCCATTTACGGCCCGCTCGCCGCCGGAGTCATCGTTTCCGAGTCCCGCGCTCTGCTCGCCGCGGGTCCAGACGGCATCCGCCAGGCTGTCGCCTCCCGAGCAGAAGAGGTGAGGCGGGCCAGTGCCTGAGTCAACGGATCGCACCCCACCAGAGGTGGACCGCGTCGCCGCATCCCGTGCCGCAGTCGAGGCGAGGCGGGCCAGAGCCCGGCTGAAGAACGCCATCGCTGAGGGATCGACCTCTGCGCTCTCCGTCCTCGACGACGGACTCGAGCACCCGGAAGGCGTTGCCGGCCGGATGCGCGTCACCGACTTCCTGCTCAGCGTGCCTGCGATCGGTCGGACCAAACTCGCCCGCATCCTCGAGGATCTCGGAATCTCTCCGTCGAAGCGGATCGGCGGGCTCGGCCACAATCAGCGCGTGCGGCTCCGGAACTTCGTCATAGACAGGGAGGCACGGAACCGTGGACGCCGCAAGAGCCGTCTCGTCGTCCTCGCAGGACCCACAGCCGTCGGCAAGGGAACGGTCGCCACGCACATCAGGGAGAACTACCCTGACGTGCTGCTGTCCGTCTCGGCGACCACGCGGGCGCCACGGCCGGGTGAAGTCGACGGTGTGAACTACTTCTTCGTCGACGACGCCGAGTTCGACCGGCTGATCGCCGACCACGAACTTCTCGAACACGCCACCGTCCACAACGCGTACCGCTACGGCACCCCGCGCGCACCCATCGACGAAGCTCTCCGCCGCGGGCACAGCGTGCTCCTCGAGATCGACATCCAGGGAGCGAGGCAGGTCCGCAAGGTGATGCCAGAGGCCACCCTCGTCTTCCTGCTGCCGCCCAGCTGGGACGAACTCGTCCGCCGGCTCGTCGGCCGTGGCACCGAGGATGCCGAGGAGCGCGAACGTCGACTGGCCACCGCTGAGCACGAACTGGCGGCCCAGGACGAGTTCGATTACCGGGTCGTGAACGGCACCGTGGCTGAAGCAGCCCGGGAGGTCGTAGACTTGATGCAGACTCGCGGCCCGTCAGACGCCCCTCAGGCGTGACGCGCGGCCACAGACAGACCTCTATTCTCCAATCCGCAACACACGAGGAGTGTGACTTCAGTATGGCTGAGAAGCCCAAGGGAATCATTGACCCGCCCATCGACGACCTGCTTTCCAAGGTCGACTCCAAGTACGCCCTGGTGATCTTCGCGTCCAAGCGCGCCCGCCAGATCAACGACTACTACTCCGACCTGCACGAGGGCAGCCTCTTCGACAACGTCGGACCCCTGGTCGACTCACACGTCGAAGACAAGCCGCTCTCCGTCGCACTCCACGAGATCAACGAGGACAAGCTCGTCCTGCGTCCCATCGTCGAGTAACACCGAATACTCCCGATGACAGGTTCTCTGAATGTCGTTGTCGGCATAACGGGTGGCATCGCCGCATACAAAGCGGTCGGTGTCATCCGTTCTTTCGTGCTGGCCGGGCACTCGGTCCAGGTCGTGGCCACCGCCGGGGCGCTGCGCTTCGTCGGCAGGCCGACACTTGAGGCGATCTCCCGCAACCCTGTGCACACAGAACTCTATGAGGGCGTCTCCGAGGTCAGGCATGTGGCGATCGGCCAGGCCGCCGACCTCATCGTCATCGCCCCCGCGACCGCGAACACGATCGCGAAGCTCGCAGCAGGGCTCGCAGACGACCTCCTCGGCAACACCGTGCTGGCCAGCACCGCCCCTCTCGTGATCGCCCCCGCCATGCACACCGAGATGTGGCAGAACCCGGCAACGCAGGCGAATATCGCCACCCTCCGTACGCGCGGCGTCGGAATCGTCGGTCCGGCCGTCGGCCAACTCACCGGCGCAGATTCGGGCCCTGGGCGGATGGAGGAACCCGAACGGATCGTCGAAGCCGCACTCGCCCTTGCGGCCGAACGGCGTACACCTGGCGACCTCGACGGGACCCGCATCGTCATCACGGCAGGCGGAACACGCGAACCCCTCGATCCGGTGAGGTTCATCGGCAACCGCTCCAGCGGCAAACAGGGTGTCGCCCTCGCGACCGCCGCCCTCCGTCGGGGCGCGGCCGTCACGCTCATCGCCTCACATCTTGACGTTCCTGCCCCAGACGGCGTCACTCTCGTCGATGCACCGAGCGCCGCTGACGTCCAGCGGGCCGTGACGGAGGCCGCACCGGACGCGGACATCGTCATCATGGCCGCCGCAATCTCGGACTACCGGCCGGTCGAGGTGATGGACGCCAAGATCAAGAAGGAAGACACCGGCGACGAACTCACTCTCCGGCTCGTCAAGAACCCCGACATCCTCGCCGGACTCGCGGCATCGGCAAGGCCGGACCAGGTGGTCGTCGGTTTCGCGGCGGAGACGACGCCAGGGGAGGACGAACTGATCGAGATCGGCCGGGCAAAACTCGCGCGCAAGGGCTGCGACTTCCTCGTCGTGAACCGCGTCGGATGGGACGAGGGCTTCGCCAGGGACAGCAACACCGTCGTCGTCCTGGCTCGGGGCGGCGAGGTCGTTCTGACGGCGTCCGGCGACAAGCTGACCGTCGCCGACCGAGTCCTCAACACCCTTCCCCGACCGACCCGCTGACGTCTCCCGCCGTCACCTGGACGGGGCGCCCATCCGGCCGGGGATATAGTGATGAGGGCTTTTCGGGCCGCGCATTGTCGGTGGTTTCACCGAGAATCGATCACGGGCGGCCCCACCGAACGACCGTTCTCACCCCGTCCCACTTGGAGTTGGTATGACGCAACTGCGCCTGTTTACCTCGGAATCCGTCACCGAAGGGCACCCGGACAAAGTCTGCGACCAGATCTCAGACAGCATCCTCGACGCCATGCTCGAACAGGATCCGAACAGCCGCGTCGCCGTCGAAACACTCGTCACCACCGGACTCGTCCACGTCGCGGGCGAGGTCACCACAGAGGCATACGTCGAGATCCCCGCGCTCATCCGGGAACTCGTCACCAACATCGGCTACAACCATTCGGACGTCGGCTTCGACGGCGCCTCATGCGGCGTCTCCGTCTCCATCGGCCAGCAGTCGCCTGACATCGCCCAGGGTGTCGACGACGCCTTCGAATCCCGCGAACTGTCCAGCTCGGACGCCCTCGACCACCAGGGCGCAGGCGACCAGGGCATCATGTTCGGTTTCGCCACGACCGAGACCCCCCAGCTCATGCCCGTGCCAGGATGGATCGCCCACCGTCTCGCTGAGCGACTCTCCGCCGTGCGCAAGTCCGGTGAGCTCGACTACCTCCGTCCGGACGGCAAGACCCAGGTCACGGTCGGCTACGACGGGATCACCGCCCGCTCCGTCGAAACCGTCGTGCTCTCCACCCAGCACCAGGACGGCATCGAACTGGCACAGCTTCGCGCAGACGTCGAAGAGCATGTCATCCGGCCCGTGCTCGACACGGTGGACCTCGACACCTCCGCCGTCAACTTCCTCATCAACCCCACCGGTCGCTTCGTCATCGGCGGACCGGCCGGCGACGCCGGGCTCACCGGCCGCAAGATCATCATCGACACCTACGGCGGCGCTGCACGGCACGGCGGAGGCGCATTCAGCGGAAAAGACCCGTCGAAGGTCGACCGCTCGGCCGCATACGCCATGCGGTGGGTCGCGAAGAACGCTGTGGCGGCCGGTTTCGCCGACAAGCTCGAGGTTCAGGTCGCATACGCGATCGGAAAGGCCGCCCCTGTCGGCCTCTACGTCGAGACATTCGGCACCGCGAAGGTCTCAGAGGAGACCATCGTCGACGCCATCCGCGACGTCTTCGACCTCCGGCCTGCGGCGATCGTCGCTGCGCTCGACCTCAAGCGGCCGATCTACACGGCGACGGCGGCGTACGGCCACTTCGGCCGGGAACTGCCTGACTTCACCTGGGAACGGCTCGACAGGGTCGACGACCTCCGCAGCGCTGCCGGGCTCTAGCCGTGACGGAGGGCGCCCCAACCGGGACGGACGGGGCAGCACCGCCCGGTCCGCGTCCGAGCCGAACCACGGCGGCCCGCGTCGTGATCGACTCCCCGTTGCCACAGCTCGACCACCTGTTCGACTACAGCATCCCTGAGAGCCTCGCCTCCGTCGCCGTGCCCGGCGTGCGGGTGACAGTGCCCCTCCGCTCGGCCGGGCGGATCGCGCGCGGATACATCATCGACACCGTCGACGCGTCCGACGGTTTCGACGGCGCCCTCAGCCCGATCGACTCCGTCGTCTCCGATGTGCCCGTCCTGACCCCTGAGGTCTGGGCTCTGGCCAGGAAGGCGGCCGACCGCGCAGCCGGCGGCGCGGGAGACATCCTGCGGCTGGCCATCCCGGCCAGGCAGGTCCGGGTGGAGAAGACCTGGCAGCGCGAGCAGGACGAACCGGGCGCTCCGACGCCAGTCCTCTCCGCCCCGGACATCCACGGCTTCTCAGACGCACTGGCCGGGCTGCTCGCCGACCACGCCAGGATCGCGCTCGACGTCGTCCCTCAGGTCGTGCAGGTCGACTCGGGAGCATGGGTCGGGCGATGGGCACTCACACTGGCCCAGGCGGCTGCCCGTGTCGTCGCCGGGGGAGAGTCAGCCATCCTCGCCGTGCCCGACTACCGCGACCTCGAGCAGCTCTCCGCCGCCCTGAGCGAATACCTTCCGGCCGATCGCATCACCAGGGTCGACGCCAACCAGCCCAATGCCGAGCGGTACCGCGGGTTCCTCGACTGCCTCACCGACACTCCCCGGGTGATCCTCGGCAACCGGTCGGCGGTTTACGCGCCGGCCGCACGCCTGGGTCTCATCGCCCTGTGGGACGACGGCGATCCGCTCTACTCGGAGCCGCTCACCCCGTACGTCCACGCACGCGACGCGGCTCTCATCCGCCAGGAACAGTCGGGGGCCGCCCTTCTCTTCGCCGGGCACACGCGCAGTGTTGACGTACAGCGTCTCGTCGAGATCGGCTGGGTGAGGGCTGTCGCGCCCGAGCGCGCCCTCACACCGCGTGTGCTCGTCACGGCGAAAGCGGACCATGAGGATGCCGGCGCCGTCGCGGCCCGCATCCCGTCGATGGCGTGGCGCCAGGCCAGGGAAGCGCTCCAGTCCGGTCCCGTGCTCGTGCAGGTGGCGAGGCCCGGTTACGCCCCTGTGGTCGCCTGCGCCACGTGTTCCGCAGCCGCACGGTGCACCCACTGTGGAGGCCCCCTCGGCATCGCAAGGGCAGGAGCGGCACCCGCCTGCACCCTCTGCGGCGCCATCGCCGCCGGATGGAGATGCCCGACCTGCGAGGGCACGAAGCTCCGGCTGGTCACCAGGGGGACAGGACGCACCGCTGAAGAACTGGGGCGGGCGTTCCCCGGTGTGCCCGTCATCGTCTCCGACGGCGAACGACAGGTGACGACCGTCGAGTCCAGGCCCTCGCTCGTCATCGCCACGAGGGGGGCCGAGCCGATCGCCTCGGGCGGGTACGCGGCCGTCCTTCTCCTTGACGGAGACCGGATGCTCGCTGCAGAGCACCTCAGGATCGGCGAGGACTGCCTGCGCTGGTGGTCGAACGCCGCAGCACTCGCCCGTCCGGGCGCCCCCGTCGTCCTCACCGGCGTCACCGGAGACCTCGCACGCGCTCTCGCCACCTGGACCCAGCCGGCGTTCGCCCACGCCGAGCTCCTCGACCGCCACGCGCTGCGCTTCCCTCCCGCCGTGAGAGCGGCATCCGTCTCTGGAGATTCCACCGCGGTCTCCGCCGCACTCGACGAGGTGAGGGATCTGCCAGGGGCGAGCATCCTCGGTCCGACTCCCACAGACGACGGAGTCAGGGCGATCCTGCGAATCGATTACGGCCACGCCGGCGAAGCGGCACGGCTGCTCCGAGGCGCCGTCGTGAAGAATGCGACCAGGCGCCGCAAGGCGCCCCCTGGCAAGGCCGGCTACCGCCCGCCCCCGACACTGCGGGTCCGCTTCGACGACCCCGAGATCCTGTCATGAGCCCCCAGCACCAGCCAGCGAGAGAGCACACCCCGATGAGACTGATTTTCGCCGGAACCCCCGAGGTCGCCGTCCCCAGCCTCGAGCGCCTGCTCGCAGGGCGCCACGAGGTCGTGGCGGTCCTGACCAGGGAGGACGCTCCGCTCGGCCGCAAGCGCATCCTCACACCGTCGCCTGTGGCTCGTGCGGCAGAGTCGGCAGGCATCCCCGTGCTCAAGGCCAACAGACTCAGCGACGACGTGACCGAGGCTCTCACCGCGCTGGCACCAGACCTCGGCGTCATCGTCGCATACGGAGGATTCCTCCGCGAACCGCTGCTGTCGACGCCACGGCTCGGCTGGATTAACCTGCACTTCTCGCTGCTCCCCGCCTGGCGAGGAGCAGCACCCGTGCAGCACGCACTGATCGCCGGCGACACCGTCACCGGCGCGAGCGTGTTCCAGCTCGTCCGCGAACTTGACGCCGGCGACGTGTTCGGGACCCTCACGCATCCGATCGACCCGGATGCCACTGCCGGCGCCCTCCTCGGGGAGCTCGCAGACACCGGGGCGGGCTTCCTCGCCGACGTCGTCGACCGGCTCGGCGACGGCGCGATCGAGGCGGTGCCCCAGTCCGGCGAGGTGACCGTCGCACCGAAACTCACCATCGAGGACGGTCGGTTGCCGTGGACCGCTCCGGCCGACGAGGTGTACAACCGCTTCCGTGGCGTGACGCCGGAGCCTGGGGCACACACGACAATCGGCGGCGCCAGGTTCAAGGTCCTCGACGCGCGGGTGGCCCCGGACGTCAGGCTTTCCCCCGGGCAGCTGGGACTCGCAGACGGCCGTGTGGTCGTCGGCACCGGAACAACGGCACTCGAACTCCTCAGGGTCCAGCCTGCCGGCAAACCGGCCATGGCTGCCGCCGACTGGTGGCGCGGACTCGGCCGCGACCCGGCGATCGTGGCAGAGTAGGTTCCACACAATGACTGCATCAACCGCACCCACTCCCTCTTCCGTCCAGCCGGCCAGGCGCGTCGCGTACGACGTGATCGCCGCCGTGAGCACGGACGACGCCTATGCGAACCTGCTCCTTCCCACCCTCATCTCCCGGTCGGCGCTCAACACCGCTGACGCCGGGCTGGCGACCGAGCTGACCTACGGCACGTTGCGCCTCCGCGGCTACTACGATCGCGTCATCGCCATCGCCGCCGGCAGGGACATCAGCCAGATAGATGCCGCCATCCTCGACGTGCTCCGGCTCGGCGCACACCAGTTGCTCGCCACTCGCGTCGCGCCCCACGCCGCCGTCAACGAATCGGTCGCGCTGGCGCGAATGGTCGGCTCCCGTTCCGCCGTCGGCTTCACGAACGGCGTCCTCCGCACCATCTCCCGCTCGACGCCGGACGAGTGGCGCGAGCGTGTGCTCGCCGCCGCCACGAGCGCGGACGACCGCATCGCCGCGGATTCCGCGCACCCGGCCTGGATCATCCGTGCCTTCCGACAGGCGCTCAACCTGGAGGGCAGGGGAGACGAACTCGACGACCTGCTCGCCGCAGACAACCAGGCACCCCGCGTCAACCTCGTCGCCCTTCCCGGTCTCGCCGACGCCCCTGACGATGCCGACCACAACCGGTACTCTCCGTTCGGTTTCACCCTGACCGGCGGAGACCCGGACACAGCCATCCGCCACGAGAACGGCCGCATGCGCGTGCAGGACGAAGGCTCACAGCTCGCCGCCCTCGCGCTCAGCAGGGCGCGGCCGGTCGTGGAGGGGGAGCGCTGGCTCGACCTGTGCGCTGGGCCCGGCGGCAAGACCGCGCTGCTCGGCGCCGAGGCGGCCCTCTCCGGAGCCACCGTCACGGCGAACGAAGTCGTCCCGGCCAGGGCACAGCTCGTCCGCCGCGCCGTCGCACCGGTGCCGGGAGACATCCCGGTCACCGAACTCGACGGCACCGACGTCGGCGAGCTCCAGCCCGAGTCGTGGGATCGCATCCTCGTCGACGCGCCATGCACCGGTCTCGGCGCGCTCCGCCGCCGACCTGAGGCACGCTGGCGGAAGACCGCAAAAGACGTGGGCGACCTCACCGCGCTCCAGCAGTCACTGCTGCTGTCCGCCTTCGACGCGCTCAAGCCAGGTGGAGTGCTGGCATACGTGACCTGCTCACCGCACGTCGCGGAGACCCGCGGCGTCGTCACAGACGCCCTCCGCAGGCTCGGCGATTCGGCCGAACTGCTCGACACCGCCCGGGTTCTGCAATCCGTCGCTGTCCAGCACCTCGACCTGCCCCCAGCGGAGGACCCCGACCAGGGCACGACGGTGCAACTCTGGCCGCACCGCCACGGGACGGACGCGATGTTCATCGCCTTGATCGGTAAATCGCAGGCGACCTCCTCCAGTCGTTAGGCTGTCTGGATGTCGATCAGAATCAACCCGAGCATCCTGGCCGCCGATTTCGTCAATCTCGAACGTGACCTCGGCCGCATCGGCACAGCGGATCTCGTGCATGTGGATGTGATGGACAACCATTTCGTGCCGAATCTCACCTTCGGCCCCCAGATGGTCGACCGGATCCAGCAGGTCTCCTCGCTCCCGCTCGACGTGCACCTGATGATCGACGACCCCGACCGGTGGGCGCCAGGCTATGCCGAACTCGGCGCGTACAGCGTCACCTTCCACGCCGAGGCGACCACCGAACCCGTCCTCCTCGCCCGGCGGTTGCGCGAGATCGGCGCCAGGGCTGGCATCGCCCTCAAGCCGGGAACCGCCGTCGAGCCCTACCTCGAACTCCTCGACGAGTTCGACCAGGTCCTCGTCATGACCGTCGAACCCGGATTCGGCGGACAGGCGTTCATGGCAGAGACCATGCCCAAACTGCACCTCCTCCGCGAAACCCTCTCGCGCACAGGAGGAGACGTCTGGCTGCAGGTCGACGGCGGAGTCAACGAAGACACCATCAGCATCGCCGCCGAGGCCGGGGCAGACACTTTCGTGGCCGGTTCGAGCGTCTTCGGCTCCGACAACGCCGAACTGCGGATCAGCGCCCTCCGTGAGGCCGCTGCATCCGTTCACACGCACGGCGGCCCGTCGAGGAACTAGTACCCTGATAGACGTGAAAACATTCGACGACCTGTTCGCAGAACTCAGCCGCAAGGCGCTCGAACGCCCCGAAGGCAGCGGAACGGTTCGTGAACTGGATGCCGGCGTGCACGCCATCGGCAAGAAGATCGTCGAGGAAGCCGCCGAAGTGTGGATGGCCGCCGAATACCAGAGCGACGCCGAGACCGCCGAAGAGATCTCCCAGCTGATCTACCACCTGCAGGTCCTGATGCTCGCCAAGGGACTCGCGCCGGAGGACGTGTACCGACATCTGTGACGCCTGCCCGTCAGGGCACACGACACCTCCGACACCAGACACCCCACCGAGAGACTTCAGCACATGTTGAGAATCGCAGTGCCCAACAAGGGCTCACTGGCTGAGACAGCCGCACAGATGTTGTCAGAGGCCGGTTACGCCGGCCGGCGCGACCCGAAGGAACTCCACCTCGTCGACGCACACAACGACGTCGAGTTCTTCTTCCTCCGCCCACGCGACATCGCCACATACGTCGGCTCAGGTGCCCTCGACGTCGGGGTCACCGGACGCGACCTGCTCCTCGATTCGGGGTCCGAGGCCTCCGAGATCGAAAGCCTCGGCTTCGGTGACTCGACCTTCCGCTTCGCCGGTCCTTCCGGCCGGTTCACCGAGCTCGCAGATCTGGCAGGGCTGCGGGTCGCAACGAGCTACCCCGGCCTGGTCGGTACATTCCTCGCCGGCCACGACGTCGACGTCACCCTCGTGCCGCTCGACGGCGCCGTCGAATCCGCCGTCCAGCTCGGTGTAGCGGATGCCGTCGCAGATGTCGTCTCCACGGGAACGACGCTCAGGAAGGCAGGGCTCGACATCTTCGGCCCTGTGATCCTCGAATCCACGGCGGTGCTCATCGGGTCTCCCCAGGAGGCGTCCGGGCTCGCGACACTCCGCAGGCGCCTGCAGGGAGTGCTCGTCGCCCGCCAGTTCGTCCTCATGGATTACGACCTCCCCGCTCACCTCCTCGACCAGGCGACCGACATCGCCGGCGGCATCGAATCGCCGACCGTCTCACCGCTCCGTGACAAGGACTGGGTGGCCGTCCGGGTCATGGTTCCCCGCCAGCGGACCAACCACATCATGGATGCGCTCTACGAACTCGGCGCGCGGGCCATCCTCGTCAGCGCCATCCACGCGGCGAGACTGTAGCGAGGGCGGAACGATGACCGTTGCGTGCCGTGTGATCCCGTGTCTCGACGTGGCCGACGGCCGCGTCGTGAAGGGCATCAATTTCCAGAACCTGCGGGATGCAGGCGACCCGGTCGAGCTGGCCCGTCGCTACTACGAGCAGGGTGCTGACGAACTGACCTTCCTCGACGTGACCGCGACCGTCGACAATCGGGCGACCACCTACGACGTCGTCACCCGCACCGCGGAGCAGGTCTTCATCCCACTCACCGTCGGAGGTGGAGTGCGCAGCGTCGACGACGTCGCCAGGCTGCTCGGCAGCGGCGCAGACAAGGTCGGCGTCAACAGCGCCGCGATCGCCAGGCCAGACCTCGTCGGTGAGATCGCCGACCGCTTCGGCGCCCAGGTCCTCGTGCTCTCCCTCGACGTCAAACGGGGCGGATCGACCCACTCCGGCTTCGTGGTCACCACCCACGGCGGCAGGACAGAGACGTCGCTCGACGCCCTCGACTGGGCACGCGAAGCCATCGAACGCGGAGCGGGCGAACTGCTCGTGAACTCGATCGACGCCGACGGCACCAAGCAGGGCTTCGACACCGAGCTCATCGCCCTCATGCGCGAGGTCAGCAGTGTCCCCGTGATCGCCTCAGGGGGCGCAGGCGCCGTCGCGCACTTCCCGCCGGCCATCGCGGCCGGTGCAGACGCCGTCCTCGCAGCGAGCGTCTTCCACTCGGGAGCGTTGACCATCGGCGACGTGAAACGTGAACTGACGAACGAAGGGATATTGGTGCGCTGATGAGCGTTTCCTCGACAATCCAGCAGATCCAGTTCGATGCGGACGGGCTCATCCCCGCCATCATCCAGCAGTGGGACACCGGCGAGGTCCTGATGCTCGGCTATATGAACGATGAAGCCGTCAGGCGCACGCTCACCGAAGGACGCGTGACGTTCTGGTCGCGGTCACGGAAAGAGTACTGGCGCAAGGGGGACACCTCCGGCAACGCCCAGTACGTCAAGGGCGCAGCGCTCGACTGCGACGCGGACACCCTTCTCGTCCAGGTGGAACAGGTCGGCGTCGCATGCCACACCGGCACCCGCACCTGTTTCGACGCGCACGAACTCAGCCCTGCCATCGGCGACGAACCCTCCGACGACAGCGACGATGACGATGAGTAAGAGCACAGGCACGACCAGTCGTGCCGACTTCGACATGCTCTCCAGGGACCACAGGGTCATCCCGGTGATCCGCGAGCTCTTCGCAGACGGAGAGACCCCTGTCGGGATCTATCGGAAGCTCGCGATCGGCAAGCCGGGCAGCTTCCTCCTCGAATCGGCTGAACAGGGCGGGATCTGGTCGCGCTTCTCGTTCGTCGGCGTCTCCTCGTTCGGCGTGCTCACCCAGCGTGGTGACACTGTCCAGTGGATCGACTACGGCCTCACACGGCAGCGCGCCCTCGGGGATGCCGAAGGCCTGCGGCCGCTGCAGGCCATCGCCGAACTGCACAGGCGGTGGGAGACCCCCCACGTCGACGGTCACCCACCGCTCACCGGCGGACTCGTCGGTTTCATCGGCTGGGAAGCGATCCGCCAGATCGAACACCTGCCGAACCGCCCGCCGAAGGAATTCGACGTGCCAGGGCAGGCCCTCTGTTTCGTGGCCGACCTCGTCGTCCTCGACCACCGCACAGGAACCGTCCAACTCATCGCCAACGTGCTCAACGACGGCCTCGACGACGAAGCCGCCCTGTGGCGTTCCGCACAGTCACGACTCGACGCGATGCAGTCCCAGCTCGCGAAGCCGAGCGACGCCTGGCTGGCCGAGGTCGACCTCGCCACCCCGGCGAACCCGGCCCATCGCACGAAGAAGTCGGACTTCCTCGACGCGGTCGTGACGAGTAAGGAGCGTATCCGTGACGGCGACATCTTCCAGGTCGTCATCTCCCAGCGCTTCGACCAGCCGTGCGAGGCCGAGCCGATCGACGTGTACCGGATCCTGCGGAGCCTCAACCCCAGCCCGTACATGTATCTGCTCACCCTGCACACGGTCGACGGCACGCCGTACACGATCGTCGGCTCGAGCCCTGAGGCACTCGTCAAGGTTCAGAACAACCGGGTCTTCACCCACCCGATCGCCGGCTCGAAGCCCAGGGGAGACACCCCTGAGCGCGACGTCGAACTCGCGGCCGAGCTTTCCGCTGACGCCAAGGAACGGGCAGAGCACCTCATGCTCGTGGATCTGGCGCGAAACGACCTGCTCAAGGTCTGCACCCCGGGAAGCGTCGAAGTGACGGAGTTCATGCGGATCGAGCGGTTCAGCCACATCATGCACCTCGTGTCGAGCGTCGAAGGCACACTGGCAGAGTCCGCCACCCCCATCGACGTGTTCACGGCGACGTTCCCGGCAGGGACGCTGTCCGGCGCGCCGAAGCCCCGTGCCCTGGAGATCATCGACGAGCTCGAACCCGCCCAGCGCGGCGTCTACGGGGGAGTTGTCGGGTACTTCGCGTTCTCCGGCGACACCGACCTGGCCATCGCCATCCGGACGGCCACCATCGTCAACGGAGTCGCGCACGTCCAGGCAGGGGGAGGCCTCGTCGCTGACTCCGACCCGGAGAGCGAGTTCCTCGAGTCGCAGAACAAGGCCGCGGCCCCGCTCCGCGCCGTCGCAGTGGCCAACGCCATGAAGCGGGTCCGATGACCCCCGCAACCGGCAGCGGCGGCAAGAGGACCAAGTACACGCTCATCCTCGCGTCGCTCGCCCTCGCGGCCCTCGTGCTCGTCGCATGGACGCAGACCTGGCTGACGGTCTCGCTCGGCGCAGGCGCGCCGACCGAGACCGTGACCGTAGACGGCGCCGTCGCTGCGCCGGCCCTCGCGGCGCTCGCGCTCGCGGGACTGGCCCTCACCGCAGCGCTCTCGATCGCCGGCGTCCTCTTCCGAATCGTGCTCGGCGTCCTCGACGCGCTCATCGGCGCGTGCATCGCACTCTCCGCAGTGCTCGTCGTCACCGGCCCCGTCGCAGCGAGCGAAGCAGCGGTCACGGCAGCAACCGGCATCGCCGGCTCGGAGTCGATCGCCGGGATCGTGACCGCCACCTCGCTCACCGTGTGGCCGGTGATCACGCTCGTCACCGGCATCCTGCTCGTCATCGTCGGCCTGGGCATTGCCGTCACCGGCAGGAGCTGGCCGTCGTCATCGCGCAAATACTCGGCAGTCCGCCTCGAACCCGTCGATGGCGATGAGATGCCCGATGCGGTCGACAGCTGGGACGAACTGACTCGAGGAGACGACCCGACCCGCTGAACTGGGTCCCGTTCGCTCCACCCGATAGACTTGACCGGCACTGATACTGAAGGAGTTCCATGAGCGCAGAGTCGACAGACCAAGGACACGGCCACTCACCGGCCGCCTGGACGGCTGTAACGGTGATGCTGATCGCATTCACCATCGGCACGGTCGCCTTCTGGCTCGACCTGGCCTGGCTCGTGTGGGCTTCGGCCGCCCTCCTCGTCGTCGGTGCGCTTCTCGGCTGGATCCTGGCCAAGGCGGGCTACGGCGTGAACGGCGCGAAGTACATCCCGAAGGGCCACTAGCCCCGTGCTGGCCGACCTCACGGCTGGCGCACTCCACGACGCACGCGAGCGCGAACTGCTGCGCCCGCTTTCCCGTGTTGAATCCGCTGCGGCGGATGCTGCGCCACCCCTCGACGCCCTCTCCGCACTGTCACCGGTCGATCGCGTCAAGATCATCGCCGAAGTCAAGCGCGCGAGTCCTTCCCGCGGCGATCTCGCCGACATCCCCGACCCGGCCCAGCTGGCCGTCTCGTACGAGCGCGGGGGAGCGAGCGCCATCAGCGTCCTCACCGAAGGCCGCAAGTTCAAGGGTTCGCTCGACGACCTCGTCGATGTGCGGTCATCCGTCGGCATCCCGGTGCTGCGCAAGGACTTCATCTCGATCCCGTACCAGGTCTTCGAGGCCCGCGCCGCCGGTGCCGACCTCGCCCTGCTCATCGTGGCCGCGCTCGACCAGCGAACCCTGAGCGAGCTCTACACACTGGTCACCGACCTCGGCATGACCGCGCTCGTCGAGACACACAGTGCGGACGAACTCGAACGGGCCCTCGACCTCGGCGCCGGACTCATCGGCGTCAACGCGCGCAACCTCTCGACCTTCGAACTCGACAAGGACCTGTTCGGGCGTCTGGCTCCCCAGATCCCGTCCGGAGTCATCCGCGTGGCCGAATCGGCCGTCCTCGCCCCTGCCGACGTCGCGCACTACCGCGACGCAGGAGCAGACGTGGTCCTCATCGGGGAAGCGCTCGTCACGAGCGACCCCATTCTCACCCTCGGCGAATTCCTGGCGGTATAACCATGGCACTACGCGACGAAACCGGCCCATACTTCGGTGAGTTCGGTGGACGATTCGTCCCCGAATCCCTCATCGCAGCGCTCGACGAACTGTCAGAGGCCTGGGAACTGGCCAAACTCGACCCCGGCTATCACGCCGAACTCGACGAACTGCACCGGACATACACCGGCAGGCCGTCGATCCTCACCGAGGTGCCCCGCTTCGCCGCGCACGGCGGAGGCGCGAGGATGATCCTCAAGCGCGAGGACCTCAACCACACCGGCTCGCACAAGATCAACAACGTGCTCGGCCAGGCCCTCCTCACCAAACGGATCGGCAAGACCCGAGTCATCGCCGAGACCGGCGCAGGCCAGCACGGCGTAGCGACTGCGACCGCCGCCGCCCTGTTCGGGCTCGACTGCGTCATCTACATGGGCGAGGTCGACACCGAGCGACAGGCGCTCAACGTCGCCAGGATGCGCCTGCTGGGCGCAGAGGTCGTCTCCGTCACCACCGGCTCCCGCACGCTCAAGGACGCCATCAACGACGCCATGCGCGACTGGGTGACGAACGTCGAGACCACGAACTACATCTTCGGGACCGTCGCCGGTCCTCACCCCTTCCCTGCCATGGTCCGCGACCTGCAGAAGATCATCGGTGAAGAGGCTCGCCAGCAGGTCCTCGACCTCACCGGAAAGCTCCCGGATGCCGTCGCTGCGTGCGTCGGCGGGGGATCGAACGCGATGGGGATCTTCCACGCATTCCTCGACGACACGGATGTCGCCCTCTACGGTTTCGAGGCCGCAGGTGAAGGCGCTGACACCCCGCGCCACGCCGCGACCATCACCAAGGGCAGGCCGGGCGTGCTCCACGGCGCCCGCAGCTTCCTGCTGCAGGACGAAGACGGCCAGACCATCGAGTCGCACTCGATCTCGGCCGGACTCGACTACCCGGGCGTCGGCCCCGAACACTCCTGGCTGTCGAGCATCGGCCGTGCGTCCTACCGCCCGGTGACGGATGCCGCAGCGATGAGCGCACTCCGCCTGCTCAGCCGCACCGAGGGCATCATCCCGGCCATCGAGAGCGCACACGCCCTCGCCGGCGCGCTCGACCTCGGCAAGGAACTCGGCCCGGACGCCACGATCCTGATCAACCTCTCCGGTCGCGGAGACAAGGACATGGAGACGGCCGGGCGGTACTTCGACCTCATCGACCAGGGAGCAGAACAATCGTGACAAGCGTGGCATCCGTCCTCACCGCGAAGCGTGAGGCAGGCAGCGGCGCGCTGATCGGCTACCTCCCCGTCGGCTTCCCGACCTTCGACGAGAGCGTCGACGCCGCCGTGGCCATCGCGGAGAACGGCGTCGACATCATCGAGCTCGGCCTGCCGTACTCGGACCCGGTCATGGACGGCCCTGTCATCCAGAAGGCCACCCAGCACGCCCTGGCGAACGGTTTCAAGCTGCGGCACGGTTTCGATGCCGTCCGTGCCATCACCGAGCGGGTCGACGTGCCCGTTCTCGTGATGACCTACTGGAATCCGGTGGTGCAGTACGGCGTCGAGCGGTTCGCCGACGACCTTGTCGCCGCCGGCGGCGCAGGCCTGATCACTCCCGACCTCATCCCAGATGAAGGGGCCGACTGGCTCGCAGCGTCCGAGCGCACCGGCCTCGACCGCGTGTTCCTCGCCGCACCGTCGTCGAGTGACGCCCGGCTGCGCCAGGCCGTCGAGGCCAGCAGGGGATTCGTCTACGCGGTGTCGACCATGGGCATCACCGGCGCCAGGAGCGACGTCGACCAGGCGGCGAAGATCCTCGTCTCGCGGCTCCGTGAGGCAGGAAGCGAGCACGCGTGCGTCGGACTCGGCATCTCCACGGCCGAGCAGGTCCGCGAGATCCTCGCATACGCCGACGGTGCCATCGTCGGTTCGGCGCTCGTCAAGGCACTCGCCGAAGGCGGAGTCGACCGTGTCGCAGCCGTCGCTCAAGACTTGGCGCAGGGCACGACCCGCGCGAACTAGAGTTGTACGCGCACGTTCGAGAAGTAACCCCAGAAAGGCATGGAGTCAGTGTCCATCCACCTGAGCATCCCGAGTCCGGACATCAGTTCCGTCCAACTCGGTAACTTTACGATTCACTTCTATGCCCTCTGCATCCTCGCGGGTATCGTCGCTGCCGCGTTCTTCACGAACCACAGGCTGACGAAGCGCGGCGCCGAGCCGGGCATCGTCCTCGACATCATCCTCTGGGCCGTTCCGTTCGGCATCGTCGGCGCACGCATCTTCCACGTGCTCACCCACCCGAACGACTACTTCTACCCGGGTGCGGACCTGCTGCGCACCCTGTACATCTGGGAGGGCGGCATCGCCATCTTCGGCGCCCTGATCGGTGGCGCCATCGGAGCCTGGATCGGCTGCCGCGTCACCGGCATCCGGTTCTGGACCTTCGCAGACGCTGTCGCCCCAGCGCTGCTGCTCGCCCAGGCCTTCGGTCGGTTCGGCAACTGGTTCAACCAGGAACTCTTCGGCATCCCCACCACCCTGCCGTGGGGCCTCGAGATCGACGAGTCGAACCCGGCTTGGCCGGTCGGACTGCCGGCAGGCACGCTGTTCCACCCCACCTTCCTCTACGAAGTTCTCTGGAACCTCGCCGGTGTCGTCGTCCTTCTCGCGCTCGAGCGGTTCTTCCGGCTCCAGTGGGGCAAGGTCCTCGGCCTCTACCTCATCTGGTACGGCCTCGGCCGCACCGTCTGGGAGTCCATCCGCATCGACCCGAGCGAGGTGTTCCTCGGCCTGCGGGTCAATGTCTGGGCCGCACTGCTCGCCATCCTCGTCGGCCTGGTTATTCTCGTCGTGCAGTCCCGCCGCCACACCGGTCTCGAGCCTGGACCGTACGTCACGGGCCGGGAATGGGATGGGGCCGGCGCTGGGGTACAATCGTCACACACCGATTCGGAATACGTGGATCTCGGCGAGCCCGAGGATTCCACCCCTGCTCCGGTGGATGCCGTCGCCACAAGCGAGACCGGCTCGAAATCATAGGTTTGCCTGTACCCGACGGCTGCTAGCCACCAAGCCACTCGCCTGGCGTGTGCGATCACACAGCCCACTGTCGGGCGGCGAACCCTCAACTTCCCCGGGCCATCGTCGTCCCACCGCCGCTATTTCTTTGTGAGGACGGTTACCGATGGAGCCTCGACCCACGTTTTCCCAGTTCAGCCTCGTTCCGCCCAAGCAGGGTCTCTACAACCCTGCCGGTGAGAAGGACGCCTGTGGGCTGGCCATGGTTGCCACACTCAGGGGCACGGCCGGTCACGACATCATCGTTCACGCGCTCGACGCGCTGCGGAACCTCGAGCACCGTGGAGCCATCGGCTCAGACGCGGGCACAGGCGACGGCGCCGGCATCCTGACGCAGATCCCCGACGAGTTCTTCCGTGCGGTGACCGGCTTCGAGCTGCCCCCGATGGGTCAGTACGCGGTCGGCATGGCGTTCCTCCCGCTCGACGACGACGCGAGGGCCGACCTCAAGGCGGGCATCGAACGCCTGGCCGCTGACGAGGACCTGGCCGTCCTCGGCTGGCGCGACGTTCCGACCGACCCCGAGAACCTCGGCAAGCTCGCGCACGACGCGATGCCCGCCTTCGAGCAGTTGTTCCTGTCGAGCACGATCACCACGGATGCCAGCGAGCCCGTCTCCGGCATCGCTCTCGACCGCCAGACCTTCCGGCTGCGGAAGCGCGCCGAACGCGAACTGAACGCATACTTCATCTCGCTGTCCTGTCGCACCGTGGTCTACAAGGGGATGGTGACGACGCTCCAGCTCGAGCCGTTCTACCCCGACCTCAGTGACGAGCGTTTCGCATCGAAGCTCGCGATCGTCCACTCCAGGTACTCGACGAACACGTTCCCGTCCTGGCCGCTCGCGCAGCCACTGCGCATGATGGCGCACAACGGCGAGATCAACACGGTCGAGGGAAACCGAAACTGGATGCGGGCGCGCCAGTCCCAGCTCGAATCCGAGCTGATCGGCGACATCCGCCCCCTCCTCCCGATCATCACTCCCGGCGCGAGCGACTCGGCGTCGTTCGACGAAGTGCTCGAGCTTCTGACGCTCACCGGGCGGACGCTGCCCCACGCCATGATGATGATGGTGCCTGAGGCTTGGGAGAAGCAGGCGGGCCTCAACCAGGAACTCCGGAACTTCTACGAGTTCAACTCGATGCAGATGGAACCGTGGGACGGCCCCGCCGCGCTCACCTTCACCGATGGGACCCTCGTCGGCGCGACCCTCGACCGCAACGGCCTCCGCCCAGGCCGCTGGCTCGAGACCACTGACGGGCTCGTCGTGCTCGGCAGCGAGATCGGCGTGCTCGACATCGCCCCCGACCGGGTCAAGCGCAAGGGCCGGCTCCGTCCAGGCAAGATGTTCCTCGTCGACACCGAGGCCCAGCGCCTGATCGAAGACGACGAGATCAAAGAGAACCTCGCGGCGTCTCAGCCGTGGGGAGACTGGCTGCAGGCCGGCCGGATCAACCTCTCCGACCTGCCGGAGCGCGAGCACATCGTGCACACGCCTGCCTCGGTCACCCGCCGCCAGCGCACCTTCGGCTACACGGAGGAAGAAGTCCGCATCCTCCTGCGCCCGATGGGACAGACCGGAGCCGAACCGCTCGGCGCCATGGGATCGGACACCCCGATCGCCGCACTGTCCAAGCGCCCGCGCCTGCTGTTCGACTACTTCACCCAGCAGTTCGCCCAGGTCACCAACCCGCCTCTCGACTCGATCCGCGAGGAGGTCGTCACCTCCCTTAAGCTCGGGCTCGGCCCTGAGCGGAACCTGCTCACTTCAGGTCCGGAGCACGCCCGCCAGGTCGTCCTCGACTTCCCGGTGATCGACAACGACGAACTCGCCAAGATCCAGCACATCGATCCCAAGCACGGTTCGAGGACCACGACCACCATCCGCGGCCTGTACCGTTTCGATGAGGGTCCCGACGCCCTGCGCAACCGCCTCACCGCCATCTGCGCCGAAGTCGACGAAGCCATCGAGGCCGGCGCCCTCTTCATCGTGCTCAGCGACCGCGACTCGAACAAGGACCTCGCGCCGATCCCGTCTCTCCTCCTGCTCGCCACCGTGCACCACCACCTCATCCGGGCGGAGAACCGGCTGAAGGTCGGACTCGTCGTCGAAGCCGGCGACGTGCGCGAGGTCCACCACGTCGCCACGCTGATCGGATACGGCGCCTCAGCCATCAACCCGTATCTGGCGATGGAGACCTGCGAGGACCTCGTCCGCAGCGGCATGATCGAAGGAGTGACCGCCGAGAAGGCCGTTCGCAACGTCATCTACGCGCTCGGCAAGGGCGTGCTGAAGATCATGTCCAAGATGGGCATCTCCACGGTGTCGTCCTATGCAGGCGCTCAGTGCTTCGAAGCCGTCGGCCTGAGCCAGGACTTCGTCGACGAGTACTTCACCGGCACGGAGTCGAAGCTCGGAGGCGTCGGCATCGACGTGATCCAGGCCGAGAACCTCAAGCGCCACCAGGCCGCGTACCCGCTGAACACCGCCGAGACCTCGCACGAGCGCCTCGAAACGGGCGGCGAATACTCCTGGCGCCGTGACGGCTCGCCCCACCTGTTCAACCCGGACACCGTGTTCCGCCTGCAGCACTCGACCCGCACCAGACGGTACGACATCTTCCGCGACTACACGCGGCTCGTCGACGACCAGGCCGAGAACCTGATGACGCTACGCGGCCTGTTCAAGCTCAAGACGGCCGAACGCGAGCCGGTTCCCCTCGACGAGGTCGAATCGGTCGCGTCGATCGTGAAACGGTTCTCGACCGGCGCGATGAGCTACGGCTCCATCTCGCAGGAGGCACACGAGACGCTCGCAATCGCCATGAACCGGCTCGGCGCCAAGTCGAACACCGGTGAGGGCGGCGAGGACACCGACCGCCTGCTCGATCCCGAACGCCGAAGCTCCATCAAGCAGGTGGCATCCGGCCGGTTCGGCGTCACGAGCATGTATCTCACCCACGCGGACGACATCCAGATCAAACTCGCCCAGGGCGCCAAGCCCGGCGAGGGCGGCCAACTGCCGCCGACGAAGGTGTACCCGTGGGTGGCGCGCACCAGGCACGCCACAGCGGGCGTCGGGCTCATCTCGCCGCCGCCCCACCACGACATCTACTCGATCGAGGACCTCAAGCAGCTCATCTTCGACCTCAAGCGTGCCAACCCGTCCGCGCGGATCCACACGAAGCTGGTCAGCCAGTCGGGAATCGGAGCCGTCGCTGCCGGAGTCGCCAAAGCGCTCTCCGACGTCATCCTCGTCTCGGGTCACGACGGTGGGACGGGCGCCAGCCCGCTCAACTCGCTCAAGCACGCCGGGACACCGTGGGAGCTCGGCCTGGCCGAGACCCAGCAGACGCTCATGCTCAACGGCATGCGCGATCGCGTCGTTGTGCAGGTGGACGGCCAGCTGAAGACCGGCCGGGACGTCATCATCGGTGCCCTGCTCGGCGCTGAGGAGTTCGGTTTCGCCACAGCGCCTCTCGTCGTCTCAGGGTGCGTCATGATGCGCGTCTGCCACCTCGACACCTGCCCGGTCGGCGTCGCCACCCAGAACCCCGTGCTCCGCGAGCGGTTCACCGGCAAGCCGGAATTCGTCGTGAACTTCTTCGAGTTCATCGCGCAGGAGGTCAGGGAGTACCTGGCGGAACTCGGATTCCGCACGCTCGAGGAGGCCATCGGCCACAACGAGCTCATCGACGCCAACACGGCCATCGAGCACTGGAAGGCGTCCGGGCTCAACCTCGAGCCGATCCTCATCGGCCCGTCGTTCCGCCCTGGCGAGCCGAAGACGCACGCCCGCGACCAGAAGCACGAACTCGAGAAGCACTTCGACGTCGAGCTGATCAAGCGCAGCCACAACGTGCTCGACCACGGCGGGCAGATCAGGATCGACCTCCCGATCCGCAACACCGAGCGCGCCGTCGGTACCATGCTCGGCCACGAGGTCACCCTCCGCCATGGCGAGAACGGACTGCCGGCGAACTCGATCGACGTCCACCTGACCGGCTCGGCCGGCCAGTCGCTAGGCGCGTTCCTGCCCAACGGCATCACGCTGCGCCTCGAAGGCGACTCCAACGACTACGTCGGCAAGGGTCTCTCCGGCGGCGAGATCATCGTGCACCCCCCGAAGACCAGCACGTTCGCGGCCGAGGACAACGTCATCGCCGGAAACGTGATCGGCTACGGTGCCACACAGGGCAGCATGTTCATCTCCGGTATCGTCGGCGAACGGTTCCTCGTGAGGAACTCAGGAGCAACGGCCGTCGTCGAAGGCGTCGGAGACCACGCCCTTGAATACATGACCGGGGGACTGGCGCTCATCCTCGGGTCGACGGGGAGGAACCTCGGGGCAGGAATGTCCGGAGGAACCGCCTATGTCTTCGATCTCAAGCCGGAGCAGGTGAACCGCGAAGCCGTCCAGCTCGGCGAGCTCGAACTCACCGAACTCGGCAGCGCGGACGTCGAGATCGTCCGTGACCTTCTCGAGCGCCACGTCGCCGAAACAGGGTCCGCCCTCGCAACCCGGTTGCTCGCCCACTTCGACGACACCGTCGCAAGATTTGTCAAAGTCCTGCCCCGCGATTACGCAGCAGTGCTGCGCACCCGCCAGGACGCCGTCACCGAGGGTCTCGACCCCGACGGTGATGTCGTCTGGGGCCGAATCCTGGAGGTAACCGGTGGCTGATCCCAAGGGATTCCTGAAGGTCACGGAACGCGAACTGCCCAAGCGGCGCCCGGTCCCGATCCGTCTGATGGACTGGAAAGAGGTGTACGAGCAGGGTGACTCGACCCAGCTCCGGCGCCAGGCCGGTCGCTGCATGGACTGCGGCGTGCCGTTCTGCCACCAGGGCTGCCCGCTCGGAAACCTCATTCCGGAGTGGAACGACCTCACCTGGCGCGGGGAGGGCAGGCAGGCCATCGAGCGCCTCCACGCCACCAACAACTTCCCCGAATTCACCGGACGGCTCTGCCCTGCGCCGTGTGAAAGCTCGTGCGTGCTCGGAATCAACCAGCCTGCCGTGACCATCAAGCAGGTCGAGGTGTCGATCATCGACCAAGCCTTCGCGAACGGCTGGGTCGACTCCCACCCGCCGGAGAGCCTGACGGGCAAGACCGTCGCCGTCGTGGGCTCCGGCCCTGCCGGCCTGGCCGCTGCCCAGCAGCTCACCCGCGCCGGTCACACGGTCGCCGTGTACGAGCGGGACGACCGCATCGGCGGACTGCTCCGTTACGGCATCCCGGACTTCAAGATGGAGAAGAAGCACATCGACGCCCGTCTCAAGCAGATGGCTGACGAAGGAACGCGCTTCCGCGCCGGAGTCAACATCGGCGTCGACATCACCTGGGACGACCTCCGCTCACGCTACGACGCCGTCATCATCGCCACTGGCGCCATGGTGCCGCGCGACCTTCCGATTCCCGGCCGCGACCTGGCCGGCGTGCACTTCGCCATGGACTACCTGGTCCCGCAGAACAAGGCGGGTGCAGGCGACGACGTTCCCGGCCAGATCACGGCCGAGGACAAGCACGTCGTCGTGCTCGGCGGTGGCGACACCGGAGCGGACTGCATCGGAACCGCGCACAGGCAGGGTGCCGCATCCGTGACCAACCTGGCCATCGGCAAGCAGCCGTCGCCGGTGCGCACTGACGCACAGCCCTGGCCGACCATGCCGACCCTGTTCGAGATCCAGAGCGCCCACGAAGAAGGCGGCGACCGGGAGTACCTCGTGTCCACGGTCGAGTTCCTCAGCAACGAGTCCGGCGAGGTCCGCGCCATCCGGGTGGCCGAGACCGAGTTTCTCGACGGACGCCGCGTTCCCAAGAGCGGCACCGAGCGGGAGATCCCGGCCGACCTCGTGCTCCTCGCCCTGGGGTTCACCGGACCTGAGTCCGAGCACATCGCCCCGCAGCTGGGAGTCCCGTTCGACAACCGCGGAAACGTCGAGCGCGACAACGACTACCAGACCAGCGAACCGGGCGTCTTCGTCGCCGGGGATGCCGGACGTGGGCAGTCGCTCATCGTCTGGGCCATCGCCGAAGGCCGGGCAGCGGCATCCGCCGTCGACAAGTACCTCGAGGGCGAAACCAGCCTGCCGTCCCCTGTACGCCCGACCGATCACGCCATCTCGCTCTAGACTCGGTGGCGAGGCTTCTCGCCTCCTCCTCCTTTTCCCCTCAGATCCCGCCAGTGCGCGTTCGCGCAGAAATATGGAGCAGCACCTATGAGACGAGCTAAAATCGTCGCGACCCTCGGCCCGGCAACCGCCAGCTATGAGAACATCCGCGCCATCATCGACGCCGGAGTGAACGTGGCCAGGATGAACCTCAGCCACGGATCGTACGACGTCCACGAGGGTGTCTACGCCAACGTTCGGAAGGCCGCTGCCGACGCCGGCAAGCCGGTCGCTGTGCTCGTCGACCTGCAGGGTCCGAAGATCCGCCTCGGCAAGTTCGAGGGCGGCCCGTACGACCTCGCCGAAGGCGACATCTTCAAGATCACCACCGAGGATGTCATCGGCACCAAGGAACTCTCCGGCACCACCTTCAAGGGCCTGCCGAACGATGTGAAGCCCGGTGACTTCCTCCTCATCGACGACGGCAAGGTCAAGGTCAAGGTCCTCGAGACGGACGGCGTCGTCGTGACCACCGAGGTCATCGTCGCAGGAGCCGTCTCCAACAACAAGGGCATCAACCTGCCCGGCGTCGCCGTCAACGTCCCCGCCCTGAGCGACAAGGACGAGGCGGACCTCCGCTGGGGCCTCAGGCTCGGTGCCGACTTCATCGCGCTGTCCTTCGTGCGCAACGCCGAAGACATCCGCCGCGTCCACGAGATCATGGACGAGGAAGGCAAGCGCCTCCCCGTCATCGCAAAGATCGAGAAGCCGCAGGCCGTCGACCACCTCGAAGAGATCATCGACGCCTTCGACGGCATCATGGTCGCCCGTGGTGACCTCGGCGTCGAACTTCCGCTCGAGGCCGTCCCGATCGTCCAGAAGCGCGCCGTCGAACTCTGTCGCCGGATGGCAAAGCCGGTCATCGTCGCCACGCAGATGCTCGAATCGATGATCTCCAGCCCGATCCCGACCCGCGCCGAGACGTCGGACGTCGCGAACGCCGTCCTCGACGGTGCTGACGCAGTGATGCTCAGCGGCGAGACCAGTGTCGGCGCCTACCCCGTGATCACCGTGCAGACCATGGCCCGCATCATCGAGTCCACCGAGGACCACGGCCTGGAGCGTATCCAGCCGCTCGGAACGAAGCCGCGCACCCAGGGTGGTGCCATCACGCTGGCCGCCAGCGAGGTTGCCGAGTTCGTCGACGCCAAGTTCCTCTGCGTCTTCACCGAGTCGGGTGACTCCGTACGCCGGATGGTCCGCATCCGCCACACCATCCCCGTCCTCGGATTCACGCCAGAGGAGAGCATCCGCCGCCGGATGCAGCTCAACTGGGGAGTCGAGACGTTCCTCGTCGACCGCGTCACCCACACCGATGCCATGTTCGGCCAGGTCGACGACATCCTGCTCGGAACCGGCAGGGCAGCCATCGGAGACAAGGTCGTCGTGATCTCCGGTTCCCCTCCCGGAATCACCGGTTCAACCAACGACCTCCGCGTGCACAAGGTCGGCGACGCACACCACGGCGTGGTGCCCGCCTACCAGTAGCCCAGGCCGCACGACACAGCGCGGGTCCCGTTCGGGGCCCGCGCTGTGTCGTTTCCGGCGCTACAGGTCGTCGGGGAGCACGTCGTCCGGCTCGTAATCCGCCTCATCGATCGGCCGGTCGTCGTCGAATGCGATACCGAGGTCATCGTCGTCGAGGTCGTCGGGCAGGATCGCCAGTTCCTCGTCCTCGTTGTACTCCACCGGGTAGTCGTCCGGTATGGGATTCGTCATGTCGGTCGCTCTCCTCACCGTTTCCGGGCGGGCGCGTGTGGATCTACGCCCGCGTGTGCAGGAAAGGTTAGGCTGGCGGACGCCGGGGCGGAAGCCCCTGGCCGTCACTCATGGCAGTGGCAGGATGAGGCGACGGGAACGGAGCGACACGATGGTGACCGAGCACGACGGGGACGCCGTCCGGCCCAGCGCCGACGCGGTCCACGACGGCCGCAGCGAGACCGAGACCGAGCGGTCCGACCGCAACTGGGCCGACCTGCTCCAGGAGCTGCGGGTCCTGCAGGCAGGCACCCAGATCCTCACGGCCTTCCTCCTGGCGATCGCTTTCCAGCCGCGGTTCACCGAGCTCGATGCGTTCCAGCTCGGCCTCTATCTCACACTTGTCTCGGTGTCGATCCTGACAACGGTCCTCAGTCTCTTGCCGGTGAGCGCCCATCGCATCCTGTTCCGCCACCTGGTCAAAGAGGCGACGGTGCGGATCGGCGACCGGATGCTCAAGGCGGTCCTCGTCGGAGTGTCCCTGACGATGATCGGAACCGCGATGCTGATCTTCGACTTCGTCCTCGGACACCAGGCCGGGGTCGTCGCCGCCGTCGTCGTCACCGTCATCACCGTGTCGCTCGGCCTGCTGCTTCCCCTGATCGTGCGGCACACGATGTCCAGGCGCGACGAGGACGGCAAGGGGTAGGCACCGACCGCCCCGCTGGTGTTCACTGGGGGGATGAGAGCTATCTGGAAGGGCGCGATCACCTTCGGACTGGTCAACGTGCCGGTGAAGGTGTACAGCGCGACCGAAGACCACGACATCGCCCTCCATCAGGTGCATGACAAAGACGGCGGCCGCATCCGCTACCAGCGTCGCTGCGAGATCTGCGGCAAGATCATCAAGTACGAGAACATCGACAAGGCCTACGAGGACGGTGACAGGACGGTGATCCTCACCGCCGAGGACATGGCCTCCCTTCCCGAGGAGAAGAGCCGGGAGATCGAGGTCGTCGAGTTCGTCCCCAGCGACCAGGTCGATCCGATCATGTACGATCGCAGCTACTTCCTCGAACCGGACTCCTCGTCGGCGAAGGCCTACGTGCTCCTGCGCAAGACCCTCGAATCCACCGACCGGACAGCGATCGTGCAGTTCGCCCTCCGCCAGAAGACCCGCCTGGGGGCGCTGCGGTCCCGCGACGGCGTGCTTCTCATCCAGACGCTGCTCTGGGAGGACGAGGTGAGGAAGGCGGAGTTCCCCGCACTCGATGAAAAGGTGCGGATCTCTGCGAAGGAACTCGAACTCTCGGCGTCGCTCGTCGACAGCTTCGCCGACGATTTCACACCGGAGAAGTTCCACGACGACTACCAGGACCAGTTGCGCAAGCTCATCGAGGCCAAGCTCGAGCAGGGCGACGCCGTCGACACGGATGCCACCTTCGGCGAGACCGGCGATGAGGCCGGCGAATCCGGCGAGGTCATCGACCTCATGGAGGCACTCCGCCGCAGCGTCGAGAAATCGCGCACCGCCAAGAAGAAGGCACCGGCCGCGAAGAAGAAAGCCAGCAAACCCGCCTGAGTCAGTCGTTCAGAGGGAGGACTGCCGGACCTTCGAGAACGTCGCCTGCAGGGCTGAACCGCGACCCATGCAACGGGCAGTCCCATGACCGCTCTGCGCTGTTCCAGCCGACGATGCCTCCGAGATGGGTGCAGACAGCAGATCGACGCCGCGTGACACCGTCCACCGTGCAGACCGCGACGGGGGAGACACCGTCCCTCACGACGACGCCATCGCCTTCCGCAGGCGCATCTGCGGGCTCGGGCGACAGTTCGGCTGCCACCCAGCCGTGTGCCAGGTCGGCTGCCACGTGTGCTCCCGCCCCCAGTGTGCTGCCCACTGAGGTGAATGCGGGCGGCCGGTCCTCCAGGCTGACCGCCCAGCCCGGCCGGGCTCCTGACATCCGGCCGGAGATGGCTATCGCCGCAGCCACGCCGTTGGTGAGGCCCCACTTGTCGTAGCCGGTCGCCACGAACACCCGGTCGTCGCCTCCGGTGATGGGACCGAAGTGGGGAAGGTGGTCGGTGGAATGGTAGTCCTGAGCCGACCAGGAGTGCGTCGGCACGGCGTCGGGGAACAGAGCGGTCGTCCACTCCACGAGGTCCTCCACCCGCGCGGACGTCGGTGCGCCCTTCCCGCCCCGATGCCCGTTGCCGCCGACGACCAGGTAGCGCCCGTCCTCGCGTCCTGCGTCCCTGATCGTCCTCGACGGTTCGTCGACAGACAGGTACATGCCCTCCAGCGAATGATCAGGCCAACGATAGGCGAGAGCGTACGAACGACGGGGTTCGAGCGTGGCGAAATGGCCCCCGCGTTTCGGGAACGGCGTTCCTGTGGCCACGACGACGCGGTCGCCGGTGACATCGCCCCTGTTGGTCGACACGACACAGGGGTCGCCCGAATCGACCTCGGTGGCGCGGACCCCTTCCATGACGAACCCGCCGTGGCGCCGAACAGTGCGCACGAGCGAATCGAGGATGTCGACAGCGTCGACCTGGAACTGGCCGGGAAGGCAGACCGAGGCTGTGATCGGGAACGGCAGCTCCAGGGTTCGTCTCGCGGAGACTGCGAGACCCAGATCGGATGCCGCGTCGAGCTCTGCCTCCACGATCGGAGCGCCGGCATCCGTCGTCGCGTACGTCACAGCGGTCCGTTCGTCGAATGGAACGGCGTTGTCGCGGAGGTGCCGCATCAACCAGTCCTGCCCGGCCCTGTTCGCCGCAACGTACGCTTCAGCGAGCTCGCGGGACACGGCATCCCGGATCTGCGACAGCTGGGAACCCTGGAGCAGGGTCACCTTGCCTGTCGTGTTGCCGGTGGTGACAGAGCCGACATGTCGCGCCTCGAGGACGACGACGGAGCGGCCCTGTTCGGCGACCATCGCGGCGAGGGAGAGGCCGGAGATCCCTCCGCCGATCACGACGACGTCGACGGCGTCGAGCGAACGCCATTCGTCCGTCGGAATCGGCGAGGGACGGTCGAGCCAGAGCGAGCGGCGCAGCGGCGGATCGAACATGGGTTCCGTCCTTTCGACGTGGCGCACGGAGCGCCCACAGCCGCACAACGCTACTGGGGTTCCGACGGAACACGCCAGCCCCTTGAACGCGCCGAGAGCCGCAGCGTATGGTGGCTGCCACTGTCAGCTGGACGCCTCGTGCGCCCGGACCAACGAAAGGCGTGGTGTGACCGCGAAGAACCCCGACCCGAGGACGAAATACACCTCGGAGGATTTCCCCCGCCAGGAGCAGGACCAGCCCGGCCTCACCGCCAAGACCTCGCCGACGCCCGACCACGGCGAGCACAGTTATGTCGGGAACGGCAGGCTCACCGACCGGGTCGCACTGATCACCGGCGGCGACTCAGGAATCGGGCGGGCCGTCGCGATCGCCTTCGCCAGGGAAGGCGCGGACGTCGCGATCGCCTACCTTCCCGAGGAACAGGACGACGCCGAGGACACGGCGACCTGGGTGGAGAATGCGGGCAGACGGGCGCTGCTCCTGCCCGGAGATGTCACGGACGAGCAATTCAGCACAGACATCGTCGAACTCACGATGGGGGAGTTCGGCCGTCTCGACGTGCTCGTACTCAACGCCGCGTACCAGGAGAACAGGAACGGACTCGAGAACCTTCCGACCGCAGAATTCGACCGGGTGTTCAAGACGAACCTCTACGGACCGATGTGGACGGCGCGCGCAGCGATCCCGCACCTCAAACCCGGGGCATCCATTCTCACGACCGCGTCGATCCAGGCGTTCCAGCCTGCCCCCGAACTGATCGATTACGCCATGACGAAAGCTGCTCAGGTCGCGTTCACGAAGGCACTGGCCGATCAGCTCGGCGATCGGGGGATCCGCGTCAACGCGGTCGCTCCCGGTCCGATCTGGACCCCGCTCATCCCGGCGACCTCATGGCCGGACAAGGTGCCCACGTTCGGACAGGACACACCGCTGGGCCGGGCAGGCCAGCCGGCCGAGCTCGCGCCTGCATACGTCTACCTAGCGTCGGACGAGGCATCGTACGTCTCAGGAGCCGTCCTGCCGGTCACCGGCGGCAAGGCGCTGTGAACCCGTCTCCCAGGAATGTAAGGGGCGCCATGCCGAAGGGGAACGAACGCACACAGGGACGGAGCCGCCGTGCCGCGCCTGCGCCGGAGTGACCCCACCGCCCCAGGCCTGGGGCGTCGACGGACCCGTTCAGGATTCCGCTATGTCGATGAGGGAGGTCACCCGCTCCGGGATGAGGCGACGATCGAACGGATCACCGCACTCGTCATCCCGCCGGCGTGGTCGGATGTCTGGATCGCGCCCCATCCGAACGCCCACATCCAGGCCGTCGGAACAGACGGTGCGGGACGCAGGCAGTATCTCTACCACGAGGCCTGGTCAAGGAAGCAGGCGGAGCGAAAGTTCGACAGGGCCCTCGACCTGGCGTCGGCGTTGCCGTCCGCCCGCAGGCTGGTGACACTCGATCTTCGCGGGGTGACCGGCTCGAAGGAACGCGCCCTCGCCGCCGGCTTCCGTCTCCTCGATTCCGCGAGGCTCAGGGTCGGGAGCGAACGGTTCGCCCTCGAGCACGGCAGCCACGGACTGACCACATTGCTCTGTGCCCACGCGACGGTGAGCGGCGACCGGGTCCTCCTCGATTTCCCCGGCAAGAGCGGACAGGCATGGTCGAGTGACACCGAGGACGAGGACCTCGCCGCCGTCATCCGATCCCTGAAGACCCGAGGTCCACGGGCTCGGCTCCTCGCCTGGAAGTCAGACAATCACTGGCGCCCGCTCAACGCCCAGGAGGTCAACGAATACGTGCGCAGGCGCACGAACGGCGACTTCACGGCCAAGGACTTCCGCACGCTTCACGGGAGCATCATCGCGGCCACCGCCCTGCGCCGCCTGGGGCCGGCGTCCAATGCCACCCGGTGCGCCAGGAACGTCGTTGTCGCAGTGAAAGAGACGGCAGAAGCGCTGGGCAACACTCCCGCGATCGCGCGGTCGAGCTACATCGACCCTCGTGTGCTTGACCGCTACCAGACCGGCGATCTGCTCGAGAATCGGGGGATCGCGCCGGAGACGGCGCTGAGGAACCTCATCCTTGGTTCCTGATCCGGCGCCGGACAGTGTCAACCCCTTGGGAGGTGGGGCAGCGGCACTCACAATGGACGTATGCCTTCCCCTGACCCCAGTGAAGCCCACGCGATCGTTCTCGCCGAGTCGATCGCCGCTGCAGTGCGCGGGACCTCGCTGCGGATCGCCGTCGCTGAGTCGCTGACGAGCGGCGCGATCGCCGTGAGGCTCGGCGCAGCACCGGACTCATCAGAGTGGTTCGCCGGGGGAATAGTGGCGTACATGACCGAGTCCAAGCACCACGTGCTCGAACTCGGGCAAGGCCCCGTCGTCTCCGCGAGGGCCGCCGAGCAGATGGCCACCGGCGTCGCCAAGCTCATGCGGGCCAACCTCACCCTGTCCGTCACCGGTGTCGGCGGTCCCGACGAACAGGACGGGCAGGAGGTCGGCACGATCTTCATCGGTGTGCACTCACCGCGCGGCGAACTCCACGTCGCAGAACGCCACCTCGGTGGAAGCCCGGCAGAGATCGTGGATTCAGCGGTCGTCGCGGCGCTCCGGCTGCTCGAGGCCCGCGTCCACGCGCTCGTCCAGCAGAGCGCGCGCACTCACTGAGTCGTCCAGGGTCCCGGATGGACGCCGGAGCAGTCGGTCGGCGATCACGGCGAGGCCGACTCCGACAGCGGAGCTGACCAGGTCCGTGGCGACGAAGGTCGTGCCCAGTACCAGGCGCGCAGGCGGAAAGACGCCCGTCAGCGCTGAAGGAAGCCCGGTGAGCTGCAGGAGCTCGACCGCCACGCAGATCGCGAACGCCACCAGGCCGACCCGAACGGTCGACGCCGTCGGCACCAGAACGGCGACAAGGAGGAACACCAGTACGGCGTAGAGGATGCCGCCGGTCACGTCGCCGATCGCTCCGGGAATGGCACGAACGAGAAGCCCAAAGACGATCACGACGACAGAGACGCCGAAAAGAACCCATCTCGACCGCCGCGTGCGTCCTCGGTCGTCAGTCACGGTTGAGGACTTCGCTGTGCTCGGGTACGAGCGCCTCGGCGCTGATCAGAAACTCCCCGCTTTCACGACGCGGGGCCAGCCAGATCGACGACACCGGCACGCGAACGCTGAGGATGACGACGCTCGTCGAAGCCGGATCCGCTGACGGCGACCAGTCGCGGGCGACCCGGATGTCAGCGAACCACACAGACAGGGTGTGGAAGTCGATGTCGTCCGCAACCCGGTTCACCAGATCCCCGGGCGGTCCGCTCTCGAGCTGGTGAATGAGAACCGCGTCCGTGGCCTCCGTCATCCGGAATCGCCGGTGCACGAGGACGCTGTCGATGCCGGCCTGGGTAGCCCTGGCCGCGATCGTGCTGCGGGAGATCTCCATGAGGTCTGCGATGACCTTGCCGATCCCTGGGACGTCTGCGACGAGCTCGTCGGCCGTTGAACGTGCCTCGGAGGAGACGTAGAGAAGGCCTTCGTCGTCCGACCCGTACACGCTTCGTGAGATGGCCGTGCTCATCAGCACGACGAGTGGGCTCATCGTGATGCCTGGGCCGCCCTGTGTTGCTTCGACGAGGTCGGTGAACACGGCGTCCCAGAGAGTCGGCGCGTTCGTGGCGGCGGCCCGCGCGCAGTGCGGGAGCATGGCTGCGAGATCGCTCGTGGTGTCGCCGGCTGCGGCGAGGTCGAGCAGTCGCTTCCTCAACGGCAGGCAGGCTGCTTCCAGGGCGGCTGCGCGCCTGGGGTGAAGGACCAGGTATGCCCGCAACTGGTCGGCCCCGGTGTCCAGCAGGGCATCTCCTTCAGGCGCAGGAGAGTACGCCTCGTCCTGCCCGGGCGTGGCGACCACCGGCGCACGGCGCCGCAGACGTGCGAAGAACTTGTTGGGCACGCATCAATCATGACGGACGTGGGGCGTTCACGGTGCACCCCCGTCCGGGCACTCGTTCGCCGCGTCCGTTTTCGGCAGCCCGCCTGACCCCGCGACGCCCGCGTATCCTGAACGCAGACGCCCGAGAATGGCACGTGAAAGGAGAGCGCATGGACCTGGACGACGTGCTCGTCGACCTGTACCTGCGCACACCGGCCGAGTTCACCGCCGTGCGCGCGTCGCGGGTCGCGGCCGCCAGGGACGACGGGGATGCCGACCTGGCCAGGACGATCGGCCGGCTGCCGAAACCCTCGGCGGCAGCGTGGCTGGTCAACCTCCTCTCGGCCCGGAAATCGGCCGAGATCGACCAGCTCGTCGCGCTGGGCGCCGAGATGCGCGAGGCCGAGAAAGACCTGGATGCCGGCGACCTGCGCCGTCTCGGGAAACAGCGATTGCTTCTCATCCGATCGATCGCCGCGCTCGGCAAGGACCTCGCGGCTGAGGCAGGCCATCGGATGAGCGCCGCCGCGCTCATCGAGGTCGAACAGACGCTCCACGCAGCGATGGCCGATGCAGGAGCAGCAGACGCGATCCGGAGCGGCAGACTCCTGCGGGGGCTCACCTCGTCAGGCATCGACCCTGTCGACCTCGACGGTGCCGTCGCTCTTCCCTCAGTGATCGTCGAACGGGCCTCCCGCCCTGCACTGCGGGCCGTGGACGACGAAGCATCCGGGCGACGGCTCGCCGAGGCGGAGGCGAAGGCACGGGATGCGCGTGCGAGCGCCACAGCGGCCGAGGATGCCCGGGCGGAACTGCGAACCAGACGGACCGCCCTGGGAGAGCGACGACTCGCACTCGGAACCGCACGTGACGAGCTCGAGGCGAAGCTGGCCGCCGTCGAACAGGATCTCGCCGCCCTCGATCGCGACGATGAGGCACTCAGCCGCGCGGCGGCATCCGCTGATCGCACCGCGGATGTGGCCGCCCGCGCCGCGGAGCGCGCGGAGAAACGGCTGGCGGACCTGCAAGAAAGTCGCAATGCGTGACTCAGGGGCCGCGGCGGGCTATCGTGCATAGGAAGGCGTCGCCCGATGCGGGAGGGTGTGAACCGTGGGAAAACTGCTGTACGGGTTACCGCCGGTCGAGATCGAACTGACCGACAGGGAACTGGCGCACGTCAAGGTCGTCATCATCACCAAGCTGCGGCGGAGTGAGATGTTCGCCTTCACCGTCGACGGCCGGATCGGATCGGATCAGTCCGGCAGGCGGGTGATCTGGATCCATCCGGCGATTCCGATTCAGTTCCAGTTCGACGGACTGGGCGAGGACAAGCTCAACCGGACCTGGCTCGAGGACCTGATGGCGTCCGCGAATGGCGGGGGCAGTCTCCGGGTCTCGCCTGAACCACCCGAATCCCACTGAGATCCCTCTTTCTTCGGGTCCGCTGAGGATCGGCCGCGCTTCGCGGCGCGAAGCGTAGACTCGATTCACCGGCAGCCCCAGACCTCGGTCGCCCCCAGCGATTCCGTCTCTCGGTCTGGAGGACACCGTGGCATCCGTCGACGTATCCACTCGAATCATCCGAACACATCCGGGCGGTCCGGGCGGTGCAGTGCTGGGGGATTTCACCGACCTGGCGCACGCCGTCAAGGCGTCAGGTCTGCTCCGCCGCCGGTACGGCTACTACTGGACCAAGCTCATCGCGGTCCCTGTCGTGTTCGCAGCGTCGGCCGCGGCGTTCATCCTCATCGGCGAGAGCTGGTGGCAACTGCTCGTCGCCGCGGGGCTGGCAGTGCTGTTCACCCAGACGGCATTCCTCGGGCATGACGCCGCCCACAGGCAGATCTTCCAGTCAGGCAAGTGGAACGACTGGACCAGCCTCATCATCGGCAACCTGTTCGTCGGGATGAGCTACGGCTGGTGGCAGCACAAGCACACGCGCCACCACGCCAACCCGAACCAGGAGGGGAAGGACCCGGACATCGACCTTCCGGTGATCTCGTTCACGCCCGCCCAGGCCCGGAACCGGCGCAACCCCGTCACCGGGTGGCTCGTCGCCCACCAGGGCCTCTTCTTCTTCCCGATTCTGCTGCTCGAGGGACTCTCGCTGCACGCATCGAGTGTCCGCCGGCTGTGCAGCCGCGACCACATCGACCGTCGCTGGGTCGAGATGGCGTTCATCACGATTCGGCTGGCCGGGTACCTCACCCTGGTCTTCCTCGTTCTCTCACCCGGGATCGCCTTCGCGTTCCTCGGTGTGCAGCTGGGCCTGTTCGGGTTCTACATGGGCATCGCGTTCGCTCCGAACCACAAGGGGATGCCGCTGGTGCCGAAGGACATGAAGCTCGATTTCCTGCGTCGTCAGGTGATGATGAGCCGCAACGTCAAGGGCTCCCGCTTCCTCGACATCGCCATGGGCGGGCTCAACTACCAAATCGAACACCACCTGTTCCCGTCGATGCCCCGCCCCCATCTGCGCCGTGCCGCGCCTCTCGTGGCCGAGTACTGCCGGTCGCACGATGTGCCGTACACCGAGACCGGGCTGTTCCAGTCCTACGGGATCGTGCTGAAGTACATCAACCGCGTCGGCCTGGGGGAGAGCGATCCGTTCGCGTGCCCGCTCGTGGCCGAGCGCGCGGCCATCTGACCTGAGGGGGAGACAGGCCCGCGCGAGCGGGCCTGTCAGTTCTCGCCGTTTGGAAGGGCTTCGTGGTGCGGCCGACCGCGGCTCCGGCGATCTTCCTTCATCTCGGCCTCGAAGAGGTGCCGCTTCCCGTCGACGAGCTCTTGCCGTGCCCTTCTTTCCGCGGCGGTGACGGCTGAGTAGTAGTTGTCGTCGTAATCCTCGACGATCTGGAAGGTCCAGCGACCATGGAGAACGTTGCGCCCGACGATGTCGCGCGCGATCTCCTCCGCCAGTTCGGTGTGCCCGGCCGCGCGGAGAAGGTCGACAGCTTCGCCGAGCGCCAGGTCGGCCTTGCCCGTGAGCCGGTGGAACCCGTAGAGATAGCCGCGGGCGTGCTCGACGACCTCGAGCGCCTCAGACAGCTTCCCGAGCGCTTCGACCGTGTCGTCGCTGACCCCTGCTGGGCGGCGGTGGGCGGAATCGGGGCCGGTGTCTGAAGAGCTCATAGCCAGCAAGTATGGCTGCCGTCCCTTCGCCCGCACCATCCCCTTGCGCCAGGGTCGCTGGGCGGGGAATGAGGATTCTGGCAGACTGTCGCGCATGAGCGAGAGCGACCTCCTGGACTTCGGCGAGAGCCTCCCCGGTGTCGTCGTGATGACGGCCGATGAAGCGTCAGGAGCGCCGGCATCCGCATGGGGCGACAGCTTCTTCTACTACGACCCGGACGACGACGACGCGAACAGGCGGACGCCGTTCACCACGATCGTGGTCAGCAACTACCCGGGTTTCGATGAGTCATCAGAGCTCGACCGCCCCGGCGTGCACCGGCTCAACATCGCCGTCGGGCGAGCCGTTTATGCCGAGCTGCTCGGTCACACGCCGGACGAACACACCGCACGATCAGGTGACTACGACTACGCCGAGCTCGACCGGATCCTGCCGCATCCGATCTATGCCTCGCAGGCGTGGGTGTCGATCCTCAACCCGGGGGAGCGGACCGGCGATCAGGCCCGTGCACTGATCAGCGCTGCCCGAGATCTCGCCGCGCAGCGTCATGATCGGCGGACGTCGCTCTGAGCGAACCGACCCCTCCACGTTCGCGCTGGCGCTGGAACGTCGAGGGGTAACCCTGTTGTACCGGTGGTGGGACTCGAACCCACACGTCCTTTCGAACAAAGCATTTTGAGTGCTCCGCGTCTGCCATTCCGCCACACCGGCGCACAACAACGTGCACCAGAGTACCGTAGGATTAAGCCGTGACCGAGCCAGAAGCAACTCCAGCAGCCCCTCGTCGAGTAGTCGTAGCCGAAGACGAATCGCTGATCCGCCTCGATATCGTCGAGATCCTCCGAGACAATGGCTTCGAGGTCGTCGGCGAGGCAGGTGACGGCGAAACCGCTGTTGCGCTGGCCACCGAGTTGCGTCCTGACCTCGTCATCATGGACGTCAAGATGCCTCAGCTGGACGGAATCTCCGCCGCTGAGCGTCTCAACAAGGCGCAGATCGCACCGGTCGTCCTCCTCACCGCGTTCAGCCAGAAGGAACTCGTCGAACGTGCGAGCGAAGCGGGCGCACTTGCCTACGTCGTGAAGCCGTTCACCCCGAACGACCTGCTGCCGGCCATCGAGATCGCTCTCAGCCGATACCAGCAGATCATCACCCTCGAGGCCGAGGTCGCCGACATGGTCGAGCGCTTCGAGACCCGTAAGCTCGTCGACCGCGCCAAGGGTCTCCTCAACGAGAAGATGGGCCTCACCGAGCCAGAGGCGTTCCGCTGGATCCAGAAGGCATCGATGGATCGCCGCCTGACCATGCACGACGTCGCACAGGCGATCGTCGAGCAGCTCACCGCAAAGAAGTAGCTCTCACCCTCGAAACGGGCCGGTTCACCGGTCCGTTTCGTCGTTAACAGGTAGTTCGAGGGCATCAGATGCGGTCGAAGGCACCACGAGCGCGGGGGACTCTCGACCGGAAATGATGCTTTCGGTCGGACGGGCGGATGCCGTCAGCCGGCAGGCAGGTCCTTGATCAGGTTCGTGATCCGGATGGTCGAGCACCTGCGGCCCTGTTCGTCGGTCACCGCGATCTCGTGCACGGTCATCGACCGTCCCAGGTGGATCGGCGTGCACACACCTGTCACGATCCCAGACGTCGCCGAGCGCGTGTGGGTGGCATTGATGTCGATACCGACGGCCAGTTTGCCCGCGCCGGCCCAGAGGTTCGCCGACATCGACCCGAGGGACTCGCCGAGGACCACATAGGCGCCCCCGTGGAGCAACATGGCCGGCTGGGTGTTGCCCTCGACCGGCATCGTGGCGACGGCCCTGTCGACAGAGAACTCGACGAACTCGATCCCCATCTTTGCGGCGAGTGCACCCCCTCCACGCTGCAGGACGTAATCGAGGTCGTTGGGGGTCTTCGCGGTCATCGTCGCCTTTGCTCGTGCTCGAAACCCACTGTCGCTTGTCGCTTGTAGGCTGGGGTGGTGTCGGACAACGAAAAGCCTACCCTCCTCGTCATTGACGGTCATTCCCTCGCATTCCGGGCGTTCTACGCCCTGCCTGTGGACAGTTTCTCCACGAAGGACGGCCAGCACACCAACGCGATCCACGGCTTCCTCGCGATGCTCATCAACCTCATCCGAGACCACAAGCCGACCCACATCGCCGTGGCGTTCGACATCTCGCGGTTCAGCTTCCGCACCCGTGAGTACCCGGACTACAAGGGCACCAGAGGCGAGACTCCGTCGGAGTTCATCGGTCAGGTTCCCCTGCTCCAGGACGCCCTTGCTGCAATGAACATCACCACGATCTCGATCGAGGACTACGAGGCAGACGACATCCTCGCCACCCTCTCCGTCCAGGGCAGGGAACAGGGCTATCGCGTCCTCGTCGTCTCCGGAGACCGCGACACGATCCAGCTCGTCAACGACGACGTCACCCTGCTCTACCCGTCGCGCATGGGCGTCTCAGACCTGACCAGGTACGACGCCGCCAAGGTGATGGAACGCTACGGCATCCAGCCTCACCAGTACCCGGAGGTCGCCGCTCTCGTCGGTGAGACGAGCGACAACCTCCCCGGAGTCCCGAAGGTCGGCGAAAAGACCGCCGTGAAGTGGCTCAACCTGTACGGCACCCTCGACGGGATCCTCGAGAACGCCGACAAGATCGGCGGCAAAGTGGGGGAGAGCCTCCGTGAGCACAAAGAGAACGCGATCCGCAACCGCAAGCTCAACCACCTGCTCACCGATGTCGAGCTTCCCGTCACCCTCGACTCGCTCGAGAAGCGGCAGATCGACGAAGAGGCCGTCCGCGAGATCTTCGCGCGACTCGAATTCCGCACGATGCTCGATCGCCTGCTCAAGGCCGAGGGGCTCGACGAGGAGTCCACAGGGATCCCCTCCGTTCGCGTGGGTGCCGCGAAGATCCCGGCCGCACAGCAGCTGCTCGACGAGGAGCTCGGCGCCTGGCTGACGCGCGCGACCACGGCGAACCCCACCGGCCTCGGGCTCTCCATCGACGTCTTCGAAGGCAAGCCCGTCGGTGTCGGAATCGCCACACCGACCGAGTCCGTCGCGCTTGCGTGGCAGCAGGGCCGCGCTGACTATGCACCATTCGAGGCCTGGCTCGCCAGCGACGCTCCCAAGGTGATGACGGATGCGAAACGGCAACTGAAGGCGTTGACGTCTGTCGGCCTCGCTTTCGACGGCATCGCGTTCGACACCCACATCGCCGGCTGGCTCCTCCGCCCGAGCGGAACAGAGAAGACCCTCGCTGACCTCGTCTCCCGGTATCTCGACGAGTCGGTCCCGAAGTCGGATCCCAACCAGCTGTCGCTCGACGACCCGGCGACGGCTCCGCTCGAGGCCTGGTACACCGTCCGCCTCGTCGCGCCGCTGACCGAGGCCCTCGACGACGGGTCGCTCAAGGTTCTCCGTGACATCGAGATGCCGACGCTGCTCACCCTCGTCGACATCGAACTGCGCGGCGTCACCGTCAACCACGAACAGCTGACCGAGCTGTCCGCCGAGCTCGGAGCGAAGGCTGCAGATCTCGCGTCGCAGGCATACGCCATCATCGGTCACGAAGTGAACCTGGGCTCGCCGAAGCAGCTCCAGGAGGTGCTGTTCAACGAGCTCGACATGCCGAAGACCCGAGCCAACAAGACCGGCTATTCGACGGATGCCGGTGCGCTGGCCGATCTGCAGGCATCCAATCCGCATCCGTTCCTCGGGCTCCTGCTCGAACACCGCGACGCCACCAAGCTGCGTCAGATCGTCGAAACCGTCGACAAGGCGATCGCAGACGACGGCCGCGTCCACACGAGCTACGTGCAGACGGGCACGACGACCGGCCGGATCTCCTCGACGGACCCCAACCTGCAGAACATCCCCGTCCGCACCGAAGAGGGCAGGCGCATCCGTGCGTCGTTCGAAGCCGGCGCCGGGTACGAGACGCTGCTCACCGCCGACTACTCCCAGATCGAGATGCGCATCATGGCGCACCTCTCCGGCGACGAAGGGCTGATCGAGGCCTTCCGGTCCGGCGAGGACCTCCACCGGTTCGTCGGTGCGCGGATCTTCGGCGTCGAGCCGGCAGACGTGACCAACGAGATGCGCACCAAGGTCAAGGCGATGTCGTACGGCCTCGCCTACGGACTCAGTGCCTTCGGCCTCTCCAAGCAGCTGCGGATCGACTCGTCCGAGGCCAAGAAGCTCATGAGCGACTACTTCGCCCGATTCGGCGCCGTGCGCGATTACCTGCGCAACGTCGTCGAGCAGGCCGTGGACGACGGCTACACGACGACCATCTTCGGCAGGCGGCGTCCGTTCCCCGACCTGAAAAGCCCCAACCGGGTGCTGAGGGACAATGCTCAGCGGGCCGCTCTCAACGCGCCGATTCAGGGCTCGGCGGCCGACATCATGAAGATCGCCATGGTCGACATCGAGGCAGACGTCGCCGCGGCCGGTCTGGGTTCCCGCATGCTGATGCAGGTCCACGACGAGCTCATCTTCGAGGTCGTGCAGGGGGAGTGGGACGACCTGGAGACGATCGTCCGCGCCCGGATGGCGAACGCCGCCGACCTGACCGTGCCGCTCGACGTGCACGTCGGTCGCGGGCACGATTGGGACGCCGCAGCGCACTGACCGGATTCCGTGACGCGCGGTCGCCGCTGTCGTAGGCTCGACTCCATGACTGAACCGCAGCGCACTCCGTCCGCCGTCGACGCGATCGCCGAAGACTGGGTCGACACGCTCGTCGAACTCGATCCCCTGCTCGGAACATACATCGGCAGGACCGAAGCGAACAGCCGGTTCGGCGACCTGTCACCTGCCGGTCACGACCGGTACATCGGCGAAGTGAAGAAGGTGCTGGCTGCGCTCGACGCCGCAACACCCGTCGACAACATCGACGAGGTCACGAAGACCGACCTCACCAACGAGCTCCGCCTCGACCTGGAGAGCTCGGACGCGCAGCTTCAGCTGCGCGACCTCAACGTCATCGCCTCACCTGCCCAGGGCATCCGGGAGATCTTCGACATCATGCCGACGTCGACCGTCGACGACTGGGATGACGTCTCGTCCCGCCTGAAGGCCCTCCCTGCTGCGGTCGCCGGCTACGTCGAAACTCTCCGCCTCGGTGTCGAGCGCGGGATCACCCCGGCGAAACGCCAGGTCCGCGAGGTCTTCGAACAGGCGAAGAAGTACGGCGCCGACGAAGGATTCTTCATGGAGCTCGCAGCGACGGCGGCTCCGGAGAAGGGCCAGCTCCCCGCATCCCTCGCCTCAGACCTCGCTGTCAACGCCGGGCAGGCCGCCGTGGCATACCGCTCGCTGGCCGACTTCCTCGCCCACGAACTCGAACCCGTCGCCCAGGAGAAGGATGCCGTCGGGCGCGAGATCTACGCGCTCCAGTCCCGCAGGTTCCTCGGGGCCACGATCGACCTGGACGAGACCTATGAGTGGGGCATCGACGAGCTCGCCCGCATGGTTGAGGAGCAGGAGTCGATCGCCAGGGAGATCAAGCCAGGTGCGAGCGTCGAGGAAGCGATCGCGTTCCTCGACGGAGACCCCAGCCGCAAGCTGCACGGCACGGACGCCCTGCAGAAGTGGATGCAGGAGACCAGCGACAGAGCCGTCGAAGAACTGGGCCGCAGCCAGTTCGACATCCCCGAGGAGATCCGCACCATCGAGTGCATGATCGCGCCCACCCAGGAGGGTGGAATCTACTACACCGGGCCGACGGATGACTTCTCCAGGCCAGGCCGGATGTGGTGGTCGGTCCCAGAGGGTGTCACCGAGTTCGACACCTGGCGCGAACTCACCACCGTCTACCACGAGGGTGTTCCAGGGCATCACCTGCAGATCGGCCAGGCCGTCTACAACCGCGCGAAACTGAACACCTGGCGTCGGCAGCTTGCAGGCACGTCAGGACACGCCGAGGGCTGGGCGCTGTATGCCGAACGGCTGATGGAGCAGCTCGGTTACCTCGACGACCCCGCCGACCGGCTGGGCATGCTCGACGGCCAGCGGATGCGTGCAGCCAGGGTCGTTCTCGACATCGGGGTGCACCTGGAGAAGCCGCTCCCGGACGGCAGTCGCCCGTGGACCGCTGACGACGCGTTCGCCTTCCTCAGGAAGAACGTCAACATGAACGACGGATTCGTCCGCTTCGAGGTCAACCGGTACCTCGGCTGGCCCGGCCAGGCGCCTTCCTACAAGGTCGGCCAGCGGATCTGGGAGCAGCTGCGTGACGAGTACGCGCGCCGCGAGGGCGCGAGCTTCGACATCAAGGCGTTCCACCGGAAGGCACTCGACCTCGGCGGAGTCGGACTCGACACGTTGAAGCGCACCCTCCTTGCCGACTGATCCGGCTCCTGCGCCTGCGCTGTCTCCGTACGAACGCGTCCTCGGGCCGGAGTTCGCGGGGCTGCATCCACGCCTGCACGCCTACTTCTCGACGATCCCGTCCGGGAGCATCGGCACGGGGAACGGTGTGTTCGACGTCGTCGGCACGTCAAGGCGCTGGCTCTGGCCCGCGCTGTGGCTGCTCGGACTGGCCGGTGTCGTCTTCCCGGTGTGGGAACGCGACGTGCCGTTCACCGTCACCAACACGCCGGCGGATGCCGGCGGCCGGCCGGCGGTGAGCGCGGTGCGTCGGTTCAGCTTCGACCACGGTTCCAGGGACATGATCGACGTCATCTCGGCACAATCGGGAGGGCTGGTCGACCGTCTCGGATCCGGTGGCCTGATCGAGGCCGCATTCAGCTCCCGCGTCGTGGACGGCGGACTCCACCTCAGATCCACCCGCGTCGTCATCCATCTCGGAACCCTCGCCATCCCGATCCCGCACGGCCTGGCCCCTGTGGTCCGACTGACCGAACGGTTCGACGACGCGACGGCGATGCAGCAGGTCGCCGTCACGATCGACGCGCCACTCGTCGGTAGGCTCTATCAGTACAGCGGGGCCTTCCGGTATTCCGTCAGCAGTGGGGGAGATCCGTCGTGACCGATCGCATCGTCATCGCCGGGGCCTCCGGCTTCCTGGGCCATCATCTCGTCGCCGGGTTCCGGGCCGACGGCGCCACGGTGAGCGCTGTCGGGCGCGGCTCTGCGGATGCCGTCTGGGGCGACACCGCTCGGATCACCCGTCTTCTCGACGGAGCAGACCTTCTCATCAATCTGGCGGGGAAGAGCGTCAACTGCCGGTACACGCCGGCCAACCGCGCAGAAATCCTCCGATCCCGCGTGGAGACGACCAGGGAACTGAACGCCGCCGTCCGGGCATGCATCGCGCCACCGGCGCTCTGGGTGAACTCATCGACGGCGACGATCTACCGGCACGCTGAAGACCGGCCGATGACCGAATCGACGGGCGACCTCGGCACCGGGTTCAGCGTCGGCATCGCCCGCGCCTGGGAAGAGGAGTTCTTCGCCAACGACCTCCCGGGCACCCGTCGCGTGGCGCTGAGGCTCGCCATCGTCCTCGGCGATGGAAGCGCACTGACACCGCTGCGACTGCTCACGAGGTTCGGCCTCGGCGGCACCCAGCGCGACGGCCGCTGGCCAGCATCACGGAGCCGCCTGGCGGCGGGGACCTACCACGCCTTCGGAGCGCGAGCAGGCCGGCAGAAGTTCAGCTGGATCCACATCGACGACGTCGAGCGCATCATCCGGTTCCTCCGCGAGACCGACGACATCGACGGCATCGTCAATGCCGCTGCACCCAACCCCACTGACAACCGCGGCTTGATGGCGTCGTTGCGCCGCGCACTCGGGATGCCGTTCGGGCTGCCGACCACACGCTGGATGCTCGAACTGGGAACCGCGGTCATCCGGAGTGAGACCGAACTCGTCCTGAAGAGCCGCTGGGTCGTTCCTGAACGGCTCACCGCCGCCGGGTACGAATTCGCGCACCCGGACCTCGAGCCCGCGCTCCGGTCGATCGTCTCGCCGACGGCCCGTACGCTCGACAGCCCGCTTCCCGCCTGAACCCGAAAGAACCAGATGTCCAGGATCGCCCTCGTCAGCCATGGAATCACAGACCCCGTCTACACCGACCACGATCTTCCCCTGCTCACCGATGCGTTGGCCGTCGCAGGCATCCCGGCCAGGATTGTGCTCTGGACTGACCCGTCGATCGTCTGGCAGGACTTCGACCTGGTGGTCATCCGTTCGCCGTGGGACTACCCGGAACGTCCGAGGGAGTTCCTCGACTGGCTCGACTCGGTTGCGGCCGTCACCACGGTCCTGAACGCCCCCGACCTGATCCGCTGGAACATCGACAAGACCTACCTGCGCGACATCGCGGCCGTCTCGGACGTCCCCCTCGTCCCCACCACGTTCTGCACCACGCACGCCGAGGTCGAAACAGCATGCGCTGCCGTCGACGCGGCCCGACTGGTCATCAAGCCCTCCGTATCCGCCGGTTCGCAGAACACCGGCCTGTTCGAGGTCGGCGATCCCGCAGCTCTGGTCCTCGCCGACCTGATCCTCGACCTCGGGAAGACGGTGATGGTCCAGCCGGCGATCGACGGCGTCCAGGAACACGGCGAACACGCGCTTCTCTACTTCAACGGACGGTTCAGCCACGCCATCTCGAAGGGACCGCTGCTCGCCGTCGGCGGCGGGCTGCTCGGCGGCGTGTACACCGAGGTCGTTGCCGGCGTCGATCCGTCCGCTGACGAACGGGCGGTCTGTGATGCGCTCGTCACCGCGATCCGTGCCGTCCTGGCCGGCCGAGGCCTGAGCGACGCCGAGTCTCTTCCGCTCTATGCCCGCATCGACGTGGTCGACGATCCGGTGAAGGGCCCGCTGGTGCTCGAAGCCGAGCTCTTCGAACCGTCGCTGTTCCTTCACTCGGATCCGGATGCCGTCGGCAATTTCGTCGCGGCTCTCCGGGAGCGCACCCCTCGCGACTGACCACCTCCCAAACGTGAGTGTCCCTCACTTGGGGGACTGGTGTGCCACCCCGATGGGGGACTACTCCTGACACCAGTGACCCTTTCCGGGCGCAGGACGGCAGGAGTTTCCATGGTCGGACAGCCGGGCGAAGCCCGTTCCCGTCTGGCGCTGCTTCGGGCGGCATGCATCCCGGCCCTGATCATCGCCCTCGCAGTTCCGACAGCACCGGCCTTCGCGGCCGATCCGCCTCCGCCGGGCGAGGACTTCACCATCGCCGTGATCCCCGACACGCAGGGCTACACAGTGTCCGCCACCAACGAGTCGAAGTTCGAGGACCAGGTCGACTGGGTCGTCGAGAACCAGGACGACCTCAATATCGCGTGGGTGACGCAGCTGGGCGACCTCGTCGAGTCGTGGCCGAACGTGAATCACTGGAATCGGGCAAGCAAGTACATGAAGGTCCTCGACGACGCGGGCGTTCCGAACAGCGTGCTGCCGGGCAATCACGACATGAACATCGTCACCGGTGAGGCGACCACATACGACACGTACTTCCCTCCGAGCAGGTATTCAGGGGCATCCTGGAACTCGCCTGAGGCCTCATACGGCGGATACCTCGGCCAGAATCTGTTCGGCCCGGACCCCGTCGACCGCAAGAACAAGGACAACTTCGGCCTGCTGACCGCAGGCGGCATGGACTTCGTCCTGATCAACCTCGAATTCGAATCGCCGGACTACACCCTCGACTGGGCGCAGAAGGTGCTCGACGCGTACCCGGACCGGCGCGCCATCATCTCCACCCACGGGTTCATCACGACCGGTGGGAGCCGCTCGAACACCACAGTGCGCAGCGACCCGGGCATCAACTCGGCCGTGCAGGTCTGGAACGAGCTGATCTACGACAACTGCAACATCTTCCTCGTCCTCAACGGGCACTGGCACGACGGTGACGAAGGCGAAGCGAACCGCACCGACCCGAACGCGTGCGGTCAGCCGGTGCACCAGATTCTCTCCGACTACCAGTCCCGCATCAACGGCGGGGACGGCTGGATGCGGTACTACACGTTCAGTCCCACCGCGGGAACGATCGCGGCGAAGACCTACTCGCCGACGCTGGGCCGGTTCGAGACGGACGCGGACAGTGAGTTCAGCCTCAATTACGACATGTCGCCTGCCAGCTCAGGCGAGCGAGAACTGCTCGTGCGCGGCGGCGGCGAATGGGCCTGGTGGTACCAGAACGTCGCCTGGCCTGCGGGCTGGTCGACCACGGGGTTCGCCGACGGCAGCTGGGCGAGGGGGAACGCCGTCCTCGGCTTCGGCAACAACGGCAGGACGACGAACATCGACGTGCCCCCACCGACCTCGAACCGGGGAAGAAGTGCGCTCTTCCGGCACACCTTCCAGGTGGCGGATGCCGCTCAATTGAGCGGAGTCAGTCTCACCACGCGCGCTGACGACGGCCTCGTCGTCAGTGTGAACGGCGTCGAGGTCGGCAGGAAGAACATGCCGACGGGAACCATCACCAACGCGACATACGCCACGGCAGCGCCGAGCACGAACGCGGCAACCGCTGCACCTGCTGTGTTCACGGTTCCCGCAGCGCTGCTGCAGAACGGCACCAACGTCGTCACGGCATCCGTGCACGTCAACTACCGTGGGACAGCCGACCTCAGTTTCGACCTCGTCATGACGGCGCTCCGCCAGGGTGGCGAACCCACCCCAGTGCCGCCCGGACGTCCGACCGTGACCACGACGGCCGTCGACAGCACCACGGCGCGCGTCGACTGGACCCCTGGGGCCGGTCCCGCAGCGGTCGAATATCGGGTCAGCCGTGACGGTGGGGCACCGCAGGCCGTGACCGAGCCGACGCGAACCTTCACCGACTCCGGCCTTGCCGCCGGTTCCCAGCACGACTACACCGTTGTCGCGGTCGGCCCGACCGGTCTGACTTCGCCGGCCGGAACGGCATCCGTCACCCTGCCACCCCCGGCCGGCACAACCAACCCGGTCACCGTGATTCCCTCAGGGTCGAGCTGGAAGTGGTTGTACTCCTCGAACGCGTGGCCGAGCGGATGGACGGGTCCGTCCTTCGCAGACAGCGCATGGGCCGCTGGCCAGGCACCGCTCGGATTCGGGAGCACGACCATCGCCACGAACATCGACGTGCCCCCGCCGACCTCGAACAGGCCGCGCACGGCACTGTTCCGGCACTCCTTCACGCTCGCCACGGCATCCGAATACTCCGACATGGTCATCTCTACGCGCGCCGACGACGGTGCAGCCGTGTGGGTCAACGGCACAGAGGTGGGGCGGCGGAGCCTGCCCACCGGAACCCTGAGCACCACCACATACGCGACGGCGGCACCGCGGACGAGCGCAGCGATCGCGGCACCTGTCCTCTTCGACGTCCCTACCGCACTCCTCAGGGACGGCGTCAACGTCGTCGCCGTCTCCGTCCACCTCAACTACCGGGGAACCACGGATGCCAGCATGGAACTGTCGCTCGCCGGCAAGCGGACGACAGGGGGACCGGCACAGGTCCCACCTGGCGCTCCGGCGGTCACGGCGACGGCGACGAGCCCGACTGCGGTTCGGGTCGACTGGACGCCTGGCACCGGACCACAGGCCGCGTCGTATCGCGTCCTGCGCAACGGCAGCCAGGTCGGCACGACCACAGAGCCGACCAGGACATTCGCCGACACCGGCCTGGCGCCGTCGACGACGTACTCCTACTCGGTCGTCGCCGTCGGAACGACAGGGCTGACCTCGACAGCGGGCACGGCCTCGGCAACGACTCCGGCACAGCCGCCGACCGGCGGGCCGGTCGTCCTGGTTCCGGGAGGGTCCACCTGGTCGTGGCTCTACTCCAACACTGCCTGGCCCGCCGGCTGGACGAACCTCGCCTTCGATGACACCGCGTGGCCGACCGGCCGCGCACCGCTCGGCTTCGGTTTCACCGGCGTCCAGACGAACATCGACGTCCCACCGCCGACAAGCAACCGTCCGAGAACCGCGCTGTTCCGCCACACCTTCACCCTCGCTGACATCTCGGAACTCTCCGCGATCTCCGCGACGACCCGCGCCGACGACGGAGTCGTCGTCTACCTGAACGGTGTCGAGATCGGCCGATCGAACATGCCGACAGGCCCGATCACGGCGAGCACCTATCCGCTCGGGGCGCCACGGACGTCCGCGGCGGTCGCGTCCCCGGCGACGTTCAGCGTTCCGGCGTCACTCCTGAACTCCGGGACCAACGTGCTGTCCGCGTCCGTTCACCTCAATTACCGGGGGACCCCTGACGTGAGTTTCGACCTCGTTCTGAATGCAACACGGACCCCGGCGGGCGGCTGATCGCCCCTCGATTCCCGCGGTTTCACGCAGGTTGCTTACCGCCAGCGGGAACCGATAGACTGACATGTCACTTTTGTGACGTTCTATCCGTTCGCCGTGCACGGAAACATCCCAGACAATCCCTGATTGACGAGGATCGTGTCGGCCTGAAATCAGTCCTTACTGGAGCAACCACTACATGACAACCGCAACGACCGCCAAGCAGGTCGCTATCAACGACATCGGATCGGCTGAAGACTTCCTGGCCGCGGTCGAGAAAACACTGAAGTTCTTCAACGACGGAGACCTCATCGAGGGCACCGTCGTCAAGATCGATCGCGACGAGGTCCTCCTCGATGTCGGCTACAAGACCGAGGGTGTCATCCCCTCTCGCGAACTTTCCATCAAGCACGACGTCGACCCCAGCGAGGTCGTCCAGGTCGGCGACATGGTCGAAGCCCTCGTCCTCCAGAAGGAAGACAAAGAAGGCCGCCTCATCCTGTCCAAGAAGCGCGCACAGTACGAGCGTGCGTGGGGCGACGTTGAGAAGATCAAGGACACCGATGGCGTCGTGACCGGTTCGGTCATCGAGGTCGTCAAGGGTGGCCTCATCGTCGACATCGGACTCCGTGGCTTCCTGCCCGCATCGCTCATCGAGCTTCGCCGGGTTCGCGACCTCACGCCGTACCTCGGCCAGGAGATCGAAGCCAAGATCCTCGAACTCGACAAGAATCGCAACAACGTCGTTCTGTCGCGTCGTGCGCTGCTCGAGCAGACCCAGTCTGAGAGCCGCACCACGTTCCTCAACAACCTCCAGAAGGGCCAGGTCCGCAAGGGCATCGTCTCGTCGATCGTCAACTTCGGTGCGTTCGTCGACCTGGGTGGCGTCGACGGTCTCGTCCACGTCTCCGAACTCAGCTGGAAGCACATCGAGCACGCGTCCGAGGTCGTCGAAGTTGGCCAGGAGGTCACCGTCGAGATCCTCGAAGTCGACCTCGACCGCGAGCGTGTCTCCCTGTCGCTCAAGGCGACGCAGGAAGACCCGTGGCAGGTCTTCGCCCGCACCCACGCCATCGGCCAGGTTGCACCGGGCAAGGTCACCAAGCTCGTTCCGTTCGGTGCGTTCGTTCGCGTCGCAGACGGCATCGAGGGCCTCGTGCACATCTCCGAGCTCAGCGGCAAGCACGTCGAGCTCGCCGAGCAGGTCGTCTCCGTCGGTGACGAGGTGTTCGTCAAGGTCATCGACATCGACCTCGAGCGCCGTCGCATCTCGCTGAGCCTCAAGCAGGCCAACGAAGGCGTCGACCCCGAAGGCACCGAGTTCGACCCGGCACTCTACGGAATGCTCACCGAGTACGACGACCAGGGCAACTACAAGTACCCTGAGGGCTTCGACCCGGAGACCAACGAGTGGAAAGAGGGCTTCGACACCCAGCGCGAGAAGTGGGAGCAGGACTACGCTGCAGCCCAGGCTCGCTGGGAGTCTCACAAGAAGCAGGTTGCTACGGCCGCAACGGAAGAGGCAGTCGCTGCCTCCGCCCCGTCAGCAGGCTCGAGCTTCTCCAGCGAGACGGCCGGCAGCGGCACCCTCGCGGACGACGAGTCGCTCGCGGCTCTGCGTGAGAAGCTGACCAGCAACTCCTAAGCACCACGAACACGTCGACTGGCCGGTCCCTGACGGGGCCGGCCAGTCGACGTGTGTGCAGGCGGATCCCGCCTGACCCGCTTGTTGGGGGCTTCGTAAAACACCCTGACTGATAATGTTGGCCGTGCCGCGAAATGCGACGGCTTCTCGTACGACACAACCTTCGAAGGGACGACGTGGACGTTGGTTCTCTGCGGCAGTACCTGGCAACTGACATCTCGAATGAGAAGTCACTCAGGAACAGCCCCCAACAGGAAAGAAGCCGCCAGAGTCTCGAGGCGATCCTCCGTGTCTGCGGCGAGATCATCGACGAGTCCGGTCACGCAGGTGTGACGACGGCCGAAGTCGCCAAGCGTGCCGAGATGGCCATCGGAACCGTCTACCGCTTCTTCCCGGACCGTATCGCCCTCATGCTCGGCGTCTACCAGTACATGCAGGACCAGTACGTGGCTCTGTGCATCGACAAGCTCCTGGACGCCGAACCGACGACGTGGCAGGAAGCGCTCGGCATCATGACCGACACGTCCGTCCTGGCCAGGCGCACCATCCCCGGCTTCAAGGCAACCCAGTACAGAATCCTCGGCGACGAGGAAAGCCAGGAACAGTACCTCAAGGGGTCGAACGAGTACGTCGCCGCACTGGCCGACCTGCTCTCACAGTTCGACTTCCCGACGGACGAACGCTGGCTCGTCCACCTGAACGTCGCCGTCGAACTCTCCCGCGCACTGCAGCGCCTCGCCTTTGACGCCTCCACAGACGGTGACCCCTGGCTTCTCGCCGAAGCCCGCGCCGTTCCTGTCGGCTACCTCGAGGGTCACCTCGTCCCGACGGCCTGACTCCCACAGGTGACCACTCCGTGTACCTGATCGGCCTGACCGGCGGAATCGCCTCAGGCAAGTCGACCATCGCACGTCGGCTGGCCGAACGTGGTGCCGTCCACATCGACGCAGACGTCCTCGCCCGCGAAGCGGTCGAGCCCGGCAGCCCAGCCCTCGCGGCCGTGGTCGAGCGGTTCGGGCCAGGCGTCCTCAACGATGACGGCAGCCTCAACCGCGCCGAACTCGGCGGGATCGTGTTCTCCGACCCCGAAGCCCTCCAGGCCCTCAACGCCATCGTCCATCCGGCTGTGCGCGAACTCACAGCTCGTCGAATCGCCTCCGCCGAAGAGGCGGATCCCGACGCCGTTGTCGTCTACGACGTCCCCCTCCTCGTCGAAGCACAGGTCCCGCACGCCTTCGACCTCGTCGTCGTCGCCAGCGCCGCGCCAGACACGAGGATCTCCCGCCTCGTCGGCATGCGCGGGATGTCTCCCGAAGAGGCCCGCAGGCGCATCGCATCGCAGGCCAGCGACGACGAACGGCTCGCCGTCGCCGACCGCGTCATCGACACGGATGGAACGATCGACGCCACCGTCGAGCAGGCAGACGCGCTCTGGGACCTGGCGCGGTCCTCTTCGTCGCGCTGACCCCGGGCTGCGGATCGTCGATGCCGCACCCGGGCTGTGGCGAGTTGCCCCCATCGGCTGTCGGGGCGATCGGGTTGCCCCACAAGGTCGTCCAGTCGCGGGTCGGACCACACGTCGGGGCACCTCGACGTGCCGACAGGCATCCGCGTGGCCGGCTTACCTCACACGTGCTGCACGCTTCGATGTCAGTGGGCGTGCCTAGACTCGAAGCATGCAACCCACGCGCTCTGTGCACCCGTTCGAGGTCATCAGCGAATACACCCCCAGCGGCGACCAGCCCAAGGCGATCGCCGAACTGAGCGGCCGGATCAACGCCGGCGAGACGGATGTCGTGCTGCTCGGTGCCACAGGAACCGGCAAGTCCGCGACGACGGCCTGGCTGATCGAGGCCGTCCAGCGACCGACTCTCGTTCTTGCCCACAACAAGACCCTCGCCGCGCAACTCGCCAATGAGTTCCGCGAACTGATGCCGAACAATGCGGTCGAGTATTTCGTTTCGTACTACGACTACTACCAGCCAGAGGCCTACGTGCCCCAGACCGACACCTTCATCGAGAAGGACTCGTCTGTGAACGCCGAGGTCGAGCGTCTCCGCCACTCGACGACCAACTCGCTGTTGAGCCGGCGAGACGTGATCGTCGTCTCGACGGTCTCCTGCATCTACGGTCTCGGCAAGCCGGAGGAATACCTCAACGCCATGATGGCGTTGCAGGTCGGCCAGCGGGTCGACCGCGACTGGCTGATCCGCAAATTCATCTCGATGCAGTACAACCGCAACGACGTCGACTTCTCCCGCGGCAACTTCCGTGTGCGCGGCGACACGATCGAGATCATCCCTGTGTACGAAGAACTGGCGATCCGGATCGAGATGTTCGGTGACGAGATCGAGGGACTGTACTCGCTGCATCCGCTCACCGGCGACGTCGTCCGCAAACTCGACTCGGTGTCCGTGTTCCCCGGTTCCCACTACGTCGCGAGCACGGACTCCATGCAGCGCGCCATCGGCACGATCCAGGAGGAACTGGGGGAGCGGCTCACCGAACTCGAGCGCCAGGGCAAGCTGCTCGAAGCCCAGCGACTGCGGATGCGGACGAGCTTCGACCTGGAGATGATGCAGCAGATCGGCTTCTGCTCAGGTATCGAGAACTATTCGCGCCACATGGACGGCAGGTCACCAGGGCAGGCACCCCACTGCCTCATCGACTATTTCCCCGACGACTTCCTCGTCGTCATCGACGAGTCACACGTCACCGTTCCGCAGATCGGGGCGATGTACGAAGGCGACTCTTCGCGCAAGCGCACCCTGGTCGAGCACGGTTTCCGGCTGCCGAGCGCCCTCGACAACCGCCCGCTCAAGTGGAATGAGTTCAAGGACAGGGTCGGCCAGACCGTCTACCTGTCCGCGACCCCGGGCCGGTACGAGATGGGGATCGCCGACGGCGTCGTCGAACAGATCATCCGGCCAACGGGCCTCGTCGACCCGCAGATCGTCGTGAAGCCGTCGAAGGGCCAGATCGACGACCTGCTCGAGGAGATCCGCCTCCGTGCCGGTCGTGACGAACGCGTCCTGGTCACCACTCTGACGAAGAAGATGGCCGAGGAACTCACCGACTTCCTCACCGAAGCCGGCGTGCGGGTGAGGTACCTGCACTCAGACGTCGACACCCTCCGCCGGGTCGAACTGCTCAGCGAACTCCGCTCAGGTGTCTACGACGTCCTCGTCGGGATCAACCTCCTCCGTGAGGGCCTCGACCTTCCGGAGGTCTCGCTCGTCGCGATCCTCGACGCAGACAAGGAGGGTTTCCTCCGGTCATCCACGTCGCTCATCCAGACCATCGGACGCGCGGCCCGCAACGTGTCCGGCGAGGTGCACATGTACGCCGACGTGCTCACCGACTCGATGAAGCGTGCGATCGAAGAGACAGATAGGCGCCGTGAGAAGCAAGTGGCGTACAACGTCGAGAACGGCATCGACCCGACCCCGCTGCGCAAGAAAATCGCAGACATCACGGATGCTCTTGCTCGGGAGGGCGCAGACACGGCTGCGATGCTGGCGAACCGCGACTCTCGCAAGAAGAGCCCGACACCGCGACTGCGGCGCGAGGGCATCGCGTCAGAGGGCGCCGCGGAACTCGAGGGAATCATCGCCGACCTCAACGACCAGATGCTGGCCGCCGCCGCCGAGCTGAAGTTTGAGCTGGCCGGGCGGCTCCGTGACGAACTGTCTGACCTGAAACGCGACCTCAGGCAGATGGAGAAGGCCGGACACCTGGGCTGACCTCACGGGTCAGTCGTCCCGTTCCTCGAACATCGGCGCTCCGACCCCGTGTGCTCCGATGAGCGGGACGAAAGTGACGCCTCCGAGATCGTCGACCCGGGGCGTGCCATCCGTCCTCGTGATCCGCTGCAGTCGCTGGCCGAACCCCGGCGTCCCGACGGGCATCACGAGCCGGCCTCCCACGCGCACCTGGTCGAGCCACGGCGCAGGAACCCGCGGCGCGGCCGCCGCGGCCACGATCGCGTCGTATGGCGCTGCATCCGGCCAGCCCAGCGTCCCATCGCCGACGACGACCGTGACGTTGGAGTAGCCGAGCCGCTCGAGCACGCGGCTGGCAGCAGAGGCCAGGCCCTCGTGACGTTCGATCGAGACGATGTCTCCGGCGATCTCGGCCATCACGGCGGCCGCATAGCCCGAGCCTGTGCCGACGTCGAGCACGGAAGATGTTTCGTCGACCCGTGCGGCCTCGACGGTCAGCGCGACGATGTACGGTTGCGAGATCGTCTGCCCGTCACCGATCGGGAGCGGGTGATCTTCATACGCGCTCGCCCGGGAGTTCCTCAGCACGAACTCCTCCCGCGGGACGCGTCGCATGGCATCCAGCACGCGTTCGTCACGGATGCCACGCGCAGCGATCTGCTCCGACACCATCCTGTCCCGCTTGGCCGCATACGGGTCCATAGCTCATTGTCCACCCCGGGGACGGCGATGTCAGTGGGTCGACGTAGACTCAATGGGTGTCAATTTCGAAGGTAAATTCAGCCTCAAAACTCAGCGTCCGCGGTGCCCGCGTGCACAACCTGCACAACGTCGACCTCGACATCCCGAGGGACTCGCTCGTCGTGTTCACCGGCCTGTCCGGATCGGGCAAGTCGTCGCTCGCCTTCGACACGATTTTCGCCGAGGGGCAGCGACGCTACGTCGAATCCCTCTCGGCGTACGCCCGCCAGTTCCTCGGCCAGGTCGACCGGCCAGACGTCGACTTCATCGAGGGCCTGAGCCCCGCCGTGTCGATCGACCAGAAGTCGACGAACCGCAACCCGCGCTCCACGGTCGGCACGATCACCGAGGTCTACGACTACATGCGCCTCCTCTGGGCACGGATCGGCGTGCCGCACTGCCCCGTGTGCGGTGAGCCGATCCAACGTCAGACCGTGCAGCAGATCGCCGACCAGCTGATGGAACTCGAGCAGGGCACCAGATACATGGTGATGAGCCCCGTCGTCTCACAGAAGAAGGGCGAGTTCGTCGACCTCTTCAAGGAGCTCGCGGCAAAGGGCTTCGCTCGTGCCCTCGTCGACGGCGAGCAGATCCAGCTGAACGAGCCACCGGTCCTGAAGAAGTCGTACAAGCACGACATCTCCGTCGTCGTCGACCGCCTCGTCGCCGGGCCAGACGCCCTCAGCCGGCTCACGGATTCCCTCGAGACCGCCCTCGGCCTGACCGACGGACTGGTCCAGATCAAGCTTGTCGACGAAGAGGGTCCTGACTCGATCCGCTCATACAGCGAGAAACTGTCCTGTCCGAACAACCACCCGCTGCAACTCACCGAGATCGAACCGCGCACGTTCAGCTTCAACGCGCCGTTCGGCGCCTGCCCGGAGTGCTCCGGCCTCGGCACGCGGATGTCCGTCGACCAGGAACTCCTGATCGGCGACTCAGAGCTGAGCATCAACGACGGCGTGATCATCCCGTGGACGACTCAGGGCAAGGGTCTCTACCAGTACTACGAGAAGCTTCTCGAAGGTCTGGCCCGTGACCTCGGCTTCTCTCTCAAGACCCCGTGGAAGAAGCTTCCGAAGAACGTGCAGGAGGCTGTCCTCCGCGGCGAGAACTTCAAGGTCAAGGTCAAGTGGAAGAACCGCTACGGCCGTGAGGTGAGCTACACCTCCGGGTTCGAGGGCGTGATGCCGTACATCGAGCGTCAATACGCGCAGGCCGAGACCGATGTGCAGCGTGCCCGCTGGGCCGAATACCTCCGCGAGATCCCCTGCCCGGTGTGCGAGGGCAAGCGACTCAAGCCTGAGGTGCTGAGCGTCCTCATCCACGGCGCGAACATCGCAGATGTCGCCGAGCTGAGCCTCAGCGACGCCCGAGCGTTCATGGACCGGATGGAGCTGAGCGACCGGGAGGGCATGATCGCCGCCCAGGTGCTCCGCGAGATCAAGGTGCGCCTCGACTTCCTCATCCAGGTCGGGCTCAACTACCTGAACCTCTCCCGCAACGCCGGTTCATTGTCCGGAGGTGAGGCGCAGCGCATCCGCCTGGCCACACAGATCGGTTCAGGGCTCACCGGTGTGCTCTACGTGCTCGACGAACCGAGCATCGGCCTGCACCAGCGCGACAACCGCCGTCTCATCCAGACCCTGGTCACCCTGCGTGACCTCGGAAACACCCTCATCGTCGTCGAACACGACGAAGACACCATCCGGACGGCAGACTGGATCGTCGACATCGGCCCAGGCGCAGGGGTCAACGGCGGAAAAGTGGTCCACTCGGGCTCGTACGAAGACCTGGTCACGAACACTCGATCGCTCACCGGCGATTACCTGTCGGGGCGCAAGGAGATCGGCATCCCCGAGACCCGCCGGCCGATCGATCCCGAACGCATGATCACTGTGGTCGGCGCCGAGGCGAACAACCTGCGCAAGGTCACCGTCGATTTCCCGCTCGGCACGTTCACGGCCGTCACCGGCGTCAGCGGCTCGGGCAAATCGTCACTGGTCAACGACGTGCTCTACCGCGTCCTCGCGAACAAGCTCAACGGGGCGCGCAAGGTCCCCGGCAAGCACACGCGTGTCACCGGACTCGAACAGCTCGACAAAGTGATCCATGTCGACCAGGCGCCGATCGGCCGCACACCGCGCTCGAACCCGGCGACATACACCGGCGTTTTCGACCGCATCAGGAACCTGTTCTCCGAAACGATCGAGGCCAAGACCCGCGGCTACCTTCCCGGCCGGTTCAGCTTCAACGTCAAGGGCGGGCGCTGTGAGGCGTGCGCAGGCGACGGCACGATCAAGATCGAGATGAACTTCCTTCCCGACGTCTACGTGGCGTGCGAGGTGTGCGGGGGAGCACGGTACAACCGCGACACCCTCTCGGTGCACTACAAGGGCAAGAACATCGCTGAAGTGCTCGACATGCCCATCGCTGAGGCCGCGGAGTTCTTCGAGCCGATCACCTCGATCCACCGCTATCTCAAGACCCTGGTCGAAGTCGGCCTCGGCTATGTGCGTCTCGGCCAGAGCGCCACGACACTCTCCGGCGGTGAAGCACAGCGGGTGAAGCTGGCGACCGAACTCCAGAAGCGGACGAACGGCCGCAGCGTGTACGTTCTCGACGAACCGACCACTGGACTCCACTTCGAAGACGTGCGTAAGCTCCTCCTCGTGCTCAACAGCCTCGTCGACAAGGGAAACACGGTCATCGTCATCGAGCACAACCTCGACGTGATCAAATCGGCGGACTGGCTGATCGACCTCGGTCCCGAGGGCGGTGCAGGCGGTGGCCGCGTCCTCGCCACCGGAACACCTGAAAAGCTCGCCAACGTGAAGAAGAGCCACACCGGGTACTACCTCAAGGAAGTCCTGGAGGCCGGCGAGATCGTCGCCCGTAAGGCCGGATAGGTGAGATCGGCTCTGGCCTACCGGCCACGCCCAGGCGAGATTCCGACGAGCCCGGGTGTCTACCGGTTCCGCGACGACACCGGTCGGGTGCTCTACGTCGGCAAGGCGAAGAATCTCAGGGCGAGGCTCAGCAACTACTTCGCCCCGTTGCCGAGTCTGCACGAACGCACCAGGCGGATGGTCACCACCGCGACCGGCGTCGAATGGACCGTCGTGGGCAGCGACATCGACGCCCTCCAGCTGGAGTACACCTGGATCAAGGAGTTCGAGCCGCCGTTCAACGTCAAGTTCCGCGACGACAAGACGTACCCCTACCTCGCGGTGACCCTCGGGGATGAGGCTCCACGGGTGCTCGTCACCCGCAACCCGCGCATCCGAGGGGCGAAGTATTTCGGCCCGTACCCGAAGATCTGGGCGGTGCACGAGACCATCGACCTGATGATCAAGGCGTTCCCGATCCGCACCTGCTCTGACTCCAGTTACAAGCGGGCCATGCAGTCAGGACGCCCGTGTTTCCCCGGTCAGATCGGCCGCTGCGGCGGCCCATGCTCCGGGCGCGTGACCATCGAGGAACACCGCGCGATGGTCGACGATTTCGTCAGCTTCATGAACGGTAACGACAAACGCTTCGTCACGGAGGCCACGAAACGGATGCGTGAGGCCGCGGCCGTGCAGGACTACGAGTCAGCGGCCAGGTACCGCGACCGTCTCCAGGCGCTCGAGGCCGTGCTCGACAAGAGCGCCGTCGTGTTGAAGGACTCGGTCGACGCCGACCTGTTCGGACTCGCCCACGACGAACTGTCCGCCGCCGTGCAGCAGTTCATCGTCCGCTCGGGCAGGATCCGCGGTGTGCGGTCCTGGACCGTGGACAAGGAGCTCGACCTGTCGACCGCCGAACTCGTCGACAGCGTCCTGCAGCGGGCATACGACTCCGGCGGAATCGTCGACATCCCGCGTGAGATCCTCGTGCCGGAGCTCCCAGAGGATTCCGCCGAACTGGAGACCTGGCTTGCCGGCCTGCGAGGCAAGGGCAAGGTCAGGCTGCACACCGCCCAGCGCGGCGAGAAGGCCGCTCTCATGCAGACCGCCGAGATCAACGCGAAGAACTCGCTGATGCTCTACAAGACCAGGCGAAGCGCCGATTTCGTCGCGCGTTCCCAGGCGCTCACCGACATCCAGGATGCCATCGGGATGGATCAGGCACCGTTGCGCATCGAATGCTTCGACGTCTCGCACCTGTCGGGCACGAACATCGTGGCATCCATGGTCGTCTTCGAGGACGGACTGCCGAGGAAGGACCAGTACCGGCGCTTCGGAATCGCCGAGTCGAGCGACGATACCGAGTCGATCTACCAGGTGTTGTCCCGCCGGCTGGCCTACCTCACCGACCCGGAACCCGAACCAGACGTCGATGAAACCGGTGCAGACGCGGTGTCGAAGCCGCGCAAGTTCGCGTATCCGCCCCAGCTTCTCATCGTCGACGGCGGGCAACCGCAGGTGCAGGCGGCCCAGCGCGCCCTCGTCGAATCCGGCAGGACGGACATCCAGCTGGCAGGCATGGCCAAGCGGCTCGAGGAGATCTGGCTGCCTGACAACGACTACCCGGTGATCCTCCCGCGCAACTCCGAGGCCCTGTTCCTGCTCCAGCGGGTCCGCGACGAAGCACACCGCTTCGCCATCAGTTACCAGCGCACCAAACGCAAGAAGGACATCTCGAGCGTGCTCGCAGACATCCCCGGCCTCGGGCCGGCGCGGGTCAAGGCCCTGCTGCGTCATTTCGGCTCGGTCGCCAAGCTGCGCCAGGCGGCGCCTGAGGCGATCACCGAGGTCGCCGGCATCGGCCCGGCGCTGGCGACGACAATCCACGCCCAGTTGAACAGTCGGTAGGCTGGGGGAGCAGCCGCATCAGGCTGCGCGAGCAAATCGAAAGTGCAGGAAACCGGTGGACCAGCCGATCCCTCAGCAGGAAGTCTTGATCGTCACGGGCATGTCGGGTGCCGGCCGCTCCACAGTGGCCAACGCCCTGGAAGACCTGGACTGGTACGTGGTCGACAACCTTCCTCCGCAGATGCTCAGGCCTCTGATCGACCTGGCGGAACGCGCCGAGGGTGCTCTGCCCAGGATTGCTGCCGTCGTCGACGTCCGCGGCCGTGACTTCTTCAGCGACCTGCAGCAGATGATCCAGTCGCTGCGCTCGGGCACGAAACTCCGGGTCGTCTTCCTCGATGCTACGGATGCCGCACTCGTGCGCCGGTTCGACGCGGTGCGTCGCCCGCACCCGCTGCAGGGCGGCGGCACCATCCTCGACGGAATCACCAGTGAGCGTGCCAGGCTCGCCACCATCCGTGAATCCAGCGACATCGTCATCGATACCTCCGACCTCAACGTGCACCAGCTGGCCACGAAGACATCCGAGCTGTTCGCCGCTGAGGGCACGCCGGGCGTGAAACTCACAGTGATGAGTTTCGGCTTCAAGTACGGCCTTCCCTCTGACGCGGACACTGTCGCTGACGCCCGGTTCCTGCCCAACCCGTTTTGGGTTCCCGACTTGCGGGCGCATACTGGACTGGACGCCGAAGTCAGCGACTTCGTACTCAACCAGCCGGGCGCCAGGGAGTTCCTGGACAGCTATGCCGCGGCACTCGCACCGGTTCTTGCCGGTTACCAGCGGGAGAACAAACGATTCGCCACCTTCGCAATCGGGTGCACCGGCGGAAAGCATCGCTCGGTCGCGCTCGCACTGCAGCTCGCCGACAAACTCGCTGAGCAGCCCGGTGTCGCCGTCAGCGTCAAGCATCGCGACCTCGGTCGCGAGTAGACCAGCGGCACAGACGATCACACATGAACACACGAGATGGGACAACGATTGGCACTGACTGCTGAGGTCAAAGAAGAACTGGCCGGAATCGTGGAAGCGAAGACGGCCGTGCGGGCAGCGGAGCTCACCTCGATCCTGCGCTTCAGCGGCGGACTCCACCTCATCTCGAGTCGCATCGCCATTGAGAGCGAACTCGACACTCCGCAGCTGGCCCGTCGCATCCGCAAGGATCTCGCCGAACTGTACGGCGTCCGCAGCGAAGTCAGCATGATCAGCGGCTCAGGCACCCGCCGCGGGGAGAGCTATCTCGTGCGGGTCCAGGACGGCGGGGAGACTCTCGCCAGGCAGACCGGACTGCTCGACGCACGACGCCGCCCGATCCGCGGCCTGCCCAACCGGCTCACAACGGGCACGAGGGCCGAGCTCGCCGCCGTGTGGCGCGGCGCGTTCCTCGCAGCGGGCACCCTCACCGATCCCGGCCGCTCCGCCGCACTGGAGATCACCTGCCCGGGCAACGAATCGGCCATGGCGCTCGTCGGCGCAGCAGGTCGCCTCGGCGTCGCCTCGAAAGCGCGAGAGGTCCGCGGTGTGCACCGTGTCGTCATCCGTGACGGCGAAGCGATCAGCGCCATGCTCGTGCTCATGGGAGCTCATGCCACCGTGAAGGCGTGGGAGGACCTCCGGCAGCGTCGTGAGGTCCGGGCGACAGCCAACCGCCTCGTCAACTTCGACGACGCCAACCTGCGCCGCTCGGCACAGGCAGCAGTCGCGGCGTGCGCGCGGGTCGAACGCGCCATGGAGATCCTGGCAGACGACATCCCCGAGCACCTCAGGTACGCGGGGGAGCTCCGCCTGCGATTCCGGGACTCGAGCCTCGACGAGCTCGGTCACCACGCCGACCCGCCCATGACGAAGGATGCCATCGCCGGCCGGATCCGTCGCCTCCTCGCCATGGCAGACAAACGGGCACAGGACCTCGGGCTCCCCGGCACGGATGCGAACCTGCCGCCTGACCTCGACGACGTCTGATCTGTCACAGTTGGCACGCACGCGCCGATGTCCTGAACGACCTGACTAGACTGGAAAGGTCGTTCACAGCCGCGCCAACAGCGGCCAGCGGCACAAGAAGAGGAGAGAAACAATGGCTGATTACACCCTCCCTGACCTCGGTTACGACTACTCGGCACTCGAGCCGAGCATCTCTGGGGCCATCATGGAATTGCACCACTCGAAGCACCACCAGGCATATGTGACTGGTGCGAACACCGCCCTCGCACAGCTCGCTGAAGCTCGCGACTCGGACAACCTCGCCAACGTGAACAAGCTCCAGAAGGACCTCGCGTTCAACCTGGGCGGACACGTCAACCACTCGATCTTCTGGACCAACCTCTCGCCCAACGGCGGAGACAAGCCCACCGGCGAACTCGCCGCTGCGATCGACGACAACTTCGGTTCGTTCGACAAGTTCCGCGCCCACTTCACCGCTGCAGCGCTCGGCGTGCAGGGCTCAGGATGGGCCGCCCTCGTCTGGGATTCGATCGGGCAGAAGCTCATCGTCCAGCAGTTCTTCGACCAGCAGTCGAACTTCGCCGCGGGCACCGTCCCCGTCCTGCTTCTCGACGTCTGGGAGCACGCCTACTACCTCGACTACAAGAACGTCCGTGCCGACTACGTCAAGGCGTTCTGGAACATCACCAACTGGGAGAACGTCTCTGAACGTTTCGTGACGGCTCGCGAGAAGACCTCCGGGCTGCTGCTACTGTCATAACCGACGAGGTCGTCCGGGGTTCACCCGGACGACCTTTCCCTTCTTCCGACCACAACTGCACAACAAACACGCGCTTCGGCGCCTCAGCAACAGGAGAGATCCTTGTCCGTAAAGATCGGTATCAACGGGTTCGGCCGCATCGGCCGTAACTACTTCCGCGCAGCTCTCGCCAAGGGCAGCGACCTCGAAATTGTCGCGGTCAACGACCTCACCGACAACAAGACCCTCGCCCACCTTCTGAAGTACGACTCCATCAACGGGCGCCTCGACGCCACAGTGGAGTACGACGAAGAGAAGATCACGGTCGACGGCAAGGCCATCAAGGTCTTCTCGGAGCGCGACCCGGCCAACCTCCCCTGGGGTGAACTGGGTGTCGACATCGTCATCGAGTCCACCGGTTTCTTCACCAAGGCCGTCGACGCGAAGAAGCACATCGCCGCAGGCGCCAAGAAGGTCCTCATCTCCGCACCGGCAACGGGCGAAGACGCCACCTTCGTCATCGGCGTCAACGAGGACCTGTACGACCCGGCAAACCACCACATCATCTCGAACGCCTCCTGCACGACGAACTGCCTCGCGCCGCTCGCCAAGGTGTTCAACGATGAGTTCGGTATCGAACGCGGCCTGATGACCACCGTTCACGCGTACACCGCTGACCAGAACCTCCAGGACGGCCCGCACAGCGACCTGCGTCGTGCCCGTGCCGCCGCTGTCAACATCGTCCCGACCTCGACCGGTGCAGCGAAGGCCATCGGCCTCGTCCTACCCGAGCTCAAGGGCAAGCTCGACGGCTTCGCGCTGCGCGTTCCTGTGCCGACCGGTTCGATCACCGACCTCACGGTCGAGTCGTCGCGCCCCGTCACCGTCGAGGAAATCAAGGCCGCGTACAAGGCTGCAGCAGAGGGACCGCTCAAGGGCATCCTCAAGTACACCGAAGACGAGATCGTCTCGAGCGACATCGTCTCCGACCCGCACTCGTCGATCTTCGACGCCGGCCTGCTGCGTGTCATGGGCAACCAGGTCAAGCTGGTGAGCTGGTACGACAACGAATGGGGCTACTCCAACCGTCTCGTCGACCTCACCGAGTACGTCGCAGACCGTCTCTAGAGACGATCACCAAGCCGTGTCGCTTCGTACACTCGAATCGCTGGGCTCGCTCGCCGGCACGCGCGTCGTCGTCAGGTGTGACCTCAATGTTCCTCTCAAGGACGGGGTCATCACCGACGACGGGCGCGTGCGGGCGTCGCTTCCCACTCTGAACGCCCTGCTCAGCCAGGGCGCACGCGTCGTCGTCGTCTCCCACCTGGGCAGGCCCGATGGCGCACCGGACGACAGGTACAGCCTCGCCCCTGTGGCGCAGCGCCTGTCCGAACTCCTCGGCTCAGCCGTCACGTTCGCCTCCGACACCGTCGGCCAGGCCGCTCAGGATGCCGTCGACTCCCTCGGGAACGGTGACATCGCCGTTCTCGAGAACCTCCGCTTCAACCCGGGAGAGACGAGCAAGGACGAATCCGAGCGCACCGCCTTCGCAGAGAAGCTCGCCGCGTTCGGCGATTCCTTCGTCTCAGACGGGTTCGGAGTCGTCCACCGCAAGCAGGCGAGCGTCTACGAGCTGCCCAAGCTCCTGCCGAGTGCGGCCGGCCTGCTCATCTCCACCGAGCTCGATGTCCTCGACCGCCTCACCGAATCGCCTGAGCGCCCGTACGCGGTCGTCCTCGGCGGTTCGAAGGTGTCGGACAAGCTCGGTGTCATCGGACACCTGCTTCCCCGGGTCGACACGCTCCTCATCGGCGGAGGGATGCTGTTCACGTTCCTCGCAGCGCAGGGGCACAAGGTCGGCTCGAGCCTGCTCGAGGAAGACCAGATCGACACCGTGAAGGGGTACCTGTCCGAAGCCGAGAAGCTCGGCGTCGAGATCGTACTCCCGACGGATGTCGTCGTGGCCGCGTCGTTCAGCGCTGACGCCGACCACGTCGTCCAGCCCGCTGACGCGATCGAGGACACCCCGTTCGGTGCGTCTGGCCTCGGCCTGGACATCGGACCGGAGACAGCCGCCCGCTTCGCCGGGATCATCCGTTCATCGAAGACGGTGTTCTGGAACGGCCCGATGGGCGTGTTCGAGCTCGCACCGTTCGCCGCAGGAACGAAGACGGTCGCCCAGTCCCTCACCGAGGTCGACGGCCTCAGCGTCGTCGGCGGAGGAGATTCCGCAGCTGCGGTTCGGGCACTCGGCTTCGATGACGATCAATTCGGACACATATCGACCGGAGGTGGCGCGAGTCTCGAGTTCCTCGAGGGCAAGCGGCTTCCCGGACTGGAGATTTTGGGATGGCAACAGTGACCTCGTCAGTACGCAGGACCCCGCTCATCGCTGGGAACTGGAAGATGAACCTGGACCACCTCCAGGCGATCGCGTTCGTTCAGAAACTCGCCTGGGGTCTCGCAGACGCCAAGCACGACGTGTCCACGGTCGAGGTGGCGGTGTTCCCGCCATACACCGACCTGCGCAGCGTGCAGACGCTCGTCTCGGCGGACAAGCTGCCGATCGCCTTCGGAGCGCAGGACCTGTCAGCGCACGACTCAGGTGCGTACACGGGGGAGATCTCCGGCGCGTTCCTGTCAGCGCTCGACTGCCGCTACGTGATCATCGGGCACTCCGAGCGGCGTACGCTGCACGGTGAGTCCGACGACGACGTCGCCGCAAAGGTCACCGCAGCGCTCAAGCACAACCTTGCTCCGATCATCTGTGTCGGGGAGACCGCCGAAGACCTGGAGACGCACGGCCCGAGCGCCGTTCCCGTCGCCCAGCTTCGTGCGGCACTCGCCGGGATCTCGTCTACGGTGGACATCGTCGTGGCGTACGAGCCGGTCTGGGCCATCGGCTCCGGCCAGGCAGCAACGCCTGAGCAGGCCGAACAGGTCGCTGCAGCTCTGCGTGCCGTCCTCGTCGAGACGCTCGGTGATGACGTCGCCGCGAAGACCCGCATCCTCTACGGTGGTTCGGTGAAGGCATCCAACATCGCCGGATTCATGCGGGAACCAAACGTCGATGGTGCTCTCGTCGGCGGTGCCAGCCTCGACCTGAACGAGTTCACGAGCATCGTGCGCTACCAGAAGCACGTGGGACTGTAGCACCCGCACGCTCACGCTATAATTGAGGGCGGTTCATGGAACTCCATGGCCGCCACATGAAAGGTCCTTTGTGGAGATACTTCAGGTCGTTCTGCAGGTGGTGCTCGGTATCACGAGCCTCCTGCTCACATTCCTCATCCTCTTGCACAAGGGGCGCGGCGGTGGGCTGTCGGATATGTTCGGCGGTGGCATGGGATCGAGCCTCGGTTCGTCCGGAGTCGCCGAGCGTAACCTCAACCGGTTCACGGTCGTACTCAGTCTCGTTTGGTTCAGCTCGATCGTGGCGCTTGGTCTCATCACCAAGTTCACCTCGGGCGCGTAGGAGGACATATGGCTGCCGGAGGTAGCGCAATTCGCGGTTCACGCGTCGGGGCTGGCCCCATGGGTGAACAGGATCACGGTTTCCATGCGGAACGGGTAGCGGTGTCGTACTGGGACATCCTCGGGAATGAGACGGTTCGGCATTTCGCTGCGAGCCTCCCAGACGAGGAGATCCCCGAGATCATCGACAGCCCGTCTTCCGGCCTGCCTGCAGGGCGTGACAGGGCCAACCCGCCCGAGGTCGCCAAGCTGGAGCCGTACAAGACTCACCTGGCCTATGTGAAGGAGCGTCGCACCGAGGAAGAGGCGGAAGCCCTTCTCGATGAGGCACTGCAACAGCTGCGCGCCCGCCGCGGAACCGCGTCAGCCCAGTAGCACTTCGTTCCGGCTTGCCGGAGCACGAGAAGAGCCCCTGTCGATTCGACAGGGGCTCTTCTCGTGTTCGGTGTCAGTAGGTCGGAGCGATGAGGCTTTCGGGGACCTCGGACGCAGCATCCGAGTCGACGAAGAAGACGGTGCGCTTGCGCCCCTTCATCCCGGCGATCGGAACCTCTGTGTACGCAGCGCCGGCCAGGGCGAGTCCGAGAACCGACGCCTTGTCTGCTCCTGACAGCTCCACCCAGATCCGCTGTGACGAGTTGATCGCCGGACGGGTCAGGCTGATCCGCTCAGCGGGAGGCTTGGGGGAGTTACGCACGGCGACGACGGTGGCGTCGCGTTCGAGCACCTCGGGGCGGTCAGGGAACAAGGACGCCGTGTGGCCGTCAGGCCCGACACCGAGGAAGGTGATGTCGAAGCGGGGGAGTCCTCCTTCACCGTCCGCGTGCCGCGCCAGCTCGTCCGCATACGCTGCCGCGGCCTGATCGAGGTCGAGCTCCCCGCCGGACGCCGGGCAGGTGTGCACGTTCTCCGCGGGGATGTCGAGGTGGTCGATCAGCGCTTCGCGCGCCTTCACGTCGTTGCGCTCGGCATCGCCTGCCGGGAGCCAGCGTTCGTCACCCCACCAGAAGTGGACGCGTGACCAGTCGACGCTGTCACGAGCGGGAGACGCGTTGATGGTGGCAAGGACCTTGATGGCGATGCGCCCGCCCTCCAGCACGATGTTGACCCGATCGTTCTCATCCAGCAGGTCGACGGTCTTCGTCAGGAACCGCGCTGTGATGGAGGCGGCCAGGGCGTCGCTGTCTGAGTGTACAAGCACGCGTCGTTCGTTGGTCATTCAGTCTTACCTTTCCGCGGCGGCGGTCTCGGCTCCGAGTTGTCGCACACCCTTGGTGATCACTTCACCGTACAACGGATCGGGGTCGAGCCTGCGCAACTCCTCGGCGAGGCAGTCCCTGAGGCTGCGCCGTGGCAGCGTCAGCTCCTGGGTCGGCTGGTTCGGCTGCGTGAGCTCGGCGATCGCGTCGAACGGGCGCTCGAGGACGATGTCGCCACTCGCGCGGGACAGCCGAACGCCGTGGATGCCGGTATCACCTGAACCGCGCGGGGTCAGTTCCTGCACCACCTCGACCTGGAGCTGCATCTGCAGCCACGCGGCGAGGAGGACCGTCGACGCCGAATCCGACGCGCCGGAGACGGTCACTCCGGTCACCGGTTCGTACGGCGGCTGGTCGAGAACGGCTGCGAGCTGCGCCCGCCACAGGGTGAGCCTCGTCCAGGCGAAGTCGGTGTCACCCGGCGCGTACGAGCCGGACAGGTCGACGAGCGCTGCATGCGGGTCTTCGTGTTCGGAGGCGTCGGTGATCCTGCGCTGGGCGATGTGCCCGATGGCTGTCTTCGCTACGTCTGCGGGTGCTTCGATCGGCCACCAGGCCACGACGGGTGCGTCGGGCAGTAGGAGGCCGTTGACGAGGCTCTCCTCGTTGCTCGCGGCGTCGCCGTAGGCGCGGAGGATGATGACCTCACTGGCCCCCGCATCGCCTCCGACACGGATCTGGGCATCGATTCTCTCGGCTTCCCCTGCGTCATCGGGGATCCTGGAGAGCACGAGAACGCGCATCGGATGCTCGCGGGAGGCGTCGTTGGCGGCCTCGATGGCCTCCTCTTCCTCACCGAACTGGGAAACGATGACCAGCGTGAGAACCCGGCCGAGCGCGACGGCTCCACCGTCCTCACGCAGGGTGACGAGTTTCTTCGACAGCTTGCTGATCGTTGTGTCGGGCAGATCGACTATCATGGTCGCCTCCAGGTGCGTCCGTCGCGCGCGAGGAGCGCGTCGGCGGATGCCGGACCCCACGAGCCCGGCTGGTACTGTTCGAGCGGTCCGCCCTGGGCGGCCCAGTATTCTTCGATCGGGTCGAGGATCTTCCACGACAGTTCGACTTCCTGGTGACGGGGGAACAGCGGCGGGTCGCCGAGCAGCACGTCGAGGATGAGTCGTTCGTAGGCCTCGGGGCTGGCCTCGGTGAAGGCGTGCCCGTAGCCGAAGTCCATGGTGACGTCGCGCACCTGGGTGCCTGCGCCCGGGACCTTCGAGCCGAAACGGATGGTCACACCCTCGTCGGGCTGGACCCGGATCACGAGGGCGTTCTGGCCGAGCTCGGAGGTCTGGCTCTCGGCGAAGAGGAACTGGGGAGCGCGCTTGAACACCACGGCGATCTCGGTCACCCGGCGTCCGAGGCGCTTACCTGCCCGCAGGTAGAAAGGGACGCCGTCCCAGCGCCTGGTCTTGATGTCGAGCCGCATGGCTGCATAGGTCTCGGTCGTCGATTCGGGGGCCATGCCGTCTTCCTCGAGGAATCCGGGGACCTTCTCGCCGCCCTGCCACCCGCCGGCGTACTGTCCGCGCGCCGTGGCCGTGCCGAGGTCCTCGGGCAGGCTGACCGCCGCGAGAACCTTCTCCTTCTCTGCGCGAAGATCCTTGGCGTCGAACGAGAGCGGCTCCTCCATGGCGGTGAGGGCCAGAAGCTGGAGGATGTGGTTCTGGATGACGTCGCGAGCGGCACCGATTCCGTCGTAGTACCCGGCCCGTCCGCCGACTCCGATGTCCTCGGCCATGCTGATCTGCACGTGGTCGACGAAGTGCGAGTTCCAGATCGGTTCGAACATCTGGTTGGCGAAACGCAGCGCCAGGATGTTCTGCACCGTCTCCTTGCCCAGGTAGTGGTCGATCCGGAACACGGAGTCAGCGGGGAAGACCGACTCGACGACCGCGTTCAGTTCACGGGCGGTCTTCAGGTCGGATCCGAACGGCTTCTCGATGACGACTCGGCGCCACTGGCCCTCGCTCGCGTCCGCGAGGCCCGAGCGCCGAAGCTGCTCGGTCACCTCGGGGAACGCCTTCGGCGGGATCGAGAGGTAGAACGCGTGGTTTCCCATCGTTCCGCGTTCCTCGTCGAGCTTCTCCACCGTTTCCTTGAGGTGCTCGAATGCCGCGTCGTCACCGAATTCACCCGAAACGAAACGGATGCCCTGGGCGAGCTGCTTCCACACCTCCTCCCGGTACTCCGTCCGTGCGTACGCCTTCACGGCGTCATGCACGACCTGTTCGAAGTCCTGGTCCTCCCAGTCCCGCCTGGCGAACCCGACCAGCGAGAACCCGGGGGGAAGGAGTCCGCGGTTCGCCAGGTCGTAGACGGCAGGCATCAGCTTCTTGCGAGACAGGTCACCTGTCACGCCGAAGATGATGAGGCCGCTCGGCCCGGCGATGCGGTTCAGTCGGCGATCGGAATCCACCCGCAGCGGGTTGAACTCCGGGGTGATATCCACGGGGGACATACGGCTCCTCGGTAACGGCGGACCAACCAGCGTGAGCTAGTTGATCGCCTCGAACAGTGACACGATGTTGTTGTCAGGGTCGGTCAGGTTCAACGTGACGACCGGGCGACCGGCATCCGCGAGAACGCTGCCGTCACCCTGTGCCTGGGCCTGGATCAGCTGGCCGAAGGTGAACGGGCGGCCGGGGACCTCGAGGTCGACCGGTGATTCCTGGGTGATCTGCAGGAAGACGCCGACAGCGGGTCCGCCCTTGTGGAACTGCCCCGTGGAGTGCAGGAAGCGCGGGCCCCAGCCGAACGTGACCGGGCGACCGGCGATTCCGGCGAGCATGCCGCGGACACCCTCGAGCTGAGGAAGCGCGACACGGTCGACGTATGCCTGCACCGAGAGGTAGCCGTTGTCATCGAGTCGGCCGATCAGAGCGTCGATGGCTTCCTTGACCGTCGAGACCCCGGCGAGGACGTCGGCGTCGCCGCGCACCTCGATGCCGTTCTCAACGAACAGGGGAGCGGTGGGCTCCGGGCGGGCGTCCAGCAGGCCACGGGTCGCGATCTTCGCAGACTCGACGTCCGGCTGGTCGAAGGGGTTGATCCCGAGGATGCGGCCGGCGATGACTGTGGCGTACTCCCAGACGAGGATCTGCGCTCCGAGGGTGCCCGACACGAGGATCTCGCCCTTGTGGCGGTCGTGCGGGAACAGGTGCAGCGTTCCCGCGTCGTCCACGAGACGGACAACCTGGACGTCGTCGTACGAACCGGAGATCTCCGGGGCCACGGTGTCCACCACGACGGGCAGAAGACCTGTGCCCTGTTTGCCCGTCGATTCGGCGATGAGCTGCTCGGCCCAGTCGGCGAACCCGACGATGTGGGTTCCGTCTGCGACGATGGCGAGCTTGTCTCGCAACGGCGACGTGCCGGCGATGGCGGCACCGAGGATGAGCCCCGGGTTGTGCTTGTCATCGATCGACAGTTCGACGGCGACCGAGTCTGCCTCGTCGAGGAGCGCCCCGACATCCACTCCGGCAAGTCCGGAGGGGACGAGTCCGAATGCCGTGAGAGCCGAGTACCGGCCTCCGACGTTCGGGTCGGCGTTGAAGACACGGTAACCCGCTTCACGCGCGGACGCGTCGAGCGGCGAGCCCGGGTCTGTGACCACGATGATGCGGCCGCGCGGGTCGATGCCCGCGTCGGTGAACGCCTTCTCGTATGCCCGACGCTGGCTGTCGGTTTCGACGGTCGAGCCAGACTTGGACGACACGACGAGGGCGGATGCTTCCAGCCGGTCGGCCAGTGCGGAGAGGACCTGGCCGGGGGCGGTCGAGTCGAGAACCGTGAGGTTCCCGCCGAGCGTCCGCGTGATGACCTCTGGCGCGAGCGACGAGCCACCCATGCCTGCGAGGACGATGTGCTCGACCCCTGCTGCGGTGAGCTCGGCGCGGAGCGTCTCGATCTCGGCCACGAGCGGGCGGGAGACCGTGGTCGCCTCGGTCCAGCCGAGACGCTTGCCTGCTTCGTCCTCAGCCGCAGGACCCCACAGCGCGGCGTCCTGCCCGGTGATCCCCGACGCGACCATGTCGGTCACGAGGGTGGGGACCACCGCGTCGACGGCGGCCTTGGCGGCGCCGGAGACGTGGATCTTGAAGCTCATTTTGCGGCCGCCAGAGCTGCGGTGACCGTCTCGAGCAGCTCGTCCCATGACACGATGAACTTCTCGACGCCCTCCTTCTCCAGGAGAGCGGTCACCTCGTCGTACGAGATGCCGAGGCCGGCGAGCTTGTCGAGGACCTTGTTGGCTTCGTCGTACGAGCCGGTGACGCTGTCGCCGTCGATCTGGCCGTGGTCGAACGTCGCCTCGAGGGTCTTCTCGGGCATGGTGTTCACGACACCGTCTGCGACGAGCTGCGTGACGTACAGCGTGTCGGGAAGGCTCGGGTCCTTCACACCGGTCGAGGCCCAGAGCGGGCGCTGCTTGTTGGCGCCAGCCGCGAGAAGGCCAGCGGCCCGCTCGGACGCGAACATCTGCTCGAACGCTTCATAGGCGAGCTGCGCGTTCGCGACGCCGGCCTTGCTCTTGAGGCCGAGTGCCTCGTCGGTGCCGATGGCCGTGAGCCGCTTGTCGATCTCGGTGTCGACGCGCGACACGAAGAAGGAGGCGACCGAGTGGATGGTCGACAGGTCGATCCCTGCCGCCTTCGCCTGCTCGAGACCGGTGAGGTACGCGTTCATGACCTCGCGGTAACGCTGCAGGCTGAAGATCAGGGTCACGTTGACGCTGATGCCCGCGGCGATCGTGGCGGTGATGGCCTCGAGGCCGGCGATGGTCGCCGGGATCTTGATCATCACGTTGGGCTTGTCGATCTTCGCCCACAGCTGCTTCGCCTCGCTGATGGTGCCTGCGGCGTCGTGGGCGAGGTTCGGCTCGACCTCGATCGAGACCCGGCCGTCGAAGCCGTTGGAGGCGTCGTAGACCGGCCGGAAGATGTCTGCTGCACGGGAGACGTCAGCCGTGGTGATCTCGAAGACCGACTCGGTGACATCCTTGCCCGCAGCTGCGAGCTCGGAGACCTGCTCCGCGTAGCTCTCGCCGTTGCTGAGGGCACCGGCGAAGATCGTCGGGTTGGTGGTGACGCCGACGACGTTGCGGGTGTCGATGAGCTGCTGCAGGCTGCCGGAGTCCATGCGGCCTCTGGACAGGTCGTCGAGCCAGATGCTGACGCCGGCGGCGGAGAGCTGGGCGGTGGGGGTGGATTCAGTCATGTTCTTCTCCTTGTGCCCGGCGCTACTTGCCGAGCGATTCTTTTGCGGCGGCGACGACGGCTTCAGTGGTGATGCCGAACTCGCGGAACAGCGTCTTGTAGTCGGCGGATGCTCCGAAGTGCTCGATCGACACGGAGCGGCCGGCGTCTCCGACGATGTCCCTCCAGGTCAACGCAAGTCCGGCCTCAACCGATACCCGGGCGGTGATCGCACGGGGGAGGACCTTCTCCTGGTACGCGGCATCCTGCTCTTCGAACCATTCGAGGCAGGGGACCGAGACGACACGGGCGTTCACGCCGTCGGCCTTGAGCGCTTCACGCGCTTCGACAGCGAGGTGCACCTCTGAGCCGGTGGCGATGAGGATCACGTCTGGCGTGCCGTTCGGCGCCTCGGCGAGGATGTACGCGCCCTTGGACACGTTCGATGCCGCCGCGAAGGTCTCACCGGAGGCTTCACCTTCGCCACGCTCGAACACGGGGATGTTCTGACGGGTCAGGGCGATGCCTGCAGGGCCACCCCGGCGGGCGAGGATCTCCTGCCAGGCGTAACCGACCTCGTTCGCGTCGCCGGGGCGGACGACGGCGAGGTTCGGGATCGCACGGAGCGTTGCCAGCTGCTCGATCGGCTGGTGCGTCGGGCCGTCTTCGCCGAGTGCGACGGAGTCGTGAGTCCAGACGAAGATCGACGGCACGTTCATCAGCGCGGCCAGACGGACGGCCGGACGCATGTAGTCGCTGAAGATCAGGAACGTTCCACCGTACGAGCGGGTCGGACCGTGAAGGGCGATGCCGTTGAGGATGGCGCCCATCGCGTGCTCACGAATACCGAAATGCAGCACACGGCCGTGCTTGTTGCCTGTCCACTCGTGGGTCGAGTGCTCGCTCGGAACGAACGATGCAGCACCCTCGATGGTCGTGTTGTTGGACTCGGCGAGGTCGGCTGAGCCGCCCCAGAGCTCGGGGATGACGGGGCCGAGGGCATTGAGGACCTTGCCGGATGCCGCACGGGTCGACACGTCCTTGCCCGGTTCGAAGACAGGGAGGGCGTCTTCGACACCGTCGGGCAGCTCGCCGGAGAGGAGGCGCTCGAGAAGGGCTGCCTTGTCCGGGTTCGCCGTTGACCAGGCGTCGAAGCCCTTCTGCCACTCTTCACGGTCAGCACGCCCACGTTCGACGGCCTTGCGGGTGTGGGCGAGGACCTCGTCCGCGACGACGAAGCTCTCTGCCGGGTCGAAGCCGAGGACTTCCTTCACCGCGGCGAGTTCGTCTGCGCCGAGAGCCGAACCGTGGATCTTTCCGGTGTTCTGCTTCTTCGGGCTGGGCCAGCCGATGATCGTGCGGAGGATGATGAGCGACGGACGGTCGGTCTCGGCCTTGGCCGCTTCGATCGCGTCGTTGAGTGCGTGGAGGTCTTCGACGTACTCGCCGGTCTTCTTCCAGTCGACCGTCTGGACGTGCCAGTGGTACGCCTCGTAGCGCTTGGCGACGTCCTCGGTGAAGGCGATGTTCGTGTCGTCCTCGATCGAGATCTGGTTGCTGTCGTAGATGGCGATGAGATTGCCGAGCTGCTGGTGGCCCGCGAGCGAGGATGCCTCGCTCGTGATGCCTTCCTGCAGGTCGCCGTCGCCGGCGATCACGTAGACGAAGTGATCGAAGGGGCTCTTGCCCTGTGCGGTGTCCGGGTCGAGCAGGCCGCGCTCGAAGCGCGAGGCGTACGCGAAGCCGACCGCAGAGGCGAGTCCCTGGCCGAGCGGCCCCGTGGTGATCTCGACGCCGTCGGTGTGACCGTATTCCGGGTGGCCGGGCGTGAGCGAACCCCAGGTGCGGAGCGCCTTGAGGTCTTCGAGCTCCAGCCCGTATCCGCCGAGGTAGAGCTGGACGTACTGCGTCAGCGAGCTGTGACCGACGGACAGCACGAAGCGGTCCCGTCCGAGCCAGTGCTGGTCGCTCGGGTCACGGCGCATGACCTTCTGGAAGAGCAGGTAAGCGGCAGGAGCAAGGCTCATGGCCGTTCCCGGGTGGCCGTTGCCGACCTTCTCTACCGCATCCGCTGCAAGGAGGCGGGCGGTGTCTACCGCCGTGTTGTCAATGGAATCCCATTGCAAAGCTGCCACTTTAGTGACCCTTCTGATCGGAATCGTCGGGCCATCTCTGACCCGCCGACTGAGCGCGAAACACGCACATTGGCTTCATTGGCTCCGCCGGACACATCTCACCCCTGAACGAACAGGGGGAGTGGGCGCCTCGAACGGTTTGGCGAGCACTCCCAGTATACGGAAAGGGCATGTCGACACCGTGATGATTACGACGAACCGGCCGTGCGGAGCATCCTGGAGGCCGTCTGCGGAGAGCATCGCCTAGAATGAGGGGGCAATCCACCGGTTAGAGGAGCGATGAACATTGCTGTAGAAGACCGCGTCACACCAGCACGTGTGAGCGCCGTCGACAAGGTCAGGGGATACGTCTCCCTCACCAAACCCCGCGTGATGGAACTGCTGCTCGTGACGACAGTCCCGGTGATGATTCTCGCGCACGGCGGGATCCCCAACCTGTGGCTCGTCCTCGCAACGGTCGTCGGCGGAGCCCTGAGCGCCGGATCGGCCGGCGCGTTCAACTGCTACATCGACCGTGACATCGACAAGGTGATGAAGAGGACGAGCAACCGCCCGCTCGTCACCGGAGTCCTCACTCCCAGGGAAGCACTCGTCTTCTCGTGGGTTCTCGCGGTCGTGTCGACCGTCTGGCTCTACGTCACGACGAACCCGCTCACCGCCGCGCTCTCGGTCGGCGCGATCTTCTTCTACGTGGTCATCTACACGCTCTGGCTCAAGCGCTGGACGTCGCAGAACATCATCTGGGGCGGGATCGCCGGCTGCTTCCCCGTGCTGATCGGCTGGGCGGCAGTGGCCAACTCGCTGAGCTGGGCGCCGTTCATCCTCTTCGGCGTGGTCTTCCTCTGGACACCGCCCCACTATTGGCCGCTGTCGATGAAATACCGCGACGACTACAAGTCCGTCGGCGTCCCGATGCTCGCGGTCGTCCGCGGCCGCGCGCAAGTCGGCCTGCAGGTCATCCTCTACGCCTGGGCGACGGTGGCGTGCTCCCTCCTGCTGATCCCCGTCGCGTCGATGGGACTCCTGTACACGGTCGTTGCCGTCGCCTCAGGCGGCTGGTTCATCTACGAGACGCACCGCCTCTACAACCTGGCCATCCGGCACGAGAAGGTCTCGCCGATGCGGGTGTTCCACGGCTCGATCAGCTACCTCACGCTGCTGTTCCTCGCTGTCGGAATCGACCCGCTCCTGCCCTTCTGATCCTCTCGGAACACGGCAACGGTGACACACGATCCTTCGATCGTCCAGGCGCTGACGGACCAGCTCGCGTCCTGGCATCCGGCTGCCCGTGACCAGGTGCTCCTGCGGGACGACTACCTGGTATTCCTGAGCGAGCGTGGACCGGCCGCAGCAGACAGGGACAGTGACGGTGAGCACCTCACCGCCAGTTGTTTCGTCCTGACCCCCGACCTCACCGGCGTCCTGCTGTGTTTCCACAGGAAGGGTCGGTTCTGGGTGCAGCTCGGAGGACACATCGAGGCAGCAGACCGGTCGGTGTCTGCAGCGGCGTTCCGTGAGGCGGTCGAGGAAGGGGGAGTCGGCGTCGCCCCTGTCTCCGAGGGACCTCTCGATGTCGACAGGCACGCGCTCAGCACCCGGTTCGGCCGCTGCACGGTGCACTGGGACATCGGGTTCGCCGCCATGGCCCCTGCCGCGTCCCTGCCTGTCCCGAGCGACGAGAGCGACGACGTGAGGTGGTGGCCCGTCGATGCTCTTCCTGCCGACGTTCCCGCCGGATTCCCTGCTCGGGTCAGGCGGATCGTCGACGCCGTCCGGGAGCTGCGGTAGAGCTCCACGAAACGGGTCACGAACCTCACACGGCGACCGAGTGGCCGAGAGGTTTATGACGCCTGCAGCGCCTCGACCGGCTTCTGCTCGGCCGCGACGGGGGAAGATGCCTTGAGGTTCAGCACCGTCACGGTCATCGCTGCGGCGAGGACGCAGGCAAGCACCATGTGCAGGCCGACGAGGATCTCGGGGAGGCCCATCCGCGCCTGCGCGACACCGACGACGATCTGGACCCCTTCGACCACGAGCAGCACGAAGGACGGCAGCCGGAGGCGAGGCACGGGGACGAGCCAAGCGGCTGCGACGATCACGAGCGTGAGGGCGAGGGTGATGTACGCCGGCCAGGAATGCACGTGCTGCAGGACCTCAGGGTCGAGTCCGTTGCGCGCCGCGCCCTTGTCACCGGCGTGCGGCCCTGACCCCGTGGTGAGGATCCCGACGATGATGGTCACAGCGACGAAGAACGAGGCCACGTGGGTGGTCACCACGAGCCAGACCGGCGCGATCCTCGTGCGCGGTCCGTTCCCGTTGTAGACGCGGAACACCAGAACGGCGGCGAGGACCACGAGGGCGACACTGAGAACGAAGTGGAATCCGACGACGTAGGGGTTGAGACCGCTGAGCACCGTGATGCCACCGACTACCGCCTGGAGCAGGACGCTGCACGCGGGGATCAGGGTGAGAACGAAGAGATCCCTGCGCTCGGCGCGGTACTTGAGCACGAAGAGGAGAGCGAAGATCGCGATCACCTGCAACACGAAGAAGAGCGTCCGGTTGCCGAATTCGATGACGCCGTGGATTCCCATCTCCGGCGTGCTGACGAAGGATTCTGCGGTGCACCTCGGCCAGGTCGGACAGCCGAGGCCTGATCCCGTCAACCGCACAGCGCCTCCGGTTCCGACGAGAACCGTCTGGGCGACCAGGTTCAACCACGCCACCACGCGGACGCGGCGGTCGACGTGGGTGGGAAGCCAGTTCCAGAAGCGTCTGGCCGACGTGCCGATCTTGTTCACTCTCGAACGTTCCTCACTTGTGTTGTTGCTGTGACTGGTCACTGCCCTGCTGCTATTTGTCTGCACAACCTGTAGAATCATGAGGTTCAAGCAATCAGTTCTGGCACTCGCCAGCGAACGGCGCGGGAGCAGCGCGGCCCCCGTCCTTGAACAATTGTAGATACGCAAATCAGCCGCCTGCACATTCCTGAGCAATCATCGTTGCTGGGGCGTGCGCGGGAATGCGACGCGCAGAAATCCTGTTACGCAGCTGAGAAGGAAAGAGGTTGACATGTCAGATGTTCTGATTGACCGCCCCGAACTCGCAAGCCTTGGGCAGTACGAATTCGGATGGGCAGACTCTGACGCCGCTGGCGCGTCGGCCCGTCGTGGTGTCTCGCCCGAGGTCGTCACCGACATCTCCAACCTCAAGTCGGAACCCGACTGGATGCTGCAACGGCGCCTCAAGGGCCTCGCCCTGTTCGAGCGCAAGCCGATGCCGGCCTGGGGAGCAGACCTCTCCGAGATCGACTTCGACAACATCAAGTATTTCGTCCGCTCCACCGAGAAGCAGGCGCAGACCTGGGACGACCTCCCCGACGACATCAAGAACACGTACGAGAAGCTGGGGATCCCCGAAGCAGAACGCCAGCGCCTCGTCTCCGGCGTCGCCGCCCAGTACGAGTCTGAGGTCGTCTACCACCAGATCAACGAGGACCTCGCCCGCCAGGGCGTCATCTTCATGGACACGGACACCGCACTCAAGGAGCACCCGGAGTTCTTCGAGGAGTACTTCGGCACCGTCATCCCCGCAGGCGACAACAAGTTCGCCGCGCTGAACACGGCCGTCTGGTCAGGAGGCTCCTTCGTCTACGTGCCGCCCGGCGTGCACGTCGAGATCCCGCTCCAGGCCTACTTCCGGATCAACACCGAGAACATGGGCCAGTTCGAGCGCACCCTGATCATCGCCGACGAAGGCAGCTACGTCCACTACATCGAGGGCTGCACCGCTCCGATCTACAAGTCGGACTCACTGCACTCCGCCGTGGTCGAGATCATCGTGAAGAAGAACGCCCGCGTCCGCTACACGACGATCCAGAACTGGTCGAACAACGTGTACAACCTCGTCACCAAGCGCGCCACGGCCGCAGAGGGCGCGACCATGGAGTGGATCGACGGCAACATCGGTTCCAAGGTCACCATGAAGTACCCGTCGATCTTCCTCATGGGAGAGCACGCCAAGGGCGAGACCCTCTCCGTCGCTTTCGCCGGTCCGGGACAGCACCAGGACGCCGGCGCGAAGATGATCCACATGGCCCCCTACACGCAGTCGTCGATCGTCTCCAAGTCGATCGCGCGTGGAGGCGGCCGCGCCGGCTACCGCGGTGAGGTGCGGGTGGATGCCAACGCGCACCACTCGGCGAACACCGTGCGATGCGACGCCCTGCTCGTCGACACCATCTCGAGGAGTGACACCTACCCCGCCATCGACATCCGTGTGGATGACGTCCAGCTCGGGCACGAGGCCACCGTCTCCAAGGTCAGCGAAGAGCAGCTCTTCTACCTGATGAGCCGGGGCATGCCTGAGGACGAGGCCATGGCGATGATCGTCCGCGGGTTCATCGAGCCCATCGCCAGGGAACTCCCGATGGAATACGCACTCGAACTCAACAAGCTCATCGAAATGGGCATGGAAGGATCGGTCGGCTAAATGACGATCTCCCCGCCGGAAGCAACCACCACGAAGCTCGAGAACACCGGGCAACTGGGCTACAAAAAGCACACCGACGGTGGATGGGGACTCGTCCCGATCCAGACCCGTTCCGAACGCTTCGCATCGGCGGCAGTCGAAGATTTCCCGGCCGTCACCGGTCGTGAAGCGGTTTGGAAGCTCACGCCGATCGACCGTGTGGCCGATCTCATCGACGGTCCGCTCGACGGCGGCGAGTATGAGTTCGCCGCCACGGCCGTCGACGGAGTCGACGTCTCCTGGGTCGACCGCGGCGACAAGCGGATCGGCAGCGCCGGAACACCCGAGGAGCGCGCGTCAGCCAACGCGTGGAGCCAGTTCGAGCGTGCCCTCGCGATCACCGTCTCAGGTGAAGAGTCGAAGACGGTGCGCGTCGCGCGCTCCGGACTCGGTCGTGGTGCCCGTGCCGCGCACGTTCTCATCGAAGCGAAGGCGTTCAGCACCGGCCTCGTCATCCTCGCAAACACCGGACAGGCGCGCCTGACCGAGAACGTCGAGATCATCGTCGGAGACGGTGCCAACCTCACCGTCGTCACTGTGCAGCAGTGGGACGACGACGCCGTACACCTGGCCTCACACTTCACAACGGTCGGTCGGGACGCTCGCATCAAGCACGTCGTCGTGACCCTCGGCGGAAACGTCGTCCGGGTGAACCCGTCCACGCACCTCAACGCGCAAGGGGGAGAGGTCGAAGCACTCGGACTGTACTTCGCCGACGCCGGCCAGCACCTCGAGCAGCAGGTCTACGTCGACCACGACGCACCGCACACCCGCAGCCGTGTCACCTACAAGGGCGCACTGCAGGGCGAAGGGGCACGTACCGTGTGGATCGGCGACGTCCTCATCCGCCAGAGCGCGACGGGAACGGACAGCTACGAGCAGAACCGCAACCTCGTGCTCACGGATGGCACACGGGCCGACTCCGTACCCAACCTCGAGATCGAAACCGGCGACATCGCCGGCGCCGGCCACGCCAGTGCCACCGGCCGTTTCGACGACGAGCAGCTGTTCTACCTGCAGGCTCGCGGCATCCGAGAGGACGAGGCACGCCGCCTCGTCGTGCGCGGGTTCCTCACCGAGATCGTCCAGCAGATCGGTGACACCGAACTGCAGGAGCGCCTCGAGATCGCCATCGAGGAAGAATTGAACGGAACCAGCCTGTCGACGGACGGCAGGTGACCGTGGCGGAACGTGTCTGCGCCCTCAGCGACCTGAAGGTGAACGAGGCGAAACGCGTCGTCGTCGGCGGCACGCCGATCGCCCTCGTCCTCGACGGCAGCGGCGACGTGCACGCCATCGGCGACACCTGCACGCACGGGGACATCTCCCTGGCCGAAGGTTTCGTCGAGGGCGACACCCTCGAATGCTGGGCGCACGGTTCCCAGTTCTCCCTGCTCACGGGCAAGCCGCTGTCGCTGCCCGCATACGAACCCGTCCCGGTCTTCCACGTGGAAGTGACCGACGGAGACATCTACATCGACCCGACCGTAACGAAAGAGATCTAGCTCATGGCTGTACTTGAAATCCGCGACCTGCACGTCAGCGTCGAGACCGACCAGGGACAGAAGCCCATCCTGCGCGGCGTCGACCTCACCATCAACAAAGGTGAGACCCACGCGATCATGGGCCCGAACGGTTCGGGCAAGTCCACCCTTGCGTACACGATCGCCGGTCACCCGAAGTACAAGGTCGACTCTGGATCGATCACCCTCGACGGCCAGGACGTCCTCGCGATGACCGTGGACGAGCGCGCACGCGCCGGCCTCTTCCTGGCCATGCAGTACCCGGTCGAGATCCCCGGTGTCACGGTGACGAACTTCCTCCGCACCGCGAAGACCGCGATCGACGGCGAAGCGCCCCCCATCCGTCACTGGATCAAGGACGTCAAGAGCTCCATGAAGAACCTTCGGATGGACTCGACGTTCGCCGAGCGCAACGTCAACGAGGGCTTCTCCGGTGGAGAGAAGAAGCGCCACGAGATCCTCCAGCTCGAGCTGCTCAGGCCGACCTTCGCCGTCCTCGACGAGACCGACTCCGGCCTCGACGTCGACGCCCTGAAGATCGTCTCCGAGGGCGTAAACCGGGCCAAGGAGAACACCCACCTCGGTGTGTTGCTGATCACCCACTACACGCGCATCCTCCGCTACATCAAGCCGGACTTCGTGCACGTCTTCGTCGACGGGCGCATCGCGGAGCAGGGCGGCCCTGAGCTGGCCGACCGTCTCGAGGACGAGGGATACGACCGGTTCCTCGCCGACGAAGCGACGACGGCGTAAAATCAGATCATGGTGACCACACTGAGCCCGCAGCGCTTCGACGAAGTCGAAGAAGCCCTCAAGGACGTCATGGACCCCGAGCTCGGCATCAACGTCGTCGACCTCGGGCTCATCTACGACCTCGGATGGGATGACGAGAACGACGCTCTCATCATCCACATGACCCTGACCTCCGCCGGGTGCCCGCTCACCGACGTCCTCGAAGAGCAGACGGCGCAGGCGCTCGACGGCGTCGTCGAGGCGTTCAGGATCAACTGGGTCTGGATGCCGCCGTGGGGTCCCGAGAAGATCACCGACGACGGTCGCGACATGATGCGGGCACTCGGCTTCTCCATCTGAGCCGGCCCCAGCCGCTATCGTCGGAGGATGACCAGCGTCCACGCCGACCCGATCGACGTCCTCCGTTCTCGCACGAGCGAGAAGTGGGCGGAACACCCGGACGACGTCCTGCCGATGTTCGTCGCCGAGATGGACTACCCGCTGGCCGAGCCGATCCGTCGCGCCCTCCACCAGGCCATCGACCGTGGCGACGCGGGCTACGTCGCGTCGAGGAACCCGCTGCCCGCGGCGTTCAGCGGCTACGCGAAGCGGCGCTGGGACTGGGACCTGTCCTCGGCCACGCTGCTCTCAACGGCCGACGTGAGCATGGGCATCGTCGAGATCCTCCGCCGTGTGACGAAACCGGGCGACCCTGTCATCATCACGCCACCGGTCTATCCGCCGTTCTTCGACCTCGTGACCGAGGCGGGCGCATCCGTGCTCACCGTCCCGCTCGTCGACAGCGGTGAGGGCTACCGGCTCGATTTCGCCGCCCTGGAGTCCGCGTTCGTGTCAGGCGCCAGGTCGTTCGTGCTGTGCAACCCGCACAATCCGCTCGGCCACCCGCACTCCCGCACGGAGCTCGCCCGCCTCGCCGATCTGGCCGCCGCCCACGACGTCACCGTCATCAGCGACGAGATCCACGCTCCGCTCACGCAGCCGGATGCGACTTTCACGCCATACCTCAGCGTGTCGGACACCGCCCGCTCCCACGGCTTCGCGGTCCACTCTGCGAGCAAAGCCTGGAACATCGCCGGGCTCAAGTGTGCCGTCATGGTTGCGGACGGCGAAGGCTCGGCAGCCGTGCTCGATGGGATGCCGTTCGAGGTGACCTGGCGCACGGGGCAGTTCGGGATGCTCGCCAGCGCCGCCGCGTACACGGACGGCCAGGACTGGCTCGACGGCGTGCTCGCCGCTCTCGCCTCCAACATCGAACTCCTCGACCGGCTGCTGCGTGAACACCTGCCTGAGGTGACCTGGCGACGCCCGAAGTCGAGCTATCTCGCCTGGCTCGATTTCGGCGGCAGGGGCTGGGGCGACGACCCGGCAGCTCGCATCCTCAGTGAGGCGCGCGTCGCCCTCAGCCCCGGTCCGGGCTTCGGTGACCCGGGCGCACGGTGCGCCCGCATGAACATCGCCTGTTCACCCGAACTTCTCGAGGAAGCGATCAGGCGGATCGCGCGCATCCCTCCTGGCCCACCGGCACAGCCCTGACGCCGCACCGGCAGGCTCTCAGCCGCCGACAACGTAGACTGTCAGGTTGACCCCGTTGTTTTGAGCGCCGTTTTGGCGCGCCCCCAGGAATTGGACTTTGTTTTGCTGAGTGTGCACGATCTCGAAATTCGCGTCGGGGCACGAGTTCTCATGGACGAGGTCAACTTCCGGGTGACCGACGGCGACAAGATCGGCCTCGTCGGCCGCAACGGCGCAGGCAAGACGACGCTGACCAAGGTTCTCGCCGGTGAGCTGCTCCCCTCAGCAGGCAAGGTCGAGCGGTCAGGCGAACTCGGCTACCTGCCCCAGGACCCCCGCTCCGGCGACCCGGACGAACTCGCGAGGACGCGCATCCTCAACGCCCGCGGCCTCGGCAGCCTCGTCCTCGGGATGCAGGAAGCCACGATGGGCATGGCGTCGACGGATGTCGCGACGAGCGAAGCCGCCATGAAGAAGTACGGCAACCTCGAGGAACGCTTCCAGATGCTCGGTGGCTATGCCGCCGAGGCTGAGGCCGCGTCGATCGCCAGCAACCTGAACCTGCCAGACCGGATCCTCGACCAGCAGCTGAAGACCCTGTCCGGCGGTCAGCGCCGACGGATCGAGCTGGCCAGGATCCTGTTCTCGGACGCACGCACGATGATCCTCGATGAGCCCACGAACCACCTCGACGCCGACTCGGTGACCTGGCTCCGCGAGTTCCTCAAGACGTACACCGGCGGATTCATCGTCATCACCCACGATGTCGAGCTCGTCGGTGAAACCGTCAACAAGGTGTTCTACCTCGACGGCAACCGCCAGGTCATCGACGTGTACAACATGAACTGGAAGAACTACCAGCGCCAGCGTGAGGCCGACGAGGAGCGTCGCAAGAAGGAACGCGTCAACGTCGAGAAGAAGGCCACGTCACTGCAGCTCCAGGCTGCGAAGTTCGGCGCCAAGGCCTCGAAGGCCGCTTCGGCCCACCAGATGGTCGCGCGTGCCGAGAAGATGCTCTCCGGCCTCGACGATGTGCGTGCCGTCGAACGGGTCGCCAAGCTGCGTTTCCCCGACCCCGCACCGTGTGGGCGGACACCGCTGATGGCGTCGAACCTCTCGCGGAGCTACGGCTCGCTCGAGATCTTCACCGCTGTCGACCTCGCCATCGATCGCGGTTCCAAGGTCGTCGTCCTCGGGCTCAACGGAGCCGGGAAGACGACCCTTCTCCGCATCCTCGCCGGCGTCGACAAGCCGGACACCGGGCAGGTCGAACCCGGCCACGGCCTCCGGATCGGCTACTTCGCACAGGAGCACGAGACCCTCGACGTGAAGCGCAGTGTCCTCGAGAACATGGTGTCGAGTTCGCCGAACATCACCGAGACGGAGGCCAGGAAGGTCCTCGGATCGTTCCTGTTCACCGGAGACGACTCCCACAAGCCGGCAGGCGTCCTGTCCGGCGGGGAGAAGACGAGGCTGGCCCTCGCCATGATCGTCGTCTCGGGCGCCAACGTCCTGCTCCTCGATGAGCCCACGAACAACCTCGACCCCGCCAGCCGCGCAGAGATCCTCGACGCCCTCGCGCATTTCACAGGCGCTGTCGTCCTGGTCAGCCACGACGAGGGTGCCGTTCAGGCTCTCAACCCGGAGCGGGTTCTCATCCTGCCCGACGGCGTCGAGGACCACTGGAACAAGGACTACCTCGAACTGATCGAGCTCGCCTAACGGACCGACGCGTCGAGGATGTCGTCCTCGACATCCGAGTCGGAGCGCCTGGCGGCACGCTTACGCTCCCGCTCTGCCGCCCTGGCCTGTTCGGCGGGGTCATCCGCGTTGAGGTGCCTGTACTCTTCGCGGACCGCGTAGGCGAGGAACGCGAAGCCGAGAAGCCCGAAGACCAGCCACTGGAAGGCGTAGGACAGGTGTGAGCCCTCGTCCAGTTCCGGCTTGAACGCGGCGACCGGCCTCGCGTCGGCCGGGGCCGGATCCTCTGAGTCCAGCAGCCCGTACGCCTCGGTGTAGACAGGGGCGTCGATCCGGTCGGCGAACTGGGCGAGCTCAACGGTGGCGATCTGTCCGTCGGCGGCGCTGCGTCCCTGCAGGGCGGGTTCGCCGGGCTTCAGGCGCGCAGTCACGGTCACCTCACCGGTCGGAGGGGACGGGATGACATCGGGCAGGTCCTGGGCGTTACCCGTCGGCAGCCAGCCGCGGTCGACGACGAACACGGAGCCGTCGGTCAGCTTCAGCGGCGTGAGGACCTCGAATCCCGGCTGACCGTTGCGCGGCCGGTTCCGCACGAGGACCTGTTCGTCCTCGAGGTAACTGCCGGTCATCAGCACGGGCGTCCAGGTGTCGCCGTCGCTCCAGCTCTCCCTGTCAGGGAGCACCTCGGCGAGGGGGACGGGGGAGGAGTCGTAGTTCTCGATCACCCGGGAGTTCTCGACGCGTTTCTCCTCGAGCCGGGAAAGCTGCCAGTTCGAGAGAAGCACACACACGACGGCGAAGACGACCGCGACCGCAAGGTAACCGAACCAGCGACGGCTGAACGCGAATCTCCAGTTCTTCATTCGGCCGCCCCCGGACTCAGCGCAACGGTGCGGACGGGGAACTCCCGCGCGGCGAGGAACTCACCGAGGTAGTCCCTGTGGTCGTCGCAGGCCAGCCACACCTTGACGCGGTCCTCGGTGTGGATCTTCGGGTTGCGCCACTCGATACGCCATCCGGCCGCAGCTGTGCAGCCGGCCCGTGAACAGGTGAGCTGCTCCGGATCCTGGAAGAGTCCGATCATGAGGCTCGCTGGTCCGGTTCGCCCTCTGAATCCTCACGCGAAACGGGCCGCTCAGGGATCACGACGACGCCACCTGGGCGCTGCACGGTCATGTCCGCACGCGGGGCGCCGACATTGGCGAGCACGACCGCGATGTACGGCAGGCAGATGGCACCTGCTGCGAAGACGAACAGCCACCAGCCCTGGGCGAAGAGCATCGCGATCAGGCACGCCAGACGGATGCTCATGGCAATCGAGTACTTGAGCATTCGCGCCCGTCGCTCGGCGTCAGGCGACTGCGGCAGTGAGGTAATGGATGGCTGTTTCATTCACGTCAAGACTACGCTTGTTTCGTCCCCCCGGCCGGGTCGCCCAGCGTGTTCAGCGCTGCTGCCTGCTGGGAATTCCCCCCACACCGGAAGGCCGACATGCCCCACTCTGAGATCACCCCGCGCACCGTACTCGTCACAGGAGGAAACCGGGGGATCGGCTTCGCCATCGCTGAGGAGTTCGTCTCGCTCGGGCACAGGGTGGCCGTCACCGCGCGCTCAGGGGAGGGCCCTGCCGGAACGCTCACCGTCAGGGCAGACGTGACGGATGCAGCATCCATCGACGCCGCGTTCACCGAGATCGAGCAGAAGCTCGGTCCGGTCGAGGTCGTCGTCGCCAACGCGGGCATCACGAAGGACACGCTCCTCATGCGGATGAGCGAGGACGACTTCGACAGCGTCGTGAACACCAACCTGGGCGGCTCGTTCCGCGTGGTGAAACGGGCCTCGAAGGGAATGCTCAAGGCCCGATTCGGCCGCGTCATCCTCATCTCCAGCGTCGTCGGACTCTACGGTGGCCCCGGTCAGGTCAACTACGCCGCGTCGAAGGCAGGCCTCGTGGGCATGGCCAGGTCGATCACGCGCGAACTCGGAGCCAGAGGGATCACCGCCAACGTCGTCGCGCCCGGGTTCATCGAGACCGACATGACCGCCGAGCTTCCGGAGGCGACGCAGGCCGAATACAAGAAGAGCATCCCTGCCGGCCGGTTCGCGACGCCTGCTGAGGTGGCGAAGGCCGTCACGTGGCTCGCAGGCGACGACGCCGGGTACATCTCCGGCGCCGTGATCCCCGTCGACGGCGGCCTCGGCATGGGGCACTGACGGCGGCTGGCTCTCGGTGCAGATGAGTCAGGCCGCGTCCGCCTGAGTCAGCCCCTGAGACCGAGCAGCGGCAGGATGTCCGAGAGGTCGACGCGGTCGCAGGCCACGTCTGCCCGCTCGCGCACGGCCGGCTTGGCGTTGAACGCGACGCTGAGTCCAGCGGCCTCCATCATGAGGAGGTCGTTGGCTCCGTCGCCGACCGCGACGGTCCGCTCCGCCGGGATTCCGGCATCCGCCGCCCATTCCAGCAGGGCGGATGCCTTCGCCTGGGCGTCGATGATCGGGCCGCTCACGGAGCCGGTCAGGCGGCCGCCCGACACGTCGAGGCGGTTGGCACGCCAGGAGTCGAGACCGAGTTCGGCTCCGAGCGGGTCGAGGAGTTCGTGGAAGCCGCCGGACACGACGCCGATCCGTCCACCGGCAGCCTGAACGCCTGCGATGAGCTCATGAACGCCCCTGGTGGGCCGGATCCGGCCGGACACGGTCGCGAAGACCGTGTCCGAAAGCCCGGCGAGGGTGGCCACGCGTTCCCGGAGGCTCTCGGCGAAGTCCAGCTGGCCCCGCATCGCGCGTTCGGTCACGTCTGCGACGAGTGCGAGGGAGCCGGCCTCTTCGGCCAGCAGCTCGATGACTTCGTTCTCGATGAGGGTGGAATCCGCGTCGAGCACGACGAGGAACCGGGCCGGCGCATCGGGCGCCGGCGAATGCGTGGAGCTCATCGGGGAACGCGGACTCCCTTGCCGACGACGGTCAGGCCGGAGTCGGTGACCGTGAACCCGCGGGCCCTGTCACGGTCGTGGTCGACGCCGATCGAGGCACCGTCTTCGACGACGACGTCCTTGTCGAGGATCGCGCGCCTCACTGTGGCATCCGGTCCGACGATGACCCGGTCGAAAAGCACCGAGTCGACGACCTGGGCGCCCGACTCGATCTTCGACCATGCTCCGAGGACGCTGCGTTCGATGTGCGCTCCGGAGATCAGCGAGCCGAGCGAAACGATCGAGTCGATCGTCGTACCGAGGTTGCCCTTGGCGTCACGGACGAACTTCGCAGGGGGAGAGTTGAGCTGCTGGCTGAAGATCGGCCATTCGCTGTTGTACAGGTTGAAGATCGGCAGGGTGGAGATGAGGTCCTGGTGCGCGTCGAAGAACGAGTCGATCGTTCCGACGTCGCGCCAGTAGTAGCGGTCACGATCCGTCGAGCCGGGGACGTCGTTACGTTTGAGGTCGTAGACGCCGGCGTCGCCCCTGCGAACGAAGTCGGGAACGATGTCGCCGCCCATGTCGTGGTTGGAATCCGTCAGCTCGCCGTCGCGGGTGACTGCGTCGATGAGGGCATCCGTGTTGAAGATGTAGTTTCCCATCGAAGCGAGGACCTCGTGGGGGGCGTCGGCGAGGCCGACCGCGTTGATCGGCTTCTCGAGGAACTCGGCGATCTTCGTCGGATCATCCTTGTCGAGTTCGATGACGCCGAACTGGTCGCTCAGCTCGATCGGCTGCCGGATCGCTGCGACCGTTGCGCCGCGGCCGGAGTCGATGTGGGCCTGGAGCATCTCGCGGAAGTCCATCCGGTAGACGTGGTCAGCGCCGACGACGACGACGATGTCGGGCTTCTCGTCGCGGATCAGGTTGAGGCTCTGAAGGATCGCGTCAGCGGAACCGGAGAACCAGCGCTTCCCGAGCCGCTGTTGTGCTGGCACAGAGGCGATGTACGAGTTCAGCAGTCCGGACAGGCGCCAGGTCTGGGACACGTGGCGGTCGAGGCTGTGCGACTTGTACTGCGTCAGCACGACGATCTGGGTCAGACCCGAGTTGATCAGGTTGGACAACGCGAAGTCGATGAGCCGGTACTGCCCGGCGAACGGAACCGCGGGTTTTGCCCGGTCCGCCGTCAACGGCATGAGTCGTTTTCCTTCCCCGCCGGCGAGGACAATGCCAAAGATCTTCTTCGATGCGACCATGCCACAACACTAGGGGCAACCCCATACCTGTACTAGCGTTCGTGTCATGCGAGTTGATCTTCTTACCCGGGAATACCCACCAGAGATTTACGGCGGAGCCGGCGTGCACGTCGCGGAACTCGTGTCGGCGATGCGGGGGGAGATCGACGTCACCGTTCGCTGCTTCGGCGCCGATCGTGGCGAGGCGGACACGTACGCGTATCGGGTCCCCGAGGAACTCGCCCGCGCGAACGGAGCGTTGACGACGCTCGGCACCGATCTGCTGATGGCACAGGACGCTGAAGGTGCCGACCTCGTGCACTCGCACACCTGGTACGCGAACGGCGCAGGCCACCTCGCGAAGCTGCTTCACGGCATCCCGCACATCGTCTCCGCCCACAGCCTCGAGCCGCTGCGCCCCTGGAAGGCCGAACAGCTCGGTGGCGGGTACCGCGTCTCCAGCTGGATCGAGAAGACGGCGTTCGAAGCCGCGGATGCCGTGATCGCCGTGAGCAACGGCATGCGGCGTGACATCCTCCGCAGCTATCCGGCACTCGACGAGTCGCGCGTGCACACCATCTACAACGGGATCGACCTCTCCGCCTGGCAGCCGGTGCAGGACGACGACCTCCTGCGCACCCTCGGCATCGATCCCGAGCGCCCGAGCGTGGTCTTCGTCGGCAGGATCACGAGGCAGAAGGGCTTGCCGTACCTCCTGCGCGCAGCCTCGCTGCTGCCGAAGGACGTGCAGCTCGTCCTGTGTGCCGGCGCACCAGACACGCCCGAGATCATGGCGGAGGTAGAAGCCGGTGTCCGTGAGCTCCAGAAGGAACGCTCGGGTGTCGTCTGGATCGACAGGCTGCTGCCACGCCACGAACTCTGTGCTGTCCTCACCGCGGCGACGACGTTCGTCTGCCCGTCCGTCTACGAGCCGCTGGGCATCGTCAACCTCGAGGCGATGGCCTGTGGCGCTGCCGTCGTCGGGACCGCGACCGGCGGCATCCCCGAAGTCGTCGATGACGGTGTCACCGGTCGGCTCGTGCCGATCGAGCAGGTCACGGACGGCACAGGAACACCTGTCGACCCCGACCGTTTCGTCGCCGACCTGGCCGCAGCACTCACCGAGGTGGTCTCCGATCCGGATGCTGCCAGGGCGATGGGAGCCGCGGGCAGGGACCGCGCCGAACGCGAGTTCAGCTGGTCGAGGATCGGTCGCGAAACCATCGACCTGTACCGGTCCGTTCTCGCCCGCTGACGGGCGAGGCACGACACGGCCGGCCACCTCGGACGGATAGGCTAGAACCATGTCGAGCGTTTTGCAGTTGAGTGACGTATCGGTCGTGCGCAATGGCCGTGCGATCGTGGATTCCGTGTCGTGGACGGTCGAAGACGACCAGCGGTGGGTGGTGCTTGGTCCGAACGGGGCCGGGAAGACCACGATCCTCCAGCTGTCGTCGACCCTCATGCATCCGACCAGCGGTTCGGTCGGGATCCTCGACACAGAACTCGGAAAAGTCGATGTCTTCGAGCTCCGTCCGCGGATCGGTATCGCGTCGACCGCGATGGCGCGCCGTGTACCGTTCGAGGAGACGGTGCTCAACGTGGTCATGACGGCCGCGTACTCGGTCACCGGCAGGTGGAACGAGGATTACGAAGACATCGACGAGAAGCGCGCCCGCCGTGTCCTTGCCGAATGGCACCTCGAGGACCTCGCCGAACGCCGCTTCGGAACGCTGAGCGACGGGGAGCAGAAGCGGGTACAGATCGCCAGGGCCGTGATGACCGACCCCGAACTGCTCCTGCTCGATGAGCCTGCAGCCAGCCTCGACCTCGGCGCAAGGGAAGAACTCGTCACTCTGCTCAGCGGCTACGCCCGCTCGGAGGAGTCGCCCGCGATCGTCATGGTCACCCACCACGTCGAGGAGATCCCCGCAGGCTTCACCCATGCGCTCCTTCTCGCAGACGGCAAGGTCGTTGCAGCGGGCCCCATCACCGAGGCCCTGACCAGCGACACGCTGACCGCGACCTTCGGTCTTCCGATCGAACTCACCGAGCGCGACGGCCGCTACAGCGCGCGTGCCGAATAACCGCTGTCATCTGATAAAGTAGGTAGCTGGCCCCGATGGGCCGCACGCTTTCTTACCGCACCGTCCGTGCAGGCGAGACTGAAACACACCCCACGACTCACAAGGAAGTCCTCATGAAGACTGACATCCACCCCGAATACAACCCGGTTGTTTTCCGCGACCTCGCTTCGGGCGCTACGTTCCTCACGCGCTCCACGGTGACCAGCTCGAAGACCATGGAGTGGGAAGACGGCACCGTCTACCCCGTCATCGACGTTGAGATCTCCTCGGAGTCGCACCCGTTCTACACGGGCAAGCAGCGCATCATGGACTCGGCCGGCCGGGTCGAGAAGTTCAACCAGCGCTTCAAGGGCTTCGGCGCCTAAACCCCGAACCTCAACAAAGACCCGCAGCCTTTCGGTTGCGGGTCTTTGTCGTTGCGGGCGGGTCAGCGCACGTTGTCACGCGTTCCGGACGTACTCACCAGGTACGCCGGGTGAGTACGTCCGGAACAGGTGAGTAGGGCGCTGACGGGGCGGGGAGCGTTCAGCGCACCGGCCACCCGGTCGACGCCACGAAGGTGGCGTCGCGCGTGCGCCGCATGTAGTCCTGGAAGCTGTCGGCCTGGTCCTGGCACCAGCCCTGCTGCAGGCGGTGCAACTCGATGGCATCGACAGCGAGGGCACGCGAATGGGCCCGCGCGATGGCCTGGGCGACACGACCGGCCGCGATCGCATCCGCACCTGCGTCGTGCGCATCGGTGAGTTCCACCCCGTAGTGGAGCGCTGCGGCTTCGAGCGTCCGTTTGCCCTTGCGGTAGCGGTCGACGGCCTTGTCGATGACCAGCGGGTCGATGACCGGGGTCGGTTCGACGAGCGGCGAGACATGGTGCCTGAGGGACTCGTGGAAGAGGAGCGACAGGTCGTACGGTGCGTTGTAGATGACGACCGGGATGCCTGCGTCGAAGTAGGTGCGCAGCTCGGCGACGATCTCGGCGACGACGAGCGGGGCAGGCAGCCCCTCGGCTCTGGCACGCTCCGTGGTGATGCCGTGCACGGCCGTCGCCTGCTCCGGAATCGCGATGCCGGGATCTGCGAGCCAGTCGCTCCGTCGGACGACGTCTCCGCTGGCATCGAGCAGGCTCACATTGGCGCTGACGATCCGGCTCGTGATGACGTCGATTCCCGTCGTCTCGAGGTCGAAGACGGCGAGGGACTCTGACCACGGAGTTACGGCTGTTATCTGCACGGAGCCCACGTTAGGGCGGACCACCGACACGTCCTCGCTCACGAGTGACGCCGCTGCGAGAACGGTGAGTCGTCCGGATGGGCGACGTGCAGCCAGTAAAAACTCTGTGTAGCGATGGTGAGGGTCACCTTTCCGTTTTCATCGAACGGCGGGAATTCCCCACCGCCGAACAGGTCGAACAGGCGGCATCCCGCCAGGTCAGGAGCAACGATCGTCGTCGCGATCGGGTGATGCGAGAAGCTGAAGACGCAGAGGATGTCTTCCTTCTCGTCTCCGATGTGCCCGCCCACGTGGCCGCCGGTGCCCTTGTAACTCCTGATGAAGCTGAGCACCGACTCGTGGTCGCTCGTCAGGACCTCGACGCTGCCGAGCCCGAATGCCGGGTGCCCCTTGCGCACGTGGATGACGTTGCGCACCCAGTGCAGGAGCGACCTGGACTGCGCCAGTTGCGATTCGACGTTGACGAGCGTGTAGTTGTAGACGAGGGACTGGATGACGGGCAGGTAGAGTTTGCCCGGGTCGGCCGACGAGAAGCCGGCGTTCCGGTCTGGGGTCCACTGCATCGGCGTCCTGGAGGCATCACGGTCGGCCAGCCAGATGTTGTCACCCATCCCGATCTCGTCGCCGTAATAGATGAACGGGCTGCCCGGGAGGGAGAACAGCAACGCGTGGGCGAGTTCCAGCTCGGCCCTCGAGTTGTCGAGCAGGGGAGCGAGACGGCGGCGGATGCCGATATTGGCGCGCATCCGAGGGTCGTAGGCGTACCAGCCGTACATGGCCTGACGGTACTCCTCGCTGACCATCTCGAGCGTGAGCTCGTCATGGTTGCGGAGGAACACGGCCCAGCCGGCCCATTCGGGCACGTCGGTGGTCTCGGACAGCACCCGGACGAGTTCCTCGGCCTGCTGCGAGCGGAGGGAGTAGAAGATCCTGGGCATCACCGGGAAATCGAACGCCATGTGACACTCGGGTTCCTCGTCGGTCCCGAAGAAGGCCGCGACCTCCCTCGGCCACTGGTTCGCCTCGGCGATCATCACCCGGCCCGGATACTCGAGGTCGACCATGGCACGGAGTTTCTTGATGTAGGCGTGCGTCTTCGGCTCGCCCTCACCGTTGCCCTCGTCCGACTCGTAGAGGTAGGGGATCGCATCCAGCCGGAAACCGTCGACACCCATGTCGAGCCAGAACCGGATGATGTCGAACATGGCGTCGTGGACGGCCGGGTTCTCGAAGTTGAGGTCGGGCTGGTGCGAGAAGAACCGGTGGAAGAAGAACTGGCGCCGAACCGGGTCGAACGCCCAGTTGGAATCCTCCGTGTCGGTGAAGATGATCCGGATGTCCGGCCACTTCTCGTCGGTGTCGCTCCACACGTAGAAGTCGCCGTACGGGCCGTCCGGGTTCTCCCGCGATTCCTGGAACCACTCGTGCTGGTCGGAGGTGTGGTTGATCGGAAGGTCGATGATGATGCGCATGTTCCGCTCGTGCGCCTTCGTCACGAGGTCCTTGAACTCGTCGATCGTCCCGAACTCGGGGAGGATCGATCGGTAGTCGGCGACGTCGTAGCCACCGTCACGCAGCGGTGACGTGAAGAACGGGGGCAGCCATAGCGCGTCGACGCCGAGCCACTGGAGGTAGTCGAGCCTGGACGTCAGACCCTGCAGGTCTCCGGCGCCGTCGCCGTTGCTGTCGACATACGACCGGACCATGACCTCATAGAAGATCGCTCTCCGATACCACAGGGGGTCTCGGGCGAGGCCTGGGAGTTGGATGGGCGCGGTGAAAGTCACGAGATTCCGATTCCGTCTCGGGGGCGCGAGGTGTGGGTCCTCGCGATGTGGCTCCGAGTCTATGGGGAGCATCGTTCGGTTCGGGTGAGCGAAAAGCCTAAACTGGAATTCCCCATGACACCCCGTTCTCCATACTCCTCGCGACTCGATCGCATCCACGTCACCCGACGGTCCGTCCGCACCGGTGGAAGCCTCACGAGCTACTGGGAGTACGGCACCCAATCCGACGGCCCGACGGTCGTCATGGTGCACGGATTCCGCGGCGACCATCACGGACTCGAACCGGTCGTGGCCCACCTCGACGGCTTCCACATCCTCAGCCCCGACCTTCCCGGCTTCGGCGAATCCGAACCGCTCGGCGTCACACACGACATCGACGGGTACGCCGGATGGCTGAACCAGTTCGTCGAGGCCGTCGATCTCCCGAAACCTCCGGTGATCCTGGGCCACTCGTTCGGCTCGATCGTCGTGTCCGCCGCCCTCGCGACGACACCGCTGCGCGCGCCCCGGGTGATCCTCGTCAATCCGATCGCCGCGCCCGCCCTCGCCGGCCCACGCGGCATCCTCACCAGGCTCGCGGTCTTCTACTACCGGATGGGCGCCTGGCTGCCCGAACCGCTCGGTTTCGCGCTGCTGCGCAATCGTGCCATCGTGCGGGTGATGAGCGTGACCATGGCGAAGACGAAGGACAAGGACCTGCGCCGCTGGATCCACAACCAGCACGACCTCTACTTCAGCGCGTTCGACAACAGGGCCGTCGTGCTCGAAGCCTTCAGAGCGTCCGTCGGGAACGACGTCAGTGAGTTCGCCGCTGACATCATCGACCACACCCTGCTCATCGCCGCCGACCAGGACGACATCACACCGGTCGAAGCGCAGCACCGACTGGTGCGACGTTTCCCGGATGCCACGCTCGAGATCCTTCCGGGCGTCGGGCATCTCATCCACTACGAGGTTCCCGAGCAGGCTGCAGGGCTGATCCGCGACTTCCTCGCCGAGGAGCCCACAGGATGAAGCTCCTCGTCGACTGCAGGTGGGTGACGAACGACCCTGAGGACCAGCTCAGCCGGATGACGCAGGGGATCGTCCACGCCCTCGCCGAACGACGCTCATTCGTTCTTCTCGTCGGCCCGTCGACGGCGCTCGACCTGCTCCCGGCACTTCCGTGGGAGCTCCTGCCATCGCCGTACAGCCCGGCAGAACTGCTCACCGGCCGGCGGCTCAACTCGATCGGCGCCGACGTCGTCTTCACGCCAGCACCCGGCTGGGCCGGCCTCGGGCGCCGGTTCGGTCTCATCGCGGGCGGAGGCATCCCTCACCTGCCTGAGGGTTCAGGTCTCCTGAAACGGGTGACGACGTGGCCGTGGCGGTTCCGGTTCACCCGGGGCTGGATGATGCGCTCGGCCGACGTGATCGTCGGGGTCTCGCGTGCCCAGCAGCGGAATCTCCTCAGCGACAGCGTCGCGGACCAGCCCGTCGTCACCCTGCACACCGAGGATGCCTCCAGCGTCGCCCCGGACAGCTGGCGGGAGTCGGTCGCACAACTCGACGACGTGATCGGGCAGGTCTGGCGGGCGACCGCCGACCGGCGCGCCCGAACCGGATCCCCGCGCGCGGATTAAGCTGCCGGAGAAGTCGCTGTACACGCGACGACGGCATCCGCTGTGATGGGACGCATGGACCTTCTCATTCTCGGTGGCAGTGGTTTCGTGGGGCGCGCGCTCGTGGACGAGGGCCTGGCACGGGGCTGGAACGTGACCACCCTGAACCGGGGCACCCGCGAGCCCGTCGACGGAGTGACGGCACTGACCGGCGATCGCACGACACAGGCGGGACTGACCGCCCTCGGCGACCGCCGCTGGGATGTCGTGGCGGACACCTGGTCGTGGGCGCCGGTGGCCGTCAGGGACTCGGCCGCGTTTCTCGCCGCCCGCGCCGACACCTACCTCTACATCTCCAGCCGGTCCGTATACAGCTACCCGACGCCGGCCGGATCCGACGAGCGGGCTCCCGTCGTCGAGTCGACATCGTCTGACACCGGGTTCGACGACTACGCCAGGGCCAAGGCCGGGGCGGAAGCCGCCGTCATCGAGGCGTTCGGCGACCGGGCACTGCTCGCGCGTGCCGGCCTGATCCTCGGACCGCACGAGGACATCGGTCGGCTGCCATGGTGGCTGGGCCGGATCGCCCGCGGCGGAGACGTCGTCGCTCCGGGCGAGCCCGGGGCAGGGATCCAGTTCATCGACGCCCGGGACCTCGCCGCGTGGGGGCTCTCCGCCGCCGAACGCGGCCTCGGCGGACCGTTCAACGTCGTCAGCCCCGTCGGTTTCGCCACGATGGGCGATCTGCTCCAGGCCTGCATCGACGCGACCGGGTCATCTGCCACGTTGCGCTGGGTCGACCCGACTGTCCTGGCCGCAGCGGGTGCTGAGCCGTGGATGGACCTTCCCGCGTGGCTGCCGCCTGGCGACGCTCACGACACGATGCACGGTGCGGATGTCTCGAAGGCGATCGCCGCCGGACTCCTTTGCCGGCCGATCACCGACACCGTCTCGGACACCTGGTCCTGGCTCAGCAGCATCGGGGGAGTGGCGCCTCAGCGGGCAGACCGGCCGGTCGTCGGGCTGGCACCCGAGATCGAGGCGGACATTCTCGCCCGGTTGTGAGGGGCTCAGCCGAGCAGACGCTCCGCAAGGGCGGCGAGGGTCTCTGACGCCCCTGCGTCCAGTTTCACGGTGGCCCGCGAATCGCCTTTGGTCTCACCCCGGTTGATGATCACGATCGGCAGCTTGTTGCGCCTGGCGTGCTCGAGAAGACGGATGCCCGAATTGACGACGAGGGACGACCCGGCGATGACGAGGGCGTCCGCTGTCGCAACCAGGTCCCTGGCCTCGGAGAACTTGTCAGAGGGGACGAACTCGCCGAAGAACACGACGTCCGGCTTGAGCGGGCCTCCGCAGACGGAGCACACCGGCGCGATGAAGTCGTCGACCTGACTGATCTCGGCGTCTCCGTCGGGGTTCAGGGTCACCGCATCCGGCTTCGACAGCCACGGGTTCTCGCGGTCGATCCGTGATGCGATGCTCGACCGGGCGAAGGTCTGGCCACAGTCCAGGCAGTGGACACGGTCCATCGAGCCGTGCAGGTCGACCACGCGGCGCGACCCGGCGCGCACGTGCAGCCCGTCGACGTTCTGGGTGACGACACCGTTGACGAGACCGGCACCCTCCAGCGTCGCCAGCATCCGGTGGCCGGCGTTGGGCCTGGCGGCGTCGAACATGGCCCAGCCGAGGTGGCTTCCTGCCCAGTAGCGTTTGCGTGACGCGTCGTTGAGGAGGAACTGAGACACCGTCATCGGTGTCCGCTTCGGGGCGCCTGCACCCCGGTAGTCGGGGATCCCCGAGTCGGTGCTCACCCCTGCGCCGGTGAGCACGGCGAACGTGCCACCGGAGAGGACCGCGTAGGCTGCATCGAGCCCGCGTTCGTCCACCTCAGGCGTCGATCCGGTGATCATGGTCATGTAGCCTCCGAAACCCGCGACTGTCACGATGGTAAACAACCCACATGTCGGAATTGTTTCGCCACAGCCCGTCGCCGGGTCTTCCCTCAGAGACTACGCCACCCCAGACGAAGGAATCCCGTGCAGATCGTCCCCATCACCGACCTCAGCATCGATGGCCTCACCGACTACGCGCGACTCACAGACGTCGCCCTCCGCCGGGTCACCGAACCGGCGGGTGGCCTGTACATCGCCGAGTCTCACAAGGTGATCGCCCGGGCGATCGCCGCAGGGCACGTACCCCGCTCGCTGCTCCTGCAGGAGCAGTGGCTGGACGACGTCGCGCCCCTCGTCGAACAGTTCCCGGACCTGCCGGTCTACGTCGGATCCTCCGACGTCCTCGAATCCCTCACCGGGTATCACATGCACCGCGGCGCCCTCGCGGCCATGCACCGGCCCGAACTCCCGTCGATGGAACGGCTGATCGCCGGGGCGACGCGTGTCGTCATCCTCGAGGACATCGTCGACCACACCAATGTTGGCGCGATCTTCCGCTCGGTCGCGGGACTCGGCGCCGACGCCGTGCTCATCACGCCGCGATGCGCAGACCCGCTCTACCGACGCAGCGTCCGAGTCAGCATGGGAACCGTCCTGCAGGTGCCGTGGACCCGGATGCCGGAGTGGCCTGAGGCGCGCAGGATCCTCGACGCAGCCGGCTTCCATGTCGCCGCCCTCGCCCTGGACGACCGCGCCGTCTCACTCGACGAATTCGCCGCAGAGCCCCCGGAGCGGATCGCCCTGACCCTCGGGGCGGAAGGGGACGGCCTCTCGAGGCAGGCCCTCGAGGCCGCTGACTCGACAGTGATGATCCCGATGCTCCACGGAGTCGACTCACTGAACGTGGCATCCGCCAGTGCCGTCGCCCTCTGGGCGGTGCGACCACGGCCCGCTGGCACCCGCGCCTGACCTGGACGCCGCGCCGTCACGGCCTGCCTCCCGGCCGCGGTTAGGATTGTCCGGTGCCAGACTCCCGCGTTTCCGACCGCAGGCGGGTGTACCGACGCCGGCGTGTGACTGTCTTCGGAATCCTCGCAATCGTCCTTCTCGTACTCGGCTACACCTCGGTCGCCCTGCTTCGCCCCATCCCGGCGAACGCTGCCGAGCTCCCACCCGCCGCCCCGGTCAGCCAGCCGGCGACCGCTCTGGCCTGGCCCGGATTCGGCAACGGCGCGATCGGAGCCGTCGGTATCGACGGCGTCCTCGGCGACCATGGCGTGCAGGAGCCCACACCGATGGCGAGCATCACCAAGACGGTGACCGCCCTCGTCGTCCTCGACAGGATGCCGCTGAAAGCTGGCGAGAACGGACCCGAGCTCACCCTGACGAGCGATGACACCCGCATCTATGCGGAGGTCATCGCAGAGGGCGGCTCGGCAGCGCCCGTCGTGGCTGGTTCGGTGTTCACCGAACGGCAGCTCCTCGAGGCGATGATGCTTCCGTCCGCGAACAACTACAGCATCACGCTGGCCAACTGGGCCTACGGTTCGATGCCAGAGTTCCTCGACGCGGCGAAGGCCTGGCTCGCCGAACACGATCTCGCAGGAACGACCCTCGCCGATTCCAGCGGCCTCAGCAGGAACAGCACGTCGACGCCGGCCGATCTCGTGGCGATCGGCAAGCTCGCCCTCGCTCACCCGGTCCTGTCCGAGGTCGTGCAGGAGCAGTCCGCGGTGCTCCCCGTCATCGGTGAGGTGAAGAACACCAACAAGCTCCTCGGCAGCAACGGGGTGATCGGCCTGAAGACGGGAACCACCCGGGTCGCAGGAGCCTGCCTCCTCTTCGCCGCAGAAGCCACGGTCGGCGACAACACGGTCACCCTCGTCGGGGTGATCCTCGGGGCGCCCAACCACCGCCAGCTGAACGAGGCGATCACCGCGCTGATCGCAAGCACGACGAGCGGATTCCATGACGTGCAACTCGTCGCTCCAGGGGACGCATTCGGCAGCTACACGACGCCGTGGGGCGCGAGCACCGACATCGTTGCCGCCGAGGCGGCCAGCGTCCTGGTCTGGCAGGACACGCCGGTCACCGTGACGCCAGAAGCATCCGCCCTCGAGTTCGGCGAAGACGGACTCGATGTGGGAACCGTGACATTCGGTCACGACGGAGAGAGCATCGTCGTTCCGCTCGAACTGGAAGACGAACTCGTCGGAGCCGACGCCGGCTGGAAGCTCGCCCACCCGTTCGGTTGATCTTCGGCCGGTCGGCTCAGTCCTCGACCCGCGTGTAGCGCTCGGCCAGGGGCCGTTTGGCCGTGATGAAGTCCCCCGAGGACTGGTGGCGGATGCGTCTGACCACCCAGGGCACGAGGTAGGCTCTCGCCCAGACCAGATCGGACGCCCTGGCCTGCCGCCACGTCGACAGCGGCACAGGCTCAGGTTTGAGCGGCTCCAGGTCGTTCTTCACACCGAGCGCTTTGAGCGTCATCCTCGCGACCGTGTGGTGTCCGAGCGGGTTGAAATGCAGACGGTCGGCCGACCACATCCGGCTGTCCTGGACGTCGGTCAGCGACCACAGGTCGGCGACGATGCAATCGTACTTGGCGGCGATCGCGCGGAGGTTCTCGTTGTAGATGGCGACCTTCCCCCGAATCCCCCTGAACACGGGCGAGAATCCCACGTCGACACCGGTGAATATGACGATGGTGGCACGGTCCCTGCTGAGTCTGGCGATGGCATCCTCCATCCGCGCCGCCGTGACGTCGGGGTCAGATCCAGGGCGGATGACGTCGTTGCCGCCTGCCGAGATGGAGATCAGGTCCGGGCGCAGTTCGAGGGCCGGTTCGACTTGCTCGGCGACGATCTGGGCGATCAGCCTGCCACGCACTGCGAGGTTCGCGTAGGCGAAGTCGTCGACATCAAGGGCGAGGACCTCGGCCACTCGGTCTGCCCAGCCCCTGTGGCCGTCGGGCAGGCTCGGTTCGGGGTCGCCGATGCCCTCCGTGAATGAGTCCCCGAGTGCGACGTATCGTGACCACGGGTGGGGGCGCCGATGCGCTTCGAATTCGTCGATCGGGCTGTAGCTGTTCAGGTGATGTGTGTTGTCGTTCACGACTTTCCTTCCATCCGGGCGAGCCTACCCCCGGCCGCCACGCCAGGGCACCCCCTGCGTTTGGGTCACCAGATGACCTCAGGTAGATTACCGTCAAGTGAGTACAGAGATCTTTTCGGGGGAGCGGGCGAGCGTGGATGCCCCATCGACCCCACGGATCGGTACCTCCGCCGCCGAACACCTCTCGCCGTCGTTCCCTGAACGTGCCGCATGGGGAACCGTCTCCAAACTGCGCGCCTGGCAGGAAGAGGCGATCGAGTCCTACTTCACGACTGAGCCTCGCGACTTCCTCGCCGCAGCGACACCGGGGGCAGGAAAGACGACGTTCGCTCTGCGACTCGCCGCGGAACTGCTGGCGCGCCGCACGGTCGACAGGATCACCGTCGTCGCGCCCACCGAACACCTGAAGAAGCAGTGGGCGGACGCTGCACACCGGGCAGGCATCCGCCTGGACCCCACCTTCACGAACGCTGCAGGGCGATACGGCCGGCACTACCACGGCGTCGTCGTCACCTATGCGCAGGTAGCTGTCCGCGCAGCGCTGCACCGGGACATCACGGAGTCGTCGAAGACCCTCGTGATCCTGGACGAAGTGCACCACGGAGGGGATGCACTCAGCTGGGGTGACGCGATCCGCGAGGCCTTCGAATCCGCCACCCGCCGGCTGTCCCTCACGGGGACCCCGTTCCGGTCGGACACGGCGCCGATCCCGTTCGTGTCCTACCTCCCGGACAAGCAGGGTATTCGCACCTCGCTCACCGACTACAACTACGGCTACGGTCGCGCCCTGGCCGACGGCGTCGTCCGTCCAGTCATGTTCATGGTCTACGCCGGGCACATGCGGTGGAAGACCAAGGCCGGCGACGAGATGGAAGCCCGCCTCGGCGAGGGCAACACGAAGGACATCACCTCACAGGCCTGGCGCACCGCACTCGACCCGAAGGGGGAGTGGATCCCGCAGGTGCTGCAGGCCGCCGACAGGCGCCTCAGCGAGGTCAGGCACGGCATCCCGGATGCCGGTGGTCTCGTCATCGCGACCGACCAGACCGCCGCACGGGCGTACGCCGCGATCCTCAAGGACATCACCGGAGAGAGCCCGACGGTGGTTCTCTCCGACGAGAAGGAGTCCAGCGACAGGATCGACGAATTCTCCGCGGGGGACAGCCGGTGGATGGTCGCCGTCAGAATGGTGAGTGAGGGAGTCGACGTACCAAGGCTCGCCGTCGGCGTCTACGCAACGAGCGCGTCGACCCCGCTGTTCTTCGCCCAGGCCATCGGCAGGTTCGTGCGGGCACGCCGTCGGGGTGAGACGGCATCCGTCTTCCTGCCGAACGTTCCCAGCCTGATGGCCCTGGCCACCCAGCTCGAGTTGGAGCGGGACCACGCGCTCGACCGGAAGAGCGACGGCGAGGGCGAAGGGGACATGTGGAACCCCGAGGACGCCATGGTCGCGGAGGCCAACCGCGAGTCGAAGGCCTCAGAATCACTTCTGGGGGAGTTCGCCTACGAGGCGATGTCCTCGACGGCCACCTTCGACCGCGTCGTCTACGACGGCGACGAGTTCGGTCAGTACGCCGAACCGGGGACGGACGAGGAACTCGACTTCATCGGGCTGCCAGGGCTGCTCGAGCCCGACCAGGTGCACGAACTCCTCAAGCAGCGGCAGGCTCGGCAGGCGAAGCGGTCATCGACGAAGCCGCAGCCGCCGGTCGCCCCGGACGCCGACGTCCCTCCGCCGCTGTACCGAACGCTCAAAGAACAGCGCAGCCTCCTCAACAGCCTCGTCGGGCTGTATGCGAAGACGACCGGCGAGCCGCACGGCCTGGTCCACGCAGAGCTCCGCCGGATGTGTGGAGGGCCGGCCGTGCAGCAGGCCAGTGTCACCCAACTGCAGTCCAGGATCGAATGGCTGCGGAAACGGATGAGCGGCAGGCGCTGACCATCGTGGGCGATCCGCCCACGATCGCGCATTCGCCGGCTGACCCGGCTTAAACAGCGAAGAGCCGGACCATTTCTGGTCCGGCTCTTCTACTGTCTCAACACAGTGTGCGCGAAGGGGGACTTGAACCCCCACGCCCGTAAGGGCACTAGCACCTCAAGCTAGCGCGTCTGCCATTTCCGCCACCCGCGCATGTGTTCCAGCAGCCAATATTTCTGCTGCCGAGGTAAGACTTTAGCACGATTTTCGGACGCTGTTTTCCACCTCACACAAACGGACGGGACGGTAGCGTGGTGAGCATGCTTTCCGCAGACGCGACCCCTCCAGAGACCGACGCCACCCTCGATGAGACCGTGCGCGTGGCGCGCGACCTCATCCGCATCGACACCACAAATTACGGCGAGGGACGCTCGAAAGGCGAGACCGCCGCAGCCGAATACGTGGCCTCATACCTGCGCGACCTCGGCCTGGAACCGCAGCTGTTCGACTCAGAGCCCGGCCGTACGAGCGTGATCGCCCGGGTCGCAGGCCGCGACAGCAGCAAGGGCGCCCTCGTCGTGCACGGCCACCTCGACGTCGTCCCCGCTGACGCCGCCAACTGGAGCGTCGACCCGTTCGGCGGGGAGATCCGCGACGGGATGCTGTGGGGCCGCGGCGCCGTCGACATGAAGAACATGGACGCCATGATCCTTACGGCCGTCGCCGAGCTGCTCCGCGCGGGGGAGCAACCGGCCCGCGACCTGATCCTGGCCTTCTTCGCCGACGAGGAGAACGGCGGTGTGTACGGCTCGCACTACCTCGTCGAGAACCACCCTGAACTCTTCGACGGAGCGACGGAGGCGATCAGCGAGGTCGGCGGCTACTCGATCTCGATCGACGGCAAACGGGCGTATCTCGTGCAGACAGGCGAGAAAGCGCTCCTCTGGGTGAAACTCATCGCGCGGGGCCCTGCGGCACACGGTTCCCGTGTCGTCCGAGAGAACGCCGTCACCAGACTCGCGGAGGCTGTCGCGGTCATCGGTCGGCAGGACTGGCCGATCCGGCTCACCGCGACCACGACAGCCCTCCTCGGGGAGGTCGCCCGCATCCTCGGCGTCGAGCCGCAGACGCTCGGCCCTGACGAACTCGCCCTCGCGACCGGCACTGCATCCGGTTTCATCCAGGCCTCGCTCCGGACAACGACGAACCCGACCGTCCTCACCGCCGGTTACAAGCACAACGTCATCCCGGACATGGCGGAGGCTCTCGTCGACATCCGCTCCCTCCCCGGCGAAGAGGATGCCGTCCTCGCGGCCGTCCAGGAACTCATCGGCCCAGACATCGAGATCGAGATCCTCCACCGTGACGTCGGCCTGGAGAACGACTTCTCCGGACCGCTCATCGACGCGATCTGCTCGACCCTCGCCGACCACGACCCCGGCGCAGACGTTCTGCCCTACCTGCTGCCCGCAGGGACGGACAACAAGGCGCTGTCGCTCCTCGGCATCACCGGGTACGGCTTCGCCCCGCTGCGGCTGCCGGAGGACCTCGATTTCCCGGCCATGTTCCATGGCGTCGACGAACGCGTTCCGCTCGACGCATTAGTCTTTGGCAGGCAGGTCCTCACCGACCTCCTCCGCAGCTATTGACACCCAAACGGCAGGATCGACTACACCCGTGGACCTTCTCAACGCGATCATCCTCGGCCTGGTACAGGGCCTGACCGAGTTCCTCCCGGTTTCATCGAGCGCCCACCTGCGCATCGTCGGGGAGTTCCTCGGCACAGGCGAAGACCCTGGCGCCCGCTTCACGGCGATCACCCAGATCGGCACCGAACTGGCCGTCATCATCCTGTTCTGGGGTGACATCGTCCGCATCATCCGTGCCTGGTTCCGTTCCCTCGCCGGCAAGGTCCCGCGCAACGACCCCGATGCCAGGATGGGCTGGCTGATCATCATCGGCTCGCTGCCGATCGTCATCCTCGGGCTTCTCTTCCAGGACCAGATCGAGACCACGTTCCGGTCGCTCTGGTTCACTGCCTCGATGCTCATCGGTTTCGGCCTCCTGCTCGGGCTCGCCGACTGGGTGGGCCGCAAAAACCTCAAACTCCAGAACCTCGGCTACCGCGACGGCATCATCTTCGGTTTCGCGCAGGCCCTCGCACTCATCCCGGGGGTGTCCCGCTCCGGCGGCACCATCACCGCGGGACTGTTCCTCGGCTACGAGCGGTCCGCAGCAGCGCGGTACGCGTTCCTGCTCGCCATCCCCGCCGTTCTCGGCAGCGGCTTCTACCAGGTCTACAAGTCGGTCGCATCGCCCTGCGTCGATGGCGCCACGAACTGTACGCCCGAAATCTACGGCCCGCTGGAAACCCTCGTCGCCACGGTCGTCGCGTTCTTCGTCGCCCTCGTCGTCATCAAGTTCTTCATGAACTACATCTCGAAGCGGAGCTTCCTGCCGTTCGTGATCTACCGGATCGTCCTCGGCCTCATCATCTTCGTCCTGCTCGGGACCGGCGTCCTCTCGGCCTGACGCGTCCTCGGCACGCTGCCGGCCGGTTTAGGCTGGGACAGTGAAGGCATGGAGCAAACCCGAGATTCCGACCCTTCCAGGACTCTCAGCGGCGCCGTGCATCTATGACACGGCCACGCGCGGGCTCGTGGAGGCGCACACCGGTGACACCGCACGGATCTATGTCTGCGGCATCACGCCGTACGACGCCACGCACATGGGCCACGCGGCGACCTACCTTGCCTACGACACCCTGCAGAGGGTGTGGCTCGACGCCGGCCTCGACGTGCACTTCGCCCAGAACGTCACCGACATCGACGACCCGCTGCTCGAACGTGCAGCTGCGACCGGAGTGGACTGGCGCGAACTCGCCGCCAGCCAGGTCGAACTGTTCCGCGGCGACATGGAAGCGCTCAGCATCCTCCCGCCAGAGGACTACGTCGCCGTGACCGAGGTCCTCGACGAGATCGCTGAGGCCGTCCGCCGGCTCGTCGCCGCCGGTGTCGCCTACGAGGTGCCGACACCGGAGAGCCCGGCAGGGTCCGACATCTACTTCGACAGCGCCGCAGCCGCAGCGATGAGCCCGTGGGCCCTCGGAGAGGTCAGCAACCTCGACGCCGAGACCATGGCACGATTCTTCCGTGAACGTGGGGGAGACCCCGACCGCGCGGGCAAGCGGGACACCCTCGACCCGCTGCTCTGGCGAGCGGCCCGCGACGACGAGCCGTCCTGGGCGAGTGTCGTCGGCTCCGGACGTCCCGGCTGGCACATCGAGTGCTCCGTCATCGCCCTGATGGAACTCGGTCGCGACTTCACCGTGCAGGGTGGTGGATCCGATCTCATCTTCCCGCACCACGAAATGAGCGCTGGGCACGCCGCAGCTCTGAGCGGGCATCCGCTGGCGCGGGTGTACAGCCACACCGGCATGGTCGCCTACAAGGGCGAGAAGATGTCGAAGTCGCTCGGCAACCTCGTGCTCGTGTCCCGGCTCGTCGAGTCCGGCATCGACGCGCGCGCCATCCGCCTGACCCTGCTCGCGCACCACTACCGCTCGGACTGGGAATGGACGGATGCCGCACTTGCGACCGCGCAGGACCGCCTGGCCCGGTGGAGCGCAGCGCTCGGCGACGGGACGGCTGCAGGACCTGCCTCCGCCGTCGATGCCCTCGCCAGGCTCCGCGAAGCGCTGCGCATCGACCTCGACAGCCCGAAAGCCCTCAGCGTGATCGACTCAGCCGTCGCCGCAGGGGTCGACGACCCTGCACTGCTCCAGCGGGCCGTGCACGCCCTGCTCGGCGTCGTGCTCTGACCGACGGCTAGCGGGGTGTCGGCGGTTCGTTCCTGCCGTCGCCCTTGCCGTCCGCCGAGCGGCGCAGGTACCGCTCGAACTCCTTGGCGATGGCCTCGCCGCTCGCCTCAGGCGATTCCACCGTGTCCCTGGCCTGCTCCAACTGACGGATGTATGCAGCCATGTCTTCGTCTTCGCCGGCGAGGGCATCGATGCCCTGCTCCCATTCGCTGGCCTCCTCGACGAGGTCACCGCGGGGGATGACGACGTCGACGATCTCCTCGAGCTTGTCGATGAGGGCGAGAACCGCCTTCGGCGACGGCGCGTTGTGCACGTAATGGGGAACGGACGCCCAGATGGCGAGCGTCGGAATGCCCGCGTCCTCCGCTGCCTCGGCGAGGACACTGAGGATCCCGACGGGACCCTCGTACATGCTCCGCTCGATCTGCAGCTCTGACCGGACCTCGGGGTTCTCGCTCGACGCGAAGATCGAGATCGGCCGTGTGTGCGGAACATCGGCGAGCATCGCGCCGAGGAACACCACGGCGGAGATGTCCGCGGTGAGCGCCGCGTCGACGATCTCGGCGGTGAACGCCTTCCAGCTGCGTGAGGGCTCCACGCCGACGAGGAGGTACACGTTGCCGCCGTTGTCCCCAGAGACGCTGAGTTCGGCGTCGTCGGCAAGAGGGGCGACAGGGGATTGCGGGGCAGACGGACCGTAGAGGGTGGCCGTCGGCCAGGTCAGCCGGCGTCTGGAATCATCATCGACGCCGATGACCGGCCGGTTGAACTGGTAGTCGTAGTACAACTCGGGATCGAGTTCGAGCACAGGAGCGACGTCGAGTTGTTCCTGCAGCACACGGACGGCACCGGTAGCCGCTTCTCCGGCGTCGTTCCAGCCCTCGAACGCGACAACCAGCAGTCGACCCTTCAGCAAGAGCTCCCCAATCCGTGGATCCACCCGCGCCAGGTGCGAGGGTTCATCCAAGAATAGGCGCAGTCCGCCACCGGGTAGCATTGAAACCCGTGACTACACAGCTTCCCGCCGCCGTCCTCTGGGATATGGACGGCACTCTCGTCGATACCGAACCGTATTGGATCTCCTCGGAGACGGATCTCGTCGAGTCCTTCGGCCACACCTGGACCTACGAGGATGCCATGACCCTCGTCGGGTCAGGACTCTGGGAGTCCGCGCGGGTCCTGCAGTCGCACGGCGTCGATATGACCGAGGACGACATCGTCCACCACCTCACCTCCCGGGTGCAGGACCGGCTGGCCCGCGACGGCGTCCCGTTCCGGCCAGGGGCGCGCGAACTGCTCGAAGAGCTCCGCGGCCTCGGCGTGAAGACCGCCCTCGTCACCATGTCGATCCGGTCGATGGCCGAACAGGTCGTCGGGCACCTCGGCTTCGACGGCTTCGACCTCCTCGTCACCGGCGACGAAGTCGAACACCCCAAACCTCACCCGGAACCGTACCTCCGCGCAGCCGAACTCCTCGGAGTCCCGATCGCCGAGTGCGTGGCCATCGAGGATTCCCGGGCCGGGCTGGCATCCGCCGTCGCCTCAGGGGCGATCTCCGTGGCCGTCCCGCACGCCGTGAGCATCCCCGAGGCGTCCACCCACACCATCTGGCCGACCCTGGCCGGCAGAACCAGCACCGACCTGGCGGCCCTGGTCGCCGCCGGCCGAAGCGAAGGAACCCCACGATGACCGAATCGATCGACGCCGAGCGTCCCGTTGACGAATGCCCGCAGAACTCCGGGCCGTTCCGCGTGGGCGACCGGGTGCAGCTCACCGGCCCGAAGGGCAAGCGCAACACCATCACGCTCGAGCACGGCAAGGAATTCCACACCCACCGCGGCATCGTCGGGCACGACAGCATCATCGGGCTCCCGGACGGCTCGGTCATCACCACGAGCGACGGCATCGAATATCTGGCTCTCCGGCCGCTGCTCGTCGACTTCGTCATGTCCATGCCGCGCGGCGCTGCCATCATCTACCCGAAGGATGCCGCCCAGATCGTCGGTCAGGCGGACATCTTCCCCGGAGCGACCGTCGTGGAGGCGGGCGTCGGCTCTGGGGCTCTGTCACTGTGGCTGCTGCGTGCCATCGGACCGACCGGGCGGCTGGAGTCCTTCGAACGCCGAGACGAATTCGCCGAGGTGGCGAGGGGCAACGTCGCCACCTTCTTCGGCTACGACCCGGAGAACTGGCGGGTCTCCGTCGGTGACCTCACCGAGACCCTCCCGCACACGGTCGAACCGGAATCGGTCGACCGCGTCGTCCTTGACATGCTCGCCCCGTGGGAGTGCATCGACGAGTGTGCGACGGCGATGAAGCCGGGAGGGGTCCTGCTCTGCTACGTGGCGACCGTCACCCAGCTCTCCCGTGTCGCCGAGGCGATTCGGGTGACGGGCCGGTTCACCAACCCCGACTCCAACGAGACGATCGTCAGGGGCTGGCACGTCGAAGGACTCGCCGTGCGGCCCGACCACCGCATGATCGGCCACACCGGCTTCCTCATCACCGCCCGCAGGCTCGCCCACGGTGCCGTCCTGCCCGAGCTGAAGCGCCGGCCGAGCAAGTCCGACTTCAGCGACGAGGACGTCGAGCTGTGGACCCCCGGTGCTCTCGGCGAACGGAACGTGAGCGCCAAGATCCTGCGCAAGCGGGTCCGCACCGCCAACAACTCCGCTCAGCTCAGCCGCTCCCGCACCTTCGACGACGCGCCGGATGCCGTGGACGACGCCGCGGAACCCGACGGCACCCTGACCGACTAAAATAGCCACGCGACCTCGTCGCATCCGCCCTCCCAGCATCGAAGAGAGATCCCGTGCGCAAGGCACCTGTACTGCTCCTGTCCGCCGGCCTGTTGACGGCCGCCCTCACCGGCTGCGCGCCTTCTGCTGCGGATGCCTGCGAGTCGACGACTCCCGACGGGAAGGCTTCGCAGCTCATCACCGTGACCGGTGACTTCGGTTCGGCCCCGACGGTGGACATCCCGACGCCGCTGAAGGCGAAGCAGACCGAGCGCACTGTCGTGACCGAGGGCGACGGAACCGTCATCGACGGCGACCAGCTCGTGAAGATGAGCTTCGCGCTCTACAACGGCACGACGGGTGAAGCCATCGAGCAGGCCGCGTACACCGACCCCGCGGTCTACCTCCCGTCGCAGTTGCTTCCAGGCATGACCGAGAGCCTGCAATGCGCGACGGTCGGCTCACGCATCGCCGTAGCCATGCCGAGCGCGGACGCATTCGGCGCAGACGGCGCAGCCGCAGGCCTCGGCGAAGACGACTCGATCATCATGGTCGCCGACATCACGGACGCTTTCCTGGCCAAGGCGAACGGGGCAGACCGCCCGATCGTCGAACCGGGGTTCCCGTCGGTGGTGACCGCTGCGGACGGCACCCCAGGACTCACCATCCCCAAGTCCGACCCGCCGACCGATCTCAAGGTCGCGGTACTCAAGGAGGGCGACGGCGATGAGGTGACCACGAGCAACTCGATGGTCGTCCACTACACCGGCGTGCTCTGGAAAGAGCGGACCGTCTTCGATTCGTCATGGGAGAAGGGCGTTCCGACGGTCTTCACCGCAGACGCGATCGTCCCGGGCCTGGCGACGGCCCTCGTCGGCCAGAAGGTCGGGTCGCAGGTCCTCGTCGTGATCCCGCCGAAGCTCGCATACGGCGACCAGGCGAGCGGCGCCGTACCGGCGGGTTCGACCCTGGTGTTCGTCGTCGACATCCTCGGCACCATCTCCTGACCGTCCCAGCGCCTGCCGCGCAACTAGGATGAAGTCGTGTCAGAACCCACCGAAGCAGCAGCGCAGCGCGTCGCCGTCGAGGAACGTCTCTTCAGCCTCGTCCTCGCCCTGCTCGCGACCGAGCAGGGCCTGACGAAGTCGGAGATCCTCTCGACGGTGCAGGGGTATCGGCAGCGCTATTCGAGTTCGGGTGGCAACGCCAGCCTCGAGCGCCAGTTCGAGCGCGACAAGGATGACATCCGCGAACTCGGCATCCCGCTCGAGACCGTCGAGTCGCCAGGGGACCCCGGCAACAATCAGCTCACCCGCTATCGCATTCCCAAGGGGGAATACGATCTACCCAAGGAGCTCACTTTCTCGCCCGCTGAGATCGCGATGCTGTCGCTGGCCGCGACGGTGTGGCGCCAGGGCTCGTTGTCGGACGAGTCGCACCGCGCCATCCTGAAGCTGCGGTCCCTCGGAATCGAGTCGGATGAACCGGTGATCGGATACGCCCCGCGGGTTCGGATCAGGGAGAGTGCTTTCGAGCCGCTCAGGCAGGCACTCGACCTCAACAGCGTCGTCGAGTTCCCGTACCTCAAGCCGGGCGAGTCCCGCGCCAGGACCCGAACGGTGGCACCCCTTGCCCTCGTCCAGCATCACGGCCGCTGGCACCTCTCTGCCCACGACCTCACCGTCGACGACGGGCGCACCTTCCTGCTGTCCAGGATCGTCGGGCCCGTCGTGCCGGTGAAGCGCACCTGGAAGCGCAGCGAGAGCGGCGGCTACGCCGAGAAGTCACTCAACGACCTCGACGCACTCTGGGCGTCGCAACGCGCCGTCATCCGGGTGGAGCCGGGAACGGATGCCGCAACCCGGCTCGCCAAGCGGGCTTCGGCCTCCTCCGACGACACCCTCGAACTCCACTACACCGACGTCGATGTGCTCGCAGACGAACTCGCCGCATTCGGCCCTGAGGTCCTCGTCGAGTCCCCACGCCGACTCGTCGACGCGGTGATCGCCCGCCACGTGAAGACCGTCCGCTCGCACCGCGGCCGGTCGGGCACCGGATCACTGACGGGGGAGAACCGTGGCTAAAGCTGCACTGCACGCACGGGACAAACTGGCATTCCTGCTCTCCCTCGTCCCGTACCTGATGGACCACGGGCACGTCTCCGTCGCTGAGGCGGCCAGACACTTCGGGGTGGACGAGGAGCTGATCCGGGAATCGGTGCGCCTCATCGCCGTCTCAGGGGTACCGGGGGAGACCAGCTCGTACCAGCACGAAGACCTGTTCGACATCGACTGGGACCTGTTCGAGGACAGCGACGAGATCGTCATCACCCATCTCGTGGCCATCGACGACTCGCCCCGGTTCTCCGCCCGTGAAGCCGCTGCGCTCATCGCCGGCCTGCAGTACCTCTCTTCGCTGCCCGAGCAGGCCGACCGTGACGTGCTCGGATCCCTGATGTCCAAGCTCGCCCGCGGCTCGAGCGGCAGGCCGAGCGAGGTCGCCGTCGGTTCGAGTGAGGTCGACAGCACCCTGTCCCGCATCCGCGACTCGGTCGCCGCAGGGCACAGGATCGAGTTCGACTACCTCAACTCCAGGGGCGAGGCCGAGAAACGCCGCGTCGACCCCCTCCGCATCCAGTCGCTCGACCAGGACTGGTACCTCAGGGGATGGGATCACCTCCGCCAGGCCGTGCGGACATTCCGGCTCGACAGGATGAGCAACCTCGTGGCGACCGACGAGCGGATCAGCCATCACGCCGGGGAGGTGGCTCTCACAGACAGCCTGTTCGAGAGCTCGGACACGGATCTCGCCGTGGTCGTCGAGCTGGCGGACGATGCGATCGGCATGATCGCCGAATACGTCACGACGGATGCCCCGGTGCACGGCAGGAACGGGCGGTCGCGGGTCACCCTTCATGTCGCCCACCACCACGGACTGAAGCGGCTCATCGCCGGCCTTTCCGGTGTCGTCACTGTCATCGGGCCCGACACGGCGCGTGCGCGCGTGGCTGACTGGGCGCAGGCGGCCCTCGACCGCTACGCTGAACGAGTTGACGAGCAATGAGGCACGCGACATCCGGAAATCCACTGTAAACTGAGCCGGATACACGACTGACTAGAAGGACACATCATGGGAATCTTTGGCAACCTCACGGGATGGCACCTGCTCGTCATCGTGTTCCTGGTGCTTCTGTTGTTCGGTGCTCCCAAGCTGCCCGGTCTGGCGAAGAGCGTCGGACAGTCGATGAAGATCTTCAAGGCTGAGATCAAGACCGACAAAGACAAGGACAAAGTCGACGACGCCACCGGCACTCCCGTGACCCCGGTGACTCCGGCAGCGACCATCGACACGACCCCTGCGCCCAACGAGCAGTCGGCCGGAGTGAACCCGACCACGGGTGCCCCCGGGTCCCAGACGAAACCGTAGGGTTCGTGGCCGCCCGTATCAAACAGGGCAGGAACGCCGAAGGCCGGATGTCGCTCGGTGCGCACCTGGTCGAGCTGCGCAAACGCCTGTTCATCAGCGCCATCGGCATCGTCGCCGCCATGATCATCGGCTTCGTCGTCTCCGACTTCGCCATTTCGGCCATGGCCGCCCCGATCACCGAGATCGCGGAGGGCCGAGGGCAGGCGCTGCTCAACTTCGACAACGTCACCGGGGCTTTCGACCTGCGCATGAAGGTCGCGTTCACCATCGGCATCGTCATCTCCAGCCCGATCTGGCTCTATCAGATCTGGGCATTCCTGGTGCCCGGGCTGACCCGCAAGGAGATCGGCTACGCCCTGGGCTTTATGCTCAGCGCTGTGCCGCTGTTCCTCGCCGGTTGCGCTGCGGGCTGGATGGTCATGCCGCACATCGTCGAGCTGATGGTCGGATTCACGCCGGCCGACGCGTCCAACTTCTTCAACGCCGGCGTCTACTTCGACTTCGTGCTCAAGCTCGTGCTTGCCGTCGGGATCGCGTTCGTCGTCCCCGTCTTCCTCGTCCTGCTGAACTTCGTCGGCGTGCTGAGCGCCAAGACGATCATCAAGTCGTGGCGGGTCGCCGTCCTGGTGATCGCACTGTTCTGCGCCGTCGCCACACCGGCTGCCGATGTCATCTCGATGTTCATCCTCGCCGTCCCGATGGTGTTGCTCTACTTCGCCTCCTATGGTGTCGCTTTCCTGCACGACCGCCGCGCCGCGAAGCGCCAGCTCGCATTCGATGCAGAATTGGCGGTGTGACCGTCAATCTTTCCCCCGCGGAGCGTTACGCGGCCGCCCAGCGCAAGACCCCCCTGCTCGACGCGTTCCGCGCGAAGCAGCGATTCGACCTCGACCCGTTCCAGCTCGAGGCCTGTGCGAGCGTCGAGGCAGGCAACAGCGTGCTCGTCGCCGCACCGACCGGGGCAGGGAAGACGATCATCGCCGAGTTCGCGATCTATGCCGCGATGCAGCGCAGCAGGGCGAAGGTCTTCTACACAGCGCCGATGAAGGCGCTGAGCAACCAGAAGTTCAACGAGCTCGTCGCGGAGTACGGTGCCGATTCCGTCGGGCTGCTCACCGGTGACACCAACATCAACGCCAGGGCCCGCATCGTCGTGATGACCACAGAGGTCCTCCGCAACATGCTGTACGCCGACTCCGACCTGCTCGCCGACCTCGCGTACGTCGTCATGGACGAGGTGCACTACCTCGCCGACCGATTCCGCGGCGCCGTCTGGGAAGAAGTCATCATCCACCTCCCACAGGAGGTTCGGATGGTCTCACTCAGCGCGACGGTATCGAACGCCGAGGAGTTCGGGGACTGGCTCCAGGCCGTCCGCGGGCACACGGAGGTCATCGTCTCGGAGGAACGCCCTGTCCCTCTCGATCAGCACGTCCTGATGGGCGGCAAGCTCATCGACCTCTTCGCCGCACCCAGCCTGGCCGAGACCCATTCGGTGAACCCCGAGCTGGTCAGGATGGCGCAATTCGGCGGGCGCACCCTCAACTCGAAGCAGTACAAGGACGTCAGCAGGTACAACGCCAAGCGGGGCCAGCGCACCCAGCAGCGAGTCGACAGGGGGCAGGTGGTCGACCTGCTCGACGAGCACCACCTGCTTCCGGCCATCTTCTTCATCTTCAGCAGGGTCGGATGCGACCAGGCCGTCGCGCAGGTCCTCCGATCGGGCATCCGCCTCACCGAAGCGCACGAGCGCGATGAGATCCGGGAGATCGTCGAAGAGCGCTGTTCGGCGCTGCAGGACGAGGATCTCGGAGTTCTCGGCTATTGGGAGTGGCTGGACGGCCTGGAGCGAGGCATCGCAGCGCATCACGCCGGGATGCTGCCTGCCTTCAAGGAGGTCGTCGAAGAGCTGTTCAGGCGCAAACTCGTCAAAGCGGTCTTCGCCACCGAGACCCTGGCGCTCGGAATCAACATGCCTGCCCGCACCGTCGTCCTCGAGAAGCTCGAGAAGTTCAACGGCGAAGCGCGGGTTCCGATCACCCCGGGGGAGTACACCCAGCTCACCGGGCGCGCGGGGCGTCGCGGGATCGACGTCGAAGGTCACGCGGTCATCGCCTGGCAGGAGGGGCTGCACCCACAGTCGGTGGCATCGCTGGCCTCCCGCAGGAGCTACCCGCTCAACTCCAGCTTCAAGCCCACCTACAACATGGCCGTGAACCTGATCGACCAGTTCGGCCGGGAGCGGAGCAGGGAGATCCTCGAGTCCTCGTTCGCCCAGTTCCAGGCGGACAGGGCCGTCGTCGGCATGGCACGCAAGGTTCGCGAGCAGGAAGGGTCCCTCGAAAAGTACCGCGAAGCGATGACCTGTCACCTGGGCGATTTCGCCGAGTACGCGGGCATCCGTCGCGAACTGACCGACCTCGAACGGAAGAGCACTCACCCTGAACACCAGTCCAGGTCGCAGAACGATCGCCGCCAGCGCCAGCTCGTCTCTCTCCGCAAACGGATGCGCGCGCACCCGTGCCACGGCTGTTCCGATCGCGAGCAGCACGCCAGGTGGGCCGAGCGCTGGTTCACCCTGAAGAGGCAGACCGACCAGCTCAGCCGCCAGATCTCCACCCGCACCGGCGCCGTCGCAAAGATCTTCGACCGCGTCACTGACGTGCTCCTCGAGTACGAGTACCTTCTCCGCGACGAGAACGGCCAGGTCGAGCTGAGCGCCGCCGGGCGCACCCTCAAGCGGATCTACGGCGAACGGGATCTCCTCGTCGCCGAGGCGCTCCGCCGCGGCGTCTGGAACGACCTCGACCCGGCCAGCCTGGCAGCGATGGCGTGCTGCATCGTCTTCGAGCCCCGCAGGGACGAAGGCTCGATCGCCGAAAGGTATCTCCCGAAGGGCGCATTCCGCATCGCTCTCGACAAGACCCAGGACCTGTGGGCGAGGCTAGACGACACCGAGCAGGAGAACCGCCTTCCTGGGAGCGAACCGCTCGCGACCGGGCTGTGCGTCGCGATGCACAAATGGGCGAGAGGCTCGAGCCTCAACGTCGTCCTCACCGAGGCGGATATGGCCGCAGGCGATTTCGTCCGCTGGACCAAGCAGACGATCGACCTGCTCGACCAGCTCTCGATCGTCGCCGACGGGGGAGTGGGCCGAAACGCCCGCAAGGCTCTCGAGGCGATCCGCAGGGGGATCGTCGCATACAGCGCCGTGTGATCAGACACTCAGCCAGGGCAATCTAGGCTGGAGTCGTGACAGCCCCGACGCGCCCGCCGCTCCCGCTCCTCGCCGCCGTGATCGTCGCAGCCGCCTCAGGACCGGTGCTGGACGCCGGTTTCCCCGACAAGGGCATCTGGCCACTCGCCCTCGTCGGCGTCGGTCTCATCCTCGTCGCCCTGATCGGGCGCAGCGCGTGGGGCGCACTGCTCACCGGCTTCATCGCGGGCGTCTCGTTCTACCTCGTTCACATCTCCTGGATCACGCTGTATCTGGGCGACGTCCCGTGGGTCGCACTGTCGGTGCTCGAGTCGATCTTCTTCGCCATCGGCGCCCTCCTTCTCACGCTGGCGTTCCGGTGGATTCCGCGGGTCTGGCCGACCCCGCTGGCCCGAGTGGGCCTCCTTCCGATCGTTGTCGCAGGATTGTGGACCGCACGGGAGGCTCTCGTCAGCACCTGGCCGTACGGCGGGTTCGCCTGGGGCCGCATCGCCCTCAGCCAGTCGGAGAGTCCGTTCGCGCCGCTCGTGGCCTGGATCGGCATCAGCGGGCTGAGCTTCGTGCTGGTCTGGCTCGTCGCATTCCTGATCCAGTTCCTCCGCGAGCCGGAGGTCGCCTTCTGGTCCACCCGCCTGCTCGCTCCCGCGATCGCGGCCGCCCTGCTGATCGCCCTGCCCGCGTGGCCCGTTATCGAGCGCGGCACGTCGACGATCGCGGCCGTCCAGGGCAATGGCAAGGCCGGCTACTTCGACGAGCGGGAACCGGGGGACATCCTCTCCGCCCAGGCGTCGGCGACCCTGCCTCTCGTCGGAACGCAGGTCGACATGATCGTCTGGCCCGAGAACGGGTCTGACCTCGACCCGATGACCGTGCCGCAGGCGGCATCCGTTCTCGACTACCTCGGTGCGCAGACGGGTGCACCGCTGATCGTCGGCACGATCCAGGAACGCGAGGGTCGGTTCTACAACACCTCGCTGCTCTGGAAGTCCGGCGAGGGAGCCGTCGATTTCTACGACAAGAAGCACCCGGTGCCGTTCGGCGAGTACGTTCCTGACCGGGCTTTCTGGGAGCCGTTCGCGCCCGACCTGATCGGGCTCGTCGGTCGCGAATACACGCCGGGAACCCGCGACAACGTGTTCGACGTGAACGGCGTGATCGCGGGGATCTCGATCTGTTTCGACATCGTCGACGACGCCCTGACCCGTGAGGCCGTCGACAGGGGAGCGCAGGTGATCATCGCGCAGACGAACAACGCCGACTTCGGCCGCACCGATGAGAACCAGCAGCAGCTGGCGATCGCTCGGTTGAGGGCGATCGAGTCGTCACGGAGCATCGTGAACATCTCCACCGTCGGCACCAGCCAGATGATCGGCCCTGACGGTGCGACCCTGACCGAGATTCCCGCCTACGAGCCGGGCCACATGGTCTACGACGTTCCACTGGTCAACGACAAGACGCCGGCGATGATCCTCGGCGGGCACATCGAGTCGTTCGTGTCGTACTTCGGCTTGCTCGCTCTCGCGGTCGCCCTGCTCCTGCGCACGAAAAACGGGCGCCAGCACAATGCTGACGCCCGAATCGTGTCGAAGGCGGACTAGGCGCCGATCTTGTTCTGGCCGCGGCGGGCGCGCAGGAACGTCAGTCGTTCCTCGAGAAGCTCCTCGAGCTCATCACGACTGCGGCGTTCGAGCAGCATGTCCCAGTGGGTGCGTGCCTGCTTCTGGTCCGAGCGGTCGATCGTGACCGGCTCAGAACCCACCATGAGCACAGCTTCCGCGCCGCAGTTGCGGCACTCCCAGGTGTCAGGGGCTTCCGCATCGGCGGCGAACATGAGTGCGCTTTCGTGGCTGCACTCCGGGCACAGGTACACCGACCGTGCTCGTTCTGAAAATACGACGCCCTCTTCGCTTTGTAGGCTCTGGGCGCCGAGGCGCATTCCGCGCAAACTACGATCTGCCATTTTATGGTCCCCTCTCGCTCGCTGAGTCCAGTTATAGACCCCCAAGCTGGGGAACGGCTCCGTCGTCAGGGGCTTTCTCCCAGCTAACGCCCAGACTTGGTCCCTGGCCGTCTCGCCGCCACGAGGGGGAGGGCAAGGTCGGCACGATCGGTGATGATCCCGTCGACTCCGAGGTCGAGCAACCGGCTCATGTCCGCGGGGGAGTTCACGGTCCAGACGTGGACCTCGACCCCGGCGCGGTGGAACGTTCGAACCGTCCGGGCCGTCACCAGTCTCAGGTTGCGGTGCCGTTCGGGGATCTGCACGCTCGAGATGTCGCCCAGTGCCGAACGGACGAGCGCCGCCGAACCCAGCCGCGCGCCCAGAAATGCACGACTGAAGCGCTCCGACGACGCCGACGTGGCGACACCGGGAAGTGACGCGGTGGCGCGTGCGCGTCGTGCTTCGTCGAACGAGGTGATGAGCACCCGGTCGGTCGCCCGCTCCGCCCGGATCGCGTGCGACACCGGGCCTGCCGCCTGTTCGGACTTCACATCGATGTTGAACCGGATGTCAGGGAACGTGACGAGCGCACCGGCCAGAGTCGGCACATGGTGGCCGAGGCCCAGGTCGAGCTGTCGCAGCTGGCTCAGGGTGAGGTTGCGCACGGCGTGCGTGACCCCGTCGACGACGATCTCCGGATCATGCACGAGAACGGCGACCCCGTCGGCTGTTGCGTGGGCATCCGTCTCGAGATACACCGCGCCGGCATCCACCGCTGCCTGGAAAGCGGCGATCGTGTTCTCGGGCACGTTCGTTGCGAGCCCTCTGTGCGCGAAGACGCGCGGCCCCGGCGGATCGAAATACACCGAGGCCGTGCGTTCGACGTCCATGGCCTACTCGGAGGCCGGGGGAGTGGGCGGGATCGGGGGAGCGGCCGATGGCGGCGCTGCCGGCGGGAAGATGCTCGACGGCACGTCAGGGGTGGGTGCGGCCGGGGGAGCGTACGGCCGGTCGTCTCCCTTTCCTGGGACGAACGCCTTGCCGAGCCCCTTGAGCGCTTCGGTGAGTTCGGACGGGATGATCCAGAGCTTGTTCGCCGATCCGTCTGCGAGCTTCGGCAGCGTCTGCAAGTACTGGTACGCCAGCAGCTTCGGGTCAGGGTCCCCACGGTGGATGGCGTCGAAGACGGTTGTGATCGCCTCGGCCTCACCCTGCGCACGAAGCACGGCGGCCCTCGCATCACCTTCGGCGCTGAGGATCGCGGCCTGCCGCGCACCCTCAGCCGTGAGGATCGCGGACTGCTTGGTTCCCTCAGCGGTGAGGATCAACGCACGGCGATCACGCTCGGCGCGCATCTGCTTCTCCATCGAGTCCTGGATGGAGAGGGGCGGGTCGATGGCCTTGAGCTCGACACGCCCGACGCGGATGCCCCACTTGCCTGTCGCCTCGTCGAGGACGACGCGCAGCTGCCCGTTGATGTTGTCACGGCTCGTGAGAGCTTCTTCGAGGTTGAGCCCACCGACGACGTTACGGAGCGTCGTCGTGGTGAGCTGCTCCACTGCGCCGAGGTAGTTGGCGATCTCGTATGTGGCAGCGCGCGCATCCGTCACCTGGAAGTAGACGACGGTGTCGATGGAGACGACGAGGTTGTCCTCGGTGATCACCGGCTGCGGCGGGAAGGACACCACCTGTTCGCGCATGTCGATCAGGGGACGGAGCCGGTCGATGAACGGGACGAGGATGTTCAGCCCCGGCTGCAGTGTCTTGTGATACCTGCCCAGGCGTTCGACGACGCCGGCCGAGGCCTGCGGGATGATCCGGATGGCCCTGAACAGCACCACAACGATGAAGATGACGATGACGATCGCAATGATCCATCCGATGGTGGTTCCCACGAATTCAGCAGGAGTCATGGCGGGTTTCCTCTCAGTTCGGCACGACCACCGCGGTCGCTCCTTCGATGGCGAGCACGCGCACCGCGGTCCCGGGTTCCAGGCTTGTTGCGGGGGAGTCGGTGGGAACGACGGCGGTCCACAGCTCGCCGTTCGAGAGCTTGACCTGGCCGCCGTGACCTGAGACGGTCTGAACGACGAGGCCGCGGGCTCCGAGCAGGGCGTCGACGTTGCTCTTGGCCGGGTCTTCGCCCTTGCGGAGGGCACGGAGCAGCGGCGGACGGACGAGCAGCAGGAGCACAACGGATGCCGCGGCGCCGATGAGGAACTGCGCCCACCAGGGGACACCGAAGAGGCCGGAGACCAGGCCGACAAAGCTGCCGATGGCCAGCATGAGGAAGGTGAACTCGAGAGTGAGCATCTCGATGGTGACGAAGAGCAGGATCAGGACCAGCCAGATCACCCATGAGTACTGAACGATCCAGTCCATGTCACGCCCCTTCCAGCCGCCACCCGTGGGGCCAGTGTTACTCCTGAATCTATCAGGTGGGCGGTCGGCGCCGTGGAGTTCTTGATAGTCTCGGAGGCTGGGATTGCCGCCGTCGCCGCAACGCCACCGTCTCGAAGGAGTTACCGTGTCCAACCCTCTCGCCGCAGGTTCGCTCACCGGCAAGAACGTCCTCGTCACCGGATCGTCACGCGGGATCGGCGCAGACACCGTGCGCTACTTCGCCGAGGCGGGCGCGAATGTCGTCATCAACTTCCGTAACAAGGAAGCGCGGGCGATCAAGCTCGCCGACCAGATCCGCGCGCTCGGGGGCACCGCCATCACGGTCGGAGCCGACCTGACCGACCCGGCATCCGTCCAGGCGATGTTCGACACTGTCGCGGAGCAGTATGGTCACCTCGACGTGCTCGTCCTCAACGCGTCTGGCGGCATGGAGAGCGGCATGGCCGCCGACTACGCCATGCAGCTCAACCGTGACGCCCAGGTCAACGTGCTCGATTCCGCCCTGGGGCTGCTTCACGACGGCTCCCGTGTGGTCTTCGTCACGAGCCACCAGGCCCACTTCATCCGCACGACGTCCACGATGCCCGAATACGAGCCGGTCGCCCTGTCGAAGCGCGCGGGAGAGGACGCCCTCCGCGCGCGCATCCCTGAACTGGCCGAGAAGGGAATCGAGTTCGTCGTCGTCTCGGGCGACATGATCGAGGGAACCATCACGGCGACACTGCTCGAGCGCGCGAACCCCGGCGCCATCAGCGCGCGCAAGGATGCCGCAGGCAAGCTCTACAACGTCGGGGAGTTCGCTGCCGAGGTGGCCGCCGCAGCAGTGGAGCCGGTTCCGGCCGAGAACACCCGCTACGTCGGAGATACCGCCGACTTCGGCGGGTAGCCGGAGCCTGTCAGCGGAGGAGACTCGCCACACGAATTATGTCAAGTAAATCGTGTGGCGGCTCGTTGCGCGGAGGGGCTGCGCTCACGCGAGTGAAACGGCTTTCGCGCGGACGTCTAATCACCCGCGCGACGCCGGACGACCCGCGCCACGACCGCGTCGGCCAGCACGACGAAGACTGACCGCCTGGTCGTTCGGTCGTTGCGATTTCCTGCCGGGATGCGACCGGCGCGAGACAGTCTGCAGAAGGGGCGACGCGGCGGAGCCCTGAGGAACCCGCCACTTCCGGTTTTGTGCCGATAATGCACATTATGTCAACAAAGCGATTCGAGGGGTAGTCCCCGTGCGAAACGACACCTCCCCGCCGATCAGGCCAGGGAGCCATCCTCGCTCTGCTCGTCGAAGAAGATCTCATCGATCCTCTGCCCGAACAGCCGCGCGAGGCGGAAGGCCACAGGAAGGCTCGGGTCGAATTTGCCCGTCTCGATCGCGTTGATCGTCTGCCGGGAAACGCCGACGCGCTGCGCCACGTCCGCCTGCGTCCACGAGTGCTCCGACCGGAGGGATGCGATGGCGTTCCTCATCGGTACCGGATCTTCCCGACGACGAAGGCGACCATGAAGACGACACCCATGAAGGCTGGAAGAACCGCGGCGTCCACCTCGATGGAAACAAGGCCGGCGGCCTCTGCGGCGACGTAGCCGAATCCGGCGACCCATCCCACCCCCAGGGTGACCGCGAGAGCATCCTGCACGATCTTGCGCTGTAGATCGTCGAGCGCCCGGAGAAAACGAGTGAACGCGATGATCCAGCCGATCCCGACGGCCAGGTTCAGAAGCACTGCCGCCCACGTCACCGACGGCAAGTCCCCCCAGATCTCAGGGCCGAATCGGGCGAGAGCCAGGCTCGCAGCCCAGGCGACAGTCCAGGCCACCAGTCCCCCTGTTGCCCTCATCTCGGCCCGATAGCCACTGGTGTCCTGCGATGCCGTCATGGTGCAACCTTCCGCTGCGTGTCAAGTACACTTGACACGATAGGCGAAGCTCGCGGCTGATGTCAAGCGTACTTGACACACACCCCCCTTTTCGCATCCCGTTCCGCCGCTCTCCCTCACGCTCGGCTGTCGCTCCTGCGCACAATTTGCACAATCACATACAAAGTGCAATAGTGCACTCTATGAATGAAAGTGCAACCGAGAACCGGGCCGCTCTGCGCAAGCAGGCGACCGCCTCCCTTGTCACGACACTCTGCAGGCGCCTCACGGCTGAACGCGGCCTCAATGGGTTCACGATCGAAGAGGTCTGTGCCGAGGTCGGCATCTCCCGCCGCACATTCTTCAACTACTTCCCATCGAAAGAAGATGCCGTCCTCGGCGTCGACGAGACCGAAGACATGGCGAAGTTCACCGAAGACTTCCGGTCGCGGGGGTCCAGGGGCTGGGCCGCGGTCGTGGACGACCTGATCGACTTCGCGGTCGAGCACATCGGCTCGGCCGGACACGATGCGACGGAGCACATCGCCTTCATGAAGGTCCTCGAACGCGAACCGAGGCTGCTGGCCCGGTTCATCGGAGCGGGGCGGGAACGCGAAGCCGGCCTCGTCGCGCTCGTCGCCGAACGGGAGGGCGTTCCCGCGGACGACCCGCACGCTCGCGCCGCGATCGACATCGTCGCAACAGTCATGCGTTCGACGGCTGACCGGATCTCGGATCCCCGCGTGGCCGAAGACTTCGGCGCAGCACTCACCGACTCACTTTCCGCCATCCGCGCGGTCCTCACTCCCCCACTCCCCCGAAAGGCCCACCAGTGACATCCACAGCAGAAGCGCCGCTTCTCCTCACCAAACGCAGAATCTGGATCATCTTCGCCGCGCTCATCGCGGGCATGCTGCTCTCGAGCCTCGATCAGACCATCGTCTCGACCGCAATGCCGACGATCGTCGGGCAGCTCGGCGGTGTCGAGCACCAGGTCTGGCTGACCACCGCCTACCTGTTGGCCACGACGATCGTCATGCCTGTCTACGGCAAGTTCGGTGACGTGCTCGGACGGCGCAACCTCTTCCTCATCGCGATCGCCTTGTTCACGATCGCATCGGTCGGTTGTGCGTTCGCGGGTGACTTCACCCAGCTCATCGTCTGGCGCGCCGTCCAGGGCCTCGGTGGCGGCGGGCTGATGATCCTCTCGCAGGCGATCATCGCCGACATCGTGCCCGCCTCCGAGCGAGGCAAGTACCTCGGACCCCTCGGCGCCGTCTTCGGACTCTCCGCCGTCGGCGGCCCGCTCCTCGGCGGTTTCTTCGTCGACCACATGACCTGGCAGTGGGCGTTCTACATCAACATCCCCGTCGGGATCGCCGCGTTCGCCGTTGCATGGTTCACGCTGAAACTGCCGAACAAGAAGGCGACTGCACCGATCGACATCCTGGGTGTCATCTTCCTCTCGGCGTTCACCACCTGCCTCATCTTCTTCACCGACTTCGGTGGCGACTCCGACCACGGCTGGGACGCGATCGAGACCTGGCTGTTCGGCATCGGAATGGTTGTCTCGGCACTCATCTTCGTTCTCGTCGAGGCCAGGGCGAAGGACCCGATCATCCCCTTGTCGCTCTTCAAGAACCCGATCTTCGTCAACGCTACGGCCATCGGCCTCACGCTCGGGCTGGGGATGTTCGCTGCCATCGGCTTCGTTCCGACCTTCCTCCAGATGTCCTCTGGGACGTCTGCTGCGGCATCCGGTCTGCTCATGCTCCCGATGATGGTCGGCCTGATCGGAACCTCGATCGGTTCCGGTGTGGCCATCACCCGCACGGGCAAGTACAAGATCTTCCCGATCCTGGGCACGCTCATCACCGGTGCAGCCATGGTCGCGATGACGACGTTGACCGCCGACACACCGATCTGGCTCATCTGCATCTACCTGTTCGTCTTCGGCGCAGGCCTCGGACTCATCATGCAGGTCGTCGTCCTGGTCACCCAGAACTCCGTCGACGCCTCGATGATCGGAACAGCGACGAGCACGAACAACTACTTCCGTGAAGTAGGTGCATCCCTCGGCGTGGCCGTCTTCGGAACGATCTTCACCACCAGGCTCACCGACAACCTCACCGACGTCTTCGCCGGGGCAGGGGCGAGCGCCTCCGACGCGGCGAACGCCACGGCGACACTCGATCCGCAGACGCTCAGCCAGCTGCCGGATGCCCTGCGCGACGGTGTCGTGACGGCATACGCGGATGCCCTCGCGCCGGTCTTCTGGTACCTCCTCCCCTTCATCGGGCTGGCGTTCCTTCTGTCGCTGTTCCTCAAGCAGATCAAGCTCTCCGATGTCGCGGGTCTCGTTGCCCGCGGTGAGGCCATCGGCGGTGAGGAAGCCGAAGAGCTCGAGGCGGCCCAGCTCGCGGATGCCCGGAGGCCGGCAGCAGACGCCGCCGACACCAAGGAGCGCGAGAACACGCCCTCCCGGTCGTAACCACCGGTCACCGAACAGAGACGGCATGGCGCGAAATCGCCATGCCGTCTCTGTTCGTGCGGCGAAACGCCCTCAGCGCCTCAACCGATGAGCATCCCTGCTCCGTCCCCCGCCGGCTTCGGATCGGGGATCCTCAACATCCTGGTCGACAGGAACAAGCCGACCAGCCCGGCGACGATCGGGATCAGGAGCGCGATCTGGAGTGCGATGGCACGGGCGTCCGTGTTGATCCGGATGATTTCGTCCTGGATCTCCTCAGGCTGACCGGCGAGTTGCTCCTCGAGCTGAGTGGTGCTGAGGATCTGAGCATCCCTGTCGAGGGCCTCTGCGACCTGCTGCTGCTCGCTCGCCGGGAGAACGGCGCTCGACTCGGCCATGGTGCTGAAGACCGGCGCGAGGGCCGCGAGCATGATGGCCCCTGCGAACGCCAGTCCGAACGAGAGCCCGAATGAGCCGGCAGCGGAATTGACCCCGGCGGCCTCGCTGACACGCTCATCCGAGACCGGCGACAACGTGTAGTTGTTGAGCTGGGAGACGAGGAGTCCGACACCGGCCCCGGCGATGACGAGCGGCACGACCATCCACCATCCGCTGTCTGCGCGCGGGATGATCGGGATGAGGATCACCAGGCCGACAACGAGGAGCGCGAAACCCCACAGGACGAGGATGGCCGGTCTGCGTCTTCCTACCCGTTTTCCTGCGAGCATCGCTACCCCGAACATGGTCAGCGACAACGGCGCGATCGACAGGCCGGCGAGCATCGCGTTGTACTCGAGCACCATCTGGAGGTAGAGCGGCAGCACGATCATCGTGCCGCCGAGCGCGATCTGCTGGAGCATCTGCTGCGAGATCCCGAACCGGAACGTCTTCACGCGGAAGAGCTCCGGATCCAGAAGCGTCGCCTTTTCGCGTCGTTTGCGTCTGACCAGCCAGAGAACGAGACCGGCGAGGGCTATGGCGCCCACCCCGATCAGGAGGGCGACGCGGTCCCCGCCTTCCTGCCAGACCAGGATGCCGAGGACGATGCCGCCCATTCCGACGACGGAGAGGACAGCGCCGACGAAGTCGATCTCCCTGCTCCCCGTGTACGGCACGTCGTGCACGAGTTTGATCCCGGAGAGGACGATGGCGATGATGACGGCTTCGAGCAGGAAGGCGACACGCCACGACAGGAACGTCGTGATGAAGCCGCCGATAAGTGGACCGACAGCGGCCGCGATCGCCGCGGATGCGCCGACGAGCGCGTAGACGCGTTGCTGGTGTGCGCCCTGGAAATTTCCGTGGATGAGCGACTGCATCGATGGCAGGAGGAGGGATGCTCCAAGTCCGCCGATGACGGCCCAGAAGATGATGATCGGGAGGATGGACTGAGCGAGGGTCATGGCCAGGGCCCCCACTGCGTAGCCGAGCAGCCCGATCACGTATGCGCGTTTGCGCCCGATGAGGTCGCCCACCTTGCTGCCGATGAGGATGAACGCCGCGGAGACCAGCGCCTCGAGGGCGATCGCGGACTGCACATCGCTCACGGCGACACCGATCTCCTCCACGACGGCCGAGATCGACACGTTCATGATGGATGTGTCGACCACGAGCACGAACATCGCCATCGCGAGCAGGAGGGCGAGACGGCCGTTGAACGGGGGCGCTTCGACCTCGCTGCCCTTCGCCTCACCGTTGGGCATCTCGGCCCCTTCCGCTCGGAATTCCCGGCCACGCTCCTCGCAGAGGCACGGAACGTCTGGTTGCCGTCATTCTTCGCGTGGGAGACCGACCGGGCATCCCCCGCTCCGGGTGATCACAAGCCGCGGATGCGATTCAGCTGGCGCACCTGAACCCGACGTGACTCATGCCGGTGTCGACCATCTGCGGGCGCCTGGCGCCGGGGCGATAGCGCATGCAGTAACTGTCGGCGCAGAGGAACGATCCGCCCTTCACGACCTTCCTGGGCACGGGGAACTGCTCGGCAGGATCGATGCTGGCCTCCCTGCTCCCTCCCCTGGGGTTCTCGGGAGCGCAACAGCCGTGCCCGGCTTCGTACCCCCGGTACCAGTCCGACGTCCACTCCCAGACGTTGCCAGACATGTCAAACAGCCCGTAGCCGTTGGCGGGAAACGAACCCACTGGGGCCGTCGACCCGTAGCCGGGGTTAGCTCGCCAGGGGAACTCGCCGTGCCAGTAGTTGGCGCGAGGCTGATCGGGCGGCTCGGGCTCGTCGCCCCACGTGTACCGCGCTCCGTCCAGCCCGCCTCGCGCTGCGAACTCCCATTCGGCCTCCGTTGGCAGGCGGCTCTTTGCCCACTCCGCATACTCCTCGGCATCCTGGTAGGCGATGTGCACGACAGGATGCTCCGCACGGTTCCCGATCGTCGACCCCGGCCCGAACGGGCGCCGCCAGTTCGCCCCAGGTGTCCACGCCCACCACTGACTCAGGTGTCGCAGGTCGACTGGTCCAGGGGTACCGGTGAACACCATCGACCCCGGCACGAGGTTCTCGGCAGGAGCACCGGGGAAATCGGCGGGGTCGAGAGGTCGTTCGGCGACGGTCCGGTACCTGGTGGCCGTCACGAACGCGGCGTACTCCCGGTTCGTGACGGCGGTCGGGCTGATCCGGAATCCGCCGACCCGTACACGATGGGCGGGTGCCTCCTCCGGGTAGAGCCCGTCGGTGCCCATGGTGAATTCGCCGCCATCGAGCCAAATGAAGTCGGCGGATGCGCGAGAGTGGTTCGTCATCGATGATTCGGTGAGTGACGCCATCCGCTGTTCCGTCAGTCCCCACCGGCGAGCATGGTCTCCAGCTTCTCCACCGCCTGGTCGATGCTGAAGCTGGCGGCGCGTTGACGCGGGGGGAATTCCACGAACGTCACGAGGAACTTCGTCATGATCGATTGTCCTGCGTAGACCAGGTAGGCGTTGTTGAGAAGCCAGTCGTAATAGGTGTTCGACGTGATGTCGGCGCGCTCGAACGGATCCGTCCGCAGGTTGAACACTTTCGGAATTCTCAGCGGGACGAACGGATCCGCCCACACGGCCAGGGTGCCGGCCGTGCGCTGCTCCATGAACACCATCTTCCAGTTGTCGAAGCGCAGTGCGACGACGTCTCCGTCGTCGGAGAAGTACACCAGTCCCTTGCGCGGGCTCTCGTCCACCTCGCCTGTCAGGAACGGGAGAAGGTTGTAGCCGTCGATGTGTACCTTGAACGTCGTGTCGCCGATCGTCTTCGACTCCTTGAGTTCATCGACGACGCTCGTGTCTCCGGCGGCGGCGAGGAACGTCGGCAACCAGTCGTGGTGCTGGATGATCTCGTTCGATACGACACCGGCCGGGATGCGGCCGGGCCAGCGAACCATCTCCGGGACGCGGAATGCACCCTCCCAGTTGGTGTTCTTCTCACTCCGGAACGGTGTCATGCCTGCATCAGGCCAGCTGTTCATGTGCGGGCCGTTGTCCGTGGAGTAGATGACGATGGTGTCATCGGCGATGCCGAGTTCATCGAGCTGATCGAGCAGGTCGCCCACGAGGTTGTCGTGATCGATCATCGTGTCGTGGTACTCGGACTGCCACCGCCCCGCCTGTCCGACGCTCTCCGGTTTCGGGTGCGTCCTGAAGTGCATGTGCGTGGTGTTCATCCAGACGAAGAACGGCGTGTCTGCGTCGTGGGCACGCCCGATGAAGTCCTGGGCTGCCGAGGCGAAGTCGTCGTCGATCGTCTCCATCCGCTTCTTCGTCAGCGGGCCGGTGTCTTCGATCCTCTGCTTCCCCCGCCTGCCGAAACGGCCGTCGACCGTGTCGTCGTCCTCCTCGGTGGCCCAGGAGTGAATCACTCCTCGCGGTCGGGATCGCTCGTTGAACTCCGGAAACTCCGTTGGGCTCGGCCAGTTCGCCGATTCGGGTTCTTCCTCGGCGTTGAGGTGGTAGAGGTTGCCGAAGAACTCATCGAAACCGTGGACGGTCGGCAGGAACTCGTTCTTGTCTCCGAGGTGGTTCTTACCGAACTGCCCCGTCGCGTAGCCGTGAGGCTTCAGCAGTTGGGCGATGGTCGGATCCTCGGCCCGCAGGCCGATGTCCGCGCCGGGGATCCCCACCTTGCTCAGCCCGGTCCGAAACACGCTCTGGCCGGTGATGAACGAGGACCGGCCTGCCGTGCAGCTCTGTTCGCCGTACGAGTCGGTGAAACGCATCCCCTCTTCGGCGATCCTGTCGATATTCGGCGTCCGGTAGCCCATCAGACCGTCGCTGTAGCAACTGAGGTTGGTGATGCCGATGTCATCGCCCCAGATCACGAGAATGTTCGGTTTGCCGTTCGGCATCGTGGCCCTCCTGAGTTCCGCCCGCGCCGGAGTGGCGCTAGAGCACTCGTTTCGTCCTATTCTTCGAGTCGGAGGAAGGCCAGGTATCCCCCGATCCGGGTGATCGCGACCCGTCGCCCGTCGGCGGCCCGGTCGCGCGCCTTCAACCGGCCGGGGACGAGTCCGCGACGACGGCACCGGCCGCCGCGGTGATCCTGCGGGCGAGTTCGAGATCACGCTGTGTCACTCCACCCGCGTCGTGTGAAGACAGTCGCACCCCGACGACTCCGTAGCTGAGCGTCAGGTCGGGGTGATGGTTGAGTTCCTCAGCAGCCTCGGCGATGGCGGCGACGAGACGGGCGCCGGTGGCGAAGTCGCCCGTACGGAAGGAGGCGGTGAGTTCCGCGCCTTCGTGCCGGAAACCGCTCCCCCGCAGTGCCTCGGCCGTTTCACCAGGTGTGAGCGTCTGGGTGCCGCTCATCGCCCCTTCTTCGCCGGCCGCGGGCCGTGCAACGGCATCCCGAGTTCGTCGAGGGGCGAGTGATCGTTGAACTCCAGGTTGTGGTCGATCGGCGCAGGACATTCGAGAATGGCGTTGCGCGCAGAGTGATCGATGCGATGCTCCGCCATCGGATGCCCGCAGACCGGGCAGGTGGACACCGGCGCCCTGCCGTCGTCGGCGTACGGCCCGACCGGGGGCGGGCCGAAGACGGGTGTCAGTTTGCGGTCGACCCACGCAGCCGACCGGACCAGCCGGCCGTCCGTGGTCTCCGTGTTCTTGATCCGGACCATGGGATCATGGTACTCCCGATTTGACGAATTCTCAGGAACCTGCTACCGGCCGCTATCCGGTGGGCCGGCCGGCGTACGGGACAAGGCGGAGAGTGCGCAGCGGAGTGATCTGCACCTGCTTGCCGCGCTGCGGCGCCTCGACCATCATGCCTCCGCCGATGTACATCGTCGTGTGATACATCTGCTGGCTGTCCGTCGTCGAACCCTGGGCGTAAAACAGCAGGTCGCCCGCACGCAGTCCGCCGCTGACCGGGGCGAGGCGACCACGATCGCGAAGGTAGCGGTACTGGGCTCCGACCGTGTGCGCGCCGATGGTGACTCCTGCCTGCCGGTAGGCGATCATCGTGAGGCCCGAGCAGTCCCACACGTTCGGGCCCTCGCCGGCGAACCGGTACCAGTCTCCGACCTGCGCTGTGGCGAACGCCACGGCGCTTCGTGCTGCCGCTGTGCCCGCGAGTGGCGCTCCCCCGCCGTTCCCTGGTACGGGTGGCTTCGGTGTCGGGCTGGGAGCCGGGGCCGGCGCTGGGGCTGGGGCTGGGGCTGGGGCTGGGGCCGGTTGCGGAGTCTGCGGGGCTGCCGGTGTCGACGGTTCGGCCGGTGCAGACGGTGTCGCCGGCGGCGCGGTCTCGTCGCGGTCCGCCAGTGCGGCGACTCCGGCGAGGTAGGCTTCCTCGATCGACAGGGACGCGTCGGTGAGGAACGCGAGCTGGGCGTACAGCTCGCCCTCGTGCTCCTGCTGCTCCGCGAGGCGCGCGTCGGCGGCGTCCGCCGCCGCGTCGGCATCGGCCAGTCGGGATTCGGCCTCTGCCGCGGCGTCCTCGAGCACGGTGGCGGCGGCATCCGCCTGCGCGCTCAACGAGGTCACCGAGTTCGCGGCCTGCTCGGCGTCGTCGACGAGGTGCGCTGAGCGGGACGTGAGCTTCGACACGGCGCTGAGACGGTAGAGCGCGTTGTCTGCGTTCGTGGAGTCGACGAGCAGCGCCGCCGAGACGTCGGCGTTCCCGTTCCTGCCCATCCGCGCGAAGAGCGAGCCGAGCTGTCTGGACGCGGCAGCGGCCTCCGCCGTCGCCTCCGAGAGTTCAGAAGCGAGACGGTCGGCGGCGTCCTGCGCCCTGGCCTCGGTGTCCCTGGCAACCTGGTAGGTCTCCGCGGCCTTCTGCGCGGTGATGGTCGCTTCTGCTGCCGCCGATTCGAGGGACGCGATCAGGTCGGTGACGGCGGTGATCTGCACTTCGGCGGCGGCGGCATCGCTCCGTGCTGCCTGCAGGTCTTCCCAGGTCGGATAGCTGGGGGCAGCGGATGCCGGGGAAGCCGCCAGGAGGGAACCTGCAGCGAGAAGGAGCGCCAGTCCGGCCGCGATCGATCGTCGTCTGACCCTCATGGATTGTGCCCCCTCTGTGACGCCAGGCCAGAACCGCCCGGCGATGCAGCACTCCCCCAGATCACGACTCACCGGGTCGCTTCTCCGCGCATTGCTGCGAGATGAGGTAAGAGCACCGTCGGCTAACCTAACAGAACCGCGTCACACGCGCACCACTGGCAACTCCAGTCACACACGACCGGAGGCGTGTGCGCTCAGTCCTCGCCGAACCCCGAGGCGACCAGGTCGGCCAGAGCGTCGACGGCAGGCCGGCCGTCCGGGTCCTCCGTGGCGATCTCCGCATCGCGTCCGCGAACGAGGCCGAGGGCCATGATCGCGAGCAGGCTCTTCGCGTCCTTGCCGTTGACGGTGACCCGTGAGGTGAACGTGCCTGCGAGCTTGACGAAATCGGCGGCAGGGCGCGCATGAAGCCCGTCTCGGTTGATCACGGTGACGACGCGGGAGTATCCGGAAGGCGCTCGGTCCTCTTGCTGCGCGACGGAGGACTCAGGCCTCTCGAACGCCGTTCTGGCCGCTGCAGCGACACCGCCTCTGTCCTGCCCGGTCTGTGCGGCGACGGCGGCGGCGACTCCGCCTTCGACGAGCGGTGCATCGATGATGGCCACTCGGGAGCGCACCCCGTCATCGAGGAAGTCGAGAGCGGTCTCGGCCGTAAGGATGGCCGACCCCAGATCGCAGAGGATGACGACACCGTCTCCGGTGTCCGCCTGACCGATCGCCGCGGTCACGAGATCGAAGCTGGTCCCGATCCCGCCGTCGTCCGTGCCGCCTGCCGCGACGAGGGCGACGTCAGGGGCCATCTGCCCGGCGAGGTCGACCAGGCCATCGGCGATCTTCGAACTGTGCGAGACGAAGACGAGGCCGACCGTCATGGCGCCGACACGCCTGCGGCGCGATCGGCCGCCGCCCGCAGCAGCAGGGCTGTCGACTGGGCTCCCGGGTCCCTGTGCCCGATGGCGCGCTCCCCCAGGTAGCTCGCGCGTCCCTTGCGGGCGACCAGCGGCTCCGTCGCCTCTGCCCCGGACTCCGCCGCCGCCGCCGCCGCCTCGAGCACGCCGACCTCCGATGCGCCGTCAGCGACGGCCGCTTCCGCGGCATCGACCGCGGGCGTCCAGGCATCGATCATCGTCTTGTCGCCCGGCTCCGCCTTGCCTCTGAGGACGATCCCGTCGCGCGCGGCGCCGAGGAGCGACGCGATCGCAGCCGCATCGAGGTCGGTCTTCCCTGCGACCGCGCCAGCGGCTTTGAGGTATGCCGTCCCGTAGAGAGGGCCGGCCGCTCCACCGACCGTCGAGATCAACGTCGTCGCGACGAGCTTGAGCACGTCCGCGGGGATCGCGTCGGCGGGGAGGTCGTCGAGCTTGGCGAGCACAGCGGAAAAACCTCTGTCCATGTTCTCGCCGTGGTCGCCGTCTCCGATGTCCCGGTCCAGAGTGATCAGCTCCACCCGGTGTTCGGCGATGACGGCGGCGCTCGACCGCACCCATTCGGTGACCCACTCGGTGCCCAGGCTCATCGGGTGTCCTCTCGTTGCGTCGCGATCACGGGTCAGCGGCCCCAGCGGAGTGCTGCGGTCTGGACGGGCGCGTCCCACAGCTCGGTCAGCTCATCGTCCAGTTTGAGCACCGAGATCGACATCCCCTGCATCTCCAGCGACGTCGTGTAGTTGCCGACGAGGGAGCGGGTGACCTCGATACCGCGGGCGGCGAGGACTTCTGCTGCGTGCCTGTAGACGATGTACAGCTCAACCTGCGGTGTCCCGCCCATCCCGTTCACGAGGAGCAGGACCTTGTCGCCTGAGGCGAACGGGATGTCGTCGAGGATAGGACCGAGAAGGCGGTCGACGATCGCGTCGGCCGGCTGGAGTTTGACCTTCTCGCGCCCCGGCTCACCGTGGATGCCGATGCCGATCTCGATCTCGTCGTCTTCAAGGATGAAGCTCGGCTCGCCGGCGTGAGGGACCACGCACGGGGTGAGCGCGACGCCCATCGATCTGACCTGACCGATCACCTTCTCGGCGACGGCGGTCACCTCATCGAGTGAGTCACCACGCTGGGCCGAGGCACCGGCGATCTTCTCGACGAGGACCGTCCCCGCCACTCCCCTGCGGCCGGCGGTGTAGAGCGAGTCCTGGACGGCGACGTCGTCGTTGACGATGACACTCCGAACCTCGATCCCATCGGCACCGGCGAGGTCGGCAGCTGTCTCGAAGTTGAGCACGTCGCCGGTGTAGTTCTTGACGATGTGCAGCACGCCCTTGCCTCCGTCCACCGCGGTGGTTGCGGCGACGATGGGGTCAGGAGTCGGCGAGGTGAACACGGCGCCGGGGACCGCGGCGTCGAGCATGCCGTAGCCGACGAACCCGCCGTGGAGTGGCTCGTGCCCGCTTCCGCCGCCCGAGACGATTCCGACCTTGCCCGACGGGGCATCCGCCCTGACCAGGTAAATCGGATCCGTCGAGGCGCGAACGATGTCCGCGTGCGCTAACGCGAATCCTTCGACCGCTTCGGTGACGACGTTCTTCGGGTCGTTGATGAGCTTCTTCATTGAACTCTCCTGCTTGTGCGCGAACCGGGGATTGGTGCCGGCTGGGGCAGCCTGCACTCAACCTAGCCGTCTGCGACCTGCGCGCGGAAGGGGTCAGCGGGCCGCCTGTGTCGCTGCCACCCACTCGTCGAGCTTCGCCGACGCGCGGCCGGAGTCAATCGACTCCCTGGCCACCTCGAGCTGTTCGGCGAACCGCTCAAGGATGCCCACCTGCATCTGGGCGGGGTCCTCAGCGAGCCGGTACGCGACGAGGCCTGCTGCGGCGTTCAGCAGCACGATGTCACGCACAGGACCCTGCTCGCCATCGAGCACCCGGCGAACGACCCCGGCGTTGTGCTGCGGGTCCCCGCCGATGAGGTCGCTCATCCTCGACCTGGGGATGCCGAGGTCGCGCGGGTCGAGGTCGTGCTCGGTGACGAGTCCCCTGCTGATCTCCCAGATGTGGGAGTGCCCCGTCGTGGTGAGCTCGTCGAGGCCGTCGTCGCCGCGGAAGACGAGTGCTGTCGCGCCCCGCGTCTGGAAGACCCCGACGAAGAGGGGAACCCTGTCGAGCTGCGCGACGCCCACCGCGGAGGCTTCCGGGCGGGCAGGGTTGCAGAGCGGGCCGAGGTAGTTGAACACCGTCGGTACCCCGAGTTCGGCCCTCACCGGCGCCGCGTGGCGGAATCCGGGGTGGAAAGCGGAGGCGAAAGCGAACGTGATCCCTGTTTCGGTCAGGGCGGATGCGACGGCATCCGGCGACAGGGTCAGGTCGATGCCGAGGGCAGACAGCACATCACTCGCTCCTGACGTCGAGCTGACGGCGCGGTTGCCGTGCTTGATCACAGGAACCCCCGTTGCCGCGACGACGACGCAGGCCATGGTCGAGACGTTCACCGTGCCGAATCGGTCTCCCCCTGTTCCCACGATGTCGAGGGCCATCGAGTCGACCGGAAGATGCACGGATTTTTCGAGGATCGCGTCGCGGAATCCGACGATTTCGTTGACGGATTCACCCTTCGCCCTGAGCGCGACGAGGAACCCGGCGATCTGCGCTGAGGTGGCCTCCCCGCTGATGACCTGCTCCATCGCCCAGGTGGCTTCGGCGACGCTGAGGTCGGTGCCACCCAGCAGTTCGGTGAGGATGTATGGCCAGCTCGGGGAATCAGACATAGCTCAAATGGTATCGACAGCGGACAGTTGGGCGAATTCCCGGTCGACTCCCGGCCAGAACTAAGGCTCGCCTAACTAAAGACTCGGGCCTGAGGGGCCCCGATTGCGAAAAAGCTGCCGGGATATCGGCCATAATGGAAGGGTGACGAGCACTTCATTGAACTATGCGGCGAGAGCCCCGAAGATCAACAGGCCAAACACTGTCGCCGTGGGCACCATCGTGTGGCTCGGCAGCGAGGTCATGTTCTTCGCGGGCCTGTTTGCGATCTATTTCACCCTCCGTTCCGTGGCACCGGACCTGTGGGCCAGCGAGACCGCTTTGCTGAACATTCCGTTCTCGACGGTCAACACGATCATCCTCGTGGCGTCCTCGTTCACCTGCCAGTTCGGCGTGTTCGCGGCGGAGCGGATGCAGCCGCGCTCCATCGGCTGGAAGCCAAGCGAGTGGGGCATGGTCGAGTGGTTCTTCCTCACCTATGCCCTCGGCGCGATCTTCGTCGCCGGCCAGATCTTCGAGTACGCGACCCTCGTCAGCGAGGGCGTGTCGCTCTCCTCCAACGCCTACGGTTCCGCGTTCTACTTCACCACCGGTTTCCACGGTCTTCACGTGACGGGCGGCCTCATCGCCTTCCTCCTCGTGATCGGCCGTTCGTACGCCGTCAAGGCTTTCGGCCACAAGGAAGCGACAAGCGCGATCGTCGTCTCCTACTACTGGCACTTCGTCGATGTCGTCTGGATCGGTCTCTTCTTCGTCATCTACATACTGAAATAGCAACCGGAAGACAGCACACGAATGCTCAGGACACCATCACCCTCCGCCCGCACGGGCCGTAAGCAGGGCCGCCGTTCCCCTCTCGCCACGATCTCCCTGATCGCCGCAGGGCTGCTGTTCACCGGTGGCGCATACGCAGCCTTCTCCACGAGCACCGCAAGCGCCGAGACTCCTCACGCCGTGTCGGCTGCGAGCGTCGAGGACGGCAAGAAGCTCTTCCAGGCCAACTGCGCGTCGTGCCACGGTCTCGACCTTGACGGCACGGATGTCGCCCCCAGCCTGATCGGCGTCGGAGCGGCAGCGGTCGACTTCCAGGTCGGAACCGGCCGGATGCCGATGCAGGCCCAGGGCCCGCAGGCACCGGAGAAGCCCGTCCAGTTCACCGAGGAGCAGATCCAGTCGCTCGCGGAGTACGTCGCGACGACGGCACCAGGCCCCGGCATCCCCGACGATGAACTCCTCGACGGAGAAGGCGACCTCACCAACGGCGCCGAGTTGTTCCGGATCAACTGCGCAATGTGCCACAACGTCGCCGGAGCCGGTGGCGCTCTGACCCAGGGCAAGTACGCCCCAGCGCTGACCGGGGTCGCCCCGGAGCACATCTACGAGGCAATGGTCACCGGACCGCAGAACATGCCGGTCTTCAACGACGCCAACCTCTCACCGGAAGACAAGCGCGACATCATCTCCGCGCTGAAGTTCATGGAGAACAGCCCGTCGCCTGGCGGACACCCGCTCGGTTCCCTCGGCCCCGTCGCCGAAGGCCTGTTCCTCTGGATCTTCGGCCTCGGGACCATCGTCGCGATCACCGTGTGGATCACGGCACGGTCGAACTAGGCACCGGGCAATGACAACGCGCAGAACTACGAAGGAGCACAATGGCACAGGACGGTAACAGCGGCACGGAACTCGCCGCTGCCGACTCGTCAGACCACGGCCACGGCATCGAACACGCCGTCGGTACGGCGGTTGTGGCCAGGGACGCGGTTCCGAACCCGGGATTCCCCCCGCACAGGCACCGTGTCACCGACATCGACCCGAAGAAGGACAAGCGTGCTGAGCGCACGGTCTACACCCTCTTCTACCTGTCGATCGTGGGCAGCGTGTGGGCCATCGCGGCGTACATGGCGTTCCCGATCATCCCGGAGGACCTCGAGTCCGTCCGGCTGAACAACCTCTTCATCGGCATCGGCCTCGCGCTCGCACTGCTCGCCCTCGGTATCGGGGCCGTGCACTGGGGCAAGGCGATCATGCACGACCAGGAGGGCATCGACATCCGCCACCCGGTCCGCGGAAGCGAAGACACCAGGGCTCGTGCCGTGGAGATCTTCGACGAGGCGAACACCGAGTCCGGTTTCGGTCGCCGTTCGTTGATCCGCAACAGCCTCATCGGTGCGCTCATCGCGTTCCCGCTGCCTGCCGTCGTACTGTTCCGTGGCCTCGCGCCTGAGAACCAGAACCCGGTCGACCTCCTGAAGCACACCATGTGGAAGGAAGGCGAGAAACTCGCCCGTGACCCGTCCGGCGTGCCCATCAAGGCCTCAGACGTCACCGTCGGTTCCGTGTTCCACGTGATCCCGGAGAGTCTGGCCGAAGTCGGACACTCGGAGGGCTATCTGGAGGAGAAGGCGAAGGCCATCGTCCTCCTCATGCGCCTCAAGCCGGAAGACCTCGTCGAGGATGAGGACAAGAAGGGCTGGTCGTACGACGGCATCGTCGCGTACTCCAAGGTCTGCACCCACGTCGGCTGCCCTGTCGCCCTGTACGAGCAGCAGACCCACCACCTGCTGTGCCCCTGCCACCAGTCGCAGTTCGACGTCACCAACCACTGCGCCGTGATCTTCGGCCCGGCAGCCCGTCCCCTCCCGCAGCTTCCCATCGCGATCGACGACGAGGGCTACCTCATCGCCCAGAGCGACTTCCTCGAACCTGTCGGCCCAAGCTTCTGGGAGCGTCATTGAACACCGTCACGGCCCCCGCCGAAACCACGACACCGGCTCAGAAGTCCGGTGGCTTCACCGCAGCGGCGTCGAACTACATCGACGAGCGCACGAGCATCTCGACCGCCGTCAAGGAGCTCGGCCGCAAGATCTTCCCCGACCACTGGTCATTCCTGCTCGGTGAGGTGGCGCTGTACAGCTTCGTCATCATCCTGCTGTCAGGAACGTTCCTGACGTTCTTCTTCCAGGCGTCGATGGCCGAGGTCCACTACGAAGGATCGTTCGTCCCGCTCAAGGGCATCGAGATGTCCGCCGCAATGGCGTCGAGCCTCGACCTCTCATTCGACATCCGCGGCGGCCTGCTCATGCGTCAGGTCCACCACTGGGCAGCCCTGCTCTTTGTCGCATCCATCGGCCTGCACATGCTGCGCATCTTCTTCACCGGAGCATTCCGCAAGCCGCGCGAGCTGAACTGGGTGATCGGTTTCATCCTCTTCATCCTGGCCATGGCTGAGGGCTTCACCGGGTACTCGCTGCCTGACGACCTGCTCTCCGGAAACGGCCTCCGCATCATCGACGGCATGGTCAAGGGCATCCCGCTGATCGGAACCTGGACCTCGTTCCTGCTCTTCGGAGGCGAGTTCCCCGGCACCGACATCGTCGGGCGTCTCTACTCGCTGCACATCCTGCTGCTCCCGGCGATCATCCTCGTGCTCATCGCCCTGCACCTCCTGTTCGTCGTCGTGCACAAGCACACCCAGTACGCCGGCCCAGGACGCACACAGCAGAACGTCGTCGGCTTCCCCGTCCTCCCGGTCTACGCCGCGAAGGCAGGTGGGTTCTTCTTCATCGTCTTCGGTGTCGTGATGCTCATGGCATCGCTGTTCACGATCAACCCGATCTGGAACTACGGCCCGTACGACCCGTCCCCGGTCTCAGCGGGAACCCAGCCGGACTGGTACATCGGCTTCGCCGACGGCGTGCTCCGACTGGCTCCGTCGAACTGGGACATCGTGATCCTCGACCACACCCTGTCGCTCGGCATCCTCGTCCCCCTCGGCGTCGTCGGTCTGTTCATCGTGACCGTCCTGATCTACCCGTTCATCGAGGCGTGGGTCACCGGCGACAAGCGCGAACACCACATCCTCGACCGCCCGCGTAACGCCGCGACCCGCACCGCCATCGGTGCAGCAGGCGTCACCTTCTACGCGTGCCTCTGGGCAGCGGCCAGCTCCGACATCATCGCGACGCACTTCCACGTCACGATGGAAGGAGTCATCCGTACGCTGCAGGTCCTGCTCTTCGTCGGACCGGTCATCGCGTACTTCATCGCCAAGCGCACCTGCCTGGCCCTGCAGAAGAAGGACCGCTCGATCGCCCTCCACGGCTACGAGTCCGGACGCATCGTCCGCCTCCCCGGTGGCGAGTACATCGAGGTGCACGAGCCCGTCGACGAGTACGAGCGCTGGAAGCTCGTCAGCCACGAGAGCTACCAGCCCCTGATGATCCGCCCGAACGCCCGCGGCAAGATCACGGTCGGGCAGCGTGCCCGTGCCAGCCTGTCGCGCTGGTTCTTCGAGGACAGGATCGACCCGGTCTCGCAGACCGAGCTCGAATCCTCGCACGACCACCACTAGGCGATCACGTCACCCGAACGGGCAGCGCTGACCCTCCGCCATCTGGCAGGAGGGCTGCGCTGCCCCTTCTGTTTCTCCGCCGGTCGCGGATCGGTGCCCCTCTCCCCCATCGACGTCCTCGTTCTCGGCTGTGACGCCGGGCATCGCATCGACGTGAACAAACGCGGCTACGTGTCGCTGCTGCCGCCCAGGACCAGGGTGAGCGGCGACAGCGCCGCAATGCTCGAGGCCCGCGCCCGCTTCTTCGACACCGGTGCCTATGCCCCGATCGCCGCGGCCGTCTCCGCAGCGGGACGGGCGGTGACGGATGCTCCCGGTCTGCGGGTCGCTGAGATCGGCTGCGGCACCGGCTATTACCTCTCAGCCCTGTGCGCCGCCCTCCCGTCCTCGGCTCCCCTCGCCAGCGACCTGTCGCCTGCAGCCGTTCGCGTCGCTGTCGGAGCCGTCCCAGGCGCTGTGGGGGTGGTCCTCGACGTCTGGCAGCCCCTGCCGCTCGCCGACCGGTCCCAGGACGTCCTGTTGAGTGTCTTCGCCCCCAGGAACCTTGCCGAGTTCGCCCGCGTGCTCGATACAGACGGTGCCTTTCTCGCCGTCGTCCCCACCGGCGCGCATCTCCGTGAGGCACGAGCCGCCGGTCTGGCGCTCGACGTACCCGAGGGCAAGGCGGACGACCTGATCCGCTCAGCAGACCCGTGGTTCACCCTCGCAGCGCGGACCGAGGTGGAGTTTTTCATGCACCTCGAGGGCGACAGCCTCGCGCTCCTGCTCGGCATGGGGCCGTCTGCGCATCACACGCTCGCAGCGGGCCAGGATGTTCCGACGCGCGTCACGGCATCCGTCTCCGTGCTGACCTTCCGCCGTCGCGACTGAGTCCCCCGGCACGGCATCAGCCGCCCGGACACAGAGAGACGGCCAGGCGCTGAGCGCCTGGCCGTCTCTCGTGCGGGGTCCGCTCAGCGAGCGTGGTATCCGCGGTAGTACTCGTAGGTCCAGCCGATCACCGCGATGAGGATCAGCGGGGCAGCGATGAACGAGATCCAGAAGCCCACCGAGAGACCGAGCATCATGAGTGCTCCACCGCCGGCCATGATGATCGGCCACCAGCTCCACGGGCTGAAGTGCCCGACCTCGGGGTCACCGTCGTCGATGTTGGCGCTCAGGGTGTCCTCGGGCAGTTCGCCGCCCTGATGCTTGTGCACCCGGTTGAGGTAGAAGCCGAGGAACAGCGAGAGCACAGCGGAGAGGATGAGTGCGACGGTGCCGACCCACTCGATCTCCTCTGCGGCCGCGAGGCTCCAGTACACATAGATGCCCGCGACGAGTGCGAAGAAGACGGCGAGGATCCAGAAGAGGTTGACGTTCGCTTTCATTACTTCACTTCACCTTCCGCGCGGTCGTACGTTGGGGCGTCAGGGGCGTCCTTCGCCGGGCCGATGCCGACGGGGATGCCGGCTTCGGGGTGGTTCAGGTCGAAGGCCGGACGCTCCGAACGGATGCGCGGAATCGACGTGAAGTTGTGGCGGGGCGGCGGGCAGGAGGTCGCCCACTCGAGCGATCCACCGTAGCCCCACGGGTCGTTCACGGTCACCCTCGGTGCCTTGCGCGCCGTGATGTAGACGTTCAGGAAGAACGGCAGCATCGACAGGGCGAGGATCATCGATCCGACCGTGGAGAGCTGGTTCATCCAGGTGAAGCCGTCCTCAGGCGAGTACGTGGCGTACCGCCTCGGCATGCCGATCACGCCGAGCCAGTGCTGGATGAGGAAGGTGGTGTGGAAGCCGATGAACAGCAGCCAGAAGTGCCAGTAGCCGAGTTTCTCGTTCAGCATCTTGCCCGTCCACTTGGGCCACCAGAAGTAGAACCCGCTGAACATGGCGAAGACGACGGTTCCGAACACCACGTAGTGGAAGTGCGCGACCACGAAGTACGTGTCTGACACGTGGAAGTCGAGCGGAGGCGATGCGAGGATGACACCGGTCAGTCCACCGAAGGTGAAGGTGACCAGGAAGCCGATCGCCCAGAGCATCGGCGTCTCGAACGTCACTGAGCCGCGCCACATCGTTCCGACCCAGTTGAAGATCTTCACACCGGTTGGAACGGCGATGAGCATCGTCATCAGGGAGAAGAACGGCAGGAGGACCGAGCCGGTGACGTACATGTGGTGGGCCCACACGGTGACGGACAGGGCGGCGATCGAGATCGTCGCGTAGACCAGGGTCTTGTATCCGAAGATCGGCTTGCGGCTGAACACGGGGAAGACTTCACTCACGATCCCGAAGAACGGCAGGGCGATGATGTAGACCTCGGGGTGGCCGAAGAACCAGAACAGGTGCTGCCAGAGGATCACTCCGCCGTTCTCGGCGTCGTAGATGTGAGCGCCGAACACGCGGTCGGCGCCGAGCGCGAAGAGCGCGGCGGCCAGGACAGGGAAGGCCATCAGGACGAGCAGCGAGGTGACGAGCGTGTTCCAGGTGAAGATCGGCATCCGGAACATCGTCATGCCAGGCGCGCGCATGGTGATGATCGTCGTGATGAAGTTCACACCACCGAGGATGGTTCCGAATCCGGAAAGCGCGAGCCCGAGGACCCAGAGGTTCCCACCGATGCCAGGAGAGAAGGTCGTACTCGACAGTGGTGCGTACGCGAACCAGCCGAAGGATGCAGCACCCTGCGGGGTGAGGAACCCGCCGACGGCCAGGAGGCTGCCGAACAGGAACAGCCAGAACGCGAAGGCGTTCAGTCGCGGGAACGCGACGTCGGGGGCGCCGATCTGCAGCGGCATGAGCGCGTTGGCGAAACCGGCGAACAGTGGCGTCGCGAACATGAGCAGCATGATCGTGCCGTGCATGGTGAACAGCTGGTTGTACTGTTCCTTGGTCTCGAGCAGGCTGAGGCCTGGTTCGAAGAGCTGGGCACGGATGATCAGTGCCATCACGCCGCCGACGCAGAAGAACAGGAACGAGGCGATCAGGTACATGTACCCGATCGTCTTGTGGTCAGTGGAGGTGATCCAGCTGACGATGATGTTTCCCTTGCGCTGGGCCGTGTTGCGGTTGATGACCCTGGCCTGGCCCGCTGGGATCTCGAGTGTTGTAGCCATGACTATTCGTTCTCTTCCTCAACGCGGGCCGGCGCGTCGGTTCCCGGCAGGTTGGTGTTGCGAGAGAAGTCCTCGCCGAAGTCGCCGATGTTTCCGTCGTCGGCGAGCGACTGCAGGTAGTCGTCGTACTCGTCCTGCGAGACGACCTTGACGTTGAACAACATCAGGGAGTGGTACTCGCCGCAGAGCTCGGCGCACTTGCCCGCGTATGTGCCCTCGCGCTCGGGCGAGAACGACATGTAGTTGGTCTTGCCGGGGAACATGTCCTTCTTGTAGAGGAAGTCGATGACCCAGAAGGAGTGGATGACGTCGCGGGACTGGAGGGCGATGGTGACATCGGCTCCGACCGGCAGGTAGAGGGTGGGGAGCTTCTCCTGGTCGATGGCGCCTGCTGGGGCACCCTCTTCCTGCTCGCCCTGGACGCCTGCGGACCAGACGTCTTCGCCGTCGACGGCGCCCGAGTACACGAAGTCCCATGCCCACTGCTTGGCGAAGACTTCGATCTCCACGTCAGGGTTCTCGTACTGGGTCTCGATGGCGGCCTGGTCACGCGCGGTGAAGGCGAAGAACCCGAGAACGAGGATGAGGGGCACGATCGTGTAGAAGATCTCGATCGGCATGTTGTACCGCATCTGGACAGGAAGGCCGGTCTGGCCCTTCCTCCTGCGGTAGACCACGATGGCCCAGATGATGAGTCCCCAGGTCAGCAGACCGACACCCAGGAGCACGATCCACGATGTGGTCCACAGCCCTGCTATGCGCTCGGTGTGATTCGTGACGGGCGCTTCGCCCTCCACGAATCCGGGAAGATAGCCGTGCAGTTCGGCCTGGGTACAGCCGGCGAGAACCACGGCAAGCGTGATGGCAACCGGTATAGCAGCCCATCGGAGTCGACGATTCGAGCGCACCTGGGACCTTTCGATGACAGTGTTATTTCAGCCATCAGTCTAGCCCGATCGATCGCCCCGCTCTCGACCATTTGGCGCGTGCTGCCCGGTTTCCGGCGGCCCCGCGGGGGTTAAAAGATGCAGGGGACCCGCCGTTCCCGGCGCGTCCCCTGCATGAATTCCTGAAAATCCGCCTAGTGGAAGCTGTCTCCACACGCGCAGCTGCCGCCGGCGTTCGGGTTGTCGATGGTGAATCCCTGCTTCTGGATGGTGTCCTCGAAGTCGATCGACGCACCGTCAAGGTAGGGAACGCTCATCTTGTCGACGATCACTCCGACGCCGCCGAAGTCGACGGTGGCGTCACCGTCGAGGACGCGCTCGTCGAAGTACAGCTGGTAGATGAGGCCGGAGCAGCCGCCGGGCTGGACGGCGACGCGCAGACGGAGGTCGTCACGGCCTTCCTGCTCGAGCAGGCTCTTCACCTTGGCAGCTGCCGTGTCGCTCAGCCCGACACCGTGGGCGGGCGGGGCGGATGTCAGTGTCGTGTCGCTCATGACTCTCCTTGGTTGGTCGTGCTCGCAGGGGTTGCGAAATCTGATGTCATTCTACGCACGGTAACCGGGCGCGAGCTGGGGGAATTCCCGGCAGGTCGGATGTCGGCTCAGCGCTGATGCGCGTTGAGCCTGCCGAGCAGCAGCGCTTCGGCCAGCACGGAGCGGTGGAACACGCCGAGGTGGAGCGACTCATTGGGGCTGTGCGCCCGCGAGTGGGGGTCCTCGACTCCGGTGACGAGGATCTCCGCGTCGGGGAACTCACGGACGAGATCGGCGATGAACGGGATCGATCCGCCGATACCGAGCTCGACCGGGTCGACTCCCCACGCGTCTGCCATGGCCCGCTTGGCCTCACCGACGGCGTACCCGCTGGTGTCGACGAGGAACGGGTCACCGAGGTCCAGGTCGTCGATCTCGATGCCGGCGCCGAACGGCGCGTTCCTGGTGAGGTGGCTCTCGATGGCGTCTGCGGCATCCCTTGCGGTCTGGCCGGGGGCGACCCGCACGCTGACCTTGACGGCCACGGAGGGAGCGAGGGTGTTGGAAGCGTTGGCCACCGTCGGGGCGTCGATCCCCGTGACGGTGATCGACGGCTGGTTCCAGATCCGGCTGAGGAGCGAACCGGTTCCGATCGGCTGCACTCCCGGCAGGAGGCCGGCCTCTTCTCGGAGCTGCTCCTCGGTGTATGCGGGAGTCTCCCCCGCGTACCTGGTCAGCCCGTCGATGGCGACGGAGCCCTCTGCGTCCCAGAACGTGGCGAGGAGGCGAATCGTGGCCAGCATGGCATCCGGAACCGCTCCCCCGAACATGCCCGAGTGGGAGGCATGCTCGAGCGTCCTGACGGTGAGCCGGAAGGTGACGTTGCCGCGGAGCCCGATGGTGAGGGCAGGCGTCTTCTCGTCCCAGTTGCTCGAATCGGCCACGATGATGGCGTCAGCGGTGAGTGCGTCGCGGTTGGCGGTGAGGAAGTTCGCGAACGACCGGGAGCCGAACTCCTCTTCCCCTTCGATGAAGAGGGCAAGTCCCAGGTCGATGTCGTCGCCGACGGCTTCGGTGAGCGCCCTCAGAGACGCGATGTGCGCCATGACACCGGCCTTGTCGTCCGCGGCTCCCCTGCCGTAGATGCGGTCGCCGCGCACGGTCGGCTCGAACGGCTTCGAGTCCCAGTCCTCGTCCTTCCCTGGAGGCTGGACGTCGTGGTGGGCGTAGAGCATGACCGTCGGTCGGCCGTTCTTCGCACGGCGGGTCGCCAGGACCGCGGGCTGGCCGAGTTCCGTGGTGTCGCCGATGGGCGCCTGGGTGATCGTGACGCTGTCGAACAGCCCGGTGTTCTCGACGAGGGCAGCGACGGCTTCGGCGCTCTCCTTCACATGGGCAGGGTCGAAAGCCGCCCACGACACGCTCGGGATCCGGACGAGGCGGGACAGGTCGGCGATGGTGGACGGCAGTCCGCCTGCGACCGCCGAACGGATCGCGTCATCGACGGCGGACGGGGTTCGAGAGACGTTCTCGTCGGTATCGGTCATGCAGGTAATCTTAAGAGATATCCAGCGCAAGGAATCATCGTGACCAAGCACACCCCAGACTCGTCTTCCGAGCCCGTCCTCGAAACGCCGGAGGAGACCGCTGACCGTCTCGCCGGCAACTCAGGAAAGGGCAGGCCGACCCCCACCCGCAAGGAACGGGAGGCCCTGAACAAGCGCCCGCTCGTCCCCGGCGACCGCAAGGAAGCGCAGAAGGCCGCGAAAGCGAAACTGGCCGAGTCCCGCGAGAAGGCCAGGATCGGCCTCGCCGCAGGCGACGAGCGTTACCTCCCTGCCCGCGACCGCGGCCCTCAGAAGCGCTTCGTCCGCGACGTCGTCGACTCCCGCTTCAACATCGGCGAGTTCCTCATCCCCGTGATGTTCGTCGTGATCGTCCTGACGCTGTTCCCGCCTGTCGTCCAGGTCTACGCGATGCTGCTGCTCTGGGTCTTCTTCGCGATCGCCGTCCTCGACGCCGTCTGGCTCGGTTTCTCGGTGAAGAAGAAGCTCGGCGCGAAGTTCGGCGAGACCTCTGTCGAACGCGGTGTGCGCTGGTATGCCGCCATGCGGGCATTCCAGATGCGCGTACTGCGCCTGCCGAAGCCCCAGGTCAAGCGCGGACAGCGCCCCGCCTGATCTGGCTGTGGTCGGTCAGGATGCCGACAGGCGCTCGGACAGGCCTCGGTTGATCTGGCGCGCCCAGAGCGGGCCGCGGTACAGGAACGCTGTGTAGCCCTGCACGAGGCTCGCACCGGCCGCGAGGCGGTCGGCCACGTCTGCCGCCGTCTCCACCCCGCCGACCGAGATGACGCACAGGCTTTCAGGGACGCTCGACCGGATGAGCCGCAGCACCTCGAGCGATCGCGCGGCGAGCGGAGCGCCTGAGAGCCCTCCTGCGCCTGCGGCCTCGACGGTGGCCGCCGGTGTCGACAGCGACGTCCTGGCGATCGTGGTGTTCGTGGCGATGATCCCGTCGAGTCCGACCCCGACGGCCAGTTCGGCGATCCGCCGGACTTCGTCATCGGTGAGGTCGGGCGCGATCTTCACGAGGAGCGGGGTCCTGCCAGCAGCCTGCTTGACGGCGACCAGCAGTGGAGCCAGCTTGTCGAGTTCCTGCAGGCCGCGCAGGCCAGGGGTGTTCGGGGAGCTGACATTGACGACGAGATAGTCGGCGAGCGGGGCGAGCAGCCTCGTGCTCTCGAGGTAGTCGTCGATGGCGTGATCCACACCGACGACGCGGCTCTTGCCGATGTTCACGCCGAGCACTGGTCGGCCGGGAACCGAACGCAGGCGGGCAAGCCGGCGGGCGGCGGATGCCGCTCCCCCGTTGTTGAACCCCATCCGGTTGATGACTGCACGGTCGGGGACAAGACGGAACAGGCGCGGCTTCGGGTTGCCCGGCTGCGCGTGTGCGGTGAGCGTCCCGACTTCGACGTGACCGAACCCGAGCGCCCCGAGTCCCAGAACCGCTTCGCCGTCCTTGTCGAACCCGGCAGCGACGCCGAACGGCGTGTCGAAGTGCAACCCGAGGGTGTCGACGCCGAGATCCGCCGACGGCCGGGTGAACCGGCGGACTGCTGCGGTGAGGCCGACCCTGGGCAGGGTGCGGATCACCACGAAGGCGAGGTGGTGGGCGCGTTCAGGATCGAGCCTGGACAGGACGTGGGTGAAGAGGAAGCGATACATGCGTGTGCAAGGTTACCGTGCGGCGGATGTCACGCCTGCGCGGTCGGTGATGCGGCATCCGCTGACGCAACCGGTTCTGCGTGCTCGTTGCGCAGCAGGGTGATGGCGTCCTCGAAATCCTCGAGGGATTCGAACGCCTGGTACACGCTGGCGAACCGGAGGTAGGCGACCTCGTCCAGTTCACGGAGCGGCGTGAGAATGGCCAGTCCGATCTCGTTCGCGTCGATCTGGCTGGTGCCGGTCTGGCGGATCGATTCCTCGACCTTCTGCGCCAGCACGGCCAGGTCGGAGTCGGTGACGGGGCGGCCCTGGCAGGCTTTGCGCACCCCAGAGACGACCTTCTCGCGGCTGAACGGCTCGACGACTCCGCTGCGCTTGATCACGTTGAGACTGGCTGTCTCCGTGGTCGAGAAACGGCGGCCACACTCGGGGCACTGTCGCCTGCGACGGATCGAGAGACCGTCATCGCTGGTCCTGGAGTCGATGACGCGTGAATCGGGGTGACGGCAGAACGGGCAGAACATGGCTCAAGACTAGTCGAAGCTCGAGGTGGTCCGGCCGCTGTACGGCGCGCACGGCCCGCGCGGTGTTCCGGCTCTGCGCGGGTGTCTTTCACCCGCGCGAAGCCGATCGACCCGCGCCACGCGAAGCCGCTACCGCTCAGGGAACCGCGCGCTGACCGCGTCGCCGTGTGCAGGAAGCGCCTCGGCGTTCGACAGGGCGAGCACCCGGTCAGCGACCTCGCCGAGTGCGGCGCGGTCGTAGTCGATCACCTGCTGAGGGCGCAGGAACGTGTACGCACCGAGACCGGACGCGAAACGCGACTGTCCTCCTGTCGGCAGGACGTGGTTGGACCCCGCGAGGTAGTCACCGAGGCTGACTGGCGAGTGGGCGCCGAGGAAGATGGCTCCTGCGCTGGTGATCGTCGCGAGGACCGCCTCGTCGTCCGCGGTCTGGATCTCGAGGTGTTCGGGTCCGTACGCGTTGCTGAACCGCGCGGCTGCGGCGAGGTCGTCGACGAGGACGATCGCCGACTGCGGTCCCCCCAGCGCCTCAGTCACGCGGGCCGAGTGGGTCGTGCTCGCGGCGAGGACCCCGAGCCTGGCCTCGACGGCCTCTGCGAGGTCGACGGAGTCGGTGACGAGGAGCGATGCGGCCGCCTCGTCGTGTTCGGCCTGGCTGACAAGGTCTGCGGCGACGAGCGCCGGGTCGGCGTCGACGTCTGCGATGACGAGGATTTCGGTGGTGCCCGCTTCGGAGTCGATGCCGACCTGGCCGCGGACCAGCCGCTTGGCGGCCGCGACGAAGATGTTGCCTGGCCCGGTGACAACGTCGACCGGGTCGAGGCCGAGGCCGGGGACCCCGTAGGCGAGGGCACCGATCGCGCTCGCGCCCCCCATGGCGTAGATCTCGGTGACGCCGAGCAGCCCGGCCGCCGCGAGAATGGTGGGGTGGACCTTCCCGCCGTGCTCGCGCTGCGCCGGTGACGCGAGCGCGATGGATCCGACACCGGCCACCTGCGCAGGAACGACGTTCATGACGACGCTCGACGGGTAGACGGCCTTGCCGCCAGGCACGTAGAGCCCGACGCGGTCGACGGGCTGCCAGCGCTGCCTGATCGTCGCGCCAGGGGTCAGCCTCGTGGTCACGGGGGCGGGGACCTGCACCCGGGTCGCGGTCCTGACCCGTTCGATGGCCGCTTCGATGGCATCCCGGACATCGGGGTCGAGGGCTTCGACGGCCGCGGCGATGTCCGAGGCGGACACCCTGATCGGGGTGTCGCTCACGCCGTCGAACTGCTCGGCGTGACGGTGCAGCGCGACCTCGCCCTCGGTTCGCACCTCGTCGATCAGCCGCTCGGCAGCCGCTGACGCGACCGAGACGTCGACCGCCGGGCGGGGAATGAGCTGCAGGAGTTCAGCGCGAGTAGGCTTGACACCGCGCAGGTCAATGGTCTGGATCATGGCGATACCAGCCTATCGGCCCGCTCTCGCCCCGGAATATTCCTGCGGAACACTCGTTGATGCACACGGATGGTCGGTTGGCTGTCGGCGACCGGAAAGAGAGCGCACAGAATGAATCCGATGCAACCAGACCTGGATGCGTTCAAGGCAGCGTTCCGGCGTCACGCCGCCGGTGTGGCCGCCATCACCGCCAGGAAACCGGACGGCGACCCGGTCGGATTCACCGCCACTTCCCTCGCCTCGCTGTCGGCTGTTCCGCCTCTCGCGACATTCAACATGGCCAGAAGCGCGAGTTCGTGGCCGGCCATCGTGTCCACCGACCGCGTCGTCATCCACATGCTCGGAGCGCGCAACCGCCGTCTCGCCGAGATCATGAGCGGAGACAACGCCGCCAGATTCGTCGGCGATCACTGGCACGAGGGCGAGAACGGTCTCCCGATTCTCGACGGTGTGACGACGTGGATGACCGGACGGATCATCGAACGTCTCCAGGTCCACAACAGCGCTGTCGTCGTCGTTCAGATCGAGTCTGGTGAGATCGGCCCAGACGACGAGCCGCTGATCTACCACGAGCGCCGCTACGTGCGCCCGGGAGAGATCGCCTAGCCGCGGGTGATGCCCTCGAGGTCACGGAGAACGCCGATCCGGCCGTCATCGTGGCGGATCACGAGCTCGGCGCCGCGATCGATGATCGCCAGCGCCCACGCGGTCGGTCCGATCTCGAAGACCGTCGCCCCTGTCTGCTCGTCGATCACCTGGCGAGGCACAGGCGAGTAGACCCAGAACGGCTGGGTCGAGAACACAGTGGTCGGGGATTCGGCCGCCTGCTCCCCTGCCGCGAGCCGATCGGTGCCTTCGTCGTCGTCGGAGTCACCGGCGGACCGCGCGGAGACGTGACTGAACGCAGACACCGGTGCCGGGCCTGCGCCCTGGTCGTCGTCGAGATCGTCGTGGGCGTCGATGACCTGCGTCGCTGAAACCGACGCGACGGGGTCGACGGCAGGGACGTCGGCGGCCACGAATGCCGGGTCGAGCGGCTGCGCGTCTTCATGCGGACGGGGCTGGTCCTCGGAGACGTCCTGCCCGGGGTCCGACGGCTCCGGCGCGCTGTCGTCCGGTGCGGTCTCGGCCGGGGATTCGACCTGGGCATCTCGAGAGACCTCGGTCGGGGCGGCATCCGGTTCGACCGTGACCGGGGCTGCAGTGTCGGTGAATGTCTCCGCCGATGGCGGCTGAACTGCCTCCGGCGCCACCGGCGCTGCGGTATCCGCTCCCGCGAGTGGGAACGCCTGGGCGCCCGGGTCGTGAGGGGCAGGCGCCGGCTGGGAGCCACGGCGCTGGTATGCGGCGTACTCGCCTGGCCCTGCGGGCTGAAGCGGCGCTCCTGGCTGCCCGGGGTAGGCGCCCGGCTGCTGGGGTGCTGCCGGGCGTTCGACCCGTGGGCGGCGGGCAACGAGTCCTGACGGACGGGCGACCCGGTGGGCGACGGACTCCTCTCGCCCGGAGAAATCGCCGGCGAACAGCGGGATCACTGGTGCCAGCGTGGTCAGAACGACGGCCAGGAGGGAGAACAGGAGCCCGACGATGACGCCGGCGCCGGGAACGAGGAGGTCGGATCCTCCGCCGAACCATGCCGGGAATCCGCTGATGAGGAAGAGCGCGCCGAGATAGAAGCCTGCGGTGACGACGGATGCCACAGAGGCGTACTGGTCGACGGACAGCGAACCGACGCGGAGCGGCCGGGCCGGTGCGAGTCGCCGAACGGCGAGAAGCACCGCAGCTGCCACGAGGACGAGGACGGCAGGAATCGCGAGCCACGGTGCTGGTGCCCAGACACTGGTGTAGCCGAAGACGTCGGCGTAGTCGCCGCCGAGGAACGGCAGGAAGGACGCGATGAGAACGAACACCGTCGTGCCGAGGAACAGCACCTCGCGGAGGGTGAATCCTCCGATGCCGTACGGCACGCCGTTCGGATCGGTCTTCGGACGCGCGGGCCTCTGCGGCCGCGGCGGCGGGGCGGGCGCGTACTGCTGCGGGTACGGCTGCTGGGTGTACTGCCCCTGCTGCGGGTACTGCTGCTGGTACCCCTGCGGAGGCTGCTGGTACCCCTGAGGGGCCTGCTGCTGGTACTGGTCGAACGGCGGGTAGCCGACCGGCTGGGCGCCGTGCTGCTGAGGCGCGAACGACGGCTGCTGCGGCGCGAAGGCTCCCTGCTGGGGCGCGTCGCCTGCGTCAGCGGGCGTGCCCTCCTGGTATTGCGGTGTCTGCGGGTTCGTCATGGGAAATCCTTCGTTCACGGCAATACGGGCGTTCGCCAGGCCAGCTGGTGGTGGTCCGGTTCGAGCGTAGCCGATCCTAACCGAGGCAATTCGGGCCCAGCAACGACTTGAGCTCGCCGAACAGGTCGGGTGTGACCTTCACCGGGTACGGGATCTCGAACACACGCGCGACGTCGCCCCTGACGAGCTTGAGCCGCACTTCGGCGTCTCCGGAGTGCCTGGAGAGGATGCCGCCGAGCTGCGTCACGAGCTCGGTCGTCGCCCTGGCATCCGGCATCGTGAGCGTCAGCGGACCTGACACCCCGCCCTGCTCGATCTCCGGCGAAAAGATGCTGTACGCGTGCAGGTTCATGCCGTCGTCCCGCATGCTCACGCGGCCGCGAACGACGACGACGGAGTCGTTCACGAGCGTCGGGGCGAACTCCTGGTACGCCTTGCCCATGAACATGACGGTGATCTCACCGCCGAAGTCCTCGACCTGGATCATGCCGTACTGGTTGCCGGAGGTCTTCGCGACACGGTGCTGCACGCTCGTGGTGAGACCGGCGATCGTCACCGTGTCGCCGTCCTGCGTGTGCTCGGAGGTGAGCATGTCGGTGATCGTGGTCGTCGCGTGTTTGGCCAGCTGCAGCTCGAGTCCGGCGAGCGGGTGGTCCGAGACGTACAGGCCGAGCATCTCGCGTTCGAACGCGAGTTTGTCCTTCTTGGACCATTCCGGGCGGTCAGGCGTCACCTGGGCCGTGGCATCCAGTTCGAAGATGCCGCCGAAGAGGTCGACCTGCCCGTTTGCTTCGTTGCGTTTGAGACTCACGGCCGAGTCGACGGCGTCCTCGTGGATCTCGATCAGGCCGCGCCTCGTCGCCCCGAGGGAATCGAATGCTCCAGCCTTGATCAGAGATTCCATCGTGCGTTTGTTGGCCACAGGCAGGGGCACCTTGCGGAGGAAGTCGTGGAACGAGGTGAACTCCCCCTCCCGTTCCCGCGCGGCACTGATGGCCTCGACGACATTGAACCCCACGTTTCGAACGGCACCGAGCCCGAACCTGATGTCCTCGCCGACGGCGCGGAAGAAACCGATCGACTCGTTGACGTCCGGTGGGAGCACCTGGATGCCCATCCGGCGGCACTCGTTGAGGTAGATGGCCGCCTTGTCCTTCGAGTCACCGACACTCGTGAGCAGCGCCGCCATGTACTCGGCCGGGTAGTGCGCCTTGAGGTATGCGGTCCAGTAGGACACCACCCCGTATGCGGCCGAGTGAGCCTTGTTGAATGCGTAGTCGGAGAACGGAAGGAGGATGTCCCAGACGGCCTTGATCGCCGCGTCCGAGTATCCGCGTTCGTGCATGCCGCCGCTGAAGCCCTCGAACTGCTTGTCCAGCTCCGACTTCTTCTTCTTGCCCATGGCGCGGCGCAGGATGTCTGCCTGCCCGAGCGAGAAGCCGGCCAGCTTCTGCGCCACGCTCATGACCTGCTCCTGGTAGATGATCAGACCGTGCGTCCCTCCGAGGATCTCCTGGAGCGGCTCCTCGAGTTCAGGATGGATAGGTGTGATCGCCTGCAGGCCATTCTTGCGCAGTGCGTAATTGGTGTGCGAGTCAGCACCCATCGGCCCCGGCCGGTAGAGGGCGATCACGGCGGAGATGTCCTCGAAATTGTCCGGCTTCATCAGGCGGAGCAGGCTGCGCATCGGGCCGCCGTCGAGCTGGAAGACACCGAGGGTGTCACCGCGCGAGAGCAGTTCGTATGCGCCCTGGTCATCGAGGGCGAGCTGTTCGAGTTCGATCCTGGTACCGCGGTTCGATTCGATGTTGTCGAGTGCGTCGCTGACGATCGTGAGGTTGCGCAGCCCGAGGAAGTCCATCTTGATCAGTCCGAGAGCTTCGCAGGCCGGGTAGTCGAACTGCGTGACGATCTGGCCGTCCTGCTCCCGCTTCATGATCGGGATGATGTCGATCAGCGGGTCGCTCGACATGATCACGCCTGCAGCGTGCACACCCCACTGCCGCTTGAGGTTCTCGATGCCGAGTGCGGTGTCGAAGACCGTCCTGGCCTCGGCATCCGTTTCGACGATCGTCCGGATGTCGACGGCTTCCTTGTAGCGCGGGTGGGTCTTGTCGAAGATCCCCTCGAGGGGGATGTCCTTGCCCATGACGGGCGGCGGCATCGCCTTGGTGAGCTTGTCGCCCATCCCGAACGGGAACCCGAGAACCCTCGAGGAGTCCTTGAGCGCCTGCTTCGCCTTGATGGTGCCGTACGTGACGATCTGGGCGACGCGTTCGTCGCCGTACTTCTCGGTGACGTACCGAATCACTTCGCCGCGGCGCCGATCGTCGAAGTCGACGTCGAAGTCGGGCATGGACACGCGGTCGGGGTTGAGGAATCGCTCGAAGATGAGGCCGTGCACGATCGGGTCGAGGTCGGTGATCTTCATGGCGTACGCGGCCATCGACCCTGCACCCGAACCGCGGCCGGGGCCGACACGGATGCCGTTCTCCTTCGACCATTTGATGAAGTCGGAGACGACGAGGAAGTAGCCGGGGAAGCCCATCTGGACGATCACGCCTGCTTCGTAGTTTGCCCGCGCCCGAACCTCGTCTGAGATGCCGTTCGGGTACCGCTCGACGAGTCCTCGCTCGACCTCCTTGATGAACCAGGTCTCTTCGGACTCACCGGCAGGGACCGGGAACCGCGGCATGTAGTTGGCCTTGGTGTTGAACTCGACGTTGCATCGCTCGGCGATGGCCAGCGTGTTGTCGCACGCCTCAGGGTGGTCGCGGAAGATCTGGCGCATCTGCTGGGCCGACTTGAGGTAGAACTCGTCTGCGTCGAACTTGAACCGGTTGGGGTCGTCGAGGGTCGAGCCGGACTGGACACAGAGCAGCGCGGCATGCGCCTTGGCGTCGTGCGCGTGCGTGTAGTGCAGGTCGTTGGTGGCGACGAGAGGCAGGTCCAGCTCTTTCGCGAGCCGGAACAGGTCGGTCATGGTGCGGCGTTCGACGTCGATGCCGTGGTCCATGACCTCGCAGAAGAAGTTGTCCTTGCCGAAGATGTCGCGGAACTCGGCCGCAGCCGCCTTCGCCTCGTCGTACTGCCCGAGCCGCAGGCGGGTCTGGATCTCACCACCGGCACAGCCGGTCGTTCCGATGACGCCCTTCGCGTAGGTGGAGAGCACCTCGCGGTCCATCCTGGGCTTGAAGTAGTAGCCCTCGATCGACGCGAGCGACGACATCCTGAACAGGTTGTGCATGCCCTCCGTGGTCTCGGAGAGCAGGGTCATGTGGGTGTACGCACCACTACCGGAGACGTCGTCGCGCCCCTGGGCGCTCGTTCCCCACTTCACACGGGTCTTGTCGCTCCTGTGGGTCCCAGGGGTGATGTAGGCCTCTGTGCCGATGATCGGTTTGATGCCGGCGGCTGTCGCCGTGCTCCAGAAATCGAACGAACCGAACATGTTGCCGTGGTCGGTGACAGCGACTGCAGGCATCCCCTCGGCCACTGCGGCTTCGATGAGCGGTTTGACGCGGGCGGCACCGTCGAGCATCGAGTACTCGCTGTGGACGTGCAGGTGAACGAACGAGTCGTCAGATGAGGGCAAGACTTCTCCGTGGAGCTGGGGGATGAACTCCCAGCCTAATCCTCACGGAGGACATCGAGGGCGTGCTGGAGGTCAGCCGGGTATGGCGCATCGTAGGTGACCCAGTCGCCCGAGCCCGGGTGGGTGAACGAGAGCTGGGCGGCGTGAAGCCACTGCCTGGTGAGGCCCAGTCGCGCGGCGAGCGTCGGGTCGCTGCCGTACAGCGGGTCGCCGACGCACGGATGCCGTTGGGCGGCCATGTGGACCCGGATCTGATGGGTCCTGCCGCTCTCCAGGTGGATCTCGAGTAGCGAGGCACTGGGGAACGCCTCCACGGTCTCGTAGTGCGTGATCGACGGTTTGCCGTCCGCGGTCACCGCGAACTTCCAATCGTGGCGGGGGTGACGCCCGATCGGCGCGTCGATCGTGCCTGCAAGCGGGTCAGGGTGACCCTGGACGACCGCGTGGTACACCTTGTCGACCTCACGGTCGTGGAACGCCCGCTTGAGCTGCGTGTACGCGCGCTCGCTCTTGGCGACGACCATGAGCCCCGTCGTTCCGACGTCGAGCCTGTGGACGATACCTGCGCGCTCGGCGGAACCGGACGTCGAGACGGTGTATCCGGCGCCGGCGAGGGCCCCGAGGACGGTCGGACCGGTCCAGCCGACCGACGGGTGCGCGGCGACGCCGATGGGCTTGTTGATCACGATGATGTCGTCGTCGTCATGCACGACGGTGAGGTCGGAGACGACGACGGGGACGATCACCGGTTCCTGTTTCGGCGTCCAGCTCACTTCGAGCCAGTTTCCGGCGTGAAGGCGGTCGGATTTGCCCGCCTGCTGGCCGTCGATCGTGACGCCACCGGCTTCGGCGACTTCTGCGGCAAAGCTCCGCGAGAAGCCGAGCACCTTGGCGAGACCGGCATCGACGCGCGAGCCCTCGAGCCCGTCGGGGACGGGCAGGCTGCGGGACTCCATCAGGCGTCCGACCGGCGCGGCTCGGCGGGGTGGTCGACCGGAGAGTCTCTCAGGGGGGCGGCTTCGACGGAACCGGCCGGGGTCTCCCCCTTCGGTGCCTCAGCGGCCTCGTCTTCAGCGCCTTCGCCTTCAGCGCCTTCGCCTTCAGCGGCTGAGGCGTCGGCATCCTTCGAGGACACCGTCCTCGTCCCGTCCAGGTTGATTCCCCTGATCGTGAGGATGATGAACAGCCCCATGCTGACGACGATGCAGATGTCAGCGATGTTGTAGATCGCCGGGATCATCCACGGTGTGGAGATGAAGTCGATGACATGACCGAGGCCGAACGACGGTTCGCGGAACAGCCGGTCGGTGAGGTTGCCGAGCACGCCACCGAGGAGAAGCCCGAAGACGACGGCCCAGCCGATGGACCGGATCCTGCGCGCAAAGACGATGATCGCCACCGTAACGGCGGTCGCCAGGATCGAGAAGATCCAGGTGCTGCCTGCGGCAAGCGAGAACGCCGCCCCCGGGTTCTTGACGAACTGCAGAATGAGCAGATCGCCAAGAACCTTCACCTGCTCGCCGAGCGGCAGGTTGGAGACGACGAGGTATTTCGTGAACTGATCGAGCGCAAGCGCCGTGACCGCGATGACGGCCACGACGACGAGCGCCCGCACACTGGGAGAACCAGCAGGTTTTTTCGGCAAGACCTTAAGCGTTGGACTTTTCGCTGGTCACATAGCCGGAGCCGGTGCCCTGCGCTGCCGGACCGCCGTTGGCGTCCAGTTCCTTCAGCTGACCTTCGATGTAGCCGCGCAGCTTCTGGCGGTACTCGCGTTCGAAGATCCGGAGTCCGTCGATCTTCTCTTCGAGAGCGGACTTCTCGTCGTTGAGGATCTTCATCTGTGCGCGCTGCTTGGCCTCGGCCTCGGCGACGACGCGCGCCGCGGTGGCGTGACCCTCAGCGACGAGCGCATCGCGCTTCTCGGCGCCTTCACGGACGTGCTCGTCGTGCAGGCGGCGAGCCAGCTGGAGCAGGCTCGATGAGGACTCGGAGTCGTCGGCAACTGCCGACGGGGTGACGGGCGTTTCCACGGGAGCGGCGACGGGCGACGGGGCCACCTCTGCAGGAGCGGCTGCGGCTGCGACGGGCTCTGCCGTGCGGGCTTCACCGGTGTCGGAACCCTCGAGACGTGCCTTCAGCTCCGTGTTCTCCTGGAGCAGGCGGCGAAGCTCGACGACCACCTCGTCCAGGAAGTCATCAACTTCGTCCTGGTCGTAGCCCTCGCGGAACTTGGTCTGCTGGAACTGCTTGTTGACGACGTCTTCCGGAGTTAGCGCCATGGCTTCCCACCTCTTACTTGTTTGAGCTCGTATGGACGTGCCTACGCTAGCAAATCCTCGCAGCGGTCTGCTGGAATTTCGACTGGTCGGGCACGTGGGTTACAGGATACCCCGCCTCACGCATCAGCGCAGGAGCAGATTCACCAGTGTCATCGCGATGATGACGCACAGCATGGTGATGCTCCAGCCGAAGTCGAGGGCGAAGGCTCCGATCCGCACCGGCGGGAGGATGCGCCGGAAGAACCGGATCGGAGGGTCCGTCAGCGAGAACACGAGTTCGGCTGCGACCAGTCCGAATCCCCTGGGCCGCCAGCGCGGCTTGAAGGATCGGACGAGGTCAAGACCGAATCGGGCCCACATGACGAAGAAATACAGCAGGAGGGCGAAATACAGGATGCCTCGGAGAAGCGAAAGAACGGAGTCCACCCGTCAATTATTGCTGAGCGAAGAAGGTGGACTCTGCATCTGACGCAGCTCCGCCGGCATCACCGAGCACGGCGACGTGCGCCGGGGAGAGCAGGAACACCTTGCTGGTGACTCGTTCGATCTTTCCGTACAGTCCCTGGGAGAGGCCGCTGGCGAAGTCGATGAGGCGCTTCGCGTCTCCTTCGCTCATCTGCGAGAGGTTGATGATGACGGGGACGCCGTCACGGAACGTCTCGGCGATGACCTGTGCGTCGCGGTACTGCTTGGGGTGCACCGTGAGGATCTCGTTGAGTTCAGCAGGGGCTGCCTGCTTGGTCGCCGTCGGGCGACGCAGCGGGGTCACCGGAGCGCGGTTCTGCACCGGCGTCGGTCCCTGCGTGTTCGCGTGCGACGCGTTGTGCGTGTTCGACGCAGCGGGCGCGGCGGGGGCGGCGTTCGACTGCTCCTCGTACTCGAGATCATCATCTGCGAGGCCAAGGTAGACCATGGTCTTCTTCAGCGGGTTGGACATCGCTACCTCCGTTTGTGCGGTTCCTACTTCTATGAGATTAACCGGGTGACGGCCGGTTACCCGTGATTGCGGTCCCAATCCGAAGGTGTGTCGCGCCTTCGGCGATGGCTTCGCGGAAGTCGTGGGACATTCCGGCTGAGATCCTGTCTGCGGCCGGGTCGAGCGCGCGGACGCGGTCGGACATTCCACGCAACCGCGCGAATGCGGCGAGCGGCTCCTCCCCGAGTGGCGCGACGGCCATGACGCCCAGGAGACGAAGCGCCGGAGTGGCGAGCACGCTTTCGACAAGCGGCTCGAGCTCGACGGGCGCCACGCCACCGCGGCCGGGATCGGTCGTGAGGTTCACCTGCACGAAGCAGTCCAGTGGTGCCGCCCGTGGCGCGCTGAGGGCGTCGACAAGCGCCTGCCTGTCTATCGAATGCACCACGTCGGCGTATGCGGCCACCTGGCGAGCCTTCTTCGACTGCAGCTGCCCGACGAAATGCCAGGTCAGATCGTGGAGATCGGCGAGGTCAGCCGCCTTGGCCGCTGCCTCCTGGTGCCGGTTCTCCCCTACGTCGAGGACCCCGAGCCGGTGCAGGTCCCTGATCAGACCGACCGGATGGAACTTCGTCACGACGATCGTCGTGATCCCGGTCGCGTCCCTGCCCGCGTCTGACGCGGCATCCGCAACGGCGGCACGGATACGCGCCAGGCGCCCGGCCAGCGAAAGCTGGTCGAGCGCCTGTTCGTCGTCGTTCGGCATCCCTACTTGAGGAAGTCGGGGATATCGAGTTCGTCCTCGTCAGCGAATGCCGGGTCGGCCGTCACCGGAGGGGTCGCGAGGGATTCCTCCGTGACCTTCCAGGTCTGAGCCGTCTCGGTCAGCACCGCGCCGCCTGCGGCTGTGTCGCTGCCGCCGACAGCAGCGGCTGTCGCAGCGGCGGCCGGGGCGCTGGTCTGGATGCCGCCTGAGCTGATCACGGCGTCGCGAGCCGATTCACCCTGGCGCGACGGCGGCTCTCCACCGTCGAAGCCGGCGGCGATGACGGTGACCCTGACCTCGTCACCCAGGGTGTCGTCGATGACGGCACCGAAGATGATGTTGGCTTCGGGGTGGACGGCTTCCTGCACGAGTCTGGCCGCGTCGTTGATCTCGAAGATTCCGAGGTTCGACCCGCCCTGGATCGAGAGCAGCACACCGTGGGCACCCTCGATGCTTGCCTCGAGCAGCGGTGAGGCGACAGCGAGCTCGGCGGCCTTGATGGCACGGTCGGCGCCTCGGGAGGACCCGATGCCCATGAGGGCGGAGCCGGCTCCCTGCATGACGCTCTTCACGTCGGCGAAGTCGAGGTTGATCAATCCGGGCGTCGTGATGAGGTCCGTGATGCCCTGGACACCGGCGAGCAGCACCTGGTCGGCGGTGGAGAACGCCTCGAGCATGCTGATGCCGCGGTCGCTGATCTCCAGAAGGCGGTCGTTCGGCACGACGATGAGGGTGTCGACCTCTTCCTTGAGCTTGGCGACGCCGAGCTCGGCCTGCGCCTGACGGCGACGGCCTTCGAAGCCGAAGGGCTTGGTCACCACACCGATGGTGAGTGCGCCGATGGACTTGGCGATCCTGGCGACGACGGGGGCACCACCTGTGCCGGTTCCTCCACCCTCACCCGCTGTGACGAAGACCATGTCGGCACCGGCGAGTGCCTCTTCGATCTCCTCGGCGTGGTCCTCGGCTGCGCGGCGGCCCACCTCGGGGTCCGCACCTGCTCCGAGGCCCCTGGTGATTTCGCGTCCGACGTCGAGCTTCACGTCGGCGTCGCTCATGAGCAGCGCCTGGGCGTCGGTGTTGATGGCGATGAACTCGACGCCGCGAAGGCCGAGTTCGATCATTCGATTGACGGCGTTGACGCCGCCGCCGCCAATGCCGACGACCTTGATCACGGCAAGGTAGTTCTGGTTTGTAGTCACGTCCGGCCTCCGGTGGAAAGAACCCTCAACCTCAGGTTAAGGTTTAAAGTTATGCTCAGTATGCATTTCTTGAACCTGACGTTATGCGCAGTCCCCGTCGCATGCGGGAGCGCACCCCGCGTGTCGCGAAGTCTGGGCTGAATTCGATCCGCTGGGAGCTAGCGAACGACGGCGACGCTCGGCGAGCTGACGTCGTACTCTTCGAAACCGGGCTGGGCCTTCATGAGCGCAGTGAGGGTGTAGGCCTTGAGCCCTGCCTCTTCCGCACTCCCCCAGACAACGGTGGTGTCGCTCTCCCGCAACGTGAACCGCACATCGTCGGTCGTCGTCGCGGTGACGGAATCCACCCTCGCGAACAAATCGTCTGGCAGTGCGCGCAGCACTTCGGCCGCCGGTGTGAAGCCGTCCGCCTCGATTCCCCCGTCGACCGCGATCAGCGGGAAGGTCGCGGGCCGGTTGGGCCCGGATTCGATGACCACCCCTGCCGCGTCGACGATCGTGAAGCCGTCTCCTGTCGCCACCGCGCCGACGGGAGTGCGTTCGACGAGGCGCACCACCAGCGTGCTCGGCGGACGCGCTTCGACCGAGTATGACTCGATGAGCGGATAGGTCACGAGGGCGGCCTTGATGGCGCTCTCGTCGACCATGGGGAAGGGCGAGCCGAGCTGTCCGGCGAGGTCGGCGACGATGGCGTCAGAACTCACCCGTTCGGCACCCTCGACCTGAATGGTCCTCACCGAGAGGATCGGAGTGTACGCGAGGGCGCAGGCGAGCAGCGCGAGCCCGACGACGCCGCCGACCACGATCAGCCAGGTTCGCCTGCGACGACGGGAGTGGGCGGTGAAGCGCTTGACCTCTGCACGCTCGACCCGCTTGCGCTGCTTGCGGGCCTCGCGGAGGCCCGGAGTGCGCACAGGGGAGGCGGGAGCAACGGTGAACGGGATCGGCGCGGTGAGTTCCGGCTCCTTCGCCGTCCGGTTCCTTTCCGCGGCGATCCGGTCGGCGTCGCCCGATCGCGCATGGCGCTCGGGGCGCTCTGGCTCGCTGGTGGTTGGCTCCGGTGTCGACGGTCGCTGCGGGGTGAACCCTGAGGGCCGTTTCATCGGTTAGTCCCTGGTGGCGCTGAGTGAGCCGAGCAGCTGGGGAACGATCCGGTAGACGTCACCGCAGCCGAGGGTGATCACATAGTCTCCAGGCTTCGCGATCGACGCCACGTAGTCCGCCGCCTGCTGCCAGTCGGAGATGAACGCGACCTTCGAGGCATCCGTGAACCGATCCGAGACCAGTGCACCCGTCACGCCCGGTTCCGGGTCCTCACGCGCGCCGTAGACGTCGAGCACGATGGTCTGGTCTGCGTGCGATTCCAGAGTCTCGGCGAATTCGCCTGCCATCAGGCGGGTACGGCTGTAGAGGTGCGGCTGGTGGACGGCGATGATTCGTCCATCGCCGACGACCGTCCGAGCTGCGGAGAGTGCCGCGGCGACCTCGGTCGGGTGGTGGGCGTAATCGTCGAACACGCTGACACCGTCGACGGTTCCGTGCAGCTCGAACCGTCGCTCCGTCCCGCCGAATTCGGCGATGGCCGCGAGCGACTCCGCCGCTCCGAACCCGAGCCCGACGAGCACGGCGAACGCACCGGCGGCGTTGATGGCATTGTGACGACCTGGAACGCGCAGGGTGGCGCCGTTGTCCTGCCCCTCGAAGCTCACGACGAACGACACAGGACCCTCCGTGGTGATCGAGTGGACCCGAACATCGGCGTCTGCGGCCTCACCGAACGTGACGACGCGCGGACCGTCGATCTTGGCGGTGACACGGACTGCCCCCGGGTCGTCTGAGGAGATGACGACGAGTTCGGATGCCTTCTGGGCGAAGGCTACGAAGGCGTCGTCGAACGCGTCGAGCGAGCCGTAGTGGTCGAGGTGGTCGGCGTCGACGTTGGTGATCAGCGCGACGGCGGTGTCGTACAGCAGGAAGGAGCCGTCGGATTCGTCCGCCTCGACGACGAACAGGTCACCCGTGCCCTGGGCGCTGGACACGCCGAGCGACTCGATCACGCCGCCGTTGACGAAGCTGGGGCTCTCGGACAGGCCGAGCAGTCCTGTGACGATCATGCCGGTGGACGTGGTCTTGCCGTGCGCGCCGGCGACGGCGACGAGCCGCTGTTTGTTGATCAACCAGGCGAGGGCCTGCGAGCGGTGCAGTACGGGAAGCCCGCGTTCCTGGGCGAGGACGTACTCGGGGTTGGTCGGCCAGAGGGCGCTCGTGACGACGAGGGTGTCTGCGTCGCCGACGTTTGCGGCGTCGTGACCGATGCTGATCGTCGCGCCGAGTTCCCGCAGCGCTTCGATGTTGGCGGAGTCGCGCACGTCTGACCCGGTGACGGTGTGCCCTGCGCCGAGGAACAGGCGGGCGATGCCGCTCATCCCGGACCCTCCGATCCCGACGAAGTGCACGGTGCCGAGGTCGTCAGGGATCTCGATGCTGAAGTCGGGTTTGATCACGCTGGGTGTCTCTCTGTTCTGTGTTGCTGGTTCCGCTGAATGTTCAGTTATAACGCACGTGGCTGAACGTCAGCGCGCTGCGATGGCTTCGTGGACGAGGTCGATCATTCTGGCCGACCCCTCGAGGGTGCCCATCAGCCGGGACTGGACGGCCATGTCCTGCACCCGCATCCGGTCGGTGAGGAGGGGAACGAGGGAGGACTCGATCCACTCGGGAGTGAATTTGGCGTCGAGCACGATCACGGCACCGCCCGCGTTGACCGCGTCTGCCGCGTTGTACCGCTGTTCGCCGTTCCCGACCGGGTACGGCACGTATGCTGCGGGGATGCCGAGGGCGGAGAGCTCAGACACGGTTGCTGCGCCTGCCCGCGAGACCGCGAAGTCCGCGACAGCGAGGGCGAGGTCCATCCGGTCGCAGTACGGCAGCATGACGTAGTGCGGTGTCCCAGGATCGGTGAGTTCGGAGCGGTCGCCGGTGACGTGGAGGATCTGGTACCCCGCATCGATGATCGCCTGCCTGGCGGCGAACACGGTCTCGTTCACGCGCCTGGCGCCGAGCGACCCCCCTGTGACGAGGAGCGTCCTGCGGTCCTCGGCCAGGCCGAAGAGTTCGCGGGCTTCAGGCCTGGCGGCGTCCCGGTCGAGACGTTCGATCTCCCGGCGCAGCGGCATCCCGACGAATCGGGAGTGACGGAGCCGTGTCCCGTGGAAGGCCACGCCGACGAACCGGGTGAAGCGGGCGCCGAGGCGGTTGCCGAGGCCCGGTTTCGCGTTGGCCTCGTGGACGACGAGCGGGATGCCTGCCCGGCGCGCGGCCAGGTAGGCGGGGGCTGCGGCGTATCCGCCGAATCCGACGACGACATCGACCTTGTGCTCGGCGATCATCGCGGTGATCTCGCGGACGGCGGCCGAGAACCGGGATCCGAAGCTCAGGGCCTTCCGGTTGATCCGGCGCGGGAAGGGCAGTTTGGCGATGGTGAGGAGGTCATACCCGCGGGCGGGCACGAGGCGCGCCTCGAGGCCTTCCTTCGTCCCGAGCACGTGCACCGTGGCATCCGGTTCGCGTTCTGTGATGGCGTCGGCGACGGCGAGCAGCGGGTTGACGTGCCCGGCTGTCCCTCCGCCTGCGAGGAGGTAGCAGGTCACGACCGGCTCCAATCGTCGGAGATCCGACGGGGGGCGGTCTGCTCCCTGGCGAACGAGAGCACGATTCCGATGGCGGCGAGCGAGGTCAAGAGAGCGGTTCCTCCTGCAGAGATGAACGGTAGGGGGACGCCGAGCACGGGGAGGAGTCTGAGGACGACTCCGATGTTCACGAAGGCCTGTCCGATGATCCAGACCATGATGGCGCCTGTGGCGATGCGGACGAATGGGTCGGTGCTCGAACGGATGACCCGGACGAACGCGACGGCGAGCAGGACGAACATCACCAGGACTACGACGGCCCCGATGAGGCCGAGTTCCTCGCCGATGATGGCGAAGATGTAGTCGTTGCTCGCTGCAGGCAGCCACGAGTACTTCTCACGGGAGTTGCCGAGTCCGAGACCGAACACTCCCCCGTTGGCCAGCGCCCATGTGCCGTGCAGCGGCTGCCAGCAGAGGTTCTCGTAGTCGAGGCATTCCTCGTCGAGGAACGTCATGATCCGTGCCATCCGGTTGGGGCTGATGACGGCCATGACGAAGAAGAGCAGAAGCCCGCCGAGCACGGGGACGGCGAGGAAGCGGAGCCTGACGTTGGCGAAGAACATCGCCCCGATGACGATGCCGGCCATGATGACGACTGTTCCGAGGTCGTGACCGGCGAGGACGAGCCCGAGAGAGAGCACCGCGATGGGGACGACAGGGATGAGTGCGTGCTTCCAGTCGGCCAGGAGGTGCATCTTCCTGCCGAGGACGGCACCGAGCCAGAGGGCGAGGGCGAGCTTGAGCAGCTCGGACGGCTGACCGCTGATCGGGCCGACCGCGATCCAGTTGCGGTTACCGCCTTCGGCGATGCCGAGCGGAGTGAAGACGAGCAGCTGCAGCACGAGCGCGCCAGCCAGGGCAAGCCAGGCCCAGCGCTTCCAGAACCGCACGGGGACCCTGCTGATGACGAGCATCATCGGGATGCCGACGACGGCGTACGTGGCCTGTTTCCAGAACCCGCCGAAGAATCCTTTGTTGTCGAGGAACGAGTCGACTGAGGACGATGACAGCACCATCACGAGTCCGACTGCGACGAGGAAGAGCGTCGTGCCGAGCACGAGCATGTAGTTGCGTGACTGGGCGGTCAGCACGCGGCCGAGTGAGATGCGGGAGGAGGTTGCGCCGTCGTCGCTACGCGGGCGGCTGGTCGTCGGGGCGCTCATCGTTCAACCCTCCCCATCGTCGCTGCACGGCCTCGGTGAATCGTCTGCCCCGTTCGGCGTAATCCGCGAACTGGTCCATGGATGCCGCGGCCGGAGCCAGGAGGACGACATCGCCGGATGCAGCCAGTGCTGACGCCAGTTCGACGGCCTCCGTCATGACGTCTTCAGTGTCATCCGCCTGCACCTCGAAGACCGGGACCTCAGGGGCGTGTCGCTGGAATGCGGCGCGGACGGCGACACGGTCGATGCCGATGATCACGGCGCCGCGAAGCCTGTCGGCGTGCCGGGAGACCAGCTCGCCGACGTCGACCCCTTTGAGCAGCCCTCCGAGGATCCAGACGACAGAGGGGTACGCGCGCAGGGAGGCATCCGCCGCGTGCGGGTTCGTGGCCTTGGAGTCGTTGACCCAGCCGACGCCGCCTGCGGTGAGGACGAGCTGGATGCGGTGCGCATCGAGGGCGAAGCCGAGGAGTGCCTGGCGGATGTCGGCAGGTGTCACGCCGAAGGACCGCGCGAGGGCGGCGGCCGCGAGGATGTTGGCGACGATGTGCGGGGCGGCGAGCCCGACACCGGTGAGCTCGTCGATCGTCGTCAGTTCGAGTGCAGAGGTGAACCGCTCCTCGAGGAAGGCACGGTCGACGAGGATGCCTTCGACGATGCCGAGATCGCTCGGTCCGGGGACGCCGAGCCCGAAGCCGATGGCGCGGGCACCCTCCTCGACGTCTGCTCGCCTGACCATTTCCTCGGTCACCGCGTCTGACCGGTTGTAGACGCAGGCCACCCGCGTGCGGGAGTACACCTCGGCCTTGGCGTCGATGTATGCCTCGAGCGAGCCGTGCCAGTCGAGGTGGTCGTCTGCGATGTTGAGGCACACGCTCGAGAATGGGGTGACCTTGTCAGGACCGGCCTGCCCGCCGAGGTAGTGCAACTGGTAACTCGACAGCTCGACCACGAGCACGTCGAATCCCTGGGGGTCCCGGATGGCGTCGAGGACGGGCACACCGATGTTGCCGCACGGCGCGACGCGGAGGCCGGACTCGGCGAGCATGGCTGCCGTGAGCTGCACGGTCGTGGTCTTGCCGTTGGTCCCTGTGACGAGGATCCACTCGGCCGGGGTACCGACCTTGTCGCGAACCCGCCAGGCGAGCTCGACGTCGCCCCAGACCGGGATACCGGCGTCTCTGGCCCAGCCGAGGATCGGATGGGTGGGCACGAAACCGGGCGACACCACGAGCACATCCGGGCGGTGGTCGATGAGCTCTGCAGGGGCTTCGGCGAGGTCGCTCTGCACCAGCCTGGCGCCGATCACGTCCACGAGACCTGCGTGGTCGTCCCCGGCCACCGAGGCGACCACGAGGACGTCTGCGCCGAGCTCAGCGAGGGTGTCTGCGACCGAGAATCCGGTCACGCCGAGGCCGAGGACTCCCACGCGGAGTCCCGTCCAATCGGCGTGCCAGCTGGTCAGGGTGTCCAGTCGGTTCGTCATGGTGCTATCTCAGGATCCATTCGAGGTAGAAGGTTCCCACTCCGGCGGCCACGAGGAGGCCCCCGACGATCCAGAACCGGACGACGACAGTGATCTCGGCCCAGCCCTTGAGCTCGAAGTGGTGGTGGATGGGGCTCATCCGGAAGATACGCTTGCCGCGGGTGATCTTGAAGTACGCACGCTGGACGATCACCGAGCCGGTCTCGATGACGAACAGGCCACCGATCAGGAGGAGGAGCAGTTCGGTGCGGGTGAGGATCGCGAGAGCGGCGAGGGCACCACCGAGGGCGAGCGAACCGGTGTCACCGAGGAAGATCGACGCCGGCGACGTGTTCCACCAGAGGAAGCCGATGAGCGAACCGCAGATCGCGGCTGCGACGATCGCCAGCGCCAGAGGATCGCGGACTTCGTAGCACTTGTACGCCACCTCCTCGGCGAGGGCGGATCCGAAGCAGGACTGGTTGTACTGCCAGAACCCGATGACGATGTACGACCCGATCGCCAGGATGGACGCACCGGTGGCGAGCCCGTCGAGTCCGTCGGTGACGTTGACTCCGTTCGAGGTCGCCGTGACGATGAAGCTCGTCCACAACAGGTACAGGACGACGCCGATGACCGGGCCGAGGATCAGGAAGTCGAGGGGCAGATCGCGGGTCAGCGAGATCGCGGTCGACGCAGGGGTGATGGACTCAGGGCTTGGGAAGCTGATGGCGAGGATGCCGAAGCTCACCGCGACGACGACCTGCCCGAAGATCTTCGCCCAGCCGCCGAGCCCGAGGCTCCGCTGTTTACGCGTCTTGGTGAAGTCGTCGATGAAGCCGACGATGCCGAGCCCGACCATCATGAACAGCACGAGCAGCGCAGACACGCTGATCGCGTCACCGGTGATGAGCATCGCCGTGAAGAATCCGAACAGGGTGGCCGCGATGATGACGATCCCGCCCATCGTCGCCGTTCCGCGCTTCGCGTGGTGGGACTTCGGTCCGTCGTCGCGGATGAACTGGCCCCACTCGAGCTTCTTGAACAGGCGCACGAAGAGCGGGGTGAGGAAGAGCGAGAAGGCCATCGCGAGGGCGCCGGCCGTGAGAAGTGCTACCACGAGAACAGTTCTCCTAATCGGTCGCCCAGGAATCGCAGTTTCGCAGAGTTGGAGGATTTCACGAGCACCGTGTCCCCCGGGGTGAGCTCTGCAGCGAGATAGTCGTAGGCCGCATCCATATCGCCAAAGTACACGCTCTCGCCGTCCCACGAGCCTTCGTTGATGGCGCTGATGTGCATCCGGCGGGCCTCGGCACCCACGACGACGAGGCGGGAGATGTTGAGACGGACGAGCTGGAGCCCGATGCGATCGTGTTCCTCGCCGGAATACTCACCGAGTTCGCTCATCGCCCCGAGGACGGCGATGGTCCGCTTTCCCGGCTCCGCGATCTGCGCGAGTGTCTTGATGGCGGCCGACATCGAGTCGGGGCTGGCGTTGTACGCGTCGTTGATGATCGTGACGTCGTCGCGCCCGCCGAGGACTTCCATCCTCCAGCGCTCGGCCCTGGTGAGGGTTTCGAGCGCAGCTGCTGCACGAACGAGAGGGACGCCGAGGGTGTGTGCGACGGCGATCGCGGCAAGCGCGTTCATCACGTGATGCTCGCCGAGGACGCGAAGCCGGATCTGAACCGGATCCTCCCCCGGCACCTGCGCGGTGAACGTCGTTCCCGTCCTGGACCCGGACACCAGGGTCGCACGGACGTCTGCGGCGTCCTCCTGGCCGAAGCGAAGCACCCTGGCGCGGGTCTTGTCCGCCATCGACTCGACCCGGAGGTCGTCGGAGTTGAGGACGGCGACGGCGCCGTCGGCGAGATCCGTCACCATTTCGGTCTTCGCCCGCAGCGTCGACTCGATCCCGCCGAAACCGCCGGCGTGGGCAAGCCCGACTTTGAGGACGACACCGATGTCAGGCTTCGCCATGGCGACGAGCCTGGCGATGTCGCCGATGCCGCTTGCCCCCATTTCGACGATGAGGAACCTGGTCGACTCCGTCGCCCTGAGCATGGTCGTCGGGGCCCCGACGGCGTTGTTGAAGGAGCGGATCGGCGCCACCGTCTCGCCCTCGGCGGAGAGGATGGCTTCGAGCATGTTCTTGGTGGTCGTCTTGCCGTTGGATCCGGTGATCCCGATGACCGTGAGGTCGCCTGCGGCACGCACGCGTTCCACGACGAATCGGGCGAGCTCGCCCAGCGCCGTCACGGCATCCTCGACGACGATCTGCGCGACGGCGTCGTCGACCGGGTGCTCGACGACGGCGAGGGCTGCACCTCGTTCGACGGCAGCTCCGACGAAGAGGTGTCCGTCGGTGTCGTCGCCGCGCTTGGCCACGAAGACGCCTCCAGGCACGATCTCGCGGGAGTCGGTCTCGACGGGGCCACTGACGACGGTGTCGCCTGAGGCGTCGGTTCCCGAGGGGTGGATGCTACCGGACAGCCGGTCGGCGATCTCGGACAGGGTCAAACGAATCATGAAAAAATGTCTTTCCGGCACGACGGGGTCTGTGCGGCCTGCGCGAGTGTGAATGGTCCCGCGCGCATGGGTTAGTAGGTGCCCGGGTAGTCCGCGCCTGGGGTGGACGACGGCGGGATGCCGTACTTCTTGATCACCTGGAGGACGGCCTCTTTGAACACGGGTGCCGCTGCGGCGCTCGAGCGCTTGTAGAGCGGATCCTTGAGTGTCACGGTCACCACGTACTCGGGGTCGTCTGCCGGAAATGCTCCGGCCATCGATGAGAAGAACGTGTCTTGAAGTATACCGGCGATGATCTGCTCACCCGTTCCGGACTTCGCTGCGACCCGGTAGCCGGGGATCTCGAGCTGTTCGGACCAGAACCCCTCGGTCACGACGGTCTCCATCATCCCGAGGGTCTCCAGGGCGGCTTTCTCGGACACGATCCGCACGGGTTCGGGGGTTTCTGGCACCTCGGTGACGGTGCCGTCGGGATACGTGCAGCCCTCGATCAGCTGGAGCGGGAGCTTCTCACCCTTGTTCGCGAGTGCCTGGTAGGCGCCGGCGAGTTCGATGCCGGTGACGTCGACACCCTGGCCGAACATGGTGGTGTAGTAAGTCTGGTTGTCCCACTCCTGCCACGGGTGCAGCGTGCCCTGCTGCTCCCCCGGGAAACCGATGACACTCTTGTGGCCGATCCCGAAGGCGTCGAGATAGTCGTACCGCTTCTCGGGGCTGAGCTTCTCGCCGAGCTGGCTGGTGCCCGTGTTCGACGAGGTCTGGAGTACCCCGGCGAGGGTCAGCTGCTGGCGTTCGTGCGGCAGGGCATCCTTGATGCTTGCCCCGTTCTCCGGGTGGTATCGGTAGTCGGCGACGACCTGGGACGCAGGGGTGGCGAGGCCGGCGTCGATGAGGGATGCCGCCGTGAGCGGCTTGAACACCGAGCCCGGTTCGAACCGGTTCTGGAACACGTACGACCGGCGACCGTCCGCCGGCGTCGCCGAGATGTCGTTGGGGTCGAGGGACGGGGCCTCGGCGATGGCACGGATCTTGCCGGTCTTCGCCTCTGTGACCGTGATGGTCCCCCACTGCGCGCCCTGTGCCTGGACCTGCGAGGCGACGAGCTGCTGGAGGTACCAGTTCAGGTCGCTGTCGATGGTGAGCTTCAGCTCTCCACCCGGCTTGGCCTCCTTGGTGACGACCGTCGTCCCCGGCAGCGCGACGTTGTCCTTGCTGCGCTGGAAGGCCTGCTGGCCGTTCTCACCGGTGAGGCAGGAGTCCTGGGCGATCTCCAGACCGCCGAGCCCGCTGTTGTCGCTGCCGACGTAGCCGAGGATGCTCCCGGCGACGGCACCGTTCGGATAGGTCCTCCCCGAGGTCTGCTGGGTGTAGATCCACCACGTGCCCTGCTTCTTCAGCTCGTTCAGCGCCTGGTAGGTCTCGTAGTCGACCCCGCGGGCGAGGTAGGCGAAGTTCGCCGAGGCATCCTGCGCCAGGGCGTCGTCCACGACCGCCTGGAGGTCAGCGGCCTTCTGACCGGTGATGGCGGCGACTTCGGCGAGGGCGTCAGCGACAGGCACGGTGATCTTGTCACCGTTCTCGTCCGTGCGGCTGACGTCGTCGACGTCTTTCGGTGAGATGGTGACGTCGAACAGGGTGACGCTGCCGGCGAGCAGGACGCCGTTGGTGTCGACGATGTTGCCCCGAGGCGCGTAGATCGTGCCTGCGCCGCTCGTCTTCGACAGGGAGGCCGTGACGAGCTGGTTGGCCCTGACGACCTGGATGTCGACGAGGCGGACCACGAAGGCACCGACGATCACGACGACACAGAGGATCGCGACGGTCACCCGCCGTCGTGTCGAAAGTGAGTGCTTCACCACGCGTCGTCCTTTGAACCGTGACATCCGGGAATCAGGCGCCTAGCGGGTCTGGGGCGCGGGAATGCCGTTTTCCAACGATATGGGCGCGACCGGCTCGTCGCCGGTTGCCACGCCCGTGTTCCCGGCATCCGGTTCCACGCTCGCACCAGGAACGGTCACCAGTGGTACGCCGTCGATCCGCGAGTTGGCGACGAGGGTCGAAGCCCCGACCGGGATCTCGGTCTGAGCAGTGGCCGCCGCAGGGACGCCGATGACCGCGCCGTCAGACAAGCGCAGGTAGGCAGGGGTGCCGTTGATGACCATGCCGAGTGCCTGAGCGTTCGCGGCGATGTACTGGGGTGACGACACCTCGAGGAGGTCGTCTGACACCGACTGCTGCTGCCAGCCGAGCGTGGTCTGCTCGCGCTGGAGCGACGAGATCTCGTAGGCGCCCTGACTCAGGCCGACGCTGAGGAGCAGCTGCACGACGACCATGACGAGGACACCGGAGACCGCGACGACGGCGTATGCCAGCTTCGGTCGGGCCTTGCGTGCTGCTGTCGCCGGGACGGCGCGGACCGGTCGGGGCGCGTGTTCCCGTGGAGCGGGTGCGAACGCCAGGTGGTCGTGAACTGCTGTCGCGCTCATGTGTTCCTCAACTTCAGTCGTTCAGCCGCGCGCAGCCGGACGGGTGTTGCGCGCGGGTTCCGTGCCTTTTCAGCGTCTGTGGCCAGCTCGGCTCCCCTGACGAGGAGCTTGAAGCGGGCGGAGTGTTCGGGCAGTTCGACGGGCAGGTCGGCCGGTGAGGTCGACGCCGCAGCGGCCTGCAGGTCGCGCTTGACGATGCGGTCCTCGAGCGACTGGTAGGAGAGCACGACGATGCGGCCGCCCACCTCGAGCGTGTCGAGGGCAGCGGGGACGGCCGTCCTGAGCACGCTGAGCTCGGTGTTCACTTCGATCCGGAGAGCCTGGAAGACCCGCTTCGCCGGGTGTCCTGCTCGTGAGACGGCTGCAGGGGTGGCTTCCTGCAGCAGCTGGACGAGCTGGCCGGACCTGGTGATCGGTTCGACCGCACGTGCCTCGATGATCTTGCGGGCGTACCTGCCGGCCAGTTTCTCCTCGCCGTAGTCCTCGAAGATGCGACGGAGGTCGCCTTCGCGGTACGTGGCGAGGATGTGTGCAGCCGTCAGCTCGCTCGTCGCGTCCATTCGCATGTCGAGCGGAGCGTCCTGTGAGTAGGAGAAGCCACGGTCGACGCGGTCGAGCTGGAGGGATGAGACACCGAGGTCGAACAGGATTCCGCTGGTCTCAGCGATCCCGAGGCCGTCGAGTGCCTCGCGGATGCCGTCGTAGACCGTGTGCACGGGGTGGAACCGTCCGGTGAATCGCTTGAGCCGCTCCTCGGCGATCGCCAGGGCGTCGAGGTCGCGATCAAGGCCGACGAGGACGAGATCGGGGAAGCGCTCGAGGAACGCCTCGGCGTGGCCGCCCATTCCGAGGGTGGCGTCGACGAGGACGGCGCCCGGGCGGCCGATGGCCGGGCCGAGCAGCTCGATGCAACGGTCGAGCATGACGGGGGTGTGGATGTTGTCGAGTTCCATGATGTGTCCGGAGAGGCCGTGTGGCCTGATCCCCATCCATTCCGACCTGGCACCGGGGAAGTGTGTCAGGGCGCGTGAACGGCTGGGAGTCAGGTCACAGGGACTAGAAGAGTCCGGGGATCACCTCCTCGGCGGTGTCTGAGAATGCGGCTTCCTGTTCGGCCAGGTAGGTCTCCCACGCTTCGGTGTCCCAGATCTCGGCACGGGAACCGGCGCCGATCACCGTGAGGTCACGGCTGAGGCCGGCGTAGCTGCGGAGAGTGGAGGGGACGGTGACCCTGTGCTGCTTGTCGGGGGTCTCAGCACTTGCTCCGGAGAGGAAGACGCGGAGGTAGTCGCGGGCCTGCTTGCTCGTCACAGGAGCCTGGCGGATCTTCTCGTGGAGGGACTCGAACTCCCGGGTGCTGAACACGTAGACGCAGTGTTCCTGGCCGCGGGTCATCACCACTCCCCCTGCGAGTTCGTCACGGAATTTGGCCGGCAGGATGATGCGGCCTTTTTCGTCGAGCTTGGGGGCGTACGTGCCAAGAAACATCGCAACGTCCCCCCTCTCGTTCCGGCCAACCTTCAGGTGTTCTCCACTTTACTCCACTTTGCACCACAATTCCACGAATATCAGGGAAAATCGGCAAATTGAGCGCCTTGTCCCCCGGAATGGCGGCGCAGAGAAGGGTGGAGGGAAATGGAGCAGCTGGGAAGGAAATTGGGCGTGAAGCGGCGCAACCGAACGAAGGCGGACATCACGGCATCCCTGGCGGGAGTTTCCGGGCACAAAAAAAGGGCCGACCATGTGGTCGACCCTGTGTGCGTGGTGCGGGGTGGGTGGGAAGTGGAGTTCGGTGGGGTGGAAAGTGGAGGATCCGCCTAGCGGTCGTCCTGGCGCTTGTCCCAGCGGTTGTTCATCCGGTCCATGAACGTCGTGGACCCCTTGGTCGAACTCTGGGCGGAGGCAGGGAAGCTTTCGCGATCGCCCGAGGCGTCTGCGCTCACCTTGCCCGGGGTGATGGCGACCATCACGCCGGCGAGCATGACACCGAATCCGACGATGCCGACGACGGGCGCCTGGAGGACGACTCCGAGGACGAGGGCGATCGCACCGACGATGGTGATGACGCTTCCGAGCGCGATGCTTCGATAGGTGGGGCGACCCCGCCGGTCTCCGACAGTCGACACGAAGTCGGCGTCGTTGCGGTAGAGGTTGCGCTCCATCTCATCGAGAAGCCGTTGCTCCTGTTCAGACAGTGGCATGATGTTCCCCTCCAACTCGGGTGCGACGCAGGTCCATCGCTGCAATTCTAGCCATGCTCAGATGGCTAGGCTAGCGCTGTGAGTGAAACCGTCAACCTCAACGATCTGGTCCAGTCGCGGATCGACATTTTCCTGACGTCGCAGGAGTCCATTCTCGCTCAGGTCGGATCGGACCTCGCCCCGTTTTCCCTGTTCTCTCGGGAGTTTCTCAGCGGTGGCAAGAGGTTCAGGGCGAGCTTCTGCTACTGGGGCTGGAACAGCGTTTCCGGCGCATCGGTTTCGTCGGAGGACGCACTCGGATCGATCGTCTCCGTGGCCGGCTCCCTCGAGATCTTCCACGCCGCGGCGCTCGTCCATGACGACATCATCGACAACTCGGACACGCGACGCGGTGCGCCTGCCGCTCACAAGCGATTCGAAACCCTGCATGGCGTCCAGGGCTGGGCAGGCAACGGTGACCAGTACGGCCGGGCGGCAGCCATCCTGTTCGGCGACCTCCTCCTCGGCTGGAGCGACGAGCTGCTCGACGAGGGCCTCTCCGACTGCTCGCCCGAGGTGGCACGCGCCACGCGATCCGAATTCGTCCGCATGCGCTCGGAGGTGACGGCCGGACAGTACCTCGACATCCTCGAGGAGCGGGCGTGGCGGACCCACGGCGAGGACGAACAGCTGGCCCGTGCCACCCAGGTCCTCATCTACAAGTCCGCGAAGTACTCGATCGAGAGCCCGCTGGCGATAGGCGCCCTGCTCGGCGGAGGCACCGATGAGCAGGTGGCCGCACTGCGCGCCTTCGGCCTGCCCCTCGGCATCGCCTTCCAGCTGCGCGACGACCTCCTCGGCGTGTTCGGGGACGCGGCAGTGACGGGGAAGCCCAGCGGCGACGACCTCCTCGAAGGCAAGCGCACGGTCCTGGTGGCCCTGACCCGGGCGGCACTGCCGCCGACCGCTCGCCGGATCTTCGATGAGCTCCTCGGCGATCCGGACCTCACCCCTGAGCAGATCTCCTCGCTTCAGGCGACCATCAGGGATTCAGGAGCGGTCGACAAGGTGGAGGCGATGATCGCCGAGAACGTCGCCGCCGCCGGCGCCGCCCTGGACGGGGCGCCGCTGTCCGACGAGGCGATCGCCCGCCTGCACACGATGGCGGATGCCGTCACCCGGCGCACGTACTAGGCGAGACGCGCAACCGGTCGGACGTCGATCAGGCCAGGGCCTGCGCGACGCGGCGGACCTCGGCCTTCCGGCCGGCCCTCAACGCGTCGATCGGAGCGGCACCGAGGCTTTCCTCGGTGCTGAGCATCCACTCCATGGCCTCGTCATCGGTGAACCGCGCGTCGGCGAGCACGAAGAGGGTCCCGCGCAACTCGCTCAGCGGCAGGTCCTCCTCGTCGAGGAAGTCGGCGGGGACGCTGAGGACACCGTCGATCTTCACCGCGAGGAGCTGACGCTCCTCCACGAGGCGCCGGATCCTGCTGGGGGTCAGGCCGAGCTTCTCGACCAGGTCGGGGATGGTCAGCCACTGTCGTTCTGCATACACATGTGTCACGGTACGAGTGTGACACGTCGACTCGGCCGGGCGGACCCAGCGCATTGTTTCGGTTGTGTTACGCCAAACCTCATTAGTCACAGTGATTGACTCCCGCCGCGCCTGTATGGCACCCTGAGGGTCGAATGTCACACGAATGGGGGCCATTAAATGGCGCAACGAACACCGACCTCACGGCCAGCGGTCGACGTGCGCCAGCGTGCGCGCAACCTGACGCTTCCGATCATCCTCAGCGGCTCCCTCGCCGCGAGCATGCAGATCGCCCTGCCGTCTGAAGCGATCGCCTCGCCCCACGCGTCGAAGCCCAGGTCGAGCGCGCCCAGCCCTGCCCCGAAGCCCCAGGCCGTCGCACCCGCCGCGGTTCAGGCTCCCCCGGCCCAATACACGGTGGCTTCTGGCGACACCGTCTCGACCATCGCGTCCCGGTTCGGCCTCGCCACGGCATCCGTCCTCGCCCTCAACGGCCTCGGCTGGTCCAGCCTGATCTTCCCTGGCCAGGTCCTCAAACTCACCGGCGCGACCGCGACGCCGGCTCCACCCGCGGCGAAAACCGCACCGGCCCCCGCGCCGGCACCCGGGCCATCGACGAGTTACACCGTCGTCTCAGGCGACACCGTGAGCGGCATCGCCGGATCACACGGCGTGAGCATCTCGGCCATCTTCGCGGCCAACGGCCTCGGCTCGGCCAGCATCATCTACCCCGGCCAGTCCCTGGTGATTCCCGCTGCCGGTGCGCATGCAACTCCGAAGGCGGCCGCCCCCGTCTCGCCGCCTGCGGCGGCGCCGGTTCCGACCCCGCACGCGTCGGCCGGGGCTGTGACGCCGCTCAGTAGTGAGATGGCCGCGAACGCCCTCATCATCGTTCAGACCGCCAGGAGCCTGGGGGTGAGCGACGCCGGAATCGTGATCGCCCTCGCGGCTGCCGCACAGGAGTCCAGCCTGCGCAACGTGCAGTTCGGTGATCGGGATTCACTCGGACTGTTCCAGCAGCGACCGAGTCAGGGCTGGGGAACACCGGCTCAGGTGCTCGACCCTGTCAGGGCGACCAAGGCCTTCTTCGGCGGCTCGTCCAACCCGAACACAGGCCTGACGATCGGGCTGCTCGATATCCCGGGCTGGACCTCGATGTCTGTCACCGCAGCGGCGCAGGCCGTCCAGAAATCTGCTCACCCTGACGCCTATGCGAAGTGGGAGACGTCGGCGCGCGCCTGGCTCAGCCAGCTGGGTTGACCGCGCCGGTGACGGCGCCCGCGTGACTTTCTCACGATCCGGTCACGAATCTCGCGCCATTGCGGGCTCCGCCGGTGTTTTGTCAGCGTTCGACGCACGCCGCTCCATACAATTCAAAGCGTGACCACCAGCCAGCAGACCGACCCCATGATCGGTCGTCTCATCGACGACCGTTATGAGGTGCGATCGCGGATCGCGCGCGGCGGGATGGCAACGGTCTACCTGGCCACCGACCGTCGTCTCGAACGCCGCGTCGCCATCAAGGTCATGCACGGGCATCTCGCCGACGACAGCAACTTCCGGAACCGTTTCGTCCAGGAGGCCAGGTCGGCAGCACGCCTGGCCGATCCGCACGTGGTCAGTGTGTTCGACCAGGGACAGGACTCCGACCTCGCCTACCTCGTGATGGAGTACCTGCCTGGGATCACCCTCCGCGACCTCCTCCGCGACCACGGCAAGCTGACCCCACGCCAGGTGGTCGACATCATGGACGCCGTCACCAGCGGCCTCGCGGCCGCACACCGCGCCGGCATCATCCACCGTGACCTCAAACCAGAGAACGTGCTCCTCGCCGACGACGGCCGAATCAAGATCAGCGACTTCGGGCTGGCCCGCGCGGCCAGCGCGAACACCGCGACCGGGCAGTCGCTCCTCGGCACGATCGCGTACCTCTCCCCCGAGCTCGTCACCCGCGGCGTCGCAGACGCCAGGAGCGACATCTACGCACTCGGCATCATGATGTACGAGATGCTCACCGGAGAACAGCCTTACAAGGGCGAACAGCCGATGCAGATCGCCTACCAGCACGCCAACGAGTCGGTGCCCCGGCCGAGCGTCGTCACCCCATCGGTGCCAGACCCGCTCGACGATCTCGTGCTGTGGGCCACCGAACGGTCGCCAGACGAGCGCCCCAGCGACGCCAGGGAACTCCTCGAACGCCTCCGGGAGGTGGAGAAGCAGCTCGGTTTCGGTGGCGCTGCGACCGCCCACCACCCGACCATGCTCATGCCGGCGGCCGCGCCGATCAGCGACACCGCCGAGTTCACCCAGGCCCTCACCTCCGCGAACATGTCGACGGACCCCGTCGCCCCGCTCGACGCGGTCGGCGCACTGCGCACGAAGACGGCGAAGCGCCGGGCGAAGGGCTGGTGGATCCTCACCCTCGTGCTTCTGCTCGCCGCCGTGTCAGGGGGCACCGGTTGGTATTTCGGCGCCGGTCCCGGCTCCCAGGTGCTCATCCCGAGCCTCGTCGGCCAGACCCCGGAAGAGGCGACGGAGACGCTCACCGACCTCGGTCTGAAAGTGGTCGAGGGCGAGGAGAACAGTTTCGACGTCGCCGCAGGGCTGGTGTCGAGCACCGACCCGGCGTCAGGCACCCAGGTCGGCAAGGACAGCACGGTCACGATCAACATCTCCCTCGGCCGGCAGGAGGTCCAGGTGCCTGCCCTCGCCGGCATGGCCAGGACGGATGCCGAGACCTTCCTCGCCGACAACAGGCTCACGCTTGGCGCTGTGGACGAACAGTTCAACGCCGACGTCGCGGCCGGTGCCGTGATCTCGGCCACTGACCCGGCCAGCGGTGCGGACTACTCGGCAGGCGGAACCATCCTCCAGGGTGAGACGGTCGACCTCGTCGTCTCGGCGGGCGCGGTACCCGACGTGGTCGGGCTCTCCCCCGATGCTGCACGGACGGCACTGACCGAGAGCGGCCTCGTCGTCGCCGAGGACGTCGCCGAAGCGTTCAGCGACACCATCGACAAGGGCCTCGTCATTTCTGCGAAGCTCCCAGAGGGCACCCTCCGGCCGACGGACACCGTCAGCCTCGTCGTTTCCAAGGGTGTCGACCTCGTCGACGTGCCCGACGTCATCGACGACAACGTGGCCGCCGCGAAGAAACTGCTCGAAGAAGCGGGCTTCGTCGTCGAGGTGGTCAGCGACATCGCCGAACCGAACTGGGGCAGCCCGCTGCTGACCGTCGACGCCACCGACCCGGTCGCAGGCACGTCACTCAAGCGCGGATCGACCGTGACGATCACGGCGTACCTGTTCGAAGCCCCGTAACCCGAGGCATACGACGAAGGCGCCGGGGCTCGGCCCCTGCGCCTTCGTCTGTCGGTCCTACTTGCCGAGTTCCTCTGCAACGAGGAACGCCAGTTCGAGCGACTGCATGTGGTTGAGACGCGGGTCGCACAGCGATTCGTACCTCGTCGCGAGCGACGCCTCGTCCAGTTGCTCGGATCCGCCGAGGCACTCGGTGACGTCGTCCCCCGTGAGCTCCACGTGGATGCCGCCCGGGTGCGTTCCCGCTGCGCGGTGCGCCTCGAAGAAGCCCTTGACCTCGTCGACGACATCATCGAACCGGCGGGTCTTGTACCCGTTCGGCGTCGTGATCCCGTTTCCGTGCATCGGATCGGTCACCCAGAGCGGGTTCGCCTCTGACGCCTTGATGGCTTCGAGGAGCGGCGGAAGCGCGTCGCGGATCTTGCCTGCGCCCATGCGGGTGATGAACGTGAGCCGCCCCGGTTCGCGATCGGGGTCGAGCTTCTCGATGAGATCCTGCATGTCCTGGGCGGAGGTCGACGGGCCGAGCTTCACACCGATCGGGTTGCGTACCCTGGAGAGGAAGTCCACGTGTGCTCCGTCGAGGTCGCGCGTGCGCTCCCCGATCCAGATGAAGTGCGATGACGTGTTGTACGGCGTCCCTGTGCGGGAATCGATCCGCGTCATCGGCCGCTCGTAGTCCATCAGCAGCGCCTCGTGAGCCGTGTAGAACTCGACCCGCTTGAGCTCGTCGAAGTCGGCGCCTGCTGCCTCCATGAAACGGATGGCCTTGTCGATCTCGCGAGCAAGCTGCTCGTAGCGGTGGTTCGCCGGGTTCGACGCGAAACCCTTGTTCCAGCTGTGCACCTGGCGCAGGTCGGCGAATCCGCCCTGCGTGAACGCGCGGATCAGGTTGAGCGTCGACGCTGCCGTGTGGTACCCCTGCACGAGCCGGTTCGGGTCTGCACGGCGGGACTCAGGGGTGAAGTCGTAGCCGTTGACGATGTCGCCACGGTACGCGGGAAGGGTGACGTCCCCGCGAGTCTCGGTGTCGCTCGATCGCGGCTTGGCGAACTGCCCGGCCATCCGGCCCATCTTGATGACAGGCATGGACGCGCCGTAGGTGAGGACGACGGCCATCTGCAGGAGGGTCTTCACCCGATTGCGGATCTGGTCGGCAGTCGCACCCGCGAAGGTCTCGGCGCAGTCGCCTCCCTGGAGCAGGAAGGCGTCACCGCTGGCCGCACGGGCCAGTCGTTCACGGAGGATGTCGACCTCGCCGGCGAAGACGAGGGGAGGGAACGAGGCGATCTGCGCGCTGGCGCGACCGACGGCATCCGAATCGGGCCAGTCAGGCTGCTGCTTGATCGGCAGTTCACGCCAATAGTCCAACCCGGCAATCACAGAATCATCTGCCAATACCACCGGATCAGTTGGATCTACCACGGAACGCTTCCTGTTTCTCTTCGTGAGGGGATTCGAGCCGCGATGCAGCCCGATTTTTCAACCCTACCGCGAAAGAGTTGGCGCCTTTTCCTTCACGCTCGTGGCGTACACGTCGACGTATTCCTGCTTGCTGAGCCGCTGCATTTCGTACATCAGCTCATCCGTGATCGAGCGCAGAATGAAGCGATCACCCTCCATCCCCTCGAACCGGCTGAAGTCGAGCGGCTCGCCGATGATGATCCCGATCCTGCGGATCCGAGGGAGCCTCCTGCCGATCGGCATCATCTTCTCCGTGTCGATCATCGCGATCGGGACGATGGGGACTCCGGCCTCGAGGACCATCCTGGCCACCCCGGTCCTGCCCCTGTACATCTTGCCGTCCGGGCTCCGCGTGCCCTCCGGATAGATCCCGAGGAGGTCGCCGCCACCGAGGACGCGCAAACCCGTGTTCAGGGATGCCTCTGACGCCTTGCCCCCCGAGCGGTCGATCGGCAACTGGCCCGTCGCCTTCATGAACACCCGCGTCACCCAGCCCTTGAGGCCCTTGCCGGTGAAGTACTCGCTCTTCGCCAGGAAGGAGATCCGGCGGTCGAGGTAGAGGGGCAGGAAGACCGAGTCGATGACCGAGAGGTGGTTCGACGCCATGATCACGCCACCCGTGCGCGGGACGTTCTCCTGGCCGATCACCCAGGGCCGGAACACGGACTTCAGCAGCGGCCCCGCCACCAGGTACTTCATGAACCAATAGAACATCGTTGTCCCAGTATCCTCTATGCGCTGTTCGCGGGGGCGGAGCGACGGGCGGCGACCCGCGCGAGATCGGCCGCACCGACGACACCGGCGTCGTTGACGAGTTCTGCGATGCGGAACTCCGGTTCGGGATGGTATCCCCTCGCAGGCAGGTGATCGAGGTAGGCGTGGCGGATCGGCTCGAGGATCAGTTCCCCGACCTGCGCCACTCCACCGCCGAACACGAACAGCTGGGGGTCGAGGACGGCTCCGAGCGAAGCACAACCCTGGCCGAGCCAGTTGCCGAGCTGGCGCACGGCGGCGAGTGCACCGCCGTCACCGGCGCTGATCAGGTCGGAGACATCGTGTCCGGCGAGGACGCCGGTGACCGCACGCCGTTCGGCGAGAGCCTGGCCGATGCCGCCGGCATCCGCCAACTCGTTCGCCATCCGCAACAGCGCGCGCCCTGATCCGTACTGCTCGAGGCAGCCGTGCTGGCCGCAGCCGCACGGGAGGCCATCAGGGACGAGGCGCAGGTGGCCGAGTTCGGCGCCTGCTCCGAAGCCGCCTCGGAAAAGGCGGTCCTCGGTGACGATCGCACCGCCGACCCCCGTGCCGATCGTGAGCATGACCATATCGCTGTACAGGCGTCCGGCGCCGTATCGGAACTCGGCCCAGCCTGCGGCGTTGGCATCGTTCTCGATGACGATCGGCAGGTCGATGCGAGCGGACAGCCGCGCCTGGAACGGCTCGTTACGCCAGTTGATGTTCGGTGCGTAATAGACGGTCGACTGGGCGGCGTCGATGAACCCTGCGGCTGCCACCCCGACACCCTCGACCTCGCGACCGGATGCCAGACGGGCCACCATCTCGACGACGGCGTCCTCGATCAGCTGGGTCGGGCCGGCCGGAGTCGGAACGCGTGCATCGGCGACGATGACACCGTCATCGTCGACCAGGGCGCCGGCGATCTTGGTCCCGCCGATGTCGATGCCAATGGCGTGCACGCGAAAAACCTCCAGGGCCGGGGTCGGGGTGAATTGTCGAAAGCCACAACAACGATCCTCGCGGCCCGTGCCAGTTTAGTGATCCGGCCCAAGTCCCGCCATCTGATCGGGATCGGCGGCAGCGCGCCCTCTAGAGTAGGACGTACCTTGCCCCTACAGGTACCAAAGGAGTTACCTTGCAACAGTTCGAAGTACCCGCCGTCGTCGCCGCCGATCCGAACGCCAATGCGACCGACCTCCTCGTCGACCGGGTCAGGCAGACGCCTGACGCTCCCCTCTTCGCCCTCCCCAGGAACGGAGGATGGGTGGATGTCTCCGGCGCCGAGTTCCATCGCCAGGTCGTCGCCCTCGCGAAGGGCCTCGTCGCCGCCGGGATCCAGCCTGGCGACAAGATCGGCCTGATGGCCAAGACCAGCTACGAATGGACCCTGATCGACTTCGCGACCTGGTTCGCCGGCGCCATCCTCGTTCCCGTCTACGAGACCAGCTCTCCCAGCCAGGTGCAGTGGAACCTCACCGACTCCGGCGCCGTCGCCATGATCGTCGAGACCGCCGACCACTTCGCGCGCTTCGACGAGGTCCACCCGGACGTGCCCTTGGTGCAGAACGTGTGGCAGATCGCGCTCGGCGACCTCGACAAGCTCGCAGCATCAGGGACATCCGTCTCCGACGAAGAGATCGAGCGCAGGCGCAACCTCGCCGTCGGTTCGGACATCGCGACGCTCATCTACACCTCTGGTTCCACCGGGAAGCCCAAGGGCTGTGTCATCACCCACTCGAACTTCGTCGAGCTGTCACGCAACTCGGCCGTCGCGCTCCGCGAGGTCGTCGACGGCCCCAACGGGGCATCCACCCTGCTGTTCATCACGCTCGCGCACATCTTCGCGCGATTCATCTCAGTGCTCAACGTGCACGCAGGCGTGAAGACCGGTCACCAGCCGGACACGAAGCAGTTGCTGCCGTCGCTCGGGTCGTTCAAGCCCAGCTACCTCCTCGCCGTGCCTCGCGTATTCGAGAAGGTCTATAACTCGGCCGAGCAGAAGGCGGAGGCAGGGGGCAAAGGCAAGATCTTCCGCAAGGCAGCAGACGTCGCCGTCGCGCACTCGATCGCGAAGCAGAAGGGCGGCTCGATCCCTCTCGGGCTGAAGCTGCAGTTCGCGCTGTTCGACCGGCTCGTCTATGGCAAGCTGCGGACCGCAATGGGTGGCAACGTCGAATACGCCGTCTCGGGGTCTGCGCCGCTCGGACAGAGGCTCGGCCACTTCTTCCACAGCCTCGGTATCGAGATCCTCGAAGGCTACGGACTCACCGAGACCACGGCGCCCGCCTCTGTCGGCCGCCCAGGGAAGACGCCGATCGGCACGGTCGGACCGGCGATGCCCGGTGTCTCGATCCGGATCCTCGACGACGGCGAGATCGAGGTCAAGGGAATCAACGTCTTCAAGGAGTACTGGAAGAACCCCGAGGCCACCGCCGAGTCGTTCAACGACGGCTGGTTCCGCACAGGCGACCTGGGTGCATTCGACAAGGACGGCAACCTCACGATCACCGGTCGCAAGAAGGAGATCATCGTCACGGCTGCCGGGAAGAACGTCGCACCCGCCGCCCTCGAAGACCCGATCCGGTCCAACCCTGTGGTCGGCCAGGTCGTCGTCGTGGGCGACCAGCGCCCGTTCATCTCCGCGCTCATCACCCTCGACTCGGAAATGATCGGCACCTGGCTCGGCAACAACGGCCAGGACGCGTCGCTCAGCCTCGACCAGGCCACGAAGAACCCCGCAGTGCTCGCCGAGATCCAGCGGGCGATCGATGCGGCGAACACCCGGGTGTCGCGCGCCGAATCCATCCGCAAGTTCGTTGTCCTCCCGACAGAATTCACCGAGGCGAGTGGTCACCTGACGCCGAAGCTCAGCATCAAGCGCCACGTGATCCTCAAGGACTTCGCACCGGACATCGACAAGCTGTACGCTGACGCCCCCACGCAGGGCATCCCGCTCGGCTAGGCCCCGTCGGACCGAAGACGCCGGCCGGTTCCGTTCCCCTCGGGGTTCGGAACCGGCCGGCGTTCTTGTTGTCGCCTGCGCCTGTCAGCCCAGGCCGTGCGGCTTAGAACCAGTCGCTCTCGCGGATCTCTTTCATGGCAGCCCTGCGGTTCTCTTTCTCGAGGCGGTCGAGGTAGAGCAGTCCGTCGAGGTGGTCGATCTCGTGCTGCAGCGCCTGCGACAGCAGTCCTGTGCCGCTCAGTTCGATCGTGTTGCCGTCCAGGTCGAGGCCGGTGACGCGCACGAACGGGTAGCGCGGTGTCGGGTACCAGAGATTCGGGACAGAAAGGCATCCCTCGTCGACGGGTTCCTTCTCCCCCTGCGTCTCGACGATGACCGGGTTGAGGATGTAGCCGATGTCGCCGTCGATGTTGTAGCTGAATGCCCGAAGATTCACCCCGATCTGGCTGGCGGCCACTCCGGCCCGCCCTGGCGGCCGTACGCTGTCGAGCAGGTCGTCCACGAGGCCGCGGACGCCATCGTCGATGTCTCCGATCGGTTCGGAAACGGTCTTGAGGACCGGGTCCCCGAAAATGCGGATCTGTCGTTCTGTCACTGGTGTCTTTCGTTGTGGTGTGCGGTCATGGGCGCCGCGAGGGAATGCCCTCGACGACGAGGGCGGCGAGTGTGCGGGCAGCGTGGCGCGTCACCGGACGGAGGTCACGGAACGTGATCGCCGCGCCGGCAGCGAGTTGAGGGTCGTAGGGGATGCGTACGATCTCGCGCACCCGGGACTGGAAGTGGCTCTCGATCTCATCGAGCCTGACCATGTGGGAGCCCTGCGTCGCCGTGTTGAGAGCAACGATGGCATTGGTCACGAGGTGCTCGTAGCCGTTCTGCTCGAGCCAGGTCAGCGTCTCAGAGGCCAGCCTGGCTTCGTCGACGCTCGAGCCGGAGACGATGACGACGGAGTCTGCGCGGGCCAGCGTCGCCCTCATGACGGAGTGCACGATGCCGGTGCCGCAGTCGGTGAGGACGAGCGAGTAATACCGGGCGGCCAGGTCGGCGACGATGTCGTAGTCGTTCTCGTTGAACGCTTCAGCCAGGTGGGGGTCCGTGTCAGACGCGAGGACGTCGAGTCTGGTCTCGTCGCGAGCGACGTGTGAGGAGAACTCGTTGTAGCCGGTGATGCTGTCGACATCTCGCACGATGTCCCGAACCGTGAAGTCGGTGTGCTGAGCGATCCGTTCGGACAGGGTCCCGCGGTCGGGGTTGGCGTCGATCGCGATGGTGCGGTCGTCGCGGGAATCCGCGAGGGCCATCCCGAGGAGCGCTGTGACCGTGGTCTTGCCTACACCGCCCTTCCTGGTCAGCACGGGCACGAAGCGCGCCCCGCCCTCGAAGGACCGGCGGATGCGACGGTCGAGGTCTTTGCGTGCCGTCACTTCGGCCGAGTCGCCGAGGTTCACCCGTTGCCCGGTCAGGTCGTAGACGAGGCGCTGCCACCGACCCTCCGGGGGCACGCGAGTCGCCGGGGTTCCCTCGAGCAGGCGTTCGCTCGTGAGCTGCGCTGACGACTCAGGTGCGCCGGTCTGGTAGCGCGTGGCGCTGACACTGGGAGATTCCTCCGCCGCGGGCACGGTGACGACCGTGGCGATGACCTCGACCGACCGGGTGACCGGCTGCTCGGAGTCAGGGTTCACGGCGACGTCGTCGATGGCGACCGCCTGCTCGTCCTCGGGGATGTCGTGGATCGGCGCAGCAGGGAGCTGCACGGTCACCGTCGCCGGGGATCCGACGACGTCGAGCGCGGCCGTGTCGACGCCGCCGTCGTCGAGCCTGGGCTCGACGAGGTCGTCAGTGGTGTGACGCGGGGAGCCGCCGCCTGGTTTGGTGGGAGCCATGAGAGCTACCCCCTTCGTTCGGGTTCGACCTCAAGTTTAGGCGGGTGCCCGGAAATCCCGACACGCCGGCTACTCCCCCGGCTGCACCACCACGATCAGGTCGCCGGCCTCCACCTGCTGGGTGCCGGGGATGGCGAGGCGCTGGATCCGGCCGGAGATCGCTGTCGTGATCGCCGCTTCCATCTTCATGGCCTCGATCGACGCGACCGCGTCACCGGCCTCGACGACGTCGCCCTCCTGGACCTTGAGCGTCACCACTCCGGAGAACGGAGCGGCGACCTGACCCGGCTTGGACGTGTCGGCCTTCTCGACCGCCTTCGTCTCGACCTTGATGCTCGTGTCTCGGATGAAGACAGGGCGCAGCTGGCCGTTGAGAGTGGTCATGACGGTGCGCATGCCCTTGTCGTCCGGTTCGCCGATCGCCTCGAGGCCGGCGTACAGGCGCACGCCCTTCCCGATCTCGATCACGTGCTCGGCGCCGGGCTCCAGCCCATACAGGTAGTCGATGGTGTCGACGACGGAGAGGTCGCCATAGGTCTCACGCACGTGCTCGAACTGCTTGGTCGGCGCAGGGAACAACAGGCGGTTGAGCGTCGAGCGACGCTCGAGCGATGTTCCGTCGAGCAGCTTCTGGTCATCGTCGCTGAGCGGTGCCACCTCGATGTCGATGTGTCGCCCGGCGAGGACCTTGCTGCGGAACGGTTCGGGCCAGCCGCCCGGAAGGTCTCCGAGTTCCCCGGCCATGAAACCGACGACCGAATCCGGCACGTCGTACTTGTCGGGGTTCTCGGCGAAGTCGGCCGGGTCTGCCTTCACGGCCGCGAGGTAGAGGGCGAGGTCGCCGACGACCTTCGACGACGGCGTGACTTTCGGCACACGACCGAGGATGCTGTTCGCGGCCGCGTACATGTCCTCGATCAGTTCGAAGTGGTCGGCGAGTCCGAGTGCGATGGCCTGCTGTCGCAGGTTCGAGAGCTGGCCGCCCGGGATCTCATGGCGGTAGACCCGGCCGGTCGGGCCGGGAAGACCTGACTCGAACGGCTTGTAGATGTGGCGGACCGCTTCCCAGTACGGCTCGAGGTCTGTGACGGCCTTCAGCGAGAGGCCCGTGTCCCGTTCGGTGTGCGCAAGGGCGGCGACGAGGGCGGATGCCGACGGCTGGCTCGTCGTCCCTGCCATCGGCGCGCTGGCCACGTCGACGGCGTCAGCGCCGGCCTGGCTGGCAGCCAGCAGGGTGGCGAGCTGCCCGCCCGCGGTGTCATGGGTGTGCACGTGGACGGGAACGTCGAACCGGTCGCGGAATGCCGAGACCAGTCGGGCGGCCGCTGCAGGCCTGAGCAGCCCGGCCATGTCCTTGATGGCGAGGATGTGGGCACCCGCAGAGACGATCTCATCGGCGAGCCTGAGATAGTAGTCGAGCGTGTACAGGTCCTCGGCCGGGTCGAGCAGGTCACCGGTGTAGCAGACGGCGACCTCGGCCACGGTCGTTCCCGTTGCGAGCACTGACTCGATGGCGGGGCGCATCTGGTTGACGTCGTTGAGCGCGTCGAAGATGCGGAAGATGTCGACGCCACTGTCTGCGGCCTCGCGGACGAAGGCATCCGTCACCGCCGTCGGATACGGCGTGTAACCGACGGTGTTGCGCCCACGGAGGAGCATCTGGATGTTGATGTTCGGCAGGGCCTCACGGAGGCTCGACAGCCGCTCCCACGGGTCTTCGCCGAGGAACCGGAGCGCCACGTCATAGGTGGCGCCGCCCCAGGCCTCGACCGAGAGCAACTCGGGTGTGAGCCTGGCGACGTGCGGTGCCGCTGCGAGCAGGTCGCGGGTGCGCACGCGTGTGGCCAGGAGCGACTGGTGGGCGTCGCGGAAGGTGGTCTCGGTGACGGCAAGGGCGGTCTGCTCGCGCAGGGAACGGGCGAAGCCCTGTGGTCCGAGCTCGAGGAGCCGCTGCCTGGCACCGGCGGGTGCTGGCTGGCTGAGATCGATCGCCGGCAGCTTCTCGGCCGGGTGGAAGTTCGTCGGGCGGGGTCCGTGCGGCTGGTTCACCGTGACGTCGGCGAGCCAGTTCATGATCTTCGTTCCGCGGTCTTTCGAGACCCGGCCACGGACGAGCTGTGGGCGCTCGTCGATGAATGACGTGCTCAAGTCGCCTGCCACGAACGACGGATCCTCGAGCACGGCCTGCAGGAAGGAGATGTTGGTGGAGACACCGCGGATGCGGAACTCGGCCAGTCCGCGCTTGGCGCGGGCGACGGCAGCGGGGAAATCACGGCCGCGGCAGGTCATCTTGGCGAGCATCGAGTCGAAGTGGGGGCTGATCTGAGCACCCGGGTTGATCGTTCCGCCGTCGAGACGGATGCCGCCGCCACCAGGAGAGCGGTAGGTGGTGATCTTGCCGGTGTCGGGACGGAAGTTCTGGGACGGGTCCTCGGTCGTGATCCTGCACTGCAGCGCGGCGCCGTGCAACTGGATCTTGTCCTGGGTCAGCCCGAGCTCGGCGAGGCTCTCGCCCGCCGCGATCCGGATCTGTGCCTGGACGAGGTCGACGTCGGTGACTTCCTCCGTGACGGTGTGCTCGACCTGGATGCGTGGGTTCATCTCGATGAAGACGTGCTTGCCTGCGCGCTCTCCTGCGGTGTCGAGGAGGAACTCGACGGTTCCTGCGTTGACGTAGCCGATCGACCTGGCGAACGCGATGGCGTCGCGGTACAGGTTCGCGCGCAGCTCGTCGCTGATGTTCGGCGCAGGGGCGATCTCGACGACTTTCTGGTTGCGGCGCTGGACGGAGCAGTCACGCTCGAACAGGTGGACGGTCTCGCCGCCGGCATCCGCGAGAATCTGCACCTCGATGTGCCTCGGGCGGATGACCGCCTGCTCGAGGAACATGGTGGGGTCGCCGAAAGCACTGTCGGCCTCACGCATGGCCTCTGCCAGTGCCGGGGCCAGCTCTTCCTTCGTGGCCACCCGGCGCATGCCCCTTCCGCCACCGCCGGCGACGGCCTTGGCGAAGAGGGGGAAGCCGACCTCGTCTGCCCCGGCGAGGAGCTCGTCGATGTCGCGTGACGCGGGGGTCGAGGCGAGAACGGGGACGCCCGCCTCGATCGCGTGCGTCTTCGCCGTGACCTTGTTGCCGGCCATCTCGAGCACGTTCGACGTCGGGCCGATGAAGGTGATGCCGTTGGCGGCAGCCTGCTCGGCGAGTTCCGGGTTCTCCGAGAGGAAGCCGTAACCCGGGTAGATGGCGTCTGCGCCGGATTCGACGGCGACGCGAATGATCTCGGCCACGTCCAGGTACGCACGAACCGGGTGTCCGGGTTCGCCGATCTGATAGGCCTCGTCGGCCTTCAGCCTATGCATGGAATTGCGGTCCTCGTATGGGAAGACCGCAACGGTTTTTGCCCCGAGTTCGTAAGCGGCGCGGAACGCGCGAATGGCGATTTCGCCTCGGTTGGCAACGAGAATTTTCTTGAACATGCAGACCTCTCTGGCAGCACAGCGCACAGGGAACGGTTAGGTTCTCCCAGCTTAGTGAAGGTAACGTATCTACTTGTGCACGTACTCAGCGTCTCGAGCCTCAAGGGAGGCGTCGGGAAAACCACCGTCAGCCTTGGCCTGGCCTCCGCCGCGTTCGCCAAGGGCGTCCGGACCCTCGTCGTCGACCTCGATCCGCAGTCGGATGTCTCCACAGGCATGGACATCGCGCTCGCTGGCCGCCTGAATGTTGCGGACGTACTCGCCTCGCCGAAGGAGAAGACGGTCCGCCAGGCGATCGCGCCAAGCGGCTGGACGAAGACGCACCCTGGAACCATCGATGTGCTGATCGGGAGCCCGTCAGCCATCAACTTCGACGGCCCGCACCCGTCGATCCGCGACATCTGGAAGCTCGAAGAGGCGCTCGCTCACGTCGAGGACGACTACGACCTCGTGCTCATCGACTGCGCACCTTCCCTCAACGCCCTCACCCGCACGGCGTGGGCGGCCAGTGACCGCGTCGTCGTCGTCACCGAACCCGGCCTCTTCTCGGTCGCAGCCGCCGACCGCGCCCTTCGCGCCATCGAGGAGATCCGCAGGGGCCTCAGCCCCAGGCTCCAGCCCCTCGGAATCGTCGTCAACCGCGTGCGTTCGCAGTCCATGGAACACCAGTTCCGGATCAAGGAACTGCGCGACATGTTCGGTCCCCTCGTCCTCAGCCCTCAGCTGCCCGAGCGCACATCGCTCCAGCAGGCGCAGGGTGCGGCGAAGCCACTGCACATCTGGCCGGGCGACAGCGCACAGGAGATGGCGTCGAACTTCGACCAGCTCCTCGACCGCGTTCTCCGGACCGGTCGCGTCGGCGAGTACGCCGACGCCGCCAAAGCCGCACGCTAGCCACTCCGGCGAGGGCATCAGTTCCGGGCGAGGACTCCTCGCGCAGCTGATGCCGTCGACCGGAGATGATGCTTTCGCTGGTTCGTCCCAGGTGATCACCTCACTCATGGGTCACTGATGTCGCGCAGCGATCCCTCGCATCCGCGGACGACGTCGCGCGCCCGTCACGCACGACTCGCTAAAATGGGGCCACCCCAAGCAAAGGAGGGCCCCGTGGGCACGGTGGTCATGTACAGCTCGGTCTCGGTCGACGGCTTCGTCGCAGACGAGAACGATCAGCCCGGACCGTTGTTCGACTGGCTGACCAGCGGTGACGTCCCGCTGGACGAGAGCGGTGTCCTGAAGGTGTCACAGGCGTCCTACGACTACACCCGGCGGTACTGGGACCAGATCGGAGTGACAATCGTCGGCCGCCGCGTCTTCGACATGACGGACGGCTGGGACGGGATACCTCCGAGCGGGGTCGACCACATGGTCGTCGTCACGCACAGACCGGAGCCCGAGGGCTGGAACCCCGAGGCGCCGTTTCACTTCGTCGACGGCGTCGAGGCAGCCGTGGCCCTGGCGCAGGAACTCGCGGGTGACCGCATCGTCGAGGTCGCCGCTGGCGACGTCGGTGGTCAGGCCATTGCCGCGGGTCTGATCGACGAGGTGCGGATGGACGTCGTACCCGTCGTGTTCGGGACGGGTGAGCGGTTCTTCGGATCGGTTCACGCGCAGCACCTGTTGGAGGATCCCGACGTGGTGATTCAAGGCGACCGGGTGCTTCACCTGCGCTATCGAGTGCGGCGTTGACCGATCTGAGCGGATAACCGGGCGGCGCGGACTCAGGCGGAGCGCGCGGCGCGACGAGCGGCGAGCTCGTCCATGGGGTCTGCAGCCTGCGAGTCGAACTCGATGAGGCTCGTCTCCACTTCGCGGAGCACCTTGCCGACGGCGATGCCGAAGACGCCCTGCCCGCGGCTGACGAGGTCGATGACCTCATCGTCCGACGTGCAGAGGTAGACGCTGGCTCCGTCGCTCATCAACGTGGTCTGGGCGAGGTCGTTGACCCCTGACTCCCGGAGCTGATTGACGGCGGTGCGGATCTGCTGGAGTGAGATCCCGGTGTCGAGCAGACGCTTGACGAGTTTGAGGACGAGGATGTCTCGGAAGCCGTAAAGACGCTGCGAACCGGATCCGGCTGCACCACGCACGGTCGGCTCGACGAGACCGGTGCGTGCCCAGTAATCGAGCTGGCGGTAGCTGATGCCTGCGGCCCGCGCGGCGACAGCGCCACGGTAGCCGGCCTGGTCGTCCATCTCGGGCAGTCCATCGGTGAACAGCAGCCCGAGGTCATAGCGAGGATTATCGTTGGCGGGAATTTCGCTCATCCGTGTACTCCTCTGAAGAATCTGCTGCGGCGGTACCGCACAGTCCACGGTACCGAGGGCTGTCGGCTTCTACAACGACATCCGAACCGAACGGTCCGGCGTGTCGGGTGGCCGTGATCATTCTGTGACAATCGCGGCGCCTGGGTTCAGTCTACGACGTCAACCGTCCGAGCGCGCTGCGGACCAGGCTGGCGCGGATCACGTCGAGCTGACCGGCGATCTCACCGGAGAGTTCCGCGGCGCGCGCGCGACTGGCGGCATCCTTGCGTCGCGCGATGGGAAGCAGGGCGCTCTCGATCATGCTGACCTCGCGCTCGGCGGTGGCACGGTAGCCACGGAGGTGCCTCGGCTCGATGCCGCAGCGCTGAAGCGCCACGAGTGAGCGGAGCACCTGGACCGAATCCTCGCCGTAGCTGTCGCCGGGCGTGATGATGGATGCCGAGATGGCCTCCGAAAAGAGGGCGGCAGACGCCCCGGTCTCCCGGAGCACGTCGTCGCGCTGATATCGCCGTCCTGCCGGGATGATCGTGGAGATCTGCCCTGTGGGAGAAGCCCCGGGCAGAACGGGCGCCCGCCCGGCGTCGAGGTCGGCCAGGTGGCCGCGGATCACCTTGAGCGGCAGGTAATGGTCGCGCTGCATCGACAGGATGAGCCGGAGACGTTCGACATCCTTCGGGGAGAACTTGCGGTAGCCGGACTTGGTGCGTGACGGCGACACGAGTCCCTGTTCCTCCAGGAACCGCAGCTTCGAGTTGCTGAGGTCCGGGAACTCCTTCGCCAGCCGCGCCAGTACCTGGCCGATGCTGAGGAGCTGTGGCGCCGCCTGGGTCTTGCCGTTGCCGGGGTCGCGCTCGTAGCTGCGGTGCGCTGCCTGGGCAGACACGGTCTAGGCGTCCGAGGGCGGAAGCAGGTCGAGGCGTGACGGGTAGAAGGTCAGCCGGAACTTGCCGATCTGCACCTCGGCGCCGTCGCTCAGCAGTGCGCTGTCGATACGCACGCCGTCGAAGTAGGTGCCGTTCAGCGAGTTGAGGTCCTTGATCTCGAACGCCACACCATGGCGCAGGAACTCCGCGTGACGGCGGGAGACCGTGACGTCGTCGAGGAAGATGTCGGCATCCGGGTGACGACCGACCGGCGTGACATCGGCGTCGAGCAGGAATCGGGCACCGGAGTTGGGGCCGCGACGAACGATCAGCAGGGCAGAACCGCTGGGCAGGGCGGCAATCGCTTCCTGCTCCTCTGCGCTGATGTCACTGTCGACGTTGGCCAGACTGGCGGCCAGGTCACGACTGAAACTTGCGGTTGTACCGTTTGCGGCGCCCGCTGCATCATCGTGTGCAGCCGGCTCGCGCAGAAACGCCCCTGTGGGGGGATTCTGCTCGTTGGGATATGACACCTGTACCTCCTAGGGTTCCAGCGTATCGGATCGCGACCCGGTCTGTCCCTCGCGTTTTCCGGATGCCTTCACCGTCTGGACGAGATAGAGCACACCCGCCCACCAGTAGAGGATTGCTCCGACCACGGCGAAGATCATCCCGAACGGTTGCGTGTAGTTCGCCGTGTCGGGGAACGCAGCGGCGAGCATCAGCAGGGGCAGCCCGACGAACAGGCACGCGGTCGCCCACTTGCCCACCCAGTTCACCGGGAAGGCACCGTGCCCGATCTTCGCGAGAACGGCGGCGAGCACGACCAGCATGATGTCCCTGGCGATGATCACCACAACGAGCCACAACGGGATGAGGTCCCTCCACCCCAGTCCGAGCAGCGCGGCGAGGATGTACAGGCGATCGGCGGCCGGATCGAGCAGCTGGCCGAGCTTCGACACCTGGTTGAACCGGCGCGCGATCCAGCCGTCGAGGAAGTCGGTGAAGCCGGACAGTGCCAGCACGATCAGGGCGACGACGTCCTCCCCCTCGACCAGGAGGATGAGGAAGACCGGAACGAGCGCGAGGCGCAGAAAGCTCAGCAGATTCGGGACCGTCAGGATGCGGTCGCTCGGTTCTGGGTTATCCCGGTGTGCCACCCTGCCAGTCTATTGAATGGCCGGTTGCGACCCTGTCCGGCGCGCGGCATGCGCCGGGGATCGACCCGTGTCACCCCAAAGGTGGTGACATGTCATTCGCACCCCTCGCGGGCACGTACCCTAGACCCATGAGCACGACGCGACGCCTTCTTCGCCGGGGATCCCGGCGTCCCGGCTTCGTGTCGACAGTGCTCCTCAGGGTCGGTGTCCCCGTCCTCGTCGGAGCGGTGCTGGTCAGCGTCGCCTTCGCCACACTCCCGCGCCCGGCAGCGGGCACATCGGCCGGTGCCGACGACGGACCCGTGGTCGCCGCAGAACCCCGGTCGCGCCTCGTCTCCTTCGCCGACGCCCGGGATCGCCTCACAGATTCTGGCCGCCCGTTCGTCGTCTCCGTGATCGGCGACTCGACCGGAAACGAGCCGGGCGAGTGGGTCGACCTCGCCTTCCGTGAGCTGTCCGAGGAACTCGACCGCCCACTGATCCAGCACCCGTGGGACATCCTCACCAACACCTACCTGCCGGAGATCCGGTCGAACGAAGACGGAGCATCCGCGCCGATCATCGTCTGGAACGGTTCAGCGAGCGGCAAGACCGGCGCGTACTCTCTCGACCACTTCGCCGCCCTCATGCCAGCACAGCCCGACCTCGTGGTCTTCAACCACGGCCTCAATAACGTTCCGAAACCGGAGACGGTGGGGCCGCAGCTGACCGCCCTCGTCGCCGAGGTCGAACGGTACTGGCCCGAGTCGGTCGGTTACGCCGCCATCCTCGAGAACCCGAGGTTCGACCAGTGGGCCGCCGCACACACCGCGGTGATCGACAATGTCACCGCGTGGCTCGCCGAGAACCAGGCGATCCGGCCGATCGACGTGCACACGGCGTACCTCGACTCCCCCGACGCCGACACCCTTCTGCTTCCCGATCTGCTGCACCCCAGCCCGGCGGGCTCAGGCGTCACCGCTGCCACCGTGCTCGACGCCATCCGCCGCTAACCGGTCAGAGAGCCGCCATGGTGAACACCCGCGAGAGGTGGTCGCCCACCGGTGAACGCGACGCCACCCGGGCGAACGCTGAACGAGTGGCCTGAAGCGGCCCAGGAGCCGGGCGACCGAGGATCATGTTGAGCTCGGCCTGACGCGCAGCACGACGCGCGACCGTGAGCCGGTCACGGCTGAACGCGCGGATGGACGCGCCATCGTCTCCCGGCAGGAGCGCGGAGGGAAGGATCGCGGCGAGCCCGGCGGCATCCGCCCACCCGAGATTCATGCCCTGCCCGCCGATCGGGCTCACCTCGTGGGCGGCGTCACCGATGAGCACGATACCGGGGCCGGCGAGGTTCTCGACCGACGTCTTTCTCGGAGTGAAAGCGCTGAACATCGTCGCGGTCGCAGCGTCTGGCCCTGTTCCGGTCCGCTCGGCGATGAGGCTCGCGAGGGCCGCTGGCCCGGCGACATCCGTCCCCACATGCGCCACCCAACGACGGATGCCGCCCGGCAGCGGGAACGACTCCACGATTCCGCCGCGCTCGAGGTGGAGCACGGCGATGGCGTCGTCGCCGCTGGTGTCGGCGAAGTCACCCATCGCATAGCGGTCACGATAGTGGCGCGTCGATGCCCTGGCATGGGCCAGCCGTCGCACGACGCTGTCAGCGCCGTCTGCGCCCACCACCAACCGTGTGGGCTCCTCCCACGGCCCGTTCGCGTCACTTCCGCGCACGATGAGCGCCCCGCCGGTTCGCGAGAGCCCCGTGACGCGAACGCCACGGCGGATGCCGTCGGAACGGCGGATCTCAACGGCCCCATCGAGCAGTGCCTGGGTGACGTGCTGGGGTAGGGCGACGATCGGCGGGGCGTCCTCCTCGGCGAAGCGGAGGGTGCCGAGGTCTGCCCCGCGGGTGCGCGCGACGCCGCGGCGGATCTGGACGCCGGCGGCGAGAACGGGCGCGGCGACCCCGATGGCGTCGAGCAGGACCAGCGACGGCGGGTGGATGCCGATTGCCCGCGAGTGGCGCGCCTCCTCCGCACGGGCATCGACGGCGATGGCGTCGAGTCCGGCGTCCAGGAGCAGGGCGGTGACGAAGCTGCCGACGGGTCCAGCGCCGACGACGACGACGTCACGCACCAGGGCGCATCCTGTCCTTCGTGAGCAGCACCCGGAACGGCACCTGCCCGCTCACCGTCCACCCAGGAGGCACGACGGCACCGAGCTCTGCGGGACGGTAGCTGCGGCGGATCGAGAGCAGTCCGTCTCCACGGATGAACGACCCGCCGAATCCGACGGCGGTGAAGGCGGAGAACAGCACGTACGCGGCCGCAGACCTGCGGATGTCGCTGTGAACGACGGCGATCCGGGCGAGGCGCTCGGAATCCGCGAGCACGGTGCCGAGTTCCGCAGCGGTGAGGTGATGCAGCACGTGGTTCGACACGACGAAATCGAACCGGGATCCCTCGTCGGCGAGTTCGGTGCTCGAGCAGCGGCGATAGACGAATCCGTCGACCGCCGGCAGCGTCTCGACGTAGGCGGCGGCTCGGGGATCGGGGTCGATCGCGGTGACTTCCAGGCGGACGCCGTCGCTCCGCGCCCACCGGATCAGCGCCCTCGCCACGTCTCCCCCGCCCGCCCCGACGTCGACCACGGTGTGCACCGGCCCGGTGAATCGTGGCCGAAGCAGGGTCGCGTATGTCCACCGCCACCCGGCGACGACGCGGTTGACGGCCGGGAATGCCGCATAGGTCCTGAACAGGGCGTCGAGGTCGCAGAGCGGCTCATCCATCAGCTCGACGAGATCTTCGTCGCGGCGGGCGAGGTCGGGAAGCACCCCAGGCACAACGACGGTCATCGAGCCGCGGCGACCCGGGTGAACAGCCCGGTCTCCACCGTGAGGCCAGGACCGAACGCCATCGCGCACACGCGCTCGTCGTCCGTACCGCCGTCGGCGTCGAGGATCTCCTTCAGCACGAACAGCACTGTGGCGCTCGACATATTGCCGTACTCGCGCAGGATCCTGCGCGACGGCTCCAGCTGGCTCTCGGTGAGCCCGAGTTTCGATTCGACCTTGTCGAGGATGCTTCGGCCGCCCGGGTGGATCGCCCAATGCCGGATGCCGCCGGCCGGGTCGGCAGCGAGGTGCGGGTCAGGCGAGAGCAGCGGCTCGAGGGCACCCTCGATGTAGCTGTCGATGATCTTCGGCACTGCGGCGCTGAGCACCATCTCGAATCCGTCGTCGCCGATGGTCCATGCCATGTCCTTTTCACCCACCGGGGTGAGTTCGCTCGCGAGCCGGTCGATCGTCAGGGTGGGGGCATCCGTCGCCGGAGGCCGTGACGTGACGATCGCCGCTGCGGCTCCGTCAGCGAAGACGGACGACGCCACGATCTGGTCGGGCTCGTTCGACGACCGCACGTGGATCGTGCACAGTTCGCAGCACACCACGAGCACGACGGCCTCGGGATCGGCCGCGCAGAACGCCGCAGCCGCCCTCAGCGCAGGGAAAGCGGCGTAACAACCCATGAAGCCGATGTTGTAGCGCTGGGTGGTCGTCCGCAACCCGAGTTCCCTGACCAGTTCGTAGTCGGGCCCCGGCGCGTAGAACCCGGTGCACGAGACGGTGACGACATGTGTGATGTCGGCGGCCGTGACATCCGGGCAGGCGTCGATGGCGGCCCTGGCCGCTTCGGCGAAGAGCGGACCGGCCGCCTGGATGTAGAAATCGTTGCGCACCCGAGTCGACGGGGACAGCAGCGAGCCGGTAGACGGGTCGAAGAAGACCGGGTCGCTGTCCGACTCCGGGTCGAAATCACGGATGACACTGCGTCTGGACTCGATACCTGACACGTCGAACGAGGTGCGCACGAGTCGCTCACCCAGCCGGGTCAGGCCTGGCTGCGAACCGAAGACCTCGCGGGCTTCTGACTGCACCAGGACGGTCGGCGGCAGCGCGGTCTGGATCGTTCGTACGTGCACGGGCATAGTTCACCTTAGGCAGAGGAACCCCTCCTCACCTCGCACTTGCGAATTCCGCAGGAAACCCCTAGCGACTCGGGCTACCGGTAGCAGCTTCGTGAGGGAATGCAAGGCCTTGAGCCGCTTCACGGGGAACCTCTAACGTGTCCGATGCCGCACACACCTCGAAAGGACTTCTCCATGTCAACTGCAACACGGGAACGACCGGGCTCGTCATCCACGGGAGCGAAGACCACGAGGCGGCAGAAGCCTGAGCGGGGGTTCACGGCATCGAAGGAACTCGCTGACAGCATGCAGAAGGTGCTCGTCGACCTCATCGAACTCCACGTGCAGGGCAAGCAGGCGCACTGGAACGTCGTGGGGAAGAACTTCCGCGACCTTCACCTCCAGCTCGACGAGGTCGTCGAAGCCGCCCGCGAATTCTCGGACGAGGTCGCCGAACGGATGCGGGCGCTTCACGCCACCCCGGACGGCCGCAGCGACTCGGTCGCGGCCACGACCACTCTTCCGGCATTCCCCGGTGGCGAGGTGGACACCGCGAAGACGATCGACCTCATCACCGTCAGGATCGAAGCAGCCGTCGGCACGATGCGCGACGTACACGACCAGGTCGACGAGGAAGATCCGACGTCAGCAGACATCCTCCACGCCATCATCGCGAAACTGGAACAGTACGCCTGGATGATCAGCGCCGAGAACCGCACGATCGGGAAGAGCTAGAGCGGGCTGGCGCTCTCGGAGTGCACTGTCGCCATCACGTCGACGACAACGATGGGAACACCGTTGCCGATGAGAAGATGCGCCGGCTCGAGGATGCCTTCGCCGCTGTTCGCCTCGAGCCAGTGCACTGACCCTTCGGCGATCGCGTCGGTGATCTCCTTCTGGACATCGGCGAGATCCCGGTTCGGAATCGTGTACTTCACGCCGCCGTAGATGACCTCGATGCGCTTCACTGGGGGTCCTCGCTCGGACCGTTCGACGGCTTCGGCTCAGGCACGATCTGGAGGCCGCCTGCCGAGTTCGAGGAGGCACTCAGAGCGATGATCCACTCCCGGTTGAGGGCGGGAAGGCGCGAGCCGAAGTACTTGTAATGGAGCGGGATGTTCGGAGCGAGCCAGATCGTGCTCCTCCCGTCGCCGACGCCCGGGTCGTCCTTCCAGCTGAAATAGAAGGATTCGCCTCGTCGAAGTTTCGCGCCGATCACGATCTGGAGGTGTGCGAGCACCCGGTCATCGAAGTCGACGGTCAGCGTCGAATCATAGAAGAGCTTTCCCATCCGGGACCTTTCGAAGTTGCGCTGACGGAGAGGGAAGACACCAATCCACCTTGTACCCTAGCTTGCCCACCCAGTCCACCTTGGGGGTTGACACGGGGCGTGCAGCACCGGGCTCTCACGTTCCTCGCGTTCCTCGCGGGCCGTATCGATCCGGGCTCCACTCCACAAGGCCCTTGAGCAGATTGCCCGACCAGAGGACAGTCGACCGCATGAGACGACTCTTCTATTCCAGCGGATCACTACTGACCGGCGATGTGATGTGCAAAGCCGTTCTCAGGTACGCGCAGGCCCTCGCAGACTCGGGAAAGGCCGACATCATCGCCATCCCGATCGTCACGGACGGAACGATCTCCGGTCACGCGCATCTCCTCGTCGGGCCGTCGAGCCAGTTGTTCTCAATGCCTGCCGCGAGTGACGGCGAGGATCCGACCGACGCGGCGATCGTCGAGGATCTCGAAGCGAAGACGCGCGCGCTCCAGCCCAGCAAACCCTCCGCTCAGCCGACTCCCAAGGACGTCCTCGACCTGGACTACTTCGAGATCGTCTGACGCCGGTCCGACCGCCGTAGGATCGTCCCATGTCATCGTGGAACGAAGTCGCAGACCGGGTCTACCAGCGGCGCTACGATCCGCTCGACATCTCGGTGTGCCTCGTGGCCGGCGACGACGGAGTCCTCCTGGTGGACACGCGCTGCAATCCCCGGGAGGGCCGTGAGATCCGCGACGATGTCGCTGCCTTCACCCGTCTCCCGGTCAGGTGGGTGGTGAACACCCATGCCCACTACGACCACACGTTCGGGAACCAGGTGTTCACCGACGCGGAGATCTTCGGTCACCACCTCATCCCCCGGCACTTCGACGAGTACGAGCGGCTGCGCCTCACGGCGTGGACGGCCGACCCCGCGGCATCCCCTCAGTACGACTGGCGCGATGTCGTGCTCACCCCACCGACCGTCGCTGTCTCCGCCACACGTGACATCGACCTCGGCGGGCGGATCGTGCGTCTGCATCCGCTTGCCCCCGGCCACACCGACACGGACCTCATCGTCGAAGTGCCTGACGCCGGCGCCTGGCTTGTCGGAGACGTCGTCGAACAGTCGGGACCGCCGATGTACGGGTCGGGGAGCTTTCCGCTCGACTGGCCCGACGTGCTCCACGACCTCTCCCATCTGGTCGGGGAGGGCGACGTCGTGATCCCCGGGCACGGAACTGCGGTGGATCGGGCGTTCCTCATCGACCAGGCCCGCACCCTGCGGGTCGTCGCCGACGGAATCCGCCAGGCCTTCGACAGGTCAGAGCCCATCGAATCCGCGAGCGAACGTGTCGCGTCTGCGTCGCGACTTCCGGTCGAGATCATCGAGTCGGCCGTGCTCAGGGGCTACACCCTGCTGTCGGCCGAGGGCCGACAGCGCCCGTAGGCTCGACGGATGAATACCCCCGTGCCAAGTGCGCGCGTCGACAGCTGGTTGTGGGCGGTCCGTGTCTACAAGACCAGGTCGATGGCGACGACGGCCTGCCGGGCCGGGCACGTCCGCGTCGCCGGCGAACGCGTGAAGGCATCGCACCCGGTGCGGATCGGCGACGAGATCCGGGTTCGTGAGGGCGGTTTCGACCGGATCGTGGTCGTGGCGAGGATCGTGGTCAAACGCGTCGGCGCGAGCGTGGCCGCCGAATGCCTCGTCGACAAGACTCCTCCTCCCCCACCGCGCGAGGAAGTGGCGCTGCGTCCGATGCGCGACCCCGGGGCCGGCAGGCCCACCAAACGGGAGCGTCGAGACATGGAGAAACTTCGAGGCAGGGACTCGGAAGGCAACCTCCTGGACTGACGTGGTTCGCTAGTCTGGGACGGTGACCGACCTGCCGATCGACCTGCTCGAGCGCATCCGCTCGCGGGCACCGGAATACGACCGGGACAACCGGTTCTTCACCGAGGATCTCGACGAGCTCCGCGCGGCCGGGTACCTCGCTCCCCAGTCCCTCGGCGACGCGGTCAGGAACCAGCGGCTGCTCGCCCGCTACGCGCCGGCAACCGCACTCGGGGTCAACATGCACCACGTCGTGGTCGGGGTGGCCAGGGTCCTGCACGATCGGGGCGATTCCGGCCTGGACTGGATCCTCGACGACGCCAGCCGCGGCGAACTGTTCGCGTTCGGGAACAGCGAAGCAGGGAACGACGAGGTCATGTTCGACTCACGGACGGCTGCCGAGCCCGGGCCAGACGGCTCTTTCTCTTTCACAGGACGGAAGATCTTCACCTCGCTCTCGCCGGCCTGGACCCGCCTCGGTGTCTTCGGCCGCGACGACTCCGACCCGGCGAATCCGACGCTGGTGCACGGCTATCTCACCAGGGAGACGGGAGGACACCGCCCGGTCGGCGCTTGGAACCCGCTGGGGATGCGGGCCACCCAGTCCTTCACCACCGAACTCACGGGCGCACGGGTTCCGGCTGAACGCATCGCCAGGGTGCTCCCCGTCGGGCCGAGCGCCGACCCGTACATCTTCGGCATCTTCAGCAACTTCCTGCTGCTGATCGGCGCCGTCTACGCGGGAATCGCAGACCGTGCGCTGGAACTCGGGGTCGAGGCTGCGCGCCGGCGCACGTCGATGAAGCATGACGGCCGCAGCTACGCCGATGACCCCGACATTCGCTGGCAGCTCGCAGACGCCGCCATCGAGCTCGACTCGATCGCGCCGCAACTGGACTCGCTCGCTGCCGAGGTCGACGCACTCGCCGACCCCGGCGCTGCCTGGTTCCGTCTGCTCGTCGGTGCAAAGACCCGGGCGGTGGATGTCAGCCGCGGGGTCGTCGAGACGGCCATCCGCGTGGCAGGCGGAGGGTCATACGACGCCGACGGTGAGCTGTCCCGCCTGTACCGGGACTCCCTTGCCGGGCTGTTCCACCCCAGCGACCCGGAGTCCGCGCACTCGACCGTTGCGAACTCCCTGCTCGGCCCGGTGACCGACCAGGGCTGAGCCGCTACAGGGTCGTGTCCTCGATGACGGCGATCACGTTGTCAGACGGGTCGCGGAACCAGGCGATCGTCGGGCCGTTGTCGCGCATGATCCCCCTGTCATCGGTCGGAAGGTCGGCGTCGTCGTAGATCTTCGTGGCGACCCCCTTGCCGTTGAGAGCGTCGACAGCTGCGTCGACGTCTGCGACGAGGAAGTTGAGGATCGTAAAGGATGCAGGGACATGGTCGGGTTTCGGATACGCCATGACCTCGGCCCCTCCCGGCAGCGTTATCCGCAGCATACCCATCTCGTCGTCGGCGACCGTGAGACCGAGCTGTCCGGAGTAGAACGACCGGGCGGCGTCGATGTCAGACACGCTGAATCCGCTGAATCCGTGGACGGGTGTGAACATGGTTCGCTCCTTCTTCTTCGTTGTCTTCGAGGACTCCGTTCACGATGGCACACCGGATCCGGGACCGCGAGAGGGCCTGGAAAACATCGCGGAATGAGGACACGATGGGTCCTGATGGCTTCCTAGACTCGAAGCGACAAGACATCCTGAGGAGGATTCCATGGATTGGAAAATCGAACTCATCGCCGTCCCGGTCACCGACGTCGACCGGGCGAAAGCGTTCTACGTCGACCAGGTCGGATTTCACGCCGACCACGATTTCCCCGTGTCGGAGGGCCTGCGCTTCGTGCAACTGACACCCCCTGGCTCGGCGTGCTCGATTGTCATCGGCGAGGGGATCACGGAGATGGCGCCGGGGTCGCAGACGGGTATCCAGGTGGTCGTGCCGGACGCAGACGCAGCCAGGGAACACCTGCTGAAGAACGGTGTGGATGCCACTGAGGTCGACGACCAGCCCTGGGGCCGCTTCGTTTTCTTCTCGGACCCGGACGGCAACCGCTGGGCACTGCAGCAGATCGTGCCACAGGGCTGACCGCTACCGCATGACCGGGGTCGAGGCACAGCCCCTTGACCCCGATTGCCCGCAATGACAGGTTCGGGCCATGACACGATACGGCTACACCCTGATGACGGAACAGAGCGGCCCGCGCGACCTCGTGCGGTATGCGGTCGAGGCAGAGCGGCTCGGCTTCGACTTCGAGGTCTGCAGCGACCATTACTCCCCCTGGCTGACCGAACAGGGCCATGCGCCGTACGCCTGGACACTGCTCGGCGCCGTCGCCCAGGCCACCGAGCGGGTCGACCTCGCCACCTTCGTGACGTGTCCGACACTCCGCTATCACCCCGCCGTCGTCGCCCAGAAGGCGGCGACCCTCCAGCTCCTCGCCGAGGGACGTTTCCTGTTGGGACTCGGCGCAGGCGAGAACCTCAACGAGCACGTCGTCGGCACCGGCTGGCCGTCCGTGGACCTCCGTCACGACATGCTCGAGGAGGCCGTGCACATCATCCGCGAGCTCCTCACCGGCGAGCTCGTCACCTGGGACGGCGACCATTTCCGCGTGGATTCCGCCCGGATCTGGGACGCCCCCGACGACGGGGTGCCCATCGGCATCGCGGTCTCCGGCGAGAAGTCCATCGCCAGGTTCGCTCCGCTGTCCGACCACTTCATCTCTACCGAGCCGGATGCGGACCTCGTCTCATCCTGGCGTTCAGCTCACGGCGGGAATGCATCCGCTGCGCGCGTGATCGGTCAGATCCCTGTCTGCTGGGGCCCTGACAAGGATGCCGCGATCGCCGAGGCCCACGAACAGTTCCGCTGGTTCGCCGGAGGCTGGGCGGTCAACGCCGACCTCCCGACCCCTGCCGGATTCGCCGGCGCTTCACAGTTCGTCCGACCGGAGGACGTCGCGGACGCGATCGCGTGCGGACCGGACCTCGACGAGATCGCGGAGGCAGCCAGGCCGTTCATCGAAGCCGGATACACCGACATCGCGATCGTGCAGGTCGGGGATCGCCGCCAGGACGATTTCCTCCGCGAGGCGGCCGGTCCGCTCCTCGAGCGACTCCGCTCGCTGTGACGGGCCACGGATCAGCCCGCTGAGGTCAGGACGGTGAGGCCTGGTCCATCCACCACTCGGTGAACTCGTGCGCCCTGCCCCCGTCCCCCGGCCGGATCACCCAGAGATTGCTGTATGTCCTGCCGTCGGTGTACGCCGTCGTTCCCTCGACGATCCAGACGTCGTCGGTGACGACGACCGGAGACCACTCGAAGGTGTGGTTGCCCGGCTCGTCCCTGCGAGCCAACCAGCCTGTCACGACGGCCTCGGCCCCGCGCCAGGGTTCCGTCCACGGTTCGTTCCTGTAGACGACGTCGTCGGTGACGAGCGCGCGGATGTGGTCGGGGTCGTTCGACTCCCATGCGGTCTGATAGGCGGCCATCCAGTGTGCGAGGGGATCTGTCATGATCCCGGTGTACCGCGAGAACTGCTGCGCGGGCAACCACTGGGACGGACGAAGGACGAGCGGTACGCTTGCGCCTGACAGGGAAGGATCCGGGTGCGCATCGAACTCGTCGAAGGCGACATCACTGCACTCGATGTCGACGCCATCGTCAACGCGGCGAACAGTTCGCTGCTCGGCGGGGGCGGCGTCGACGGTGCCATCCACCGCGCTGGCGGACCCGAGATCCTCGCGGCGTGCCGTCGACTGAGGGCGACCAGCCTTCCCGGTGGGCTGCCGACGGGCGAAGCGGTGGCGACGACGGCGGGCCGCTTGTCTGCACGATTCGTGATCCACACGGTCGGACCGGTGTGGGATCGGGACGACGACCGCTCCGCGCTGCTCGCATCCGCCTACAGCAACAGCCTCCGCGTGGCCGTTGAGGTCGGGGCGAGCTCGATCGCCTTCCCCGCGATCTCGGCCGGGATCTACGGCTGGCCGATGGCGGATGCCGCGTCGATCGCCGTTCGGACGGTGCGAGCCGCGGGAACGGACATCCCTGTCACTTTCGTCGCCTTCAACCGGCCGGCCGCCGAAGCCTTCGCAGCAGCCATCGACGCCTGATCAGCCGAGGACCACGACCGAGTGCGGCGGAACCTCGATGCGACCGTCGCGTGGCACACCGATCTCCGACCCGTCTGCCGTGAAGGACAGCAGGATCTCCGACGGCAGGACCGGGACCGTGCGTACATCGGTTCCGACGTTCACGACGATCGCCGCGTCTCCCCTGCTCAGCACCAGCCAGCGTTCGTCCTCATCGAGCTCGACGGTCGTGTGCGCGAACCGGGGGTCGGTGAACTCGGGCCGTCTCCTTCGCACGTCTGCGGCGGCCCGGTAGAACTCCAGCACCCTGGCGTGGTCCCCGCCGGCGGGCTCGCTCCAGTCGAGCTTCGACCGTTCGAACGTCTCAGGATCCTGGGGGTCGGGGACGACGTCGGGATCCCAGTCCATGCGCGCGAACTCCGCGATCCTTCCTTCAGCAGTCGCCCGGCCGAGTTCGGGTTCGGGGTGGGAGGTGAAGAACTGCCAGGGCGTCGATGCCGCCCACTCCTCCCCCATGAACAGCATCGGGGTGAACGGGCCGAGCAGGGTGAGCGCAGCGGCTATCGCGAGTTGTCCAGGATCGAGCTGGGCCGTGAGCCGGTCCCCGATCGCGCGGTTGCCGATCTGATCGTGGTTCTGGTTTGCGACGACGAGCCGCCACGACGGCATGCGTTCGGTGTCGACGGGTCGGCCGTGGACACGTTCGCGGAAGCTCGAGTAGGTCCCGTCGTGGAAGAAGCCACGGGTCAGGACCTTGCCGAGCGCGGAGAGCGGTTCGAAATCGGCGTAGTAGCCGGTCGTCTCACCGGTGACCGCCACGTGCACGGCGTGGTGGAAGTCGTCGCTCCACTGCGCGTCGAGGCCGTAACCGGACGCTTCGACCGGTGTGACGAGCTTCGGGTCGTTGAGGTCGGACTCGGCGATGAGGCTGAGCGGGCGCCCCGTGAATGCGCTGAGGGCGGCGACCTCATCCGCGAGCTGTTCGAGGACGTGCACTGCACTGTGGTCGGTGAGCGCGTGGACGGCATCGAGCCTCAGCCCGTCGACGTGGTAGTCGTCGAGCCACATCAGGGCGTTGTCGATGATGTAGCGCCGCACGGTGTCTGAGTCCGGCCCGTCGAGGTTGACGGAAGACCCCCACGTGTTCCCGGGGCCGTCGGTGAGGTATGGTCCGAACTTCGGTAGGTAGTTGCCGCTGGGGCCGAGGTGGTTGTAGACGACGTCCTGGATGACGCCCATCCCCGCTGCGTGGCAGGCGTCGACGAACCGCTTGTAGCCTGCGGGGCCGCCGTACCCGTCGTGGACGGCGTACCAGAGCACTCCGTCGTAACCCCAGTTGTGTGTGCCGTTGAAGGCGTTCACCGGAAGGAGTTCGACGAAGTCCACGCCGATCGACGCCAGGTGGTCGAGCTTGAGGGCAGCTGCGTCGAACGTGCCCTCAGGGGTGAAGGTGCCGATGTGAAGTTCGTAGATCACCGCTCCTGCGAGCTGGCGCCCGGTCCATGCGGAATCCGCCCAGTCGTGTGCGTCCCTGTCCACCACCCGGGAGAGGCCGTGCACGCCCTCGGGCTGGTGCCGCGACCTCGGGTCGGGGAACGGGCCGTCACCGTCCACGAGAAAGCCATAGTCGGCGCCGGGCGCCGGGTCGAGCCCAGGCCGTGCCCACCAGCCCCCGTCCGCCCGGGTCAGGTCGAGAGTCTCGTCGCCGATCCTCAGGTCGACGCGCGAGGCAGCGGGTGCCCAGACGCGGATGCCGTCGCCCATGTCAGTGCCCCATCGCTCGGTTGTCGTCGAATTCGTCTGCGACGAGCAGCGCGACCGGGTACTGCCGGAGCAGGTCGGCCAGTCGCACCGAGCCGCCCCTGTGCCTCTCGCCCGTGAGTGTGTCGATCCAGGACCTGCCGGCGATCTCCAATGTCGTGTCCGCCCATCCGCCCGCAGCCTCGAGGCCGAGCGGCAGTCGGGTCGCCACCGTGACGGCGTCTCCGCGGTCGAAGGCGACCACGTGGTCGGCTGCCGCTCCGTACGCGGGCACAGGCAGGTAGCGGGAGAACCAGTCGGGATGGTCCCGACGCAGCCGGAGTGCCCGCGACGTCACGAGCAGCTTCGCCGCTCCGGTCTCGTCGACGGCCGGCAGCCAGCCCTTGTCGATCTGGGACAGGTACTCGCGACGCACGTCGAAATCGACGGGCCGGCGGTTGTCCGGGTCGACGAGGGAGGTCTCCCACAGCTCGCTGCCCTGGTAGACGTCCGGGACGCCAGGTGCCGTGAGCTGGATCAGCTTCGCGGCGAGCGAATTGGACCAGCCCGCCTGCGAGATCCGTTCGACGAGTCCGGAGACGATCCCTGACACACGGGAATCCTCGAAGACAGCGGCCACGAGGCCGTGCATCCTGGCTTCGAAGGCCTTATCCGGCTCTGTCCACGTGGTCGATGTGCCTGCCTCGCGGGACGCCTTCTCGGCGTACGCGTCGAGTCGTTCCTGCGAAACGGGCCAGGCGCCGAGAACCGCTTCCCAGAGCAGTTTCTCGAACGGTCCGTCGTCGAGTGGCGCCAGCGCGCGCAGCTCGTCGAGTGTGGCTTCCCAGTCGGCGGAGATCTCTGCCAGCACGGAGATCCGGGCGCGGACGTCCTCCCCGCGTTTCGTGTCGTGGGTCGACAGGGTCGTCATCGACGCGGGCAGGGTGGCCTGGCGGTGCTGCTGCCTGGCGTGGAACTCCGCGACGTCGATGCTGAACTCTCCGGGGTCCGCGCCGACCTCGTTGAGCGAGGTGAGACGGCTGTACCGGTAGAACGCGGTGTCCTCGACGCCCTTCGCCATCACCATTCCGGAGGTCTGCTGGAACCGGATCGCCGCTGGATGCTCGGGGTCGGCGAGCACAGGGACCAGGGCGTCGACGACGGACGCCAGTTCAGGGCGCCTCTCGCGAGCGGTGAGTGCGGCGTGTTCGAGGTGTTCGATCCCGAACGGCAGGTACGAGCGGTACACGGGAAAGGCTGCCAGCAGTTCGGCGATCGCGTCGTCGGCACCGACGATGTCGGGAACCAGCCGCGCGAGCCGCAGGACCTCCGAGCGCAGGATGCCGTCGGCGATCCGTCGCTTGTTCTCATGGACGAGCTCGGGCCAGAGGGCGTCGATGTCCGTCGTCGTCGTTCCCTCGAGTCTGCCTTCGAGCGCGTCGAGGACGGGCTTGCCGGCTGGGTCGACGAGGACGCGATCGATGTCGCCGAGGGCGTCGTAGCCGGTGGTGCCTCCTGTGGCCCAGCTCGGTGGGAGCTGCTCGTCGCCCTCGAGGATCTTCTCAACGAGGACGTACGTTCCTCCGGTCGCCGCCTGCAGGGCGTCGAGGTAGCCGCCCGGGTCGGCGAGGCCGTCTGGGTGGTCGACCCGAAGTCCGTCGACGAGTCCCTCACGGACCCAGCGGACGATCTCCGCGTGTGATTCGGCGAATACCCACGGCACCTCGACGCGGATGCCGGCGAGCGAGTTCACCGCGAAGAAGCGGCGGTAGTTGAGGTCGGCGTCCGCACGGCGCCAGTCCACCAGTTCGTAGTTCTGCCGGTCGTGGACCGTCCTGGCATCCGCGCCGTCGTCCGCCGATCCCGGTGCGAGCGGGAACGCGTTGTCGTAGTAACGCAGCTGTCCGTCGACGATCGTGAGAGCGTCGAGTTCGCCGTCCCCGTCGCCGAGCACTGGGATGCGGATGCGGCCGCCCGCCGCCGCCCAGTCGACGTCGAAGGCCTCTGCATACCTGGACTCCTCGCCATGGGTGAGGAGGTCCCACCACCACGCATTGGCTGACGGCGTCGCGACGCCCATGTGATTGGGGACGACGTCGACGAGGACGCCCCTGCCCGCAGCCCGAGCGATGGCCGAAAGACCGGCGAGCCCCTCTGCGCCACCCCTCACGGGGTCGATCCTCGAGTGGTCGATCACGTCGTAGCCGTGATCGGACCCGGGTTCGGCCACGAGAAGTGGAGACAGGTACAGCCAATCAGCCCCGAGCGACGTGACGTAGTCGGTGAGGTCGGCGGCCGCAGCGAGGTCGAACCCTTCACGGATCTGGAGACGATAGGTCGAGAGCGGGAGTCTCATACGACGGCGCCAGGGCGGACTTCGGCCGGCGTCGTGAGCTGGGATCCGCTCAGCACCGCCAGCGAAGCCGCGACCGAGTGGTCGGGTTCGGCTTCAGGCTTCTTGTATGCGCGCATGACGAGCATCGACCGGGCCGCGACGGACTGCAGGGCACCTGCCGGGCGAGCGACCGAATCGGCGCCCTCCCCCGCTGTGTCCACCACGATCTCCCACGCTTCGGAGTATTCCTCCGGCGGAAGCGTGAACTCGGCGTCCTCGGCGTCGGCGTTGAAGTAGAGCAGGAAGTTGACGTCGACGACGTTCTGACCCCGGGCATCGCGCTCGCGGATGCCCTGGCCGTTGAAGAACACTCCGACGGTCTTGGCGAGTTCCTCGTCCCAGTCCTCCGGCTGCATCTCTTCGCCTTCGCGGTTGAGCCACACGATGTCCGACAGCGGTTCGCCCTCGCCGCGCCGGACAGGGCGCCCGTCGAAGAAGCGGCTGCGACGGAACACCGGGTGTTCTTTCCTGAGCCGCGCGACGGCTGCGGTGAACTCGATGAGTGGAGCGTCCGCCTGGTCCCAGTGGACCCAGGTCAGTTCGTTGTCCTGCGCGTACCCGTTGTTGTTGCCCTGCTGGGTCCTGCCCAGTTCGTCACCGTGCAGCAGCATCGGGACTCCCTGCGACAGGAGCATCGTCGCAATGAAGTTACGCTGCTGCCTGGCGCGGAGGCCGAGCACGACGGGGTCGTCCGACTCGCCCTCTTCACCTGAGTTCCACGAGCGGTTGTGCGATTCACCGTCGTTGTTGCCTTCGCCGTTGGCGTCGTTGTGCTTCTCGTTGTACGACACGAGGTCGCGCAGCGTGAAACCGTCGTGCGCGGTGACGAAGTTGATCGAGGCGACGGGGCGACGCCCTGAGTGCTCGTAGAGATCTGCCGAGCCGGTGAGCCTGGACGCGAACTCCGCAAGGGTCGAGGGCTCCCCGCGCCAGAAATCGCGAACCGTGTCGCGATATTTGCCGTTCCACTCCGTCCACTGCGGCGGGAAGTTCCCGACCTGGTAGCCGCCGGGGCCGACGTCCCACGGCTCGGCGATGAGCTTCACCTGCGAGACGATCGGGTCCTGCTGCACGAGCTCGAAGAAGGTCGACAGACGATCGACCTCGTACAGGTCGCGCGCAAGGGCGCTGGCCAGGTCGAAGCGGAATCCGTCGACGTGCATCTCGGTGACCCAGTAGCGCAGCGAGTCCATGATGAGCTGCAGGGAGTGCGGGTGCCGGACGTTGAGCGTGTTCCCCGTGCCCGTGTAGTCCGTGTAGTACCGCATGTCGTCTTCTTCGAGGCGGTAGTACGCCTCGTTGTCGAGCCCGCGGAAGGACAGGGTCGGTCCGAGGTGGTTTCCCTCTGCCGTGTGGTTGTAGACGACGTCGAGGATGACCTCGATGCCTGCGGCGTGAAGGGAACGAACCATTCCCTTGAACTCCTGGACCTGCTGGCCGGCCTCGCCCGTGGAGGCGTAGTCGCTGTGAGGGGCGAAGAAGCCGATGGTGTTGTAACCCCAGTAGTTGCTCAGGCCCTGGTCGAGGAGGGTGGAGTCCTGGACGAACTGGTGCACCGGCATCAGTTCGATCGCGGTCACGCCGAGCTTCTGCAGGTGCTCGATGGTCGCGGGGTGGGCGATTCCGGAGTACGTGCCGCGCTGGGCTTCCGGGATGGCCTCGTTGAGCTCGGTGAGCCCCTTCACGTGGGCTTCGTAGATCACGCTCTGGCTGTACGGAACACGGGGATGCCGGTCGCCCGCCCAGTCGAAGAACGGGTTCACGACGACGCTCAGCATCGTGTGAGGGGCGGAGTCCTCGTCATTGCGTGAGTCTGGGTCTCCGAAGTTGTAGGAGAACAGCGCCTGGCTCCAGTCGTTCTTTCCGCAGGTCGCTTTCGCGTACGGGTCGAGGAGAAGCTTGTTCGGGTTCGCGCGCTTGCCCCGGCTCGGGTCGTATTCGCCGTGGACGCGGTAGCCGTAGCGCTGTCCGGGCTGGACTTCGGGGAGGTAGCAGTGCCAGATGAAGGCCTCGGATTCGCGGAGTTCGATCCGGGTCTCCGTTCCGTTCTCTTCGTCGATGAGGCACAGCTCGATCTTGTGTGCTGCTTCGCTGTACACGGCGAAGTTCGTGCCACTGCCGTCGTACGTCGCACCGAGGGGGTATGCGGTTCCGGGCCAGGATTCCATCGATCTCCTTGTCAGAGGCTCCACCCGCGAATACTCGCGCGGTGTGGGTACAAATCTAGTTCGTCACCCCGCGGTCGGCAGATTCGTCCGGATTCCCTTCCCTTTCCGCCCGACGGCTGATAGGCGCGGTCGCCTGCCCGGACCCGACGGGGAGGCGAGTGGGACTTGTGCCGGTCGGGCTGCACGAGTTTCATGGAAGTGATCGCGACACCGTCGAGCGGTCGTCGTCACGGCACGACCCCGGGTGGAGCTGACACAGCCTGGAGGGGAACATCATGGCCGATCGACCAGCGCAGGAGAACGAGACCGCAACCAGGGGCATCCAGACTGAAGAGGCGAGAACCTGGGCAGCACTGTGGCGCCGGGACAGTCGCTCCACCGTCGTGCACGCAGACGCCGCCGCACTCTTCGACGGCTCAGGGCAGGACGCCGAAGCCCGCAGGCAGTCCGTCCAGGACACGCTCGCCGCCGGCGGCGCCCCCGCCGCCGACCGCCGTGTGGTCGACCGGATCCTGTCCGAACCGACCGGTGTCGGCCGGCCGTCCTCCCGGTTCCTCGTCGTGACCGACGGGGAGCCCATCATCGACGAGGTCCTCGCTGGGCCGATGGCATCGGCCGAGATCGTGGCGTACACGGCTGTGCCGAATCTCCTCCCCTTGCTCATCGGTCGCGGGAACGACGCGACCTACCTCATCGCGGAAGCCGGACGGGAGGGCGGCGAGATCCATGTGTTCCGCGCCAGCCAGTCGGCCATGTTGCACCGCACGGACGTTCAGGGCCGCACGGACAGCCTCAACAAGGTGCAGGCGGGCGGGTGGTCGCACAGCCGCTACCAGCACCACTCGGAGGAGATCTGGAAGCAGAACCAGAACCAGCTCGCCGACGCCGTCGACTCCCTCGTGCGGGAGCTCCGCCCCCGGCTCGTCGTCCTTGCCGGGGACCTGCGCGCCGTGCAGCTGCTCGCCGAGGAGCTGTCCCCCGCGGCGAGGGAGATCTCGACGACCGTATCGTCGCACGTCAGAGCAGCCGGTTCGTCACGGGGCGCCCTGAACGAGCACGTCGCGAAGAAGCTCGACGAGCTGCAGGCTTCGGACGAGGCGGCCGCCGTCGACCGGCTGTCTGCTGGCGACTTCGAGAACGGCGCCGTCGGGGTCGGCGCGGTCATCCACGCCCTTCAGCAGGGTCAGGTTGAGACGATGCTCCTCGATCCCGAAGCGGTGGGCAGTCGGAAGCTCTTCGCGCTCGCATCGGAGCCCTGGGTCGCGTCCGCACCGGAAGAAGCACTCGGAGCCACCGTGCTCGAGTCGGTGCCCGCTGCCGTCGCGCTCGCACGCGCCGCCCTGGTGTCGGACTCCCGGCTGATGTTCGTCGGGCCAGGACGGCTGCCGGAACGCGCGGGGGTCGCGGGCGTCCTTCGCTGGCCGACGGGCCCTGCGATCCCCGGCACGCCGAGGTGGACACAGACCCGGTAGCCCGATCGCACGGCACGCCCAGACACCACCGCGCCGCGGCGGCCATGCATCGCCTACTGTGGCTGGATGAGTACGAAGACGGCTCCCCCGCGTTCCAACACGGCGAGCACGCTGCTCGCCTGTATGTTCGCGGTGACCGGAGCGATTCACTTCCTGCGCCCCGGCGTATTCGATCCGATCGTGCCCCGTCTCCTGCCCGGCTCCAGCCGGTCCTGGACGTATGCATCGGGCCTGGCGGAATGGGCCCTCGCCGGACTCGTGGTCGCCCGTCGCACGAGGAGCATCGGCGGTCTGCTCTCCGCGGTCTTCCTCGTCGCGGTGTTCCCGGCCAACATCCGCACGGTGCGCGTGGTGCGCTCCCAGCCGATGGCGGCACGGGTGATCGCCGTGCTCCGCCTGCCGTTGCAGCTCCCGCTCATCGCGCTCGCCTTGCGTGTCGGACGAAGCGGCCCACCAACCACCTGACATCCACCGACATCCGAGGAGCACACATGACCGGTCCTGAATTGCTGACGGATGCCTTCGGGCGCGTCAGAGAGGGAGTCCACCGCGCCGTCGACGGCCTGGACGCGCGCACACTGATGGCGCGCATCGACCCGGACGCGAACACGATCGCGTGGTTGATCTGGCACCTCACCCGGGTCCAGGACGATCACATCGCCGATCTGGTCGGCACCGACCAGATCTGGCTGTCCGCCGGCTGGGTGGACCGGTTCCGGCTTCCGCTGCCCGCGGCCGACACGGGCTACGGCCACTCGAGCGATGACGTCGCCGCCGTCGTCGTCGAGTCCCCTGACCTGCTGCTCGGCTATTTCGACGAAGTGCACGACAGGACGGCACACTTCCTCTCCGGCCTGTCTGACCGCGACTTCGACCGCATCGTCGACGAGAACTGGACGCCGGCTGTCACCCTCGGCGTCCGCCTGGTGAGCGTTCTCGCCGATGACCTCGAGCACGTCGGGCAGGCCGCGTTCGCCCGCGGAGTGTTGTTGCGCCGCTGAGCGGTCAGCGCGCGCGGGCGGCCAGCCTGCGGAGGGCGGAGAGCGGAATCGGTAGCCAGTCCGGCCGGTTGCGGGCTTCGTACACGGCCTCGTACACGGCCTTGTCCATCTCGAACGCGTCGAGAAGCTCCCGGTGCGCCCGAAGATCGGTGCCGGACTCCTCGATGTAACCGCTGAGGAAGGCGCGCCTCGACGCACTGGTCCAGGCAGATGCCTGCTCCGTGCTTCCGAGCGATCCGGCCACGTAATCGAAGCTGCGGAGCATGCCAGCGACGTCCCTGAGCGCGAAGTCTGGCCGGGACCGTTCGAGCATGGGGCGGAGCGGCTCGCCTTCGAAGTCGAGAAGGATCCAGTGGCCGTCGGCGAGGAGGACCTGCCCGAGGTGGTAGTCACCGTGGATGCGCTGCAGGGCGGGCCACTCGAGGGACCCGACCGTGGCGTAAAGATTCTCGATCACGTCGCGGAGTTCGGCGATGGCCGGGACTTCGTTGATGGCGAGCTGAAGCCGTGACTTCCAGCTTCCGAGCGTTTCGGCGATGTCGGATGGGGTCGGCCCACTGGTGCCGAACGACGTGGCGAGGGTGCGGTGCACCTCGGCCGTGACGACACCGAGGTCGAACGCGCGCTCGGTGAAATCGACCCCGGTTTCTCCGGCGCGCAACGCGAATCGCCAGGCGTCCTCCGCCCCTGCGAGGAATTCCTGGGCGAAGGCGAGGTGGCCGCGGGCGCGGCCTGCCGTCTGCCCGATGTCGTCCCACTCCCCGACGACGCAGCCGATGGAGTGCGGCACGCTCGCGGACCCGGCAGCGGCGATGGCCGACTGGAGCACCACATCGGGGTTGTCACCGTCGTGGAGGGCACGGAACACCTTGCAGATCACCCTGAGGGGTCCTTCCGGTGTCGTCACCCGGTAGATGATCGAGGTGTTCGACTGCTCGCCGGTGAGGACGCGCGCAGCGAGGATAGCCGAGATCTCGAGGGCGCCGAAGGCGCGCCCTGTGGCATCGGCCCCCTCCGACTCCGCGGTGGCGTTCGCCGTGATCATGCGCAGGAGGGCTTCGGCATATGCCGGATCGTGCGGCCCGTCGTACAGGTAGACGGTCTCGTCCCCTTCAGGGAACCGCCCGATCAGGGCGCCGTCGGCGTCGGGGAGCGGAGTCGTGCGCTCGGTGACCGGCACCTGATAGAGGACAGGGTCAGCACCGCTGTGGTCCATGATCAGGTGGGTGTGCACACGAGCGTCGTCCGCTGGGATCTGCCAACTGCCGATGAGCTCGAGTTCCGGAAGGCGCCCTTTGCTGGCAAACCAGCGTTGGGAGCCCAGCCAGGGGGCGATGAGGTCGAGGTGACTCGTCAGCAATGACATAGTACGAAGACTATTACGCCCACCCTTCAGACCGGTCCGCCGCCCCGCGGGGTTGACAGGCTTTCACCTGATGAGGAAGTCGGAGATCTCCTTCGCCATGACGGCGGGCTCCCACCCGTGGTTCCTGGCGTCGATCCTGCGCTGGGTGGCATTCGGCAGGGCCGCGACGATCGCGTACGCTGCGGGCGGGAAGATCGGCTGGGTCTCTTCTCCGACCAGCACGATCACGGGAACGGTGACTCCGGCCCACTGGTCGGAGAACGTGCCCCGTTCGGCCTTCTCCAGCACGGCGGCGTCGTACGCGAGGGTGTGAGCGATCGACAGCAGAGTGGGCCAGGCGGCGCTTTTCCTCGCACCTTCGAACCACTGCGGCGGCATGTCCCTCATGAAGAACGCGACGGTCCCCTCGCGATCGCCGGCGGCGAGGCGTTCCCGGAGACCGGCCAGATTCTCGGAGCCGTCACTCTCCAGGTCGAGCGGCGGCTCCCAGAGCACGAGCTTCGTCACCCCCGGCAGGGCTGCGGCGGCCCAGAGGCAGAGGACCGCTCCGGACGAACTGCCGTACAGGGCCGCCGTACCTCCGACCACGGCGAGGAGGGCGCCGATGTCCTCCACCTCCCGGTCGACGTCGTATGGCAGGCTGTCTGTGCTCTCTCCCCGGCCGCGACGGTCGTAGGTGACGGCGGTGAAACCGGATGCCGCAAGGCGGTGCGCGACCTCGGCGGACCCGGTGTCGAACGCCCGGAACTGATTGGCGCTCCCGACGAGGATGATGGCGGGGCCGGACCCCTCGATGTCGTAAGCGATACGGGTTCCGTCTGCGGATTCCACGAACTCGGTCATCTGCACTCCCGGTGTCGGTGTCGGTGTCTGTGTCGGTGTGCGCGGTGGCACGGACCGCTCGCGTTCACGATTCTGCCGGCCCACGCGTTCGGCGAGCGCGGCGCTCGCAAAACAGGTACAGCCAGGCGTACGCGACCAGCGCCAGGACCAGCGTTCCGACCACGGGGACTGTGACGGGGTTCTGCCAGAGAAGCTGGTCCCGGCAGAGGAGAACTGCGAGGTTGAGAAAGACCAGGCTGACCAACTGTGCCTGGAAGATCCATCTGAAGGCGGTCCACCGGGAATCGACCAGCAGCCACACGTGCACCGTACCTGGCAGGGTGAGAACCGTTCCGACCACGCGCGCTGTCAACGGCGTGACCTCCCATGCCCACGCTCCGACGGCCACCGTCGGAGCGAGAACCAGCACAAGGCCGGTCACCAGCGACGCCGCTCCGAAAACGGCGAGGAGAATTCGCACCGGCCGGGGAATCGTCGTGTCGACGGCATCCGGTCTGCCGGGGTCCGCGCGCCAGTTGATGATCAGGACGCTGAGCAGGAGGACCGGAGTGACGAGATAGAGCGTCGCCCAGGTGATGAACGAGATGTGGCCGAAGTGAAAACGATCCCAGTGCAGCACCGTGGCGAGCGCGAGGAGCGTGGCGAAGAGTAGTGCTCCAGGGAATCCGTATTTCACGCGGTGCCAGCGTCGCTGCCTGAGGACCTGGATGAAGAACCAGATGCCACCGCTGTATGCGGCTGCCAGAACCATGGCAGTGAGAGGGGGCTGGATGGTCCACGCGAAGAGTCGCTCGGTGTCGGCCGGGAAGAGATAGAGCAGGACGAACGCAGCCGCAAGGAAGGGCAGCACGAGCACGGCGACCGCTCTGGTGAGCGGTCGGATGCCGTCATCACCGCGTACGGGCCGGGTGCGACCCGGTACGGAGGGATCAGGGTCAGGCATCTTTGAGGTCTCCTTTCAGGGGCGGCTCATCGACGGGAAGTCGAAGGGCTTCTTCGGCCGCCGCCTTCGCCGAGAGTGTGCGTCCGGCAGCCCGGGCCTGCTCGAACAGCGCTGCCCGCTCGCTCTCGAGGATCTGTCCGACCCACTGCTGGTGGAACGAGAACGATGGTGCGTTGTAGAGGCCGGTCTGTTCCCTCAGCCGTTCGGAAGCTCCGAGCAGGCGCCCGGCACGCTCGACGTCGCCCAGGGAGGCCGCTGTCGCCACCATGCCTTCCAGGCCGTATGCGATTCCTTCGTCGTGGGCGAGGCTGAGCGACAGGCTCAGGCTTTCATCGAACGATGCCTGCGCGGCTGGAAGCGCACCGACAAGAATCTGCGCCCAGCCGAGGTGATGCAGGGCAATGGCCTCGCTGAGTTCGTCCGGCTGCGCCCGGGCGAGGTCGAGGCTGCCCTGGAACCGCTCGAGCGCTCTCTGCACGTCCTGTTGCAGCAGCGCGACCCGGCCGAGGGTGACGAGCGCCATCGCCTCTCCCCAGGTGTCACCGGCGTCCCGGAACAGCGCGAGGCTGGACTCGAGCTGGTCTCCTGCCCCGACCGGGTCCGGAACCGGTGATGTGAGCAAGGCGAGCGCCAGGGAGATGCGGGTCAGCGCCTCACTGGGCAGGTCCCCCGTCCGGCGGAACAGTTCGACACTCTCGATCAGGCCGGGCACCACCTGCCCGTCCGGGTCCTGCCAGAACGTGATCGCACGCGAGTAATACAGCGCCACCGCGCGGCTGAAGTCGGCAAGCGGTGCCCCGGATGAGAGAACGGATTCCATCCAGCGGCGCACCTCCCCGTGGTGGCCATCGATCCACCAGAAGATGTACAGCGTCCACGCGAATTCTGCGGCGCGGTCCCAATCCTCCCGTTCGAGGAAATACCGCTCGGCCGCCCGGAGATTGTCGGTGTCGTCAGCGAGCCGGCGTACCCACTCATGCTGGAGGGGGCCCTCCAGCCTGCTCTCGGCTTCCTGACCGAGTGCCAGGAAGAAGCTGGCGTGGCGTTCCCGCATCTCCGCCAGGGAGCCGTCGGCGTCCAGCTGCTCGAGCGCGTAGGCGCGCACCGTGGCGAGGACGGTGAAGTACGAGCGGTCGCCGCGGTCCTGCTGGCTGACGAGGCTGCTGTCGACGAGTGCCCCCAGTGCCGTGAGCGTATCCGCCGTGCCGGTGGGGTCGTAGACCGCCTCGCAGGCTTCGAGTGAGAACCCGCCTTCGAACACGCCGATCGTGGCAAGCAGGGTTTTCTCCGACTCCCCGAGCATCTGCGTGCTCCACTCAATGGTCTTGCGAAGCGTCTGCTGCCGTGCGGGCAGGTCACGCGGACCGTCACCCAGGAACGGCAGCAGACGGTCGAGTCGCTCGAGCATGACCGCTGGCGACAGCACTCGGATCTTCGCTGCCGCGAGCTCCAGCGCGAGGGGCACGCCATCGAGGGCGGTGCAGATCCCGACGATCGCGGCCACGTTGGCCGGTGTCACCTCGAAGTCAGGCTTCACCGCGTGCGCACGCTCGATGAACAGGGCGGCGGCTGGCACTCGTACCACTGCGTCTGGTGTTGTCGGGACCCCGGCGTCGGGCACCGGCAGGGGTCCGACGGGAAAGCTGTGTTCAACGGACACCCTGAGGAGAGTGCGGCTGGTGACGAGAAGGGTCAGGTCAGGAGAGGTGGACAGCAGTTCGGTCAGCGTGGGCGCTCCACCGACGATCTGCTCGAAGTTGTCGAGTACGAGGAGCATCCGCCGGTCTTTCAGCGCCATGGACAGCTTCTCGATGACGGGGGTGTCACCGATGTCGCGCACGCCGAGAGCCTGCGCGATCGTGTTCGCCACCAGTGTCGGGTCGTGCACGGGCAAGAAGTCGACGAATTGCACGCCGCCTGGAAATGCGTCGCTCACCCTGTCGGCGGCGGCGATGGCCAGCCGGCTCTTGCCGATACCGCCAGGACCGGTGAGGGTGAGCAACCGGGTCGACCTGCTGCGCAGCATCCGTTCGAGAGAATCGAGCTCGCTGTCTCGACCGATCAGTTCGGTCAACGGCGCAGGAAGGACCACAGCGTCGTCCGGACCGAGCACAGCGGGGGGCTCATCGGGCAGCACGACGGCGGGCTCCGCGCGGCTCTGGTCGAACCGCTCCGCCAACAGCGTCGCGAGGTCCGCCTCGAGGAACGCCCTCAGCTCCCTGGGCTCCGTGAAGTACTTGAAGGATGCTGTGTCGTCGGACCGGATGCGGTCGAGCAGTTCGGTGAGGCGCGGCTCGCGGCCATCGGCTGTCTCGCGGATGTAGATGAGCTTCGGCATCGCCCGCGGTGAGAGCAGGTACTCGTCGGCGAGGCCGGACACGTCTTCCCCTGGCGCAACCCACCCGTAGCGGTCTCCGTAGAGGCCGACGAAGACATCGCTCTGCTCGAGGTACGAGCGATAGAGGTCGCGCGGCGGGTGCGGTCTGGCGCCGAGCTCGAACATCACCGGCGCCAGGTGCAGCCGTTCGATGGCGGCGCGAGCAGCCTTGCGCTCAGGCGCCAGCTCCTTGAGGGTCGAACTGACGAACACGCGCAGACGCTGATCGGGCGTCCGGATCGCCCGCGACGGAGGTGTCATGATTCGAATTCTGGGCCGATCCGCTCGTCGAGTCCAGCCCCTTCAGTCACTCCGACCGGTGGTGCCAGCCAGCAGCCCGGAGTACACTCGCCCGCAGAAATCGACGCGGCACCACCGCGAGGCACGCGCGGACCTGGCCGGGACGGGGCGGAGGACGTGATGACGGTCGACAACGGCGGGGCACGGGTGCCGATCATCCTTACCTGCGCGGCGGACGCGGCCATCCGTGACCGGCTCGTCGCCGAGCTCCGCCGTCGCTACGCCACGGACTACCGCATCACGGCATCGGCGAGCGCAGCCGAATCCGCCGGGGCGCTTCGCTCGGCGTCTACAGCAGGCGATCCGGTCGCGCTCCTGCTCTCCGACGACCTCACCGAGGACGAGGACGGCAACACCGTCTTCGACGTCGCCAGGCGGCTGTTTCCCGATGTGCGCCGCGGTCTCGTCATCCGGTGGGGATCCTGGGTCGACTCGTCCGTCGCCGAGTCGATCCTCACGGCCATGACGAGGAGCCAGATCGACTACTACGTCATCCTGCCGAGGCGCAGTCCTGACGAATACTTCCACCGCACGGTGACCGAGTTCCTCCTCGAGTGGGAGCGGGCGGCCGCTGATCACCCACCCGACGCCGTGGTCCTCGGGCGTGACGCTCTCCCCCGCGTACACGAAATCCGCCGTTTTCTCTCGCGCGCCGGCATCCGGTTCCGTTACGCCGAACCGGGGTCACCGCTCGCGCGGACCACAGCGGAGGAGACGGGGACGGCCGAGCCGGATGCCCCCGCCGTCCGGCTCACCGATGGCCGGCTCCTCGTCGACCCGGACAATGCCGAGCTGGCCGAAGCGGTCGGGCTCAACACCGTGCTTCCGACAGGCACTGTCGACCTCGCCATCGTCGGCGCGGGCCCAGGCGGACTCGCCGCTGCCGTCTACGCCGCCTCCGAGGGGCTGGACACGCTCGTCCTCGAACGGGAGTCGATCGGCGGGCAGGCAGGTTCCAGCTCGCTCATTCGCAACTATCTGGGATTCTCCCGCGGCGTCTCAGGGGCGGAACTCTCGGAGCGCGCGTACCAGCAGGCCTGGGTGTTCGGTGCCCGGTTCGCCCATACGAGGGCGGTCACCGGAATGCAGATCGACGAGGACGGGTTCCTGCTCGACGTCGGGACGGACACCGTGAGAGCCCGTTCGGTCGTACTCGCCAGCGGAGTGTCGTACCGTCGACTGGCCATCGCCGGGCTCGACCCGTGGGTGGGTTCGGCCGTGTTCTATGGGGCGTCCGCCGTCGAAGCCAAGGCACAGTCCGGCAGGATCGTCCATGTCGTCGGCGGCGGGAACTCCGCCGGGCAGGCCGCCCTGCACCTGGCCCGCTACGCGGCATCCGTCTCGCTCATCGTTCGCAGCGAGAACCTCGCCGCCAGCATGTCGCAGTACCTCATCGACGAACTCACCGCAGCGGGCGTGACCGTGATCACCCAGGCCAAGGTCGTCGGAGGGGGTGGGGATGGAGACCGGCTCGACCATCTCGTGCTTCGCCATCGGGTCAGCGGCGAGGAGACGACGGTACCGAGCAATGCCCTGTTCATCACCATCGGTGCTGCCCCGCACACCGACTGGGTTCCAGCGGCGGTGCTTCGCGACAACTGGGGATTCGTCTGGACCGGAAGCGACGTGGTGCTCGAGGGCGGCAGGCGGATCTGGTCCCACGAGAGGCCGCCTGGGGCTCTTGAGTCGTCCGTCCCCGGCTTCTTCGCCATCGGCGACGTCCGGCGCGGCTCGGTGAAGCGCGTGGCCTCTGCCGTCGGCGAGGGCTCTGTGGTGATCTCTTCTGTGCACGCGTTCCTCGCCGAGCGTTCGGCGCCCCGTCGCTGACGCCGGTCGTGTCGAAACTCAGGGGTGTCGCTCCGCCACGAGCTCTCGCAGCCGCATGGCGTCGTACGGCGCGCGCACCTTCACGTCGTTGTCGCAGTACACGTACACATCCCTCGGTCTGCCGTCCGGTATTCCCGCGCCGGTGAGCCAGCCCCCGATCCGATCGGCCCACGTGCGCAGCAAGGCGTCCGGGTAGCCGCTGACGTAAAGTTCCTGTGCCCCGTGGAGCCTGACGTAGACGATGTCCGAAGTCACCGTGAAGATCTGCGGAAAGTGCCCGGCACTGTCCGCAACCACGATCGCGACATCGTTCTCGCGCATCAGCTCGACGAACTCCTGGCATTCGAAGCTCGGATGCCGGACCTCGACCGCATGCCGGAGTGGCCTGTCCGCATCTGTCCGCAGCCACGATCGCCCATCGAGGCGTTCGTCGTGGCCGCGCGCGACCTCGACCGCGGCGGCGGTGGTGCGCGGGAGTGCGTGGAGAAATGACCGCATGAGACCCGCGTCGAATGCGAGGGTCGGTGGCAGCTGCCAGAGAAGCGGACCGAGCATGGGGCCGAGTGCGAGGACCCCTGAGGCGAGGAAGTTCGGCAGGGCCGTCTCGATGTTCTTCAGCCGGAGGATGTGAGTGAGATACCGTCCGCCCTTGACCGCGAAGACGAAGCCATCAGGCACCTCTGCGGCCCAGCGCTGGAAGCTCGCCGGAGTCTGCAGCGCGTAGAAGGAGCCGTTGATCTCGACGGAGTTGAGACGTTCTGCGACGAACGCGAGCTCATTCTTCTGGACGAGGCCCTTCGGGTAGAACACACCCCTCCACGGTTTGTACCTCCAACCGGAGATGCCGATGAAAGCGGTGGCCACGGTCCTACCGGGTCTCCGTCGGCCAGACGTATGGAAGGTCGTGGGGAACTCCGGGAAACAGTCCGCCGTAGTGTTCAGGGTCCTTCCGGAGAAGATTCGACCTATGACTGAGGTGGAGGGCGTGGTTCCCGAGCCAGGGCGGCAGGTCCAGCTCGTCCTGGCCGAGCGTCTCCACCTCCGGAGCGAATTCGAGGATCTGCGGCCGGACCGAGTCGGCGTGACCGCGCTCGATCCAGGCATCCGTCATGTCGAGACCGTACCGCGTCAGTGCGGGGACGTAGCCCCGCCACATCTTCGCCGCCGGGTGGTGGCGCCAGCCGTATGTGGGGATCGTGACGGCTCGCAGGAGTTGCAGCGCCTCGACACGCTGCTTGCCGAGTCTGGCGCGGTCGAGGACGCGGGCGCTGTCGACGAATGACGGATACGGGAGGAAGGTCTGCACAGTGCCAGAACGCTAACACCGGCGATGCCGCCCGTCATGAGGGTTGACGTTCACCATCCGGCCCTGTCGCCGGAGCCGTCACTCGGGCAGGATCGACCCATGGACTTCTCGCCTGCCGCCCTTCCCGCCCCCATGCTCGCCAAGGCGGTGGATTCCGTTCCCGAGCCCGACAGCGTCGCGGGCGGACTCAGCTACGAACCGAAGTGGGACGGCTTCAGGGCGATCGTCTCGTTCGACGGCACGACCGTGGAGATCGGCAGTCGTGGCGCCAAGCCGCTGACCCGGTATTTTCCCGAACTCACGGATGCCCTCGCCCGATTCCTCCCCTCCCCCTGCATCCTCGACGGTGAAATCGTCGTACCGAGCGGGGAGCCGGGTAGCCAGCGACTCGACTGGGAGGCACTGTCCCAGCGGGTCCACCCGGCCGCCAGCCGGATCGCCATGCTCTCTGTTGAGACGCCGGCGATGTTCGTCGCGTTCGACCTCCTGGCGCTCGGCGACGACAGCTACCTCGACACCCCGTTCGCAGAGCGGCGAGCCGCGCTCGAGTCCTTCGTCGGCCCCCTCGAACATCCGCTCCACCTCACCAGGACCACGACCGATGTGGCGCTGGCCCGCGACTGGCTCGTCGAGTTCGAGGGGGCAGGGCTCGACGGTGTGGTCGCGAAGCCCCTTGCGGAGCCCTACTCCCCCGGGAAACGGCGGATGCTCAAGGTGAAGCACCATCGGACGGCCGACGTCGTGCTACTCGGCTACCGCGTACACACCAGCGGACAGGGAGTCGGGTCGCTCCTCCTCGGGCTCTACGACGCGGACGGGAACCTGCAGGGCGTCGGCGGGGCGTCGGCATTCAGCAACGTGAAACGCCTGGAGCTCGTCGACGAACTGGCGCCTCTCGTCGTCCGCGGTGATGACGGAGCCGCCGTGACCGGCGAGAAGGATCGGAGCCGATTCTCGTCCGGGAAGGACAGGACCTTCGTCCAGCTCGAGCCCAGTCGCGTGCTCGAGGTCAGGTATGACCAGATGGAGGGCATGCGGTTCAGGCACACAGTGCAGTTCTTCCGCTGGCGCCCTGACCGTGAAGCGACATCGTGCACCTTCGACCAGCTCGACCGACCGATCGCGTACGACCTCAGCGACGTGCTCGACTAGTCAGAGCTCACGCCGACAGGAAGAAACTGTCCCCAGCGACGCTCAACAGGAAGAAACGCCGGATCTGAGTGCGTGCCTCCTGTTGAGCGTGCAGGGCGACGTACTCGACTAATCGATCTTCTTCTCGTCCTCGTCCCAATTCTTCGCGTTCTTCCTGCTCGGCTGCACACGGGGTGGCTCCCCCGGCATCTTCGGGAAGTCTGGCGGGAATGGAAGCTCGCCGAGCCCATTCGAGACGTCCCGCTCCCACCACTCGAGCAGGACGTCGATGGTGCCGGGCTCGTCGTGCATGTTCTCCCACGGATCGCCGACCCTCGTGAGGCGTTCAGGGACGGTGAGGATCGTGAACGCCGTCGGGTCTGCACCCTCGAGTTCAGCCCAGTCGAGCGGGCATGACACCGCAGCGTGTGCGAGAGCACGCGGGCTGTACGCCCCGGCCATCGTCCGATCGCGGTTGGCCTGGTTGAAGTCGACGAAGATCCGTTCTCCGCGCTCTTCCTTCCACCAGTTCGTCGTGACCGCGTCCGGCATCCGACGTTCGAGTTCCCTGGCCGTCGCGATGACGGCGTGCCGCACGTCGAGGAACTCACGAACAGGTTCGATCGGCGCGAATACGTGGATGCCGCGGTTGCCGCTGGTCTTGACGTAAGCGGTCAGCCCTGCCTCCTCGAGGACCGAGCGCAGCTCGAACGCGGCGGGAATGGCATCGGCGAAGTCGGTGCCCGGCTGCGGGTCGAGGTCGATGCGCAGCTGGTCCGGATTGTCGGAGTCGCCGGCGCGCGACGGCCACGGATGGAACACCACGGTGTTCATCTGAGCGGCCCAGACCGCCGCCGCCGGTTCGTCGAGGACGAGCTGCGGATGGGACCGGCCGCTCGGGTACACAACGGGAACGGCACGGACGTAGTCCGGGGCTCCCTTCGGCGGGTTCTTCGAGAAGAACTGTTCGCCGTCGATCCCTCCCGGAAAGCGCTGCAGCGAGACGGGTCGGTCTCCGTTCGCCCGGATAAAAGCGTCACCGACACCGATGAGATAGCGGGCGAGGTCGAGCTTGGTGATGCCGGGCTCCGGCCAGAGGACACGGGTGGGGCTGGAGATGCGCACCTCGCGTTCGCCGTTCGGACCAGGGACCGGAAGCACAACTGCGTCGTTTGCCATGTTGACAACCTACCCGCGTGGCAGGCCGACGGGCCATGGGCATCGCACAGGGCCCCCTTGTCGGAAGGATCGAAGCGGCGCATCCTGAGGGAGAAAAAGCCGGCGGCATGGTTCAGCGCCGCCCGAACGAAAGGAAGAACGATGACGGATGTCATCACAGATACGGATGCCGATCGCGCGTTGAAGGCCAAACACCGCTCCATGTGGGCACTCGGGGATTATCCGACGCTCGCGTCTGACATCATCTCCGAACTCGGCACGACCATCGTCGACGCCTGCGGGATCGGACCCGGGCAACGCGTTCTCGACATCGCAGCCGGGTCAGGCAATGCAGCCATCCCGGCCGCTCAGGCCGGTGCCAGCGTCGTCGCCAGCGACCTCACCCCCGAACTCCTCGACGTGGGTCGCCGGCGGTCGGAGGAGCTCGGCGTCAGCCTGGACTGGAAGCAGGCGGATGCCGAGGCGCTTCCGTTCGCAGACGGGGAATTCGACACGGTGATCTCCACGGTCGGCATCATGTTCGCGCCGCACCACGAGGTCAGCGCTGCTGAGCTTCTCCGAGTGTGCAGGCCAGGAGGCACGATCGGCCTGATCAACTGGACGCCTGAGGGCTTCATCGGCCAGATGTTCGCGACGATGAAACCGTACGCGCCGCCACCGCCACCCGGGGCGACTCCACCGCCGCGATGGGGTGACGAAACCCATGTCCGTTCGCTCCTCGGCGACGCAGTCACGGACGTCACCGCGACTCGGAAGAACCTCGCGGTGACGATGTTCGACTCTGGTGAAGCGCTTCGCGACTACTTCAAGGAGCGCTACGGTCCCACGATCGCGACCTACAGGAACATCGGTGACGACGCCGAACGCGTCGCATCTCTCGACCGCGAACTGGCGGAGCTCGGCCGCCGGCTCGATCGCGGGTCAGGTGCCATCGACTGGGAGTACCTGCTCGTGACCGCTCGGAAGAAGGGCTGACCCGCGGACGCCGCCTCCGTCCAGACAGGGAGGACCCCGCCTCGACTGCACCGAAGCGGGGGTCCGTCTGTGTGTGCGTGTCAGCGGTGACTGTGCCCGCGGCACTCCCCCTTCCCCGTCACACTCGTGATCTTCAGCACCTCGCCGTTCAGGGTCACGACATACGCGTTGTCCCTGACCAGCTCGACCGAGGTCGGCCAGTCGAGCGCGCCTGCGACGACGGAGAAGGTGCCGTTGCGATTGGCCTTGAGCAATTCACCGCTGTCGGGCTTGCCTGGCGCGCCTTCGGGATTGTTCAGGACCGAGTCGCCCTGGGACACCGCGAAGAGGCGCCCACATCGGCTCAGTTCGACATCCACCAGGAGGCTGTAGCCGGCGGCCACAGTCCGCACCTCAGCTGACCTGGCCTTCAGCGGGAATGCGACCACCTTGCCATCTGCAGGGACATGGGGAGACGGCCCTGCCTCTGCGAGATAGACCGTGCGGCCGGAGACCTCCAGACCCGTCGGGACGATGTTGCCGAATGTCATCGCTTCGGAGATCACTCCCCGATGAGACACGAACAGGACGCGGTTGTGGTGCCCGTCGCTGACGAGGAAGCCGCCCCTCACGGTCTCAAGGGCGAACTGGACGCCGCTCGCGACGAAGAAGTCGGTGTCAGGCGGGTTCGCGACCGACCAGGCCCCGATGTCCGCGACGACGGTCCAGCTGTCGCGGTCGTCGATTCGGTAGATGCCGCTGATGCTCGTGCCGCCGAACGAATCAGCGTCGACGAGCGTGACGAGCGCGTATGCGGTGCGACCCACGAAGGCCACGTCGATGGCGCCCCCGAGGTCACCTACTCTCTCCGGCAGGCCGCTCGCGAAGGTGGAGGTCCGCCCTGTCCGCAGGTCCACCCGGGTGATCTCGCCGGTCAGTCCTTCGGGGACGTATAGTGCCCCGTCAGGGCCTAACGCGCTCCCGCTCGTTCCCTCCAGCCCGGAGGCGAGGACGGAGACCGTGGGTTGATGGGGTTTCGGTGTCGCAGTTGCGACGCTCGGCACGACGAGTGCCGGCAGGAGAAGTGCCGCGACGGCGGCACCGAACAATGCTGTTCGTGAGGTTTTCATTGGATTCTCCGGTGGTTATGTGACGTGACCGGATGTTCGTGGGTGCGGGGAGGCCATCCCGGCGTTCGTCGCTTTCCCGCTCTCTGGCCACGGGATTCAGTAGCTGCAGCGCGGTGTTAACGCGCCCATACTGCTCCCGGCCGACCAATGCGTCAACCCGTCACTCCAGGTCGGGCAAGGGACGTCAGAGGGCGCGCTTGAAGCCGGCGTGTGACTGTTCGAAGCCCAGTCGCTCGTAGAACCGGTGAGCGGCGGCGCGGGACCGGTCGGAGGTCAACTGCACCAGGGTCGCACCGCGTCGCCGTCCCTCATCAATGGCCCATTCGATCATCGCGCCACCGACGCCAATCCCTCGCAGGTCGGCGTCGACACGGACCGCCTCGATCTGGAGTCGAGTTGCTCCGCCTCGAGCCAGGCCGGGAATGAACGTCAGTTGCATGGTGGCGATGACGCCGCCGTGAGCATCGGTCCCCACGACGAGAAGGTGCGCCGGGTCGCCGTCGATCGCTCGGAACGCCCGCTCATAGCCGGCTCGATGCGCGTCGGCCGTCGAGTCGACGTTTGCGCGCAACTGGTCGGCTGCGAGAAGGGAGACGATGCCGGGAACGTCGGAGAGACCGGCCCGGCGCAGCGTGATGGTCTGGTCGCCGAAGTGGAATGCCGTGAGAGTCACGACGTCATTCTTGCAGGGTGGATGTGGCATCTCCCCCCGGCCGGGGCCGACTCCGAAGGGCAACGAGGTCGTATCTCCACGCGTTCACGCGGATCGGTGTGCCCGGCGGGTACTCGAAATCTTCCACCCCGCTGAGGTCGAAGCCGAGGGCCAGGCAGAGGGCATTGGACGCCGTGTTGTCGACCCGGGGAAATGCCACGACGACATCCCTGTCGCCGTGGTCAGCAGCGTGATCGAGACACGCTGAGAGTCCCTGCGACGCGAAACCGTGGCCCTGATAGGCGGTTGCGACGCTCCAGCCCGACTCGTAAACGTGAACATCGTGCCAGGACGTCGTCCAGTATCCGACCGACCCGACGGCTTCGGCGATGCCCTCGGCGTGGATCGTGAACATGCGGGCCTCTCCTGACTCCCACAGTCGAAGGAATTTCGCCTGACGCGCGACGATTTGCCCGGGGGTTTCCGGCCCGCCCAGAAACTGCGTCATCTCCGGAGTGTTGCTTCTTTCGAGCACCGGCTGGTCATCGGCGCCCCACGGTTCGATCCACACGCGGACCTTCTCTCGCGAGCTCATGCTGCCGAGCATACGACGACCGTCCGACACCTTCGAGTTCAGTGCAGGGCGGCACGGACCACGAGTTCGATCACCGCGCGGGGGTCGGTCTCGTCGTGGCGGGCGATCCGATGGAGGATGACACCCTCAGAGCATGCCATGATCGCAGCTGCTCCGGGCTCCGGATTCGTGGCACCCATCCGCGCAAGCATCCCGACCGTTGCGGCCTCCATGGCGACACGCCCCCTGGCCAGGGCTTCCCGCAGGTCCGGGTCGTTGCTGGCCTCGAGGAACACGACGAGCCGCGCGGTCGTGAGCGTCCGCCCCTGGCCCGTGGTGGCGTCGAGCAGCGTGCAGAGGGCGTCGATGAGTTCATCGGCGGTGGCAGGGAGTTCCTCCGCCGCCTCCACCTGGGGTAGCTCGCGATCGATGATGCGCTCGACCACGCCGGCGAGAAGCGCCGCCCGTGTACGGAAGTAGTTCGACGTCGATCCCCGTGGCAATGTGGCCTGGTCGTCGACCCTCACGTGGGTGAGAGCCCTGAGGCCCTCGGTCCCGACAAGCTCGATGGCCGCGTCCAGGGCACGTGTTCGTGTGGTCGTCATCCGAACACGATAATCGTCGTGACGTCTCGCCGCCCGTCAGTGGGGAGCATCCGGGGCCGACAGCTCACCCGTGCGACTCGGCCATCTGGAACACTGGACGGATGCCTGATCATGAACTCCCGGCTGCAGCGCCGGACACCGCGGCGGGGGCGGCGTTCTGGGCCGAGTACTCCGCCGCCCACCCGGACGCCGTACGCACCTGCCCCGAATACACCGTCGAACACTTCGGCGATTCAGCGCGCCTGGCCGACGAACTGCTGCACGAGGTGATGCACGGGGCAAAACGAGCGACAGCCGAGCTGGCCGCCGCATTCGCTGCCGACGGTGACCCCCTGCCGAGGATCGGCTCGCACTGGATCGCCTGCGACAGCACAGGCATACCACGGATCATCATGCGCAGCGTCGAATTCCGGCTCGGCACCTTCGACAGCGTCGACGAGACATTCGCGTGGGACGAGGGCGAGGACGACCGCACGCTGGCGAGTTGGAGGCGTGGGCACGCGAACTACTGGACCCGCACCTGCGCCGCACGGGGAACGACCTGGAGCCAATCGGACGAGATCGTGCTCGAGCGATTCCGGGTGGTCTGGCCGCCCGACCTCGCCGACTGATCACGCCGACGGACGACTGTCGTTCTCCCCTTCCGTTGAGAAGTGCCTGGGGATCCGTTCCCCGTCAGAGGGGTCGGTCGAGTGGATCGCGAGTGCCATCATGCGGGACCTCTTCTTCGGCTGGGATGCTGCGAACCGGCTGGAGAAGGAAGAGGCGCACAGTCCTTCCTGAATCCCGCTCATAGCCGCGATAGCCGGGCCACTGCCTTTCGATGCGCTGCCATGCCGCGTCGCGCTCGGTGTCGGCGATCCGGCTCGCGTGAACCGCGAACGATCTCCCGCGCACCGTGATCGACGCTTGCGGGTGTGCCGCCAGGTTGTAGGTCCACGAAGGGTGCCTGTCGCGGGCGAAGCTCGTGCCGGCGACGATGGCGCGCCCGCTGCCGTCCGGCGTGTACATCAGAACGGTGTCGCGAACGACACCGCTTCTCGCCCCGACCGAATGCAACACGAGCGACGGAACGAGGAGGCCGCTCACCTGGATGCGACCCCTGCTGAGAACACGAACGAGACGTTCAAGTGGCGGAAGCACGCGTGGACCGATCCAACGGAACAGACGCGTGCGCGTGACCGGCGCGACGATGGAACGGACGACATGCAGCACGGTGGGCATGCCTTCATTCTGGACCGCACAGGGTGCCGATAGCATTCCCCACCGGAACAGTCAGTATGCGGAGGAGCCCATCGATGGACCGTGGCACGGATCCGCTGTGCACCGACGCGGTGCCTGGGACGTACCGTCCATTTCCGTTCGAACTGCAGACCGTAGCGGCTCATCCTGCGGTTGTTGTGCGCTCAGATCGGGCGACGACGCCGGGCACCCACCGCACGACCTGACTTCGGCTTCAATGCTCCGCGCGAGCACCGTCGGCCGGTGGGGTCCGAGCGATCACATACCGGAACGCGTTCACCAGCCGGTATCCCCCGCCACCGGTCAGGAAGGGTTGCGCCGCCTCGATCACTGTTGCAGCGCCGGCGGCGAGTCCGTCTGCGTCTTCACCCATCAGAATGCCGCGGACGAGCCGGACATCGTCTGGCACCTCCCACGGCACCTCCACCAGTCCCGAGGCCAGCGCGAGCAGACCAGAGCCGTCGACCAGTCGTTCCAGACCTCCCGGCATGCGAAGGTCACCGTCCGGCAGAAGTTCCTCGTCGAAGGATGCCGCGACGGCGGCCTCGATGACATTGAGGTCGTTGCGCTCCCCCTCCGCCCAGTTCGCGACAGCGATGAACCCGCCGGGAACAGTGACCCGCGCCAGTTCGCCGAGCGCGGCGTGAGTGTCGTCAGCAAACTGAAGCGCGTTGACGGAAGCAGTGACATCGAAGGTGTTCGCCGGCCATGGGAGAGACTCGGCGGAACCCAGCCGGAGGTCTGCGGCCGGCACACGCGACCGCGCCCGTTCAATCATCGCGGGGGCTGGATCGATGCCCGCCGTCACCGCGCCGGCCCGCTCGAGCATGGCGAGGAATTCTCCGCTGCCACAGCCGACGTCGAGCACGTGTGAGCCGGTACGGATGCCGGTGAGCTCCATGATCCGTCGGCGGACGGGGTGTGCGACGTCGCCCCAGAGCTCAGCCCACTCCCCCGCAACCGCCGACCACGCATCCTCAGTGGCGCCGTCCACGTGCTCTCCTTCATCGCGATGAATCCTGGCGGGATCCGCCCCGGCGGTCACACTAACACCAGGACGACCGACGTTCACGGTGGCTCTGACCCGCTCGATGTCTGGTCAACCTGACATCATGTAAAGAATTCTTGACATTGAGTCTGGTCTGTTTTACATTTACGTAATCCACCCGTCAACCAGGGAGCCGGTCATGGCCACACTTCACCGCCCACCACGGGCACGCCCGCACGGACACACCCAACACGCCGCCGCCGCTCCCGGTCAGGCAAGCATGGTCGCCGGCATCTCGCTCGCGCTCATGGCCGTCCTCGGCGGCTGGGCAAACTTCGGCGCCCTGACCCCGCTCATCGCGGCAGGCGACGCCGCCAGGACCACCGCGAACATCGCCGCAGCCGAACCGCTCTTCCGCGCCGGCATCGCTGCGATGATCATCGTGGCTCTCCTCGACATCGTCGTGGCCGTCGCCCTGCTCGTCATTCTCGAGCCCGTGAACCGGGGCCTCGCGGTGACAGCCGCCGCACTCCGCGCGGCATACGCCGGCGGCCTGGTCGTCGCGGTGAGCCAGCTCGTGACGGTTCCTGCACTTCTCGACGAACCCGCCCAGGCGATGCGCGCGATCGAGGCCTACGACGCCACCTGGCAGGTGAGCCTGATCCTCTTCGCCGTTCACCTGCTCGTCATCGGCTGGCTCGGCTTCCGGTCAGGCTTCATGCCGCGAATCTTCGGCGTCCTGCTCGTCATAGCCGGGCTGGGCTACCTTGCCGACGGATTCGGCGCCGTGCTCGTTCCGGACTTCTCGCCGACCTTCGCGCTCTTCACCTTCGTCGGTGAAGTGGCACTGATCTTCTGGCTCCTCATCTCGGGACGCAAGCTCGGCGACCGATCGAACACGGGGGCATCCGATGTCGTCTGAGGAGAAGAACACCTGGGCGTTCGGGATCATCGCCGTCGCCGGGTACGTGACCTACCTGGTCGTCCTGTTGTCCCAGTCGGAGACGCCGCTCACCGCCACGCCGTACGTGCTGCCGATGCTGTCCACGATCGGCGGCGCGATCCTGGCCGGCATCATCGCGGGCATCGTCATCGGCATCTCTTCCGGACCCGACAGGGAGAAGAAGGACCAGCGGGATCGCCAGATCTATCGCAGGGGCGAGTACATCGGCCACGCGTTCGTGCTGGCCGGCGCGATCGTCGCCCTGCTTCTGGCGATGCTCGAGGCTGACACGTTCTGGATCGCCAACGTGATCTACCTTGCCTTCGTCCTCGCCGCTGTGGCGGCCACCATCGTGAAGATCACCGCATACCGCCGCGGGTTCGCCCAGTGGTGAAGAAAAGCCGGGTGACGAACTCGATTCGAGCCCTCCGCTTCGCGCGCGGTGAGATGACCCAGGCCGAGCTCGCCGAACAGATCGGCGTCACCCGCCAGACGGTGATCGCGATCGAACAGGGCCGCTACTCCCCCTCACTGGAGACCGCCTTTCAGATTGCCATGACGTTCGGCGTGCCGCTCGACGAGGTGTTCCAGTACGACGCGTGAACTACCGGGTTATGGACCACTGGTATTGCCGTGGACGCTGTGCTAACGTACAACCAAATGGTTGTATATCAGTTGAGCGACAGCGAAGTGGACCGCATCTTCCAGGCACTGGCGGATGCGACCCGTCGCGACATCGTCACCAGGACCCTTCAGACAGAACAGTCGGTGTCGATGCTTGCTCAGCATTACGCCATGAGCTTCGCCGCCGTACAGAAGCACGTCGCCGTGCTCGAACGGGCGACGCTCGTCACCAAGGAGCGACGAGGACGGGAGCAGATCGTGCATGGAAACGTCGAGTCTCTCCGCCGGGCAGCCCATCTGCTCGGTGCCTACGAACAGATCTGGCACGACCGTGCCATCCGGATCGGCGAAATTCTCGCCGGCCCACCGAAAGGAGAAGAACAGTGACTGTAGTCAGTTCTCACAAGGACGTCGAAAACCTCACGCTCACCTTCACCGCTGAGTTCGACGCGAACGTCGACCGTGTCTGGCAGGTCTGGGAAGACCCGAGGCAGCTCGAGCGCTGGTGGGGACCGCCCACCTGGCCGGCGACGTTCGATCGCCTCGAGTTCACTCCCGGCGGCGACGCCCGCTACTACATGACCGGACCCGAGGGCCAGAAGGCTCACGGCTGGTGGAAAGTCATCGCCATCGACGCACCGAACCGGCTCGAGTTCGAAGACGGTTTCGCCGGCGACGACGGTGAGCCCCTCGATCCGGAGGACACCACCCGGTGCGTCGTCACCTTCGAGCAGGATGCCGGCGTGACCCGGATGATTTCGGTCACCAGGTTCACAAGCGCCGAGCAGCTCCAGCAGATGTCCGAGATGGGCATGATCGAGGGAATGACCGAGGCGATGGGACAGATCGACGGAATCCTCGCGGAGAGTTCGGTCTCACGCTGACACGATCTGGCGGCACCGCGCGCGTTCGCCGTAGGCTGGGATCATGAGCAATCACATCCCGACCTGGCCAGCGCGTGCGGGCATCCCTGGGTTCCTCCTCTGGCTGAGCGTCGTCATCGGTATCGTCGGCATCGGCGGGTTCGTGTACGTGCTCATCTCCTGACCACGCCGGCACCGTCCCGTGCGGTCCGTGACGAAAGAAACGCCCCCGATGATCTCGGGGGCGTTTCGTTTGTGCTTTTCGCTAGCTGGCGACGTCCTCACGACGCGGCAGCTTCCAGCCCGGGCGCACGAAATGGCAGGTGTAGCCGTTCGGGTACTTCACCAGGTAGTCCTGGTGCTCCTCCTCGGCCTCCCAGAACGGACCGGCCGCAGTGACCTCGGTGACGACCTTGCCCGGCCAGAGTCCTGACGCGTCGACATCCGCGATGGTGTCTTCCGCGACGCGCTTCTGCTCCTCGCTGAGGTAGAAGATCGCCGAGCGGTAGCTGGCGCCGATGTCGTTGCCCTGGCGGTTCATCGTCGATGGGTCGTGGATCTGGAAGAAGAACTCGAGCACATCGCGGTAGGAGATCTGCTCTGGGTCGAAGACGATCTCGACGGCCTCGGCGTGGTTACCGTGGTTGCGGTACGTCGCGTTGGGGGTTTCCCCGCCGGAGTAGCCGACCCGGGTCGAGATCACTCCTGGGCGCTTGCGGAGAAGCTCCTGCGCTCCCCAGAAACATCCGCCGGCGAGAATCGCGGTTTCAGTGGTACCGGTCATGTGTGGCCTCCTCAGTGTTGAACCCTGTCCATTGTCGGGCATGGGCACGTTGAAGAGAACAGGGGTACGGCCCCTGCTGTTCCCGGATTCCTGAGTACGCGCCGAGAGTCCGGGGTCAGACGACTGGCCGAGGACCCCTCCATTCGCCATGATTGATCAGGCAGGAGAACACGCAGACGAAACGAGGTTGCACGGATGTCATTTCAGGCGTACCTGGACACCATTGAAGAGAAGACGGGGCTGACCCCGCGCCAGCTGCTCGCCATCGCGGGTGAGCGCGGCCTCGATGTGCCGCCGGTCAAGGCCGCGGCTGTCATCGAGTGGTTCAAGGACGACTACGGCCTCGGGCGCGGACACGCGATGGCCTTCGTCCACGTGCTGAAGAACGGTCCGACCATCTCGGACAAGCACGTCGGAACGAGCGGTGTGCATAGCGACGGCTCGAGCGAGCTGTGGCTCGACGGCAAGGCGTCGAAGCCGAACTGAGATCGATCCGGGGCGTGAAGCACCTCCAGCGGCATCCCCACAACGGATGCACATCCGCATAGGACTACCGTTAGACCTATGACTTCCCCTGAAACCACCACGCCCAGCGACGAAAAAACCGCCGGCCAGACCTTTTCCGAGCTCGGGCTCGATGACGCGGTGCTCAAAGCACTGCGGGACGTCGGATACGAGACACCGTCCGCGATCCAGGCAGCGACCATCCCCCCGCTTCTCGCCGGTCGCGATGTCGTCGGCCTCGCCCAGACCGGTACGGGCAAAACGGCGGCGTTCGCGCTGCCGATTCTGTCGCGCCTCGACCTCTCCCAGAAGACCCCGCAGGCACTCGTGCTCGCCCCCACCCGCGAACTCGCGCTCCAGGTCTGCGAGGCGTTCGAGAAGTACGCCTCACACCTGAAAGGCGTCCACGTGCTGCCCGTCTACGGTGGACAGGGCTACGGCGTCCAGCTGTCTGCCCTCCGCCGCGGGGTCCACGTCGTCGTCGGCACGCCCGGCCGCATCATGGACCACCTCGACAAAGGCACGCTCGATCTGTCCGAGCTGAAGTACCTCGTCCTCGACGAGGCCGATGAAATGCTCAAGATGGGCTTCGCCGAAGACGTCGAGACGATCCTCGCCGACACCCCGGACGACAAGCAGGTCGCCCTGTTCTCGGCGACGATGCCCGCCCAGATCCGTCGCATCTCGGCCAAGTACCTGCACGACCCCGAAGAGATCACGGTCAAGAACAAGACCACGACCTCGGTGAACACGACCCAGCGTTACCTCGTCGTCTCCTACCCGCAGAAGGTGGATGCCCTCACCCGCATCCTCGAGGTGGAGAACTTCGAAGGCATGATCGTCTTCACCCGCACGAAGAACGAGACCGAGACCCTCGCCGAGAAGCTGCGTGCCCGCGGCTACTCGGCCGCCGCGATCAACGGTGACGTCGTCCAGGCCCAGCGTGAGCGCACCGTCAATCAGCTGAAGTCCGGCAAACTCGACATCCTCGTGGCCACCGATGTCGCCGCCCGTGGTCTCGACGTCGAACGGATCAGCCACGTCGTCAACTACGACATCCCGATCGACACCGAGTCCTACGTGCACCGCATCGGCCGCACCGGTCGTGCCGGACGCAGCGGAACGGCGATCAGCTTCGTCACTCCGCGCGAACGCCGCCTGCTCACCGCGATCGAGAAGGCCACCCGCCAGCCGCTGACGCAGATGCAGCTCCCGAGCGTCGACGATGTCAACGCCACCCGCCTGACCCGCTTCGACGACGCGATCACGGATGCCCTCGGCCAGGAAGACCGGATCAGTCGCTTCCGCGACATCATCGGCCACTACATGGAGCACCACGACGTGCCTGAGGTCGACGTCGCGGCCGCCCTCGCCGTCGTCGCGCAGGGCGACTCCCCGCTGCTGCTCTCCGCTGAGGACGAGCGCGCCCAGCGCCGCGAGCAGGAATTCGAGCGTGACAGGACGGCATCACGCGAAAAGTCCCGCGACGACCGCGGCGGCCGGAGCGACCGTGGTGGACGCGACGCCAGGAGCGACCGCCCCGAACGCCGCCCTCGCAGCGGCGATTCACCCTTCGCCACCTACCGGATCGCGGTCGGCAAGCGCCAGAAGGTGGAACCGCGCCAGATCGTCGGCGCGATCGCCAACGAGGGTGGGCTGAGCCGGAACGATTTCGGCCACATCGACATCCGCCCCGACTTCTCGCTCGTCGAGCTCCCAGCGAACCTGTCGGATGATGTCCTCAACAGCCTCGCGGCAACCCGCATCGGCGGCAAGCTCATCGAGATGCGTCCGGACCGCGGCGGCCCCGCGAAGCGCGACGACAGGCCAGCGCGGAAACCCCGCTACTGAGCACGATTCTCTGAACGGCGCCCGAACGGTTTCGTTCGGGCGCCGTTCTCGTCGACGGCGTGGCATCCTGAGGACATGTGGATCGGCTGGATCGAATTCGACCTCCTGCTGGGCGACGTGCACTCGCTCAAGGAGAAACGCTCGATCGTTCGCCCCCTGATCGCGGACCTTCGGCGACGGTTCGACGTGAGCGCAGCCGAAGTCGGACACCTCGACCTGCACCGGCGCGCCGCGATCGGCGCAACCGTCGTGTCCCCCGATCATCACCATGCGGTGGACGTCCTCGACGAAGTCGAGCGCTCGGTGGCGAACCGCCCGGAACTCGAGTTGTTGTCCGCGCATCGTGGATTCGCGACCTCTTCGGACGAATGAGAGACGCGGCGGATGCCCGATGACATCCGCCCCGCTGTTGGCGCGTCCGCCGGGCACAGGCCAGACTGGGAGCACACCACTCAGCGAGAAGAGCCCCCATGCCTGAACCCGTCGACACACGCGTCGCGGTCTACATCGACTTCGACAACATCGTGATCTCGCGCTATGACCAGGTGCACGGACGCGGCCAGTTCATGCGCGATCGCGCGAGGGGCTTCAGCGCCTCGGACCGCGACGCCGACCCCGAGATCGCCGAGAAACTCGGACGCGCCACCGTCGACATCGGCGCCGTCATCGACTTCGCCTCTTCGTTCGGAACCCTCGTCCTGACCCGAGCGTACGCAGACTGGTCCGCCCAGGTGAACGCCGACTACCGCGGGCAGCTCGTCAGCCGTGCCGTCGACCTCGTACAGCTCTTCCCCGCTGCCGCGTATGCGAAGAACGGTGCGGACATCCGCCTGGCCGTCGACACGGTCGAGGACATGTTCCGGCTCCCCGACCTCACCCACGTGGTCATCGTCGCGGGCGACTCTGACTACATCGCCCTCGCCCAGCGCTGTAAAAGACTCGGCCGGTACGTCGTCGGCATCGGGGTCGCCGGCTCAACGAGCCGTTCGCTCGCCGCCGCGTGCGACGAATTCGCGACATACGACGCCCTTCCGGGCGTGAAGCCCATCGCTCCTCCAGCCGTTACTGAAAAGGCGCAGGCGAAGACCGACGGGGCACAGGCTCCGAGCACGCGGCCGTCACGCGCGAAGAAGCCTGTCACCGATGATGCGACCACGGATGCTCCGGCGAAGGACGCCCCGGCGGCCGTGGCCCCGGTGTTCTCCGACCCTGACTCTGCCGTCGCGCCGGCACGGAGACGAGCGTCGCGCCGGGCCAAGTCGCCCGACCCGGTCATCGAAGACGACGTCGAGCCCGAGCCAGACCCGCAGGAGGTCGCGACCGGCCTGCTCGAACGCGCCCTCCGCCTGGGCCACGAAAAGGACGACGCCGACTGGCTGCACAGCTCCAACGTGAAGACCCAGATGAAGCGGATGGACCCATCGTTCAGCGAGAAAGCGCTCGGCTTCCGTTCGTTCTCCGACTTCGTGAAGTCCCGCGACGCCGTCGCCGACCTCGACGAGACGAGCACCGCCAGACTGGTCCGGTTGTCACCGGCGCTCTCCGGCCGCTGATCTCCACCATTTCGCCCCGGCAGGAACTGCGCTAGCTTCGAGCCATGCCCAATCTCCAGTTAGACCTGATCAGCAACCTGATCGAAGGATGACCACCATGTGGCTGACACCCCGGCGCGGCTGGTGGCTCGGAGCGGTTCTCGCTCTCATCGGGCTGCTCACCGGCAACCTCGTCGTCACCGCGGCCTTCGCTCTCGGCGGGCAGGAACTGGCGTCGAGCCTGCTCGTCTGGGTCGTGATCACCCTCGGCGGTATCGCTCTTCCTCTGGGCGCCGCCTTCCTGGTGGCGTCGATCGTCGCGGGACAGATCCACCGTGTCAGGGCACACGTCGCGGCGGAGGCGGCGGCATCCGCCGATGAACCGCGCCTGCCTCCACGTCTGAGTTCTCGTGTTGCGATTGTTCTGGGCATCGTGTTCCTCGTCGCAGGCGTGACCCTTGACGCGTCGATGTGGCAGCCGCCGCAGACGACCGGTGAGTTCACCCCGGTTGAGAACGACCTCCTGTCCGTCCTGTGGTTCCTCTCGGCGTTGCTCACCCCGATCGGCGTCGTCCTCCTCCCCGGCGGCTGGCTGCTCGGGATGCTGGAAGACCGCACGGCCCCGGCGCCGGCGCCCCAGCCTGCCGAAGCCCCGTCGGCCGGCACCGATCAATGACTGTCCGCTTCCCTCGCCCTCTTTCACCCGAAGCGCGAATCGGGGTCACCTCGCCGTCCAGCGGCGTGGGCCCCGAGCACCGCGGCCGGCTCGATTTCGCCGTCCGGTGGCTCGAAGCGCGCGGCTACCGGGTCGAGGTCGGTTCATGCATGGACGGTAACGGACACATCAGCGCCCCCGTTCAGGAACGCGCAGCCGAATTGATGCGGATGCTCCTGGACCCTGGCATCGAGCTCGTCATTCCCCCGTGGGGTGGCGAGACGGCGATCGACCTGCTCCCGCACCTCGACTTCGAGGCGCTCGGGCGGGCGGAGCCGACGTGGGTCGTCGGTTACTCAGACATCTCCACCCTTCTCGTCCCGCTCACGCTGCTGTCGGGGTGGGCCACGATTCACGGCCCGAACCTGATGGACACCCCGTTCGATCTGCCGGAGTCCCTGGCGTCGTGGATCGACGTCGCTTCGTCACCGGGTGGGTCCGTCATCCGGCAGTCGCCCGCCGGCGTGCATCACGCAGGCGAGTGGGAGGACTGGACCGCGAATCCCGCACTCACCGCACACACGATGAACGGGTCGGGAACGTGGCGGCGCCTGGACAGCGGAACGGCACCGGTCGATGTCACCGGACGACTCATCGGCGGTTGCATCGAGACGGTCGCGCCTCTCACCGGCACCCGATACGGCGACACAGCGCGTCTCAGAGGTGCGGACGGGGACGAGGCGACTCTCGTGTATGTCGAAGCGTCGGAGGAGAACGCGTTCCTGATCTGTCGAGCCTTGCACGGAATGCGTCTGGCAGGGTTTTTCGATGGAGCCTCCGCGATCCTGATCGGCCGCACCTCGGCCCCGAACGCACCGACGCTGACCCAGGACGAGGCCGTCCTGGACGCGCTGGCGTCGCTGGATCTGCCGATCATCGCCGACGTCGAGTGCGGGCACGTCCCGCCGCAGATGTCCATCGTCAACGGGTGTTCCGCGCGTCTCGTCCATGGGGCAGGCGGCAGTCATCTCGACCAGACCCTGGGGTCTAGGTCACAGGGAGGAGCCGTGAACCATGCCCCCTGAGGACGCTGCGGTTCCGACGGAGTTCCCACGCGAGATCGGCAGGACCGCCAGGCGCGAGCTTGCCGTGCACGGGTACACCCGTTTCGACCAGCTGACCGCCGTCACGCCATCGCAGCTTCTCCAGATCCACGGCGTCGGTCCGAAAGCCGTGCGCATCCTCGCCGAGCAGCTCGCCGCGCGCGGGCTGGCGTTCGCGGAGCCCGACTGAGGGCTCCGCGACCGCGCTGGATTCACTCAGGCGAACGCTCGACCTGAACGGTGACACTCGCCTCCGCATCGGCGATCCGGACCGTCACGACACGCTCCCCCGGCTCGAGGGTGACCCAGGCGTCCAGTCCGTGAGCGACGTCGTTGCCGTCGACCGCCCATGCGGCCTCGTCGCCGACCCCTTCCGTTCCGGCGATGGATGCCCACAGTCGGACCGTCTGACCGGCCCGGTATGTGAACTGCTCCACCGGATGAAGGATGACGACGGACCCCCGCTGCTTGCGGAGCGGGACGGGGAATGGCTCGGAGTACGCGGAGAAGAATCCGTCGTGCGCCACGACTTGCAGCAATCCGTCTCCCCCGGGCAGGTCGGCCGTCGGGATCTGGGCCTCGCGCTCGGTGAGGCCTGTGGCCACCGACCTCCAGCTCCGCCCGTCGGCGGACCAGCGGAGCCAATATTCGGCCACGTCTCCCGATGAATCCCACTGCACCCAGAGGTCGCCGTTGTCGTCCTGCCTGGCGTCGCCGACCTTGACGACCGGCGGCTCTGCAGGTGCTTCTCGACGCCACACGGTCTTGTCGTCCCGATCCGTGATCTCGATCGAGGAGCCGGGTGCGACATCCGCCACGAACGCCTGGGCGAGGTAGGTCTTCGGTGCCCGGTGGCCGTGATGACCGCCTCCACCGTCGCCGCATCCGCACGCGGAGGTCTCCAGCCGGAAGAACGAGCCGCTGGCGAGCAGTCCGCCACCCTCGTCTCTGAGGTTCGCTGTGAACGACGTCTCCGTCGCCCGATGAAGCGCGGTGTGCGCCTCGACCCGTGCGACGTGGAGCACGTCGGCAACGCTGCCGTCGACAACCTTCACGATGAGCGAGAGGACCTGCTCAGCACGCGAGGGCGGTGACATCGGCAACTCCAACTCGAACGGTGGCAGGTCGAAGGGCGGATCAGGTTCGGGGATCGGCGGCCACTTCCTGATCTCCTGCCACACCAGATCCTTCCACCACCACTCGTCGATGCCAACGGTCCTCGGTGACAGCCTGTCGTTGCTGAGGAGACGCCCGTAGTGGTAAAGCCCGATCCAGCTTGGGCCTCCGTATGCCATGAAGTCACGAAAGGACTGCGGCGACGCGATGGCGCCGTTGTTGACGTCGAGACCGAACTCGCCGATCGACGCAGGCGCGTACGGCTCGTAGACGGGATACGAAGGGTCGGGGTTGGGCGCACCGCCGGCCGGCGCGTGTTCGAGTCCGCAGGCGTGTCCTGCCTCGTGGGCCAGTGTCCCCGGCTGGTTGATCGGACCGACCGCGACTCCTCCGCCGCCACACCCGCCGACCGGCCCCATCGGGACACCGGCCGGGAGCAGACCGTAGTACACCCAGCCAGGCTGGTTCCCGTCCGCCGTCCTGGCATTCGCCACCTGAGAGTGGAGGGCGTCCCAGCCCGGACCGCAGCCGGACGTCGGGAACACCGCCTGCTGGAGATGCGTCGTCAGCGTGATCGTGCCTGCCGTGCGGAACTGCGCGGTCGATTCGACGGGGAACAACGTCAGCGCGGTGCCGGACATGGCCTGAAGGTTCGTCAGGTTCGGTGCCGCGATGGTGAGATTGGGCGCGTTCGCCGCCATGCTCGCCGGGCCGTTGTACGAGATCATCACACCGGCCAGTCGCAACGTCTGGCGCAGGGTGGCCGCAACGACGACTGAACCCTGGGCTGTCCGAGAGCCGGCAGTGATGTTCGCGGTGAGCCGGAGGGTTCCGATCATCTCGGCCGCAGGGATGATGAAGTTGACCGAACCGGATGCCGCGCCCCGGCGTGCCGCATATGTGGTCGCCCCGATCGAGGGAACGGATGTCATCGACGAGGGGTCAGGGTTCAGAGTCGCGATCGTCCGCCAGAAGATGCCGTTCTCACGGCGCTGGACGTCGAGAGTCGCGGTGACTCCCGACGCACCGAAGAAGCTGTTGACGAACACTCGCACCCAGGCCGGTTTGCCGGTCACGAGCCTGATGGCGTTGTCCGCGGCGCGATCACTGGCATCCGTCAGATGCTCTTCCGAGTCGAAGTACTGGATCGCCTGTGTCACCTCGATTCCATCGAGGTACAGGCCGGCGAGCGTGTGCCACCGTTCCCCGATGATCTCTTTCCAGACGATGTCGTTCTTGATGAGGATTCTGCTGAGGTCCACGACCGCTCCTTGTGATGGTGTCTGACGACGGAAACTATCGACGCGGGTCGGGTACTCACGGGGATCGCCTCGGGTGAGGCGGGCTCACGTTACTCCCGCCGAAGTGCGCCTGACAAGGGGGCGACGGCTCACCCCGCGGCCGGGCGGCGGATGCCGAGTATCACCCGATGCGGGTGGTCAACGCTGTCGCCCGCGGGCATATCTTCGGCTCAAGCGTTTTCGACTGAGAGGCCCGCCCATGGATTCCATCTGGAACAACATCTGGTCCCTGTTCTGGCTCACGTTCTGGGGCGTGGCCGTCGTCACGTACCTCATCGCCCTCGTCTCCGTGCTCATCGACATCTTCAGGGACGGCTCCCTGAACGGCTGGCTCAAAGCCGTCTGGATCATCTTCCTGGTCTTCGTGCCTTTCCTCACCGTGCTGATCTACCTGATCGCCCGCGGTTCGGGGATGGCCGACCGCCAGGGTCGCGACAGAGGAGTCGTCAGCGAACCCGATTACACGCCACGCGCGTCCGACGCTCCGGCCGCAGACATTGCGCAGGCCAAGGCCCTGCTCGACAAGGGTGTGATCTCCGCAGGAGAGTTCGATGCGTTGAAGGCGAAGGCGCTCGGCAACAGGTACTGATCCACCGGTCACGGTCGTCAGAAGACGAGCGATTCGGTCTGCTGACGCGCCGCCACCGGCGACGAGTCGGGAGGGAACATGATCGGCGTCATCGGTCAGCTCCTCCCCCTGATGGTGGCGGCGGCGCTCAGCACGGTGCCCATCATGGTGACGATCACCATCCTCCTGGCACCACGTTCGACGGTCTCGGCGATCCTCTTCGTGATCGGCCTGCTCTCGGGATCGTTCTTTGTGACCGGGCTGCTTGCATACGGGGTGCAGTCTCTTCCGACCTTCTCTATGTTCGGCAGCGGGCCCACGGTCGCAATGGTGGCGACGGTGATCGGTCTCGCGTTCATCGCCTCCGGCATCGTGCTGTTGGTTCGGCGGGGCCGCGACTCCCGAACCGGGATGCCCCGATGGCTGCGGGCCGTCGGCACGATCAGGCCGATCACGGCTCTCGCCCTGGGCCTCGTTCTCAACATTCGCCCGAAAGCACTTCTGTTGTCGACGGCGGCCGGGCTGATCATCGGTACGGCGAGGCTGACGAACGCTGAGATCGTCGCGGCCCTCGCGATCTTCGCGATCGCAGGCGGCAGCACGGTGGCGGTCCCGGTGATTGTGGCCCTCGCACGCCCCGAAGCGACGCGGCCCCGCCTCCAAAACGCCGAGCGGTGGATTGTCCGGCACGCTCGAACGGTGACCGCTGTCGTGCTGCTTCTCATCGGCGCCATCATCCTCGGCGACGGCCTCAGCCGATTCTAGGAATGTGGCGGGACCGTCCACGACGTGAAGAAGCGGGCCCGGTGTCGTCGATGTTCGACGACGCCGGACCCGCCGGGTGTGAGTGGTGTCTACAGTTCAGCTCGCCTTGAGCGCCCGTGCTTTCAAAGCCGCGTACTCATCGTTCGTGATGGTGCCGGCGTCAAGGAGCGCCTTCGCCTTCGCGATCTCATCTGCGGAACTCGAACCAGCCACCTCACGGATGTAGTCGTTCGTCGCCCGCTGCGAGTTCGCGGCGTCCCTCTGGCTGCGCTCGGCCATCCCCTGTCCCCTCGCGATCAGGTAGATGAGGACCGTCAGGAACGGCAGGAAGATCAGGAAGATGATCCACAGCGCCTTACCCCAGCCGCTGAGCGAGCTGTCGCGGAAAAGATCGCCGATGACCGAGAAGATCGCCATGAGGTAGGCGATGAATGCGAAACTCCAGAAGAAGAGCCAGAAGAATTCCCAGAGTGTGTTCCAGATGTCCATCATCTGTCCTTTCGTTGAATGTGACCGTTGACGGCGAGGCACCAGCGATGCGGCACACACTCTGTGCAACCTGCTTGTCCCTGTTCCACAAGAGTGGCGACGGCGGAGGCACGTCGCCTCATCCGACCCGGGTGAGGTGGCCGGGCACACCCTCTTCACCCGAAATGGGCGGCTCACCGTCGCGAGCCGGGAGATGAACTTGTGGTAAACCGGGGCCACCTCACCCGAAAAGGGTGAGGTGGCGCGACTGACCGAAAGTCCTAAACTGACCTGCAGGGGCGGCTTACAGAATTTTTTTGCCTGACCGTCGCGGAGCACAGTCAGGAGCGGACCATGTCAGATCCCGAATCGATAAGTTCTGAGATACGACGGCTCCTGGTCACGCCGCGCGTCGCCTCGAGTGTTCGACCGCGTCCGCGCCTCTCACTCGCCGAGACATCCCCCATCACCGAGGTGTGGGCAACGGCAGGCGCCGGAAAGACCACGCTTCTGGCGCTATGGGCACAGGAATTGCGTACGGCGGACCATGCTGTCGCCTGGGTTGGACTGGCCACACCGAGCGTCTCCCGCCCGTCCCTGCCCTGGCTGGTGAAGTCCGCTTGCATCAGGGGAGGATGGATGGCCAATCTTTCCGCACTCGAATCAACCGACCAGCTCACCGCCGCGGACTTCAGCCCTCGGGAGGCCATGGAACCTCTCACGCTCATGATCGACGACCTGCACCGTCTGCACAGCCAGGCCGACGCAGAATGGCTGGTCGAGTTGTGCCGAGAGCGACCCGATGGCCTGCAGATCGTCCTCGCCGGCCGGTATCCGCCGCCGCTCCTGGCCCGACTCCCCCTGTGCCCGGAGACCCGGGAACTTCGCACGACCGACCTCGCCTTCACGAACGAGGAAACAGCGGCGTTCCTCGAGTCCACCGGCATCCACTTGGGCGAATCCGAGATCCAGACCGTCCAGGAGCGCACCGAGGGGTGGTCGGCCGCACTTGTGCTGCTGGCGGGTTGGCTGAAGAAGGACAAGGACGTCACGTCGTTGCCCGACGACTTCGGCGGCGACCACCGTGCCGTCGCCGACTACCTGGTGAACGAAGTCCTCAGTCAGGTCTCGGTCGAGTCCCGCGAGTTCCTGTTGACAACATCAGCGACAGACACCCTGACCGTTCCGCTCGCCGTTGAGCTGACCGGACGCGCAGATGCGGGTGCAATGCTGGAGCGGCTCGAGTCGAGAACAGCGCTCGTCAGCCACTCGACCGAAGTGGAGCACGTCTACACCTACCACTCCGTCCTTCTCAGCTACCTGCGTGCGGAGAGTAGACGTCGCGACCTCGACGCGTACTCTCGCGCACAGCGAGTCGCCGCCGAGTGGTACCGGCAACATGATCGCGTCGACACCGCATGTGAGATCCTGCTTCGCTCCGACGCGACCCGCGATCTCCTCGACTTCCTCGACAGAGAGGGCATGGGTCTCGTCTTCTCGGGCTACTCCGCGCAGGTGAAGCGATCGCTGGAGGTGCTCGCGGAGCACGGCCTGCACTCGGTGGCGACGCGCTTGCTCGAGTTGGTCCTCACTGCGCCATACCTGCCAGACAGCGTCCGTGCCGACTATCGACTCGCTGCGCTTCGGGATGCCATGTCGACGAGCAGGGACGACCTCCGTCTCGTCCATGCGGCCCTCCTCGTTCTCCGGTCGAACCCGCAGACCGCGCGTGTGGCACTCGCGAACCTCGACGCCGTCGAGGAAAGTGTGACCGTGCCCGGTCGCCTCGTCTCGGATGCTGCGCTCGACGCCCTCATCTTCTGCGCGTTGGCGCGCGGCGTGGCACTCCGCGCGCTCGGGGAGCTGGAGCGCTCCGTCTCGATCCTGAGGTCGGCCACGGCCAGCGCGCGTGAGTCCCGCCATCGCTGGCTCTATCTCAACCTGCTGGACGTGACAGCTGCGGTCGCAACGCAAATCAACGGCTGGCCCGAAGCGCTTGCCTACCGCGACCTCATCGTCGGTGATGCCCAGAACCACGCGAGATCATCAGATCTCGTCTCTGCCCGCCTCCAGCTCTCCATCGAGACCGCGGAGTTCGATGGAGGAAGCGACCCGCAAGTCACGCTTCTCGACGACATCCTGCACACCGGCAACGAACATCGGGATCTCGGACTGACCGTGCCAGCGTCGGCACTTCGGCTTCTCGTCCTTCTGGACGGCGGCGAGAACGAACGAGCCCACCTGGATGAGCTCCACCGTCTTCTTCGGGTGTACGGGCAGCGAAACCCGTTGACCCTTGCATCGTGCTCGTTCACATACATGGCACTGACCTTGCGCCTGCACGACCGCTATCGTGCACGGGAGGCGCGCGACTTCATTTCAGGCGTCCTCGATGAGAACAGCGTCGAGGCCGCTCTCGCCGCTGCGCTTTACAGCGGCTCGGGTGGCCGCCTGAGCGCCCACGAGCCGACTCTCGAACAACTGCTGATCGGGACGCCTCGCGCCTGGGATCACGGGTCGACCGTGCTCGGCTGGCTTCTCCTGGCGAAATGGGCGGACGCGACCGATCGGGTGGCCATCGCCGACGCGAGGCTCGTCCGCGCGCTGGCAACGGCCGAGCCGATGCAGGCACGCCGACCGTTCCTCGCCGACGGCGCCTGGGGTGCGCAGCTCGTCGAGTCCCGCCTCGGGCGGCTCGGCTCGTATGACGACTTCGCCGAGTCGATCGTCGAGCGTGCGCGCGATCGCAAGCCCCAGGCACAGTTCGTCGCACGCGTCGCCTTCACGCAGAAGGAGCGAGAGATCCTCAGGGAGTTGCCGCGCCATCAGAGCATCTCCGACATCGCCGTCAAACAGCGGTTGAGCCCCAACACGGTGAAGACCCACCTCAGGGCGATCTACCAGAAGCTCGGGGTCTCGGGCAGGACCGCTGCGGTCGAGACAGCGCTGGCGGAAGGCCTCCTCTAGTCGATTCGCCCGGAACGGGGGATACCCGGTCACCGCGCCCGCGGGATGCTTGAGATCAGGCTGGACGCACCGACGGCGGGAGAGAGAATGCGACCCACGCGATATGAAATCCGCATCGCCTGCGCTGTCTCAGACACGATTCGGGCCGCGTTCCCTGAATTCGACGCCGTCCAGCTCTCCCCTTCCAGCACCGTCCTGTCTGGTCTCGTCCGCGATCAATCGGACCTTCAGGGCCTCGTAGCGCGGCTGGGTGACATGGGAATAGAGATCACGGAGATCAGGACACAGCCCTGACTCGCCTCCCGAGCCCGAATTGCGGTCTGCTACGACGACGCTGTGATCTCGCGCATCAGAGCCCGATACTGATGGGGAACGTCGCGACCCAGCCGAGCGCACCCGCGAGCACGATGAACCCTCCCGCGACCATGACGACGCGCAAGCGGCGACTGGACATCTTCGTCGAGATGCCGGCGAAGAACAGCACAACGGCGTAGAGGACGACCGTCAACACATAGTTGCTGGCCCTTTGGATGTTTCGCTGCACCTCTGTCGCCGATTTTTCTGCGGCTTCGTCGAGCCGGCTTGCCTCGTTCCGCGCCGCGACCTGATACTCAGGCATCTCGAACGGCGTCTTCGGGGCGCTCGAATCGGTGAACGGCTCCGCCGCCGTCCAGGCGTCGAAAGCCACCGCGAATTCAGGCCGGAAGCGGTCCAGGTAGAAGGCGGCGAGCTCCGGATCACCGCCCCTGTCGGCGTCGGCCCACGCGATGAATGTGGCGACATCGATCTCCGTTTGCGCCTCGCCCAGGCTCGCCGCCCGAGCTGCGTCGATCCGGATCGCGTTGGTGCGGCCGGCCGCCTTGGCCTGTTCTCCGTTCCATCTCGTCGCCTGGTAGCTGCTCCAGGATGTCGCGACGGCGGCGACCACGAGCAGAATCGTGACAAGGAACTCGGCACGGCTGGCCTTCTGAGGGCCCTCGTCAGCGCGCGTTGCCATCGTCGTCACACGGTGGTTTCAGGTCGAGCCCGAGGAAGTCGAGCTCGATGTCGATGATCCGGAGTGTCCGTTCCATTGCTGTCGGGCGTAGCTGGCCCACCCCTGGCCCGTGCGGGTTGTTGAAGAAGACGAGGAGAACGAGCAGCGTCGTCATGATCAGGGTGACACTCCCCATCAGCATTCCCTGTGTCACAGCGCCTTCGGCCGGATCGGCGAAGAACAGCATGTAGACGAGGATGACAACGAAGATCGTGAAGAGGACGATCCACAGGGGAAGCGGCACGAGACCGTCCGCAGCGTAGATCCGGTCGAGACGGGCCAATTCTCGTTCCTCCGTCTGCGCCATCCATCGGTCGTACCCCGACTCTTCGGCGTGGGTCTGAGGGTCCGCTGCCTGAATCGTCAGGAACATCTGCGCACCCCATGGATTGATGGAATCGCCGAGTTCTCCTTTCTCGAGCGCCACCCACTGCGGCCCGACGACAGAGCGCGCGTAGCAGATGAGCTCACCCGTGAGATCTTTTGCCGTGTCCGCGGGCAGGAACTGAGCCGTCTCCATCTGCTGCAGGATAATCGTCGCCTCCTGTTCGGCACCCGATCGCGACTCGTCGTAGGACTGGAAAGCGATCACGATGATGAAACCAAGGAGCACCGAAAAGCCGGTGGCGAGGACGCCGAATACGCCCGAAGCACGGTCGCCGTCGCTGAAGTAGCTTCCCTCAGGAGCACGCCTGCGCACGAGAAGCATCGCCGTGATCGTGATCGCGACAGCCACGATCACCACGACGAAGCCGATGACGACGTTCACACCTTCCTCCGTTCGACGGTGCCGGTCACGCCGAGGGCTGTGGCGGGCAGAGATCGCGAGTTCCTCCATGGTGCTTGTCGTAGCGGACGGAGGTGTCCCCCGGACCGGGTGAGAAGTCCCGGGACCGCATCCACTCGTCCCTCCCGGATGCCGTGAGCGACGTTCCCCACCCGTGAGCAGCGCACCGATATTCGCTGCAACCCTTGCGATCTAGGGCTTATTCAGGCAACCTCGCTGCATGGGATTCGGGAGGGGACATCGGTTCGCCTTTGCGACGCTGGGCGTCGCGGTGGTCGTCGGGGCACTGTCGTTCAGCGGACCGATACCGGCGAGCGCCGACGTTCTCCCTGTGAACCCGGTTCGGGTTCCGCTCAACGGACACCCGGCCAACAGCGGGTTCCTCGTCTTCGTCGAAGGGGATGTCTTCATCAACGCGGACGAGGCGGAAGGTACCCTCGCTCTCGGAGGCGACCTCGGCTTCGGCACGACCTACAACGTCGGCGCCGGATCGACCCCAGCACCCACCTTCACTGCTCCGGGTGATTCCGCTCCCACCTTCCTGTACGTGGGCGGCGGCGTCTCCTTCCCTGCCGGTACCTCCGGGCCGATTCTGAGGGTGCTCAACGGCGGCTTCACCAAGGTCGCAGACACATCGACATACACGGCCTTCAACAGAGACTCCAACAATGCGGCGGTCAACTATCGACTCGTCCGCCCTGGGCAGACCTACGAGTCGAGTCCGTCCATCGAAGGCACGACTCCCAACCAGTCGCCCGCATCCATCGGCACGCCCGTGCCGTCGTCACTCATAGACATCCCCGGGGCCTTCTCGCTCTACCGGACGATCTCGTCAGACCTCGGCGGATGCGTCACGAACGCGACGTTGACCGACGATCAGGGCGCGCCACTCGTGGCGCCATACGCACCCGGCAGCCGTGGGCGGCTGCTCCTCACTCCCGGAATCACGAATGTTCTCGAGATATCGGCCAGCGACCTGGACGCACTCGCGGAGATCACCTTCCTCAACGTTCCCAACGCCGCAACGCCCCTCGTCGTGAACGTGACGGGATCGTCGTTCAACGGGACGACACCCAACCTCGCCGGTATCTCCTCGGGGGCGGCTCCGTTCATCCTCTGGAACTTCCCAGACGCCACCAGCATCACGGTGACGGGAGGGGACTCCATCGAAGGGACGCTCTATGCTCCGATTGCCGCACTCACCTGGGCGGTCACCCAGAACATCGAGGGAAACGTCATCGCCGCGAGCTTCACCCACGGGCCGCCGCCGGTTCTCGCCCAGCCGCGGGAGATCCACTCCCTCCCGTTCGCGACTGAGGTGAGCTGCAGTTCGGCACCGGACACACCGACAGGAACGCTGACTCTGGAAAAGGTCGTCGTCAACGACGACGGCACGGCTGAACCTCAGGACTGGACGCTCACGGCCACCGGGCCCACCACCATCACCGGCGCAGGCAACAGCGAGGCCGTCACCGAGCAGTCCGTGCCCACGGGCGACTACATCCTCAGCGAATCAGACGGACCGCCCGGCTATGAAGCCAGCGCATGGGAGTGTGACGGTGGCACAGTCACCGGTGACGTCGTCACCGTCGACGAAGGGGCGTCCGTCGTCTGCACCATCACGAACACCGAGAGCGCCGTCATCCCTCCCCCGGAACCGGAACCAAACCCTGATGACTCGGGCGGTGTTGCCGACGAGGGCGAGACCCTCCCTGACACCGGCGCCGACCTCTTTCCCGCAGGGACCACCGGCCTGGCTCTGCTGTTGGGCGGCCTCGTGACGATGGCGCTGTCCCGAGCGGTCGAGCGGAGGGACGTCACCCCCACACGTGGGAGGTCGTGACCACCGGCTCGTCCTGGGGCATTCAGTCGAACGACGAGGCATCCGCACCCGATCTCACCCGGAGCGGATGATTCGCCCACGATTCTCCGGGTATGGACTGGGCCCGAAAGCGAGGTTGTCATGTGTCGTTGGCTTGCGTATTCGGGTTCCCCCGTTCTTCTCGAAGATCTCCTCTATAAACCAGCGAACTCACTCGTGGTGCAGAGCCGGCACTCGCGGCTCGGCGCTGAGACCGTCAACGGCGACGGCTTCGGCGTCGGCTGGTACGGCGCGCAGGAGACCCCGGGTATTTATCACAGCATCGAACCGGCCTGGAATGACCGAAACCTGCAGGAACTGTCCGGACATGCGTCAGCCGGCCGGGTCTTCGCTCACATCCGCGCATCCACAGGTTCTGCTGTTCAGCAGACCAACTGTCATCCGTTCCGCAACGGAAACTGGCTCTTCATGCACAATGGTTCGATCACCGATTTCCCGAAGGTGAAACGCGACCTCACCATGGCGGTCGACCCGGAGCTCTATCCGCACATCGAGGGTTCGACGGATTCGGAGACGTTCTTCTTCCTCGCCCTCACCTTCGGGCTGACGGAGGATCCTCAGAAGGCTGTGGCTCGCGCTGTCGGCTTCATCGAGGAGACCGGGAGGAAGCACGGGATCGAGTTCCCCATCCAGATGACCGTTGCGACGACCGACGGAGAATCCACCTGGGCGTTTCGGTATTCCAGCGAGGGCAGATCGCGTTCGCTGTTCCACAACAACGATGTGGCCACGCTCAGGCTGCAGTACCCGGACAATCCGGTGCTGCACCAGCTGTCTGACGATGCACGCCTCATCGTGTCAGAACCGCTCGGCGACCTGCGCGGAGCGTGGCGAGAGGTCCCGGAGTCGACATCGCTGGTCTCGGTCGATGGCCGAATCGAGGCAAACGAATTCGCACCACTGCCTGCCTGACCGCGGCTATCCGAGGGCCTGGAGCATCCGGAAACCGTGCCCGTCAACCGAGCGGGACGTGGCCGAGAGGAGGACGACGGCCGTGCCCGCGCGCCGGTCGAGCGCGAGGTAGCTGCGGAATCCCCCTGTCCCGCCGTTGTGCCACGTGATCAGCCTGCCCCTGGGCTCGAGCGTCAGCCAGGCCGCCCCGATCCGCATGCCGCCGGAGAAATCCCGCACAGGATCGAGAGCTACGACCCCCGGGGCACTACCGTCGAGCAGAGACTCGGCAAGCCTCGCCATGTCGCCGATGGACGATCGGATGCCGCCCGCCGGCGCGATTCCGGCGCCGGTCCACGGCTGCACCACGCGACCGCCCCGGCTCGTGCCCGCAACCGCGGTCGGCTCGAGCTCGCCCGGCCCTGAAGGAGCGTACATCGACTCCAGGCCGAGCGGGGTGGTCAGCCGGTCGGCGAGGAGCTCAGGATATGTCGTGCCCGCTGCCTGGGCTACCGCGTGCCCGAGCAGCTCGAACCCGAGGTTCGAGTATCGCGGTTTCGGCGCCGAGAGGGTCACCCGCCTCGCCTGCTCGATCAGGGCGTCGACGGACTCGCCATACGGGTTGGTGCCGTGCCGCCAGAGTTCCAGCGTGCGCCGAAGGGCGTGCGCGTCCGGTGGCAGTCTGGGCAGACCCGAGGTGTGGGTGCTCACCGAGCCGAGCGTCACCGAACCGGCCGCGCTGCCCCCGAGGGGCAGCAACGCCCCCAGCGTGGTCTCCGGTGTCAGCTCGCCACGCGAACACGCGTCCACGTAGAGCAGGCCGGTGATGCCTTTGGAGATGGAGCCGATCTCGAATCCGGCATCCGTTGCAGCGCCGACCACGGCAGTCCGTGTGCCGGAGGGGGAAATTGTCGCCACGGCGGCCACCGGATGCTTCCGGCCGAGTCGGCGGGTGAGCTCGGCAGCCAGGTCGCTGTCAGTCGTAGTCATTCCGGTCCTCTCAACCGCGACTCCTCGCGGCGATCTTGTCCTGTCGTTCCTTCTGACGTTGCGCGATCATCTTCTGCTCGCCGCTCAGGGTGCTCTTCGCGAGCCAGTCGAGCACGCCCGTCGATTCGCCGTGGAACACCTGACCGTACCGGATCCGGGTGTACACGTCGGGCATCCGCGTGGTGAGATAGGCGATCGCGATCCGCCCGTACAGCCAGGCAGCAATCCACCCGTTCAGGATGCCCACGACCACTGAGGCGAGCGCGAGAATCGGCGATGGAGCGACCAGGCTCAGCACCAGCACCGCAGCGGTCGGCACGACACCGACCGCGGTCAGAAGCATCACGATCCACAGGTGCAGGCCGATGTTGCCGTTCGCGTCGTTCGGCCCTACCCGCTTGCGCGGGTCCACACCCGGCGAGACACCGACGGCCGATGTGATCATGGCAGCTCCACTGCCCACGCCGAAAAGTGCGGGGAGAGCAGCGACGACAATCGGGGTGACCCACCAGTGCTGGGTCAGAACGAGGAAGACGACGGTGATCAACAGTGCCTGCGGCAGGAACACCAGAATGGTCGCCCATTGTCGCCCGCGGACATCCGAACGGATCGACGTGGCATCCTGTCCCACGATCGTCTGCCACACCGCCGTGCCGTCCTGACCGTAGAGGTTGAGAGCCGCGACGCTCATCATGAAGGCGACGATCAGGCCGGCGAATGCGGCCAGCACGGAATAGTTGCCGCTGACCAGCGCGAAGAAGCCGATGGCGATTCCGGTCCAGACCGCTGTACGGACTTCAAGTGCCCGCCACGGGTCGCGCGTCCACTGGCGGTACTCCTTTCCGATGACGGCGCCGAGCTGCGTCTTCGGCAGGATGCCGCCGCCGGCGACGAGGCCGGCGGACAGGCGTCGCCCGGTCCTCCTCCTGGGCGGCTCCGACCGCGGCGTCAGCAGCGCGACAGTGGCGACGACGAGAACGACATCCAACGCCGCCAGCGCGGCGAGGAGCAGCATCGCCGCGATCCAGTTACCCGCCGCCGCCTGCTCGATCGCGAGGACAGGCCACGAACTCGGGAAGGCATCGAGCACCGCGGTGATCGGGCCGTCCGGGAGTCCGTTCTGGATGAGGGCCGGGACGCTCTGCACGGCGGCCTGAACGACCATCCAACCGGTGAACATCGCGGCGAACATGAGCCCGAACTGGATGCCGGCGATCTCGACCCCGATCGTGGATCGCATCGCCGCGCCCAGCAATCCGTACACAAGTCGCGACGCCGTGATCGCGAAGATCCAGGTCAGAGGCGCGCCAACGAGGACGATGACCAGGGTGAGAGGGTCGAGAGCGAGAGCGTGCACGGCACTCGACAGGAACGCGACCAGCACGAACCCGGAAGCGATGCCGACGAACGTGCTCGCCAGAAGGCCGCGGCTCAGTTCGCTCCGATCGATCGGCAACAGAGCGAAGTAATCGGGTCTCAGAGCCCCGCTCCCGCTGAGGAGCACCGGGCCGAGTGCCGCCCCGAGAACCCATCCCGCGAACGCGAGTGAGAGCACGGAGCCCCGGGCGTCGTCGCTCGAGGCGGCGATCACCGCCAGCCAGGTGCCGAGCACGAAGAGCGCCCCGAAGATCCAGCCGACCAGCCGCAGGCCCTTGGAGCTGTTTCGCAGCAGGGTGAATTTCAGGGAGATCAGGATCCGATCCACGACAGCTCCTCCTCGTCGATGTCCGGCGACCCGACGAGTCCGACGAAACGGTCTTCGAGAGTCGAGCCCGCCCGCACTTCGTCGAGGGTGCCGTCAGCGACCACCCGACCGGCGGTGACGATGGCGACGCGATCGCAGAGCTGCTCCACGAGGCTCATCACGTGACTCGAGATCACGATCGCTCCGCCGGTTGCGGTGAAGCGCCGCAGGATGCGGGTGAGCACGCGGGCCGAAACCGGGTCGACTGCTTCGTACGGCTCATCGAGGACGAGGACCGATGGGGCGTGGAGTAGCGCGGTGGCGAGGCCGATCTTCTTGCGCATGCCCGTCGAGTATTCACCGACGAGAGTTCCGAGTGCTTCGGCCTCTTCGAGTTCGAGGATGCGGATGAGCTCGGCGCTCCGACTCGCGACAGCTGCGGCCTCAAGTCCACGGAACCGGCCCCAGTACGTCAGGAGTTCGCCGCCGGTGAGCCGCTCGGGAAGAGCAAGACCGTCCGGCAGCACGCCGAGATGCCTCTTCGCCGCAACGGGGTCCTGCCACACGTCGATACCTTCGACGAACGCGCGACCGGAACTCGGCCGGAGCAGCCCGACCGCCATCGACAGGGCGGTCGTCTTTCCGGCACCGTTCGGCCCGACAAGTCCGTAGAACGACCCGCGCGGGATCCGGAGATTCACGTCGTCGACAGCGACCTTGTCGCCGAACTCGCGACGAAGCCCGGTGAGTTCGAGCGCGAACTCGGCTTGCTGTGGTGTTTCGTGAGCTGACATGCTGCCAGTTTGCCCTCCTCACGTCGTCGCCGACAGTGACCGATCGGCCAGAAGTGGTGGCCGATCGGCCTCAGCGGGACGAACCCGTGGATCGCCGTCAGAATCCTTCGTATCCTCGAAGGATGACGCAGGGCACGCCAGTGCGATCGGATTCCCGGGACCAGACCGGGCGCAGCGCTCGATTCGTCGACGCGGCGCTCATCGCCCTCGCCCTCGTCTACATCTACCTGACTCTGCTGGGCGGCGAGGCCTATGAGGCTATTCCGGCCTGGTACTGGCCGATCGACATCGGATTGGCAGTGCTCGCCGCAGCGAGTCTCTGGTGGTCTCGCACACATCCGGCGGCAGTCGGCGCCTGGCTCATCATCCCCGGCTCGCTTTCGCTGACAGCCGGCTTCGCCGTGCTCGCAGGGGTGTACCGGATGGGGTCGTATGCGCGTCCGCGCGTCTCTCTTCCCCTCGTGGGACTGCACATCGTTTTCGCATTGCCGTACCACGGAGTCGCTCCGATACCGGGAATGACCTGGCTCGCCTGGCTCATCTTCATCCCCCTCGTCTACCTCCTGGCTCTGAGCTTCGGCCTCCTCACACGCGCCCGCCGGCAAGTCATCGAAGGGCTCCGCCACACCGCGAGGACGGACCGAGAACGATTCGATGCGCAACTCTCATCCCTTCGCAGGGATGAGAGGGAACGGATCGCCCGCGAGATGCATGACGTACTCGCTCATCGAATTTCTCTTGTCTCCGTGCACGCCGGGGCCCTGGAGTTCCGCACCAGTCACGCGACCGAGCCCGGTCAGCGTCCGATGAGCAGCGAAGAGGTTCACGAGGCCGCAGTGATCATCCGCGAGAACGCACACCTTGCCGTCGAGGAACTGCGCGAGCTGCTCCATGTGCTCCGTCACGATGGCGCCGAGCCGGCGCTCGGCGTTGGCCGGCCTCAGCCGCAACTCGACGATGTGCACGGCCTGGTCGCCGAAGCGCGGCAGGCAGGGCAACAGGTGGAGGTGTCGATCGACGCCGACGCGGTCTCACAGGCCAGGGCATCCGTGCAGCGGACCGCGTACCGAATCGTGCAGGAGGGACTCACGAATGCTCGCAAGCATGCGCCCCGCTCGCCGGTCCGGGTTGCGATCCGCGGTGACGACGATCGTCTCCGCGTCGAAGTCACGAACCCCGTCGCAGTCGGACTGACGGGAAGTGAGATCCCCGGAGCAGGTGCGGGGCTAGCGGGCCTGCGCGAACGAGTCCACATCGACGGCGGGCACCTGCACCACGCCGTGAGGGACGGTGAATTCGCGCTCGCCGGCGACCTGCCGATGGGAGCAGCATGAGCCAGGCGACCGCTAGCATCCGGGTTCTCGTTGTCGACGACGACGCACTGGTGCGGGCGGGGTTGCGCCTCCTCCTCGGTGGCGCAGCAGACATCGAGCTCGTCGGCGACGCATCCGACGGGGACGAAGTTTTGGAAGCGGTCCGCACGACCTCGCCGCACGTGGTGTTGATGGATGTGCGGATGGCTCGAGTCGACGGTGTCTCCGCGATCCGAACGCTGCGCGCCTCTGAAATCGACAGCCTGCCTGCCGTGATCGTGCTGACCACATTCCGCACGGATGCCACGGTCCTGGAGGCGCTCAGGGCCGGTGCGGCCGGGTTCCTGCTCAAGCACACGCCGCCCGCGGAGATCGTCGAGGCGATCCGAACGGCTGCCGCCGGTCAGCCAACGGTCTCCCCCGACGTCCTGCGACAGCTCATCGACCATGTCGCGTCATCGGAGGAGGTTCCGCCGGCTCACCGGCCGGACCCCCTCGCACCGCTGACCGTCCGGGAACGCGACGTGGCGCTCGCCGTCGCGCGAGGACTCGGCAACGCCGAGATCGCCGACCGCCTCTTCATCTCGCACGGCAGCGTCAAAGCCCACATCTCGAGCGCGCTGACGAAACTTGGCCTCGACAACCGCATCCAGCTGGCGATTCTGGCGCATGAGTCCCCCAGCTGACGGGTAACGGACACCCGGGCCGCTGGATCTCACGCTGCGGGGCCACCTGCTTCACTCTGCAGCGGGAGCTCGCGCACACTCTCGAACTGGCGCGGGGACCCGTCAATGGGATCCACGAAGTCGACGTCGCTCGCAAGCAGCTGAAGCGGGTGGGCGAAGTCATCGACGGCTATGCCACGAACGACCGGATACAGTGGGTCGCCGCTGATCGGGATCCCGAGTCCCCACATGTGCATCCGCAACTGATGGGTGCGTCCGGTCGTCGGTGTCAGACGATAGATGGCATCCGCGCCGAGCACGGACTCCCGTTCGATCACGGACTCGGCGTTGGCCGGTGCATCGGGATCGACGTCGGCCTGCATCTGACCGCGCTGTTTGATCAGGTGGTTGCGCACTGTGATCGGGAACTCGAGATCCGCACGGTCTGGCGCGAGTGCGCGGTAGGTCTTGGCGACCTCACCGCGCTGGAACATCGATTGATATGGCGCTCGCCAGCGTTTCTCGGTCGCCAGCATCAGGAGACCGGATGTCACGCGGTCGAGCCGGTGGAGCGGCGAGAGCTCCGGCAGGCCCAGTTCGTCGCGCAGGCGCACAACTACGCTCTGCTGGACGTGTCGCCCGCGTGGAATGGTTGAAAGGAAGGGCGGCTTGTCGATCACGACGATCCGCTCGTCGCGATGGACGATGTGGATCTGTCCTGGCACGGATGCTTCGTCGCGCAGGTCGCGATGGAACCACACGAAGGTGTGCGGCCGGTATGGGTCGCTCGCAGCAGCAGGCGTTCCGGCCTCGTAGACGAACCGTTCCTCGGCCAGAAACGCGGGCACGTCGATGAACTCGGACAACCGGTCCTCGAGCCAGGCGCCCATCGTCGGCCACGGTTCGGGTCGGGACGGATCGCGATCCGGGGTCCGCATCCACGCGGGGTCGAGCCCGAGTCGTTGTGGAAGAGGAGAACGCGGGGGCATCCTGCGATCGTAACCGCCGGCGCTGAAAAACGCCCGGTCTCACAGGGCGACGCAAGGGCCGTTCGCACTCGTGGTCGCGCGATGTCCCGGCGCGACGCGCTGGACCTGGCGCTCGGACCAGACACCGCTGAGGCATCCCCTCGGCCTAGCATGGAACGATGAGCCGCTCACTGCCGAGAAGCACGCCATCCGCCCACGCCGTCGATGCCGCAGGTATCACCTCCTTCATCACAGCGCTGGAGGCCACTCCCCTGATCGAGCCGCACAGCCTGATGCTTCTGCGCGACGGCGAGGTTCTCGCGGAGGGCTGGTGGGCACCGTATTCCGCCGACCGCGTGCATCTGCTCTACTCGCTGAGCAAGAGTTTCACCTCCACCGCCGTCGGTCTCGCGGTCGACGAGGGACTGCTGTCTCTCGACGACACCGTTCTCAGCCACTTCCCGGAGCTCGACGACGAGATCACCGACCCGCGAAGCCGGCGGATGCTGGTGCGGCACGTGCTCGCCATGGCGAGTGGGCACCGCGAGGAGACCGTCGACCGGGCAGACGCCATCGACCCGGTCGACCTCGTTCGCGGCTTCCTGCTGCTTCCTCCCGACGAGGAACCCGGAACCGTCTTCGCCTACAACCAGCCCTGCACCTACGCGGCCGCCGCGATCGTGCAGCGTGCGTCTGGTCAATCGTTGACCGAATTCCTGAGACCACGGTTGTTCGATCCGCTGGGCATCGGTGACGTCGGGTGGATCCGTCACCCGTCCGGAAACGAGCTGGGGTTCAGCGGGCTGCACGCACAGACCGAGGCGATCGCGTTGCTCGGGCAGCTCTACCTGCAGCGCGGAGAGTGGGATGGCCGCCAGCTCCTTCCGTCCGCGTGGGTCGATGAGGCGACCCGGTCGCATGTCTCCAACGGCTCCGATCCCGCATCCGACTGGGAGCAGGGTTATGGCTTCCAGTTCTGGATGGCCAGGCACGGGTACCGCGGTGACGGTGCCTACGGTCAGTTCTGCGTGATCCTGCCTGAACACGGGATCGTCCTGGCGATGACCGGTCAAAGCGATGACATGCAGGGCGTCCTCAACCTGGCGTGGGAACACCTGCTCCCGGCGATCGGCAGGCAGGGAGACGGCACCGGGGGCGGCGAGGCGGACGCCGCGCTTGCCGCGCAGCTGGCATCCCTCAGCATTGCCCCGCTCAGCGGCAACGCGACCGGTGAGTGGATAGTAGATGGTTCGTTCATCAGGACACCCGGCAGGGTCCTGCCGGACCTCACGCGCCTCGAGGTCAACGCACACACAGGCGGATCCGGTTGGGATCTGTCGCTCAGGCAGGGTGGCAGCACCCTTGAGGTCACGGCCGGCCTCGGCGAATGGACGGCAAGCGACGCGACAGCCGCCAGTGCCGCGTGGGATCCGGCCGGACGCCTGGCGGTCGACGTCATCTTCATCGAGACGCCCCACCGTTTGCACCTCGTTCTCGACCGGTCGAATTCCACGTTCACCGCGAACTGGGAGACCGACCCCCTGCACGACATTCCGCTCGTGTCGATGCGGAAACCCGTCGCCCCGGTGTCTTCGACGATCTGATGACACCTGTCGCAGACACCAGGCCGACTCTCTCCCGGTTCGATTGAAAGGACCCCGCAATGGATGCCGCCGACCTGCAGACAACGTACCTCGACCTGACAACGCCGCACGTGGCCGACGCCTGCCTGAGACTGGGCATCCCGATCCGTTGCGCGCCGGCGGACGTTCGGCCGTTGTGGAGCGGCGTGCACCTTGTCGGCCGCGCGCGCCCTGCCCGTCATTTCGGAAGCGTCGATGTCTTCCTCGAAGCCGTCGAGCACGCGCATCCCGGCGACGTGCTTGTCGTCGACAACGCCGCTCGCACGGACGAAGCCTGCGTCGGCGACCTGATCACACTTGAGGTAAGCAGAGCGGGCCTCGCCGGCATCGTGATCTGGGGCCTGCACCGCGACACCCCCGAACTTCTCACCATCCGGTTGCCTGTGTTCAGCCAGGGTGCGCTTCCCGCCAGTCCGCAACGCCTCGACGCACAGGATGCGGATGCTCTCGTGTCCGCCCGGGTCGGCGACCATATCGTGACCGGGGAGGACTTCGTGCTCGGCGACGACGATGGCGTCCTGTTCCTGCCCGTGGACCGTGCAGCGGACATCGCCGACGTGGCCCGCGGCATCCGCGACACCGAACGACGTCAGGCAGCCCTGATGACTGCCGGAACCTCGTTCAGGACTCAGGCGCGATTTACCGAGTACCTCGCAGCTCGGGACGCACACGGGACCACGTTCCGTGAATATCTGCGCACTTTCGGTGGAGCGATCGAAGAGTGAACCACCACCCGGTTGTATGTCGGACCTCACAGGGCCATCCTGATGGGCATCAGCAGTGACGGACGTGACCGAAAGGACGATACGATGCCTCTCTATCTGACGAAGTTCAGTTACACCCCCCAGACCTGGGCGAGGTTGACCGGCAATCCGGAGGACCGCCGGAAGGCTGCCGAGACGTACATCGAATCGGTCGGCGGGAAGCTCCACGGATTCTGGTACGCGTTCGGCGATCACGACGGCTACACGCTCTGGGAAGCCCCGGACAACGCGTCGATGGCTGCGGTCGCCCTGGCGATCAACGGCGGCGGAGCGATGAGTTCCATGGAGACGACGGTGCTCCTGACCGTCGACGAAACCCTCGACGCCCTGCGCAAAGCGAACGAGATCGGGTATCGCCCGCCTGGCGCGTGACCGGTGCTCGCGCAAGCGCCAGACTCGATCGAGTGAAACGACGGCGGCGTTCATCAGATGTTCTCTTGACCCGCGCCCCTTGTGAGCCGAGACTGAGCAGATGACGACAGAACTCGACAACGAAGAGATCATCCGTCAGGTCATCGGCGAACTCGAGCAGAAGTTCGCGGATCGGTCACCGGATGAGATCGAAACGGTGGTTCGCGAAGAGTTCGACAACCTCGCAAGTCGTCCGGTCCGCGACTACGTCCTCATCCTCACCGAGCGAGCAGCGAAGAAGCGCCTCAAGAGTTCTGCCACAGCCGGCGGATAGCCGGGACCGCTCGATGGACACACTCGAGTTCGACGACGACACAGTTTTGCGCTGGGCGCCGCCAGACTCCCTCGCTGACCGTGAAGCGGAGGCGATCGCGCTTCTCTCGGTCGACGAACGGACCAGATTCGCCACGACGGTATCGGAACATGCCCGGAGTCGCTTGCTGTGGGGCCGGCTGCTCCTCCGCGAACTGGTGGCCGAACGTTCAGGTGTGAGCGCTGCAGAGGTGACGATCATGGCGCTGTGCCCCGACTGCGGTGGCGCGCACGGTCGACCGATCACGACCGGCCCGAACGATGCTTCCCGCGCACTCTCCGTGAGTGTCTCGGGTTGCGCAGGGATGGTGGTTGTCGCGACGAGCCACGGGCGCCGGATCGGCATCGACATCGAGCCCGCAACTGGCAGCACGGACCGGCTACTCGCGATCCAGCGGATCGCCGGCGAGACCGAGGATCCGCTTCGACATTGGACTCGGGTCGAGGCGGTGCTCAAAGCAGATGGACGTGGCCTCCGGATGGATCCGCAGCTGGTCGAGGTCGATGGCGACCTGGCCGAGCTGGATGGGGTTCAGTACCGCCTCATCGAGCCTGACATCGACCCTCGGTTCGTCGTCAGCGTCGCCCTGGCACCTGCGCCGCGACCGGGAAGGGTGGCAGGGCGGGAGTGAACAGCCAGGCGTCGAACAGGGAGTCGAGCGGAACGGCGCTGAAGCGATCAGCGTGGGAGCGGAAGTCGTCAGTCGTAACCGTGGCGCTGCGGTCGCGTGACGTCCAGTCCCGGAGCAACGCGAAGAAATGTTCGTCACCAATCGTCTGGCGGAGCGCATGGAGAGTGAGCGCTCCCCGCTTGTAGATTCGATCGTCGAACATGTCTGCCGGTCCCGGATCTCCGAGAAGGATGTCTTGCGGCCTGATGCGGAGCTGCCCGTAGTAGCGGCGGGCGAGGGCATCCGTGGTTTCCTTGCCTGAATGCTCGGACCAGAGCCATTCGGCGTAGCAGGCGAAGCCCTCATTCAGCCAAATGTGCTGCCACGCGGCGAGCCCCACGCCGTTGCCGAACCACTGGTGAGCGAGCTCGTGTGCGAGCAGGCGCTCTTCGCCGCCGTGCCCGTCGACATGGTTGGCCCCGAAAATCGCCATCGACTGCGCTTCCAGAGGAATCTCGAGTTCGTCCGGGGTGACGACCGCGGCGTAACCGCCGAAGGGGTAGGTGCCGAAGACGCCCTCGAAGTAGCGCATCATTCCGGGCAGCAGGGCGAAATCGGCGCGAACCCGCCCTTGCAGTCTCTTTGGATACGCGAGGAGTCCGGCAACCGGACCGAGATCGATCTCTTCGACCGTGTACCGGCCGATCTGCACGGTGGCCAGGTATGTGGAGGTGGGTTCGACCTGCTCATACAGCCAGGTTCCGCGACCGGATGCCACGGTGTGGCTGGTGAGGACACCGTTGCAGAGCACCGTGTACGCCTGCTCGGTCGAGACCCGGATGCTGTACGTCGCCCGGTCGGCCGGATGATCATTACACGGGAACCACGTGGGCGCGCCGTTGGGCTGGGACGCCACGATCACGCCGTCGTCGAGCTCTTCCCAGCCCACCAGCCCCCATTTGCTCCGACGCGGCGCAGGCGACCCGGAGTATTCGACGATCACGGTGAACGTGGCGCCGGCAGCGATCGGCGTCGCCGGCACCACACTCAGCTTCCCATTGGACTGGGTCCTGATCGCCCGCCGACCGTCCACCGACACCCGGGACGCCTGGAGGCGACTCAGATCGAGCGTGAACCGGCTGAGCTCCTGCTCGCTGACGGCAGTGATCGTCGCAACAGCCGAGAGCCGATTGGTTGCCATCCTGTACTGCAGATCGAGGGCGTAGTGCTCGACGTGATAGCCGCCATTGCCACTCGTCGGCGCATATCGATCACCCGCAGTTCGTGCGCCGACGGATGTCATTGTCATCGCGTTCCATCGGCATGGTAGTTCCGTGTGGTCACGTCCCGCCACGGGCCGATCGGGTTGCCACTCCAGCGACTGCCGACTGGGACGACCTCTCCCCGCATGACAAGCGATGCAGGGCCAACGGTGGCGTGCGCCCCGATCCGGGCGGCCGGGAGGATGACGCTGTGCGGGCCCAGGGTTGCGCCTGCGTCGAGTGTGACGGTGTCCATGCTCATGATTCGATCATGAAAAAGGTGGGTCTGCACAACGCAGCCCCGATTCACTGTGGCGCCGTCGGCCAGAGTCGCCAGATCCGGTTCAGGCAGCCAGTACGTCTCGCACCACACACCCCGTCCGATCGTCGTTCCCATGCTCCGCAGCCACCAGACGAGGGCGGGCGTGCCTGATGCCGCATTTGCAAACCACGGTGCGGCGACCATCTCGACGAAAACGTCGGAGACCTCAGTACGCCAGACGAACGAGGACCACAGCGGGTGCTCGACGGCCTTCATACGACCGACCAGCGCCCATTTCGCCGCCGTGGTGAACCCGGCCGCTGCAGCGCCCGCCAGGATCATCACGACGCCGCTCAGTACGACCGCAAGCCAGATGTTCGTCAGCGCCACGAGGGCGGCGATGGCGAAGAGCACCGCCAGACCGATGGCAGCCGTGACGAGGACCGGAACGATACGGGCGAGCTCCCACAGGCTGCGGGCGAGCCGCAGCCGGGACGGTGGGTTGAAGGTGAGGCTGTCATCCGCGGCAGCCACGGTACGACGCAACCGCACGGCCGGCGATCCCAGCCATGAGGAACCCGGCTTCGACTTCGGTGGAGCAGATGACAGCACGGCGATGAGGCCGTCCTTCGGCACTTTGTGCCCGGCAGGCACAATGCCCGAGTTTCCGATGAATGCGCGCTTTCCGATGTCGATCGCCGCGATCCGCAACCATCCGCCACCGAGCTCATACGAGGCGATCATCGTGTCGTCGGCAAGGAACGTCCCATCTCGTACTGTCGTCATCGACGGGACGAGAAGCACGGTGGATGCCTCGACGTCGCGTCCCACCTTCGCGCCGAGCATCCGCAGCCAGACCGGAGTGAACAGGCTGGAATACAGCGGGAACAGCAGCGTCCTGCTCATGTCGAGCAAGCGTTCGATGGTCCAGACCTGCCACCCGGTGCGGCTGCGCACCGCATACGTGCCTTCGCGGACACCGAGGCCCAACGCCCTCACGAGAACGACGACTACTCCGGCCATGACCACGCCGGCGATCAAAGTTGCCGGCACCAGCAGCGCGAAGCCTCTCGCTGCGGCCTCGGCCAGCGAGGCGGAATCGCGGATACCCACAGCGATGAGCGCGAACCCCGGCAGCAGCGAGAGGACCGGAAGCGCCGCAACGACGACTGCGGACAGTGCATACGCAGACAGCCACCGGGTCTTGCGCGGTGGCCGCTCTCCTGGCCACCAGGCACGGGCTTTGCCGACGCGCTGCGCCGGCGACCCGGACCACAGTTGTCCCGAGGGCACCCTGCCGAAAACGGCAGATCCGGGAGCGATCTCGGCGCCACGGCCGATCTTCGTGCCAGGAAGAAGCGTGCTGCGTGCCCCGATGGTGCTATCCGACCCGATCCGGATCTCACCGATCCGCACGACGTCGCCGTCGATCCAGTACCCGGCGAGATCCACCTCCGGTTCGATCGCCGCTCCCCCGCCGATCCGCAACATTCCCGTGACGGGCGGCAAGGTGTGCAGGTCGACATCCGGCCCGATTGTCGCGCCCAGTGCCCTCGCGTAGTAACTGATCCACGGCGCCCCTGACAGACTCACTGCTCCGACCTGCTCGGCGACCTGTTCAGCCAGCCACAATCGGAGGTGCACGCCACTTCCCCGCGGGTAGTCGCCGGGACGCACGCCGGCCAGCAACAGCCTCGCTGCAACGACGGCGATGGCCATCCGACCGAACGGGGTCGCGAAGATGACCAGCGCAGGGACCAATGCCCACAGAGGTGCGGCGGGCAGGACGTCGAAGCCGCCGACCCAGCTCAGAACGGTCCCTGCCACGAGCACATACAGCAGCCAGCGCACCCCGGCCAGAACCTGCAAAGGGATGGACAGTACCGTCTGGAGCGCCTGCATCCGACGGGGAGTCGGCGCCACGTGGTGGTAGGGGCGAAGGGCCTCCGGGGTCTCAAGCACCCGGTCTTCCAGCTCGTCGGCCATCGCCCCGAGGCGCGGATGCGAGTAGATGTCGGCAACCGTGAAACTCGGGTCATCCTGTCGGATCGCGCTCACCAGCTGCGCGGCGGCCAGGGACCCGCCGCCGAGATCGAAGAAATTCGCGTCGACGTCCGAAACGGGAATACCGAGGACCGCCTGCCATTGCTCAGACAGTCGAAGCTGCATCGGAGTGAGGCCTGACTTCTCTCCATCGGGATCGACACCGGGCAACGGCCACGGCAGGGCACTCTTGTCCACTTTGCCGGAGGTACGGGTCGGCAGTTGCTCAACCTCGGCAAGCAACGGTACGAGTGCCGCAGGAAGCTCCTCGCGCAGGCGCGCGAGGGCGAGGCCGCGATCCAGGCGGGCACCGTTCGCCATGGCGACATAGCCCACGAGAACCTGGTTGCCGGTCTGTGTCTCACGCACCGCGACCGCCGCACTCCCGACGCCGTCGAGCGTCTGCAGCGCTGCCTCGATCTCCCCCAATTCGATGCGCCGGCCGCCCACCTTCACCTGATCGTCGACACGACCCTGGAAGATGAGTCCCTCCCGCTCGAATCTGACGAGGTCTCCGCTCCGATAGGCCCGGTCCCAGCCCAGTTCTTCGTGCGGGGCGTACTTTTCGGCGTCCTTCGCGGCGTCGAGGTAGCGACCGAGCCCGACGCCGCCGATGATGAGCTCCCCGACGTCGCCCTCGATCACCGGCGTCCCATCCGCTCCGACGACAGCGAGGTCCCAGCCGTCCAGCGGGAGTCCGATCCGGACGGGGCCGCTGCCGTTGAGTTCTGCAGCACACGCGACGACGGTCGCCTCGGTGGGCCCATAGGTGTTCCACACCTCGCGTCCATCCACGGCGAGCCGCGCGGCGAGCTCAGGGGGGCACGCCTCCCCGCCGAAGATCAGCAACCGAACGTTCTCGAGCGACTCCTGCGGCCACAAGGCTGCCAGGGTCGGCACCGTCGATACCACCGTGATGCCTCTCGCGGTGAGCCATGGTCCGAGATCCATGCCCGTGCGCACCAGCGCCCGCGGTGCGGGCACGAGGCACGCGCCGTGCGCCCAGGCCAGCCACATCTCTTCGCACGAGGCGTCGAATGCGACGGACAGCCCGGCCATCACCCTGTCGCCTGGACCGAGCGGCTCGGCACGGAGAAAGAGCCGTGACTCGGCATCGACAAAAGCTGCGGCGGATCGATGGCTGACGGCGACACCCTTGGGCCGACCGGTCGAACCGGACGTGAAGATGATCCACGCCTCGTCCTCGGGGCGTGGTGGAGCGACCACGGGATGGCTGTGTGTACTGGCGTGAGCGGGCGGGGAATCGAAGAGCGGATCTCGGGTGATCTCACTGGACGTCCGCCTTGTCGATTGAAAAATGCCGTCTGCTGTGATCACCCCGCAGACGTCCGCGTCACCGAACACCAGGTCGGCCCGCTCCTGAGGATCGTCCGCATCGACGGGGACGTAGGCGGCACCGGCCGCGAGGACGGCGAGGATGGAGATGTACAGCTCAGACGAGCCCGACGGCATCCTGATACCGACGCGGTCACCGCGGCGGACTCCCTCTGCGAGCAGACGAGCAGACACCTGCACGACGCGCGCCATCAGCTCGCGGTAGCTCAGCGAGCCGGTGGCGTCCTCGATGGCAGAGGCTTCGGGATGCCGTTCCGTACTCTCCCGCAGGATGTCCAGCAGAGTGCGCGCCGGCGCAGCCTGCTCGCCCCGCAGCAGAATTGCTTGTCCGGATTCGACCTGCGTCACAGTGCTCCGCCCTGTCGTTGGGAACGGTTTCGCAAGAGACAGGTCACCGGGCACATCGGGCCACGCTAGCCAAGCTGGGTAACCGGCAGGTGAACGGGAGGGAGACCGCCTACTTCCTGGCCAGGAGGGCGGCCAGGTCTGACTTGTTCAGTTTCGAGTAGCCCGAAAGACCCGCGGTTTTCGCCTGCTGGCGCAGCTGCGCCAGGGTCGGTCCGGATGTCGACCGAGTTCGTCGTCCGCGGGGCGCCGCCGGCTTCGACGCCGCTGGCTTCGACGCCGCTGGCTTCGCGGTGGTCACTGGTGCGGACTTCGTGGCCACGGAAGTCGCGGCGGGCTTCGACGCGGCAGGAGATGCCGTGGGCACATCGATCGTGGGTGACGAGGATGATGTCGCGACTGTGGGTGACGCGGGGGTGGCCGTTGTCTTTCCTGATGCAGCCTTCTTCTTGGCCGGTTTCGCTGTGACCGCCTTCTTGCTCTCGCTGATGGTCTTGTTGCTCTTGCCCGGCTTGCGCACAGTCGTCTTCTTCAGGCCCTTGTCCAGCGTCTGCGCCAGTTCGGCGGCCTTCTTTCTCGCCTTCTTGTCAGCCTTCTTGGCCGCCTTGATCGCCTTGCCGATCGCCTTCTGCGCTTTGTGAAGAGCCGCCTTCGCGGCCTTCTCCTGCTTTGTCAGACGTGCCATTGTCGGTCTCCCCTGTTCGTCGACGTGACGGATGCGTTCCTCAGATCATGGCAGCAGCATCCCGCAAGCGCACCTTTTTTCGCTGGTTGACTTATCTCACCGTCGAGCAGGGCGAGAAGCCGGGTGGTCGTGCGCCAGTTGCGGACGGTCATTTCGAGGAAGACCGGCATGCTCGTCAACCGGGTGATCCGGGTCTTGCCCGCCTGAGCGGCTACGCGCGACAGCGTCCTCCGCCCGCCCGCGCCTGACGTCACGGCTGGGACCGCCGCAAGCGGAGATCCCAGCCGCGCCGGTCAGCTATTTCTTCTTGCCGTTCCCAGTGTTCTTCACGGTGAGCGCGTAATCCGCGTCGAGGAACTGGAGGTCACCGGTGGGCAGGTTTGACACCAGGGTCGCGAAATCGCGATTCGGACCATTGGCACACTTCGTGTTGAAGCCGGGCTGCGTGATCGCGTCGCCTTCGAGCCGGTAAACGTAGTTGCCTGCGCCATCGTTGATCTCGAACGGCGAGGCAACACCCGGTGTGAGATCGCAGGACGCGACGAGCTGGAGCGTCCAGTTGTTGTTCTGGAGTCCGGTCGTCTCGGTCCATTCGCCCTCCGCAGAACTCACCGTCGCTGCCGCGCCGTTGACGAGCACATCGTCGACGAACCATCCTGTGTCGAGATAGGCCGCGTCCGTTGAGTAGCGGAAACGCACGTCCGTTGCGTCGGCGGGCAGCTGAGCGGAGTAGTGCACATAGGCAGGCTCGTCGACGAAGTACTCGCCGCCCGATGTGCCGGTGAGCCCGTTGCCTTCCGTGTTCCCGCCGTGCGGATCCTCGTTGCTCGTGACGACCGTGCCGGCGTCATCGACGAGCGGGACCGTCACCCATTCGCCGCCGACGAGCGCCTCGACGAATCCGTAGTCCCATCCCTCTTCGATGAAGTGCCATGTCCAGAAATCGAGTGACGTGGCCGTGCCCGTCACATCCACGTCGAGGATGTTGTCCGACTGGCTCTCGTAACCGGCATACCAGTGAGTCTCTCCGGTGTGCGGCGGGACCTGGGTGCTGTCTTCGCCGTCCAGACCCACCGTCACCGTCGGACCGGGGTTACGGAATCGCTCGACCTGGAGACCGTACGGCAGGGCAGTCGGCGACTGACCGTTTGCTCGGTTGTCCCACTTGGGTGACGGCTGAGCGCCCTGGTTGTTTCCCCGGTCGCCCCAGAACTGGTCGTCCGCAATGTCGATCGTCCAGTCAGTGAATGCAGGATCGCCGAAGTCGACCGCCTTGATGTCGAACAGCGCTGAGTCCTCGTCGTCGAGGTACACGGCGACTGCCCAGTCCTGGAACAGGGTCTTCGCGGAGCGCAGATCCGCTCCGGTCTCCGCATTGAATGCGTCGATCGAGGCCTGGACTCCGTCCATCCCATCCGCCTGGTTCTCGAAGATCCGCTGGATCAGCAGGTCACCGCCGGCTGTGTCGTTCTGAAGGTCCGGGGTGTATGTGCCGTCGCCGTTGCCACCGGCCTGCTCCCAGACGTACTGGAAGAAGGTGTAAGAGGCGCCGTAATTCTCCAGTCCTCCACCCCAGCGGGTGAGCGATGTCTCCGCGTAGAACACCTGATGATTGCTGAGGTGCGACCCTCCGACGTCGTAGCCGTTGAGGAACACCGCGAAGTCGGCGAGACCCTCGTCCACCCAGGACAACTCGCCCGGGTCGCTGTAGTTGTGCAGCAAATGCTCCAGCTCGTGGGCGATCACGCCCTCGTACAGCGTGGGCTGGTCGTTCTCCGGGTCGTCGTCACGCCATTCGGCGTCGTTCGGCCCCACCCGGTTCGCCCAGTCGAAGGCGTCGATGACGATGACGTTCATGCCGACCGAATCGATGAAGTCCGGAGCGAAGTACCCGGCTGTGTACGTGTCCTCGGCACAGTCGTAGTAGTTCGTGTCCTGCACGTTATAGACCACCATCACGAGTGAGTCGCTGGCGGGCTCGGCAGGATCGGCCGCGTCCATGGGGCCGAAGTGTTCCTCATCGACAGCAACGATCTGACTGGACAGCTGGTCACCCATGTAATCGATCTGAGCCTGCGTGAGCGCAAAGTCCGTTACGGCGTTGTCAGCGCAGGGGACGAACTCGTCGCCAGGATTGTGGTCGAATGCCGGATCGAGGCTGGCTACGCCGGCTGGCGCCGAACCATCCAATGGCGTGCCTTCGGGAACGTAGATGTAGACGGGAGTCCCGTCAGGAGTCGCTCCGGCGTACGCCCGGTCGAAGTCCTGATCGTAGGTGCCGCCGGCTTCACTGTCGTTGATCGGCAGCGTGAGACCGGGCTCGCCGGGCAGGTTCAGGTGATCGTCGGCGACGGCAGGAACTGCCGCAGTGGCGACAAGAGTGAAAGCTAACGCGCATCCCAGTGAAACACCGAGTGCGCGAGCGCGGGGCTTGTGCACAGCTGTACCTCCAAGTGAGGGGTCCAGCCATCGGCAATTCGTAGTCTCCACAGCGGGACCAATGAGGGGCAGGCGGTCGCCTGCCGATTGCATGCCAGTACACCACCAAACGGTGACGGTGGGAATGGAGATTACGAAAAAGCCGTCCCCGTCGCAGAAGATGCGACGAACGTGTCGCTGGCGACCTCGCAGCGCAGGATCTTGTGGCGGGAGTGTTCCCGTCGGGAGAGGCGACGTCACCCTCTGCTCTCGTCGTAGGCTGATTTCCACATGCATGACAGGAGCTGAGATGGCGCAGACGATGGTGACCGAGGTCACGGTGCCCGAGGTGATGGCCGAGCTGGCCGCACTCGACGACCCGAAGGCCCGCGAGGTGAATACCCGGCACGGAGACGACCACGGGGTCAACCTCGGCAAGCTGCGCGCCGTCGCCAAGCGGCTGAAGACCCAGCAGGACCTCTCGCTCGATCTGTGGGCGACCGGCGACACCGCTGCCAGACTCCTGGCACTCCTGATCTGTCGTCCGAAGGCGTTCGACCGTGACCGGTTGGACACGATGCTGCGCGCGGCACGCAAGCCCAAGGTGCACGACTGGCTCGTCAACTACGTGGTGAAGAAGAATCCTCACGCCGAGGAACTGCGCGTGATCTGGTTCGCCGATCCCGACCCTGTTGTGGCAAGTGCCGGGTGGGCCCTGACCACCGAACGCGTGGCGAAGAACCCCGATGGCCTCGACCTCCCCGGTCTGCTCGACACGATCGAAGCGGAGATGAAGGATGCCCCGGATCGCCTGCAGTGGGCGATGAACCACTGCCTCGCCCAGATCGGGATCGAGCACCCGGAGTATCGGGCCCGCGCCCTCGACATCGGCGAACGCCTCGAGGTGCTCAAGGACTACCCCACGCCGCCGAACTGTACCTCGCCGTTCGCGCCGGCCTGGATCACCGAGATGGTGAGGCGGAAGGGCGACAGCTAGGAGACGTTCCTTATTCTGCGGACGGACGCTTGCGCTGCTGTTTGGTCGCTGACCGCTGCTGCTTTGCGGCGAGGTGCCGCCTCGTCGACCCTCTCGTGGGTTTCGTCGAACGCCGTCGAGGCCCATCGGGGGCGAGAGCCGCGCTCGCCACCTCGGCGAGCTTGCGCCGGGCGATCTCGCGATTGCGAAGCTGTGAGCGCTCCTCCGAGGCAGAGACGGTGACTACTCCCCCGACGAGTCGGCGTCCGAGTCGCGCGAGCAACCTCTGGCGCTGATCGTCCGACAGCGCAGCGGAACGCCCGACATCCCAGAACAGTTCAACCCGGCTGTCCGAGGTGTTGACATGCTGCCCGCCGGGCCCGGACGAGCGGGAGAACCTCCAGCCGAGTTCGGATGCCGGAATCGTGAGCGCGGGTGACACCTCCAGATCCATGCCTCTAGCGTCGCACGAACCGCACGTCGGCGGTCACATGACGCCTGACACCATGATTGCTTGACTTGACACCATAGTGGTGTCATCATGGTGCCATGGAACTTGGACAGTACGTCAGTGACCTGCAGCGTCAGTTGGTGGATGCCGCAGACAACGGCGTCGAGGAGACCCGCGCGGTGGCAGAACGTCTCGCCGCCGGACTGGATGCCGCCACCCGGCTCGTGTTGCTCGACGCCCTGTCCGCCGCCGTCGGCGAAATAACCCGCGACCTCGCCCCCGGCTCGGTCGACATGCGGCTGCGCGGGCGAGAGGTCGAGTTCGTCGTCAGCCAGCCCAGCGGCGAAACCGACGCCGACGAGCGGCCCGTCGCATCCGTCGACCTCGACGACGCGAGCACCTCGCGCACGACTCTTCGCCTGCCGGACGCCTTGAAGTCGCGGGTGGACGATGCCGCTGCGGCTGATGGGCTGTCCGTCAACACGTGGCTGGTTCGCGCGGTTGCGGCCGCCCTGCAGCCCAGGCAACGACGAGCGGCACAACGCACGTTGCGCACCGGAGACAACTTCGCAGGCTGGGCACGCTAAACCGCCCACCGACAACATCCATCAGCCACGCGAACTGCGGGGCCAGACGAACACGCCCAGAGAAAGGGAAGCGCCAGCATGCCCACATTCACAACCCCTTCGCCGATCGACCTCGCCATCAACCTTCCGGTCGGTGCGGTCGACGTCATCGCCGGAGAACGCGCGGACACCGTCGTGACCGTCTCCCCCACCAACCCTGGCAGGGCAGTCGATCGCCGGGGCGCAGAGGAGACGAAGGTGGACTTCGACGGTAACCGGCTCACCATCACGGGTCCGAAGGCGAGGCTCAGCTGGATCGGGCCGACGGACTCGGTCGACGTGACGGTGGAGCTGCCCGCCGGTTCGCGGCTTACGGCGGAGATCTCGGTCGGTGGTGTCCGCACCGTCGGCCGCCTCGGCGCGACCCGGATCAAGAGTTCCATGGGCCCAGTGGATGTCGACACCACCGGCGATCTGTGGCTCCGTGCCTCCCACGGCAACGCAACGGTCTGCCGGGCCGACGGCGGCGTCGAGATCACGGCAGACCACGGCCAGATCCGGATCGGCACCATCACCGGCGACGCGCTCCTCAAGGCCTCTCACGGTTCGATCCTGATCGGCGAGTCCGGCGGCGACCTCGAAGCAAAGCTTTCATACGGCGACCTCGAGATCGCAAAGTCACTGTCCTCCGTCGAGGCGAAGACCGCATACGGCAGCATCCAGCTGCGAGACGTCTCGAGCGGGTCCATCCAGGTCGAAAGCGGATTCGGTCAGGTCACGATCGGTGTTCGGCCCGGTGTCCCAGCCTGGCTCGACCTGTCGTCCAAGGAAGGACATGTGCGCAATCAGCTCGATGGCGACCGCGCTCCCGGGGCGTCCGAAGAGACCGTCGCTGTGCGGGCACGTACCCAGTACGGCGACATCACCATTCAGCGCGCCCGCGCGGTGGAGCAATGAGGATCGCGCCAGCGATCCCGCGACCCCAGCGCCGAGGGAGCCTGCGACCGAGGTCGAACCGACAGAAAAGTAGGGAACGAATCACATGAACACTCCAGCAATCGATGTTCGCGGGCTTCGCAAGTCATACGGCGACAAGGTCGTGCTCGACGGCATCGACCTCGCGGTGGCCACAGGCACCGTCACCGCACTCCTCGGCCCGAACGGCGCGGGGAAGACGACGACCGTCCACATCCTCAGCACACTCGTTCGGCCCGATGGTGGAGCGGCATTCGTCAACGGATGCGACGTGGTGCGAGATCCGGATGGTGCGCGCGCGTCGATCGGTCTCACCGGCCAGTTCTCAGCGGTCGACGGTCTGCTCAGCGGCGAGGAGAACCTCCAGCTCATGGCGCGGTTGCGGCACCTCGGAGCCAAACGCTCGAAGACGCGCGTGGCCGAGCTTCTCGAGCAGTTCGACCTCACGGAAGCGGCGCGCAAACCACTCGCGACCTACTCGGGCGGGATGCGGCGGCGGCTTGACCTGGCAATGACGCTGGTCTCCACCCCGAGCGTGATCTTCCTCGACGAGCCCACAACCGGCCTGGACCCGCGCAGCCGTCACACGATGTGGGACATCGTGCGCAGCCTGGTCGCGGATGGCACGACCGTGCTGCTCACCACACAGCACCTCGAGGAGGCGGACGAGCTCGCCACCCGCATTGCTGTGCTCGACGGCGGGCGGATCGTCGCCGAGGGCACTCCGGATGAGCTCAAACGCCTCGTCCCAGGTGGACACATCAGGCTCCGGTTCGCGGATGCCGCGGCGCTCGACTCCGCGTCCCGTCTCCTGGACGACCCCACCCGCGACGATGCCGGACTCGCCCTCAGTGTTCCGAGCGACGGCGGCGTCCGAGCGCTGCGCACCGTCCTCGACCGCCTCGATGCGGCCGACGTCGAGGTCGACGACCTCAGCATCCACACTCCGGACCTGGACGACGTGTTCTTCGCCCTCACCGGCCGGGTCGACACGAAGGGAACCGAGTCATGACCACCATCACTGCCGAGCGCCCGACCGCGGGGTCGAGCACCAGCCGACGATCGTACATCGTCGCCGACGCGATCACGATGCTGCGCCGCAACCTGCTGCACATGATTCGCTACCCGGGCCTGTCGGCGTTCACCATCCTGGGTCCGGTCGTGCTCCTGCTCTTCTTCGTGTTCGTGTTCGGCGGCACGCTGGGCGCCGGATTGCCCGGCGCGGATCCGGCGGGCGGGCGGGAAGCCTACGTCGAATACATCATGCCGGGCATCCTGCTGCTGACCATCGCCGGCAGCGCCGGCGGTACGGCGACAACAGTGGCGATGGACATGACCGAGGGGATCACCGCTCGGTTCCGGACGATGGCGATCTCGCGGGCTGCTGTACTCGCCGGCCACGTGCTCGGCAATACGATCCAGGCCGTCATCGCCGTCGCTCTCGTGCTCGGGGTCGGCCTCCTGATCGGCTTCCGCACGACCGCAGGGCCGCTCGAGTGGCTTGCCGCCGCCGGGCTGCTCGTGCTCATTTCGTTCGCGATCAGCTGGATCGGTGTCGCGATGGGGATGCAGGCGAAGTCGGTCGAGACGGCCAGCAACTGGCCACTCCTGCTGACCTTCCTGCCCTTCCTCAGCAGTGGGTTCGTGCCGACCGAATCGATGCCGGAATGGATGCAGTGGTTCGCGCAGTACCAGCCGTTCACGCCGTTCATCGAAGCGATCCGCGGCCTGCTGCTCGGCACCCCGCTCGGTTGGAGCCCGATCCTCGCGATCGGCTGGTGCGTCGTGATCACCGTCGCCGGCTATGCCTGGTCGATGACGATCTACGAGCGGAAGTCGGTGCGCTGAAAGACATCACGCCGCGGCCGGCGGGTGTCTGACGCCCCTGTTACCGTGCCTGAATGGCGGAGAGGATCGAGGACTGGTGGGCACGCCGCCAGTTCTCACGCGGGAACGATGTGCCCTACCCGATCGGGACGTACCGTGAGGCGTGGGCGCCGTATCCGACGCTGATCAGGCAGTACTTCCCGGATCGGAATTCCGGGATCATGCTGAATCAGATTCCGCCTGCCGCCGACGTCTTCCTCCTCTGGACATGCAATGCCGGGCACACGTTCGTCGCCACGCCGGCCGAACAACGCTCCCGCCCCGGCCGCGAACGTCGCCGTTCGGCCTGGTGCCCGGAGTGCGCGGCGCTGGCACAACCGCGGCCCGCACGTCCCGCTGGGTCCAGCTCCTCGCCCCGCATTGCAAAGTCGCCACGAATCCTGTGTCCGAAAACACCGATGCTGCCAACAGGTGAACCGTTCGCCAGCGCATGCGCGCCCCGACCGGCATCCGCCGTCGAGGCACAGCTGAGGATGGATCTTTTCGCACGCCTCAGCGTCACACCCGGCCTGAACGCCGTCCGCGTGGCCCGGCCGTTCTTCGACCATCTCGAGGTGTGGCCAGACATCCTCCTACCCGAACTGCGGATCGCAGTCGAATACGACAGCACCGGCCGTCACGGTCTCGAACACGTGGGCAAACGGGAGGACGCAGACCGGCGGAAGGACCGGATTCTGCGTTCGGCTCACTGGGAGGTCGTGCGAATCCGCACCGGCAAACTCGAGAAGCTCGGGCCATACGATCTGCAACTGACGTCGATGAATGCGCGGGGCCTCGAGCGCCTGCTCGACACGTTCCGTGACATCCGCGGCCCCGTCATGGTCGACGCCTACCTGAGTTGAACAGGTGTGGCTCGCAGTAACGACGTCGGAACGCGCCCTCTGCGGCCACTGCTGTCACAACCCGGACGCGCGTTCGGTCATTGCTGGTGACGGGACTCGGCCGAGTCGCGAGGTAAGAGCGGGAGCACTGGGTTTCAGGCGGCCTTCCCCAAGGTTGCGCCAAGCAGACTGCGGCTGGTCCCTCCCGCCGCCGACCCGTCCCGATGAGAAGGAGGAACGACGTGAATACAGGGAATGAACCGAGAGCATTCGAGTATCCCGATGCTTCCGGTTATCCGGATGGCGCCGGCTTTCTCGACGAGGGCACCTCAGCACTCATCGACGGCGTGACGTCGAACGCCATTCGCGAGGTCGACCGGCCGTCTGCGGATGCCGAAGCCGAGATCGAGGTGCACCGGCTCGCCGACGAGCGCGTGTACTCCGCCACCATGGGCGGTCGCGAGCTGGCGAGCCTTCGGTACGACGAGGCCGATGGACGGGTCATCGTTCAAACGACAACGGTCATTCCGGAGTTCCGCGGGAGAGGCATCGCTGCCGACCTCATTGCCGACGCTCTCGATGACATCCGGGAACGTGGTTTGCGCGTCACCGTGCATTGCCGGGTGGTCGCCGCGTTCATGACCAGGAATCCGCAGTACTCGGATCTAATCGATCCGGAGCATCCCGGCGTCTGACCTGATGCGACTGTCCGTGTGCCGCCTAGGAGCGGAGCGTCTTTCGCATTTGCTGGGTCGAGACGGAGTACCCCGACGATTCATACAGCGCGACGGCCACACAATTGGTGCCGAAAACGTTCAACTCCAGGGCATGCACTCCGGCCTCGAGCGCCGCGTGCTCCACCGCCTCCAGCAAACCGCGGCCGAGCCCTTCACCCCGCCGCTCCTCGACGACTTCGATGTCGTAGAGGAAGCCCGTATCCGGAGCTCCGCGCGGGTGATCCAGGCCCACCCACGCACGCCCGACGGATTCTCCGTCCGAGTCGATCCCCCAAAGAATGAGCATTCTCGGCGTGTTCAATCCCAGGGGGAGCAGTTCCGCGTTCGAATCGCGGGCGCGCTTAACCGACCCGTCCTTCGCCCAGCGGCCGACCGCGACCTGTTCGGCCGCGAAGTCCTCGGCGAGCGCGTCCTGCCAGTGATCGAACTCACTCTGCGTCATCGGACGCACGGTCACCTCGCTCATGCACCCATGATCGCAGGAGGCTCCTCTGCGCCGCCAGCAGCGACTTCCCATGCGAATCCGTCGGGGTCGGTGAACACTCCGACGTCGGCGGCGACAGCGAGACGGTTCGATCCGGATCCGTCGACCGGGACGCCGGCATCCTTGGCGAGCGCACGACGCTTGTACAGGCCGAGGCCGATCGGACTCGAAGGTGTGGCGAAGTCGACATACGAGCCGAAACTCCTGCCGATCTCGAAGCCATGCCCGGTGTAGAACTTCTTGCTCGCCGCCACGTCCGCCGCTCCCAGCAGCAACACGATCGAATCGATCTTCCGTGATACTGCTGCGGTGTCCTTCTTCGCCGACGTGGCGACCTTCCAGATGGTGCCGTCAGGCGCCTGCACGGTGCCGCCGAAACCCCAGATGGACTTCGCTGCGGGCCTCAGCACGGTTGCTCCCGCGTCCACAGCCGCGGCGAGAAGCGCGCCCGCGTCGCCGGGTTGCGACACGATGAGCGAAAGTGTGAAGCCACGGAACCCGGAGGTCGGCGCGTCTGAGGCGCGGAGGCTCACCTGGTCTTCGAGCCCGAATGCTGCTGAATAAAACTGTTGGGCAGCTGCGGTGTCTGCGACCTCGAGGATCACTGATTCGATGCGTGTCATGATCGCCACGCTATGCGTTCGACACCCTCGGGGCTTCTTCGATCCTGCTTGATCCTGGCGACGTCTCCCAACAACGACATCGCCCGCCTCCCGTACGGGGAGCGGGCGACGCCGTTCGGAGTGGAGAGCGTAGGCACTCGGGCTCAGCTGACCTTGCGACGGTAGATCCCGATCGCGAAGGCGTACGCGACGACAAGGATCCCGACGAGCCAGGCGAGGGCGATCCAGATGTCGCTACCGACGGGTTCCTGTGCGAACAGGGCCCTGGTGGTATCCACGATGGCGGTCACAGGCTGATTCTCGGCGAACCAGGCTACCGGGGCCGGCATCGACTCGGTGGGCACGAAGGCGGAACTGATGAACGGCAGGAAGATCAGCGGGTAGCTGAACGCACTCGCGCCGTCCACAGTCTTCGCCGAGAGCCCGGCGATCACAGCGATCCAGGTCAGTGCGAGGGTGAAGAGGACCAGAATGCCGATGACCGCGAGCCAGTCGACGACGGATGCTCCGGTGCGGAACCCCATGAGCAGCGCGACGCCGACGACGAGAGCGATCGAGACGAGGTTCGCCACCAGGGAGGTGAGCACGTGCGCCCAGAGCACGCTCGACCTCGCGATCGGCATGGACTGGAAGCGTTCGAAGATGCCGCCCTGAAGGTCGAGGAACAGCCGGTATGCGGTGTACGCCACTCCAGACGCGATCGTGATGAGCAGGATGCCCGGGAGCATGTAGTTGACGTACGACTCGTCGGATCCTGTACTGATCGCCCCGCTGAACACATACACGAACAGCAGCATCAGAGCGATCGGGGTGACCGCGGTGGTGATGATCGTGTCGGGGCTGCGGAGGATGTGGCGCAGCGAGCGGCCGGTCAGGACGCTGGTATCGCCGAGGACGTTGGTGGTCATCAGAATTCCTTTCGTGCAGTGGCCCTGGTGTCGGCCGGGTCGCCGCTGGCGGTATCGGTCTCGTCGGTGTCCCCGACGAGGGCGAGGAACACGTCCTCGAGCGATGGCTGTTTCTCGACGTATTCGACCGTGGCAGGCGGGAGGAGTTGCTTGAGTTCGCTGAGCGTCCCGTTCTGGATGATCGTGCCCTTGTGCAGGATCGCGATGCGGTCGGCGAGTTGCTCGGCCTCATCGAGGTACTGCGTTGTGAGCAGCACGGTGGTCCCCTGCGCGGCGAGGCGCTTGACGGTCTCCCAGACTTCGATGCGCGCCTCGGGGTCAAGTCCCGTGGTCGGTTCGTCGAGGAAGATGATCGGCGGGTTGCCGATCAGGCTCATCGCGATGTCGAGCCGGCGGCGCATCCCGCCCGAATACGTCGATGCCTTCCGGCTGGCGGCTTCGGTGAGCGAGAAACGGGCGAGGAGGTCGTCGGCGATCGCTCCCGGGTTCTTCAAGTGACGCAGCTTCGCGATCAACACGAGGTTCTCCCGACCGCTGAGAATCTCATCGACCGCCGCGAACTGGCCGGTCAGGCTGATCGATTCGCGCACGTCGCCGGCACTCCCCGCGACGTCGAAGCCGTGGACCGAGGCGGTTCCCGCGTCGGCTTTCAGCAGGGTGGACAGGATCCGCACCAGGGTGGTCTTGCCTGCACCGTTGGAGCCGAGCAGAGCGAAGATGCTGCCCGGCTTCACGTCGAAGTCGACGCCCCGCAACACGTGTACGTCCTTGAAGGACTTCTGGATGCCCTGCACTCGGATCGCGGGTGCAGGGGCATGGGTGGTGGTCATTCTTTCGTCTCCTTTTCGGTGTCTCCGGCCGCGGTGTCGATGGCCTTCTCCAGGCGAGCGCGCTCCTTGTCGATCCATTGCGTTCCGCCGTAGGCCTGGGTGAACGCCTCGGCGAACTCGACAGGGTCGTCGCCGACGATGGCGCGGACCGGTGTTCCGTCGATGGCTGCGCGCTCCCAGAGGTCGGCGAAGTCGCTGAGCATCCTGACGAGGGTGTCACCGTCGGTGATTCCGCCGTAGTACATGAAGTACCGCTCGAACGCCTTCGCAGCCGTGCCGTACGGCTCGGGAAGAGCCGCGATGCGCGCCTTGTACTGCCTGTACTGCTTCTTCTGCTCGAGCGAGCCTGTGACGGCTTCGATCCACTTTGCGGCCATGATTACTCTCCTTCTTCCTGCGGGTTTTCAATGTTGTGGTGGAGCTGTTCGATGCGTTCTGCGAGAAAGCTCCACGTGCTCCAGAACTCTTCGAGGGACTCCCTGCCCTGTGCGTTCAACGAGTAGACCTTGCGCGGCGGCCCCTTCTCGGACGGGACTTTCGCCACGTCGACGAGGCCGCGCTGCTCGATTCTGACCAGCAACGCATAAACGGTGCCTTCCACGATTTCGGAGAAACCCTGGTCGCGAAGGCGGGCCGTGATGTCGTAGCCATATGCCGGCTGCACGGCGAGAATCGCGAGGACGATGCCCTCCAGAGTGCCCTTGAGCATCTCCGTCATCTGCTTGCCCATGAACCCGTCCAATCACTACTCGGTGTTGCTATCTACCACTAGATAGTATCACTGAATAGCGACCGTGCAAGAGGGAAATCGAAGTTTTTCGAGGGACGTTTCTGTCCGGTTCCGGGCAGCGGTCAGGCGTCGAGGTACGCTGCGAGATTCGCGAGCGAGGACGTCATGCCCTCCGCATGATCCCGCGCGCGAATTCCTGCCGGGACATCCTGAGCCACAAACTCGACCGTTGTCCCTTCGCTCCCGCGGTGGAGGCTCCACTCCATCCGCATCGTGCCCTGGAACGAGGGATCGTCCGAATCGAAGTCGACCTCCTGCACCACACGCTCTCCCGGAACGATCCGCGTGACGCGCACCTCGGACACATCCGAATCTGCCGACGTCTTGCCTGGCGCGCCAGACGCATCGTCGTAGGTGAGCACGAGTCGGTAGGAACCACCGTCACGCATGTCGAACCGCTCGAATCGGCCGTGCATGCCTTTCGGAGGCAACCACTGCACGAGAGCCTGTGGGGTGGTCAGCGCGGCGAACACCGTGTCGGTGCCGGCGTGAATCAGCAGGCTCGCTCGATCCGTTCTCCCCATGCTCCGATGGTAGCTATCGGTCACGAACACGTCGCGCGCTATCGTTGATCCCGACTCATCTGACTGGGAGGCCGCATGTCGTACGCCGTTGACTTCGAGAACGTTTCCACCGTCGGCCTGGAATCGTCTCCGGTCGCCGATGCGCTCGCCGGACTGCGCGCCAACGAGGCTCGCTACTACCGGAACAAGTACGACCACGAGTTCACGGTGCACCCTGCCTCCGAGGCTCAGGAGGTGATTGAGCGGGTGAGCCGCATCCTCAGGGACGAGCGAGACATTGTCATCGGTTCCCGACCCCTCGAAGCAACCGAGTTCGAGGTCGATGGGCTGCGGATGAGCTACGTCTTCTACGAGTCAGGGTTGTCGATCAACGTCATGTACAGCGTCGAAGAGGGCGGAAAGCGAGCGGTCGGATTCAAACTGGCCGACGGCATGGAGATACCGGAGGAGTTGGCGACGCGTTTCAAGTTCGCCCGCCAGAAGTCGAAGCTCGCAGGCGTCATCCGTGGCTCCTTCTTCGTGATCAAGGGCGAGTACTGAGCTAGCCTCCGCTCGGCGCTCTCCCCCGCGCGGCCTCGGTGTCGCGCATCTTCACGACCGATACCCCGACGCCATACGTGACGAAGTCGCCGGTCGGCCGGACACCGATGCCGAGCAGCGTGCCACGAGACCCGTCTTCACTCAGCTCCAGCCCTTTCGTGAGGGCATCCCGCACCGTGGCCGGCATCCGAGCCGCCGGAAGGACCTCGGCGACACCGCAGAACGTGATCGTCCCGACCACCATGAAGTTCTGCTTCTCGATCACCCGCCAGACATCGTCGGTCGTCAGTTCCGCCATGATTCCTCCCCGCTCGCGATCGCCCCAAAATACTGCGCATCACATCCTGACGACACCCCCGCCGGTCCCCCACCCGCGTCATCGTGCCTCTGGCCACGAGTGCAACGCTCATGGAGCCGCGGGGAGTTGCACCGTGACGCGAAGCCCGCCGTCCGGGCGAGGGGTGAGAGTGAGGGCGCCGTCGTGAGCCTGAACGATGCTCTTGACGATCGCGAGACCGAGGCCGACACCCGCATGATGACCGCGGATGCGTTCGCTGCCGCGCTGGAACGGCTCGGTGAGCGTCGACACCAGCTGTGGGCTGAGCGTGACGCCGGTGTTCTCGACCGTGAGCACGACGAACTCCGCGACGGTGGCGGTGTCGACCTGCACCGTGCCGTGGTCGGGCAGGTTGTGCACGATGGCATTGTGCAGGAGGTTGGTCGTCATCTGCAGCAGGAGCGCGTGGGAGCCGATGGTGGGGGTGATATCCCCTGCGGCCTCGATGGCGACACCGTGCCTCTCGGCGAGAGGAAGGAGGGTCTCGCCGGCCTGTTCGGCCAGGAGGGACAGGTCGACCTGCCCCCGGACGAATGATCGCTGGTCGGCGCGGCTGAGCAGGAGCAAGGCCTCGGTGAGGTCGATCGCGCGGGAGTTGACCGCGTGAAGGCGTTCGACGAGTTCGTCGCAGTCCCGGTCGGGATCGTTGCGGGCGACATCGAGGAGGGTCTGCGTAATCGCGAGGGGTGTTCGAAGCTCGTGGGATGCGTTCGCGGCGAATCTCTGCTGTTCGGCGACATGTGCTTCGAGCCGTTCGAGCATCGCGTCGAAGCTGTCGGCGAGCTCGCGGAACTCGTCGTCACGGCCTTCCATCGCAATGCGGTGCGAGAGCGAACCAGTCGCTGCCACCCGGGTGGCGTTCGTGATGCGGGTCAGTGGAGCGAGCATCCGTCCGGCGAGGATCCACCCTCCCAGCAGGCCGAAAGCAAGTAGGAACACCAGCGCCCACGCGATCGGCGGGGCGAAGGCGCGCACGAGATCGTCGCGGCCGGGCACGAACCCGCCGGGGCCGCTGACCGCATCACTGGGCACGTAACGCAGGAGAAACAGCCACACGACCGCGAGCAGCAATACGGCTGCCAGCATGAGGAACCCGGCGTAGCTGAGGGTGAGTTTGAGTCGGACGCTGGGCCCTGACGGCCTAACCACGGTCGCCTCCCCGATGTCCGACGTCCGGACCGGTGTCGATGCGGTAGCCGACGCCGGGAACCGTGGCGATGACCCAGGGCTCGCCCAGCCGTTTGCGCAGTGCCGAAACGGTGATGCGCACGGCGTTCGTGAACGGGTCGGCGTTCTCATCCCACGCCCGCTCCAAAAGTTCTTCGGCGCTGATCACGCCACCCTCGGCGGCGACGAGAACGTCGAGCACGGCGAACTGCTTCCTGGTCAGCGCGACGTACCGGCCATCCCGGTAGACCTCACGTCGGAACGGGTCCAGACGCAGACCGGCGATTTCCCGCACGGGGGGCCGGTTGTGTGTGCGCCGGCGATCGAGCGCTCGCAGCCTGAGAACGAGCTCACGAAGCTCAAACGGTTTGGTGAGATAGTCGTCGGCTCCGAGCTCGAACCCGGAGGCCTTGTCGTCCAGCCGGTCGGCTGCGGTCAGCATCAGAATGGGCATCCCGCTTCCGGAATCAATGATGCTCCGGGCGATCTCGTCACCGGAGGGACCGGGAATGTCGCGGTCGAGAACGGCGATGTCGTACGAGTTGATGCTCAACAATTCCAGAGCGGAGTCGCCGTCCCCTGCGATGTCGGCAGCGATTGCTTCCAGGCGCAAGCCATCGCGGATGGCCTCAGCCATGTAGGGCTCATCCTCGACGACCAAGACTCGCATGGTCTCGATCCTACGAGCCGGCACATATCGTCGGCATATCGAAAACTGCGTACGCGCTGGCAACACGGGACTGCGTTGACTGGCGGCATGACAAACACGGCAGCTCGAACGACGACCCGCAGCATTCTCCGCATTCTCGCCATCGTCCTGGCCGTCATCGCCGCGACGATGACCGGAACACTGATCTACCAGTCGACGTCATCGTCGGCCGCCGCGCCTGGCGGCATCCTCGGCGGCGACGAGCGGGCGACGGTTGTCGAGCCCGACGGTGTGATCGACGAGGCGGACGGCACTCTCCCGGGCGGCGTGACCGTGTTCGATGACCGGTTCCCCGCTGTCGCCAACCTCGACTCCGATCTGCTCCATGCCGTGCGACAGGCGGCCGCGGTTGCCGGACGAGATGCAGGCATCGAGTTCTACATCAACAGCGGGTGGCGTTCCGGCGAGTATCAGGACCAGCTTCTTCGCGACGCCGTCTCCGAGTACGGCTCGGAAGAAGAAGCTGCCCGCTGGGTCGCGACAGCGGAAACATCCGCCCACGTGTCAGGGACCGCGATCGACATCGGAGAGTTCGATGCCACGCTGTGGCTGTCCGAGCACGGCGCCGCTTACGGTCTGTGTCAGATCTACGGCAATGAACCATGGCACTACGAGCTCCGTCCCGAGGCGATCAGCGGTGGTTGTCCTCGCCTGTACGCCGATCCGACCGAGGACCCGAGGATGCAGCTGCATCCTGAAAACCGCCCCCTCGCGCGGTCGCACCAATCGGAATAGCCTGACGCGCATGGCACAGGCAGCTTCAGCGGCTTCGTGCGCAACCCGGTTCCCGGGTGGTGGCCGCGAATCACGCCGTGGCGGGCGTGACGCGCGACACCCGAGCAGACGCGATCCGCACGAAGCGGAGGCCTATTTCGCGGCGCTGATGATCCGTGCGACGCCCCAACCGAGAGCGGACACAAGAGGGACACTCACGATGATCATGGCGACCGGGTTCGGCCGGAACGTCAACCCGTTCGGGCCGCCCACGTATGCGCCGATCGGCAAGACGTAACCCCCACCTCCACCGCCGCTCCCTTCGCCCTGGCCTTCGGGGGCCCCACCGCGCTCGGGCCAGGTGCCTGAGCCTTCGCCACCGCCGAAACCGAACACGACCAGGGCGGCCGGGATGACCTCCTGCCCGCCCACCGTGACGCTCTCGCCGAACGCCATCCTTGCGCCCCAGGACGGCAGCGACGCCGTCATCTTCTCGACGATGGTCGACATCAGCTGATCCCTTCCACAGCTGCCAGGATCGCGGCGATCGTCACCTCTGGACGCGACACCATCGACACATGGGATGCGTCGACCTCGGTGATGGTCGCGTTCGCTCGCTCAGCCATCTTCCGTTGCGTGGCGATCGGGATGACGAGATCGTCGGTGCCCAGCACCGCCCAGCTCGGAATCGACTTCCACGCCGGGGCGGCTGAGGGTGTGACGTTGGCGACGAAGGATGCCGGTCGCTGAGTCGCCACGATGACCCACCGATCCGCTTCAGGCAGGTCTTGGGCGAAGGCGGTGTGCACCGTCTCCGGCTTCAGGAAGGCCTCGGCGGCGCCCTCAGGGGCGCCGGGATAGCCCGCCACATCGAGCACGGTCGTCGGATCGGCCACGGCAAGTGCCGAACCAGAACCTTCGAGAATACTTACGACGGTTTCACCCTCGTCAGGGATGAACGCGTCGACGTAGACGAGCGCCTTGACGTCGCCTCCGTTCGCGCCTGCGTTGGTGATGACCGCACCGCCGTACGAGTGCCCGACAAGCACGACGGGACCTGTCGTCCGCTGTGCCAGGAAGGACGAGATGTACGCGGCATCGCTCGTCAGCCCGCGAAGCTCGTTCGGCGGTGCGAGAACCGTGTAACCCTGGGCTTGAAGGGGAACGACGACGGCGTTCCAGCTGGATGCGTCCGCCCACGCGCCGTGGACGAGGACGATGGTCGGCTTGTTGCTTTCAGGCATTCGACTTCCATTCAATTGCGTCGCCGTTGGCGACTCGATGTGGTGGGGCCGCGTCCTGTGCTGTGCCAGACGCTGACGACAATATAGAGTGCCGCGGCGCGGGCCGGTAGGGGTCAGACGGCGACGCCGTATTCCAACGCAGACCAGGGCAGTCGCAGTCGTTCGCGGCCGCTTGTGCGGCGACCTGCCCGGGGTTACCGTGAGCTCGACCGATCCGACAAGGAGGACACAATGGCCGGGTTCACCACGAGTGAATGGATTTCTCGTCCACCGCAGGATGTCTTCGACTTCATCACGACACCCGACAACGCGCCGAAGGTCGTTCCATCCGTGAAGAGCATGGTCGCGATCACCGAGGGACCCACCCGGGTGGGTTCGCGCTATCGCGAGACCCGCCTGATGAGGGGCAGGGAAGAGCAGGCCGAACTCGAGGTCGTCGTGTACGAACCGAATCAGACGTATGCCGTGAAGAATCTGACCGAGGGAATCGAGACCGTTTACCGTTATGCGTTCCGCCCAGAGGCGACCGGTACGCGCGCTGACCTGGTCTGTGAGGTCACGGCGAGCGGTGCAAAGAAGCTACTTCTTCCACTGGTCGTTGCCGAGCTGAAGAAAGAAGACGGGGATCACCTGCAGCGCCTGAAGAAGGTGCTCGAACGGTGACGGCCGGAGTCGCCCCAACCCCCACGGGTTCGACTACCCGGTCGCGAGTCGATTGTCACTGCGAGGCGCGAGACCGTGGTTCCGCAGGCGCGCTCTGAGGCGCCACGAAGGTGCCGAGTAGCTTGAGCCCTTCATAGTCTCGGGATCCAGGCTCGGCAGTCAGCACGGTGAGTTGCGCCGGTGGGTCTCCGACCAGATCCAGGCCGTCGTAATGCAGAGTGAGGTCGCCGACGAACGGATGATGGAAGCGTTTCGTTCCGGTCTCGTGGTGCCACACGTCGTGACGACTCCACAGGTGACGAAAGTGGTCGCTGCGGGTCGAGAGTTCGCCGACCAGGTCATGCAATTCCTTGCTGTGCGGATCGCGGCCTGCTTCGGTGCGAAGTTGCGCCACGTTCGTGCCCGCTGCAATGTCCCAATCCGGGAAGAATCGTCGTGCGACCGGTTCGAGGAAGATGAACCGCGCAAAGTTCGGCGGAGACGTCGTCGACGAGGAGATCATCTCCTCCATGAGCGCGCCGCCGAGCGGGTTCCACGCCAGGAGGTCAGTCCTGCCGTTTCCGATCAGCGCGGCAGTTGATTCCATGGAATCGAGAAACCACTGGATACTCGGCGACGGACGCCATGCCTTCGGCGCTTTCGCCTTGCCTCGGCTGGGCAACGCAAAACCGCCCGACTGGCGTGCCAGCCGGTACAGGTGCTCGCGTTCGGCGGCATCCATGAGCAACGCGCTCGCGAGACCGTCCAGGACTGCGTCGGACGCTCCCCCAATCGCACCACGCTCAAGTCGCGCGTAGTACTCGACACTGACACCGGCCAACGCGGCGGCCTCGCCCCGACGAAGCCCGGGCACTCGTCGGTCGCTCCCTCTCAGAAGACCGACCTGCTCTGGTTCAATCCTGGCTCGCCGCGTCATCAGAAAGTCGCGAACCTCCGCGTGGTGTTCCATGCCTGAAGTTTAGGTCGGTGGCGATCGGGAGTGGGATGCCCTGCCAGGGCGCGTCAGAGCCGGGACTCCCGCATAGCGCCGTCGCGCAGTTTGCTGATGTCATGCGCCTCCGATTCATACTCACGCCACTCGTGGTGCTCTTCCTGGCGATCGCCGCGGCGACAGCAGGTCCCGCAGACACCCCTGTTCATCCGCAGATCAAACTGAACGATTCAACCCAGGCCGCGCAGCTCGCACAGCGAGTTCCACATTCACTCGTCTTCAACGACGTCATGGGCACAGCCCAGGTTGCCCGTCTTGCCGAGCCACTGGGGCCCTCCGACGGCGACCCCATCACCCACTACCGCGCCGGCGACGTCGCCTATTGGACGGCCGAAGAGAGCATTATCGTCTTCCTCACCGATGGCGCGGCCGTTCCCCATGACGGCTTTTCTCTCATCGGGCACATCTCGGACGACCTGGATCATCTGGCCGGCTGCAATCGGGACTGTCCCGCACTGCTCGATGTTTCCCTGGTGCCGTTGGCGGAGAACGAACCGTCTGAGAGATGAGCGTCAGGAGGTCGCCGCCAGAAGGGCCTGCGGGTCAGCGACGCGCACCGCAGAGACGACGATGCGATGCTCTCCAGGGCCGACGGGTTCACCGGTATAGGCGCCACCGTCAACCTCGATCGACGACTCTTCCGTGGCCGGAAGGTCAAGTACCGCTTCGGCGCCGTACGGCACCACCAGGTCCATGTGCAGGTTGTTCCCCGAGAGACGCCAGTCGACGGATGCGTCGCCCAGTCGGGTCTCAACGGTTGCGCGTGCCCAGGTGATGGCCGTTGAGGGTCGCGGTGCCACGACGATCCGCCGGTAACCCGGCCGCTCGAGAGTCGGGGCAATACCGGCGACGTAGCGGTAGATCCAATCGATGACAGCTCCGTAGGCGTAATGGTTGAACGAGAGCATTCCAGAGCTGTCGTCCGTGGCCATCTCCCCTGTGTGGATGCTTCCGTCGGGCGCCAGCGCGTCCCATCGTTCCCACACGGTCGTCGCGCCCATCTCCACCTGGTACAGCCACGACGGTGCTTCCAGTCGGAGGAGCATGAGGAACGCCTCGTCGGTGTGGCCGCTGTTCACCAGGGCGAAGAGCACGAGCGGGGTGCCGAGGAATCCGGTGGCGATGCGTCCGCGCTCATCGCGGACATTCCGCGCGAGCTCCTCGCCGATGCGCGCGCGTTCCTCGTCGGGTGAGATCCCGAACTCCAGCGCGATCGCCGCACCGGTTTGGGTGCTAACCGCTTCAGCGCCCCAGCGCTCCCAGGTGTCCTGCGTCACGCGGTCGGCGAGATGATCGGCGGCCTTGGCGCGGTCGGCGTCGCCGACGAGCCGCTCGGCGTTCGCCAGCAGCCGGGCGCTGTGCGCGAAGAATGCGTTCGCCACGTAGTCAGACGAGACCTTCGCCTTCCACGGCTGATCGCCCGGTGCATCAGGGTCGAGCCAGTCACCGAACTGGAATTCGGTGGGAAGCAGACCACCGTCGGCCCGGCGTTCCAGGCTCGCCACCCAGCGGCGCATGCTGCTCAGCTGCCGAACGAGAACCTCATCGCTGCCATAGGACTCGTAGATCGCCCACGGCACGATGGTGGCGGCATCCCCCCACCCGGCGCGTCCCATCGTCGTCCATTCGCCATCCTTCGGCTCCTCTGGGTCGACGAGAATGTTGGGTACGACGGCCGCGACGGAGCCGTCAGCGTCCTGATCGAGTTCGAGGTCTCGCAACCACGACACCCAGAACTGCTCGACATCGAACAGTGTGCTGGCGGTGGGTGCAAATGCCTGGGCATCGCCGGTCCAGCCGAGTCGTTCGTCTCGTTGCGGGCAGTCCGTGGGCAGCGAGACGAAGTTGTCGCGCTGAGACCAGGCGACGTTCGAGTGCAATTGCTCGAGCATCGGGTCGGAACACGCGAACTCGGAACGGGGCCGGTCCGCGCTGGAGATGGCGACGGCCGTGGCCGATACGACTTCGGCACCCGTGATTTCGGCGTACTGGAAACCGTGGAAAGTGAAGGTCGGCTCGAGCGTCGTCTCACCGTCGTGGGCGAGCACGTAGCCGTCGGTCGCCCGCGCTGTGCGCAGTGACTTGGTGTGGATGGAGCCGTCGGGCTCCAGCACCTCGGCGTGACGGACTTCCACCCGGTCGCCGGCCGAGCCGCGAACCACGAGCCGCAGCCATCCGGCGATGTTCTGGCCGCTGTCAAGGAAACTGTGGCCTTCACGCTGCTCGACGGCGACGTCCCACTCCCGGATCGTCCGCACACCGCCGGTGATCCTGGGCTCCACGGTTGCAGTGTCGACATCGATCGGGAGGGCCTGAACCCACGCGGAATCGTCGAAGTCCGCGGCATCCCACCCCTCGGGCTCAGCCCCGAGATCGATCTCCACTCCGTCGTAAAGGCCGGCGGATCGGATGCCCCCTGTGGAGGTCGTCCACTCGGGGGACGTGGCCACGCGCACCGTCGTGCCATCGGCACACTCGACGTCGAGCTGGACGAAAGCGGCCGTCTGTGTCCCGTATTGCTCGGTTCCGTTCTCCCAGCCGAGACGGCCCCGGTACCAGCCGTCGCCAAGCAACGCACCGAGTGCGTTCTCACCGACGTGGAGCAGCCCGGTGACGTCCCAGGTTCCGAGAACGACACGATCCTTGTACGCCGTCCAGCCGGGGGTGAGGTGTTCATCCGTTGCGCGTTCGCCATTGATCCGCAGCTCACCGACACCCCAGAACGTGGCGTGCAGGCGAGCCCGTACCGGCGTCGCAGGAACGGTGAACGTCGTGCGCAGCAGCATCACCGGGCCGTCGACCGACTCAGTGCCACCGATCGGTCGCGCCGTCAGTGCGCCCGGGTCGACGGCAGCCTCCACAGTGAGCGGATCGCTCCACGCCGACCATCCGGCAGCCGTTGCGATGCGAACCTCATAGATCCGCACCTGCCCCGCCTGCAAGGAAGGCCCTGGCACGACGACGCCGATCGAGGTGTCCGCGACGGTCGGTTCCGCCGTGCCGCTCGTCGCTCCGTGCCAGCGCACCTGATAGCCGATCTGGGGGGATGCCGCGTTCGCTCGCCAGGTGAGGCGCAGATCAGTCAGCGGGACGCCGATCAGATCCTCGGGATACTGCGTTCGCAGCGCAACGATGCGAGCGCTGGGATCGACGGCCGTTGGGGCAGGCAGAAGCTGGGACATTGTCAACCTTCCTTGGGTGAGTGCCCGGTGTGAGTGGTTCGGGTCAGGGTGTGTCTCTGGTCGGTACTGGTCGCGATGATTTTCGGATCTTGAGCGCGGGCTCGACCATGAAGTTGGTGGGCTCAGAGCGTCCGCCGATGCGCTCGAGAAGCAGGCGGATGGCTTGCTCACCCATGGCTTCGCCGGACTGGTTGATGCTCGTGAGCGAGACGGCGGGGTGGCCGGCGATGTCGATGTCGTCGTAGCCCACGACGGAAACCTCTGCTGCGGTGGGGCCGAACTCATCGATCGCCCGCAGAGATCCGAGGGCGAGTTCGTCGTTCCCGGCGAAGATCGCCGTGGGAATCTCCTGGTCGAGCAGCGCAAGAGTGTCGAGCCGCGCGGACTCTTCGGTGAGGCCCGTGCGCACGACACGTGTGTGCTCGCCGAAGCCGGCAGCGTGCATCCGGGCGACGTATTGCTCCAGCCGAACCGCGTGGGGATTGCCTGAGCCCGGTCGGGTGACCTCTTCGCTTCGGGTGAGGTGGACGATCCGGTGATGGCCCAGCTGGAAAAGATGTTCCATGACGAGGCGGGTTCCCTCGACATCGTCACCGATGACCGTGTCGTACGAGACCGCGTGGTCGTGGCGGCCGAGCATGACCACGGGAACCTTCGTCGCGAGCCGTTCGAGCCATTCGGACGTCACAAGAGGCGAAATCGCGACGATGCCGTCGACCTGCCGGTCGGACAGGGCACTCAGCGCGCGCACTCCTTCGTCACCGTCATCCCCTGTGGCCGGAGCGATGATGAGCTGGTACTGGGTGTGCTGCAACGCGGCAGTCGCCCCGGCGATGATCTTCGAGAAGAACGGGTTTCCGATGTTCGGCAGCTCGATCCCGAGCGTGAAACTCACGCCGCGCATCGCCCGGGCCGCGACGCTCGGGCGATAGTCGAGCGTCTGGATCGCCGCGTTCACTCGCTCGCGCATCGCGGGGCTCACGCCATACGCGTTCCGGATGACTTTGGACACCGCTGCGCGCGAGACCCCAGCCACTCGCGCGACATCCTCGATGGTCGCTCCCCGCAATCCTGGCATGCCTCCCCCTTTCGACTGGCTGCCACGATACACGCTCGACGGCGAAAAGATAGACCGATCTACAACTGGATTCCCGGGCGTTGTAAAATCGTTTCAATAAATTGTTGTAGATCGGTTGACATAAATTCGGCGCCACTTGTAACGTGGGCCACCACAGCACCGAGATCGTTCGGAGCATCCAACAGTGCAGTTGCTTTACATGGAGGTAAAGATGATGGTCCCCCGTACGTCGCGACGCTCGGTCGTCGCCATAGGCGCAGGCGGTATAGCCCTGTCGCTAGCACTCGCCGGCTGTTCCGCCGGGGATTCCGATTCGGGCGGCACCACCACGCTCAGCTATCTCGTCGACAACCAGGAGGCGACGGTCGCGACCGCCGAGGCCCTCGCGACGGCGTTCACCGAGGAAAACCCTGACATCAAGATCGACGTCGAAACTCGCCCGCAGGGCGCGGACGGCGACAACCTCATCAAGACGCGTCTGTCCACTGGAGAGATGAGCGACGTGTTCGCCTACAACTCCGGGTCGCTCCTTCAGGCACTGACCCCGAAGTCCACCCTCGTCGATCTCTCCGACGAGGCATGGATCGACAAGCTCGACAAGAACTTCATCGACTCGGTGGGCGGCGACGACGGCGTCTTCGGCGTGCCGATGGGGCAGGCAATGGCCGGCGCCGTGCTGTACAACAAGGACATCTACGCAGAGCTCGGCCTCGAGATTCCCACCACCTGGGATGAGTTCATCGCCAACAGCGAGGCGATCAAGGATGCCGGGACGGCCGCGCCGATCGTGCAGACCTATGGCGAAACATGGACCTCGCAGCTCTTCGTGCTCGGAGACTTCAACAACGTCCTCGCGGAAGACCCCGACTGGGCCGAGAAATACACCAACAATGAGGCCAAGTACGTCGATGAACCCGCCTCCGCAGGCTTCGAGCACCTTCAGGAGGCATTCGAAGCCGGGCTGTTCAACGAGGACTTCGCGTCGGCAGGCTACGCGGACGGCGTCACCATGGTTGCTACAGGCGCAGGCGCGCACTACCCGATGCTCACCTTCGCCGCGTCACAACTGATGACGACGAATCCCGAAGCCGCCGACACCGTCGGGACGTTCCCACTGCCCGGTCCGGACGCCGAAACGAACGGGCTCACCGTGTGGATGCCGGGCGCGGTCTACATCCCCCAGTCGACCGAGGGCGAGAAGCTCGAAGCCGCGAAAAAGTTCGTGGAGTGGCTCGTCACACCGGAGAGCTGCGACATCCAGGCCGAGACCACGGCACCCCAGGGTCCGTTCGTCGTCGAGGGTTGCGAACTGCCCGACGACGTGCCGGCGATCGTCTCCGACCTCCAGCCGTACTTCGACGAGGAGAAGACGAACCTCGCCCTCGAGTTCCTCTCCCCCATCAAAGGCCCTGCGCTCGAACAGATCACGGTCGCGGTCGGCTCCGGAATCACCTCTGCCGCCGACGGCGCAGCACAGTATGACGAGGATGTGAAAAAGCAGGCACAGCAGCTCGGCATCGAGGGCTGGTAAGCCGCATCCATGACCTGCGGGGCCGGGCAGCAGTCCGGCCCCGCAGGCACATCCGGGAGATCACACAATGACCACAGCGACAACACCAACCTCCACATCGCGCGGGGACGTCACCCCTCCGCAACCAGCCAAGCGTCGGCAAATGAAGAGCTCGTACCCGACCTGGTTCTTCATTCCGGCTGGCGTCTTCTATGTCGTCCTCTTCCTCGTTCCCACGCTCGCGTCGTTCTACTTCTCACTCACGCGCTGGACCCTCTTCGAGGTCGAATTCATCGGCTTCGCCAACTTCGTGCGGTTCTTCCAGGAACCACAACTGGTGCAGGGTTTCATCAACACCTTCATCTACGCCTTCATCACGTCGGCCTCCAAGGTCGTACTGGGCCTCCTGCTCGGCGTCTTCCTCAGTTCGCAGATCATCGGACGCGGTTTCCTGCGAGCTACCATCTTCTTCCCCGTGCTTGTCAGCACCATCGGCGTGGGCATCCTGTTCAAGGTGCTGATGGACCCGTTCGGCGGCCCTATCAACGAGACCCTTGCGGCGATCGGGATCCAGGGCCCTGCATGGCTGACCGACCCGTCGATAGCTTTGCTCTCGGTCGCCCTCGTCGACATCTGGAAGGGTGTCGGTCTTGCAACGCTCATCTACATCGCCGGCATGGTCGCGATTCCCCAGGAGTACTTCGAAGCCGCGAAAGTCGACGGCGCCGGGGCGTGGAACAACTTCCGGCACATCACACTTCCACTGCTCCGCCCCGCGACGGTGACCGTTGTCCTGCTCTCCCTCATCGGAGGCCTGCGATCGTTCGACCTGATCTGGGCGATGACCGGTGGAGGTCCTGGCTTCACCAGTGACGTGCTCGCATCTGTCATCTACAAGCAGTACCAGGCCGGGTTCTTCGGCCTCTCCACTGCCGGAAACGTCGTTCTGTTCGTCGTCGTCGGCGCGATCATCTTCCCACTGTCGTGGTGGCTCAACCGAAAGGGGGACGCACAATGAGAAATGTCGCCTGGAAGTGGGGCGCCGGCATCGTCGCCATCGTTCTCGCCCTCATCGTCTTCATCGTCCCGTTCGCGTTCATCGTCTTCACGGCTGGAAAAACGCAGGCGGAGGCAGCTGCCCTCGAATTCACGTGGCCCACCGAGTGGGTGCTGTTCGACAACATCATCACCGTCATCCAGAACCGCGACTTCCTGCTGGTCCGGGCATTTCTCAACAGCACCATCCTGACCGTCGTGGCGGTCTCCGTCATGGTGGTGCTGGCTGCGATGGTGGGGTACGTCCTGCAGCGCCGGAGGTCGCGCTGGAATCCGCTGGTGAACGGTCTCGTCCTTGCCGGCCTCATCATTCCACCGGCTGTCGTGCCCACCATCTGGGTCCTGCAGGGTCTCGAGATGTTCAAGACGCTGCCCGGCCTCATCGCGGTGCACGTCGCATTCGGTCTGTCGTTCTGCATCCTATTGTTCCGTGCGTTCGTCTCCACGATCCCGCGCGAGCTCGACGAGGCGGCGATCATCGACGGCGCCGGCCCGCTCAAGCTCTTCTTCCGCGTGATCTTCCCGCTGCTGCGTTCAGTAATCGTCACGGTCATCGTCGTGCAGTCCGTCTTCGTCTTCAGCGACTTCACCTATGCGCTGTACTTCCTGCCGGGAGATGAGAACGCCACCGTGCAGTTGACGACATTCAACTTCATCTCCCAATCGGTGAGTTCGTTCAATCTCCTCTTCGCGGATGTACTCCTCATCACGATCCCGCCGCTGATCATGTACATCTTCTTCCAGCGAGAGATCGTCGCCGGCATGACCTCCGGTGCCGTGAAGGGGTGACCGGAGACCAGCGGCTGCCTGGCACGGCAGCAGAAGTCCGCGCCTGCGTTCGTGAACGCTCTCCCCAGCCTTTCGAGGATGCCGCTGTCAAGCAATCTCCGGATGGGACGGCGTGGGTATACGGACCCGGACAGTATGAACTCGCCCTGCTGGCCCGGCTGGTAGACGACGGCTTCGCCGCCAACCGCAACGTGCATTACCCGCGCAACTACGGACGGGCCTCCTGCGCGGCGTCGTTCGTCGCGACGACCACGGATGCCGCGACCGTCACCGTGCGCATCGCCGGCACGCTGACCGCGGCTACCGTGAACGGCGTGCCCAGCACCCGCGACGTCCTCGATCAGTCCGCAAGAGTTCTCTCGGTCACCGCTCCAGCAGGCGCCGAGGTCCGCGTCGACGTCACCGGGGCCGAGGGTGAGGTTCCCGGTGTTTTGGTCGATCGGGACGCGCCGCTCCGGAACTGGCAGGCGCGGACCGGTGACGGTGCGTGGGAGGCCGTACTCCCCCGACACGGCGGCGACGTCGCACCGCACCTCGAACAGGCCGGCTCGGTCGAAGTCGTCGCGCTCGGCATCGGCGACTCGCTGTTCGACGTGGGCGCGCCTGTGCTCGGCCGCCCGATCTTCCCGCCTGGCCATCCCCCGCGTGTGTCCAGCGGCGAGAGCATCGACGAGGCCCGCGCCGACCCGGACACACATGAAACGCGGCACGAGCTCGTCGCCATGGGCGATGGGGGCTGGACGACGAGACATCTGCTCGGCTTCCGATACCTTTCCGTCGAATCGAGCGTTCCCCTCGCATCCGTCGTCGTGCAGGCATCCGTGCCCCCGGTCGACCGCCCGGGAGCATTCGCCTGCTCCGATGACCGGCTCACCCGCATCTGGGCTGCATCGCAGTACACCCTACGTCTCTGTATGCAGGGACTGATGATCGACGGGATCAAACGTGATCGGATGCCGTGGGCCGGCGACCAGGCGTTGAGCACACTCGCCAACGCCTACGCGCTCGGGGTCGGTGGTGTCGTCGCCGACGGACTTGTCGCGCTGGGCCGACCCGATCACGGATACGTGAACGGGATCGCCGACTATTCACTCTGGTGGGTGGTGAACGCCGGCCTTCGCCTGCGGTATTTCGGCGATCTCTCCTTCGCCGCCACGGAAGCGGACCGACTCGACGCGTTCGTCACCGACCTGGCCCGACACTCGGGAGAAGACGGGGTGTTCCGGCCCACGAACCAGCCAGGCGGTTTCGTCGACGCCGGGCACGGCTCGGTGTTCCTCGACTGGGGCCTCACACTGGAAATCGGCCGCGATCCGATCGCCCTGCAGATGCTCTGGTACTGGGCACTTCGCAGCGCACATCGGGTACTCGCGGCGACGCAGCATCCGAACGCCCGACGGTGGGGCGAACTGGCCACGGACCTCGCCACCACCCTTCGGCAACGCGGGTGGCTGCCGACCCATGGGCGCTGGGCCGACTACCTCGACGCCCGGGAGTCCGAACAGCCGGCCCGCTACGCCAACTTCCTCGCGGTGCTCTCCGGGATCCACAACGGAAGCGAGATCCCCGCGGGTGTGGCGGATGCCATTCGCGTGGGCGCCGCCGGGACACCCTTCATGACGGCCTTCCGTCTCCGGGCCATGCTCGCGGCGGGAGACACGCCTGCGGCGCTCGAGCAGGTGCGGGAGACGTGGGGCGCGATGCTCGATCGCGGCCCTGGCACGTTCTGGGAGGAAGCGACCGTCGGCGACGACATCCTCGCGATGTACGGCCGGCCGTTCGGCCGCAGTCTCAGCCACGCCTGGGCATCGGGTCCTGCCGTCATCCTGCCGGAGGCGGTTCTCGGGGTGCGACCCATCGACGACGGATGGGCCCGGTTCGAGGTGCGCCCGGAACTCGGTGACCTCGACTGGGCGAGCGTCGTCATCCCGGCTCCTTCCGGCGACATCGTCGTCGTCGCCACTCGAGGGCGGACCACGGTGGAGATTCCCGCCGGAACGACGCTGATGCGAGATGACCGCGCCATTCCCGGTCCGGACACCGTCGAGTGGCCGTCACCGGCGGAGGAGTCTGCAGCAGTACGCTGAGGGTCCAGCACGAGCTCGAGGAGACGCATGGCAGCGAAACAGCCCGCAATGTCGCCGTCCGACCTGCCGGTCGCTGAGGTGCTCGACCGTGCCACCGGCCCCAGGCGTGCAGAGGCTGACGAGCTGCTCGCTCTCTTCGGCGAGATCAGCGGTGAGGAGCCCGTCGTCTGGGCGGGCCGCATCATCGGGTTCGGTGAGTTCGAGTATCGCTACGAGAGCGGACATGGCGGCCGTTCTCCCCTGCTCGCATTCGCGCCAGGGCCGACGAAGCACACGATTTACCTCGCCGACGACTTCTCGGTGCGCTGGCCCGATCTCCTGGCGGGGCTCGGCACCTACCGTGCGAGCAAGGTCTGTCTTTACCTCACGCGGCTGACGGATGTCGACCGCGGCGCGCTGCGATCACTGCTGGAACGCTCACTCGCCGAAGCGCTGTCGCAGGCGAACTGAACGCGCCCTAGGACTCCGAACGATCGATGAACGTGGTCGCGATCCGCTGAGACTCGACGGTTCCGCCTGCGATGAGTTCGAGCAGCCCGGCGACGCCGCGCCTGCCGATGGCGGCAGCGTCGTGCCTCACCGCGCTGATCGCCGGCGACACGAACTCGAACCACTCGAGATCGTCGAACGAGACCACCTCGATCTGGGAAGCCCACGAAGGGCCGAGACGGTGGCGCAGGGCACGCACCGCACCAAGAGTGGTTGGTCCGTTCGCTCCGAACACCGCCGTCGGCTGCGCTCCCCTGTCGAGAATGCGCACCATGGCGAGCTCGGCGCCGTCGGCGAGGAAGTCGCCGGCATCGATGAGCGCCTCGTCGGTGCTGATCCCGTGTGACGCCCTGCCTGCGAGGTAAGCCGCTTCACGCTCCGCGCCGGTCGAGATCGTGGTCGGGCCTCCGACGAAGGCAACGTCCGTGTGCCCTCTGGCCTGCAGCCAATCGAGGACGAGGCCGACGCCCTGACTGTTGTCCGTGGCGAAGAACGGCGCGTCGAGGCCTTCGACGAGCCGGTTGAGCAGCACCACCGGAAGACCTGACGCGAGGAGCGAGGTCAGCTGCGGAGTGAGAGGGCCCTGAGGAGCAAGCAGCAAACCGTCGATTCGCTGCGAGGCGAAGATGCGGAGGTACTGGTCAGCCTGGGTTTCGTCTTCGTTCGCGTTGGCGAGGATCACCGTGTAGCCCAGCCGCATCGCCTCCCGCTCAGCCGCATGCGCGAGCTCGGAGAAGAACGGGTTACGGATGTCGGAGACCAGCAGCCCGAGAACGTTCGTGCGCGCGCTGCGGAGCGATCGCGCCGGGCCGTTGGCGATGTAGTTCAGCTCGGCCGCGGCAGCCTGGACCCGGGAACGCGACCGGGGCGACGTGTTGCCACCGCCGCTGAGCACGCGCGACGCTGTGCCGAGGGAGACTCCCGCTCGCTCCGCGACATCTTTGATCGTCGGCATAGGTCAACTTCCACTGGAAACGTTTCATCAGTTTCCAACACAGGACCGCGCCGCGCAAATCCCTCGCCGCGCGTCGTGCCGAATGCTGGATGGCGAGGCGCTCCAGGTCCGAGGTTGCGCTCCCGTCGACGTTAAGCAATAGTGGAAACGTTCCCAATTGGAAACGTTTCCACGCGGAGGATCAATGCCGACCATCAACGATGACGCTCGTGACGCGACCGTCTTTCCCGGAGCCGCCTCGCGTGTTCCGAGCGAAGACGTGACCGCTGGACGTCGCATTTTCGTCGTCGGAAGCGTGAACCGGGACATCCTCGTCAGGACTCCGCGGCATCCCTCCCCCGGAGAAACCGTGACCGGCAGTCGGCTCGACACCGGCCTCGGCGGGAAAGGCCTCAACCAGGCAGTCGCAGCTGCGCGCGCCGGTGCAACGGTCATCATGGTCGGCGCTGTCGGCGACGACGATGCCGGGGATGCCGCTCGCGACCGGCTCCGGTCGGACGGAGTCGACATCGACAGGATGGTCGTCCGCAGCGACGTGCACACCGGATACGCGGTCGTGACGGTGGATGACTCGGGCGAGAACTCCATCGTCGTCGTCCCAGGTGCGAACGGAACCCTCGACGGCGATGACGTGACCCGCCTGCTCACCGGTCTCCGCACGACCGACATCGTCGTCCTGCAGAACGAACTGCCCGCGTCAGCAGCCTCGGCCGCGGCCCGGGTGGCACGGACCGCGGGGGCGACCGTGGTCTGGAACGCGGCTCCCGCTCCGACCGCCCTCGACAACATTCCCGACGTGATCGACGTGCTGATCGTCAACGAACATGAGCTTCTCTGCGTCGCCGAACTCCTCGGTCTCGAGGACCAGGACAGGGACGGGCTCATCGGCGCTGTCGGCCGGCGGCTGGATGCCGTCGTCGTCTGCACGCTGGGTGCGGACGGTTCCATCGTCATCGACGGTGTCCGCAGCGAAAGCGTGCCTGCGGCATCCGTCGACGTGGTCGACACCACCGCGGCAGGCGACACGTTCATCGGATACCTCGCCAGCGCCCTTCCGTTCGACGGCGTCTCAGCTGCGCACCTGCGCGTCGCCGGGGCTGCGGCTGGTCTCACCGTCACCCGACCCGGTGCGTCCGAGTCGATCCCCTACCTCCTCGACGTCGACCGGTCCCTGGACCTGTCCGTCGCCGCCCCAGCCAACCAGCCGATTTGGAGCACATCATGAAGGTCTCACTGGGAGCCGACCACGCCGGCTTCCCTTACAAACAGCTCGTGCACGACGCGATCACGGCCCTCGGGCACGAGGTCATCGATTGCGGGACCCACAACACCGACCCGGTCGACTTTCCCGACATCACCGTGGCGACGTGCATCCCGGTTCTCGATGGCCGCGCAGATCGTGCGATCCTCGTCTGCGGCTCAGGCGCCGGAGCGATCATGGCTGCCAACAAGATCCGTGGCATCCGGTGCGGACTCGCGAACGAGCCGTTCTCCGCGCACCAGGCCGTCGAACACGATGACGCCAACGCCATCGCGCTCGGAGCGTGGCTTGCGCCCCGAGCCTTCATCGGCGAGATCGTCGCGAACTTCCTCAACGCGACCTTCGATGACGACGAAGACACTCGTCGCCGGGTCGCGAAGCTCAACGCACTCGACGACCGCACCTCTTCCCTCGTCCCTGAACTGACCTGACCCACAACCACCTCGCACGGCTGCCACGCAATCATCTGTGGCACGATCAAAGGAGATCCACTATGACGGACACCACCATCGACAAACCACGGACATCACTCCGCGGGTCACCCGACCGGCTCAAGACATCGATCGCCGCCGGTATCGGGACGAGCGTCGAGAACTACGACTTCATCGCCTACGGCACCGCCTCCGCTCTGTACTTCGGCGCGGTGTTCTTCCCCGAGGAAGACCGGTTCATCGGCACACTGCTGAGCTTCGCCACCCTGGCCGTCGGGTTCCTGATGCGCCCGCTCGGTGGCGCCATCGGCGGTTACATGGCTGACCGGTTCGGACGCAAACCCGTTCTGGTCGCAGCCATGATCGTGATGGGAGGCGCGACCTTCTGCATCGGCATCCTTCCGACCTACGCGACGGTCGGCATCCTCGCACCGATCCTGCTCGTCCTCATCCGGATGATCCAGGGTCTCGCCTTCGGAGCGGAGTGGGGTGGGGCCATCACCATGGCCTACGAGCACGCGCCGGCGAACCGACGCGGCATGTACGCGGCGATCCCCCAGGCGGGTAACCCTCTCGGCATCGCGATGGCCAGCGCGATGTTCGTCTTCAGCGCCGGGCTCGAAGGCGACTGGCAGTGGCGGACGCCGTTCCTCCTCAGCGCGGTGCTTGTCATCGCTGCACTGTTCGTCCGCTCGCGCCTCAGTGAATCACCTGAATTCGAAGATGCCAAGGCGTCGGGCCAGACGGTGAAGAACCCGTTCCTCAGCGCGTGGCGCAACGACTGGAAGAGCATCCTCCGGGTCGTCTCCCTCCGCATCGTCGAGTCCTTCACCTACTACTCGACGGCAACGTACCTCCTGAACTACATGGCGGAGCGCTTCCCGGACATCAGGCCACTCGCGCTCGGGGCGATCACCGCCGCGAGCCTCGTGGCGATCTTCATCACTTTTGCCGCCGGAAGCCTGAGCGACAAGGTCGGTCGAAAGCCCCTGTACATCGCAGGATGCATCGCCGCAATGGCGTTCGCGTTCCCGATGTACCTGCTCACCAACGACGCCGTCCCCGCGCTGGTCGTGCTCACCTTCATCATCGGCATCGGTGTCATCCACGCCACCCTCACCGGTGTGCAGGGTTCCCTGCTGACCGAACAGTTCGGCACGGCTACCCGCACCTCCGGCGCGTCGATGGGCTACCAGATCGCCGCATCGGTCGGCGGGTTCGCTCCGCTCATCGCGGCCCTCGCGGTCGGAGCGATCGGCTGGCCCGGAGCATCGCTGGTCGTTCTCCTCGCTGCGACGATCGGCCTCATCGGCATCCTCACGACCCGTGAGACCTGGGGCAAGGCGGAGCGTCGACGCGTCGCCGAACTGCTCGCTGCCGAGGATGCTCGGTAACGACGAGCTGATCACAGACTCGTGGGAGGCCGGTTCACACCGGCCTCCCACGAGTCTTTCGTCTGTCAGCCCTGTGCCGGGCCGCGGACGGTGACGGGACTCTGGACCATCACGAGCAGGCGTTGCCCGTCGTTCCATGACACTTCGACGATCCATTCCCCGTCGGCTTCGCTCAGGCGGTAGACGTCAGAATGGAAACCATCGGCCTCGACAATCGACTCCGCCGTCCAGCGCTCGGCAATGAGGTGCTCGCCGAGGGCGGCCGCCGCGGCAGGCAACGGGTCGTCGAGCGTGAGGGTCGATTCTGTCGTCCAGTGCGCCACCTGACGTTCCGCAGGGACGAGCCACTCGGATTCATCGAACCAGGCCCGGGAACTGACTGTCTGGTCGGCGGCGTCAGGCAGCTGCGCGAGAAGTTCCGCGTGGATCCCCTCTGCCCGTGTCTCGTAGTCGTCGAGCCGGCTGTCCGGCGGTGCCACGCATCCGGCCAGGATCGCGGCAAGCGCCGCCGCCCCGATGACGACCGGGACTCGACGTCGGCGAGACATCACCCGCGACGACGACGTGAGGCGGTGTAGATGCGCTCGGCAATCCACAACACGATGCCGATCGCCAGGAGCACGAGCGCGATCCCGTACTGCCCGGCGGGCCGACCGGAGGTCCACGGGAAGACCAGGTACAGGCAGGTGATCGCCCCGATGACCGGCAGGAAGACGGGTGTGTGGAAGTGCTTGTGGTCGACCGGCTGACGCCGCAGCACCAGCACGGCCACGTTGACGACCGCGAACACCGTGAGCAGGAGGAGCGACGTCGTGCCGCCCAGCAGAGCCACGATCGAGCCTTCGGCGTCGAGGGAGACGTAGACGATGAGGCCCAGCGCCAGTGCGCTCGTGAAGAGGATTGCCGCCCAGGGCGTCTGGCGCTTCGGAGCGATCTTCGAGAGGAATGGCGGCAGCACGTTCTGCCGGCTCATGCCGTAGAGCAGGCGGCTCGCCATCATCATGTTGATCAGTGCCGTGTTGGCGACCGCGAACATGGAGATGAACGGCAGAAGGTCGTTGATCGGGAAGCCGGGTGCCGCCGCCTCGACCGCCGTCACGAGCGGGGTCTCGCTGCCGACCAGGTCTCCGATGGGGACCAGCGCGACAACGGTGATCGACACCAGCACGTAGATCACCGCAGCGATGCCGAGCCCGCTGAGCATCATCTTCGGGAAGATGCGGCTCGGGTCCTTCGTCTCCTCGGCCATGTTCACCGAATCTTCGAAGCCGACCATCGCGAAGAACGCGAGCGAGGTGGCCGTGCTCACCGCGAGTAAAACGTTCTTGTCCTCAGGCGTGTCGAAAGCGACGACCCGCGACCAGTCCGCGTTGCCGCCGGCGATCGCCCACATGCCGATGATGATGACGAGGAGAAGACCCGACAGTTCCACGAGGGTCAGGACGACGTTGAGCCACACGCTCTCGGACACGCCGCGAAGATTGACCAGCATGATGAGCACGATGAACGCGAGTGCGATGAGCATGGTCGGCAGCGTGTCGCCCGGAAGGCCGAAGGCGACGGTGAGGTTCGCCGCGAACGCCCGTGAGGCGGTCGACGCTGACGTGATGCCGGATGTCATGACGATGAAGCACACGATGAACGTGAAGAAGTGGATGCCGAATGCCTTGTGCGTGTACAGCGCGGCGCCCGCAGCTTGCGGATACTTCGTGACCAGCTCCAGATAGGAGAAGGCGGTCACAGTCGCGACGGCGAACGCCAGGAGGAAGGGCAGCCAGGCGGCTCCCCCGACCTCTGCGGCGACCTGGCCCGTGAGAGCGTAGATTCCCGTGCCGAGGATGTCTCCGACGATGAAAAGGAGCAGGAGCCCTGGCCCGAGCACCCGTTTCAGCTGCGGCTGCTCCGGTTCGACGGTTTTGACGACTTGCGTCCAGGACGGTTCACTCATCTTGTGCCCCTTTCCGAGCCCAGCGGATCACCTTTCCCTCGTCACCATAAACCCAGTCGCCACTCTGGTGCGAGCAATCCGCACCAACCAGCGACGGTTCCACCAGATTCGCCGCTGGTCAGGGCGACAGCGTGCTGTCCCTCTCCGCCGCCACGGTGATGGATGCGACCTCCTGGAGGCGTGGGTGCAGTTCGTCCCCGTGCTCGACGACGCCGGTGTGCCACGTCATGACGAGACCGTCTGATCCGTCCTGCAGCAGCGCGAGGTTGTTGTCGAACCACGGGCCCTTCACGGTCTTCCAGCGGAATGGCGGGTCGGGAACCCGAACCGAGCGCGCGGCCGCCGCCCCCAGAGGCGTCGCTGCGCCGTACGACATCGCCGCCGAGAACCAGCGCAGTAACCTCGGCAATGGGTTCCGCACGGGCGAGCAGACGGCTTGCACGATGCGACTGCCGCTCTGGCGCTCCACCTCCGCCAAATAGGAAAAGTGCACGTCGCCGGACAGGAAAGTTACGGTCAGCGGCGATGGGCCGCGCTCACCGTCAGCCAGCTCCGTCGCGATCCGGGCGACGGCCTGAAAGCTGTTCTGGAATGCTGCCCAGTGCTCCAGGTCGAAACCCTGCCGCAGCCGTTCGCCGACCCACGCGCCCAGCCGACCCCAGGCGCCCTGTGCGATTGCCTCATCCCAGGCCTCCACGTGGTGGAGTCCAAGGGGAAGGAGAAACGGCAGCGAAGTGCCCACAAGCACGTGGCGAAACCCGCCCACCATCCGCTCATCGAACCACGCCAGTTCCTGCACGTTCAGCACCCCGCGAGCCGAGGGCGTGAGATCCCTCGCGACGCGGGAGTCCACGACGATCAGCCGCACGTCATCGAAGTCGCGGCAGTAGCTCCAGCGGTAACTGCTCGGGTCTTTGTCGCAGCGGTCCGCGAACTCGTCGAGCGCGGCGCTGAGCTCGAGTGACGATGTGTCATCGTGCCCAGAGATCTGACGCCACAACTCGTCTGTTGCCCGTTCGCGGGGAGAGAGATTGCCGAGGTGCTGGTACACCCAGTAGGACGCCAGTCCGGCGACGATCCGTTCGTGCCACCAGGAGGTGGCCTCCATCTTCTTCTTCCACTCGAGCGATGCGTTCCAATCGTCGCGGATGTCGTGGTCGTCGAAAATCATGGCGGTGGGCACGCTCGAGAGCAGCCACCGATTGGCCTCGTCCGACCAGGCGAGTTGATAGAGGTGGGCGTACTCTTCGAAGTCTTTCAATTCCGCGCCGGGCTCCTGGTGGATGTCGCGCCGACTGCGGATGAATTCCTGCATCTCCCCCGTGGTCGAGTCGGCATACACCTGGTCACCGAGGAACAGCAGAAGATCCGGTCGTGGCTCGCGGCCGTCCGCCACCGCGAGCGCGAACGCTCGCAGTGAGTCGACCCCGTGGGTACGGTTGCCGGCACGGTCGTGGGGCACACTCGTGCGGCATGACCCGTACGCGATGCGCGGGTGTCTGCCCGGCATACGCGTGGCGATCACGGATGCCGGGTACTCGGAATCCGGAATTGGCCAGACGACAACCCCGTCGATCTCCACCTCGTACGGCCTGACGGTGCCCGGCTCGAGCCGATCGACTTCCACGAGCGCGTAGTTATGCCCGTGCACGGCAAAGCTGCGGGCCTGCCACGCTCGCCCCTCGGCGCGCACCGTGACCAGGCATCCGGCTCGTGTCTCCACCCAGATGCTCGCTGACGTCTCATCGACGTACCGCAGCATGGGTCCTAACACGAGCGACGACGTGGCCATGAAACTGTTCTACCGCGTGCAGGCCGGCGGGGGCCAGAGGTTCCAGTCGCGCGGCTTCTCCACAATGCCGCTCTATCCCGGACTCGGAGGAGACTCTTCCGCTGATGCCATGCTCGACGCACCGGTCATTGCTGAGCCCTGCGGGCCAGGCCGTGATCGTGAGCGGGTATGGGCGATCTTGCTGCTTCGTGGACGAATCGCGCCGCGCCGGACAGGTATTGAGTGAACCTATTCTGAGACGAGGAAAGAACTTATGGATCGAGAACCGTTGGATGACCTGCTGGACGCTTCGGCGCCGGCGCGACAGGTGATCGACAAGAAAGACCTGCATGTGATGCTCGCGGATGCGCGACGTGTGGCGCGTCCCTCGAGGAAGTATCGGCGCACAGCGATTTTTGGCGGGACCCTCGCGCTTCTGCTCGCAGGTGGGGCCGGCGTCGCGACGGCGGCTTCGGGCTGGCTGTGGGGCAATGGGCTGGAGAACCCCGACCGCTCCTACAGTTACACGTCTGCGACGTGGGGAGAGTGCGAGATCCGCTACAGCGCTGTCGACACGTATGATCCGACGATCCAGGGCGGCGTGGACCGCGCCGTCGATGACTGGTTCGCGAACACAGATATCGAGGCGGCCGCCGACCCGTTCGTGGCGAAGCATCTCGCAGCGCTTGAGGCTGCGCAGGCAGCGACGAACCAGGCCGACATCGATCCTCAGGCCGCGGAGATCAATGAGTGGACGGCCCACGACCAGGCCCTGCAAGAAGCCGCCGCCAACGCGTTGAAGGCGGCAGGGTTTGATCTCACCGATCTGCCCGCCCCGAAACTCCCGGAGTATGACTCGGACTTCGAGGATTTCGCCGCGCTGACGTGGCACAGCCAGCTGCACTGCAGCGGCGAAAACTGGAATGGCGACAAATGACGCGCCACGGAGAAGACGCGGCACTGATCATGGCCTTCGAGGCGAACGCGACGGACCTGCTGGCGTACCTCGCCCGACGCGCCGGCCCCGACGACGCTCCCGATCTCCTCAGTGAGACGATGGTCACCGCCTGGCGGCGGGTTCGCCACCTCCCCGCGGAATCGGAGCGGGCACGAATGTGGCTATTCGGGATCGCACGAAAAACGCTCCTCAACCATGCGCGTGGCGAGCACCGCCGATGGGCACTTGCCGACCGCATCCGGAGCCACAGCCACCATGACTCGGCGGCAACCTCTGCCGACGACGGCGCCGAGGTCCGGGACGCGATTGCCCGCCTCGACCCAGCTCTGGCGGAGCTCGTCCGGCTGGTCCACTGGGAAGGATTCACACTGACGGAAGCCGCGAAAATCCTGGACATCCCAGCGTCCACGGCGCGGAGTCGCTACCAGAAAGCGAAGGCAGACCTCCGCACAGCGCTGGTCCCTGAAGTTCCGGTCGTCTGACAATTCTCAGACGCACCGCGCTAGGCCTTCGTGGCGAATCGAGCAGGAGGCTCTAGCTCTGCCACACCTGCACGACCGACGGACGGGGCGCCGCGACCAGGCCCTTGCGGTTGACTGCGGTGTAGTCGGGGAAGTACGAGTGCTGGTTGGCGAAGCTGCCGTCTTCACCCGGGTGCTGAACGGCGACGTAGACCATCCGTTCATCGTCCCGGATGATGGGGCCGCAGGTCTCCGCTTCTCGCGGCACGGCTAGGAACTGGTCGACGCGGCCCCGATCGGCACCTTTCAGGCCCACCCGGAAGAGACCGTCGTTGTAGCCAATCGTGCCAGGCTGACCGTCGGTGGAGATCCACAGGTTGCCGGCTTTGTCGAAGGCCAGGTTGTCCGGGCACGAGATCGGTGAGACCTGGTCGACCGGGAAGCCGGCGAAGTACGTCGAGCCGGACACCGCCGGGTCACCGCAGACCAGCAGGATGGTCCACGCGAAGCTCGTGGCGGTGGCGTCGTTCCTCTTCTCGGTGATCTCAATCACGTGGCCATCGCGGTTGATCGTCTTCGGATTGACTTCATCGACACCCGCTTTGCCGAGCGTGCCCCGCTGGGTGTTGTTGGTGCAGGCGACGTACACCTTGCCGCTGGTGGGGTGGGGCTGCACGTCCTCCGGGCGATCCATCTTCGTGGCGCCGACAGCATCCGCAGCCAGACGGGTGTGCACGAGCACTTCCTCGACGGTGAAGCCGGGTACGGCGCTCTCACCATTCAGTGTGAGCGGCATCCATTTTCCGCTGCCGTCGAAGGCACCGTCGCTCGGCAGGGCACCGGTGCCGGTGATCTCGGCGGCCGGTGAATTGCCACTGAAGCGGGCGACGTAGAGGTCACCGGTCTCGAGGATCGTCTTGTTGTGTGCGCGGGCCTTGGCACTGTTTCCCTTGCGCAGAGTCTTGTGCGACACGAACTTGTACAGGTAGTCGAAGCGTTCGTCGTCGCCCATGTACGCCACGATCCGGCCGTCCGGCGCGACGGTGACGTTGGCGCCTTCATGCTTCATGCGCCCCATGGCGGTGTGCTTGACCGGGGTGGATGTGGGATCGAGCGGGTCGATCTCGACGATGTAGCCGAACCGGTTCGGTTCATTCACGTAGCCAGGGTTCGCTACCGCGTCGAATCGCGGCTCGATGGCTTCCCACCCGTAGGTGGACGCCGACGTGGACAGTCCGTACCGTTTCTGACCGGCGGTCGTGGCCGGCGACCGGAAGTAGTTGTTGAAGTTCTCTTCGCCGGAGAGCACGGTGCCCCACGGCGTCGTGCCGCCGGCGCAGTTGCCGAAGGTACCGACGGCGGTCATGCCTGTGGGGTCGCCCTGCGTCTTGAGCAGGTCGTGGCCAGCGGCCGGTCCGGTGAGGCGGAACGGGGTGGATGCCGTGACGCGGCGGTTGTAGGAGGAGGACCGCAGATAAGTCCACGGCCGGCCCTTCTTCTTCCGCTTCAGCTCGACGACGGCCATGCCGTGCGCAGCCATGGTGATGCGGAGCTGCTGCAGCCGCTCCTCCTCGTTCGCGGCGGTCGGAAACATGATGCCTGGGTTGGTGTATTCGTGGTTGGTGACCAGGAGGCCGCTGCGGCCACCACTGCCCTGAAGCTCGATGATGTCGAGGTAGTCGTTGTTGTAGCCGTACTGGAGCGCCTGCGCCTCGGCCGTCTGGTTGTCGATGTCGAACTCGGGCGCACCGGCCAGGATCGGGTCGCCCCAGCGGATGATCGGCGACCACTGGTAGCCGGCGGGTACCGTGAAGTCGTCCACCATCGAGTCCACGGGAGCGATGCGTGTGAACGACAGCCCGCGGCCAGTCGCCTGAGCGGCAGGCGTGCCGCCGAATGGGGTGTCGAATCCGGCAAAAGTGAGGGCCAGGGCGCCGGCACCCGCGCCGAGCAAGACCGAACGACGGGACAGAGCCACGCCGACGATGTCCTTGAAGTAGTCATTGTCGCTCTGGTTGCAGACGCCCATCGCGCAGGCGTTGCCGCACTTGAGCTGGCAGGTCACCGGGCTGCGCTTGCCTTTGGTGTGGCCGGCCATCGGCAGACTTTTCCGTGTTTCCTGCTGCGACATGATTCTGTTTCCCTCCGAGGCGACTCTGACAAGGTCAACGCAACAGGATGTCGGTTGCCGTCCGGTAGCCCGCCGGTGAACGGGGAAAGACCGGACCGTTCCTGCGACCCGTCCGGGCGCGGCGCTGCAGGACGATCTCGTCCCGGAAGCCTCGGCGCTATCGAGCCCGCGCCTAACGCCCGCCGAGGAACAGGTCGGAGTCGGGCTTCCACGCTGTCGATCGCAGCGGGCTACGAGGTCCTGATCGCGAACTCACGTGGACCAGAGTCGCTGACAGGCCTCGTCGACGAACTCGGTCCCCAGGCACAGGCCGGCGACGTCCGTGCATCAGCAGAGTTCGGCGAAATCCCGATACTGGCCATACCACTTACCGCCTATCCGAAGCTGCCCGCAGACGTGTTCGCTGGCAGGACGATCCTCTCCACCGGGAACTACTACCCGTATCGGGACGGTCGCATCGAGCAACTAGATACCCTCGAGACCACGACCGCAGAATACGAGCAGGCCCTCCTGCCGGGCACCCGGATTGTCAAAGCGTTCAACAATATCGTCGCGCACCACATCCCCCGCCTCGCCGACTCTCAGCCGCACACCGCGCTGCCGATAGCTGGCGACGACACAGAGGAGAAGACGCGTACGTCAAGTATCGTCCCGGGCCATGCCACTTGGGAACGCTTAGCTGGAACCCCTTACGGACGGTTCTCGACGGCTGCGAAGCTCGACTTCCCACCGAGGTGCTCCTTGTGCGACATAACCACCGTGACGGATGCTTCGCCACCGATAACGACTCCGGCCCATTTCGAATGGCCTCATGCTGTCAGCGAAGCGTCTGAGCTCCAATAACGGACAGAAGTTCCAACTTCTCATGACTCTCGGTACCTGGGATGGCGGTATAGACGAGCAGCGAGTGCGACTGAACAGGGTCGACCAGCGTCTGGCAGGTCAATTCGAGTGCTCCGAGTTCGGGGTGGGCGAAGTGCTTGATCTCTTTGGGACGAAGGCCGACCTCGTGGTTGCTCCACACCTCTCGGAACTCCTCGCTGCGGTCCAGGAGCAGGTCAGCGATGTGCGCCGCACGGGAGCCGGGACCACGTAACGTGACTACTCCCCTCAATCCTGAGACCCACAAGCGAGTGAGATACGGATGCTCCTCAGGGGCGTAGAGCTGTCTCGCGGCGGGCTCGGTGAACCAGCGGTAGCCGATACTTCGGGCAGGCCCCGTGTAGGCGGTCAGATCCCCGGTGAGCGCGACACCGAGCGCGGTTTGCCGCAGTGTCTCTCCGAGTTCAGTGACAATCTCAGCGGGCGTATCGCGCAGACGATCGAAGATGCGCAGCAGTCCCGGTCCCACGTGCTCGCCGCCCGCCCCACGCGCCGGTGGGTTATGACCGGCGAGCCGGAAGAGGTGGTCTCGCTCATCGAGCGAGAGATGGAGGCCCTGCGCGATCGACGCGATCATCTGCTCGGACGGCTGAGGCCCGCGCTCCCGTTCCAGCCGCGAGTAGTAGTCGGTCGACATGTGGCAGAGCCCGGCCACCTCCTCCCGCCTCAGCCCGCTCGTCCTTCGGCGCTGTCCACGTGGAAGGCCGACGTCCTCGGGCTGCAGCGCCTCCCGACGGCGCCGGAGGAACCCCGCCAATCCTGCCCGGTCGATCTCCATGGGTGCCTCTTTCCCTCCTCTCCATTCTTGCGGCTCGCTCGGTGCACATTCACGGCCTGGCGATCCCCCCTTCTCGACAGCGTGATCCGGGACGGACAAGCCTGATTCTGAAAAAGGGGCCTCCCGTATCCACGGATCAACCGGCCCTGAATAACTTCGCAGTCGTCGACGACCGTGGAGGAAACGAAACCACTTTCAGGAGAGAACACATGCCACGCAAACCGATCGATATCACTGTCCCCGACCTGTCCGGCAAACGCGCCGTCGTCACCGGAGCAAGCGACGGCATCGGACTTGGCATCGCCGCCAGGCTCGCAGCGGCCGGCGCCGAGGTACTCCTGCCCGTGCGGAACCCGCGCAAGGGTGACGCCGCGATAGCCACAATCCGGCGAAAGGAACCCAACGCGGACGTGTCACTCCGCGAACTCGACCTGTCCTCGCTCGCCTCCGTCGCCAGCCTCGGCGAGACCCTCCGAGCCGAGGGCCGGCCGATCCACATCCTCATCAACAACGCCGGCGTCATGACCCCGCCCGACCGGCAGGTGACCGCCGACGGCTTCGAACTTCAGTTCGGGACCAATCATTTGGGGCACTTCGCCCTCGTGGGCCACCTACTTCCGCTGCTTCGCTCCGGCAACGCACGCGTCACCTCGCAGATCAGCGTCGCGGCGAATAGTGGGGCCATCAACTGGGACGATCTGAACTGGGAACGCTCGTACGACGGCATGAAGGCCTACAGCCAATCGAAGATCGCATTCGGGCTCTTCGGCCTCGAACTCGACCGTCGCAGCCAGGCAGAAGGCTGGGGAATCACGAGCAACCTCGCCCACCCAGGAATTGCGCCGACGAACCTGCTCGCGAAGCGTCCTGAACTCGGCCGTGACGCGGAGACCTCAGGCCGGAAGATCATCCGAACTCTTTCGGAACGGAGCATCCTCCTTGGAACCGTCGAGACCGCGAAACTCTCCGCACTCTACGCAGCGACCTCCCCCGAAGCTGAACGCGGCGGATTCTACGGGCCGCGCGGTTTTGGGCACATGGGTGGCGCTCCGGGTGAGCAGAAGCTCTACTCGAGACTTCACAGCACCGAGGATGCTCAGCGCACGTGGCGAGTCTCAGAAGAGCTCACACAACTGTCGTACACCGCTGCATGAGGACTGATGCAAGTCGCCCGCGAGCATCGCAGCCCTCATTGAACTCCGCCGGGTTCGCCAAAGGAATAGAGCGTTCCACTGTCATCTTGTAACGAGGATGACCGCAAACCCGAATAGTTCTGCCAACGGATCGAGGACCGCGCTCGTGGTTGGTGCATCCGGCATCACCGGGTCGGCCCTCGTCGACCTCCTCAGCCATGACGGATGGGAGGTACTGGCGCTGTCTCGTCGGGCTGTGAGCAGCGAGAATGTGCGAGGCATCACCGCCGATCTGCGCGATCCGGCAAGCCTGGGAGCTGCCCTCGCCGCCGAACGCCCGACGCACGTGTTCTTCACCGCCTGGCAGCGTCAGGCCACGGAAGCCGAGAACATTGCAATCAACGGCGCGATGGTCCGGGACCTCCTGGCCGCGCTCGAGCATGCACCGCTACAACATGTGGCACTCGTCACCGGGCTCAAGCACTACCTCGGACCCTTCGAGGCGTACGCCGCGGGAGAAATGCCCGATACTCCCTTCCGGGAGGAAGCCGCCCGGCTCGACACCCCGAACTTCTACTACGCGCAGGAGGACGAGCTCTTCGCTGCGGCCGCACTCCAGGGGTTCACTTGGTCGGTGCATCGATCGCACACCGTCATCGGCCACGCCGTCGGCAATGCGATGAACATGGGATTGACCATCGCCGTCCAGGCGACCTTGGCGAAACACCTCGACCTGCCGTTCGCCTTCCCCGGCAGCGCGGCTCAATGGAACGGTCTCACTGACATGACCGATGCGGGGGTCCTGGCTGAGCAGATGGTCTGGGCCGCGACCCAGCCTGCTGGCCGAAATGAGGCATTCAACATTGTCAACGGAGACGTCTTCCGCTGGCGTTGGATGTGGCCGCGGCTCGCGGACCTTCTCGGCGTGCCCGCAGAGCAGGTCGTCGGCTTCGAGGAGCGCGCACGGCCGCTGGAGCTGCAGATGGCTGAGCACGTTCATCACTGGCCAGCGATCGCAGCCGAGCATGGCTTGATCGAAAACGATATATCCCGGCTCGCCTCGTGGTGGCACACGGATGCTGATCTCGGACGGGAGATGGAAGTCGTCACCGATATGGGCAAAAGCCGCGCCGCAGGATTTCTCAGTTTCCGTCGGACGGATCAGGCGTTCGCCGACCTTTTCGATCGCTACCGCGCAAACCGCCTCATCCCCTGAATGGACTCAAAGGGGACCCTTAGGGGTTTAACTCCCTCGTCAACCTCGGTGATGGAGCTGCACTCGATCCACCATCTGCAAGACGATTCGTCAAATATCTCGAAACCCTCCGTTATGTAGAAGCGCCACTGGGCCGGCCAGAACTCCTTCAGATTACGCAGACGGGTAGGACATTCTTCGGACTTTTGGTCAGCTCTAAAGTTGCCCGCGGACGTCGTGAGGTTCCCTGTAGAGAACTAGGACGCGAATTTTGTGGCTCGGCTCGCCCTTGGGGCTCACGTCCTCCTCGCGAGGCGTTCGAATGGCCTGATGAGCTGCTTGGACATCCGAAGCAACGTCACATCTTGAGATATGAGGTCGCCTGAGCACGTGAACTGCCACGGAGCGATTGGATGTAGCCCCGCTACTCCTGACACGAGGTCCAGTCGTATTTGGTCGCCACTGTTCCATGGCTCGAAGACACACGCCACCGTTGAGTCAAACTCGCCGTCTCCATGGCGGCAGGACAGCCACCTGGTCGGATTGGACAGCCGGTACTGCCACACTTGGGCACTGAATCCCGACTGAAACCGAATGCCTCGGATCCATCGGCATCGGGTTGTCATCATCATCGCAGCAGCCGCACCCAAGCATGATGCGACCCGTCTCGAATTCCCAACGGTTCAGAAGCTCATGGGGCTCGAGGAACGCTTGAACGACTGCGCGATCCGTGCCCACTGAACTGCGCGCATGATCGGTTTGTTGACGACGGCGATCCCGCCATGGTCCCGGACGAACCGAGCGACGCCCCGCTGAAGACTCTCCCACAGTGCCTGCTGCGCAGGCGCGCCGATCATGTGCCCCGCCACCGTCTCGAGCGCGGAATCCCATCTATCGATCGCACGCGTTCTGACCTCCCATCCGCCCTCTGTCTCGTTGATTCCAAACGACCGGATGCCGCACAGCGGATGCCTTCCCACCAGCCGAGGCCCGGTCTCCATGGTCGCGAATACCCACCCGCCTCGCTGGTCCTCCGCCCAATGATCGACGCACATCACGGCGAAATTGTCAGGCCCGATGGCGTCTATTTTGACAATCGCTCCGAGGGGATGGTTCGACCGCCACAGGTCCGCCTCAACGGCGTCCAGAGGTTCGAAGGTTGCATAGGCCGTGTCAATGAAGTCGTTGATGTTGAGCCGCACTTTCTCGATCAACGTCGCAGGAGTGAGTTCTGCACCGTTCACGTGTGGAACCTTCTTCACCGTGACGGTGAAGTCGTCCATATTGGCGTCATAGCCTCGCCCATCCTCGATGAGCTGGAGCGGCCAGTACGGCTTCGTTGAAGGGGATTGCTCGCCCGACAGGCTTGCAATTTTCGCCCTCGGCCGGTTGAACCAGGCAGGCGGCCAGGATTGGAACGGAGAGTTCGGCAGGTGAAGCAGTGGCGCCCACCCCGAGAGCAGCAAAGTCAGGTGAAATGGAGATGATTCTCGGTCGGTAAGAGTGAGATTGACATCCCCTTGTGGGGTCGGTGCCTCGCTTGGGCCCTCCGGTAATCCAGCCGAAGCATCAGTCGCTTCGGCAATCGGCAGAGTCATCGCTTGAGCCCCGAACGAGGACACACGAGAGGGAGCGGTTTCGAAATCAGCGCGGGCCATCTCCTGAAACCCGCCACGACCAGCATCCTCGTCGTCAGTTCCTTCGCTGTCCGCTGACTCGTCGTCTTCGTACGCCCAGAGCCCGGTGCTCTCTGCCTCGAACCACTCGTCTTCCAGCTCCTTGGTAGCGGCTCCGAAACCGGGAGCGACTCCCTGAATCTCCGTCCACACGCGCCTCCAGTCGAAGTACGGCTTGTCACGGTGCGCTCCGGGATCCCACCCGCCCCCAGCGTTTTCGCGGCCACCGAGACCCTTGTACGGGTACGGGCAGAAGTCTTCGTGACCGAGAAGACCGATGCTAGGGGCTGCGGATATCGCAAGCCCATGTCGCCGCGAAACGTCGACGATGAGCCGGGCCAGCGAACGGTACTGCTCATCGGTGTAGCCGTAACCGGGCAGCATGACGAGCTCGACTCCGACGGTGCGTTGGTTGGGATAGGTGGCGCCCGATGTCAGAAGATCGATCGGAGAACGGGCTCCAAGCGGATTCCACACACGAGTCCACCAGTCGGGCGCTTTCCACGTCTTGAAGTAAGCGCGACCTCCCGCCCCTCCCCATGTTGTGTGTGCAGCCTGACGATTCTCACTCGCCGTCGCATAGATCGTGCCGTTGAAATCGATAACGTAATGGGCGAACCCCTCCTTGCCCGTGAGGTAGTGGTCGAGCGCGTATTCGACCGCCGCCTTGCTGTAACCACTCTTGATCGAGCGCGAGGCGGGCCCTCCCCCTGTGGTGTGCACGACGATCGACCCAAGCGCGCCCGTCCGCGGGGCTGGCGACGCTCGCAGGCCACGAAGGCTCACCGACAGTGGACTGATGACGGCACCGGACGGCAGCGACTTCTGCACGGCGGGACCGCCGTGGATCGGTCCGATTCTCGGACCCGACAAGAGAATCGGTTGCACGAAGGAGTCACGGATCGCGAGCCACTCGCGCTTCAGCGCGTCATCACCCTTGCCGAGTTTGCTGTTCCGCCTGTCCGGGTGACGCAGGAAGAAGACCTTGTTCGTGAGGCCGTTGAGGTCGCGCTTCCCAGCGACGAGTTCCGCGGCGACGACGGCCTTTTCCATGGTCGACGCGATCCACCTCCGGGTGTCGGCGAACCACTCTTGTTCGAATGCGAGACGCCCGACTGTCTCATCCGTCTGCTCGAATGAACTCTCGTCGTCCTCGTCCTCGTTCTCGTCCTCGTCTTCGCCCTCGTCCTCGAATCCGAGTCCCTCGAGCTCCCACCCCTCAGGCTCTGGCTCCTCGAATGCCGGTTCTTCCAGCTCCTCCTCCCCGGCTTCCTCAAGGCCTGTGTCGTGCCCTGAATCTTCTTCCATCTCCCGTTCGAGTTCGCTCGCGGAGGTGCCAGGGGGGAGCACCTTCACAGCATCCGCGGGAAGGTCCTTGGCACGCAGATCGAGGAAGAACGCGTTCTTACGTTGATCGATGCCGGCCACATCGCCCACCCATCGCCACTTCTTCAGGGCGGCCGTGTCAATCGTGTATTGCCGCCACTGCGCAAGCGTGGGTTCGGCGCCGCCGTGATTTTGCCGGTAGTACACGCGGGTCGATGCGAACTCGCTTGCCAGCCCGATCCCCGGGTTGGCGAGCCGCCCGCTCAATGCCCGGAGCGCAAGAGCTCTCGCCGCCGGTTTGACCGAGGCCCACGGCGCCGCCTGAATGTCGAGGTGTTTCTGCAACTGGCCCTTCGGGATCGACGGGTTCTTGGCATAGAACCCTCCTGTCCTGCGGTAGCCCGGCTTGTTCATGCTGCGTTGCGCAGCCCTCCAGTTGATCAACACCGGTTGCAGCGTCGTCGAGTACGCGCGCACGAAGCCGCTGAAGGTCGGGTAGCTGGTGTGAGCAAACAGCCCAAAGCGGTTGAGCATCGCCGACAGTACAGCAGCGCTGTCGGCGTCGTCGTTGCCGCCAGTCTCGTGCACGAGCAGTTTCGCTGTCCACAACAGGTCGGATGGCGTGAACTTGTAGGTGAAGTTCCGACCACCACCGCGGACGACGAGGGTGCCGAGCTGCACGTTCGGGACCGTGACGCTGGACCCGCTGCCGGTTGATCCGGAGGATGCGGGGGCGCTCGCAGCGGGCGCTGCGACGCCGGAGCCGGCGCCGGCGGCGGCCAGTCGTGTCCAGGTCTGCGCTCCGACGATCCCATCGGCGGCGAGGCCGACCCTCGTCTGGAAGGCTTTCACGGCCGCTTCAGTCCCGGCTCCGAACTTTCCGTCGACCTGGAGGGGGAATCCGGATGCCGTCAGCCTCGTCTGGAGACGGCCCACGGCGTCACCCGAACTGCCGCGTTTGAGAACGGTCGAGCCCGGAGGTGTTCCCTCGTAGCGTTCTTCCCGTTCGGCGAGGATACCGGCAGCGAACGGAGAGACGAGTTGCTCCATCACGGCAGCGGAGAATCGGCTTTCACGGTTGCCGAATAGCGGTCCTTCGGCGACGAAGACCGCCTGTTCGCCAGCCTGGAGTTGACGCACCGGCAGGAGTTCGTCGCCGTTGCCTTGGCTGTTCCACCCTGTCATGAGCGCGGCACGGGCTGGACCGTGCCCTCCGCGCCGACGAGCACTCCCGGCGACGGCACGCGGAGCGGCTGGGCGGAAACGGTCGGCCGTACTCCGGCCGGCGCCGCTGGTCTCGGCTCCTTGACGTAGTCTCCGGTCGCCGACTGCCAGTTGTTCACGATCGTAATCATGTCGCGCTCGATCTGGGTTCCTGGCTGGTAGAGCGTTCGAGCACCTGTGGCGGTGTCGAACAGTCCCGCCTCGATGCCACGGAGGATCGTTGACGCCGGTCTGGCAAGTTCGAACAACTCGCGGGAGCGCGGGGCCGATCGAAGACCGACGCGGTCCGCAATGGCAGCGAGCCGATCCGCCGGGCTGGATGCGGCCGCCTGAAGGTCGACCACGATTGGCGTGGAGTCCTCGACGGTGAGGTGGAACCAGTTGAGCATGCTCACGTACGAGAACTCCTCCCTCGCGAGCGCACCACCGCGACGGCGGTTGGTGAACATGTCGTGCAGCGCACGGCAGATCATCGCCACATAGGTCGGGTCAACCGGGTTTGGACCGCCGGAGTTGTTGATGTTCTCGCTTCCGATCCACACCTGGCGCAGCAGATCCGTCCACTTCTGCCGGAAGTCGGAATTCCATCCGGCACCCATGAGAGCGTTCCAGTCGACCGGAGCGCCCTGTGGCCGCCACGGTTCAGGAATGTCGTGCGGCAGCGGCAACCCGAAAAACCGCCTATATGCCCACCGGCGGTTTTCGCGGGCGTTCGCTCGCACTTCGCTGACGACGCCGGTTATTGCGAACTCGGGCGGGTCACGGAAGAAGAGTTGCTCGGTGGTGCGTGCCCAGGCGACGCTCTCCGGACTCAGCGTGCCGAGTGTCTCGCCTGAGACAATTCGGCGAAGCACCTGAGCGAAGATATCGACGATACCGGTACTTTCGATGAGGTAGGCGTAGATCAGGTGGTGCCAGAGCAGGGGTTCGCGGACCACGTTCGCCCCCGCACTCGCGAAAGCAACGGCAGAGGCGGACAGCCCTGACTCGGGCAGCTCTGCGGGGAACTTTTTGCTGGGAAACCCCAGGACGTCGATGAACGTCGGGTCCACAAATTTCCAGATGGTTCCGTTCGACGTTTGCAGCTGGGGTGCGCGCCTCGCGTCAGCCCAGGCCTCCTCCAGCCAGCGATCGAGCTGACGGGGGTTCACGCGAAAGACGGCGGGGTTCTGTGGGGTCGGGGTGCCGCCGGTTCTGGCGACGATCGACGACTCGAGTTGGTCAAACATTGTTGTTTCCTCTCTCGGGAGTCAGAGCTGGAGCCGGCCGAGGGCGACGACCGCACCGTCTGGGATGTCGAGAATTTCGATCCCCTCGATGTACTCGGGATCGAACGTAATGGTGACTGCTGTGCCATTCGTGAGGTTGTCGAGCGCGGTGACAGTGTCGGCGTCATCCACCCGGGCGCGTATCCTTGCAGCCCGCGCACCGTGCAGGTCGACGAAGGTGAGCGATCGGTGGCTCCGTGTCACCTCGACGACGCGCAGCTCCGATTCGAACGTCGAGCCGCGGCCGAGCATGCTTCCCAACGCCGTATAGGCGAAGTCGACCTGTCTCTGGAACGCTTCGTCCTCGGCCACGACCGGAGGCGGCGCGCTCCTCTCCGCGAGCTGTTTGACTGCAAGGGTGAGCGACGCGATCTCCTGAAGGAGCTTCGTGTTCGGGTCGGGTTGCGAGCCGGAGCCCGATGAAGCGGAACTCTTTGAACTGTGACTGGACGTTCCCGAGGACTGCGTGGGGTTCTGTGTCATGATCTTTCCCTTCGATGGTGCGTTCAGGCCGCCCGGCTGGGCGAGAGCGTTGCGTCGGATGCCGTCCCCGGCAGAGCGATGGAAGCATCCGTCGAGGTGCGCGCGGCGTCGTTGCCGAGGTCGACCAGCCAGCGCTCCATGTTCGATCGATGCTCGAGCGACCGAGCCGGGTCGAGCGCGGTGCGGGTGACGAGGATCGCGAGAATGCGCAGTGACTCGCGGCGACGCAGGTATGACGAGGTGAGGAGCGAGGGGCCTGCCTGACGCGCGAAGGTTTCGAGGGCGGCTGGTGAGACGCGTCTGGGATCGAGCAGTGAGGAGAGCGGTGCGCCACGGAACGCCGCCATCGGGTGGCGGGTGCAGACGTCCGCGATGTCTTCGAGGGCGGCCATGCTCGCGCGAGCGACATCCGCGCCTTCTCCCCTGGCCCGATCCAGCGGGTGCCGATGCATCCAGGCAGCCGCGACCGCGTCCCAGGGACCGTCGCCGAACCATCGACGGCAAAGCGCCACATTGAACATGACCCGCGCGAAGGCGAACGGGTGAGGATCGCCAGGGCGGATGCGCAGCACCGCCTCTGTCGGTCCGTCTACGACGTTGCTCAAGGCGAGGACAGGTGCCCATCCTGCCTGAACGAAAGCATGGACATCGCCGACGATTTCGGACGCCCACCCGGACCACACCTGCGCGAGCTCGCGCGAGCGAGGCGTGAGGCGTTCCTCCAGAGTGTCCGCCAATTCGGGCGCCCAACCGGTGAGATGACTGACCTGGTGTCCTGTCTCGTGAAACAACGAGGTCGAGAAAAAGAAGTTGTGCCGGGTCAGCTTGACGGCAGCCGCCGGCGATGGATGGCCGGCATCCCAAAGGCGGACTCCCGCCCTGAGGATCGCGGCGCCAAGGCCGGTATCGATGTAGACCAAGGCCAGCGGCGGTTCGATGCCCAGTTTTCCGAGGATCGCCGCGAGGCTGTCGCTCGCGAGAGTGTCGTACCCGCGGAGCAGGTCGCGCAGCCGGGGGCTGGTGCGGCTGTTGATCGCGTCGCCGTAGAAATCGAGAACGGTCTCAACCTGCAGGTACCGCCGCCTCAGCTCGAGCACGGCGCGGCGGATGTCTTCAAGGTCGGCCCCGCCGTCGAGCCTATCTTGGAGCATTCGGCCCTCCGTGCCCAGCTGAGCCACGATCCCCTCGAGTCTGGACCGGACCCGTCTCTGCAGATAGGACTCCATCGCCGTCCACGATCCGGGCGAGGCGACGGCATCCATGTCGGCGAGTCCCGCCACCGCAGTGCGCCAGTGGGCGACTTCGCTGAATGTCTGCCTGCGATCGGCGTCGTCAGACACGCTTCATCCCCGGTGTGATGCGCAGCGCTGTGGCCTCGGTGGTCCCGGATTTGCCGACGGCGGCCTTGTCGGGAAAGGCGAAGTCGAAGTCGAGTGTGATACCTGATGCGGCGTTACGGGCCGCATCAGCCAGCACAGGGGCAGCTTCGGGCAGCCGCGCGGCGACCGCGCGGAGCATTCCCTCGATGAGGGAACGTGCGAGATCGCGATCCCGACCCTCGGGAAGGACCACCTGCCGTCTGCGGAGCATCGCGGTGAGGCGGCGGGCCATCGCCTGCTCGAGTGCCGGGTCGAGGATGCCGCGAACACGGGCGATCACCTGAACCATGTGTCGCTGGGCAACGTGCGCGGACAGCGCGTGTGCATCCCTCTCCCCGATGAACAACCGCACAGACACCCGGGGGTTCGCCGTGCTGAAATCGGTCCGGAGTGAGAACCGAGACCGACCTCGAATAGCGGCGCCACGTACCTTCAGACGGAACAGTCGGCTGCCACGTCCTGCAGGCCTTCCTGCGGATCCCCCGCCGCGAGCCAGTGCGGGGTTTCGGGTGAGAGCGGCTGCGGCGACCTCCGTCAGGACAGCGAATTCACCGAGCGCGTCTGACGGACGCTCCTCGGACTCGAACGCCGCGATCTGACCGGCTGTGCCTCCCGGGAGGAGTTCATAGACTTCGAGCTCCGCCGATACCGGCCAGTTCTCTTCGCCGGACTCGTCGAGACGACGTTCGAGTGTTTCGCCTCCGCTCAGGACGACCGCTCGGGCCATCGGCCGGGTCACCCGCAGCGGGATGATCGGGCTCAGCTTCCGATAGCGATAATGTCGACGCCCTGAACTCCGCGGCATCATCAACCACACGCCGGCTTCGGTTTCGTCCTCGGTGTCGACGATGTCGCTGCGCAGGACGCTGGTGGGCAAATTTCTGGCCGCAGCTTCAGCGAAGGCCTCCTGCACTTCTGCGGCGACGAGCAACTCGTCGGCAAGAGACTCTGCCGGCAGCGACAGAACGCGGTTGGCCGTGTCCTCCGCGGTCGCGACGAGCGCCTCGGTGCCGAGGATGTCTCCGGACTCGGCTTCCAGCCCGAGAAGTCCGAGGCCGGTGCCGGCAAGGTGGGTCGACAGTTGCGCTGCGGCCTGCTTTCCGATCTTTCCCTCGATGAGCGCGGCGATCGGCCGGGCGATGACGTTGATGATCCTCTGCCTGCCGATCTTCGAGATGGCGAACCGGATCGCGGGTTTGGCTGCCATGACGGCCGGCAGGAATCTCTCCAGTTGCTCGGTCGGCGGTCGTCCATCTGGCAGTTCGAGCAGTTCGCGCGCAAAAGCCTCTCGCGCGCTGTCGAGAGCCTCAAGCGGATCTGGCGCGTTTCCTGATCCGGTAAAAAGCTCTTGTTCGAACTGCTCGCGTTCGAGCTCACCGGCAAAGGTCAGTCCGGGCGTCTCGTCGGCGATCCCCTCGTCGGAGGACAATGCTTCGGCTACCTCCCGGTCGAACCATTCCGCAAGTGCTTCGCCGCCGATCAGGTCGTCGGTCTCAGCCTCGGACACACCGAAGCTTTTCGCCAGGCGGAGAGCGATCGGGCGCAGGGCCGGTGGAAGCTTGTCTGCGAGCTTCGAGCCGACGATCTTATCCATGACGAGCTTCAGGATCGCGGCCGCCTTGCCACGGATCAGCGCGATCACCGGTTTGAGGGCAAGGCCGGCGACGGCGGCGACTCCCTTCTTGGCCAGGGCGAAAGCCCCGCTGGCCGCTTTCTTGAGCTTGCTGACGATGGAAAAGCCGAAGAGTTCTTGCGCGTCTCGTGGTGACACGAAGCCGGATTCTCTTTCCAGAAAGCCAAGCGCTTCGTCGAAGTCGCGTTCATGGAGCGATGCGAGTGGGCGGTCGCCTATGCGCGCATCGAGCTCACTGAGAACGCGGTCCGTATGCTGCGCCACCTCGGCCAGCCAGCGCGCCGGTGCTTCCCGGGCAAACTCTCCTGACGACCCTCCCGGCCCGGCGAGGGCCTGGAGATACTTCCCGGACCCCTCCGCCACGAGCGCGTCGATCGCCTCGGCGAACGACTCGTCATCGAGCTCGGAAAGGAGGGCGTCGGATTCGTCCGAGGTGTACTCGGTGTCCTCCCGGCGACCCAGCGCACCGACAAACGGCGCGGAGAGGTAAGGCGCGCCGCGGGATTCAGCCCACGTCGACGCTTCGGCCTCGACCTCGACCCGGCCCGCGCTGAACGGCGAGTCGGAAATGTTGCCGGCGGCTGATTCGCCATCCGCTTCAGCGGCTCCTGTGAACGAGGCAATACTCACGACAACCTCCACGAAGCACAGCACTGTGCTTTCGTAACTGTGCCCTCTAGCTCGGCGCCTGCCGCAGTCGCCGCAGGCGCGACTTCACTCGCATTCGAGACCTTTACGGTGCGCTCCACAACCGAGGTGGACGCTTGTAAGACATGCACCCCAGCTCGTGACGGCGGCGGCGCAGTCAAGAATATAGACCCGCCTCGACCGCGTGGCTAGGGGGCAATTCAGGCAACGCGGCACGTGCAGCGGCGACCGCACGGTCAACATCGGCAGCTGTGGCGACCACTGGGCCGGCACCCGTCAGATCCGATTCCAGTGACGCAGTTTGTCCGGCTGCAGGCGGATCCACACCGTGCTGATGAGCCGCCCGGCGAAATCGATAGTGATGTTTGCGGCCGACGCGTCGTCCCGAAAGAGAAGAAGACCCGCCTGACCGTTGACGGGGCGTTCCGCAATTCGACGACCTGGCTGGACCTCCAGACCGTGGAAAAGGAGCGGGACGGCATCGTGCGTGCCCGTCACCACGCGGATGGTCGGGGGGTCTGCATCGCCGGCGTCGACCACCACGGCGACGTCTGGGTCCAAAAGCGGTGTCAGGCGGCTAGGGTCGCCGCTTTCAGCAGCGACCCGAAACGCCCGAACCGCTCGATACCGATTCGGGCGGGCCAGCCACTCCCACACGACAGCCCATAGCCCGGACGCCACGGGGGTTCGGGAGCGGTCCTTGGAGGTGATCGACATGCTGCACCTCAGCTTCGCAGCTCGCGCCATGGGGTGCTACGGCCCGCTCTGAAAACAGGGCTGCTCTCGCGGCCGGTATCGCGCCTATTGCGGATTCTCATGGTCTCGCGCTCCTATTGCCGGCGCTGTTCGGATCGCCGGACCTATCAGCTATGTCCGGATGAACGGGCGCTTTGTGACATTCCGGTGGAAAGCGGATCCACGCAGCGGGCTTCCCCCGCCGGCGTGTGCCCCAGACGTGATCCGCTCCTGCGGGCTTCTCCGCCGCACGGCGCCTGACACCCCGGTCCTTTCTGTGAAGGACTCGCCGCGCGCACGAGCGAGAGACGACCGATCAGGCCGCGCTGCCAGGCGTCGTTGATGGGTCCCCACGGCGCTGCTTCGAACGGCCATGAGCCCGATGGGGCGCTCCGGTGACCTTTCCCGTTCCGCCATTGATCTCAAACGCCACGGACGCGCTACTGCGGTTTCAGCCAGACGTATCCGAAGGGTTCCAGTTCGATACCCTCCGACGAACGGCCCGAGATCACGTCCGTCCCCGCCAGCGACGGCAACGAGAGCTTCTGGTCGCTGACGTTGATCGCGGCGATCACCTCGTTCGGCGTTCCCGCTGCACGACGGACGACGAAGACGCGGGGGTCAAGGACTTCGATCTGCTGATCGGCGAAGGGTGAGAACGCGGGCAACTCTCGACGCAGCTCGAGCAGCGTCCTCAGGCCTTCGAGCATCCCCGATCGACGCGGCGACGTCTCGAGTTCTTTCGCGAGCTGGTCGGCGTCGAGCACTTCCCGGTTGATCCGCCGTGGGATGTCGCTCGCCTCCATCCCGGCACGATCCTGGCCCGAGCCAAGGAGCGAGTGGTAGTAGATCGCGGGAACGCCGATGAGCGACAGCAGAATGGCATGCGCCGCCAGTCCCCGCACGACAGCCGATGCATCCGGATCCTGGTCGTTTGGGTCCACCAATGCGTCCAGGAAATTGGTGTTGAGCTCGTACACATCCTCCGTACCATCCGCGTGCCTGGCCATCGATACGCGCCCGCCGCGGGCAAGCGCGCGCGCGACGAGGAGAGCACGGTCGTCGTCGGTCAGCAGGCCTCGGGTTGGACGGATACCGATCCCGTCGTGACTCGCGAGGAAGTTGAACCACGTCGCAGTATCACTCACCGGGCCAATGGTGCTTGCCCATTCTGAGAGCGTCGTGGCGCTGCCGGTCACGAATGCGTGCAGCACGAGCGGAGGCAGCGCGAACTGGTACACCATGTGTGCCTCGTCCGACCCGTTGCCGAAGTAGGTGATGTTATCTGCGTGCGGAACATTCGTCTCGGTCAAGAGCAGCGTTCCGGGCGCGAGTTCATCGACGAGGATTCGCCACAGTCGAATGATGGCGTGGGTTTGTCGCAGGTGGATGCCGGTGGTGCCGGACTCCTTCCACAGGAAGCCGATGGCGTCGAGGCGCACCGTGGTTGCGCCACGCGACAGGTATCCGAGCAGGACGTCGGTGAGGTCCAGGAGCACTGCCGGAGTCCTCGGGTCGACGTCCACCTGGTCAGGTCCGAACGTCGTCCACGCCCGCGCTACCGTCCCGTCCGGGCGCTGGTACTCATGGACGAGCGGTGTCATCCGGGGACGCACGACTCGCGAAACGTCAAAGTCTCGTCCGGGCTCGAGGAAGTAGCCGGCATACCGCGGATCACCTGCGAGCCATCCCTGGAACCACGGGCTGGAGCTGGACAGGTGGTTTGCAACGAAGTCGAGCGCCAGCGCGTGGTCCGCCCGAAGGTCCGCAACGTCGTCCCACGAGCCGAGCTCCGGGTTGACCTCCCGATGGTCCACCACCCCGAACCCGTCGTCTGAGGTCCACGGGTAGATCGGAAGGAGATGGACGTCGGTGACGGCGTCCCGGACGTGATCACTGAGGACCGATGCGAGCGTGTGCAGCGGTGTCTCACCCTCTCGCCGAAAAGCATCGCCATAGGTGATGAGGTAGGCAGAACCCTCGTCGGGTCGCTCCTTGTCCGTGGGGCCCAGCTCCGGAGCCCAGCGCTGTGCGAGATCGAGGAGCGTTTCGAGTACCTCATCGGCGCGCTCCGCGTAAAGCTCGGCGACGAGCGGACTGAGTCGGCTCCTCAGGTGGTCGAGGTCGACATGAGTCATCGTGTTGGCTCCTTCAGCAGTTGGCGGACCAGATCGAGCCCGTGATCGTCAAGCTCGGAGATCCGGTCCGAGAAACCGCGCAAACCCGGCGCAGCGAGGACGATGTCGGCCCATTCGTCCCGGAGCGCGAAGGAAGGGCGGGCGACGAGGCAATCCGGATCGGTCGTCCACAGGCGTCCGTGTTGCCATGCCCGTGCTTCGAGCGACATCCGGCCTCGAAGCCCCTGGGAGCCGTCCTCGCCGCCCTCGTGGAAGGTGTCGGGTGAGACACGCATCGCGTCGACCAGACCGACGCTGGGGAGCATCGGAGCACCGCAACCCAGGATGTAGGCGTCCTCGCCCATGATTTCGCGCACGAGTGCGAGCCCGGAACGGTAAGCAGCGACTGCCGTGACATCGCTCGCGTACCGGTGCGCAGGTACAGCGCCCGAGTACAGGAAATCGAGTTTGAGGTAGTCGACCCCGAGGTCACGCAGGCGGGAGAACACCTCCGTGAGGTACGTTCGCACGTCGGGGTGTGAGAGGTCCAGACCGACGAGGTCGTCGCCCCAGTTGTAGCCTGCGGGCCCGGTCAGCCAATCCGGATGCCGTTGCGCGAGGTCGGAGCGCGAGCCGACCGAGAACGGCGCCAGCCAGACGCCCGCCCGTCGTCCGCTGTCGCGGATCGCCGCGACGGAGTCGGCGAGCGACCCGAACCGGGGATTCGGCTTTGTCCACTCCCCCGTGCCGAGGCTCCATCCATCGTCGATCTGGACGACGTCGACCGACAGTCTCCGCTCGTCGATCGCTTGCAGATTCTCCAGGACGTCGGCCGCCGTGACATCTTCGAAGTAGCGGTACCACGTGCACCACACCCGAGGCGCAGATGCTTCGATACGGGCACCGTTCGCCCTGCCGAAGCGGTCTCCGAAGCTTGTGAGTGCCGGGTGCGGTTCTGCGGACGTTGCCGGGGAGGCGTTTGGCACCGTCCACTGCTCGACGGGTTTGTCGGCCTCCACGATGAGCCGATCACCCCGCCACACGGCACGGATCGACGGCACGTCGACCGAGGCGTCCAGCGTGCCGTAGACCCGTGCCGCCGCACCATCTCCCGGGTCGACGATGAGAAGGCCTTCTCCCTGCACCCCTTCCTCGGGCAGGGGTGTTCCGGGGCGGAACCGCATGAGGTGCTGCCATCCTTCGTCGGGACGCTGGAGCGCAACGCCTTGCCGATACCAGGTTGTGGGGCTCCAGCTTTGCCATCCCTCGGTGTAAACCTCGGCCGCCGCACTGACCGGTATCTCGTCAATGATGTTCATGCGGCGTTCCTTCGGGCGGTTGCGGGGGTGAGAATGAGATCGACGGGCTGCACGGGCGAACCGGCTGCCTCGGCGGAGGCCGTTGCGGCGAGGCCGATCCGTACGGATGCTGCTACGTGAGCTGCCGAGTTTTCCGGTTCGCGATCTTCATCGATGGCCGTCAGGAGTTCTCCCATCGCGCCAGCGAAGCCGTCGGTGAACCACTGGCCCTCAAGAGCGAATCGGGTGCGCGAGTCGCCGCGGTCGAGCTCCAGGAAGTCACTGCCGAGGAGGACGCTGCCCCGGATGGTTCCTTCGGTGCCGTGGATCCAGAAGGGGCAACCGCCGGACGTGGTCTGGGCGTTTCCGACGATGCGGATGGAGGCGCTCGCGCCGGTTGAGAGTGACAGCTGCAGGCCTGCGTGCCAGGGGTTGCGTGCCGCATCGGGTTGACCGGGAACGCGCGAGTCCTGTGCCGTCACCGACGTCACCCGGGAGGCTTCGAGCCAGCATCGGGTGATGTCGATCCAGTGCACGAGGTAGTCCGCCAGGAGCATGTGGGGTATCTCATCGAACGCGGTGCCAGCGAGTGGGGGAAGCGGCTTGTCGTGCAGGTGCGTCACACCGACGACCTCGCCGATCGCACCGTCGCGGATGAGCAACGTGGCCAGCCGCCATGCAGGCGCCCATCGAGCGTTCTGATTCACGGCGACCCGCACGCCTCGCTCGCGAGCGAGACCGAGAACGTCGAACAACCGGGGAAGCTCTGACTCTTCGATACTCAACGGTTTCTGCGCCAGGACATGCTTGCCGTTTTCGACTGCCGCCTGGATCAGGTCGAGTCGCCCTGTAGGTCCTGTGGCGAGATCGACGACGTCGATCTCAGGATCCGCCAGCAGCCCCGCAACGGTGTCGTGCACGGTTTCGATTCCGAAACGGGTCGCCAGGTCCTGCGCGGAACCCAGTGTCCGCGAAGCGACGGCCGTGACCGGGATGCCCCACGCGGCGTACGCGGGGAGGTGTGCGCTCCGAGCGATCGCGCCTGCGCCGATGAGGCCGACGCGAAGCCGGGAAGCGGGAACCTGCGGCCGGTAGTCGGGCAGGTCGATCATCGGGTGCGCTCCGGCGCGGCGTCGAAGCGAAGGACTGCTTGCAGGATCGCGGGGTCACCCGCGTCCAGGCGCGCGAAGATGTCGGAGACCTCAACGGCATCCACGACGTCGGTGATCAGCGCCTCCGCGTCGACCGCTCCGGAGAGGATGAGCTCCATGACCGTGCGAACCAGCCGCGGTTGGTCCCATTTGCCCCCCAGGCCGACGGGCACGCCGGAGATCTGGCTCGCGACGAGGCGCACGCGATTGTGGTGGAACTCCTCCCCGAGACGCAGATTGGACGCGCCGCCTTGATAGAAGCCGGATGCCGCGACCAGACCCTCGACGACGACAGACCGCACTGCCTCGTGCAACGCCCGGTCGGCACCTGACAGCTCGATAGCGCTGTCCGCCCCTCCACCGGTCGCTTCCCGGATGTAGGCACCAGCGCCACCCTCGCGGAGGGCATCGACCGTGTCGACGGCGCCGAACGCGGCGGCCTTCTCGAGCCGTCCCTTGACCGTGTCGACGGCGAGCACACGACCCCCGGACAATGTCGCAAGCCGAGTGGCGAGCAACCCGATGACGCCTTGCCCGAAGATTGCCACATGTTCACCGAGCCGGACGTCGGCCGCGAGAACGGCGTTGAGCGCGATCGACGCGACCCGAGCGAATGTGCCGAGGACCGGATCGACGCTCGTGGGCATCTGCCGCCACTCGAGAGCACTTGCCGGCAGTACGGCGTCGCTGCGGTGACCCCAGATGCCGTGGACGATGTCGCCGACGCTCAGCGTCGAGACGTCGTCAGCGACCTCCACGACCTGCCCGACTTCCGAGTAACCCCACCCTTGCACGGGGTAGGCGAAGCTGGGCTGGCCGGGTACGAACAGGCGCCGCTCGCTGTCCCATGTGGCGTTCAGGTAAGGGTTCGTTCCCCGGTAGGCGGTGAGTTCGGTGCCCGCGGAAATTCCCGAGTACCACGTGGCCACTCGTACCGTGCCTGGGACGAGTGGCGCGGCGTCGATCTCGACGAGTTCGACCTTGCCGGGTTCGGTGAACTGGACAATCTGAGGCACGGACGTGCACTCCTTCCGTTTTGCGAAGGTTAAGTGGCGGAACCGAAAGGATCAGCCCTTTTCGGCACCAGCGGTGAGCCCGCCGACGAGGAGGCGCTCCGAAGCGAAGAAAAGAACGATGATGGGCAGGGTGATGATGACGGACCCGGCCATGAGTACGGTCGTCGGTACCTCGATGCTGCCCGAGAGCTGCGAGAGGCCGAGCGAGACGGTCCACGAGTCGCGCTTCTCCACGAGAAAGAGCAGGGCGAAGAGGAACTCGTTCCAGGCGATCATGAAAATGAACAGACCGTTCGAGACGACAGCAGGCATGGCAAGCGGAAGACTGATCTTCCACATCGTCTGCAGGCGCCCGCAGCCGTCGATCGCCGCAGCCTCCTCGAGCGAGACCGGAACCGTCGCGAAGTAGTTGCGCAATGTATAGATCGAGACCGCTGCGACCTGCGAGACATACACGATGATCAGCGCGACCAGTGATCCGCGCAGTCCCACCTGCGTGAAGAAGACGAAGAGCGGCACAGCGAGCAGGATGGCAGGAAAGAAATACACCGCAAGGAAGAGCCCTGACACCTGGCGACGACCGAAGAACTGCAGGCGGCTTACCGCGTAGGCGCCGGGGATCGTGACAAGCAGCGTGAGCAACACGGTGCTCAGCGCTACGAGCAGCGAGTTGCGCATGAAGACGATGAAGCCCTGGCCGCCATCCGCAACGGGGGTCAGCACATCGACGTACGTGGAGAGGTTGAGCTCTTCGAGCGAAATCCACAGCGCCCCAGGGTTCTGGAGCAGCGAGTCCAGCGACCGGAAGCTCAGCAGCGCCATGTAGTAGAACGGAAACAACGCGACGATCATCAGCAGGACGATCACGATGGGCTTCAAAACCCTGAAAAGGCGGTTCTCGAAACGGTCGCGGTTGAGGCCGCGGCGCTGGGGACGAGAAAGCACCCTCTTGTCGAGACCTGTGGCGGTCATGCCTGTTCCTCCTGTCGTCCGAAGAGCCTGAGGTAGACGGTGACGAGAATCGCGAGGATCGCCGCGAGCACGAGCGCCTGAGCCGCAGCAGCTCCGATATCGCCGCGGGCCGTCATGTAGTCGAAGACGCGTACGGCAACCACCTGGGTTCCCGCTCCCCCGCCCGTCAGGAGGTAGATGTCGTCGAAATTGTTGAACGTCCAGATGAAGCGGAGCACGGTCAGGACAGCGATGGTCGGGACGAGTTGTGGCCAGAGGATGTGGGCGAATCGTTGGCTCGGCGTCGCCCCATCGATTCGGGCCGCCTCGTCCAGGGATTCAGGCACCGCCTGGAGTCGGGCCGTAAGGAACAGGAAGGCGAACGGGAACGACCGCCACGCCTCGAAGCAGATCACCGTGACGAGGGCGATGGGCACCTGGATCTCGAGTCCGAAGATAGACACGGGTAGCCACCGCTGGGAGAGGAAGGCGACCGGCTCGGACCATCCGAGTACCGTCTGACCGAACCAGTTCACCAGGCCGTACTGCGGGTTGAGGAGCGTCGACCAGACAAATGTGGCCGCGACGACGGGAGCGACGTACGGAAGTAGCAGCGACGCGCGGATGATTCCGCGTCCACGGAAGGGCTTACGCAGGGCGAGCGCGGCGATGAGCCCGATGCCGATGGCGAGACCGGTGCCGAATACGGAGTAGACGATCGTTGTCCACAGCGCTTGCAGGAAGCCTGGCGAGGTGAGCACCTCGACAAAGTTTTCGACCGTGTATGAGCCGAACAGGCCGGTCTCACGGATGTTGATCAGCCTGACCTTTTGGAACGCAAGTGCGACGGCCCAGACGATAGGAACGACGACGGCGATCAGGATGATGGCAAGGGTCGGTGAGATCAGCAGCAGGCCGGCGCGCCGTTCCTCACGGTTGCGTCGCGAGCGGCCGCGCCGGGGCGCAGCACCTGCGCTGAGATCAGGCCCCTCATCCGGGATCGCGGGGGGCCGACCCGAAAGGTCGGCCCCTCCTGACAACTGGGTCACTGGAGCGACTCCTGGACGGATCGCGCCGTCTCGGCCGCCGTGGTCGCGGCCTGCTCGGCTTCGGCGCCCTGGGTGACTTCATTGACGGCACTGGCGACGGGCTGCTCACCCTGAAGTGCTCCCAACAAGTCTCCCTGACCCTGAGGGATGCCCCACCGCGCGATGTTCGCGGGGCCGGCGGCAACAGCGTCGAGCACATCGGCCGAGTAGAAGTCCGAGAGAGGAGCTTTCGTGTCAACGCCGGCAGGAAGCGTGGCCCAGACATCGGAGTAGCGCGTGGGCTCTTCCGGCGTTCCGAAGCGAGCAGGCACCTTGCCCTCCGGTGCGATGGCGATCCAGTCTTCGTAACCGTCGCTCATCATGAACTTGATGAACTCCTGGGCGTCCGTCGCGTTCGCGCCGTCAGTGATGGTCCACGACGTGATCTCGCCGAACTGCGCAGGTTCGTCAGAGTTCGGTCCTGCAATCGAGGTGACGACGCCGGTGTTCTCGGCAAGGAACGCCGGGTTTTCGGCGCACTCCGGGCAGGTGGGTTTGGCGTCGTTGCGCAGGCCTGCCATCTCGTCCAGCACGAAGCTCGACCAGATGAACATCGCGGCCTGGCCTCCGAAGTACGTGGCACGGGTCGTGTCGACGTCCTGGGCGCCTGGGACGGAGTAGTTCGAGATGAGGTCGCCGTAGAAGTCGAAGGACTCGACGCACTGCTCGGAGTCGAGGGTGATCTCGGCATCCGAGTCGACGAGCTGGCAGTCGTTCCCCAGAGCGATCTGCTCGAACGTCTGCTCGGTGAACGCGTCACCCGGCGCGGTCGCGCCAACGAAACCGGCAAGCTCAGGAGAATTCAGCGCTTCTGCCGCCTCGAGGATCTTGTCATACGAGTCCGGTGCGTCGAGGCCGGCTGCCTCGAAGAGGTCCGTGCGGTACAGGAGCATCTGGAGCCAGGATTCGCTGGGGACGGCGAGCTGTGCGTCGCCATCGGCGGTGAGCTCGAGTGCCTTGTCGGAGAACGTCGACGGGTCGAGGTCCTCGACGACGGCGGAAACGGCCTCGGTGTCGATGAGTTCGCTCGCCGAGAGGGTACGCACCTGCGGGAGTGAGATGCCGCCGATGACGTCGGGAAGGTCGCCTGCTGCGGCCGACGACGTGATGAGCTGGGCGAACTGGTCCTCCGCGACCGAAACCACCTCCACGTCGATGCCGGACTCCTCTTCGAAGTCGGCGACGATAGCCTCCGTGGCGGCGACGCGGTCGGGCAGGTCCTCCTGGACCCAGAACGTGATGCCCTCATCGTCCGCCCCATCGCTATCCGCATTTGATGTACAGCCAGTGATTGTGAGCATTGCTACCGCTGACACTGCCATCATGGTCACTGCCGTGGATCGGATCTTCATCGTGCGCCTCCTTGAGCTTGATGCAGGGTGATGTCAGCCGCACTCGCACGACCGATACGTATAAAAGTTAGGTGTGTTTTGTCTAACTGTCAAGCATAATGAAAACACCAGAAAGCAGGAGGTCGGAGAATGCCCGGACCAGGCGATGTGCTGGCACTCATTCGAGAGCACGGCAAACTTACCCGCGGCGACGTCCTCGACCTCACGGGCCTGTCGAGGATGACGGTCTCATCACGCATCGATGCTCTGCTCGATGTGGGATTGATCGTCGAGCGAGGGACCGAACGCGTCACGGGCGGTCGCCCATCCAGGCGGCTTGAGTTCAACAGCACACACGCAACCGTGGTGACGGCCTCGGTCGAGACGACTCACACGACGGTCGCGCTGACAGATCTGGCTGGTCGAGTGCAAGCAGAGGAGCGCGTCGCTGTCGCGGTCGCCGATGGACCCGCCGTCGCCCTCAATGCCATAGCCGAACGTGCCCGGGCCCTTCTCGACGAACGCGACCGCCCACGGGTCGCAGCGATCGGGATCAGCGTGCCAGGGCCGGTCGACCCCGACACCGGCCGGCCAAGCCAGCCACCCATCATGCCCGGCTGGGACGCCTACCCGATACCCGAGCACCTCCGCGATGCGCTCGGGGTTCCGGTTCTGGTCGCGAACGACGCTGACGCTGCAGCTCTGGGTGAGCAGCGTACCGCTTACCCCGACTCCCGGTCGCTGTGCTTCATCAAGGTGTCGTCGGGAATCGGCACCGGGATCGTCCTCGGCGGCAACGTTTACAGGGGCACCGATGGCGGTGCTGGCGACATCGGGCACGTCAAGATCGCCGGATACGAAGACCTGGTGTGCCATTGTGGCGCCAACGGATGCCTCGCCGCAGTCGCTTCCGGAGGTGCCGTCGCGCGTGCCCTCACAGCGCTGGGAAAGCCGGCCGCGTCCGGTTCTGACGTCGGCAAATACCTCGCAGCGGGCGACACCGATGCGGCACGGTTGACGCAGGAGGCGGGCCGGGTCATCGGCGGGGTCGTGGCGACCGTCGTGTCGCTTCTCAACCCTGCCGAGGTCATCCTCGGGGGGATGCTTGCATCCGCGCCTCTACTGACCGGTGTCCGCGAGACGCTCTATCCCCGTTCCCTTCCACGAGCGACCCGCCACTTGAGTGTCGGCCTTGCAACGCTCGGACAACACGGAGCCACCGTCGGCCTCGCCGCCCTTGTGGTGGACCGCGAGTACTCGGCCGCTGCGGTGGACCGCTCCTTGAGCGGGTGAGACTAATGATGCCTCGGTGATGGTGCAGAGCTGACTTCTTTAGGCCATCCAAACGCATCTCGTACGACGGACAGAGCCTCCGCCGGAGTCGGGCTCGAATCGCCACGGCTCGGCTAGCGTACAAAGTACGGATTGCAGTGGCTTGCGGCGACAACCGCTTGAGGCCAACGCTTAGCCACACGTAAGGGTGCGGCGAGTAGGGTGCTGATCGAAGAATCCTATGCAGCTGTAGGCCATGATTTCAGCTGTTACCAGCGAACGAGGACCCAAGATGCCCCAGCAGCAACGTGCCGTGGATACGCGGCGTATCGCGCTAGTTGGGGCTGCCGTGACCATCGATCGGCACGGTTACGGCGCCGCGACGATAGCGGAAATGGTGCGGGAGAGCCGCATTACCAAGGGCGCGTTGTACTTCCACTTTCCCTCGAAGGAGGCGGTCGCCGAAGCGATCATCGCGTCGCAGAGCGAATGGCTGGACCGTCACATTGAGACCGACGACTCACCGGTGCAGAGAGTCGTCGACCTGTCGTATGAGTTCGCGGAAGCTTTACTTTCTGATCCGTTGATGCGAGCCAGCATCCGAATGACAGTTGATCGAGCTGGCCCACCAAAGGCAATCGCGCACGGCTACAACTCTTGGATCGTCGCCGTGACCGAGCTCCTCAACCGGGGACAGGCGGCGGGAACTCTCTACGACCATGTTGTAACCGATGACTGCGCTTTTGTCATTACTTCCGCCATCACTGGGCTTCAACTGACGAGTGACGCCCTATCGCAACGTCGAGACCTGACTGAACGGGTTGAGAGCTTCTGGATGATGATTCTTCCGTCAATCATTCGCCCGGAGTTTCTTCAGACGCTCGACGCCAGGCCGCCAACCAAGCGGGGTGCGTGAAGCGGCTTCGGCTAAACAAACCGTCTGGAAGGTTTGTGGGGTAGCTTGAGACGTGTGACCGCTCACAAAAAACGTGACCAATTGCAAAGTTCCACTTTGCCGCCCCGTCGACTCCAGCCCAGGAGGGCTCGATATGTCGACCCTCCTCGTCATCGTGCGGGTGTCGTGGCTTGGTGGCGTACTCGGCCGCCGACCCCGCGGAAGGTGACAGCGACGTGATTGCTGACTCCACACGCCTGCGCGGCACCGAACTGTGATGAGCACCAACAAACTGCGACCCGCGCGCACCCTTCAGCTAGTGCTCGCCTGGGCTGTCGGAGCCATTGGAACTATCACCACGGCCGTCTCCCTGATACCCGCGGTTGCTGGCATTGCCTCGGTGAGCGGCCTGGCATCCCCGGTTTTCACCGTACCGCTGCTGGTCACGGCCCTGATGTATCTTCTCGTCCCTACCCTCATCGCGTTGGCCATCGCCAATACCGCCCGACGATGGTGGCTGTGGCTGGCCATCGCAATAACGGTCATCATCCTGCTGCTCATTGCTCGCCCCGCAGTGGGCTCCCTGGGCGTCTATTGGCTGACATGGTGAATCGCGGCAAGCCGAATGTCGGCGCGGGGGTACCGGAACGCGGCCCGATCGGCTTATCGATGTCGCTCCGTACCATCGGTGTTGTGCTCGGAGTGGTCACCCTGGCACCGCTGTTGAGCGGATGCGATGGGCGGGCAGAGGTCTCTGCCGAGTTGGGTGAGTCCATCCCGGAGATCGCTGAGTTCAGCGAGGTCGCAATGATGGCGGATTTACGAGAGTTCAACGAACCGAGCGCCGACTTGCGTGAACGCTTTGCGTCCTCAGGAGAGGTTTATCGCGTCATCGACTCAACCACCAATCGTGCTCGGATCGCTATCTGGAGGATGGACGTACCCGGCCCCGGACCGGGCCCTTTCAGCCCTGATCCCGAGCGAGGATTCAGCACCGAGGAGTTCGCGGTGGGCACGGCGTGTGCGTTGATAGAGCGCACCGGCGACACGACCACGTCCGCACCGATCGACTGTCCCCACCCCCTTGCGGCGTGGTCGCCAACAACGGAGGTGGATTCATGGACTCGAGACGCGGCAGCTGCCTGGGAGTTGGAGCTCTTCGTTGACAGCCTCCAGGAAGACATTAGATGGCTCCTGTTTCACAACAGCGACGGTAGTCAGCCGCGCCACGAATCGCTCGATGCGGGCGCCGTGGTTGACGTGATCAAGAAATCGCGTTCGTCCTCGGCTGGCACATCCGGAACGGTCGCCGTTGAGGATGTTGCCGTACAGGGCAGCCACATCACGGGCATAGTTCGTATTGCGGCGTCGGCCCCGGAGGAAGTGAACACCACCAAGACGAGCACAGTCACCGCGTGCTTCGTCCTCGACATAGATTTTCAACTGGTAGACCAGTACGGATCGTGGGAGCCGCTGAAAAACCGCAGTTGTTGATCTTCAAGGCTAGGAGCACGAAATCGCTCCTGGGAATTCTCAGGAGCGATTTCTTATCGGGTGGTTTCGCGAACGACCCTTCGGTCGGGCTGAGGATTTGAACCTGCGACCCCTTGTAAGGAAATAACCTAAACTGGGGTTTTACCGAAAATCTCCGAAAACTGGCGGATTCCCTTGTATTTACAGGGAACCGGGCGGTTCGCTGCCTCCAATTGTACTCGGTCGATTCGGGTCAGATGAAGTTCAATGTGATGACTAAATGATGACCATTTGAACCCCTCTTGGCGGCAGTCCCAGCCCTCCAGACGATTCTCCCCGTGCCCGCCGCATGTCATCGAGCATGGCTGTGCTGGCGCTCGATCTGCGGCCTGATTTGCATCACGACGGAGTCACAAACGGGCAGCCATTTTGGGCGTCGATTAGAAAGGTGAGACGGGTGAGAAGCCTTCCACTTGCCATGGGCGGCGATTGCAAGCTAGGCACGCGGCTGGCAGGTGCACCCGAACCCGATGTCTCCAAGGCGCGCTGCACTGACCTTTCCACAGCGGCGGCACCGCGTGTGGTGAGGATCATCCCCGTACGAGGGAGCTGTCAAAGGGCCAAGGTAGTCGAAACCCTGTTCTTCGATGAACGATTTGGCTTCCTCGTAAAGCACCGGCGTTAGGTCGGCCCACTCCCCCTGCATTCGGCGGCTGTCCGCTGCCCAGCTACGCCAGAAACACGCACGGCAGGTTAGCTCTCCCCAACCATTCTTCTCCAACGTGTAGTTAAAGCGATAGTGCGCCTCAACGCTGCACGTCCGGCACTCGGTTAACTGCCAATCATCAGCGTGCGTGAACGACTCCAACGGACGCAACCCACCCTTGCGCTGAATGTCTTCTATGTGGCCGGCGCACCACGTCGGTTTAGTCCGGGTCTTGAATGCTGCCATGGCTCCGCAACCGTCGATCGAACAGGTCTGATCGGTCGGGACGGGGACCCGTCGAAGCGGCTTGGGCGGTCTAACGACCTGCGGTTGAGCTGCCAGCTGTGAGGCGCGCTCAGTAAGCGGTAGTCCTCGCAGACGACTTGGTACTTCGGTGTTTGAGTGGGAGCCCGCATCCGGCTGATCGTCACTGCAATCAACAAGAACCTCGGCACCATCAAGCATGTTGCCGTCGAGGCAGCGCAGGAAGTCATCCTCCGTCATCACCTCAATCTTTTGACCCTTGTCCTGCAATCCAAATGCCTTGCGCGCCTTGCCCGTAAGATTCGAGCCAGGACGCAACACAGCCGGGTTCATGTCGCCGACAACGAGGACATTCGTTCGCTTCGTCGTGTCGTTCTGGGGGATCGCACCAACCTTGGCGCACTCCTGTCGGGCAGTATCGCGAGTCATCGACATCAGAGTGCCCGTAAACACGACAACTCGTCCGTACAGATATCCGCCCGGATCCGCTTCAGCATTGACTTCAATCGGGGTGAAGCTACGGCCGCTAGACGAAGCCGCGGTACTCCCCCGGTAGATGCCGCTACCCATTCGCCCGACACCCACACCGACCGAAGCGGCAAGCTCCTCGAGGTCGGCAACCCCCTGCTTGGCCGCGAGCCGCGCGACAATCTCGACGACCGCGTTCGCGTCCGCAAGAGCATCGTGGTGATCATCCAGCAAAAAGCCTAGCGACTCGGCCACGAATGGCAACCGGTAAGTGGGCAGAGCCAGAGCACGTCGGGCCATGACGAGCGTGCATAGGAAGTTCATCTCCGGCCACTCGATACCGTCCAGTGCGCAGGCGTACCGGATTACACCGGTGTCGAAGCCGGCGTTGTGAGCCACAACGACATCGTCACCGATGAAACTGACGATGTGCGGGAGGATGTCTTTCCACCAAGGGGCGTCCGCCACCATGTCGGCGGTGATTCCATGAATGGCAATATTCCAGGCGTCAAACCAGTCAGCGCCCTCGGGCGGGCGAATCAACCAGTGGCGTTCGTCTACGGCCTGGCCATCACGGACACGGACGAGGCCGACCGAGCAGGGTGATCCTCTGTAAGAGTTAGCTGTTTCGAAATCGATCGCAGTGTAGTCGAGCATTCAGTTACACCAGCGACTGTTCAATCATGCATTTGCCTGGCATACGTGCTCCTTCGCGCTCACTGTGGTCAAGACGCAGTCTAGGGCGGTGGCCAGCCGAGCCCAGCCCGCACTGCCGGGGCTAAGTGGGCGCTCCGCAGTTCGGAACGCTCACACGCCGTCGACTTCCAGCCGCTACCATTTGGCCAAGGGCCAAGAATGGGGATCAATGACTGAGAGCAATGACGGCAGCGACGCAGCGGCGAAGCGTGAACCCGAGTGGGTGGAACCTTCGCCCGAAAAAGCGGAAGAACTGCTGAAAAATCCGGGAAAGCTCGCAGGCATGATCCGTGACCACCCGGAGATGCTTCAGAATCTTGCCTCGGGATACCGGGCGATGCGGGAAGGGTTCAGCGAGTTCCTTACCGCCAACGACCGCGGCGCGGACCGAGTGAAGGATACGGCCGACAAGGTCATCGGCTCAATTCAAAGCGAACTGGACCGCGATGGCCTCAGTCCCGATGAGCGATACCGCCTCATCGAAGCTGAGGAACGGATACTCGGGCAGGTGCGCGGCAACGAAAAAGAGGTGCGCGAGGCCAACGAGCGCTCCTTCGCGAAGATTGCAGCCATCACTACATCGGTTGCGGTCGGGGCAGTCGTTCTCGGGTACCTCGTCAAAGAGGGCAAACTGCCCCCGCTGAATCCTCCAACGATCTGAAACGATGTCACTGATGCACGGTGGGAGGCTTCGGGGCTGGCCCGGCACGGACATATACTCGGCTCGTCTCTAACGACGAAGGTCTTGTCTTGGCGTCGGCGATCTGGGTCGGCCTCATGTCGCCCATGCGCGTGGCAGCGTTAGCATCTCATTATGGATCCGATCTTGCTCGCAACGCTGCTCCCGCCAGACTTCGATCCGATCCAGTGCAAGCTTCACTGCGCGGTCTATAACGGTAAGGCATTTCCGATCGACGTCCTCGGTAACGACCCGGACGAATGGCAGCGGTGGAACACGTGGCGCAATGTCAACGACGACTTCAACCGACAGTTCATTTTCTCGCTCGCGCAGGACCGAAATGACCCGACCCTCTGGCTGTTTGGTGGGATCTGGGAAGTCGTAGGACGCCGTCCCGAGCCACGGCAACACTCCTACGACGTCGTTCTTCGGAAGGACCTTATGGGTCCTTTGATCAAAAGACTTTATGTACGCTTAGCACTCGCGGGTCGCAACCGCCGCCGGAACATGGAAGCGTGTCTAAACGACATGACTGTTTGGATGATTACCGAGGAGCCATTCCACGGTGACCCATTCCCGGGGCACGACCGCATCAATCACTCACTAGCCGAGATCCAGGCGATAGTGAAGCAAGGGCGCCCTGACTGGCGGATCGCCTTGGAGCATATGAAGGGCGTCTACGTCATCCATGACGAGGCCACCGGCGAACCCTACGTTGGCTCGGCGTATGGCGACACAGGGATCTGGCAACGCTGGTCCCACTACGCCCTCACGCTCCATGGTGACAACGTCGGGTTGAAGGCCCACCTCGCCGCGAAGGGCGAGGACCACTTCCGAAAGACGATGCGGTTCGCTCTACTGGAGTTTTGGTCGATGCGTACTGACGACCAGCACGTAATTGACCGTGAGACCTATTGGAAAAGAGTCCTGCTATCCAGGTCGCTAGGCCACAACAGGAACTAAAATCTGCGCGACTTTGAGTCGTGAGGGTAACTCTTCCCGGGAATCCCTTTGAGGAACGATTCGAACCTGGGGGTGAGCCCATCACTGTCCTGATCGTGGAAGAGTCACTGCATGGTGAAACCGATAGCTGAACTCACGGAAGCGGAAGCTCGTCGCGGAACACACGTCATAGCTCGACGAATTCACGGCAATGCCTGTTACGAAAGCTGGGACCTAGTCGTTCACGCGTTCGTTTCAGCCCAGCCACTCGCGACGGACGTCTTCGATGGCGCCTCCGGTGAGGTTGACCGTGCGCTGCTCAAGATGCAGCTGGAAGTAGTGCTGGGACGCGTGGGCGTGATCCTTCGCGATGACAATGCCGACTCGGCGGACACTGCCCACTTTCGTGTTCGTCCAAAGGTCGACACCATCACGGGGCGGCTGATTCGTACAACCTCCCAGCGTGCTGTCAATCAGCGGGCGGCGTTTTCATCGCCAGCCGCCTCGCAGTGGCCATTCCTCAGGCGTTCGATTGAATCAACGTCTTGCGGGCATTCTGCCGACTGTAGAGGGTCGGGCAACATGAATCGTCGGGATGGTCTCGTTTTCAGGGATACGGGAATCCTCGTGGCCACCTTGTCGGGACGAGTCGTATCTGCGCGGAGCTGGCCTATCCCTCACGCTTGTACCAAGCCGCCACCCCTTCCCGGATTCCTCTAGCCTTCAAGAATGAGAATCACAGGACAAATTTCGTGTCCACGTCAACCGCGGGGACCCGAACCTAAGGATGACTCACGCACTTTGGGGGCAATTCTCCTCAATCCGTCCGTGGGTTCCGGTCGAGCGACCCATCGGCACCTGGAGGTTGCGCGAGGTGTTCTTGGTCATTCTCAGTACAGGATCGCAAACCTTTTTCCCCTGGCCACGCGCTCGAGCGGCGAGATAAGTGAAGCCGGCGCAGTTTGGGACGCATGGCTTCCGGCCCGAGAGTCTTTGCGATCAACCGTTGTGGAGTGTGACGCTGTTCTGCTGGCGTGGGGTGTAGCGGCGCTGGCAGGTCCAGCGAACAAGCATCGGCTCCGTCAGCAGTCCTGGGTACTCGAGCAGTTACGGCTGACGAATGTAAGTGAGGTCTGGCTCACAGGCGGTGAGGCGCGACATCCTTCACGCTGGCACCAATTTGTGAGTGACAAGTGGGAGCGCACCGATGGTGGAGCCTTCGAAGAACGCCTGGCCCAGGTCTTGCGTCCGGTCCCACTCCGCAACCTGTAAGGCAGAGCTTCTTACGTCTATCTCTTAAGTCACGGTTTGAAGAGGTCTGCTAGCAAGCCAGGTCGGGCTTGGTGTTGCGAGGCTAGGACCAACAAGGCCCCCGCGTCATCAGTGATCAGTCGGCTCGTGCGTTCTATCTTCGCTTCAATCGTTCCCGATGTCAGATTAATTTGCCCGGCGACGTCACCAGTCGCGCAGCCCGCACCGAGAAGTTGTGAAAAGAGAACTTTCTGAAGGCGAGTCCTGTCGCTATCCTCCATCTCCGATGGGAGAACTCCGTCGAGTTCTTGAGCCTCGCGGACCTTGGCTGCACCCCATTTGTGAATCGCGGCGGCGCGAAGAGCCCAACCACCAGCTAGACCGCTGGTGAGCTGTTCCTCTTCGGGGATGAAGGACCGACCGTCATCGCTTATTACACACGCGTCGAGGAGTTCGGGAGCGACGTAGATCTTCTTTGTTAGGTCAACGACCCACTCCCTATCTGACTCCTCCTCGAACATTCCAATCGAAACGTACTTCTGGGTAACCCCGTATTCAGACTCGTAATCGAGTTCTTCGATCTCGAGGTCTGAATCCGCTGCCGGCGCGGTCCCAGACTTTTTCTGTTTCGGTAATGGCGGTCGCGGCTTCATTTCAGCAAGCGCGAAAGCGGTGGGCGAGTTAGATCGTGTGCCCTTCGAACGCACCATCAGATCACAAGCTTGAACCAGCAGAATGAAAGTTCTCGAAACGTCTGTTGAGTCCCGGATCGTGAATATATCGCCCGCCTCGAGCGGGAGCCGAGCAGTCCGCAAATGCTCAGCTGTCTCGAAGCGATCATTCCAACGAACTTTTGACAGCGTCGGATGTTGCGGCAGGTTTGCTGAGATCTTTTTCAAACCTGCCGCCCGCAAGGCAGCGTAGGTCTGGTCATCGCCGCCTGACCGCAGCTGTACGTCAAAGGCACGCTTGATGACCCCTCGGAGGAGGCGGATGAGACCTTCGGTCTCTAGGTCCCCCTCGTGGATGGAAGCTTCGACCGCAGCCATGAGCGAATAATTGCTGAGATCTTCTAAAAAATCGCTAGCCTGCGCCGAAGCAATGGTGAGCGCGCCACCAATCTGCATGCGCAACGCATGAATGTCCGTCGTGTATACGAACACGCGCAGCGCCTCAGCGAACTCAGGGATGGCACCTACCTTATTTTTACCCATCACTGACACCGGAATGCCTACTTCACCGCGAAGCCTGTCTGCTATCTGCATCTCTTCGACGGGCGATGCGGCATCGTGAGTTAGCAGACCGAAATACACGTTCGGTAGGTTTCGTTGTGGCATCTCCTTCAGCAGGTCCTCCCCGCCGGTTGGCCCGCCAAACTTTCCGAGATCACGGTCGAAAAATACGAGTGTCGGTGCGAAGCCCGCATCGAATAGCGTGTCCTTCTGAGAATCCCACTCCGTCACCTTGAGCGGGCGGTACTCGAAATCTCTTCCCAGTGCCTTTCGCAGATCGATGATCGCGCGAGCATCTTCTGCAATTTCGTCGTGGTCTGGAATGGGCGTGGTCAGAGCAGTCAAAGTCTTCTCCGCCAGCAGTGTGGCCCGGTATTCGGTCTCGAGCTCAGCCCACGTGTCCCGCAACCACCCCTTCATCTCCTCATTTGTCATTTCATCCTCCTGCGGCGGAAGATCCAGGAAACCGCCGGCTGAGGTTGATAGCAGACGAATAGCTTGCCGCATTCGAGGAACAGCAGCGATTAGGCCGGCCAACTCCTCCTCCAAGTCGGCTGTGTCAAAATCGTCGTCAACGAATATCACACGCTCGATGTTGAGCGTCTTCAGAACATCGCAAACTAGCCGTTGTTCAGCCGCGACCTTGGCTGCAGCCTTTGCCGCTGCCTTCACTGCCATCCTGGCGGCGGCCTCGGCGCCGGTCATCCGATCCATTGAATCCCCTAAACCAATGCTGCCGAAAAATCGAGTCTGAATTCATTTAGCCGCCCAGCCGAGTTCCTTGTGGGCGTGACCTCCGCCTGAACTCCCTCGGCTTCCAGGAGTTGCTGAACGACGAAGAGACCAAGGCCACGCCCGCGATTTGACGGCTTCCGGGTGACGAAAGGATCGAATAAGGAATGTTCGACTGACGGGTCAATGCCCGGCCCACTGTCCGACACAAATACGTAAGGGCTGGCGATTCTTATAGTTATCTCGCCTGTTTCCGCCCTCCCAGCATCGAGTTGATCTTCGATCCAGTACTGGCTATTGAGAAACAGATTGTCCAACACCTGAGAGATCTTGCCCTGACTCACTCGTGCGCGGAAATCCTTGTCCACTTCGACTCGCACGACGATTGGTCGATCCTTCAGCCGTGTCTGGAAGTAGTCGGCGGAGTCTTTGATAAGGCTTGCCACTGACAACTTGTCCCGGCGGTCCCGCACGTAGCGCAGGGACGTGTCGAGGTGTGAGACCTGCTGGGTGAGTGAACGCGATGCTGACTGGACGTGTTCGACATAGGTTTCCAGCCGTTCGTCGGCTCGATTGGCCGACAGGTACTTCGAGATTTGGGTGCTGCGTGCCCGAAGCCTCCCGGTGATATTGAGAATCTCATGAGCGACGGTTTCGGCAGTTATTCCAAGCGAAACCAGTTCCCAAACTTCCCGAATCTGCGCCTGTGTCTGCTCCATCTGTTCTACGAGCAGAGATAACGTCGCGCGTCGACTTTGCACTTGGGCCGCGTTGAGTTCAACCTGAGCGAGCGCTGCCTCGATCTTCCTGAACGCTTCCGTAGCGTTCCGGACGGCTTTGTCGTTGAGCTCAAGAACATCGGGATCGACGAATAGTTGCTCACGCAGCAATCGGTTTTGTTCCGTGAGCGATGCCATAGCAGTTTTGGAGGAGTCCATCACTGCTCGCGCTTGCACCACTTCCGCGGATACTGCCTGCATGTTTTCGAATTGGACGTCTACCTGCGCCGCGAGCTCTTGAGGGGAAGCGTTTGGCAGAATACCTTCTGTCGCTCCAATAACGTTCGATCGGTACTCGTTGTATCCGGTCCGAATAACGGACTGAGCATCTTCGGTAGAACGCAACCAGACACCCATTAGATTTGTGAAGTTGCGGAATGCTGGAGTGTCTTTGAAGGCTTCGCGGTCCGTTTTCTCCTCCATCGCGGCGTTGAATTCAGCGGTGAGGTCCACATGCCCGATGACGTTCTCAGGTCGCAATGTGTACCACGATTTCGCTCCGGACCACTGACTAGCAAGTCTGAGCCAGTCGCCCCCGACCGGGATGCCGAAACCATCCCGATAGGCCCTGATGCCGTTCATCGCACTCACGAAACTGCGATATTCGGCGGTGCTAGAGAAAACGTCAGTTGGGTCCGTCCTTAGCTGGACGAAATCCACACCGGCGGTGAACGGGCCGGGATCGACCGCGGCCGATTCTATTCCGTTTATCTGCTGTGATTCGGAACGCTCAATCTGAGGAAGTCTGTCGAGCACGATGCTATTCCTCACAAAAAGAAAATGCTTGTCGTCTCCCATTTCGATGCCGACGTCCGCGCACTTTCCCGGTTTACTGCTCAACAACCAACTAGCAAAGGCAAAGCCGTTGTCCGCTGCGATCAACCGGTCCCAATGACCGATTTCGGCCTGATTCTGTGGTGGTTTCAGATAGGAGGTACTTATGCGGCCATCTATATTCAGAACGCCCACGTCATAACTCAGTGAGTAACGTATAGAAGCTTTGTCAAGAACTGCCTGCGAAAGTTCCCTCAGATCAATTGTGTGCTCGTTAATTGTCAACGTTACGTCGAATCCGCGATTCGAATCGTATGGAGAAATCATTGTTACGAGCTGGCCCTCAAGAGCGAACGCGTCGGTTCGTAACCACGCCTCAGGATCATAGATACCGCGTATCTCTAACGAGGTCCCTCCGGGGAACGGCGTACTGATTTCCTCGATTGGAATTCGGACATCGTTGAGTGTTGCCGCTGCTTCGAAGTCGTCCCAGAATATTGCCGTTCGGAGGATAGCGCCGTCGGAACCATTCGTGCCCCCTGCAGAGTTCACGCGCGCGAGAGGATCTGTGTCCTCTCGTGGTGATGTGATTTCAGGCCGCCATTGGGTCGTCATTGTGAGCGTTCTACCTAGGCGCTGCGCGCCGAGACGCCCGAGCCCTTTGTCGCCCAAGGGCGTTCGCTTGTGTCGTGCGGTTTTCTCGCCTCGCGCTTTCATCCCGCGCTTTCTACTCGCGGAAACCGTGAGCCACCCATCGCGAATGTCCGTCAACGTCATTCCTGTGCCGCGATCCGACACCACTATCCGTCCGCGGATGGGCTCGGGCAATTCGGCCAGCTCGGCCCGCAGTTGCGAAACTGCGTCTGCGTCATTCACAAGAGGATCGCCATCATGGCTGCGAGCCTCGATTTTTGCGATCGCATCAGTCAGAAGCTGCGCCTTAGCAAGCAACTCGTATGCCCGCTCTTCATCGATTTCGTCTCCCGAACGCATCTCGGTCCACACGTCGGGTTGAATGCGCACCCGGGCCGTTGGGGAGTCAGCGTCGTAGGCATTCTTGATCAACTCGACCAATGCCTGAACATCGTTAGTTATGAGGTCCTCGCCGAGCTTGAAAAGCACCGACGGGTGGACCGTGATAACAAACTCGTCGTTGAGCTTTGCTTCCTGAACGGCGACCGTATCGCCGAGATTCTCCTGCCTCATTCGGGGTGAACCGAATGTTTCTGCATCACTAGAACCTGCTCGGTGGCCATAGTCACACCTTCGCTATTTCGCCCAGCCATCCGCTTGCGGCCCAGCGGGAGACGTCGTTGTATTGTCGTCACCTCGGTGTGGCCGAGGGATTCCAGGATTTCTCGCGTCACCGCTACAAGCGGCATCTCTTCTCGCCCGACTCGACGTTCACCGAGAGTCCAAAAGCTAAATGCGCCGTCTCGAAGACGGTCGGACGACCGTTGCAGCGCAATCGAATAATCCTGCGTGAACGCGAGCACTTTTTGCCGAAGCTGCCGCCGGTCATCGAGTTTCGCAATGAAGGCCCCAAGGCTCGGAGTGATCTGTTCGAGATTCGCTCTGAAGCTATCGGCTTTGACAAGGGAGCCGCCCAAACTCATGGAGTCGATCTTTGCGGTGTTCGAGAGGAAATCTTCATCAAAAGAGCCAACTAGGTCGTTGTGATCGATCCACCGCAAGGGAAGATAGCTGTGCTGCCCATAAGGGACTGTGGTTCTATTGTCCCCATACGGCGGCGAGGTCATGAGTGCGTCGGCGAGCCGAGGGGCTCCCCAGGGGTCGATGACGTTACCGCGCAGCATTGTCGCAACTGGCTCAGTGGCATCCTTGCGATCGGCCCGGAGAGCGATACGGTTCCAGTGCTCCGCAGCCCTGACCGTATTAGCTTGCCCGACAGCGATGAATACCTTTAGGGCTTCGGGACGGCGCTCCTCAAGGACCTCCGGGGCGTAGACGTGCAGCTTGAAAGTAGAGGTTCGAGAATTCGATACGTGCCGAATCGTTTCGGCCAGACATACCCACAAGAATCGTCTTACAGAGATGTCTGTTTCTTGCTGAATAGCGCGCCTAATTCTGCTCAACTCGCGGGTGACAGGAGGAGTGAACCATTTAGTCCGATTGGGAAAGTCATGATCCCTGTGGGAGTGATCTGCCAAGGCACGTTCCGTGACTTCGGCTACTGCTCGAGTTGCGACCGACTCCACAGGTGGGCGTGATTTGACGTGGCTCAATAGGACGGCCATTGGGTTGATATCGCTGCCGTGAAAATCGAAGCCCTTGTACAAAGACTCGAGCATGACCGTGCCCGATCCCATAAACGGATCGTAGATCAAGCGAGCGGATAAGTCCGATGCCGCAAGGTCGTCAAGAAGAGCGCCCTGCAGCTCGGGCACCATCATGGCTGGGTACTGGAAGAAACCGTGTCCGCCTGCGCGGATTGGAGTACCGGAGAAGTCCCAGTAATCTGGGAAGCCCTCAGTGCGCTGGTTGAGGCGCCGCAGCAAGTTCTCGCTCGGAGGCATGGTTTTTTCGGCACCGCTAGCCAATGATGCTTCCTTCCCCGTTGCAACAGGTCTGAGCCTATACCGTGTAGGCCTGGGCCAGTTCGAACTAAGCATCGGGTCGCTCGATTGATATCAGGTCCCAGAGGCGATCGTGGTAGAGCGTTTGCAATATCCGTACGCGCTCTGTTTTCTCTGATCTATCACGGTCTGGAAGAGGTTGACTGTCCCCCGAAACCGCGAACACGATCCGCAAGTCGACATCAATGGTCGCCCGGGCCGGACGGTTTTCGTGCCCGATAGCCCGACCCTGTGCAAACGGAGGCCGCCCGCGACGCCACGAAAGCTTCATCCTGGGGAAAGGCGTGGGGGTTCAGAATGAGGGCGTCGTCGCGGCGGAACACCAACTTAGAACGAATTCGACTCCGACGAGTGGCTCAGTGGTTATTGAAGTCCCGTTTGACCCGCCCGAACAGATTCCCGCGTGCCTCATACGGCCGGAGCGATTACTAGTTCCATCCCGGAAACGACTCCCCGATTCCAGGTGGGCTACTACTAGCCGAAATCGCACGCGTTCGTGCACCTCGGCAGATCGAGCGTCAGACGATATTGAGTGAGCAGCTTTACGACCCGGGCGACGGGCCGGTAACTCCGACTAGAACCGGATGCCGGCAGACCGAACTCCCGACTGAACCATATTCTGTGGTGCCTCGAAGGGGTGGTCCTTTTTCGCTAGCTGCTGTGCTTTGCGGAGGGCGGCCCGAGCACGGGCGGCGTCGACTTGCTGGGCCATAGATTGAGGTGGACCGAGGGCCCTCGCACTGACGATGCCATAACGGTCCCGATACGCCGCGACGGTGCAGGCGCATTGTCGCCATTCGGCTGCAGCGGACCCGCGTGGTGTGGGCCCCAACGCCCGAGTCCACGGGGCCCTGGCGTGCAAGGCTGCGTCGAGAACGGCACGCGCTCGAGCTTCCATCAGGTCGCTGCGCTCATCGAGAGCGCGCCGCATGTTGGGTTCCATCGGCCCCAACGCCGATGGGATGAGCCCGACCACCATGGCAGGTTCGCGCCCGGGACGACCGGCACGGGTGTCTCGCGCTATCGCCGAAGCGATCCGGCTGTGCAGGGCGGCCGCGACGTCGTGGGCGTCGTCGAACCCGCGGGCCGCAACGCTCCGAATGAGGAGGCTCCTGACACTGAGGTGGTGGGCCTCGGCTCGGCGGAGCTCGGCCGTCAGGGCCCCGAACGCGTCCGAATGGACGGCGTCATCGGCCTGGGTTCGAGTAAGCCCGGAGTTTCGCAGTGCCGAAGCCCACCTCTCACGCTGCGCCACCGCCGCGATGGTTTCGTACTCTGCCGCGAGTTGCGCGATCGATCCCCAGGCATCCTGCTCCGCCGCGATCGTCTCGTGAGCAGACAATTCGGCACCAGCGTGCTGGAGTACGCCGTAGAGGACACTGCGAGCTGTCGAGTCGGTGTCAGTGCCCGGGCGAGGTCCACCGTCTGCGACATCCGGCTGATCGACGGCCACGTAAGCCGTATTCGCCTCGCGGCCGCGCGTCATAGCGACGTAGAAATTCTCCCTCGTCGTGCTCCGGGCGACGACGACGTGCGCCGTGTCCGTGGTAATCCCTTGCGCCCTGTGAGAGGTGACCGCGTAGCCGAGTTCGACGTGGCGCTTCAAGTACTCGGCAGGGAGCAACACAGCGCTCCCCCACCGCCGGCCGTGCCGTCGCACTTCGACCGAGCCGTTCCGGCGCACGTCGATCACGGTCCAACGGTCACCGTTACGCACCCAGGACCCGGCCGCACGGAGCTGACGATCGTTGCGGCGCGTGATGATCGTGTCACCGACAGCCGCGCGGGTTCCATCATGCAGGGCGACTTCATGGAGAGCTTTGACCATGCCCTCCACAATCAGTTCTGTGCGGGCGCGCTTGTTCAGCGACGCCACCGCCTCGTTCGAGTCGCTGATCAGAACCGTTCGTTTGCCCGCTCGAGTGTCCACACGCCAAGCCTCGTATGCGGCATCCGCCATTGCCTCAGTGCTACCTTCGCGGATGCGGTCGTGCGTCATGTATTGATCGACGGACTCGGGGTCGCCCTGACGCAGCCCGAGGGAGGCCGTCTTCTCCCACTCTTCGGAGAAGCGGTACACGTCGACCAGCTCTGGCGCGTCAGCCCGATTGTGGACCAGTAGCGAGAACGCCCCACCCGCATCGACCGACTGCAGCTGGGCGTAATCGCCAACCAGAAGAACCTTTGCGCTGGCGCTTGCGGCGAGTGCGGTGACTCTGTCCAGGGACAGCGTTCCTGCCAGCGATGCCTCATCGATGATCACCAGTTGACCCGAGCGGAACGTGGTCCCGTGAACGAGGTGGTTCTGCCACCATTTGGCCAGGTTCTCGGTCGGGATGCCGAGATCCTCCCCCAAAACCTGTGCCGCAGCCGCCGAGGGGGCAAGCCCGACAACCGAGCCCGCACCATGTACCGCCTCCCAGACCAGACGGAGCGTGTGCATCGCGGTGGTCTTGCCAGCACCGGCCGGACCCACGAGGACATCGATGACGCGTCCGGAGCCGGCGATCTTCGCAATCGCTCTGCGCTGATCGTCGGCGAGCACTCCGTCACCCGGCATCTGCGTCCGGGAAACCGAACGCAAGGTTGCTAGTTCGACTCTTGGTCCTTTCTCATCGGCCGCGCGTTCGAGCAGGCGGGCCTCGGCGTCGAGCAACTCCGACGACGTGAACACGATGGAGTGCTTCGGCTGAAAGACCGACGTCCCATCGTCCCGCTGGAATGCCTCCGGACTCGACGCAATCTCCGGGGGCGTGATCCTCAGCGATGCTCGTTCGGCGGCACTGACGACAAGGCCGAGGACGGCTTCACGATCGGATGTCGACACGAATCGGAGATGCATTGTCTGGCGCGCGGCTTCCGCCACGAGGTTCCAATGCCGCCATGTGGACCGCTTCTCGCTAACCGCCGTCATGACGCCTAGTCCCAGCGATTGGACGGTTTCGGGCGGCACATCCTCTGCGCGTACAACCAGCGCCGGAGAGTTGGCGGATGCGGCGCTCGTCCACGTCGTCGCATCCTGTCCCAACACAAGCTCCGCGCGTGCACGCCATTCTCCGGTGAGTTCTTTGAGTGAGCGCACGTGCTTGGCGGGTCGTGTGGACAGCGTGGCCTGTGCGCGCAACTTCATGATGGTGGCAGGCCCGGGACGACGACCGTGCCTTGTCACGTACATTGCGATCAATGCGTCGGTTTCGACATCGATGTGTCGCGACCTAGTCGAGAATTCTGCGACCAGCGCCTCGGAAACGAAGGTGATTGCCCATGCGGGGTGGCGGTCTCTCCCTCGCTCCCTCATCTCCCAGCGCACGCCGAGCGCTCGGGTGAGCTCGTCTGCGAACAGGGTCTCGTGCAGTTCGGACAGTGCAACCACAGCCGCGTGCATCGGCCGGCCGTCGAGGGAGCGCCACTTACCGTCTAGCAACGTCTGCACCTTGTTGCTGATCACCACGTGTGTGTGCAGGTGAGGGTCACCGGCCCGGCTGTCGAAATGGTCGAACGCCGTGGCGATTAGACCGGTCACATCGCCTTGCGCAACGGCTGCATTGTGCGCGGTGGTTCCCGTCCGCGTCGCCGCGATCTCGCGCTCCATGAATGCGACGACCTCGGCGACTGCCGCATGGTGCGCGTGCACAATCTGCGACTGTGTCGCTGCGTCTGCCACGCCCCAGAGGATACTCGCCGACTTCGGAATCGAGAAGGTGAAGTCGTACCCGGCAACCGCCCGCCGCCGGGTAGCAGTCTGCTGAGCGCTGCCGGGCGGGGCAGGATCAGCTTGCCTTTGGTATTCGGGATAGGCGCGACCGAGCGGTGCCCCATCGACCGGGTCTCGCCCCAGCCCGATCAGTCTCTGCAGCTGCGCCTCCGTGACCTCGGCGCCCTCAAGGATGCGACCCGAGCCGAGGCCCGGCAGACCGCTTCCGATCCATCGACCCGGCGGCGTGCCCTTCGCACCGTAGTAACGGGTCAACGGCGTGGACAGCGGACGCTGACCGTCACCAGCAGCAACAGTGCGCAGCAAGTACTTGTAGCCATCGCCGGCGCTCATCACCCGCATCGACACAGTCACCGGGACACCTCCCATATTGCTCAGAAGGTGTGCCGCCTCGATCTGCAAGAGGCGTGGCAATTCGAACTTAGGGTTGGAGGCAGGCTTCGAGGCAGTCACGAGGATGACGTTTCGTAGGCGGGCTGACGTCGTAGAGCCCGGGCAGCGCTGAAGGTTCGAGCGCTACTGTCCGTTGAGAATAGAGTTTCCGTGACATTGTGGGGGCTGGCGACGAAAGCCGGCAGCGCGCAAGTCCGCTGTTCCTTGACAGAGCGTTTCCATCCAAGAGGCATCCAAAAGACGATTCTCCTCCAACGTCCCGCGAACGTTTGGCGGCGCTCTAGAGTTCCTCGTTTAGCGCTCGTTCCGCGCCCTCCAGGATCTTTCTCAGAACGGCGGTTCCCTTCTTGGTTGTCGCAGCCACTTCCTCCGGAGTGGCGTAGCTCTTCACCGTCCAGCCGTCCGCGCGCGACCAATGCGCGGCGTTGGTGCCGTACTCGATAACTAGCCAGAGGTCTGTCAAAGGCTCTATTTCGGCTGGGTCGCCGACCTGTATAGACCCGCCGTCCATGAGTGCGGAGAGCACCCCAAAGGGCACTTTGGATTCGTGTAGTCGAAGCGCGAGATGCAACTCCTCATATCCAGACCGCGTTAGTTTGGTCACGTTCTCTTCCCACCATAGTTCGGCTTGCATCTGGGCAACCCAAGCGTTGAGTGTCGCGAAGTCGGTGTCAACAACCCCACCCATGGCCTCCGGTAATAGGTCAACGCGACCACCCCGAGTGGTTGTGGGCCCGAAGTGGCTAAGCGTCAGATCGTTGCGCTCGTACCAGTCCCACGCGGGAAACCCCCTGAACTCTCGTTCGAGAGCATCGACGTTCCAGATGTTCCTCTGGTCGGCCAGGGCAATGAGCGTCGGCACGTATTGCTGGATCGCCTTCCACTGCACTCCAGGAGCGGGGTACCGAAGCGTCCACCAGTACGGTGTCGATGGCACGAGTAGCTCGGACGGGACCGATTGCATCTGGATTGCTGAACGCTCGCCGACGGTCGTGAACTCCACGGCTGCTACTCGGCCATCGGGGTAGCGGATCTCCGCATCATGCATGCCGTTCCGCGAACCGTCGTCGACATGCACGACAGGCGCACCTAGGCAGCGCTGGAGAACGGTCCGTAGGAATTGCTCGTATTGCCTCTCTGGCATGGCCCGATTCTCGCACGAAGCCGTAAGGTTCGAGTTATGAGCATTTCCGACAACCAAGGCGCGTCCGCTCCCGAGTTCGACTATGCGCCCTTCCCTGAGCCGTTCCCTGAAGACTCTACGTTCAGTCCGATCACGTCCGACGACCGTAAAGAGTGGCGCAAGGCCAAAGCGAAGTGGGAAGCCACACACGGCGTCCCGCCCAAGAGCGAGGACTAACCTCGTCAGTCAGTTCAGCGCGTTCGCCGATGGCGCTTCAAAGGGTGGGGCCCCGCAGTCGGATTCGTCGTCGTCGCACTCCGGCCTCTGTGGACGGTTCGAAGGACACGCATCCTTGACAGTTCCCGCTCAGGATTCGCTCGGCGAGTGCGGCGATCGGGGCCGCGTCACGGCGTCACGGCGTCAAGCGGCTTCGGTGGGTAATGGCTACGCGGTTGAGCAGGTCGTACGGCTTCAGTAAGTGGACAATTCTATCTTCGAGCGCGATCGCCTGCGGTTTGTCTTCTACGCTGGCCCAGCGAACTTCAGGACGGTAGTGCTCGTACGCGGCACGCACCCAGTCGACACCACGGCGCGGAGTGCCAGCGTCGAGCTCTGCGAGTCGGCCCATGAGGAACTCCCGGTCAGCGAGTGCAGTGTCGAAGATAGCTTGCCCAAATCCAGTGACACGCCCGGCCCGGTATATGGCGAAGCGCCCGTGTAAGCCTCTCGGCGTCTTGGTCCCATTGCGGTCCCGAGGCCCAGCAACCCCGACATAGATAATTCGGTGTTCCGCAGAGGTACGGAAGAGGTAAACGCCTGGGGTGGTCGGCGCGCTTGCACTGACTGCGGCGAACGGTGCCCAGTCGGACCAGTTCGCGGACGTTTCTAAGCTGGCGAGGGCCTTTTGGTAAGCGTCGATCATGAATTCAACCTAGCCGCGCATCATCTCGCCAGGCGTTCACGCTCCGGGTTGTCGACATGGCGAAGAAGTTCGCCTCACCGTCCGTTCGCTCACCCGCGCAGCACCACAGCAGCCCTGGCGAATCATCTACCCACTGCTGCCCATTGTTCAGCGCCTCACACGTGGGCGGTGCCCGCGATCACTTCGCTAACCCGTCGGCGGGCGAGGACCCGCGACGACGATGGTCGGGCTTGCCTGATTGCCTCATTCCGCGACGCCTCGGGGTTCCGTGAGCGGCTCCACGAGAGAGATGCTGCTCATCAAACTCCCTCCGTTTCGCTCCACCCTTCGGCGTTTTCGGTATCGCACCGCCCTTGCACCATCGGTTCGTTTCCGGGTTCCCATAAGCCACCAGCTGTTCAGGCTTTCCTGTCATCTTCCGGCGGCAGTGGTCTGCTCGACGAAGCTGAAGGGCTGTGACCGGCAGACCTCAATCCGAAGAATTCGTGTCGCTCACGGGCTGATCCGGTATATCCCGAAATCGTCTGCCGGTTCTGAAAGACTTGCCTCATGAGCATTGAGAATCCGCCGATCCCTCAACAGCCGGCACCCCTGTTGCCCCCGCCGCCGCCGGCACCGACGAACGGTTTCGGGACCGCATCGTTGGTTCTTGGGATCATCGCAGTGGTTTTCACAGTCGCGCACAACTACCTGCTCGGCCACGGCGCGATCCTCGGCGTCCTCGCCATCGTGTTCGCGGTACTCAGTCTTCGCCGATCGAAACGGCTCGGCTTCCGGCGCGTGAGATCAATCTGGGGCCTGTGCCTCGGGGCCTACCCTGTCCTATTGGCGATCGTCATCGTCGTACTGTATTAGGGCACCCACCCACGGCGCCGCCCCGGTGCTGACGATCATTCCGCGGTAGCGAAACCAGAGAGTTCCCATTGGGGTTTCCGCTTTAGCGCATGGACCCATTGCGAACCCTCGATCCTCGGCGCACAATGAAGGGAAGTTCTGAGGAGGCCCGCATGTTGCATCGAGGACTTGATTCTCGGGCTTTCGGTACAACTCCAGAAGAGACGGTGGTGCCACCGTGGCACCACCGTGATCCGTGGTCGACGCTCGCCAACTCCTGGCCCATGTGCGTCGCCGCGACCCGAACCAGAGATTCAATGCTGGCGGCAAAAACCCCAGAAGTTGCGGTGCCGCCACCGTGGCGGCACCGCGAGAAGTCGGTCGCGACCCGCTGAGAAGGGGCGACACCCCGGGTTGAACGGTGCTGCCACCGTGGCAGCACCGCGTTCACTGGGCATCCTTCGCGAACGCCCGGTCCAGGAGCGCGGCGGTGGCCGGGTTCACCATCTCGCTGCGTTGGATGTAGTGCTGCACCGTGATCTTCGTGTCCGTGTGGCCGAGCAGCTCTGAGGCGAGCTCAATGCTGGCGTTGGTGTTGACCGCAGTGGCAACAGTGCGGCGGAACATGTGCGGGGTCACTCCCTTGATGCCCGCCCCCTCGAGCACCTGTCGCAATTGTCTGCGCACGTTCGCGGTGGTCAGCGGGGTACCGTCCCGGGACTGGAACAGCAATTCGTCCAGGCCCAGACTGCCGACCTTGGCGAGCCGCCTGCGGACTGCATCGGCGGTGAAAGTGGGGATGGCGACAACTCGGGTGGACTTGGCGGTTTTGGGGTGATCCTGCCGAAAGGTCTGCTCATCCTTACGGCTGATGATCGTACCGGCCAGGCGGATGGACGGCACGGCGCTGGTGATGTCGACGTCCCGGCGGCGGACGGCCAGCACCTCCCCGATCCGCGCTGAGGTGCCGAGCATCACCTCGATGATCGCACCAAGCTGGCCGTCAGGCTTCGGGCCGGAGATGTGGTCGGCGGCGCTCTCCCACTGGGCGATCGCCGCACGGATCGTGTTCACCTCGGGGGCCATCAGCGCATCGGGGATGTGCGGCTCGCGGTGCAGCCGGGAGACGTGGTCCATCGGGTTGCGCGGAAGAACCTCATGCCGCACCGCCAATTCCAGCGCCAGCCGCAGCACGACCCGGGCTTGCTTGGCGCGGCTGTAGGAGATCTTCGCCAGCTGCTTGATGAACTTGTCGCACCGTGCCACACCGATCTCGCGCAGAGTGAGGCTGTCGAACGCCGGGGAGACCAGGGTGCGCATGTTGCGCTCGTAGAGGTTTCGGGTGGTCCGGGAGATCCGGCCCTCCGAATCGATGTCCTCCAACCAGTAGGTCACCAGGTCGCTGAACAAGCTGTCCGGCGTCAGGGTCGTGTCGGCGGGTTGGAACACGTCCCGGTCGGCGAGCTTGCTCTTCAACGCCCGTTCTGCGGCCTTGGCGGTGGTGCCGCTGGCCTGCACCAGACGTGCGTGACCGTCCCAGTCGCGGTAACGAGTCCGCGCCAGATACCGGCCGGTCGACGACATGCGGGTGCTGATGTCGCCGAAGGTGCCGATGCTCAACCGTTGCCGGGCCATCTCAGCTCACCGCCGATCGGTGCGCCTGGGCTCGCTGGAGGAGGAGGGGTCTCGCTGCTGGGCGATCCAGGCCCGCACGTCGGAGATGGCGAATTTCAGGTGTTTGCCGAACCGGTAGGCCGCGGGTCCTTTGCCGTGCACCCGCCAGTCGTAGACGGTGGAGATCGGTATGCCCAGGTAGGCCGCCAGCTCGTGGACGTCCATCAGAGGCTCCAGGCCCCACTCGTCGGTGGGAGGAGAGGTTGGGTTGTCGTCGTGAATGCTCATACCCGGTAGGTGCGCACGACGACCCCGGACGATCGGGACGGACCGAAACCGACCTCAGCGCCCCGGACGACCGGGCCGGGTCAGCGGCGGAAAAGTGCTCAAAGTGATGACGTAGTGATGACTCAATCAAATCTCTTAACCTAAAAAGTCCCGGAAACCCTTGAGTTTCCGGGACATTCGGTCGGGCTGACAGGATTTGAACCTGCGACCCCTTGACCCCCAGTCAAGTGCGCTACCAAGCTGCGCCACAGCCCGCGACCAATCGCCCTCGCGGACGACCTCGTCAATGCTACAGGACAATTCGGTCACGCTCCGTCACGCCAGATCCCCACCGGCAGGACGATTTCGCAGACCGTGTCTCGCTCAAAGCGGGACGGTCATCCCCCTAGTTGGGAGAGCAACTCGTGGTCGGTCGTGCCGGAGAACTCCGCAATGCGCCCGTTCGTCACGCGGTACATCGCAAACTCGGCCACGTTGGCGTGCCTGCGCGTCGGCGCGATGCCACCGAACGGTCCCAAATGCGTGCCGCTTGCTCGGAGGTGAGCCGCGACGCGGTCACCCTCCACGACGAGCTGAATGCGGCGCCACCGCCAGTCAGGGAACGCCCGGAAGAGCTGGGCCATGTCATCGACCCAGGCATCGGCACCGCCCGGCAGGTGCGCGCGCCGAACCGCTGGATCGACAAAGGAACGGATCGCGTCGAGGTCGTGCCGATTGCACGCGTCGAGGTATTCGGCGTACCACTCGCGCATCTCCCACAGTTCCACAACCTCATTATCCGCGCCGATCGCCGCCTAACCTCCCCGGACCCGCTGAGGCACCCGCCTGGCTACTGGCGGCACTTCGCGCGCACTGGGAACCAACTCGAACGCCCGCTCCACGACGACGCTGAGCGCATGCGCGATGGCACCGGTGCTCACCGCATCGCGCCCGAGCGCCGAGGCGACGAGTTCGGGCGCCGTCGGATCGTCGCTCTCGACGAGGAGCGCGGAGGCACGCTCGATCACGGTGGGCAACGACGTGGTCGCCGATCCTCCGATCACGATCCGGTCCACGTCGAGCAGGTCGCCGATGACGATGCAGATGCGCACGAGACGCTGAGCGAGCCGATCCACGATGGCCAGGGCCGCGGCATCCCCCGACTCCGCGACCCGGGTGACATCGCGTGCCGTCACGCGAGTCGGGTCGAGCCGCGCGAGCGCGCTGCCGGGCTCGAGCTCCCCCGACTGGATCGCTTCCGTCGCCCACTGCCGTGCGAGCAACGACAGGCCGTTGGCCGAATTGACGTCGTCGACATAGTCGAGGAATCGCATCTCCCCCGCCCCACCGCGCCGGCCGCGCACCAGCCGCCGGTCGATCATCAGGCCGGAGCCGATTCCTTCACCGACGATCATCGCGATGTAGGAGTCGACGTCACGGCCCTGGCCAACGGCGGAGTTCTGCTCGGCGATCGCCGCGAGATTCGCGTCGTTCTCGACGGTGACGATCGGAGCGTCATCCGTGAACAACGCACCGAGGTCAGGGTTCATCAGCTGCCAGAACCCGCGGTCGGGCGAGAGGCCGTCCGCATCGACGGGCGCCGGGACTCCGACGGTGATCGCGAGCACCAGGCCCGGGTCGGTTCCGGATGCCGCGAGCGCGTCATCGACCATCGACCGGGTCAGCGACCGCCGCGTTCCGACATCCGCGAGTCGGTCAACGCTCTGCGGCGTCTGGGCGGGAATCCCCACCTCCGCGCGGCCGATCGAATGGCCCCTCAGGTCTGCGACCGTCGCGGCGATCCGGTCGTAGCCGGCGTCTACCCCGACGACGACACCCGCGCGATCCCGAAGGGCGTACCGGCGCGCCGGCCTGCCCTTGCGGTAGTCCCCGACGGCCCGTGCATCGCTCAGTTCGTCGAGCCACCCTTTGCCCACCAGCTCGTCACAGACGCCGATCACCGTCGAGCGAGTGAGGCCTGTCGCTTCCATTGCATCGGATGCCGTGAACGCGGCAGACGCCCACGCATGCTCGAGGATTCGGCGCGCGTTCAGCGCCCGCAGCACCTGCGGCGAAGACGCCGGTTCGTTGAGTTTCAACCCCTTGACCTTTCCGAAGCGCGGGAGCATCATTTACGACACCTATTAGATTTACACCCTAAATCTAGTTTCGCGGAACTCCCCGAACCTGGATTTTCCTAACAGGGGGACAATGACGTGCTCCACAGAAAATCGCTTCGCACCCGCATCGGCATGACGCTCGCCGCGCTCGTCGGCACCTCGCTTGCCCTCACCGGCTGCTCGGCCGCCGGCGGGGGCCCCACCGAGATCACCTTCCATATGAGCAAGCCGGAGGCGATTCCGTTCTTCCGCGACCTCACGGCGCAGTTCAACGAGGAACAATCCGACGTCCACGTGACCCTCGACACGGCGTCGAATCTGTCGGCCGGGTTCCTCCGCGGCGATCCCCCCGATGTCGGCCTGCTGAACTACAACATGGAGATGTCGCGGTTCATGGAACGCGGTGCCCTGTCAGATCTCTCCGACATGCCTGAGGCCGACCGCATCCGCCCGGACGTCCAGGAGCTCGCGGACCAGTACGCGACCTATCCGGGACGCACCAGTGTGCTCCCCTATTCGGTCGCCGCGGCATCCGTCATCTACAACGTCGAGATGTTCGAAGAGAACGGCCTCGACGTTCCTCAGACGTGGGACGAGCTGATCGCAGTCTGCGACACGCTGCAGGACGCCGGGATCACGCCGATCTACAGCACGTTCTCGGAGCCGTGGACGATCGCACAGGGACTGTTCGACTACTCTGCGGGTGGATCGGTCGATCTCCCCGCCTTCTTCGATCAGATGAACGAACTCGGCACCGAGGTCGGACCCGATTCGTCCGTCTCCTTCCAGAAGGACTTCAAGGAGCCGGTCGAAAAGATGCTGGAGCTTGCCGCCTACTCGAACGACGACGCAGAAAGCCGAGCCTACGGCGACGGCAACGTCGCTTTCGCCAAGGGCGAAGCAGCCATGCTGATGCAGGGGCCGTGGGCGCTCGGCGAAATCGCCAAGACCGACGACAGCCTCGAACTCGGTACCTTCCCGCTTCCGGCCACCGACGACCCCGACGACCTCAAGGTTCGGGTGAACCTCGACCTCGCGCTCTGGGTTCCGGAGATCGGCGATGCCCAGGAGGCCTCGCGAGAATTCGTGTCGTTCCTCATGCAGCAGGACATCATGGATGAGTACAACGCGGAGTTCCTCGGCTTCGGCACCACCACCGACGCCGCTCCAGCCACGGACGAACGCATCCTCGGCATGCAGGAGTACTACGAAGACGGTCGCTTCTACCTCGGCGCGTCACAGCGCATCCACCTGAGCGTCCCCGCCGCCAACTACGTGCAGGCCATAGCGACCGGTGCCGACGTCGATCGGACGCTGAGCCGACTCGATGCCGACTGGGCACGCCTGGCCCTGCGCGAATGACCAGAAGCACCAGGAGGACAACGACATGACGACTCCCATCACCCCGGCCGCTGCATCCACCGGCGCCCTCCTCGGCAACGCGGAGCACGGGCAGACCGACCATATCGCCGGAGCGCACACCCGGAAGGGCAAGCCGAAGATCGACAAGGTCTACTACCTGTTCCTCCTGCCGACTCTCATTCTCTTCACCCTCGCCATCGCGGTTCCGGCGATCGTCGGAATCTTCTACAGCTTCACGAATTTCATCGGCTTCGGCGACTGGGAACTGGTCGGTCTCACCAATTACATCGCGGTCTTCTCCGATCCCGCGATCCTCTCGAGCTACCTCTTCACGTTTGGCTTCGCGCTGGTCACGGTGATCATCGTCAACGTCATCGCGTTCCTCCTGGCGGTGGCCCTGACCTCCCGGATCCGGCTGAAGGCTCCGCTGAGGGCGATCTTCGTCATCCCGATGGTCATCTCCGGCATCGTCATCGCGTTCGTGTTCAAGTATCTCTTCGCAAACTCCCTGCCCGCATTGGGCGCCGTCACCGGTATCCCCTGGCTGCAGGAATCGATCCTCGCGAACGAGAACCTGGCCTGGCTGGCGATCGTCATCGTCACGGCGTGGCAATCGATCCCCGGCGCCCTGCTGATCTACATCGCCGGGCTGCTCTCGATCCCCGGAGAAGTCTACGAAGCCGCAGACATCGACGGCGCGAGCGCCTGGGTTCGACTCCGTTCGGTCACCCTCCCCCTCGTCGCGGGCTATGTCGTCATCAACGTCATCCTCGGCTTCAAGGGCTATCTCAACGTGTATGACGTCATCGTCGCCCTCACCGCCGGCGGACCGGGCACAGCAACCCGAAGTATTGCCATGACCATCTTCACCGGCTTCACCGGCGGTGACTACGCCTACCAGATGGCGAACGCAACGATGTTCTTCATCATCACCGTGCTCATCTCCATCCTCCAGCTCCGGCTCACCCGCGGAAAGGCGGCACTCTCATGACGCAGGAAAAGATCAGGACGGCGGCTCCTGCGACTCGGTCAACCCCCGCTGGCAACGGGGGCGGCTCGGGCTCACGCCGCAGACGGGGCAAAGTCGGGCAGGAGACCACGAACTGGCCGGTCATGATCATTCTCTTCCTGTGCGCCTTGACGGTTCTGCTACCGCTGTACGTCACAATCTCGATGTCGATGAAGACGTCAGCGCAGTCCGTCGACGGCAATGCGCTCTCGCTCCCCTCCCCGGTCGACTTCTCCGGCTTCGCTCAGGCGTGGGAACTCACCAACTTTCCTGTGACCTTCGTCATCACCACCCTGATCACACTCGCCACGGTGGTCGGCACGGTGCTCCTCGCCGCCCTCGCCTCCTACGCGATCGTGCGCAACTGGGAGCACCGACTGTTCCGCTGGTCGTTCTTCTACCTGCTCGCGACCATGTTCATTCCGTTCACGGTCATCGCGCTCCCTCAGATCCAGCTCACCGGCCTGGTCGGGCTGGCGAACCCTGTAGGGGTGACGATCCTGCACATCATGTTCCAGCTCTCGTTCAGCATCCTGCTGTTCACCGCCTTCCTGCGCTCGATTCCGCTCGAGTTGGAGGAGAGCGCCCGCATCGATGGCGCCACCACCTGGCAGACGTTCTGGCAGTTGATCTTCCCGCTGCTCGCGCCGATGAGTGCGACGGTTGCGATCTTCGCCTTCCTCGCTTCGTGGAATGACTTCATGCTGCCGTCGCTGATCATCGCCGACTCCAGCCAGCAGACCATCCCGGTTGTGCAGAACATCTTCCAGACCCAGTTCAGCAGCAACTACAACGTGTCGTTCGCGTCGTACCTGATGGCCATGGCGCCCGCGGTCATCGTCTACGTGTTCACCCAGCGCTGGGTGATGGAAGGCGTCACGCAGGGCGCAGTCAAGGGTTGAGCGCACGACGGCGGCCCGGCGTCCACGACACCGGGCCGTCGCCCACGTCTGACGATCAGACGGTGGTGCTGCTGACTGCCGGCACCCGGTCGAATGCCTTCCGCAGCACGTGCACGGCGAGCTCGACCGCCGCCGTCGTGGCCGCGCTGGGCCGCACCGGGTTGAGCATCATGAAGTCGTGGAGGGTGCCGTTGTAGCGCACGCTCGTCGTGCGCACACCCGCCTCTGTGAGCTTGCGCGCGTACGCTTCGCCCTCGTCACGGAGCACGTCGTTCTCGTCCACGATCACGAGCGCCTCCGGCAGACCGGCCAGATCGTCGAGTGTGGCACGGAGCGGCGACGCCGTGATCTCCGCACGCTTCGCCTGGTCGGGCAGGTAGCAGTCCCAGAACCATGCCATCGCCCTGGCGGTGAGGTAAGGGCCGTCTGCGAATTCGCGGTAGCTCGCGGTGTCCTGGCCGGCGTCGGTGACCGGGTAGTAGAGCGACTGGTGGATGAAACGGACGTCACCGCGCTGCTTGGCGAGCAGCGTAAGTGCTGCGGTCATGTCACCGCCGACGGAGTCCCCCGCGATGGCGAGACGGTCGGCGTCGAGTCCGGCGGATGCTCCGTCGCTGACGATCCACTGGGCTGTCGCGTATGCCTGCTCGATCGCCACCGGGTACCGAGACTCGGGCGAACGGCTGTACTCCACGAAGACGACGGCGGCGTCAGCTCCGACCGCGAGTTCCCGGACGAGCCGGTCGTGGGTTCCGGCGTTGCCGAGCACCCAGCCTCCGCCGTGTACGTACAACACGGTCGGAAGCATCCCGGATGCGCCGACAGGTTTGACGATTCGGACGTTCACGTCTCCCACCTCGGCGGCGACGGTGATCCACTCCTCGTCGACGTCGAGTTTGTCGACAGGAGCGGACTGCAGGTCGTCGAGGACCTTTCGTGCGCCCTCCGGGCCGAGCTCGTATAGAAATGGCGGCGTCGCCGTCGCGTCGGCGATCGCCTGTGCCTCCGGCTCAAGGATGTGTTCGGTCATGATGCGGTTCCTTTCGTTGCGGGATGGTGATGCTCGATCTGCGGGTGAGTTCCCGTGATCGTCGGCATCGCGGGTCGGATGCCGTCGTCAGCTAAGACCGTGCGACCGGATCCGCTGTGACCGGGACTTCCTGTCCGCCACCCGGCTCGCCGGCATCGATCGCGCCGAGATCCGCGATGCGGTCCTCGAAGAAGAAGCGCGACAGGGCCACCCGCACGCGCTGGGCGAGGGTGACGCGCCCGCGCTCGTCCGGCGTGATCCGCAGAGGACGAAGCCCTTCGACCGGTCGGATGCGCCAGCGTTCGAACTCGTCGACGGAGTGATGCACCTCCACGTACTCACCACCGGGGAGACGCACGATACGCCCGGTCTCGAAACCATGCAGGAGGATCTCCCGGTCTTTCCGCTGCAGCGCGAAACACGCCCGGCGGGCCAGGACGAACCCGATCGCCGGCCCGAGGACGAGCATGACCTGCAAGAGGGTGATGACCTGTTCGAGCCCGAGGTCGAGGTGGGTGGCGATGAGATCGGCGCTGCCCGCGACCCAGAGCACGCCATAGAACACGATCCCGGCCACCCCGATCCCCGTTCTCGTCGGCGCCGACCGCGGACGGTCCAGCAGGTGATGGGCCCGCTTGTCACCGCTGATCCACTGCTCGAGGAACGGGTAGATCGCGAGGGCAGTCAGAAAAAGCGTCACGACGGCGAGAGGAACGAGGAGCGCCAGGGTCCAGGTGCGGTCGAGCCAGACGATTTCCCACCCCGGCGGAACAAGCCGCAGCGCGCCGTCGAGGAACCCCGTGTACCAGTCCGGCTGGCTGCCGGCCGAAGCGTCCCCCGGAGAACCGGGCCCGTACAGCCAGATCGGGTTCACGGTGACCAGTGCCGAGATCAACAGGAGGAGCCCTGCGGTGATCAGAGCGAGGCCACTGGCGCGCGCAGCAGCGGTCGGCACGAGCGGGAGACCGACGACGTTGTCCTCGGTTCGACCCAGCCCGGGGAACTGCGGTGGCTTGTGGTGCCACGCGGCGAGAAGACGAGCGCCGACGAGGACGATCAGAAGGGCAGGGACCACGGCGACATGCAGCACGTAGAGGTTGGCGATGACGGTGCCGGGAAACGGGCCACCGAAGAACAGCGTCGCCAGCCAGGTTCCCACGACCGGAATGCCGAGGATGATTCCCTCGGTGATCCGCAGCCCGGAACCGGAGAGCATGTCATCGGGAAGCGCATAGCCGCTCCAACCCCCGGCGAGGCTGGCGATGTAGATGAGGAACAGCAGCAGCCACATGCCCTTGCGTGGGCTGCGGAAAGCGCCGGTGAAGAACGTGGCGAGGATCTGGAGGAGGAGCGCGGCGGGGAGCAACAGCCCTGCCCAGTGATGGGCCTGACGGACCAGAAGCCCGCCGGGGATCTCGAAGCTGATCCGCATGGTCGATGCGAAGGCCTGAGACACCTCTGCACCGTGCAGGGGCGAGTACGGACCGGTATAGATCGTTCCTGCGCTCGACGGCGTGTAGAAGAACATGAGCAGCAGACCGGTGGCTGTGACCGTGACGAGGCAGGCGATCGTCACCGCCCCGAAGATGCTCGTCCAGTGGTTCGGCACCACTCGTGTCCGCAAGATGTCGCGGAACTCGGCGACGCCCTGTCCGAAGAACCGTTGTCTCAGGAGGTACGCGCTGAGCCGTTCGCTGATCGACGACGGCGGCGGACGCCGGTCAACGGGCATGAGGCACTCCTCCTGACACGAAGGCCTTGCGGGGTTCCTGAACCGAAAGCAGGGAGACGACATCCCGACCGGCGAAGACCGCGGTGATCCAGACGGCGAGGACGCGGAACTTCCGTTCCCAGGTGGGGATGGCGAGCACATGGTATCCACGGTGCATCAGCCACGCGACCGGCCCGGTGATGACCAGGCGCTTGTACTGGAAGATCCCCCGCCCCAGGCCGAGGGTCGCGACGACGCCGAGGGATCCGTGCCTGTAGTCGCGCGGAACGTCGCCGTGGAGTGTGGCCGCGATGTTCGCGGCGAGGCGTTTGCCCTGGCGAACGGCGTGCTGGGCGTTCGGCACGGTGACGGCACCGTCGACAGGCGAGGCGAGGTCAGGGACGGCAGCGTTGTCGCCGGCCGCCCAGGCGTCGGGAACGATTGCACCTGGCGTGCCGACGCGCAGGTCAGGCATGACGAGAACGCGCCCTCGGTCGTCGGTCGGAAGATCGGTGTGCTTGGCGATGACAGGATGGGCGGCGTTGCCCGCTGTCCACACGACGATGTTCGCGTCGAAGGCCGCGCCGTTGGTGAGCTCGACGTGACCGTCGACGAGCGAGACCACCCGTGTTCCCAGGTGCACCTGGCCTCCCCGCTCGCGGAGCGACTCGACCACCCAGCGACCCGGTTTGTCGGTCACCTCGGGAAGGATCCTGTCGTTCCCTTCCACGAGGTGGAACGACAGGTCCGAGAATCGGATCTCCGGGTAGGACTTGAGCAGGGCGGTCGCCAGTGACAGCAACTCGCCAAACCCTTCGACCCCAGAGAAACCTCCGCCGACGAACACCAGGGTGAGCAGGCGTCGTCGCTCGGGTCCGTCCTCGAGAACGGATGCCCTGTCGAACGCGGTGAGCAGGCGGTCACGGATGGCGACAGCCTCTTCGACGTGCTTCATGCCGATGGCCACTTCGTCGGCACCCGGGATGGGAAGGGTGCGGGTGACGGCCCCGGCCGTCACCACGATGATGTCGTACTCCACGGTGAAGTCAGGGCCGTCGGCGGGTCGGACGGTGACGGTCTTGTTCGCGTGACTGATCATCGTCGCTCCGCCCGCGACGATCCGGGTCCGGCGGAGGTGGGAGCGGAGCGAGATAGCTGCATGACGCGCTTCGACCGAGCCCGCAGAGACCTCAGGCAGGAACGGCTGGTACGTCATGTACGGCCGCGGGTCGATGATCACCAGCTCGGCTTCTCTCGGCTTCAGCCGCTTCTCGAGTTTCCACGCCGTGTAGAACCCGGCGTAGCCTCCTCCGACGATCACGATCCTGCGCATGAGCTGCTCCTCAACGACGATGACTTTCACCAGCTATGACCGGATGAGCGTGTGTCCTGTGACATCGCCCACCGCGACGTGGCGGGCGCCGGCCGGCGTTCCGGGGTTGCGGATGCCGGCCGCCGAGATGGCCGCACCAAGCAGCATCCCGATCGCTGCCGCCGCGACGAGCTGGTGAAAGCTCGTGAGGCCGATGACAGCCGACCCGCCGATCGAACCGGCGAGGGCGACCGCGATGAGACCCGCGACACGGGAGACCGCGTTGTTGATGGCCGACCCGATACCCGAGTGGGATGCTTCGACCGCGCCCAGGATCGTCGCCGTCAGCGGCGCGACGGTCACGGCAAGGCCGAGTCCGAACACGAGCACGGCAGGTAAGACCTGCGTCAGGTAGTCGGCGTCCTCCGTAATGAACAGCATCAGCGCGAAACCCGTCCCGGCGATCAGCGGTCCGACGCTCATCAGTACCCGGGGACCGATTCTGTCGCTCAACCGACCGAAGAACGCCGAGAGCGCGATGAGGACGATGCTCGACGGCACAAGCGCGACGCCGGCGAGCGTGGCGCTGTAGCCGGCGCCCTGCTGGAGGAACACGACGAGTGCGAACGTCCCGATCGACAGGCCGCCGTAGACGAAGAATGTGGCGACGTTGCCGACCGAGAAATTGCGGGCCCGGAAGATCTGCAGCGGAAGGATCGGTTGTGCGACGCGCCGTTCCCACAACACGAACGCGACCAGGGCCAGTGCGCCTATTGCCAGTGACCCGAGGATCAGCGGGGACCCCCAGCCGAAACGGGGTTGTTCGATGAGGGCGAAGACGGGAAGGCCGAGTCCGACGATACCGAGGAGCGCGCCGACAAGGTCGATGCGCGTCCCGGGAGACCGCGGGGCGTCGTGGTCCAGACCACGCATGAGGAGAAGCGCCACCGCGATGGGGAGAACGTTGATCCCGAACACCCACCGCCACGACAGCCAGTCCACGAGGACCCCGCCGAGGACGGGGCCGCCGATGCTGGCGATGCTCGTCAGCGCCGTCCACGTGCCGATCGCCCGACTTTGCGTCTCGCCGCGGAACGCGTCGAGGATCAACGCGAGCGAGCTGGGCACCAGCAACGCGCCCGCAACACCCTGAAGCCCACGGGCAACGATGAGCAGCTCGACGCTCGGCGCCACGGCACAGGCCAGAGAGGCGGCGCCGAAGCCGAGCATCCCGACGAGAAGCACCCGTTTGCGCCCGAACACGTCGGAGAGCGACCCTGCCAGGAGGATGACCGAGCCGAGAGTCAGCAGGTAGGCATCGACGACCCACTGCTGTGACGACAGTCCGCCGCCGAGCTCGTCGCTGATGGCCGGTAATGCGACGTTCACGACGCTGCCGTCCAGGAATGCGATGAACGACGCCAGAATCGCGACGGCGAGCACCGTTCGCTGGTGGGTGGACATCCAGGTTGCCATCGGTTCTTCTCCTCGGTGCTGCGATCCGGCCGTTCCACGGGCGGTGGGCGGTACCAGTTCTGACCGGGCAGGTGCTCCCGGCGTGACGGTCACATCCGGCGACGCAGCGCTGTCGTAGCTGGGAACCGACGAACACATCGAGGAGCACGACATGACCGACACCCTTCCGCGGATGGAACCGCTGCACCACGTGGACACGACCGAGCTGAGGGTCTGGTACCACGAGGCCGGGCCGGCGGACGGCCGACCGGTCATCCTTTTGCACGGGTTCCCCTACGACATCCACAGCTACGTCGAGGTGGCGCCTCTCCTGGCCGACGCCGGCTACCGCGTCATCGTGCCGTATCTGCGCGGGCACGGGCCGACCCGGTTCCTTCACCCCGAGACACCACGCTCCGGGCAGCAGGCGGCTCTCGGCCGCGACGTCATCGAACTGATGGACGCTCTCGGCATCCGTCGGGCGGTGCTCGCCGGGTACGACTGGGGCGGCCGGGCTGCCTGCGTCGCCGCGGCGCTCTGGCCGGAGCGCGTTGCCGGGATCGTCTCGGTGAACGGATACCTCATCCAGGACATCGCATCATCGACCGTGCCCCTGCAGCCTGAGCAGGAGGCGGGGTTCTGGTACTTCTTCTACTTCCTCACCGAACGGGGCAGGCGGGGCCTCGCCGAACACCGGCGATCGGTGGCCGAGGTCATCTGGCATCGCAACTCACCGGAGTGGGGTTTCGATGACGCCACGCTCGATCGTGCGGCGGAATCGTTCGACAATCCCGACTATGTCGATGTCGTCATCCACTCGTACCGACACCGGCTGGGCCAGGCCGACGGAGCGCCCCATCTCGCCGAGCTCGAGGAGCGACTCGCCGCCCTTCCGGCGATCGGGGTTCCCGCCGTGACTCTCGACGGTCTCGCGGACGGCAACTTCCCGGCGACGGATGCCGCGGCCGGGTCTGCTCACTTCACCGGGACCCGGGTGCACCGCCAGGTGCCGCACGCCGGCCACAACCTGCCCCAGGAGTCCCCTGTTGCGTTCGCCGATGCGATCACGACCGTCTCCACCCTGGCCGCCGCGCAGGAGTTGCGCTGAGTCGCCACCCGTCTCACCATCGGCGTCAGCCGTCACGGCCTGGCCGATGCGGCGTCAGGCAGGATGGCGTCGAGCTTGTTCGGGTTCAGCATCCAGAACAGGCGGTCGATGCCGCCCTCCCCCGCCGAGAGAGCGAATATGCCGAACGTGTCGCCGTCGACCTCGAAACGGACTGCCGGCGCGCCGTTGGCCTCGATCCACGTGACCTCGATGCCATCCCAGAACCACTCGGACACAGCCGCCATGAACTTCGCCACCCGCGTGCGGCCCGCGATCGGGAACCGGGCGGCGTGCACGACGCCTCCGCCGTCGGAGTAGCTGACGACGTCTTCGGTGAACAGCGACTCGAGAGCGGCCAGGTTGCCTGCCTGGGCAGCCTCCAGGAAGGCAGCGAGGAACCGGCGCTGCTCGGTGACAGCCACAGGAGCCCGCCGGTGTGAAGCAAGGTGTTTGCGAGCTCGGCTCACCAGCTGGCGGGCGTTGGCTTCGGTGGACTCGATGATCGACGCGATCCTGTCATACGGGTACGCGAAAGCCTCGCGCAGGACGTACGCCGCCCGCTCAGCCGGGGCGAGTCGCTCGAGCAGGAACAGGACGGCGATCTCGAGCGTCTCACCCCGTTCGGCGGTGAGCTCCGGGGTCTCGCTGGTGTCGATCGGCTCCGGCAACCACGGACCGATGTAATCCTCGTGGCGCATCCGCGCCGACTGCAGGACGTTGATCGCCAGGCGGGTCGCCGTCGTGGCGAGAAAAGCCGCCGGTTCCCTGACCGATTCGCGGTCGTGACGTTGCCAGCGCAGCCAGACCTCCTGGACGATGTCCTCCGCATCGGCCACACTCCCGAGCATCCGGTAGGCGATGCCGAAGAGGCGGGGTTCGACACCTGCGAAGATCTCGAACGCGCGGTCGAGATCCGCGGATGCCTCTGACGGCGGCCCGACCCGGGTGGGCCGGTGAGGCATCCTGGCCGGTCGTCCCTGACCGTGCCCGTCCGGATCATCGGGGTCGACCCGTTTGTGGGAACGCATCACAACTCCGTCTCCTTGGTCGAAGGTCAGGGCGTGCGGCGCCTCTCCCGGGGCCGGCCCGCGCGGCAACGAGGACAGTAAATCACAGTCACCGGAGGCGCAGAACCCTCCCCTTTCCCGGTCCGAACCGCGGCGGCCGGTTCCTCGCGCGGTGTCACAGCGCCGCATCCGATCCGGTCTGAGTTGGTGACACCGTCCACTCGGGACCGGTGCCTGTTCTCGAAAGGAAATTCGTTCATGTCAGCTCAGAACCCCACGGTCGTGTTCGTGCACGGCGCGTTCGCCGAATCCGCCAGCTGGAACGGCGTCATCGAACGGCTGTATGCCGACGGCATCACCTCGGTCGCCGTCGCCAATCCGCTGCGCAGCCTCGCCGGAGACGCGGCCTACGTCCGCGACGTCATCGCCTCCGTCGACGGCCCCGTCCTGCTCGTCGGGCACTCCTACGGCGGCATGGTGATCACCGAGGCCTCCGCGGGCAACGACCAGGTCGTCGGCCTCGTCTACGTCTCCGCGTTCACGCCAGACACCGGCGACACTGCATTCGCGCTTTCGGGAAGCGCGCCGGGCAGTACGCTCGGCGATGCGCTGGACGCCCGCCCGGTCACCGGTGGGGGTGCGGAATTCGTCATCCGTCGGTCGCTCTTCCGCGACCAGTTCGCGGCCGATGTTCCCGTGGGGGTCGCCGGTCTGATGGGCGCGACGCAGCGCCCTGTCACCGAGGCCGCCCTGACGGACGCCGTGCAGGCATCCGTCCCGGGCTGGAAGGAACGCCCGTCCTGGCACGTGTTCGGCAGCGAGGACCGCAACATCCCCGCTGCGGTGTTGAGGGCCGGCGCCGAACGTGCCGCGTCGAAGCGCACCCTCGAACTGACCGGAGCATCCCACGCGGTCAGTGTCTCCCGCCCGGAGGACGTCGCGACGATCATCGCCGAGGCCGTTCGAGCAACGAGCACTGCGGCGGCGGCATAAGCCGGTCCGCAGGCAGGGTGGGACGCCCGACCCCCGGACGTCCCACCCGCTGGATCGATGTCGCCGGCAAGCCCTAGGCTTCTGCCATGACGAGCTCAACACTCGAGACGGTCTCGATCGCCGATGCTCCCTGGGCCGACGTTCAGACCGTCTTCGGCACTCGCGGCGATCCGTCGAGTTGCTGGTGCCAGTACTTCAAGATGAGCAACCCCGAGTGGAAGACGGCGAGCCGGGAGACCTGCGAGCCGCTGTTGAAGCAGCAGGTCCGCGACCTCGATCCGGCGCCGGGCGTCATCGCCTACCTCGACGGCGAACCCGTAGGCTGGTGCGCCGTCGAACCCCGGGTGAAGTACAGCAGACTCGACCGCATGGCCGTGGTGAAGGGCAGCCCTGAGGAGGCCGGAGACACCACGGTGTGGGCGGTCACCTGCTTCGTCGTGCGTGTCGGCTTCCGCAAGAAGGGCATCGGGACGGCGCTCCTGGCCAGCGCCATCGACCACGCCCGACGCTCCGGCGCCCGTGTCGTGGAAGGCTACCCGGTCGACCCGACGAAACGGGCCAAAGTCTCGTCGGCCGAGCTGTACCACGGCACTGTTTCTCTGTTCGCGGCGAACGGCTTCAGTGAGGTCGCACGCCCCTCGCCCGACCGTGCGGTCATGCAGCTCGACCTGACCCGGCCCGTCAACGAGTGAGCCCGAGCGTCTCCAGGAAGAGTTCCGCGTACCGCGGCGCATCGACGTCGAGCGCCACATCGATCACCGTCCACTCCCCGACTTCACCGTGCAGCACGTCCTCGCCGGAGTAGCGGCGGCGGTCGACGATCGTCTGACCGCGGCCGTAACCGGACAGTTCGACCCGCACCGGCCGCTTTTCGACCTGCAGCGCTTCCGGCTCGACGAGCGAACAGACCGCTCCGGCGTCACCGATCAGCCCGGTGTAGACCAGCGTCGCATCCTCGCTCAGGGCGATCCGGTTGCCGAGCAGCGCACCGACCACGTGCCCGAGCGGATCATCGCCGTCCGCGAGCGTTGCGGCGGCATCCTGCGGAACGGACACCTGGTTGAACACGTCCAGCCCGTACATGAAGATCGGCACGCCTGAGCCGAGCACGATCGCTGCCGCCTCCGGGTCGTGCCACACGTTGAACTCGGCGACCGCGGTCGCGTTGCCGACGCTCGCCGAACCGCCCATGAACACGATGCGTTCGATCCGGTCGGCGACCTCGGGGTGGGTGCGCAGGAGCAACGCGAGGTTGGTCTGAGGTGCGAGGGCGACGATCGTGACCCGCTCGCGGCTTTCCATCAGGGTCCGCCTCATCAGTTCGACCGCGCTGACCTGCTCGGGTACCCGAGCGGTGGGTGGCAGGGTGATGCCGCCGAGGCCGTCTTCACCGTGAACGTGCGACGCTGAACGCGCCGCCGCGAGCAGCGGGCGGAGCGCTCCCCCTGCGACCGGGATCTCAGGGGCTTCCGCCGCGTCGAGGATGCGGAGCGTGTTGTCGATCACCTGCGGCAGCGGCGCGTTGCCTGCCACGCAGGTGATCGCGAGAACGTGGATCGACGGATGTTTGACCGCGAAGAGCAGGGCGAGGGCGTCATCGACACCCGTGTCGACGTCGAGGATCACAGGAAGGGTACGCATCCGACCAGCTTACGAGTCCGTGCGGCTCTCGCGTCGGGGCCGACGGATCACGGTCCGAAGCGCCGACCGCTACAGTCTCTTTCGAGCGCCACAGTTGCAACTGCAGCGCTCGACAGAAGGTGCAGCGCTCGATGCGGCGAGGGTCAGGCCGGCGCGTCACCGTCGATCTGGTCGAGGAGCCAGCCGGCGCCGCGGGTCTGCGCGCCGAGCGTTTCGACCCGTTCGCGAAGTCCGCGGTCGCTGGTCACGACGGTGACGGATGCTGCCGGCTCTGCGACAAGGCGGCTCACCTCGTCGACGATCCGCTGGTCTCCGTCACGCTCGGCTCTCACCACGCGAACGCGGTCGCTGTCGTCCAGGGCGGCGTCGTTCGCCTGGCCTTCGAGCACGGCGACGATCTCGGGCCACCAGTGGGTCTGTCCGAGGCCCAGCTCAGCGGCGGGGACTCCGTGCACGGCGACGCGGTCAAGCTGCTCGCCGAGCCGGAGAGCAGCGACCGCGCGGTCCTTCCACCAGCCGTCAGGGCGCGAACCGACGACGTTCGCCATGTCGACGACGATGACAGGGCGGCGGTCGAGGTCACGTCGGAGGTCAGGCCAGCGCGCGCCGAACCCGGGGTGGAGCGGCAACGCGTCGATCTCGTCCAACGGCACCCAGCGGACCTCGAGGCTCTCCGGATCGGCAATGTGCGGATCGAAGGGGGCGATGACATCGGCCACGAGCGTGACGTATGACCACACGTCGAGGTCGAGGGTGTGGCTGAATCGCGGGCGGATGGCATCCGTCGGCACGGCCGCCTCTTCACCGGCCTCACGGATGGCGCCGTCGACGGCGTTCTCGCCCGCGTGTCTGGCCCCGCCTGGCAGGCCCCATGTCCCGCCGAAGTGGCTCCACAGGGCACGGTGCTGAAGCAAGACCCCACGCGCAGGGTCGATTGCGAGCAGCCCGGCGGCGCCGAAACGGCCCCAGTACTTGGAACCGTCGTCGGCGAACACCCAGGCATCGCCCGGGTTTTTCGGGTGTGGCGGTACGAACTCGGAAGTCACCTCTTCAGCTTCTCACGAGCCACGCCGCGACCACGTCCGGATTACGTGCGCTTGCGCTTCTCGCGCACGCGCATGTTGACGTTCACAGGGGTTCCTTCGAATCCGTAGATCTCCCGGAGGCGACGCGTGATGTAGCGACGGTAGCCGGGGTCGAGGAAGCCGGTGGTGAACAGCACGAATGTCGGCGGTCGGCTCGAGGCCTGCGTGCCGAAGAGCACACGCGGCTGCTTGCCACCGCGGACGGGGTGCGGGTGCTCGGCGGTGAGTTCGGCGAGGAACGCGTTGAACTTGCCGGTCGGGATGCGGGTGTCCCACGACTCGAGTGCGAGCTCGAGGGCGGGGACGAGCTTCTCCATGTGCCGACCGGTGCGGGCGGAGATGTTGACGCGAGGAGCCCAGGCGACGTGCGCCAGGTCCTGCTCGATCTCACGCTCGAGGTAGCGGCGACGTTCGTCGTCGAGGAGGTCCCACTTGTTGAACGCGAGCACGAGGGCGCGACCGGACTCGAGCACGAGGTCGATGATCCGAACGTCCTGCTCGCTGATCGGCTCGGAGACGTCGAGCATGACGACGGCTACTTCGGCCTTCTCCAGCGCTGCACTGGTGCGCAGCGTGGCGTAGAAGTCCGCACCCTGCTGCAGGTGCACGCGACGACGGATGCCGGCGGTGTCGACGAATCGCCACACCTTGCCTGCGATCTCCACCTGCTCGTCGACCGGGTCACGGGTTGTTCCAGCGAGCTCGTTGACGACGACGCGTTCTTCACCTGCGGCCTTGTTGAGGAGGCTCGACTTGCCGACGTTCGGCCGGCCGAGGATGGCGACCCGGCGGGGTCCGCCGACTTCTTCCTTGGCGACGGCAGAGACCTTGGGGAGCTTGGTCATGATGAGGTCGAGCAGGTCGGCGACGTTGCGACCGTGGAGTGCGGAGACCGGGTACGGCTCGCCGAGGCCGAGCGACCACAGGGATGCCGCGTTCGGCTCCTGGCGCACGTCGTCGACCTTGTTGGCGACGAGGAAGACCGGCTTGTCCATCTTGCGGAGCATCCGGACGACCTGCTCGTCGGTCGCCGTGGCGCCGACGTTGGCGTCGACGACGAAGAGAACGGCGTCGGACAGGTCGATGGCGACTTCGGCCTGGGCGGCGACGGAGGCGTCGATGCCCTTGGCGTCTGGTTCCCAGCCACCGGTGTCGACGAGAGTGAACTGGCGTTCGTTCCACTCGGCCTTGTACTTGACCCGGTCGCGGGTGACGCCTGGGGTGTCCTCGACGACAGCCTCACGGCGGCCGAGGATCCGGTTCACGAGCGCGGACTTGCCGACGTTCGGGCGGCCGACGATGGCCAGCACCGGGAGCGCTGGGAGGTAGTGGATCGCGTCGGGGTCGTCTGTGACGGACTCGAGGATCTCGAGGTCCTCGTCGCCGAGGTCGTAGTCGGCGAGTCCGGCGCGGAGCGCTTCGGCGCGGCGGTGCGCGAGGTCCTCGTCGAGGTCTCCGAGCCGCTCGGCGAGCTGGTCGTCCAGCTCGGCGGTGTCTTCAAAGTCGTCAGCCATAATCGGTCTCTCTCTGCGATCGGTTCCGAGCTGGGCAGCCGGGTCGATCTAGGTTTTCTGCGAAGTACGGATCACATCGAGCACGGCGTCGACGGTCTCGTCAAAGTTCAGCGTGGTGGAATCGACCGTGGTGACGCCAGGTGCGGCGGTCATGAAGTCGACGACGCGCGAATCTGCGCGATCACGTTTCTGCAACGCACTCGCAACCTCCGAAGCCGATTCGGATGCGAGTTCTGCAGAGCGTCTAGACATTCTAGCCTCTTCAGTGGCTGTGAGAAGAATGCGAGCTGTGGCGTCAGGGGCGACGACCGTGGTGATGTCCCGGCCTTCGACCACGATCCCCGGTGCGGTTGACGCCGCGATGATGTCGCGGAACAGTCCGGTGACGTGTGCGCGAACCTCCGGGACCCTCGCGATGTTGCTCACGACGGCTGAGACCCGGGACTCGCGGATGCTGTCGGTCACGTCCGTCTCCCCCACGCGAACGTGGTACCCGTCAGGGTCTGTGCCGATCGTGTAGTCGAAGCCGCCGAGCGCGTCGACGACCGCTGCGGCATCCGCCGAATCGATGCCCGAGTCGAGCACGTACCAGGACAGGGCGCGGTAGGCGGCTCCCGTGTCCAGGTAGTCGAAGCCGAGCCGCCTGGCCGCAGCCTTTGACACGCTCGACTTGCCGCTCCCTGCCGGTCCGTCGACGGCCACCACTGTTCTGTTCAGCATTCAGATGCTCGCAATCCGCCAGCCGCGCGCTTCGAGGTCTTCGATGGTGCGCTGCTGGACTTCGGGAAGCACGGCGATCTCGGCGAGGCCGATCTGGGCACCCGGGGAGTGCTCGAGCCGGAGGTCTTCCATGTTGACCCCGATGTCACCGAGTTCGGTGAGGAGAAGGCCGAGTTGCCCTGGCTTGTCGTCGACCATGACGACGATGGAGGCGTAGCGGCGGTCCTGGCCGTGCTTCCCCGGCAGGCGGGCGACGCCCGTGTTGCCTGCGGCGATGGTGTCTGCGAGAGCACGGCGAGACCCGGGAGCCTCCGGATCGCGCAGGGCATCGGCGACCTTCGCGAGGTCGGCGGCGAACTGATCGAGCACTTCGACGACCGGTCCGGCGTTCGAACCGAGGATCTGCACCCACAGTTCGGGGGCGCTCGCGGCGATCCTGGTGGTGTCGCGGAGGCCCTGCCCTGTGAGCCGGACGGCGGAGTCCGGGGCGCTGACCAGTCGCTTGGCGAGGAGGCTGGCGACGAGCTGGGGCACGTGGGAGACGAGTCCGACGGAGCGGTCGTGCTCTTCGGGGGTCATCTCGATCGGCGAGGCGCCGAGGTCGAGCGCGAGGTCTTCGATCAGGGCGAGCGCGTCTGCCGGGGTCTCCTCATCGCGGCAGATCACCCAGGGGCGGCCGAGGAAAAGGTCGGCGCGGGCGGAGATCGCTCCCCCGCGTTCGCGTCCGGCCAGCGGGTGCGAGCCGATGTACCTGGTGAGGTCCACGCCGCGCGCGGTGAGCGTGCGGAACGGCTCGAGCTTGACGCTGGCGACGTCCGTGACGACGGCGTGCGGGAAACGGGCGAGCTCAGCCTCGATGACAGATGCCGTGACATCCGGGGGCACACTGACCACGACGATGCTTGGGTCGTCGCCCTCGCGTTCGGGGCGTCCGGCGCCGTAGTCGACCGCGAGCCGGAGCTGGGCCGGTGACGCGTCAGACAGCGACACGTCGATCCCCTGGGCCTTCAGGGCAAGGCCGACGCTTGCGCCGAGCAGACCGGCGCCGACGACGCGGACATGTCCGGTGAGTCGGGCGGCGTTCGGGCGGCGCTCCGGGGTGTCGTTCACGGGGATCTTTCTACTCGGCAGTCTCTCCGGCAGCATCCTGGCCGGAGTCGGTGCTGATCTTCAGTTGCGTCTGCCGCGAGATGGTCAGCAGTTCGCCGAGTTCCACCTTAGTCAGGTCGCGCGTGTGGCCGGCCCGGAGGGTGCCGAGGTTGACGGGGCCGAACTGGCGGCGGACGAGCTCCTGCACCGGGTGGCCGACCGCGGCGAGCATCCGCCGCACGATGCGGTTCTTGCCCGAGTGCAGGGTGATCTCGACGATGCTCGTCTCATCGCCATTCGCGGACGTGCGGCCGTCGAGCAGGCGTGCCTTGTCTGCAACGATGACGCCGTCGTCGAGTTCGACACCGCGGCTGAGCTTCTGGATCGTCTGCGCAGTGACCTTGCCGTTCACCTTGGCGATGTACGTCTTCGTGACCCCGAACGATGGGTGCGCGAGGACGTGGGCGAGGTCGCCGTCGTTGGTGAGGATGAGCAGTCCGCTGGTTTCGGCGTCGAGACGGCCGACGTTGAACAGTCGTTCCTCGTAGTCCTTCGTGAACTGGGTGAGGTCGGGTCGGCCGCGTTCGTCGGCCATGGTGCTGACGACGCCGACCGGTTTGTTGAGCACGACGTACCGTTTCGTGGTGTCGAGCTGCACCGCGGTGCCGTTGACCTCGACCTGGTCGGTCTCCGGATCGATCCGTCGGCCGAGCTCCTTGACGACCTGGCCGTTGACACGTACCCGGCCCTCGGTGATGTACTGCTCGGAGACCCGGCGGGAGGCGACGCCTGCTGCGGCGAGGACCTTCTGCAGCCGCACACCCTCAGGGGCGTACGGGTCGTGTTCCGGGGTCCCGGTGTTATCGGAAGTCACTGTCAAATCCTTCGGAGCCGTCGGCGAGCAGGGGGGAGATCGGGGGGAGCTCGTCGAGCGAGTTGATGCCGAGCTGTTGCAGCATCAGAGGGGTGGTGCCGTAGTTGATCGCGCCGGTCTCGCTGTCGCTGAACAACTCGGTGATGAGGCCGCGACCGGCAAGGGTGCGCACGACGGAGTCGACGTTCACGGCCCTGATGGCTGCGATGGAACCGCGGGTGATCGGCTGCTTGTATGCGATCACCGCGAGGGTCTCGAGTGCGGCCTGTGAGAGTCGGCTGGGGTTCTCCGATGTGACGAAGTCGGCCACCGCCTCGTCGTATTCGGCGCGGACGTAGAACCGCCAGCCTCCGCCGACCTCGCGCAGTTCGAAGCCACGCTGCACCGTGCCGTCGAGGCCGTCGTAGTCGGCGACGAGGCGGTTGATGGCTTCGTGCACCGCTTTCACCGGGCGGCGGAGCGCCGTGGCGAGGCTGACGAGGCTCTGTGGCTCGTCAGCGATCATCAGGATGGCTTCGACGGCCCTGTCGATGTCGACCTGGGGCGCCTGCGTTGCCGGCGTCACGGCCTCCGTCGTGGCATCCGTGGCGTCCTGGCTGGTGTCTGTCATGGCTGTATCGAGTGCGTCTGTGTCCAGTGCGTCTGTGTCGAGTGCGTCTGTGTCAATTGTCATAGTCTGCTCCCAGATTGGCGAGGTTGTCCTCTGACCAGTTCTCGGCGCTCCAGCGTAACGTGAGCTCCCCAAGCGGTTCGAGTTGTTCGAAACTGATCGCTGCGTGACGGTACAGCTCGAGTACTGCCAGGAACCGGGCGACGACGACGCCCTTCTGGTCGGCGCCGGCGATGAGCTGGCGGAAGGTCACCGGTTCGCCCGACCGCAGCATGACGACCACGTGGGCCGCCTGCTCCCGGATGCTGATCAGCGGCGCGTGGAGATGATCGAGGCCGACGACGGGGATCTCCCGCGGCGTCAGCGCGAGCGTGGCCAGCGCGGCGAAGTCGTCGAGGGTGAGGGTCCAGACGAGTTCGGGGGTGCGGGCGCGGAACTTGTCCTCGAGCCTCACCGATCGCGGATGCCTGCTGGCTTCGGCGTCGAGGTGGCCGGCGAACCAGGTGGAAGCCTCCTTGAACGCCCGGTACTGCAACAGTCGTGCGAAGAGGAGGTCACGGGCTTCGAGGAGGGCGACGTCCTCAGCATCGACGAGTTCGCCCTGCGGAAGGAGGCCGGCGACCTTGAGGTCGAGGAGGGTGGCTGCGACGACGAGGAATTCGCTGGCCTGGTCGAGCTCTGCGGCGGAGTCGACGCCGGACAGGTAGGCGATGAACTCGTTGGTCACCTTCGAGAGCGAGATCTCGGTGATGTCGAGCTCGTGCTTGCTGATCAGCGAGAGCAGCAAGTCGAACGGTCCCTCGAAGTTGCCGAGGGCGACCTGGAACCCGACCGGTGCTGCCGGGGTCGTGCCGTCTACGGCGTGCGGAGCATCAGGCGACAGCGCCACGGGCTACCAGCTCCCGTGCGAGCTGGCGGTAGGCCTTGGCCGACGCGTGCTCGGGAGCGAACTCGGTGATCGGGCTGCCTGCGACGCTCGCATCCGGGAACTTCACCGTGCGGCCGATGACCGTCTCGAGGACGTCGTCTCCGAAGGCGTCGACGACGCGCTCGAGGACCTCGCGGGAGTGCAGGGTGCGGGAGTCGAACATCGTCGCGAGGATGCCGTCGAGTTCGATCGCCGGGTTGAGCCGGTCCTTGACCTTCTCGATGGTCTCGATCAGCAGGGCGACGCCGCGAAGGGCGAAGAACTCGCACTCGAGCGGGATGAGGACGCCATGGCTCGCGGTGAGTGCGTTGACGGTGAGGAGACCGAGCGACGGCTGGCAGTCGATGAGGATGACGTCGTAGTCTCCCCCGACCTTGCGGAGCACGCGCGCGAGGATCTGCTCCCGTGCGACCTCGTTGACGAGGTGGACTTCGGCGGCGGACAGGTCGATGTTCGCCGGGATGATGTCGAGACCGTCGACGGAGGTGTGCTGGATCGCGTCTGACGGCTGGTGCTTGTTCGAGAGCAGCAGGTCGTAGATCGTCAGCGCGTCGTGGGTGTTCACGCCGAGGCCGGCGGACAGGGCGCCCTGCGGGTCGAAGTCGATGCACAGCACGCGGCGGCCGTAGTCGGCGAGGGCGGCCCCCAGGCTGATGGTGGTCGTGGTCTTGCCGACGCCACCCTTCTGGTTGCACAGCGAGATGATGCGGGCGGGGCCGTGGCTCTTCAGCGGAGCAGGTTCGGCGAACTCACGAAGAGTGCGACCGGTCGGGCCCTTCTTTTCGATGGTCGTCTCCGCCGAGAAGAGCTCTTCATTTTTAGTGGCCACCTGGTTCGTCCTCACTCCCGTCGCGTCCCTCATCGTGTTAGCTCCTGATTCTAACGGGGCGCTCCCCCGAAGCCGGTCGCTGCCACGCTGTGGCGGGGCATCCGCTCGCGGGCGCGTCGCAGGCTACCTGGCCCGCGGGTGCGCGGTCGTGTACATGTCACGGAGGGTGTCTGCCGTGACCATCGTGTAGATCTGCGTCGTGGCCACGGACGAATGCCCGAGCAGTTCCTGCACGACGCGGACATCCGCCCCGCCCTGCAGCAGGTGTGTGGCGAACGAGTGGCGCAACGTGTGCGGAGACACGTGTGCGGCCAGGCCGGCACGTTCAGCGGCGGAACGGATGATGAGCCACGCGTTCTGCCTCGACACCCTCTGCCCGCGGATGCCGACGAACAGCGCAGGTGTCGCCGTTCCCCTCACCGAGAACACCGGCCGGGCACGCACCAGGTAGGCATCGAGCGCGTCGCGGGCGAACCGTCCGAGCGGCACGATCCGTTCCTTGTCGCCCTTGCCGCGGAGCCGGACGATGTCCTCGTCGAACACGTCGTCGACGTTGAGCGACACCGCTTCGGTCACGCGGGCGCCCGTCGCGTAGAGCAGTTCGAGCAGGGCGCGGTCCCGGAGAGCCTGCACATCGTCGCCGGAGACGGCATCCAGCAGTGCGGTCACCTGGTCGACGCTCAGCGCCTTGGGCAGCCGACTCGGCAGCTTCGGCGGTTTCACCTCGCGGGCGACGTCGGTCTCGATCGCTCCTTCTTCGAGCAGGAACCGGTGAAGCCCCCTCACCGACGACAGCACCCTGGCGAGCGACGACGCGGTCAGCGGGGCAACCTCGCGGTTGCCCAGTTCGCGCACGTACTCGGACACCTGCTGCTGCGTCACGTCACGGATCTCACCGACACCGCGCGCGCCCAGCCACTCCACGTAGCCGTCGAGGTCACGGCGGTACGCGGCCACCGTGTTCGACGCCAAGCCCCGTTCGATCGAGACGTGCCGCAGGTACTGGTCGAGGTCGCGCGCGAGCGGCATGTCAGCGCGCCGGTGTGCCGAGCTTCGGATGCCGCGGCCACGGGGCGTCCGCCGCCGCGAGCGTCTGCCATCCCCGTTCCCGTGCCACATGTGCGGAAAGGGTTCCGATGACGAGGGATGGGTTCTGCAACCGCCGGTCGAGGACGGCGTCGACGAGGTCGGCGAGCGGAACCCAGCGCAGTTCCATGTCTGCTTCCTCGTCGGTGCGGTCGAAGGATTCGTCCGCAGCGGAGAGTCCGCGGGCGAGGTAGATCCTGATCGCCTCGTCGCTGCCGCCTGGACTGGTGTAGAACTCGCCGAGCACGGCCCAGTCGGTGGCGAGGATGTCGGCCTCCTCAGCGAGCTCACGCTGTGCAGCGGCCAGCGGATCCTCGTCGACGACGTCGAGCAGTCCGGCAGGGATCTCCCACTCGCGACGGCCAACAGGGTGCCTGTACTGCTTGATCAGCAGCACCCGTTCCTCGTCGTCGAGCGCGAAGACCGCGACGGCGCCGGTATGGTCCATGTACTCGCGCGTGATGTCGTCGCCGTTGTAGGCGAAGACGTCGCGGCGGATGTCCCACACCGCCCCGTCGAAGACCCGCTCGCTGGAGCGGATCTCGACGTCGGCGACAGTGTCCTCGAGGGGAAGGTCAGTCATTGTTCACGTCGAACAGCAGGCTGGCCTGACGACGTTCGAGCGCGGCACCGATGAGCCCACGGAACAGCGGGTGGGCGTTGTTCGGGCGGGACCGGAGCTCGGGGTGGGCCTGGGTTCCGACGTAGAACGGGTGCTCGGCACGATCCAGTTCGACGAACTCGACGAGCTGACCGTCCGGGCTGGTGCCGGAGAAGACCATACCGGCGTCGGCGATCTGCTCGCGGTACCGGTTGTTCACCTCGTAGCGGTGGCGGTGGCGTTCCGAGATTTCGTTCGAGCCGTACAGCTCGGCCGTGATCGAGCCCTCGTCGAGCTTCGCGGGGTACAGGCCGAGGCGCATCGTTCCCCCCAGGTCTCCCCCGGCGATGATCTCCACTTGCTCGGCCATGGTCGCGATGACCGGGAATTCGGTGTCCGGGTCGAACTCCGACGAGCTGGCGCCGGTGAGCCCCGCTTCGTTCCTGGCGTATTCGATAACCATGCACTGCAGGCCGAGGCAGAGGCCGAGCGTCGGGATGTTGTTGTCGCGCGCGAACTTCAGCGCTCCGAGCTTGCCTTCGATCCCGCGGATGCCGAATCCGCCGGGCACGCAGATGCCGTCGAGTTCGCTGAGCGCCTTCGACGCACCGTCAGGGGTCTCGCACTCGTCGGAGGGGATCCACTGCAGTTTGACCTTGGTCTCGTGCGCGAACCCGCCGGCACGCAGCGCTTCGGTGACCGACAGGTAGGCATCAGGCAGGTCGATGTACTTGCCGACGAGTCCGATCGTGACCTCGTGCTTGGGTTCGTGCACAGCCTTGAGCACCGGCGACCACGCGGCCCAGTCGACCTCGCCGGCCTCGAGGCCGAGCAGGTCGATGATGTACGCGTCGAGCCCCTGGTCGTGGAGCATCGTGGGGATGTCATAGATGCTCGGCACGTCGACAGCGTTGACCACTGCCGCCTCGTCGACGTCGCACATGAGCGCGATCTTGCGCTTGTTGCCTTCGGAGACGGGGCGGTCGCTCCGCAGCACGAGGGCATCCGGCTGGATACCGATCGACCGCAGGGCGGCCACGGAGTGCTGCGTGGGCTTGGTCTTCTGCTCGCCAGAGGCGTTCATGAACGGCACGAGCGACACGTGCACGAAGAACACGTTCTTGCGCCCGAGCTCGTGCCTGACCTGCCGCGCCGCCTCGATGAACGGCTGCGACTCGATGTCGCCGACGGTCCCGCCGACCTCGGTGATGATCACATCAGGTTTGGGGTCGTTGGTCGCCTGCAGCCGCATCCGGCGCTTGATCTCGTCGGTGATGTGCGGGATGACCTGCACGGTGTCGCCCAGGTACTCACCGCGTCGTTCCTTCGCGATGACCGTCGAGTAGATCTGGCCGGTGGTGACGTTCGCCGCCTGGCTCAGGTTGACGTCGAGGAATCGCTCGTAGTGACCGATGTCGAGGTCGGTCTCGGTGCCATCGTCTGTGACGAAGACTTCGCCGTGCTGGAACGGGTTCATCGTTCCAGGATCGACGTTGAGGTAGGGGTCCAGTTTCTGCATGACAACACGCAGTCCCCGAGCCGTGAGGAGGTTACCCAGGCTTGCCGCCGTGAGTCCCTTGCCCAAAGAAGAAACGACACCACCGGTCACAAAAATGTGTTTGGTCGTGTCGTTTGAATTGTCCGCGTCTGTAATGTTCACCACGGGCTTTTATCCTATCACCTGAGAAGAGCGGTCTGACCGTGCGAGCGAAAGCAGCTCTTCGGCGTGGGCGAGTCCTGAGTCGCTGTCTGCGAGTCCTGACAGCAATCTGGCCATTTCGGCGACGCGATCGTCACCGGTCAACTGACGGACACTGGATGCCGTGACGGTTCCGTCACTGGATTTCACGACAGCGAGATGGTTGGTGGCGAATGCGGCGACCTGGGCCAGGTGGGTGACGACGATGACCTGCGCGGTCTCGGCGAGCCGGGCGAGTCTTCTGCCGATCTCGATGGCGGCCGATCCGCCGACGCCCGCGTCGACCTCGTCGAAGACGAAGGTGGGCACAGGGTCCGTTCCGGCGATCACGACCTCGATCGCGAGCATGACCCGTGAGAGTTCGCCGCCGGACGCTCCCTTGGAGATCGGGCGCGGTTCAGCACCCGCGTGAGGTTGCAGCAGGAACACGACCTGGTCACGGCCGTGCTGGCCGAGCTCGGGCTGGTCGGTCACCTCGATCACGACTGTGGCGTCCGCCATGGCCAGTGCGGTGAGCTCATCCGAGACCGCTGCCCCGAGCTGTGCAGCTGCCGCGCGCCGGGTTTCGGAGATGCGGCCGGCGAGGGTGTCGACCAGGGCGGCATCCTCGTCGACGATGAGAGTGAGGTCGTCGATGCGGTCGGAGTCGCCGTCGAGTTCGAGCAGGCGGCCGTTGCCCGCCTCGTGTGTGGCGAGGACTTCGTCGATCCCCGGCCCGTACTTGCGCATGAGGATGCCGAGCTCGGCGCGCCTGTCCTGAAGGATCTCGAGTTCGCGGGCGCCGTCGGTGTCGAGTCCTGCAAGGTACTGCGAGAGTTCGAGGGCGATCTCGGAGACGGCGTAGCTCGTGTTGGCGATCTGCTCGCCGAGCGTGCCGAGTTCGGCGTCGTGGGAGGCGACCCGTTCGAGCTGCCTGCGGGCGGCATCCAGCAGGGTCACGACATCCGGTGCATCCGATTCCTCGGCCGATAGCGCCTCGCGGGCGAAACTTGCGGCGATGCGGAGGTCTTCGAGGTTGGTGAGACGTTCGGCGCGAGCAGCCAGTTCGTCGTCCTCGCCCGGCTGGGGCGCGATCGTGTCGATCTCGGCGATCGTCAGTCGCAGGTCGTCGGCTTCGGCGGCGCGGCGGTCACGTTCCTCGATGAGGGTGTCGCGCTCGGCGGCGTTGGTGAGGTAGCGGGAGAACACCGAGCGGTAGTCGGTGAGCAGCACGGCGAGGTCGTCGCCGGCGAAACGGTCGAGGGCGTCGCGCTGGGCGGCCTGGGAGCGGAGGCGGACCTGCTCGGACTGGCCGTGCACGACGACGAGCTGTTCGCCGAGTTCGGCGAGCACCCCGACAGGAGCGCTGCGGCCGCCGACCTGCGCGCGGCTGCGACCCGATGCGAGGACGGAGCGACCGAGCGTGAGCTCGGCGTTGTCCCCGAACGGGTCGACATCTCCCCCGGCCTCACGGACACGGTCGGCGACGGCGCCGTTCGCCGGCACGATCCAGCGGCCGTCGACACTGGTCTGCTCGTTGCCCTGGCGGATGACACCGGAGTCCGCGCGTCCGCCGAGGAGCAGGCCGAGTGCGGTGACGACCATGGTCTTGCCTGCACCGGTCTCACCGGTGATGGCGGTGAATCCTGAGCCGAGCGGGAGGGTGGCTTCGGCGATGACGCCGAGGTCACGGATGCCGATTTCCTCAATCACTGGCTGCCGGACCCCTCCACCCGGAGACGGGCAGGTGGAACTTCTTGACCAGGCGGTCGGTGAACGGGCTCTCGTGCAGCCGGGCAAGCCGGACGGGCACCGAGGAGCGCCGGACGACGACGCGCGCGCCCGGTTCGAGATCGTGGGCACGTCGACCGTCGCACCACAGCACGCCGGTGCCGTTGGTGCGCTTGAGGACCTCGACGGCCAGCGACGAGTCCGGGCCGACCACGATCGGGCGGGCGAAGAGGGCGTGAGCGCTGAGCGGGACCATGGTGATCGCTTCGACGCTCGGCCAGATGACCGGACCTCCTGCGGAGAAGGAATATGCGGTGGACCCTGTCGGGGTCGACACGACGACACCGTCGCATCCGAAGCTGGAGAGCGGGCGGCCGTCGACCTCGATGACGACTTCGAGCATCCGTTCCCGGCTGGCCTTCTCGACGGTTGCTTCATTGAGCGCCCAGGTCTCGTACACGACCTCACTGTCGCGTTTCACCCGGACCGAGAGCGTCATGCGCTCTTCGACGAGGTAGTCGCGGGCGATCACACGGTGCACGGCGTCGGCCAGGTCGTCCCGTTCGCTCTCGGCCAGGAAGCCGACGTGGCCCAGGTTGACCCCGAGCATGGGCGCTGAGTATCCACGGACGATCTCGGCGGCGCGGAGGATGGTGCCGTCTCCTCCGAGCACGATGACGAGCTCGAGGTCGGCTGGTTCGACGGTTTCATGCAGGATGGCCACATGGCCGAGCGGTGATCCGGCTGCGTGGATCTCGTCGCGCTCGTCGCGCCGGAGCACGGGCACGGCCCCTGCCGCCTGCAGCTGCGCGATGACCTGCACGGCGGCTTGGAGGGAATCGGATCGGCCGGTGTGCGACACCACGAGGATGTTGCGAGCTTCTGAGCTCATTCCGGTCACGCTCCAGCCATTTCGGTGATTCTCTGCAACCATTCTGTCGGATTGGCGGCGTCGCCGTCGCGACCGTCGCCGGCGTCGCGCAACCAGACGACGTATTCATGGTTGCCGTGGCCGCCGACGATCGGAGATGCGATCAGGCCGGCGGTGCCGAGACCGAGATCCCAGGCATGCCAGAGAACAGTGGCTATCGCGTCGGCGCGCAGGGCGGCGTCGCGGACGATCCCCTCACGGATTCCTCCGCGTCCGACCTCGAACTGAGGTTTGATCAGAAGGACGAAATCGCTGCCGGGCTGCACCGATCGGCGCAACGGCTCGAGAACGTGGGTGAGCGAGATGAAGGAGAGGTCGCCGACGACGAGGTCGGGCGCCTCCTGGATCCCGGATGCCCCAGCCAGGCTCTCGGGGGTCAGGTCGCGCACGTTGAACCCCTCCACGACGGCGACGCGGGAATCCTGGGAGATCTCGGCCGAGAGCTGACCGTGCCCGACGTCGAGCGCGATGACCGTCCGTGCTCCGCGTTCGAGCAGTACCTGGCTGAAGCCGCCTGTGGATGCGCCTGCGTCGAGGGCGACACGGTCGGCCGGGTCGACGGGGAAGGCGTCGAGCGCTGCGAGCAGTTTGTGCGCACCGCGGCTGACGTAGTGGTCGGCACCGGCGACCACGACGACCTGGTTGGCGCGGACCTTCGCCGCCGGTTTGACGACGGCCCGACCGTCGACGGTGACCAGGCCGTCAGCGATGACCCGCGCCGCCAGGGTGCGCGACCGGGCCAGTCCGCGGGAGACGAGGGCTGCGTCGAGGCGTTGGGTGCCGTCGGTCGCTTCGGGCTCCACGCTCACGATCGCGACGAAGCCGCGTCGCCGCCTTCGAGTCTCGTGCGCAATTCCTCGTGGAGCTGCACGTAGGCACGGGCGCGCTCATCGAGCGGCTGGTCTTCGACCAGTCGTAACTGGGACACAAGTGCGTCGTCGGTTTCCCGCATCTCTTCGCTCACGTCCCTAGGTTACCCGCGCGGTCAGGAATACAGCCGCTCAGGAACGTTGAAGCCGTAAATCGCCCGACCGGATGCCCAGATCGCCGCACACGCCGCGCGAAGCAGGTCGATGGCGGTGTCGCCGTCACGGACGATGACGACGTCGTTGCCCTCGATCCGCACCACCGAACTGCCGACCGTCGCTTCGCTGCCGTTCCGTGACATCCGTGTCGCCGGATACGGTTCATGCAACTGGCGGAGGTCCTCGATGATGTAGGTCGGACGTGAGAACTTGTCTGCGGCGAGTACGTGTTTGGCCTTGTCGATACCGGTCAGCACGAGTGCCGAGTCGATGCCTGCACGGTTCGCACCGAGGATGTCTGTGTCGAGCCTGTCGCCGATGAACAGCGGTTTCGCTGCGTCGAAGCGGGCCGTGGCCTCGTCGAAGATCGGGGTCTCGGGCTTGCCTGCGACGGTCGCGAGGCGGCCGACCGCGGTGTGCACCGCAGAAACGAGGGTGCCGTTCCCCGGGGCGATGCCCCTGGCCTGCGGGATCGTCCAGTCGGTGTTCGTCGCGATCCACGGAATCTCGACGCCGTCTTCACGTGGGTGCAGGGCATATGCGGCTTCGGCGAGCTGCTTCCAGCCCACATCGGGAGCGAACCCCTGCAGTACGGCGGCGGGGTCGTCGTCGGCCGAGCGGGTGACGGCGTATCCGCCTTTCACGAGCTCGTTGACCAGCCCGTCGCCACCGACGACGAGGATGGTCGACCCTGCTGGCACGTAGTCCGCGAGCAGGCGCACAGCAGCCTGGGGGCTGGTGACGACTTCTTCGGGTGCCACCGTGAGCCCGAGTTCGCTCAGATGCGTGGCAACGGATGCATCGGTGCGCGACGCATTGTTGGTGATGTATCCGACGCGGATGCTCTCCGCCGCGAGGTTGAGGCTGTCGATGGCGTGCGGGATCGCATGCGCTCCGGCGTATACGACGCCGTCGAGGTCGGCGAGCAGCACGTCGACGCCGTCGAGCGGCGTCGACGCCTTACTTCTCCTGGTCAGAAGCGGCGTCATCGAGCGGCTCCTCATCGGCGGGCGAGGTATCCGTCGCGTCGTCGGTCGCGTCCACGTCGGTGTCGTCATCGGAAACGTCCACGACGGTGTCGTCGGCGTCGACGTCGGACGCGGCATCCGCGTCGTCGAGATCGACATGCTCGCCATCGACGTCTTCGGCGTCGACATCGGTGCCGTCATCCTCGTCGTCGATCTCGAGGATCTCGAAGACCTCCATCGTCTCGGCTTCGTTCTCACCTGACCGTTCCGCCAGCGCGGCGGCGGCAACGTCGGAACGCTTCCGCCACACGGCAGCTTCGTCGGCTCGGCCGAGTTCTTCGAGGACTTCTGCTTCTGCGGCGAAGAGCTCAGGGCTCCATTCGAAGGCCCGGTCAGGGTTGAGTTCGGGCACCTGCAGTTCCGCGAGGGCGAGTTCGGGCTGGCCGAGATCGAGGCGCGCGCCCGACATCGCGATCGAGAGGGCGACGCGCACAGACGGCGACAGAGTCGCGCGGTCGACGGTACGCCCGAGTTCGAGCGCCCGTTCAGGGCGACCGACGCCTCGTTCGCTGTCGACCATCAGCGGCAGCTGGTCGTTCGAACCGGTGATGCGACGGTGGGTACGCAGTTCGCGGAGCGCCAGTGCGTAGTCACCGATCTCGTAGGCGGTGATGGCCAGGGTCTCGCGCACCACGCCGATGCGGCCGGCCCTGCGGGCTGCTGAAAGGGCGTGCTGGTGAGCGAGGGTCGGGTCCTCTTCAATGAGCATGGCTGCCATCGCCAGGTGACGCGCGACCCGTTCGGCGTTGTCCGTCGTCAGTGTCTTGAGCTCGTTGCGGGCGACGCGGTCGAGGTCGTTTGCCGTGACGGAGACCGGGATGTCCGGGTCGTCATGCTGGGCGCGGACCATGCGGAGCTCGCGCTGCATGCGCTGTTCCTCGGTGACCTCTTCCTCTTCGCGGTAGGCATCACGGTCACCGCGTGCGGGTGCACCGCCGCGGGTCCACAGCTTGTCGCCGTCGCGGGCGGGACGGTCGCTGCGCGGACGGTCGGAGCGCGAAGCATCCGAACGAGGACGGTCGGAACGCGGAGCATCGGAACGAGGACGGTCGGAACGGGGACGGTCGCTGCCGAACCGCGGCTTGTCTCCGGCTGCGGGACGGTCGCTGCGCGGCTTGTCGCCGTAGCGGGGCTTGTCACCGTACGACGGACGGTCACCCGTGCGGGGCTTGTCACCGTACGACGGACGGTCACCCGTGCGGGGCTTGCCGTCACGGCCTGTGCCACCGGTGCGCGGCTTGTCACCGTAGGAGGGGCGGTCACCCGAGCGCGGCTTGTCACCGTAGGAGGGGCGATCACCCGAGCGCGGCTTGTCACCATACGACGGACGGTCTCCAGAGCGTGGCTTGTCACCGGCGCCATAGCGAGGCTTGTCGCCGTAGGCAGGACGATCGCCGGTACGCGGCTTGTCACCGTACGACGGACGATCACCCGTCCGAGGCTTGCCGTCGCGGCCGGCACCACCTGTGCGCGGCTTGTCATCCCGGCCCGCTCCATAGCGCGGCTTGTCACCGTAGGCCGGACGATCCCCTGTGCGCGGCTTGTCGTCGCGACCGGCGCCGTAGCGCGGCTTTTCGCCCCGCGGCGCAGAATCCCTGGCGCCCGATGAGCGGTCTTTGGAGTACCCCTTGCCGGAGCCGCCATCCGAGCGCTTCGGTGCACTCCCCTGGCGGTCGTTCGAGCTGCGATCCGGACGTTTGTCCTTATCGTTCGCAGAATCCGACATCGTGGTACTCCCTATTGTGTTGAAAATCATTCAGGTGTTAAACGCAAAATGGCCACCCAGTACTGGGTGGCCATTTTACTAAGTTAAGTCCGGCGGTGTCCTACTCTCCCACAGGGTCCCCCCTGCAGTACCATCGGCGCAAAGAGTCTTAG
>NZ_JBWYGX010000003.1:0-196456 GCF_056713165.1 Mycetocola sp. Y171
CTAAGACTCTTTGCGCCGATGGTACTGCAGGGGGGACCCTGTGGGAGAGTAGGACACCGCCGGACTTAACTTAAACAGAAAAGCCACCCCACGGGGTGGCTTTTCTGCGTTAACGATCCGTTTGCCCGGTGAGCTCCCCGAACTTCTCCGTGATCGGGCAGTTGACCGGCTACTCTCGAAGGCACGAACGAAGGAGTTCCGTGTCCAGCAGGGTTGTCATTCGAGGCGAGAGCGTGGTCGGTGAGAGACGCGTCGCAGCGACACCGGACAGCATCAGGAAGCTGAGGGCTGCCGGCCTCGAGGTGGCATTCGAATCAGGGGCCGGGCGATTCGCCGGCGTCCCCGATGACGCCGTTGCGGCAGCAGGCGCTGACGTCACTCCTGGCCCGATCGCCGGCGACGTCCTCTTCCATGTGCGTCCATTGACGGCATCCGATATCACGGCACTGGCGCCGGGGACCATCACCGTCGGTACGGTCGATCCCTTCAACAACGTCGCGGCCGTCACAGCGGCAGCATCGGCCCGCGTGACGATGTTCGCGCTCGACTTCCTCCCGCGGATCTCACGGGCGCAGTCGATGGACGTGCTCTCGTCGCAGGCGCTGATCGCCGGGTACAAGAGCGCACTGGTAGCAGCAGACACGTTCGGGCGGATGTTCCCGATGACCATGACCGCTGCGGGGACCCTCGCGCCGACTCGGGTCCTCGTACTCGGGGCCGGGGTGGCGGGCCTGCAGGCGATCGCGACAGCCAGGCGGCTGGGCGGTGTGGTCAGTGCATACGACGTTCGCTCCTCGTCATCGGAAGAAGTCCGCTCGGTCGGGGCCACCTTCATCTCGCTGGACCTCGAAGCGGCAGATGCCGGTGGCGGCTACGCGCGGGAACTCGGAGAGGCACGGGCCCAGCGACAACGGGACCTCCTCACCCCACACGTCGTCGCCGCGGACATCATCATCACGACCGCCGCCGTGCCCGGCCGCCCGGCGCCGCTGCTGGTCACCTCTGCGATGATGGCGGGGATGAAGGCAGGATCCGTGGTCGTAGACCTCGCCGCCGAGTCCGGTGGAAACGTCGAGGCATCCGTCGCGGGGGAAAGGATCCCGTTCGCCGCAGAGTCCGGAACCGTGACGGTGATCGGCGTGAAGGACATCCACTCGGAACTCGCCGTCGACGCATCGAAGCTGCTCGCGATGAACTTCGCCAACTTCCTCACCGCCCTGACCGTGGACGGTGTCGTCGTTCCCGACTTCACCGACGAACTCGTGAGCGGATCGTGCCTCACCCACGGTGGCGCTGTCGTCCACCCGCGACTTTCCGACCTGATCTCCGACGAGGCGAGGCGCTGATGGATGCTTTCGCCCTCGTCACGATCACCGTCCTGGCGGTCTTCCTCGGCTTCGAAGTCGTCTCGAAGGTCTCGAGCACGCTCCACACACCGCTGATGTCCGAGGCCAACGCCATCCACGGAATCATCCTCCTCGGAGCGATCATGGTGGCCGGGCAGGCAGCCGACCCGGTGACCCTCGTCCTCTCCCTCCTCGCCGTTCTGCTTGCGACGATCAACATCGTCGGAGGGTTCGTGGTGACCGACAGGATGCTGGTCATGTTCGCGTCCAAACCGCGCCGGTCAGCGCCGAGGAAGGATCCGTCGTGAACCTCCTCAACGAGAACGTGGTGCTCGTCTGCTACCTGATCGCAGCGGTACTCTTCATCCTCGCCCTGAAGGGGCTGAGCTCCCCGCGCACCGCGCGACGTGCCAACCGCCTCGGTGCCGCCGGTGCGGTGATCGCGATCATGGCATACGTGCTCGGCCATGAGATCAGGAACGGCATGTGGATCGCGCTGGCCGTCGTCGTGGGTGCGGCCATCGCCGTGCCTGCGGCCCGACAGGTGCGGATGACCCAGATGCCGCAACTCGTCGCCGCCTTCAACGGGGTCGGCGGCGGTGCAGCCGCCCTCGTCGCCATCGTCGAGTTCACCCACGGCCCGGATGCCTGGAGCGGCGCGGTCATCGCGTTCACGGTGTTCATCGGCGGTGTCTCGTTGACCGGGTCGTTCGTCACCTTCGGGAAGCTGCAGGGGATCATCACGTCCCGAGCGGTGGTGTTCCCCGGGCTCGGTCTGATCCTCGCTGTCCTGACGGTGGCTGCGGTCGGCACCGCGGTCACCATGGCCATCACCGGGAACCTCCTCCTCGCCGCTGTGCTTCTCGCGCTCGGACTCGTGATCGGCGTGTTCTTCGTCTTGCCGATCGGGGGAGCGGACGTTCCCATCGTCATCTCGCTGCTGAACGCGTTCACCGGTCTCGCCGTCGCGGGCTCAGGTCTCGTGCTCTCGAACATCCTGCTTTTGATTGCCGGCACTCTCGTCGGCGCGAGCGGAACGATCCTCACCATCTCCATGGCGACGGCCATGGGCAGGAGCGTGACCGGGATCGTGTTCGGCGCGTTCAGACGCTCGGTGAAAGGCGGAGGCGATGCCGGAGACGCCGACCGCGCCGTCCGGACAGTGACGCCAGAGGACGTGGCCATCCTCCTCGAGTACTCCTCGAGGATCGTCATCGTGCCCGGCTACGGGCTCGCGGTTGCCCAGGCCCACCATGCCGCAGCCGAGCTCGCCGACCATCTCAGGGAACGCGGGGCCGATGTGGTGTTCGGCATCCACCCCGTCGCCGGGCGGATGCCCGGTCACATGAACGTTCTGCTGGCAGAGGCGAACGTGCCGTACGAATCGCTCGTCGAGATGGACGTGGTGAACGGCCAGTTCAAGTCGACGGACCTCGTGCTCGTCATCGGGGCCAACGATGTCGTCAATCCGGCGGCCAAGTCTTCGCCCGGATCGCCGATCTACGGCATGCCGATCCTCCACGTGGCGGAAGCGAAGCAGGTGGTCTTCCTCAAGAGAAGCCTGAGCCCGGGCTTCGCCGGAATCGAGAATGAGCTGTTCTACGACCCGAAGGTATCGATCGCGCTCGGTGATGCCAAGGCGACGCTGTCCCAGCTGCTGGCGCTCGTGAAGGCGGACGTGTAGGCGCGTGGCTCTTGAAGCGTCATCAGGCGGACCTTATGATGGCGCTGTCCGCACGAGGAGGGCCGATGGAAGAACTGACGGAGAAGCAGATCAGGGAATCGTTCGTGAACTGTTCCCAGGAGGACGCCTCGCGGCTGTTCGTTCCGTCGGGTCTCGGCTATGCGCCGTGGGACGAACTCGACTACTTCGGCTGGCGCGATCCGGGCTCCCCCGGGCGATACCACCTCGTCTATTGGCGCGGTGAAGAGCCGGTCGGCATCGTCCTTCGCCGGGCCGACCAGGCGAAGACCCGCTACCGCTTCCACATGTGCAGCCTCTGCCACACGGCGCAGCCCGGAGACGACGTCGCCCTGTTCGTCGCACCGCTCGCCGGTGAGGCCGGGCGGAATGGCAGCACGGTCGGTACCTACATCTGCGCCGAACTCACCTGCTCGGCCCAGGCCCGGATGGGCTCACCGGTGTCGCCTCACCAGGCCGGTCCGTACTCCCTGGTGCGCGCGAACCGGAGCCGCCTGCTCGAACGCGTCGACCGCTTCCTCGCCGATGTCGATCGTTCGAGCTGAGCCGTTCTAGGCCTGGCAGCGTGGGCACCAGTAGCTGTCACGTTCCTCGGTTTCACGCGCGCCGAGAGCGCCCTTTTTGATCCGGGTCCCGCAGCGTCGGCAGGCCTGGCCTTTCCGGCCGTAGACCCAGGTCTGGCGCCCGGGCCTGGTGTCCCCAGTCGTTGTCCGTTCCACCCGGTCGCGGTTCGCCAGGATCAGGCGCGACGCCAGGGCGACGAGCGCCGCAGCATCCGTTTCTCCGATCGGGCGGGTAGGAAGCACGCCTCGCAGGAAGCAGAGTTCGTTGGCGTACACGTTGCCGAGCCCTGCGAGGTTGCGCTGGTCGAGGAGCGCGACGGCCGTCGGGCGCTCCGGCGCGGCTGTGAGGTGGGCGAGCGCGACATCGGCGTTCCAGGACTCGCCGAGAAGGTCGGGCCCGAGGTGCCCGACGACACTGTCTTCGTCGTCGCGGTGGATGAGTTCGACGATTCCGAGATCGAATCCGACACTGAGCCATTCGGCCGACCCCACGATCGCCCGCGCCTGGAACGCGGGCCGCTTCCACGTCGACCCGGGCCGGTAGAGGTGCCACGACCCCTCCATCTTCAGGTGGCTGTGCAGGCTGTAATCGCCGACCCGGTGCAGCAGGTGCTTGCCGCGGCTGACAACGCCCTCGATCCGCTCACCGGTGAGGTCGCTCGTGGCGAAGGCGGGCACACGGAGGTCCCAGGTCGAGACGGTCGCCCCCTGCAGTCGCTCGTTGAGGTGCTGCGCGGCACGAAAGACGGTGTCGCCCTCAGGCATGCCGGATCCTGAGCCCGCGCGGGGTCTCGGTGAAGCCGGCCTCGCGCAGGGCGGCAGCGACGGCTGTGCCGAGGACGAAGTCACCGTTGGCCTTCTCGACAGCCAGCTTGTCGATGCGGCCGCGGCGCACGAGGTCGGCGACGGATGCCGCGGCGACGGTGAGCACGGCCTCGTCGTCCGTGAACGTCAGCAGCGTCTTCCCGCCGCGTTCGACGTACAGGGTGAGAGCGCCGTCGACCAGGGTGACGAGGCTTCCGGCCTTCCGGCCCGGCCGGTGTTTGGTCCCCGCGCTGTCGAGAGCCGGCCAGGGGAGTGCGGCTCCGTACGGGTTCGCGGGATCGGTGGCCGCGAGCGTCACGACCTCGCGATCGGCGGCATCCGGAACGTTGTTCGAATCCGACCTGGCGAACGTCCGCAACCGGTCGACGGTGCCGGCGGTCGAGAACTGTGCCGCGCCGAGTCCGTCGATGAAGTATCCGCGACGGGCCCTGCCGGTGTCTTCGAAAGTACTGAGGACCCGGTAGGTGAGTGCGAAGCCGCCCGGTACGCCCTCACCCATCACGGACCCCCTGGTGACGACGCCGTATCGCTCGAGCAGGGTCTCCGCCGTCGCCGCGGTGCGGATCGTCGCATCCTGTTCAGGCAGGGGGAGGATCGACCAGCGACCGCCGAGCGTCGGGGCGACCCGCGTCGACATCGACGGGCGGGCGAGAGGGCGGCCGCGGTACATCCGTGACCGCGGTGCCGCCCGCTGGGTCCGATGCGCGCCGCCGCCGTGCCCGGTGAGGGTCCGGAGCGGGGCGAGCGTGTCGTTGGTGATGAGCCCAGCCCAGACCAGTTCCCAGAGGGCGGTGACCAGCGCGGAGTCGTCTGTCGCTCCAGTGGTCTCGGCGAGCTGAGGGAAGAAGAACGCGCCGCCGCCGCCGAGCGCAAGGAGCACCTCACGTTGCAGCGCATCGGGCTGGTGTTCGGGGACGAGAGGGAGGGTGAGGTTGGCGGTCTCGGCCAGGTGCAGCGACACCCAGCCGTCGTTCCCGGGGAGCGCGCCTGCCCCAGACCAGAGGACTTCACCGGTGGCGGTGAGTTCGTCGAGCATGGCGGGGGAGTAGTCCGTCACCCGCTGCGGAAGGATCAGGGATTCCCACGCGGACGCCGGGATGTGAGCCCCGGCGAGCTGGTCGATGACCGCTGCGACGCCGTCGATACCGGTGAGGCGGCCGCCGACGTGCTGCCAGTGCGGAAGAAACCGGGCGAAGGCGTGCTGGTCGACCGGTTCGACCTCGTGCCTCAGCGCGGCGAGGGAGCGGACGCGGAGGCGACGGAGCACCTCGGAGTCACACCACTCGGTGTTGTCTCCGATGGATTCCCGGCCGGTGGCGAGGAACTCGCCACGCATCACCCGGCGCTGGTCGGCAAGCCGGACGAGGGTGTGCTGGGCGACGGCGCTGCCGAGGCCGAAACGGTCTGCGGCCTCCTGGGTGGTGAACGGCCCGTGCGTCCTGGCGAAGCGCGCGATCAGGTCGCCGACCGGGTCGGCTACGGGTTCGATGAAAGCGACGGGTACGCCGATCGGCAGGGGCACGCCGAGGGCGTCCCTCAACCGGGCCGAGTCCTCGATGGCCGCCCACCAGGATGCGCCGGCGAACGTGACGGCGATGGCGCGCTTGGCGCGGGACAGTTCGGCGAGGTGCACCGTTGCGTCCTCGAGCGGATGCTCCGACTCCAGCCGGGCGCTCACCTCGTCGAGTGTCAGAGGCCCGAGCATCCGCAGCAGGTCGGCGACACCCTCGACGCCGCGTGCCTTCCGCGACTCGGCGAGACGCTGCAGCTCAAGTTCGGTCTGTGCGATGACGCCCGGGTCGAGCAGTTCGCGCAGCTCGACCTGACCGAGGAGCTCGGCCAGGAGGGCCGAGTCGATGGTGAGTGCAGCCGCCTTGCGTTCGGCGATCGGGCTGTCGCCCTCGTACATGAACGCGCCGACGTAGCCGAACAACAGCGATTTGGCGAAGGGCGACGGGGTGTCCGTCGTGGTCTCCACGATCCGGATGCCCCGGCTGGCCAGCTTTCTCGCGATGCCCAGGAGGGCAGGCAGGTCGTATGCATCCTGCAGGCACTCGCGGACGGTCTCGAGGATGATCGGGAACGCCGGGTACTTGCGAGCGACATCGAGCAGCTGCGCCGATCGCTGCCGTTGCTGCCACAGCGGCGCCCGCTTGCCCGGCGAGTAGTTCGGCAGCAGCAAAGCCCGCGCCGCGCACTCCCTGAACCGTGAGGCGAACAGTGCCGAACCGCCGACCTGCTCGGTCACGACGGCCTCGAGCTCGTCGGCGTCGAACACGAACAGCTCGGCGCCCGGCGGTTCGAGTTCGGTGTCCGGGATGCGCACGATGATGCCGTCGTCGCTGGCGATCGAGGCTCCGTCGATGCCGAACCTCTCCTGCACCCGCGCCCCGACGGCCAGCGCCCACGGAGCGTGCACCTGCATGCCGTATGGGGAGTGGAGAATGACCCTCCAGTCGCCGAGTTCATCGCGGGAGCGCTCGACGACGAGGGTCTTGTCGCTCGGAATATGCCCGGTGGCCGTGCGCTGGTCGGTGAGGTACGCGACGAGGTTGGTTGCGGCCCGCGAATCGAGACCCGCCCCTGCCAGCCGCTCGGCGGCATCCGTCTCGCTTGCTGCATCGATGTCACGCATGAACGCGCCGACGGCCTCGCCGAGCTCAGCGGGCCGGCCGAGTCCGTCGCCCTTCCAGAACGGAAGTCGACCTGGTTGGCCGTACGCGGGCGTGACGATCACCCGGTCGTGGGTGATCTCCTGGATCTTCCAGCTCGTCGCCCCGAGGGCGAAGATGTCGCCCACCCGCGACTCGTAGACCATCTCCTCGTCGAGCTCGCCCACGCGGGAGCCTGCACCGGACGCGTCGCCTGATGCCATGTAGACGGCGAACAGACCGCGGTCGGGAATCGTGCCCCCGCTCGTCACAGCGAGTCTCTGAGCACCCGGCCGCCCGGTGATCGTTCCCGCGTCGCGGTCCCAGACGATCCGGGGCCGCAGTTCGGCGAACTCATCGCTCGGATAGCGACCAGCGAGCAGGTCGAGGGTCGCCTCGAACGCCGACCGGGGGAGCCGCGCGAAAGGCGCGCTGCGTTTCACCTGCTCGAACCAGGTCTCGACGTCGAGCGGCTCGAGTGCCGTCGCGGCGACAGTCTGTTGGGCGAGGATGTCGAGGGGGTTCGTCGGGACGGCGAGCGACTCGATCTGACCCGATACCATGCGTTCGGATGCCACCGCCGAGTTGACGAGGTCTGCACGATGCTTGGGGAACAACACTCCACGGGAGATCTCACCCACCTGGTGGCCCGCCCGGCCGACCCGCTGCAGCCCACTCGCGACAGAGGGAGGCGACTCGACCTGCACGACGAGGTCGACCTCACCCATGTCGATGCCCAGCTCGAGGCTCGACGTCGCCACGACGCAGCGGAGCCTGCCCGACTTGAGGTCGTCCTCGATGAACGCCCGCTGCTCCTTGGAGACGGAACCGTGATGGGCGCGGGCCAGTTGGGGAGCGGCCTCGTCGCGCGCGGCCGTCTGCCCGCTTCCGCCCATCAGGGCAGCAGGAGCTCGGCCCCCGGCCACGGCATCGACGAGGATTTCGTCTGGGACGGATTCGGCAGACCGGATGTCGTAGATCTCGTTGAACCGGGCGGTGAGGCGCTCGGCGAGGCGCCGTGAGTTGGCAAACACGATCGTCGACCGGTGCTCGAGGATGCGGTCGACGATGGCTTCTTCGACGTGCGGCCAGATCGACCCGGCGCGCTCGCCGTCCGGCAGGATCGCACCGGCCGCTGAGCCCTCCGGCGTCTGCTGCGCTGCGGCCGGGAGGTCAGTCATGTCGTCGACGGGCACCACGACCCGGAGGTCGAACCGCTTGGACGCCGGAGGGGCGACGATCTCGACGGGTGCGGTGCCGCCGAGGAATCGCGCAACCTCCTCGCGCGGCCTCACGGTAGCGGAGAGGCCGATCCGCTGGGCGGGCTTCTCGAGGAGGGCATCGAGCCGTTCGAGCGAGAGGGCGAGGTGCGCCCCGCGCTTGGTCGCGGCGACGGCGTGGACCTCGTCGATGATCACCGTCTCGACCGACTTCAGGGTCTCGCGTGCGGCTGAGGTGAGCATGAGGAACAGCGACTCGGGCGTCGTGATGAGGATGTCAGGCGGTGTCTTGGCCAGCGCACGCCTGTCGGCGGCCGGGGTGTCGCCCGAACGCACACCGACCGTGACGTGCGGGACCTCGGCGCCGAGTCGGATCGCGGTCTGGGTGATGCCGGTCAGGGGGGCGCGCAGGTTGCGCTCGACATCGACACCGAGCGCCTTGAGCGGGGAGATGTACAGCACACGCGTGCCTGGCTCGGTTCTGCGCGGTTCGGCCATGAGCCTGTCGATCGACCAGAGAAAGGCGGAGAGCGTCTTGCCCGAACCGGTCGGCGCGACGACGAGGGCGTGCGAGCCGCGGGAGATCGCATCCCACGCGCCGACCTGGGCGTCTGTGGGCGCGGCGAACGCGCCGCTGAACCAGGCGCGGGTGGCCGGGGAGAATCGCTCAAGCACGTTGCTCACGGTTCCATCCTGCCTGACACCACTGACAGCATCCGGGGAAGCGCTCGTGAACGGTCGTCAGAGCTGTCGTTCGATGAACCCGCGGACGTCTGCGAGCTCCTGCTGCGAGATGGCGTGGGTGAGCCCGTCGTAGATCCGGCCGACGAGCCGGGTGTGTCCCGGGAGCCAGTCGGTGGTGTGCTCGACGGCTGCAGCGGGGATCACGTCGTCGAGTGTGCCCCGTCCCCAGAAAACCGGTGGACGCCGTTCGGCGAGGGCGGCGTCTCCTGGCTGTGGTGCCGGTGACGCGTACCCGGAGAGGTTGACCGCGAACGAGAACCGCTCGGGTGCCGCGCGCAGCAGTTCGATCGACATCGCGCCTCCCTGCGAGAAACCGAGCAGCCCGATCGACTCCGGCGTATACGGCAGCCCGTCGATCCACTCGAGCACGGCGGCGGTCGACTCGGCCAGCCCGGCCTCGTCGGGGCTTCCCGGCTTGTCGATCGGATACCAGGACCACCCGTCGATGGGGAACGGGGCGACCAGCGGAGCGCGGAGGGCGGCGATCACCGGTTCGAGCGGCAGGAACGGAGCGAGCTGGAACAGGTCGGCTTCGTTCGATCCGTATCCGTGGAGGACGATGAGCAACGAGCGGTCCTCGCGGTCCTCCTCGCCTGCCGACCAGAGAACGGCCTCCGGATCGATCGTGTGGGTGGCCATCGGATTCTCCTTGTTCGGGCAGCGGATCCAGCCTACCGACCCCGAACCTGGTGGTGGCGGTCGGCGGATCCGGCAAACCGGGTAAGAATGGACCATGAGCGTTCGCACCCCAGACCCCGACCAGCCGCAGGATCCATCCGCGAGCCCGACTCCTGGCTGGCTCAGTGACATCGAGCTGGAAGAGGTTCGACGTCGACTCCCTCTCCTCTATGTCGAGGCGATCCCTGTGCGGGTCGACGGCCTCGGCGTGGTCACAGAGGTCGGCATCCTGCTGCGCGCGACGGCCACCGGCCAGATGACCAGGACCCTTGTTTCCGGTCGGGTGATGTACGGCGAGACGCTGCGTGACGCGCTCTTCCGCCACCTCGAGAAGGACCTCGGGCCGATGGCGTTCCCGCTGCTCCCGGCGTCGCCGACCCCGTTCCATGTGGCCGAGTACTTCCCGATGCCTGGCATCTCCGCCTACACCGACGACAGGCAGCACGCGGTCTCTCTCGCCTACGTCGTTCCGGTCACCGGTACCTGCGACCCGCGCCAGGACGCACTGGAACTGACCTGGATGACACCGGAGGAAGCCCAGACGGATGCCGTCAGCGCCGAGATGGAAGGTGGCCGCGGAACGCTCCTCCGGCTCGCTCTCGCGTCCGTGGGGCGACTTTCCTAACGGACGTACCTGACTTCGTGGATCTCTTCGCCGAGGAACGGCTCGGTGTGCTCGGCGCCGTCGGCGACGAAACCGTTCTTCTCGTAGAAGTGGCGGGCGCGCATGTTCGTCGACAGGACCCACAGGTAGGCCGGCTGGTCGCCGATCGCCGCGTCGAACAGCTTCTGGCCGGTGCCTGTGCTGCGGAACTCCGCGAGCATGTTGATGAAGTACAGCTCGAGCGGCCTGGGTGCGTCGTCGTCCCTGGCCGGTCCTGATCCGGAGAACCCGACGACCTCGCCGTCATGGACGGCAGCGAACTGGTGGTACCCGTCACCCTGGTTCATCCAGTGCGTCCACAGCTCGGCCATGCGGCGGGGGGACAGCCGTTCGAGGGCGGCCTTGCTGATCACTTCGTCGTACGCCTCGTGCCAGCACTGGGCGTGAACGCGTCCGAGCGACTCTGCGTCGACGTCCCGCACCGGGCGGACGATGATCTCGTGAACGGGGGAAACAACAACGTCGGTGTCCATACCGTGACCATACCCCCGCGTCCGGCGCGGTGAGAAATCGGCGGAACCCCCGGTTGACAAAATCAGGCGGCGGGCCAGGGGTTGCCACGGTTTTCGAGACGCCAGGCGAGCTTCGATCCGGACCAGCCGTCGGTGACCGCAGCGACCTTCACATCGACGAGTCCGAGGGTGAGTGCGGGGACCCAGATCAGATTATCGTCGACATGGCCCACGACTTAACGGCGAAAGCCACCGCGGCCGGTCGACGCATCGGAGATGCGAGAACCGGACGCGATGGCTTCCGGAGAAGGTGCTGTCTAGCGGCCGCTGGAGACCCGGCGGTGCGTACGCTGGCCGCCGGTCGCCGCGCCACCAGAGGTGGACGGGCGGGCTGACCGCTCAGGACGTGCCTGGGCGGGACGCGCGGAGGACGCACCCTCGTGGCGACGGCCGGTGGTGCCTGCCGTCGACGTGGAGTAGTCGCGAGACGAACCCGAACGTGAGCGTCCGCCGCCCTGGCCCTCACGAGCCGAGCGCTTGCGCTGGGCGTTGGCGCCCTGCGAGCGTCCACCGCCCTGCGGTGCTGCCTGGCGCGGTGCCGGCTTGACGTATGCGGCGACCTCACCGACGAGCGCGGTGACCTCGGCCGACTTCGCCGTGACGCCGACAGGCGTGACGGTGATGGCGGCCTTGCGCAGCAGCTGCGCGAGGTCCTTCTTCTGGGTCGGGAGGCAGATGGTGACGACGTCTCCTGCGCTGCCTGCGCGGGCGGTGCGGCCCGAGCGGTGCAGGTATGCCTTGTGCTCCATCGGCGGGTCGACGTGGATGACGAGTTCGACGTCGTCCACGTGCACGCCGCGCGCCGCGACATCCGTTGCGACCAGGACTCGGGCGCTGCCGTCGCTGAACGCGGCAAGGTTGCGGTCACGCTGCGGCTGCGAGAGGTTGCCGTGCAGGTCGACGGAGGGGATGCCCGCGTCGGTGAGCTGCTTGGCCAGCTTCTTGGCGTGGTGCTTGGTGCGCATGAAGAGGATGCGGCGGCCGGTGCCCGACGCGAGGGTCTCGATGAGGTCCTTCTTGGAGTCGGGACCTGACACCTCGAACACGTGGTGGGTCATCGCCGAGACGTGGCTGGTGGCCTCGTCGACGGAGTGGAGGACCTCGTTGTGCAGGAAGCGGCGGACGAGCTTGTCCACACCGTTGTCGAGCGTGGCCGAGAAGAGCAGGCGCTGTCCGTTGGACGGCGTCTTGTCGAGGATGCGGGTGACGACCGGCAGGAAGCCGAGGTCGGCCATGTGGTCGGCCTCGTCGAGCACGGTGATCTCGACGGCGTCGAGGTTGACGAAGCCCTGCTTCATCAGGTCCTCGAGGCGGCCGGGGCAGGCCACGACGATGTCGACGCCCGCCTTCAGCGCTGTGACCTGGCGGGTCTGGTTGACGCCGCCGAAGATCGTCGTGGTGTTGAGGCCGTATGCCGCCGCGAGCGGGGTGAGTACCGCGGAGATCTGCGTGGCGAGCTCACGGGTCGGAGCGAGGACGAGTCCGAGCGGCCGGCCGGGGCGGCGCTTGCCGCCGGCGAGCTTTCCCCCGAGGCGTGCCGCCATCGGGATGCTGAACGCGAGGGTCTTGCCCGAGCCGGTCTTTCCGCGGCCGAGGACGTCGCGGCCACCGAGGGTGTCCGGGAGGGTGTCGACCTGGATCGGGAAGGCGAGGGTCTTGCCGTCTGCGGCGAGTGCCGAGACGAGTGCTGTGGGGACGCCGAGTTCGGCGAAGGTGGTTTCTGGGACAGTTTCTGACAAAGTGGTGCCTTTCGGGGCATCAGCATCCCGTACGGATCTCGACAGGCGAAATCGCTGGAGCGGGAGAGAGTGGCGAAGGTGGCGAAGGCCACATCCGTTCGCCGTATGAAGAGTCATCGACCCGGAATCCTTGACGGATTTCTCGGGGAGAGAGGAAGCGTTCTACGACGCAAGGGGCACAATGGTGGGCCCGCAAGTACCTCTAGCTTAGCGGGTCGAGTCGCCTGTTGGCTGACAGGCCGCCCTGAACCGCCGGTCAGCCGTAACATTCGACGGGTCTGAACTGCCATCCGTGGGCTCAGGCGTCTGCGGGTTCGGCCTCTGGCGGCTGCACCGGCTCGAACGCCCAGTTCGGTGCCATCTGGGTCAGGCGGATGCCACGCCACTGCCACATCGTCCACATCGGCATCCACAGCGCCGCGGCGGCGGGGCCGCCGAAGTCGAGCCGGTCGCGGTAGAGCGTCTTCCCGTCCTGGCCCGGCGCTGGAGCGACGGCCATCTGGTGGCGCCAGCCGTCGAGCAGGGCGAGTGGGCCGGTGAGCGGCCGGCCGGAGTCGACCAGGATCCTGACTCCCGGCACCCGGCTGAGGTCGAAATCGAGGTCGATCCGCTGGCGCCCGACCGGGACCACGCCTGCGCCGCGCACGGAGACGTCCATGCTGCCGGGCTCCCACAGGGTCGGCACAGGGCCGTCGGGGTCGAGCTCGAGCAGCGGCGAATACAACTCCCGCAGGACGGCGGGCGAGCGGAGTGCGCGCCACGCGTCGTCCGGCTCGCAGTCAAGGATGAGTTTCAGTTGCACGCGCATGCTCCCAGTCTCGCCGTCATCGGCCGGCTCCGTTCCGAATTGCGGAGATTCAGACCGAATTCCCCGTCAGGGGCCGGGATCGGAGCGGTGCGACGGGAATCTCCGAAGTTAGCGACCGGGCATGCGCTAGACAGGGAGCATGGCGATTCGGTACTGGCTGGCGGTGGCTTCACGTGACCACGTGCGCACCGCCGTCGACGTCGGGTTCGCGCAGACGAACCACGGTGCTCGTGCCGGCCTCGACTCGATGGACGAATCCGACGGCATCGTCTACTACTCCCCGAGAACCGAACATCCGGACGGCGACGTACTCAGGCATTTCACCGCCATCGGCCGGGTCGCAGACGACAGCGTATACCAGGCGCTCTCCCTGGACTGGAGGCCGTGGCGCAGGCGGGTCGACTGGGACCTGGCGGCGGAGTCGGCTCCGATCAGGCCCCTGCTCGGCGCGCTGGACTTCACGCGCAACTCGCCCAACTGGGGGTATCAGTTGCGGGCAGGGCTGATCGAAATCTCGCGGCACGACTTCGAGACGATCCGCCAGGCGATGCAGCGTCCGTCCCCGGACGATCGGCGGTACCCGGAGGAACGCCGCTGGGCGTAACGGAACGCGGAGCGACATCCTCCCGCGGTTAGTCTGGGGGACATGTCTGATCGCCTCGAAGCCCCGAACACCGTCACCGTGAACCCTTCAGAGAGCCAGGCGAAGTACCAGGTCCGGTTCGACATCGGCGTCGGCGGCGTCGAGCGCATCGGTCACGCGGACGTTCTCGTCTGGGTCGACTCGCTGGGCCTGGCCGACCACGACATCCCTGCAGCCTCGCCTGCCGGCGCCGTGATCGCCGCCGACCTGACGAACCGCAGCGCAGCAGCCGCCTGGGTCCTCGCCCATCAGGTGCGGCTCGGCCGCCGGGTCTCGATCGCCGTCGTCGCAGCGGGAAGGGACGGATCGTTCTCCGCCGCTGACGTGCTCGCCTCCGGCGCGGTCGTCGACGCCCTCGTCACCATCGGTATCGACTTCACCTCACCTGAAGCGGCCGTCGCGTGCGCGTCGTTCGTGAACCTGAAGAACGCCGTCGCCCATCTCTTCACGGCATCCGTCGACGGTCAGTCCCTTATCGCTGCCGGGGAGCGCGACCGCGTCGTCGCAGCGGCCATGGTCGATGCGTCGGACGACGTCCGTGTGCTGAAGTCCTGAGCGCGGTGAGGATCACCGGGTGACGGCCGCATCGCGCGGGAGTGCGCGGGCCCTGTGGGCGCGGACCTTGTTCCGGTTGCCGCACCGCTGCATCGAACACCAGCGGCGGTTGCCGGCGCGCGAGGTGTCGAGGTAGATCAGTCCGCAATCGTCTGCGTCACAGGTACGGATGCGGCCTGCGGTCGTCCCTGAGAACAGCGAGACGGCATCCCGGGCCACGGTCGACAGTGCCTGGGCCGCCCTCGGCTCGGTGCGCCCGGCCTGCATCGCGCCACCTGCGAGTCTCGGTGGGATGTCCGGGGTGGCCGCATAGAGGTTGAGCAGGTCGATCTCGGCCGAGTCGCCGGCTCTCCCGGCGCTCGCCGCACGGGCGAGGCCGCTGATCGCCCCGCGCAGCCGAATCGCATCGGCGAGGTCCCTGCTTCCTGCAGCTGCGCTGGGGAGCCGTCCGCTGAGCCAGGCCGTGAGATCCGCCGGGGAATGGAGGGTCTCGCCGGGCTGGTCCTCGAGAGTTCCGTCGGCGGTCACGCTCCCGGTGTACGCGAAGTCCAGCGCGAGGGACCCGGAATCGAACCACCATCTGGTTCCTTCAGGAGTGGGAAACCACTGGCCGGTGACGGGAACAGTCGTTGCCACTTCGTTCATGTAACCAATATATTCGGTTACATGGATGCGTCGATCCAGGTGACCTTCGACACCGCCGACCCGCACGCCCAGGCCGACTTCTGGGCGGCCGTGCTCGGCTACGAGGTCGAGAACGGGCCTGAAGTCTCCGAGTTCGTCGACTCGCTCGTCGAATCGGGCCGACTCCCGCCTGACGAGCGGATCTACCGCAACGGCCGGTCCCTGTTCAAGGTCGCGGCTGCTGCACATGACCCGTCAGGGAAGAGACCACGGCTCTACTTCCAGCAGGTGCCGGAGGGCAAGGTCGCCAAGAACCGCGTTCACCTCGACCTCAACGTCGGTGAGGAGAACGTGCTCGCGGAGGTGGCGAGGGTCGAGGCGCTCGGCGCGACACGGTTGTGGGTCACGAGCGATCGTGGCCCGGTGACCTACACGATGCGGGACCCCGAAGGCAACGAGTTCTGCATCGCCTGACCCGGCTGGTCAGAGCAGCTTGCGCAGTGTGCGCAGGTTCCTCGTCGTGGTCAGGATGCCGGGGGTCTTCGCGGCGCGCTTCGAGAACGTGCTGTCGGTCGACATTCCCTTGCGAACCTCCCAGTAGAGGACCCCGTCGCCCGGCTGCACCCGTTCGATCTCGTCATCGAGGCCCGCCGCTGCGTCGGTGAGCGCCGCGACATCCGTCCGTTCGCCGGTGAAGATGACATACGGCTGCCTGTCGTCGACCTCGGGGAACGGATACGCGTCGACGATCGATGCGACGGCCGGCTGATCGGTGACGATCACCCGCGCCGGGTAGCCGAACTCCTCGGAGAGTCCGCGCTCGATGGCCGCTGCCTGCTCGACGTGGCTGCCCGCTCCGGCGAAGAGCACGTTGCCGCTGGCGAGGACAGTGCGGACATCGCTGAAGCCCAGTCCGCGGAAGACGTCGGCCAGCTGGGCGGATTTCACGGTGACTCCGCCGACGTTCACCCCGCGCAGCAGGGCGATCCGGCGTGCCGCGCTCATGATGCCTGCGCTGCGGCGCGCTGGCGCATGGCCGGGGTGATGGCCCGATGCACCCAGCTGATCTCGAAGAGCGGGTCGAACCGGCGGGAGCACACCCCGCAGGAGGTGTGGCGCTTGGGCTGCCGGTACCGGTACAGCGTGTGGCCGTTCGGGCAGGAGCCCACCCACGGTGCGAGTTCGTCAGCCGTTTCTCCGTGGTGCACCCGTGAGCCCTCGTAGCCGAGCTCAGCGGCGATCCGCTTCCACGACTGGCCGTGCCCTGCGCGAGGACCGGCGAGGGCGTGCGCCACCTCGTGGAGGAGGATCTGGTGGATCTCGTCGTCGTCGAACCGGCTGGCGAGGTAGCGGGAGACCGTGATGCGCTTCGTCGAGAAATTGCACAGGCCAGCGCGACGCTTGGCATTGTCGAATCCGAACGACCAGACGGCCGGATCCAGATGCAGCTTGATCAGAGCATCGGCCCACAACCGTACTCTCGCCAGATCGGACATGGGAATACGGTAGCGCGCCCGGCCGACATTTGCTCGTCGGGTTCAGCGCCCGAGGAACGACTCCGTGATGGCGACGGCGATCAGCGCGGACTCGAGCTGGTCGTCTGACGCTCCCAGATCGGTTCGCAGGCGGACCGCAGCCTTGAAGTCGGCGAGGGCGAGCGCGAACTCGTCCTGGTCGAAATAGACCTTGCCCCTGTGCTGGAGCGCGAGGGCCTCCAGCAGCGTCCAGTCGTGGGTGTGTGCCTCGTTGATGAGCGAGGACAGCTCGTGGAGCGCCTCTTCGTAAGCGCCGCGGAACTGCAGGACCTGGGCGCGGAGCATCCTGGGCTGCATCAGGCCCTTGCGGTCGCCGGTGAAGCGGGCGAGTCGCACGCACTGGTTGGCCACCTCGAGGGCTTCATCGAGCTGACCGGCGACCTTGAGCAGCCAGGCTTTCTCGCAGAGGGCGTTGAGGCTCCGCATGTCGCCGAGTTCGAGCAGTCGATCCCCAACAGCCTTGAGGTCGACTTTCTCACGCAGTGTTCCGGCGTCATAGCCAAGGATGATGCTCAGGGTGTACTCCAACGATGTCCGAAGTCCGGGAGGTGTTCGACCCGGGTTCCTTCCGACTTTAACCCGCGGTTCCCGATGCGGTGCTCACCGGCATCCGCCTGTCGTCATTCGCGTAAAAAATCTCTGCGAGCGGAGCGCTCACGTCACCCCTCGACGAGCGGTGCGAGCGTCACCTCGATCAGGCGGTCGTCGTCCGGGCCGGGGCTGCCCCTGCCGTCGGTGTTGTTCGTGATCAGCCATAGCGTGCCGTCCGGGCCAGGTGCCACATCACGGATGCGGCCGAACTCACCGTCGAAATAGGAGGATGCGGTGACGATGCCCTCGAGGCCGTGGCTGCCTTCAGGCACATGGATGCCGTCGAGGATGCCCCACAGGCGGGCGCCGCGAAGGGCGGCCATGAACAGGGTGTTGTCGACGATGGTCAATCCGCTCGGACTGGCCTCGTCTGTCGACCACTGGTAGGCGGGATCGACGAACTCGGCATTGCCCGCCTGTCCTTCGACGACGGGCCAGCCGTAGTTCTCGCCCGGTTCGATGAGGTTGAGTTCGTCCCACGTGTTCTGGCCGAACTCGCTCGCCCAGAGCCGCCCGTCCTCGTCCCAGGCCAGGCCCTGCGGGTTGCGGTGGCCGAGCGACCAGACCTCCGACCCGTCGAACGGGTTGTCCTGGGGAACGTCGCCTGTCGGAGTCACGCGGAGGATCTTGCCGTTGAGCGACTCAGGATCCTGGGCGGATTCGGCGTTCCCGGCGTCGCCGACCGTGACGTAGAGCATCCCGTCAGGGCCGAAGGCGATCCGTCCGCCGTTGTGGTTGCCGGCCTTCTCGAGTGAGTCGAGGACGACGTCGGCGGTCCCGAGGCCGAGGCTTCCGGGGGAGCCGGTGAGCGGCATCCGCACGATGCGGTTGTCGTCGTTCGAGGTGAAGTAGGCGTAGATCCAGTGCTGTTCGTCCTGGGTCCGCGCGGCCAGTCCGAGCAGCCCCCCTTCGCCGCCTGCGCTCACGCCGGCGACCACCGCCACCTCGCGAAGGTCGCCCGAAGGGGTAAGTTCCATGATCTGGCCGCTGTCCCGGTAGCTGAGCAGGGTGCTTTCGCCGAGCCGCAGGATCGACCACGGAACGTCGAGTCCTGTGGCTAGCACCGTCGATTCGCCTGTCGGATAGACGGGAGGGGCGCCGGTCTGTGCAGGGGCCGGGGTGTCAGGACCCGTCGGAGTCTCCTGGCGCGGTTGAGAGGTCGTGCAGCCGGCGACGAGCACTGTTGCGGCCAGGACGGCGATCGCCGCGAGGTACCTCGGCATCTCAGCTCCCCCCTTTGACCTGGAAGATGCTCTGCGCAGGAGGGGGAGACGGCACCGCTGTGGTGTCGGTCACCACTTGAGCCCCGGAGATGAACTGCCGGAGTTCGTCACCTGCGACCGCTTTGGCCGGGTGGGGACCGCCGGCAAGGAGCCGGGGGATGAAGTCCATCGGCAGCTCGGTGTTCGACCCGACCATGACGACGTTGCCGAATCTCCTGCCCTTGAGGATCTGGGTTTCGGCGAGCAACGCGACGTGGCCGACGGCCTCGCTGATCGTCGCCGCCTGTCGGCGCGCGTAGCCGAGCCCTGGCCCGTCCGCGACGTTAACGACGAGGATGCCGTCGGGCTTGAGGAGCGCGACGACCTCTTTGTAGAACTCGATGCTCGTGACGTGCGCCGGGGTCCGTGCGCCCGAGAAGATGTCTGAGACGACGAGGTCGACGCTGCCGGAGAGTCCGCTGGGGAACCGGCCGAGCACCTCACGCGCATCGCCGTAGCGCACCCGGATGGCTGCACGCTTCGGCCAGGGGAGGTGTTCGCGGACGAAGTCGACCAGATCCTGCTCCAACTCGACGACCTGCTGTCTGCTGCCTGGCCTCGTCGCTTCGACGTATCGGGGGAGGGTGAGCGCGCCTGCGCCGAGGTGCACGGCGGTGATCGGCTCGCCCGGGGCCCTGACCTCGTCGATCACGTGGCCGATGCGCTGGATGTACTCGAAGAACAGGCTCGTCGGGTCGTCGAGGTTGACGTGTGACTGCGGTGTGCCGTCGACGACGAGCTGGAAGCTGCCAGGGACGAACCGGTCGGACTCGATGACCGCCGTGTGACCGCTCGCCGCCAGTCGGATGCTGGGGTTGTCGATCTGTCGCTGCGCCATGCGTCGAGCCTACCTTCGCGACCTCCAGAGGGCAGCGGACTGCAGATGCCGGTGAACATCTCCCGGCGAAGGACCGGATCCGTGCGGTCTGCAACACATCCTGACGGGCGGGCAGGGCGGGGCTAGCCTGAAGTCATGCGCGTCGACCTGAACAGCGACCTGGGCGAGACCGTCGACGGTCAGCCGACGGCCGATGACGCCGCCCTGTTCGCGCTCGTGACCAGTGCGAACATCGCCTGCGGTTTTCACGCTGGTGATGCGGAGTCGATGTTCGCGTCCTGCCTGCTCGCCGTCGAACACTCCGTCAGCGTCGGCGCCCACGTCTCGTACCGCGACCGGGCGCACTTCGGCCGTGCCGACATCGAGGTCCTCCCCGCCGTGCTCATCGACGAGATTCTCGAGCAGCTGACGGCGCTCGCCGGACACGCGGAGCGGGCGGGCACCGGCATCCGTTACGTCAAACCGCACGGGGCCCTCTATAACCGGATCGTCCACGACGAACGCAGGGCGGATGCCGTCGCGACGGCGGTCGCCCGATTCTCACCCGGCCTTCCGCTCATGGGACTGCCTGGTTCCCGGATCGAGGTCGCTGCCGAAGCTCACGGCCTGCCCTTCATCCGTGAGGCGTTCGTCGACCGCGCATATCAGCGGAACGGAGCCCTCGCCCCGCGGAAGTGGCCGGGTGCCGTGCTGCGTGGCGAGGACGAGATCGCCGGGCGGGCGGTCACCATGGTGACCGAGGGCACCGTGCGTTCGCTCGACGGCACTGTGCTGTCTGTCGCCGTCGATTCGCTCTGCGTCCACGGAGACACCCCGGACTCCGTCGCTGTGGCGTCGGCGGTCCGGAGGGCGCTCGCCAGGGCAGGCGTCGAGGTGAGGGCGGTCGTATGAGGGCGATGCACGCCGTCGGCGACCGGGGGATCCTCGTCGACTGCGACGACCTCGATGCGGTCGTCGCCCTTCACGTGGCGCTCACCGGGGCCCGCCCCGACGGCATCGTCGACATCGTCCCGGCTGCCCGCACCGTTCTCGTCACTTTCGACCCTGAGGTGGTCGCGGCCGATCGCGTGGCCGGCTGGATCCGCACGACCCCGCCCGCTCCGCGCGGAACCATCGCCGACGACGAGCAGCTGACCATCGACGTGGAGTACGCGGGGGAGGACCTCGCCGAGGTCGCAGCCCTCGTCGGGCTGAGCGAACGGGAGGTCGTCGACGTGCACACGGCATCCGTCTGGCGAGTGGCCTTCGTCGGATTCGCGCCGGGGTTCGGATACCTCGTGACCGACTCCTCAGTGCTCGCCGTGCCGCGGCGCAGCAGTCCGCGCACGAGCGTGCCGGCCGGGTCTGTCGGGCTCGCCGGCGAGTTCACCGGGATCTACCCGCGTTCGTCGCCCGGTGGGTGGCAGCTCATCGGACGGACGGATGCGACGGTGTGGGACGAGGCGGAGGCTGAGCCCGCGCTTCTTTCCCCCGGGCGAGTGGTCCGGTTCCGGGAGGCGTCGTGACCGGGATCAGGGTGCTGGCCGCAGGACCGCTCACCACGGTGCAGGACCTCGGCAGGCCAGGGCATGCGGCGATCGGTGTGAGCGGGTCCGGTGCGCTCGACCGGGGTGCGCTTCGACTGGCCAACCGCCTCGTCGGCAACGCGGAAGACGCTGCAGGGCTGGAGATCACCGTCGGTGGTTTCTCGGCGGTGTTCGAGACGGATGCCTGGATCGCCGTCACCGGCGCGTGGGGAGCGGCACGCGTGGCCGGGGAGCCGATCGACCCGAATCATCCGGTGGCCGTTCCGGCCGGAAGTGTTCTCGAGATCGGGCCCGCAGACTCGGGCCTGCGGTATTACGTCGCCGTCCGCGGCGGGATCGACGTGCCCGCCGTCCTCGGGTCGCGCTCGCGTGACATCCTCTCCGGGATCGGGCCGGCCCCGATCGCAGAGGGCGACGTGCTGCCGATCGGCGGTGCGGCGACCGTGCCGGTGCCGACGCTGGATGTCGCCCCCTGGAGCCCGCCGCTTTCCGGCACCGTCGAGGTCGCGCTCGTCGTCGGGCCGCGGGACGACTGGTTCCCCGCTTCTGCGCTCGACCTGCTGTTCTCCTCGACGTGGGCGCTGAGCGCAGCGTCGAACCGGGTCGGTGCGCGACTCGATGGCCCGCAGCTCCCTCGGCTCGACCGGGGAGAGCTGCCGAGCGAGGGGATGGTGGCCGGCGGGATACAGGTGCCGCCGTCGGGGCAGCCCACCGTGCTCCTCGCCGACCACCCGGTGACCGGTGGCTATCCGGTGATCGCGGTCGTGGCATCCGACGCTCTCGATGTCTTCGCGCAGCTGCGTCCTGGGCAGCAGGTGCGCTTCAGGCACGCGCGCTGAGCCCCAAGCTCCACGCGAGTTGCTGGGTTTGAGGGGGTCCCGCGGCACCCGCACCACCTCAAAGCCAGCAACTCGCGTGGTCAGAGGCCCCGGGTGCGGATATGGGTGTTGATACGCACGATCAAGCCGCGGAGATCCTTCAGATCCGCTTGCGTCACACGGATCACCCTCCACCCCGCGTCCTCGAGCTTTCGGATGCGCTCGATGTCGTGCTGCCACTGATTCGGGTCCAGGAGGTGCTGCAGCCCCTCGTATTCAAGAATCAGGCCGTACCGGCGGTACAACAGGTCGGCGCGCGCAATGAACCGGCCGAACGCGTCGAAGACGTCCACATTGACCTGTGGGTGAGGAAGCCCGGCGAGGACGAGTTCGACCCGAAGGATGGACTCCTTCGGTGACTCCGCCCTGTCGTTGAGAAGAGACAAGGCCACGCGCAGGTTCTTGACGCCCCGCTGGCCCTTGTTGCCCGCAACCGCGACCGCAAGCCGACTGATTGTCGTCGACGGATTGTCGCGGCGGATGAGGTGATCGCCGGCGGCTACGAGATCGGGAAGGCGAAGCATTCGCCCGAGGTCACACCAGGTTCGTTCCGGCGTCGTCAGGCGCCCGGCGTCGTTGTTCGTGACCTGCGCAGGGTCGATGCGATAGCTGTGGCCTACCGCACCGACGACCTGCACGGCGCGGCAATCATCCGGCAGCCCGATGTGGAGTCGGCGATCAGCAGAGAGCCAGTAGGGGAGCGGAAGCCCCTGGAGAAGTGCTGCGGTTGGTCCGCAGTAGAAAGCGCCGTCGGGCATCCGCAGTCGGTAGGCATTGCACAGGAATCGATTCTCGTCCTGATGCCGGGAGAAGACCGTCATCCAGTCAGCGACCGATTGTGGGCGAGGAACGGGTGCACGGGAAGGCATACGGATGCCAGCGAAGGGCTTCATGAGGTCGGTGGCGGCCAGGCGGTCCCGCGTCACCCCGAGGGACAGCGCATCGGCGACAGTGAACGGGCCGCGGCCGAGAGCGTCAGGGAGTGGGTTTCGTGCGGTCATGCCGACAGCGTCACCGGATGCGCCACCGGACGACCGGGCTGAGCGGTTTCTGTGAATCAACCGTTCTGCAAACGTACTCTGGGGAGGACCCTCACTGCCCGCGAATTGCTGGGTTTGCTGGGGTTTCGGGTGCCCGCGACTACCGCAAAGTCAGCAACTCGCGGGGCGTTATACCGCAGTGATCCATCTCCGTCAAGGATTCTGCTGGACACGGCGCGTCAGAAGGCCTATAGTTGATCTTTGCGCTCCCAGACGTTCCCCATGCCTTCATATTGCGGTCGGCCCAGTGTTTCTTTCTCAAGAAAGACGCACCATTTTTGATGGCGTTTGACGAGTTCTCCATTACTACCAGTAACTAGAGCCTGTACGAGGGCCCACGGAGGTTATTTCCTTGGCTGCTGCGCGCAACGCATCCACCAACTCACCCAAGAACGGCCGCGACGCATCGCGTCTGTCGTTCGCGAAGATCACCGACACCCTGACGGTTCCGGATCTGCTTGCTTTGCAGACCGAGAGCTTTGACTGGCTCGTGGGCAACGACGTGTGGAAGTCACGCGTCGATGAAGCCACGAAGGCCGGCCGCCAGGACCTGCCGACTCACTCCGGCCTCGACGAGATCTTCGAGGAGATCTCACCCATCGAGGACCTCGGCGAGACGATGCAGCTGAGCTTCACCAGCCCCTTCCTGGAGCCGGAGAAGTATTCGATCGACGAGTGCAAGGAGCGTGGCAAGACCTACGCCGCTCCTCTCTACGTCGAGGCCGAGTTCATGAACCACCTCACCGGTGAGATCAAGACTCAGACCGTGTTCATGGGCGACTTCCCGCTCATGACCGAAAAGGGCACGTTCATCATCAACGGCACCGAGCGTGTCGTCGTGTCGCAGCTCGTCCGCAGCCCCGGTGTCTACTTCGACCGCAACCAGGAGAAGACGTCCGACAAGGACATCTTCTCTGCCCGCATCATCCCGAGCCGCGGAGCATGGCTCGAGTTCGAGATCGACAAGCGTGACCAGGTCGGCGTTCGCATCGACCGCAAGCGCAAGCAGTCGGTCACCGTCTTCCTCAAGGCCCTCGGCCTGACCAGCGAAGACATCATGGAGAAGTTCAAGGGCTTCGAGTCGATCGAGCTGACCCTCGAGAAGGACACGATCCTCACCAAGGAAGATGCGCTCCGCGACATCTACCGCAAGCTCCGTCCGGGAGAGCAGGTTGCCGCTGAGGCCGCTCGCGCGCTTCTCGACAACTTCTACTTCAACTCCAAGCGCTACGACCTCGCGAAGGTCGGCCGTTACAAGATCAACAAGAAGCTCGGCCTCGACGCCCCGCTCAGCGACTCGGTCCTGACCGTCGACGACATCGTCGAGACGATCAAGTACCTGGTGCGCCTGCACTCGGGCGAGACCAGCTTCACCGGTCTCCGTGACGGCAAGAAGGCGGAGATCCGCCTCGACATCGACGACATCGACAACTTCGGTAACCGTCGTATCCGCGCCGTCGGCGAGCTCATCCAGAACCAGGTCCGCACCGGTCTGTCCCGCATGGAGCGCGTCGTCCGCGAGCGCATGACCACGCAGGACATCGAAGCGATCACCCCGCAGACCCTGATCAACGTGCGCCCCGTCGTCGCCGCGATCAAGGAGTTCTTCGGAACGAGCCAGCTGTCGCAGTTCATGGACCAGAACAACCCGCTCGCGGGCCTCACCCACAAGCGCCGCCTGTCGGCTCTTGGCCCGGGTGGTCTGTCACGTGAGCGTGCAGGCGTCGAGGTGCGAGACGTTCACCCGTCCCACTACGGACGCATGTGCCCGATCGAAACCCCTGAAGGCCCGAACATCGGCCTGATCGGTTCGCTCGCGTCGTTCGCCCGCATCAACGCGTTCGGTTTCATCGAGACCCCGTACCGTCGCGTGGTCGACGGACTGGTCACGAAGGACATCGACTACCTCACGGCAATGGAAGAGGACGACTTCATCGTCGCCCAGGCCAACGCGCCGCTGAAGGCAGACGGCCGCTTCACCGAGGACCGCGTCCTCGCTCGCCGCAAGGGTGGAGAGGTCGACCTCTTCCCCGCAGGTGAGATTGGCTACATGGATGTTTCGCCTCGCCAGATGGTGTCTGTCGCGACGAGCCTCATCCCGTTCCTCGAGCACGACGATGCAAACCGCGCACTCATGGGTGCCAACATGCAGCGTCAGGCTGTCCCGCTGCTCCGCTCGGAGTCGCCGATCGTCGGAACCGGTATGGAGGGCTACGCAGCCATCGACGCCGGCGACGTGATCACAGCCGACAAGGCCGGTGTGGTCGCCGAGGTCTCAGCCGAGGTCGTCACCATCCAGCTCGACGAAGGCGGAACACAGGAGTACTACCTCCGCAAGTTCGACCGCTCCAACCAGGGGACGAGCTTCAACAACCGCGTGATCGTCTCCGCCGGTGACCGTGTCGAGGTCGGCGAGGTCATCGCTGACGGCCCCGCAACGGAGAACGGCGAGCTCGCCCTCGGAAAGAACCTCCTCGTGGCATTCATGTCATGGGAAGGCCACAACTTCGAGGACGCGATCATCCTGAGCCAGAACCTGGTGAAGGACGACACCCTCTCCTCGATTCACATCGAGGAGTACGAGGTCGACTCGCGCGACACCAAGCTGGGCAAGGAAGAGATCACCCGTGACCTTCCGAACGTCAGCCCGGAGCTCCTGAAGGACCTCGACGAGCGCGGCATCATCCGCATCGGCGCCGAAGTCCGCCCAGGCGACATCCTCGTCGGAAAGGTCACGCCCAAGGGCGAGACCGAGCTTTCGGCCGAAGAGCGTCTGCTCCGCGCGATCTTCAACGAGAAGAGCCGCGAAGTTCGCGACACCTCGCTGAAGGTTCCCCACGGTGAGCGCGGCACGATCATCGCCGTCAAGGAGTTCAACGCCGAAGACGGTGACGACGAGCTCGGCTCGGGCGTCAACCGTCGCGTCGTCGTCTACATCGCCCAGAAGCGCAAGATCACCGAGGGTGACAAGCTCTCCGGTCGTCACGGCAACAAGGGCGTCATCTCGAAGATCCTGCCTGTCGAAGACATGCCGTTCCTCGAGGACGGAACCCCTGTCGACATCATCCTCAACCCGCTCGGTATCCCGGGTCGAATGAACTTCGGCCAGGTCCTCGAACTCCACCTCGGCTGGATCGCTCAGCAGGGATGGAAGGTCGAAGGCAAGCCGACGTGGGCGAAGAACCTTCCGGCGGAGGCACACAGTGCACCTGCAGGAACCAAGGTTGCGACGCCCGTGTTCGACGGTGCATCCGAGGAAGAGATCGCGGGTCTTCTCGACTCGACGACCGTCACCCGTGACGGCGACCGCCTCATCGGCTCCAGCGGAAAGGCCAACCTGTTCGACGGCCGTTCCGGTGAGCCGTTCCCGGCACCGATCTCGGTCGGATACATGTACATCCTGAAGCTGCACCACCTCGTCGACGACAAGATCCACGCTCGTTCGACCGGACCGTACTCCATGATCACCCAGCAGCCGCTCGGTGGTAAGGCTCAGTTCGGTGGCCAGCGATTCGGTGAAATGGAAGTGTGGGCCCTCGAGGCCTACGGCGCCGCATACGCGCTCCAGGAACTCCTCACCATCAAGTCGGACGACATCCTCGGCCGCGTGAAGGTGTACGAGGCCATCGTCAAGGGTGAGAACATCCAGGAGCCCGGTATCCCCGAGTCCTTCAAGGTTCTGATCAAGGAAATGCAGTCTCTCTGCCTGAACGTGGAAGTGCTGTCTGCCGACGGCACCGCGGTCAGCCTGAAAGACACGGATGACGACGCCTTCCGCGCTGCGGAAGAGCTCGGCATCAACATTTCCTCCAGGTTCGAGTCCTCGTCAATCGACGAGATCTAAGCCTGGCCGACAGAAGATTTCAGAGACCTTTCTTTAGGAGAGAAATTGCTCGACGTAACAACTTTTGACGAGCTTCGCATTGGCCTGGCTACCGCCGACGACATCCGTCGTTGGTCGTATGGTGAGGTCAAGAAGCCCGAGACCATCAACTACCGCACCCTGAAGCCCGAGAAGGACGGTCTGTTCGGCGAACAGATCTTCGGCCCGAGCCGTGACTGGGAATGCTCCTGTGGCAAGTACAAGCGTGTCCGCTTCAAGGGCATCGTCTGTGAGCGCTGTGGAGTGGAAGTCACCAAGTCGTCCGTGCGCCGTGAGCGCATGGGGCACATTGAGCTGGCTGCCCCCGTCACCCACATCTGGTACTTCAAGGGCGTTCCTTCGCGCTTGGGCTACCTGCTCGACATGGCGCCGAAGGACCTCGAAAAGGTCATCTACTTCGCCGCGTACATGGTCATCTCGGTCGATGAGGATGCTCGTCACCAGGACATGCCCGGACTCGAGAACGAGATCCGCCTCGAGATCAAGACCCTCGGCGACCAGCGGGACTCCCGCATCGCCGACCGTCTGAAGAAGCTCGAAGACGACCTCGCTGCCCTCGAGGCAGAAGGCGCCAAGGCTGACCAGAAGCGTCGCACCAAGGACGCCGCTGAGAAGGAGATGAGCCAGGCCCGCAAGTCGTACGACGAGCAGATCGCTCACCTCGAGCGCGTCTGGGACGACTTCCGTGGACTCAAGGTCGGCGACCTCAAGCCTGAGGATGCCGTCTTCCACGAACTGCAGGACCGTTTCGGCCTGTACTTCGAGGCGTTCATGGGTGCAGAGGCGATCAAGAAGCGCCTCCTCAGCTTCGACCTGGCCGCCGAGTCCGAGCTGCTGCACACGCAGATCGCCGAAGGCAAGGGTCAGAAGAAGATCCGCGCCATCAAGCGCCTCCGTGTCGTCAACTCGTTCCTGTCGACCGGCAACTCGCCGGCCGCCATGGTCCTCGACGTCGTTCCGGTGATCCCGCCGGAGCTGCGCCCGATGGTCCAGCTCGACGGTGGCCGCTTTGCGACCTCCGACCTCAACGACCTCTACCGTCGTGTGATCAACCGCAACAACCGTCTGCGTCGACTTCTTGACCTCGGTGCCCCCGAGATCATCGTCAACAACGAGAAGCGCATGCTTCAGGAGGCCGTCGACGCACTGTTCGACAACGGTCGCCGTGGTCGTCCGGTCACCGGAACGGGTAACCGCGCCCTCAAGTCTCTGAGCGACATGCTCAAGGGCAAGCAGGGTCGCTTCCGCCAGAACCTGCTCGGAAAGCGCGTCGACTACTCGGGCCGTTCGGTCATCATCGTCGGTCCTCAGCTCAAGCTGCACCAGTGTGGTCTGCCCAAGCAGATGGCCCTGGAGCTGTTCAAGCCGTTCGTCATCAAGCGCCTGATCGACCTGAGCCACGCTCAGAACATCAAGGCCGCGAAGCGTATGGTCGAGCGCAGCCGCCCAGAGGTCTGGGACGTTCTCGAAGAGATCATCCGCGAGCGTCCGGTCATGCTGAACCGTGCACCTACGCTCCACCGCCTCGGAATCCAGGCGTTCGAACCTCAGCTCGTCGAGGGTAAGGCCATCCAGCTGCACCCGCTCGTCTGTGCTGCGTTCAACGCTGACTTCGACGGTGACCAGATGGCTGTGCACCTTCCGCTGTCGGTTGAGGCCCAGGCCGAGGCTCGCATCCTGATGCTCGCCTCGAACAACATCCTCAAGCCGTCTGACGGCCGCCCGGTCACCCTGCCCACGCAGGACATGATCATCGGCCTGCACCACCTCACCACCCTCAAGGAGGGTGTCGAGGGCGAAGGCCGTGCCTTCTCCTCGATCGCCGAAGCAATTCTCGCGTTCGACCAGAAGTCGCTCGACCTCAACGCCAAGGTGCGGATCCGCCTGCACGACATCACCTTCGGTAAGGGCCTCGCCCCCGAAGGCTATGACGGCAGCGGCGTCTCCCTCGTCACGACGACCCTCGGTCGCGCCCTCTTCAACGAGGCGCTCCCCGCGGACTACCCGTACGTGGAAGATGTGGCCGACAAGGGCAAGCTCTCGTCGATCGTCAACGACCTCGCCGAGCGGTACCCGAAGACCGTCGTCGCAGCAACGCTGGACAACATCAAGGATGCCGGTTTCCACTGGGCAACCCGTTCCGGCGTCACCGTCGCACTGAGCGACGTTCTCACCCCGCCGAACAAGCGCGAGATCGTCCAGGGCTACGAGAAGCTGGCCGCGAAGGTCCAGGGTCAGTTCGACAAGGGTCTGACGACCGATGCCGAGCGTCGCCAGGAGCTCATCAAGATCTGGACCGAAGCGACCGAAAAGGTCGCAGAGGCCATGCGGGCGAACTTCCCCGAGGACAACACGATCAACCGCATGGTGACATCGGGTGCTCGTGGTAACTGGCTGCAGATCCGCAACATCGCGGGTATGCGAGGCCTGGTGAACAACCCGAAGGGTGAGATCATCCCTCGCCCGATCATCTCGTCCTACCGCGAGGGCCTGTCGGTTGCGGAGTACTTCATCGCAACCCACGGTGCTCGTAAGGGACTGGCTGACACGGCTCTGCGTACCGCTGACTCCGGTTACCTCACGCGTCGTCTCGTGGACGTCTCGCAGGATGTCATCATCCGCGAAGACGACTGTGGAACGACCAAGGGTCTCGAGCTCACGATCGCCGCACTGGATTCGACCGGAACGCTTGTGCGTGACGCCAACGTGGAGAACTCCGTGTTCGCCCGTTCACTCGCCGCAGACGCCATCGACCCCAAGGGCACCGTCGTCGCCGAAGCCGGCTCCGACGTGGGCGACGTCCTCATCGACAAGCTCGTCGAGGCAGGTGTCGAGAACATCAAGGTGCGCTCGGTCCTGACCTGTGAGTCCGCCGTCGGTGTGTGTGCTGCCTGCTACGGCCGCTCGCTCGCCACCGGAAAGCTCGTCGACATCGGAGAGGCCGTCGGCATCATCGCGGCACAGTCGATCGGTGAGCCGGGAACCCAGCTCACGATGCGTACCTTCCACACCGGTGGTTCGGCATCCGCTGACGACATCACGCAGGGTCTTCCTCGCGTCCAGGAGCTCTTCGAGGCCCGTACCCCCAAGGGTGCTACGCCGATCGTCGAGGCTGCCGGCCGTGTCAACATCGAAGACACCGACCGCAGCCGGAAGATCATCCTCACGCCTGACAACGGCGACGAGCCCGTGATCTACCCGGTTCTCAAGCGTGCGACCCTCCTCATCGAGGATGGCCAGCACGTCGAGCTCGGCCAGCCGCTGCACCTCGGTGCCGTCGACCCGAAGGAAGTTCTCCGGGTTCTCGGTGTCCGCGAAGTGCAGAAGCACCTCGTCGGTGGCGTCCAGGGCGTCTACCGCTCGCAGGGTGTGCCGATCCACGACAAGCACATCGAGGTCATCGTCCGTCAGATGCTTCGCAAGGTGACCGTGGTTGACCACGGTGACACCGGGCTCCTGCCCGGCGAGCTCGTCGACCGGATGAAGTACAACGAGCTGAACCGCGCTGCGCTCACCGAGGGCAAGAAGACCGCATCCGCCCGCCAGGAAGTCATGGGTATCACCAAGGCTTCTCTTGCGACCGAGTCGTGGCTGTCCGCCGCCTCGTTCCAGGAGACGACCCGCGTTCTCACGCAGGCCGCCATGGAGGGCAAGAGCGACCCGCTTCTCGGCCTCAAGGAGAACGTCATCATCGGAAAGCTCATCCCGGCTGGTACTGGCCTCGGCAAGTACCGCAACGTCACCGTTGAGGCGACGGAAGAGGCCAAGGCTGAGCGTTACCCGAACCGCATCTTCGCAACGGATGGTGTATTCGACGAGTCCGACCTCGGTTTCGTCGACTTCGACACCTTCTCGAACGACGATTTCACCCCGGGAACGTACAACTAGGTTGTACTGATCGGTAAGAGTTGAAGGGCCCCGGCATTGCGCCGGGGCCCTTTGGCGTTTGCGAGGGAAAGGCGATGCGGAATCGTGATCTGACCAGCGGTCTTTCGGGCCAGAGCCGCCACTAGTGTTGGGCCACACCCCTCGATCGAAGGCGAGAATGACCACGTCAGACCAGAACCCCATCAGCATCGACCCGGTCGGTGCGCCACGCCGGGGGCGTGTTCTCGCGATCGTAGCCGCAGCGGTGCTGGTCGTCGCCCTTACGGTTGTTGCAGTGTTCGTCTTCACCGGCGGTGCAGGCGCGGACCCGGTTGCGTCACCCACGTCGACGCCGGCTGAACCCGTCGTGGAGGACCCGTCGCCCACCCCGACAGCAACGCCGTCACCACCGGCAGTCGCGCTCCCCGCCGAGTGTGAGGATGCCTTCAGTCCTGAGTACTTCGCCCTGAGGACGGAGTACCCGTGGAACCCGCTGAACGACGAAACCGTTGCTGACTCATCCGTGCTCAAGGACGAGGCGCTCGAGACGATCCGCGCCGGTTTGCCGCAACTGAGATGCACGTGGGCTGGTGCGGGCGAGGAAGGAATCCTCGGGTCGATCAACGATGTCACCTCCGCCCAGGCCGGACAGGCCCTTCTGCTGCTCAAGGAGGCGGGCTTCGAGTGCGTCGACCACCGCGGTGGAACGGCCTGCTCGAAAGGCCTCGCCATCAACGAGGAGAACGGCGCCACGATCATGGGTGAGGAGCACTTTCTCCGCGACAACATCTGGATCAGCACGTTCTGGCTCAACATCGACATCGAGGGTTACAACGACGACATCATCGGCGTGCTCTGGGGCGAGTGACGCCGGCACCGTAGCGACGACAGACGGATGCCGTGGCACGGCATCCGTTCGCTGTCGCGTCGTCATCACGCGTGGTCGCTTTCTCGTTCTCCGGATGCGCCGGTAGGCTCGCGAGTCGAAGGACAGTTTCGAAACGGGGACCTCATGCTCACATCCGCTCAACGTGCGGGCACACGGCGCAGTCGTGTGATCGGTCGGCTCGCGGTGCTCGGCGCCGTCTCCCTCCTGACGGCGGGCATCCTCTCCGGATGTTCAGGAGCCCCGACTCCCGACAGCTCAGGCGATCCGACCACCGAGACCACCGCGCCGCGGCCGACCCCGTCGACCGGCGCAACGGCGCAGCCGGTCGGGACGGTCATCCCGGCATCCTGCGAGCAGATGTACCTGCCTGAGATGCTCGAGCGGCTGCAGAACGATCACCCGCCGCTCAACGACCCGACCATGACGGATCCCAATTTCTCGAACACCGACGAGCTCGAAGAACTCCTCCGGTCGCTCGAGTACCTGCAGTGCACCTGGGGTGGCGCCAGTGAGTCCGGCATCGTGACGGCCGTCGCACACGTGACCCAGGAACAGTCCGCCCAGGCGCTCGCGATCATGGAGAACGCCGACTTCGACTGCTACGACCAGCAGGAAGGCACGCGCTGCGTGATCCGGGAGGAGACCGACGGCAACGTTCTCGGCGAGTCGCACTTCCTGCGGGATGACATCTGGCTGTCGACGTTCTGGCTGAACGCGCCGGTGCGGGGCTACACCGAGAACATGGTTGAGGCGCTCTGGCCGTAGCCGGACCTGACACCCAATCGTGATCCCGACGGCTGTTGCCGGATCGCGACTTTCGCTAGCTTGAGCACACGCTGAGCGAAGGGGGAGCCATGTCCGACGACGATCGGGACGCGGCGGGTCCGCCCACCCCGGCAGCAGAGGAGAACAGGTCACCACGGAACCGGTGGACGACCGTCTGGCTCGTGATCGCGGTGGTCGGACTGGTGGCCGTCTCGACTGTGACCGCCGTCGCCGTCAGCGGGATGCCGGTCTCGCAGCCCTCCCCGACGCCTTCTGCCGGGCCGACCTCCACGGCACGGCCCACTCCATGGTCGCCCGATCGGTCACCGACCCCCGAGCCCTCGACGCCGCCCGTCGCACCATCACCGCCCCCGACGCCGCCACCGCCGGTCGTTCCGCCGGATCCCGATGCCGCGGTTCTGCCCGGTGACTGCTCCGGTCTCTACAGCGATTCGATGTACACCTACCTGTCTGTCGACGAAGAACTCCCGCTCAACGACGGCACCACCCTCGAGCCGCCGTTCTCGAAGGCCGAGACGGTCGCCGCGCACCAGATCGGGCTGCCAGGACTTGTCTGCACGTGGGGGAGCGCTGGACACTTCGGCCTGCTGACCCAGGCCAACGAAGTCACGAAGGCGCAATCCGCGTCAGCGTTGGGAGCGCTCAGGGCGGCCGACTACACCTGCTACGAGCAGGCACTCGGCACCCGTTGCACCATGAAGAGCGTGGGAGACGGCGAGGCCTGGGGTGAGTCGCACTTCCTGCGCGGCAACATCTGGCTCTGCACCTTCTGGTCGAACTTCACGCCGACGGGGTACACCGCGGATATGGTCGCCACGCTCTGGGGCTGATTTCCCCGAGAACGGATGCCGTGGCATCCGTCGTTCCGACCATGCGTCACGCGAATGGGGGCTGCCAAATCCCCAACGGGGGACTGTGCCGCTTGTTCGCCCCGCGGATACCGTTGCAAAGCTGCCTGTACCCGGAGGTGATCGAAATGGCATCCATCATGGAAACCCTGATTCTTCAGGGCATTCTGCCGTTCGACCAGCTCGAACGGGTGTCGCGGAACCAGGCGGACGACGAGTCGGCCATCACCGGTCTCGTCACCCAGGGTCTCGTCACCCCGGTGCAGCTCGCCCGCGCCAGGGCGACACAGGCCGGGATCGGATTCGTCGAACTCCTCGAGTACCCGGTCGACCGCACCGCCGTCACTCTTGTGCCGTCCGTGCTCTGCCGCAGGCACGACGTGCTGCCGATCGGCCTCGACGGCAAAGTGCTCAAGCTCGCGATGGTCGACCCCGGCAACGTCTTCGCGATCGACGACGTGCGTGCCGCCACCCACCTCCAGGTCGAGCCGGTGCTCGCCGAACGCGCCGACCTGCTCGCCGCCATCGACAGGTACCTCCGCGCAGACGGCGAACTCAGCGACCTCACCACGACGCTCGAGGAAGAGAACGCGCCGCAGGAGACCGACCTCGGCATCGGCGACGTCCATGACGACGAGGCACCGATCGTCCGCTTCGTGAACCTCCTCGTCTCACAGGCCATCCAGGACAACGCGTCCGACATCCACATCGAGCCCGGTGAGTACGAGCTCAGGGTGCGGTACCGCATCGACGGCGTGCTCCACGAAATGCAGAGCGCTCCCAAGAGCATCCAGAACGGTGTCATCTCCCGGCTCAAGATCATGAGCGAGATCGACATCGCCGAACGCCGTAAACCGCAGGACGGCCGTATGTCGGTCATGCACGGTGGCCGCAAGATCGACCTCCGTGTTGCGACGCTGCCGACGGTGTGGGGCGAAAAAGTCGTCATGCGTATCCTCGACAACTCGAACACGAGCCTCGACCTGCGCGACCTGCAGCTCCTCGACCGCAACTTCGAGGCGTACAAGACGTCGTACACGAAGCCGTACGGGATGATCCTCGTCACAGGACCGACGGGGTCCGGCAAGTCGACGACCTTGTACACGACGCTCAACACGGTTGCCCGGCCGGAGATCAACGTCATCACGGTCGAGGACCCGGTCGAGTACCGGATGAAGGGCATCAACCAGGTCCAGGTGAACCCGAAGGCCGGACTGACCTTCGCCAGCGCGCTGCGATCGATCCTGCGGTCGGACCCCGATGTCGTTCTGCTCGGTGAGATCCGTGACCACGAGACCGCGCAGATCGCGATCGAAGCTTCCCTCACCGGTCACCTCGTGCTGTCGACGTTGCACACCAACGATGCGCCGAGTGCCGTCGTGCGACTGACCGAGATGGACATCGAACCGTTCCTCGTCGGGTCCGCACTCGACTGCGTCGTCGCCCAGCGACTCGCCCGCCGGCTCTGCGACCGCTGTAAGGTGCCCGCCGAGTACTCGCAGGAGGACCTCGACCGGTTGAAGTTCCCGCAGACCGAGATCTCACGGCGGATGCCTGGCCTGTTCGTGCCGCACGGCTGCCAGCAGTGCTCGAACACCGGCTACCGTGGCCGTCTCGCGCTGCACGAGGTCATGACGGTCACCGAGGAGATCGAGCGCCTCGCCGTCGCCCGCAAGTCCAGCGCCGAGATCGGCCGAGTCGCTCGTGAGCAGGGGATGCTCACCCTCCGTGAGGACGGCTTCACCAAGGCGACCATGGGACTCACCTCACTGGAAGAGATCCTCCGGGTCGTCGTCTAGTGCCACACACCTTTCTGCAAATCACATCGCGCACCGCACAACTGCACACACAGCAAAAAGCACACAGAGGGAGTGACGCTTGAGCGACCCAATTTACGAGATCCCGATCCTGCCCCCTGGGGCCAACGTCGAGGGCTGGACGCCGGGCATCCGACGTCGCAGCCGGGCGGACGCTGCCGCATCCTTACAGGATCTCGACAATTCTGCGTTCGCCCGTGGTGCAGACTCTCCGCGCGAGCCGGAGCCCGCCGTACCGACCGGCTACGAAGCGGCTGCGGCCGCGCAGGAGCCCGTCGCCGACTACCGCCGGAGTGGCGCTCCCGACCAGGAACAGGCCCAGGCCCAGTCGTTCGCGCAGGCCGACCTGCCGACCGCGGCGTACACCGCATACTCGCCGTCGACGTATCCGTCGCAGGCCGACCAGCCGGCGAGCCGGAGCGAGGTGAACCGCCTGCAGCAGGAGGCGGCGGCATCCGCTGGCCGCTCCAGCTACGGCCAGGCCGAACCGGAGCCGGCTGCACTGCGCGCCGTCAGCCTGGCTGAGGCCCTGCACACGGTCGTGCGCCTCAACGCATCCGACCTCCACGTCACGGCTGATGCGCCGCCCATGATCCGCGTCAACGGCGGGCTCAAGGCGATCGAGGGCGCTGCGCCGTGGACGCGTGAGAAGATCAACGCCGAACTCCGGGCGATCGCCAACGAGAAGCAACTCGCGATCTTCGAGGAGCACCTCGAGCTGGACTTCGCGCACACGCTGACGGAGGAGAGCCGGTTCCGCGTGAACTACTACATGCAGCGTGCCGCGATCGGCGCTGCGTTCCGTCTCATCCCGACCGAGATCAAGCGGCTGAGCGACCTCGGCGTGCCCGACTCGGTCAGTCGGTTCGCCACGCTGCCCCGCGGGCTCGTTCTGGTGACCGGTCCGACCGGTTCCGGAAAGTCGACGACGCTGGCCGGCCTGATCGACCTCGTCAACCGCACGCGTGCCGACCACATCGTGACGGTCGAGGACCCGATCGAGTTCATGCACAAGAACCAGAAGTCGATCGTCAACCAGCGTGAGGTCGGGGCAGACACGCACAGCTTTGCGAACGCGCTCAAGCACGTGCTGCGGCAAGACCCTGACGTCATCCTCATCGGTGAGCTCCGTGACCTCGAGACGATCTCGGTGGCTCTGACCGCGGCCGAGACCGGCCACCTCGTCTTCGCCACACTGCACACGCAGGATGCCGCGCAGACGATCGACCGCATCATCGACGTGTTCCCGTCGCACCAGCAGGACCAGGTGCGAACGCAGCTGGCGGGCACGTTGCAGGGAGTGGTCAGCCAGACTCTCGTGCCCAAGGCGAGCGGCTCGGGCCGAGTCGTCGCCACCGAGGTCATGATCATCACGCCTGCGCTCTCGAACCTCATCCGTGAGGGCAAGACCTACCAGATCCTTTCCTCCATGCAGGCGGGTAAGGAACTCGGCATGCACACGATGGACCAGCACCTCGCTGAGCTCGTGAACAGCGGGCGGGTGACCCGGCAGGCCGCTGAGGCCAAGGCGCACGATCCTGAGGGCTTCCAGCGCATGCTGCACGGCGTTCAGTCGCCGACCGAGCAGTCGACGCGTGCCATGCAGGCCGGCGGAATCGATTTCGGAGATTCGTACTCAGCGAAATTGGAGCGGTAGATGGCCAGCACAGTCGGTTACGCGTACAAGGGCCGTGACGCGGCGGGCAAGATCGTCAAGGGCAAGGTGGATGCCACGAGCGAGGCTGCCGTCGCGGCCCGACTTCGCACGATGGGTCTGTCTCCCGTATCGATCGATGCCGCTCCGGATGGCACGGGGCTGAGCAAAGAGATCACGATCCCCGGGTTCTCCAAGGGTGTGACGCTCAAGGACCTCGCCATCATGAGCCGACAGATGTCGACCATGACGAGTGCCGGTCTGTCGCTCATGCGGACCCTGTCGATTCTCGCCGAACAGACCGAGTCGAAGCCGCTGGCCAAGATCCTCGTGACCGTGCGCGACGACGTCGAGACCGGCATGTCGTTGTCAGAGGCGATGCGGAAGCACGACCGCGACTTCCCGCCGATCATGATCAACATGGTCAAGGCGGGGGAGACCGGCGGCTTCCTCGACAAGGCGCTCGACACCGTCGCGAAGAACTTCGAGAAGGAGACCGAACTCCGCAACACCATCAAGAGCGCCATGACCTACCCGGTCGTCGTCGTGGGCATGGTCCTTATCGCTGTCGCCGGCATGCTCATCTTCATCGTGCCCGTCTTCAAAACCATGTTTGAGGGTCTGGGCGGAAGTCTGCCTATTCCGACCCAAATCCTGGTCACGCTTTCGGAACAGATGATCTGGCTCGGGCCTCTCATCCTCGTCGTATCAATCGTCGGTTCGATCTGGTGGAAGAAGAACAAGCACACGGAGGCCGTGAGAAGGTTCCTGGACCCGCTGAAGCTCAAGATCCCCGTCTTCGGCATGCTTATGACCAAGCTCGCGGTCGCCCGGTTCTCGCGCAACTTCGCGGACATGATCGGGGCCGGCGTGCCCATCCTGCAGGCTCTCCAGATCGTGGGTGAGACGTCGGGGAACTACGTCATCGAACGGTCGCTCAAGGGCGTCGCCGACTCGGTGCGGCAAGGCAAATCGATTGCCGCGCCACTGGCCGAGGAGGCCGTATTTCCGCCCATGGTGATCCAGATGGTCGCGGTCGGCGAAGACTCCGGAGCGCTGCAGCAGATGCTCGACAAAATCGCTGACTTCTACGACCAGGAAGTCAAGACAATGACCGACTCGTTGACGTCGCTGATCGAGCCGTTGCTCATCGCTTTTCTCGGCATCGTTGTCGGCGGCATGATCGTCGCGCTGTACCTCCCGATTTTCAGCATTGCCACTGTGGTCAAGTAATCTGAGGATCACTCAGCTTAATGCTCATCAGCCCCCGCTCTGGGGGCGAGAAATGCTCATTTCACCCCCATAGGCGTGTCTTTACCCGCGATCTGGCTCCCCTAAAGTCGGAGACCGGCAGGCCAATCCGGTCCTCCCAAACGCACCAGCCAGTACCCCTCAATCAGAAGGAAAGCCTCATGGTTTCTCGCATCACCGCCGCACTCGCGGCACGCTACAAGGCCATCCAGGAAAAAGAAAAGGGCTTCACCCTGATCGAGCTCCTGGTCGTCGTGATCATCATCGGCGTCCTCGCCGCGATCGCCATCCCGATCTACATCGGAGTTCAGAACAGCGCGAAGGACAGCGCCGTCAAGTCCGACCTCACCAACGCGAAGATCGCCGTCACGGCGTTCTACACCGAGAAGAACAAGATGCCCGCCCTGACAGTCGCCGACGAAAAGACGGCGCTGACGAAGTACGGCCTCACTGAGTCCGAGAACACCGAGGGTCTGGCGATCAAGGGTGCCAATATCGACGCGCTCTGCATCGATGCACACCGCAAGGACGATGTAACCAAGATCTTCCGCATCACTGCGAACAAGGGTGTAGAAGACGGCGTCTGCCCGTAGGCACCAACTCCTAGATAGGGCGCCGCCAGTAGGCGGCGCCCTATCTAGCTTCCAGCCCCTTCGACCCGAACCAAGGAGGTGAATGCCATGCGACGCATCCGCGACGTTGTTTCTTCAAATTCTGAAGCTGGGATGACACTGATCGAGGTTGTTGTCGCGATGATGATCTTCGCTTTCGTCGCCGTCGGTGTTGCGTACTCGATGGTGTCGGTACTCTCCGTGACACGGGATGCCCGAGGTCGGGAGGTCGCGGCGAACCTCGCCGCGCAAGAGATCGACCTCGCTCGCTCGATCGAAGACGTCTTCGACCTCTACGACAGGACGAAGACTCAAACCGTTAACAGCACGGTCTTCACCATGAAAATTTCGACGGACTGGGTCACCGCGACGGGAGTCGCCGCCGATTGCGGCGTCGGCGGAGGTACCCTCCAGTACAAGCGAATCAACGTCACCGTGACGTGGCCCGGGATGATGAGCTCGACGCCCGTCCAGGCAGACACCGTCCTCGCGCCATCTTCGAAGATCAACGACCCCACTCTCGGTACCATCCTTGTGCGGGTGAGAAACGCCGGAGGCACCGGCAGTTCGAATGTCACCGTGACGGCCACTCCGGTTGCCGCAACCGGCGCAGCGGCGATCACCGAAACGATTCTCCCCACTGACGCGGAAGGCTGCACCTACATTCTGAAGGTCAAGCCGGGAACCTACACGGTGAAGATCGCTCGAACGAATTCGGTGACCGAGAAGCAGGAGACGGAGCCCCAAAGTCAAAAGGCCGTCGTCGCGGCCGGCGCAACGGCATCCGCCGGTTTCGCATTCGACTACTTTGGAACAGTCACAGCGAAGTACGCCACAAACTACACTGTCTCGCCGCCAAGAATTCCTACAGACCTGTACACGAGCCTGGTCAGCACGTATGGGATCTACCTGAATCAGGCCGCGACCGCAACCGCGAGTCGCACCTTCGATCTCCACCCATTCACCGGCGGATATCAGGTCCTGGCCGGTAAGTATTCCTCGGCGAGCGACACCTCGATGGCCTGCGCGTCGATCAATCCAACGAATTGGCCTGATGGGACGAACACAACGGGGTCGCCGGTCAGCGGGATTCCGCCGGCGATCGTCACAACCGGCCCTGCCGGGAGCGCGACGGTCGACGTACCAATGGGCGTCGTGACCGTGAAGAACACCGGTACCTCGGCGACCACGCTGCGTGCGGTGTCGACCGCAGCCGATCCGGAGAGCGGTGACCCCGGATGCGACCTCGCACAGACCCTGAATTTCACGAATCTGGCGGGGAGCTCAAGCACGGTGGTGGCGCTGCCATACGGCACCTGGAAAATCGAGCTTGGCGGATCTTCTGTTGGGTCGAGCGTCCTTTCGGTGCCACCTTCTTCAACGGGCACAACGATCAAGCTCGACGGCACCGTCATGCTGGATCCGCGGCAGGTGGTGACGCCATGATGCGTCCGCGAACCCCGGGAGCCAGGCTTCGTGGCGAGGCGGGAATCAGCCTCAGTGAACTCATCGTCGCCGTGCTGATTTTCGGCATAGCCTCGACGATGGTCGTCGGCTTCTTTGTTAGTACCACACGGACGATGAGCTTGGCACAGTCACTCAACACGAACACCAAGCAGGCCTCGAACGCAATGAACCAGACCTCGCGTCTCATCCGTGCCGGCACCGAGAATCCGGTCAAGGGCGAAATCAACGACCCTGCCTTCGTGGTGGCGCAGGCCGAAACGCTCACGATGTACGCATTCGTGAACCTCCAATCCAGCGAGCAGACACCCGTCAGGGTGCAGCTCTACCTCAACGCGAAGCGACAACTTGTCGAGAAACAATGGGCGGCCAAACCGACTACTGGGGGCTACTGGACATTCGACTCGCTGAGCACTCCGCCCTCCTCGACCCGTGTGCTCGCGACGTCTATTGCTCCGATGGGAACCGACGGCCCGCTCTTCTCGTATGTCGCGGCCGATGGAACAGCGTTGCCGGGCCTTCTTCTCAGCGACGACCAGCGACGCAGTATCGCCGCAGTGAAAGTGACCCTCACCCTTCAGGAAGAAGGAGTCACCGACCAGCACCGAGTTACCCTGCAAAACACGGTTGGAATACCCAACCTCGGATTCCACCGGGTGGTTACATGAACGCACACAGCCGATTCTCGAAGTTCGATCGGGGCCGGGACGAGCAGGGTGCCGCACTGGTGATGGTCATCGTCATCGGCGCCGTGTTGATGATGCTCATCGCGACCGGTACGGCGTTCTCGATCAGCAGCCTTCGCAAGGCAAGTACTGACGCGGACTGGAATGCCGCCATGGCCGCGGCGTACGCAGGGGTTGAAGACTACAAATCCAAATTGTCCAACGACAACGCCTACGTGAAGTACGGGGACAAGCTCGCTCCGTTCAGCTCAGGGAGCGAACTCCAATTGCCGACCGGGTCCTTGGTCAACCCAGCATTCGGGCTGGGTACCGGAGGATCATGGGCGACCGTGTCGGGGAGCAACGGCAAGGCGAGCTACCGCTACGAGGTCGACAATTCGAAGTACTCTTCGTCCGGCATCCTGCGGCTTCGTGCGACAGGGCGTGTCGGCGAGTCCATTCGAACGCTCGTGGTCAACGTCAAGCAGCAGGGGTTCATCGATTTTCTCTACTTCACCGATTATGAGATCGTCGATCCGGCGCAGAAGCAGAACAGCAAGTGTGACGTCACCCACGCATGGGAACAGAACGACAACGAGCACGATAGCGACTGCTCAGAGATCCAGTTCGCTCCAGGCGACGTGATCAACGGGCCGATGCATTCCAACGACACTCTGCTCATCTGCGGCACCCGGTTCAAGGGTCAGGTCACGACTTCGAACAACAAACTCCCGATCTACCGAAAAGTCACGAGTTCCGGGTGCACGCCGACATTCGATGTCCCGGGCTCCCCTGAGTTCAGCACGAGTATCGGCATGCCGGCGACCAACTCCGAGATGCGCTCCGAGACTCGAACCGACCTCAGCGACGCGGTGACTCGTCCCGGATGCCTCTACACCGGTCCCACGGTTATCACGTTCCTCGACGGCGGAAAGATGAACGTGAAGTCGCCGTTCACTGTGAAGACACGAATCGCCGGTGCTCCGGCGACAACCGGGACAACTCCTCCCGAATGCGGCGTTCCCGGCACAGGCGCAGGGTCGCTTGGGTCGGCGGGAGGCGCAACGATCACAGTGATCGAGCAAAATCTCATCTTCGTGCAGAACGTTCCTGGACTCTCGAATGACCCGAACTACACGGCCCCGACGGCCACTCGCGATGGATTCACCTGCGTAACTGCTACAGGCAAGAAGGGCTGGTCATTCGGTGGGAACAGGTTCCCGCTTGCAGACGAGGTCATCCCCTGGGCAGAACCCGCGCATTACGGATGCCGCAACGGTGACGTTTACGTGAAGGGGAAGCTCGGCGGCCAGGTGACCGTTGCTGCCGAGAACTATGTTTACGTCACGGGCGACGTCACATACGCGGATGACACCGCCGACATGCTCGGCATCGTCGGGCAGAACGCCGTGTGGGTGTGGAACCCGCTAATCTGCGACGAGTATTACTCGAACAGCGGAAACGGAATCAAGAACGGCACCTGTAAGGAGCTCAAGAGCCACTTCGCACTGGCGGCGAACCGCACGATCAGCGCTGCGATCCTGTCGGTCGCACATACCTTCGTCGTGCAGAATCACGACCTGGGGAGTTCGCGTGGCAAGTTGACCGTGAAGGGCGCGATCTCACAGAAGTTCCGTGGGACTGTCGCAACGACGTCCGGCTCTGGGTATGTGAAGGAGTACAACTACGACCCTCGATTCAGATTCATGGCTCCGCCCAAGTTCCTCTCACCGGTGTCGACGTCCTACGGGATCAGCGAACTGGTGGAAGTGTCCGCGGCATTCAAGGCGGATGGGTCGGCCGGCTGATGGATGTCGCCACTTCTTCACTGCTCATCACGGTTGCCGTCCTGGTGGGAGTGTTCGGTTTGCTCGTCGGCTCCTTTCTGAATGTCGTCGTCTATCGAGTACCCAACGGGATGTCTGTCGTATCTCCGCCCAGCGCATGTCCGGGCTGCGGATCCGGAATCAAGGTGTACGACAACGTCCCAGTGCTTTCCTGGCTGGCGCTCCGAGGTCGATGCCGCTCGTGCAGCGAACCTATCTCAGCTCGCTACCCACTGGTCGAGGCCGGCGTCGGCGTCTTCTTTGCCGTAGTTGCGGCTTGGTGGTGGGTGGTCTCGGCGAGCCCGACCCGCGGGGGTTCGACAGGCTCGATCGCCACGGGTGGGACCGGTCCGACCGGCGAACTTGTCGGCGACGTGCTCGTGCTCCTCGCATTTCTCTGGTTAGCGGGTGTGAGTGTATCCCTTGCGCTGATCGACCTCGATACGCACAAGCTCCCCGACGCGATCGTCCTGCCCAGCTACCTCGTCGGCGGAGTACTTCTAGCGACAGCCGGCATCGTGCACGGCGACATTGACGCACTGGTCCGCAGCGTCGTGGGAATGGCGGCCATGTGGGCTGCGTACTTCCTCATGGCGATGCTCTACCCGGGAGGCATGGGTTTTGGGGACGTCAAGCTCGCCGGTGTGCTCGGCCTCTACCTGGGCTTCGTTGGATGGGGCGCACTCCTGGTTGGCGCATTTGCGGCATTCTTTCTCGGCGGGCTCTATGCCATCGTGCTCATGGTACTGAAAAGGGCCGGCCGGAAGAGCGGCATCCCGTTCGGCCCATGGATGCTCGCCGGCGCCTGGACCGGCACCTTCGCGGGCACCACATTATGGACTTCCTACCTCTCGCTCCTCGGCGTGGCATAGGTACGGGAAAGCAAGAGGAGAATCATGTCAACGAGCGTTGTGGGAATCGACATCGGAAGCGTCGCTATTCGAGCTGTCGAGCTCAAGGACCCGGACAAAGCAAAACCGACGCTGCTGCGTTACTCCGAACTGCCCTTGCCAGCCGGAGCGGTGAGCCGCGGTGAGGTGATCGAACCAAATACCGTCTCCACCGTCATCAAACGTCTATGGTCCACCGGCGGTTTCAAAACCAAGAATGTCGTCATCGGGATGGGCAACCAAAGGGTTCTCGCACGTGACCTCACGGTGCCGAAGATGTCCCAGACCCGCATTCGCGAGGCACTGCCTTACCAGGTGCAAGAGCTGTTGCCGGTGCCGGTGAGCGAAGCGATGCTGGATTTCTACCCGGTCTCCGAAGAAATGACCGACAGCGGGCCGGTCGTCAATGGCCTGCTCATCGCCGCGATCAAGGAGGCTGTGCTGGGCAACGTCCGTGCCGTTGAGAAGTCGGGTCTGACGACGACCGGTGTGGACCTCATCCCGTTCGCCCTCACCCGAGCGCTCCTTCGCAACGGCCAGGCAGCCGGGACAGTCGCCATCGTTGACATCGGCGCGAGTGCGACAACTCTCGTCATCGCCACGGATGGCGTTCCCCAGTTTCTGAGAATCATTCCAGCGGGTGGCGACGATCTCACGACGGCGCTAGCCCAGCGGCTTGAGATCGAAACTGCGCAGGCTGAAGGGCTGAAGCGCGGAGTCGGCCTTCGCACCCGCGTGGAGGAGCCGCAATTTCAGCAGCCCATGGAGATCATAAATGAAGTGACAAGCGAACTGCTCGGCAGCGTCCGTAACACCCTCGATTACTTCAGCCAGTCCCGCCCGGATGCTCCCGTCGAGCGCATCGTGCTTACTGGAGGCGGAGCTCAACTTGACGGTCTGCCGGATGCTCTCACCGAGTTGACGCGAACGGCAGTCGTGCCTATTGACCCATTCGCCGGTCTCTCCCTTTCGAAGTCGGTCAAACCTGACGGCCTTCGCATGAATCAGTCCGCAGTCCTCGTGGCGCTGGGCCTCGCATTGGGGAGCGCAGCGTGAGCAAGGCAGTAGAGACCCTCGCTGTAGGCGCGCCGCCGCGGGCGGATCTCCTCCCGCCCGAGATTCGCCGGGAGCACAAGGGCCGACGCACGAGACGGAAGCTCATTTGGGGTGTGATAGCAGTCGTCCTGCTAGTTTTCGTCGGCACTGGAACGAGCTTCTACTTTTCCCTCACCTCCCAACTGCAGCTGGTTTCGGCTCAGGCAAAGACCGCTGAACTGTTGGCAGAGCAGCAAGAGTACGCGGACGTGCGACTCGTTCAGGAAGAGCTTTCCAAGGTCGAGGCGGGGCAGAAAGTGGGGGCTGCGACCGAGATCGACTGGAACGCCTATCTCAACAAGATCGAGAAGAGTTTGCCGAAGAACGTCGCGATAGTCCAGGTGTCGATAGATGGAGCCTCCCCGCTCATTGATTATGCGCAGCCAGACGCGCCGCTCCAGGGCTTGCGGGTGGCGACGCTCACGTTCGGCGCTGCCACGAAGGCTCTGCCAGACACGGACGCCTGGTTGGTCGCACTGAGCACACTACCTGGGTTCACGGACGCAAACCCGGACTCAATCACCTTCGATGAGGAGACCGGTCTGTACAAGACCATCGTGACCATGCATATCGGCGAGGGCGCGTGGTCAGAGCGATTCGTACCTGACGACGAGAAAGTGCCCGACGACGAGGCGGCGGACGAGACAGAGTCGGATCAAACCGCCAAGGAGGAAGACTGATCATGGACAAGACAAAGATCTGGATTCTCGCCTCTGCGATCGTCATGGTCGGCATCCTCGCTCTCGGATGGTTCGTCGGCGTGGAGCCGCAGCTCAAAGCGAAGGCAGCTGCGGATGAACAACGGTTTGCGGTCGAGGCTCAGAACACCGCGACTGAAATGACAAACATCAAGCTCAAGGGCGACTTCGCGAACATCGATGAGCTCCGGACGGAACTCGCCGGACTCCGCGGTTCGATTCCTGCCGTTGGTCAGATGCCGGCGTTTCTCACCCAACTCGACAACCTCGCGGCGGCCAGCAAGACAAAGGTCATCTCGCTGACTGTCGCCGAGGCCGTCGAATACACGGTCCCGGAGACGTCAATCCCACCGGTTGAAGTGGACGGCGAAGAACCGACGGACGCAGGGGCCGCGGTCGAGGCCGCTGCTGAACCGCTGCCCGACGTGCCGAAGACCATCACCGACTCCCGCATCACCTCGGAGAACTTCGTTGCGATACCAGTCCAGGTCGCGGTGGAAGGTGACCGCGATGGTGCCAGGAGCTTCATCGACAAACTGCAGCACGGCCCGCGGCTGTTCATGGCGACACAGATCGTCATTCAGCCTCTGGATGACAAGCCGGGCGTGTTCACGTCGACGGTAACTGGGTACGTCTACGTACTGTTGAACGAATAGGAAGCCTGGACTCGTTATCCGGCTGAATCTTCTCCGGTTCGCGGGTCGGTCCTTCACCAAAGTTCTTTCGGATGTGTTGTCCACAGGGCCCGATTTGTGGCGGGTTTTGGGGTGGGAATGTCGGTGGTGGGGTGTTCACTGGTTATATGAACACCCCGATCACCGCCACATTCCCGGCCGAGACCCTGCCGGTCGAGGCAGGCTGCGCTGAGGGCTGCCCCGCGGCTGTTCTGGATGCGGATCTGGACTCGTTGGGCCGGTTGTCCGGTGACGAACTGCTGACGTTGATCTCTGATGTTGCCCGGGTCTTGCGGCGGGCGGAAGCGGTGCTGGCAGCCGGCAGCAATGAGGTCGCGGCCCGGTCAGACAAAACCCGCGGTGCGACCGGTTTGGCGGCCCGGCACGGCTACGCCCGGCCGTCGCAACTGGTGGAGCAGGTCACCGGGGTGTCTTCCCGCACCGCGAACCGGTTTGTGAAGGTCGGCGCGTTCACCGGTCAGCGGGTGTCCGATACCGGCATCCTGTTACCGGCGTTGTTTCCCACGGTCAGTGCCGCGCTTTCGGCGGGGCTGATCGGGGTCGAAACCGCTGAGGTGATCACGAAAGCGTTGCAGGAGGCAGCACCCCGGGCGGAGGTCGCTGACCTGGTCGCCGCGGAACAGGCTTTGGTGGGCCAGGCGACCGGGCAGAGCGTGCCGGGCGGGTTGGCGGTGCCGGCGGACCTGATCGCCGGGCAGGCGAGGTTGTGGCGGGACAGTCTCGACCCGGACGGTATCGAACCCCACGCCGAGGCGGCGTTCCAGCAGCGGGACCTCTGGGTGTCCCGCACCGCCCAGCACGGTGTGGTGCCGTTCGGCGGGAAACTGACCGTCGATGTCGCCGTGAAACTGCATGCCCTGTTCGACGCGATCCTCACCCCCCGGTCGGCACCCCAATTCCTCACCGACGAAGAACACCAGGACCGGGAGGCGCGGAAGGACCCACGAACACCGGGGCAGCAACGCGCGGACGTGTTCGCCGCGATGATCGACTCCCTCGCCCGCTCCGACACCGTACCCACCATCAGCGGTGCGGCGCCGACGGTGCTGGTCACCGTTCCCGCACAACTGCTCACGGACCAGCAGGGAACCGGTCAGGTCGTCGGGGTCTCCGACCAGGTCCCGTACTCGGCGGTGGAGCAGATCCTCTGCGACAGCACGGTCCAACCGGTGTTCCTCGACCCGGGTGGCGGGGTGACCGGGTTGGCCAGCCCCCAACGTACCTTCACCCGGACGCAGAAACTCACGATCATCGCCCGGGACGGACCCACCTGCCACGAATGCGACATCCCCGCCACCGGCTGTGAAGTGCACCACATCATCCCCTGGTCCGAAGGCGGGAAAACGGTCGTCGAGAACGGGGTGATTCTGTGCTGGTTCCACCACCGGATGATGCACGCCGGCGAATGGACCATGACCGTCGTGGACGGCAAACCGGTCACCATCCCACCAGCCTGGATGACCCGCAAACCCTACCTCCGCCCCTGAACCACACGACTTTCACGCAGCTGGAGCACGCTCCGTTTACGGGCGGCGACCCCGGCAGGCTCAAGGCCCCGCGGCGGGCGTCTCCGACGCCTCAGCCGACCGAGCCGACCCCGGATCTCGTTCCCACGCCGCGAGCGTGTGGCGGTAGCCGACGATCTCGTGTCCGACGACTTCGATGATCGCCCCGAGCGCGACGAGACCGATGACGGCACTCAGAGCAGTGATCGCACCGGGAGCCTCGAGATCGAGCGCCTCGTTCGGGTCCGTGAAAGCACCGACCAGCACCGCGATCGCGAGCGGAGTGAGAGTCACGAGCAGCAACGGCAGGTGAGTCAGATCGAATGAACGCATCAGGACGCTCCAGATCATGAAGATGAGCAGGATCGTCACCGCGAACGGCACGGAGAGCGCCAGGGCGATACCGAGCAGCGAGACGCCGCCGTGCTCGACAGCGATCGTGGTCAGGTGCAGCCCGGCGCCGATCGCGGCGATGGACCCGAACAGCGCCAGATGCGCGTACCGCCACGCGAACGTTCGCTCCGGTCGTTGCTCGAGAACCAGCCTCGACGGCACGAGGAAATACGTCCACCAGACGCTTCCCGCTATGAGGAAACCAGACACGGCGATCAGCGCGGCTTCCACCGACCACCCGATCTCCTGAGTGAGCGCCCCTACTGCTGCGGTTGTCGCCGCGATGACTTCACCGATGGTGATCAGGGTCAGGAGGGCGAACCGCTCGGCGATATGCCCTGCATTCCACGGCGCATACCCGTACCGTCTCGTGGCGAGGACCGGCGCGATCATCTCAGCGAGAGCCAGTGCGACGAGGAAGACTACCGTTGCCAGCACAGGAAGCGGCAGGATCGCCGTGAGGAGCCACCCGACCTGAGCGGCCGAGATGATCACCACATAGGAGAGCGCATTCCTCCGGTGTTCCGGATCCTGCCTGGACGCACGCAGCCACAGGGCGATGAGCGGCACGCGCATGATGATGTAGCCGATCACCATCATCAGATTGTTCGGGCTTTCACCATGCGCTGCCGCTTCGAAACTGACAGGGAGCCCGTAGGTGAGCACGAGAACCCCGACCATCTGCACGATCGTTGCAAGACGCAGGAGTACATCGTCGTTGCCGAATGCAGAAGCGAACCAGGTGAAGTTCAGCCAGGCCCAGCTGACGGCCCACACCGCGAAGGCATACGCCCCCAGAGCCGGCCAGATGACCCCGATACTCAGCTCTTCAGCGAGGAGGTCCGCCGCCACGGCGAACGCCACGACGTAGGTGAGGTCATAGAGCAGTTCGAGCGGCGTCACCGAACGCCCCCGTTCGTGCGGATCCCGTCCACGCATCGGTCGAATCCGGTGCCGCAGCTCCTGCTGCAACTGAGACGCGAAGTCTGGCGATTCGTTCACGGAATCCTCCCGGTGAAAGGTGGCGTGTCCTGAGCCGGGAGCCTCCGATCAGAGGACGAAATGCCTTGCTGCGGTGGAGTGTAGCGAGGGATGGGGTTCCAAGGCGAGCGCTGGGCGGGCATAAACGACGGGAATGCCACGTTGTCTCTAGGTGTAACAGCGCGTCATGTGAATTGTTGCCACCCACACAGCGGCTTACGCTCGCTTGCTGAGGCATCCGCAGAGTCCGATCGACCCGGATGCCCCGGTCCACTTCGAAAGGGAAACCCACCATGTCTTCACGTTCCGTTCTGTCAAAGCTCGCTGCAGCGGCCGCCGTCGCCGGCCTCGCCGTCACTCTCTCGGCTTGCTCCGCGAACACGGCAGGATCGGGCGGAGGATCGACGGAGTCCGAGAGCGCACTCGAGCGCGTGACCGAAGCCGGCGTGCTCGTCGTCGGAACCGAAGGCACCTACAAGCCGTTCAGCTACCACGAAGGTGGCGCTGGCGACCTGACCGGATACGACGTGGAGGTCGTGACCGCTGTCGCGGAGAAGCTCGACCTCGACGTGAAGTTCGAAGAGACCCAGTGGGACGGCATCTTCGCCGGGCTTGAAGCTGGTCGCTTTGACATCATCGCCAACCAGGTCTCCATCGACAACAAGCGCGAAGAGCAGTACACGTTGAGCGAGCCGTACACGGTCTCCCCAGGTGTGGTCATCGTCGCGAAGGACAACACCGACATCAAGTCCCTTGAGGACCTGGCCGGCAAGACGACCGCACAGTCCAACACGAGCAACTGGTACGGCGTCGCAGAAGACGCGGGCGCCACCGTCGAAGCCGTCGAAGGCTGGGCACAGGCCGTCGCGCTCCTCGAACAGGGCCGGGTCGACGCGACCGTCAACGACAAGCTGACCTTCCTCGACTTCCTCAAGCAGAAGCCGGACGCCGCCATCAAGATCGTCGCCGAAACCGAAGACCCCTCACGCAGTGCATTCGCTCTCAAGAAGGGCAGCGACGACCTCGCCGACGCCATCGACGAGGCTCTCGCCGAGCTCAGCGAAGACGGTACCCTCGCCGAGATCTCTGACAAGTACTTCGGCGAGGACGTGACCAAGTAGCTTCGGCTCCTGCGATACTTCCCTCATGACTGAGTGGGAACTGTTCGTCAGCTCGCTCTGGCCGCTCGTGTCAGGGGCGATCCTGGGCACCATCCCGCTGTCGCTCATCTCGTTCGCGGTCGGGCTCATCATCGCGCTCCTGGTTGCACTCATGCGGCTCTCCCGCATCAAGGTCGTGTCGTCCATCGCCCGGGTGTACATATCGATCATCCGCGGCACCCCGCTGCTCGTTCAGCTGTTCGTGATCTTCTACGGGCTGGGGTCGATCGGGCTCAAGCTCGACCCGTGGCCGAGTGCGATCATTGCGTTCTCCCTTAACGTCGGTGGTTACGCGGCCGAAGTCATCCGCGCTGCGATCCTCTCGGTGCATCAGGGTCAGTGGGAAGCGGCATACACGATCGGGATGTCTCGCCGTCGCGCACTGAGGCGGATCATCCTCCCGCAGGCCGCCCGCGTTTCGGTGCCCCCGCTGTCGAACACCTTCATCAGCCTTGTCAAGGACACGTCGCTAGCGTCGCTGATCCTCGTGACCGAATTGTTCCGCCAGGCACAGGAGATCGCGGCGTTCAGCAGCGAGTTCATGCTGGTCTACCTCGAGGCCGCGCTGATCTACTGGCTCATCTGCCTGGTGCTCTCGTCGGGGCAGAACGTGCTCGAAAAGAGGTTGGACCGCTATGTCGCCCACTGACCGTTCCTCAGACCCGGACGCCCTGCTCACCGTCGCCGGACTGCACAAATCCTTCGGGAACAACGAGGTCCTCAAAGGGATCGACCTCGCCGTCCGCCGCGGCAAAGTGCTCGTGCTTATCGGACCGTCGGGCTCGGGCAAGACCACCGTGCTGCGCTCGATCAACGGCCTGGAGATTCCGGATGCCGGAGTTGTCACGTCGACGGACGGGATCCGTATCGACTACTCGGCGAAACCGCCGAGGAAGGACATCCTCGCCCTGCGCGACCGCACCGCCATGGTGTTCCAGCACTACAACCTGTTCCCGCACATGACCGTGATCGAGAACATCATCGAGGGTCCCGTCCAGGTGCAGGGCGTGTCGAAGACCGTCGCCACCGAGGAAGCGGTCGCACTCCTCGAACGGGTCGGGCTCAGCGAGAAGCGCGACGTCTACCCGTTCCAGCTCTCAGGCGGCCAGGCACAGCGGGTCGGAATCGTCCGTGCCCTCGCCCTCAAGCCCCAGTTGCTGCTCTTCGACGAGCCGACGAGCGCGCTCGACCCTGAACTCGTCGGAGACGTGCTCGCCGTGATGAAGGAACTCGCCGACGAAGGCTGGACCATGGTCGTGGTCACCCACGAACTCGCCTTCGCCCGCCACGTTGCTGATGAGGTCCTCTTCATGGACGGCGGCGTCATCGTCGAACGAGGAGCCCCGCGAGACATCTTCACCGCGCCGAAGGAAGAGCGCACCAAGCAATTCCTCCACCGCATCCTCTCGCCGCTCGACTGAACCCCGTCGCCGCGACGAACCGCGCGGTTCCGCGGAAAAGCGCACCCTCGCCGGTAAAGTGACTCGCACGGGGCAGATCATGCCCCGATCGACGAGGAGTGTCACCATGAGCAACACCACCCCCGATCAGGGAAAGCCGGCCAACGACGGCGAGCAGACGTCCGAGAACGTCTCCGCCGACAACCTCGACGCCCCCCGCGACGACGCAGCAGCTCAGGATGCCGTCTCCGAGACGCAGAACTCGGACGAATACAACCCGGATGCGTTCCGCGATTCGGTCCCCGCCGATGAGGCCGGGACCGAGGAGAGCGCCGTCCACGAGGTCCCTGTCGACCAGGTTCCCGTTGCCGCAGAGGCAACCCCGGTGACTTCTTCCGCCGAGCAGGCACCCCACCACACTCCCGAGGTCGCCGACCACGCGTACGCCGAGAAAGCGGACACCCACGTGTTGTCCTCCTCAGAGCCCACCGTGCTCACCCAGGCCGATCTCCGCGCAGACAAAGTTCGTGCAGAGGAATCCGCCCGTGACGGCGACACCGCCGTCGCTCCGGTCTACACGGATTCCACGGCACCGGTCGCGCCCGCTGCGGTTGCCGCTGCTGCTGCCACCACGCCTCCTGTCGCCCCGGTGCGTCAGCCGGTCTACGTCCAGGCCCCCAGCGAGCCCAAGGCGAAGGGAAACCGCGGATTCGGCATCCTCGTCTCCCTCCTCGCCACCGTCGTCTTCGCGGCCCTGTATGCCGCGGTCCTCGCGCTGCTCTTCGTCGTGAACGATGGCTCGGTCGACACCGTCAACGACGTGCTCGTCAAGGCCCCGTTCTGGATCCCGGTGATTTTCTTCCTGCTCGCAATGGTGATTCTCGTCTCCGTGGTCAACCGCGGTGGCTGGTGGGCATACGTCATCGGCGGCTTCGTCGTCGCAGCAATCGTCTATGGTTCGTACCTCGGTGGAGTGCTCATCGAAGTGGCCGCGAGGATCAGCCCGAACGAGGTCGCCGGCGTCGTCCAGGACTCGCTCTTCTCGCCTGCTGCGGTCATCTCATTCATCATCGCCAGGGAAGTACCGATCTGGTTCGGTGCCTGGATCGCCGCTCGCGGTCGCAAGGTCAGGGAACGCAACGTCGAGGCTCGCCAGGAATACGAACGCATCCTCGACCAGGGCCCCGTCGTCTCCTAGCGTGGCATCCGATTCGCGGCGCCTGGGCGTCGCTCTCCTGGCGACGCTGGGCCTCGGCGTCGCTCTCGGACTGGTCACCTGGGCGCTCTCGTCCGTTGGGCCTGTCACCGGTCCTGACACTTCCGTCGGACTCACCGTCGCCATGATGGTCGCAGCGATCGCCGGATTCCTCGCCGTCCTGCTCCGACTGCAGGCAACGGGAAGTGCCTTGGTGGTCGTCGTGCTCCCGGTGCTCGGAGCTGTTGCCGGCTTCCTCCTGGTCGGGGGAGTGCTCTACGGCCTCGGGGGAGGAGACCCCCTCCGAGGACCGGCTTTCGCACTCGCGCAGTTCGGATTCCCTGGGATCTACGTCGTCGCTGTGCTGTCTGCCGTCGCCGCGGCGGCGTACCTCATGGGGACTTCTCCACATCGCACCGGTCACTCCCGCCGGGTAGGTTAGAAGAACTTCCCGGTCCCGGCGGAATACTTCGCCGGGACCGGCCTGTGACTAAGGACGGACATGCGCCTCAAACTGACCCTCGCCCGTCCGTCGGGCGGTCGCGACGACATCATCGTGACCACCGACGCCGGAGCGACCATCACCGAAGTGGCGTCGACGATCGCTCGCGTCGATCCGGCCCAGGCGCTTTCGCCTGACGGCAACTACACGTTGCAGGCGGCGCTTCCCGGTCACACCGAATGGCTCGCCCTCCCGCCGGACGCTCCTGTCGGCGAAGCATGGATCGGCTCGGGCGCCACCGTGCACATCTCGGATGCTGGTCGGTACTTCTCGCAGGCGAAGACCGGACACGCCCCGACGATCGCGACTCTCACGGTCCTCAACGGGCCGGAGGTGGGACGCAGCATCCCGCTGACTGCCGGCAGTTATACGGTCGGGCGCGACGGCGCGTGCGACATCGTGGTCGACGACAAGATGGTGTCCAAGAAGCACGCACGCCTCGAGGTCGCCGACGGCGTCGACGTCATCGACCTCGGCTCGGCCAACGGTGTCGAAGTCGACGGAGGAATCGTCGCCCGATTGCACATCACCGAGACCGAGACGGTCCGGCTGGGAGACACCGACGTCAAGATTGCGCTCCACGAGTCCGTCGCCGAAGCGGGCGTCGCCCCGAAGGCCGGCCCGATCTTCTTCAACCGGTCGCCCAAGGTCGAGCAGCGCTATGCAGGCCAGGAGTTCGCCGCGCCAGAGGTCCCCGCAGAGAAAGAGCCGGCTCCTTTCCCGCTTCTCGCGATGATCACCCCGATGCTCATGGGCGGCGCGATGTTCGTGCTGACGAAGAACCCGATGTCGCTGCTCTTCATCGCCATGACGCCGATGATGCTCATCGGCAACTTCATCACCGGCAAGAAGCGCGACAAGCGCGCCCTCAAGAAGGCGATCGCCAAGTTCGACGCCCACCTCGCCGATCTCGACGAACGGCTGCAGAAGGAGAGTGTCACCGAGCAGCGGTTGCGGCTCGCCGAAGCGCCCTCGACGGCCGAGGCGCTCGATGGAGCGATGCGCAGAGGCCCTCTTCTCTGGACCAGACGCCCCGAACACTGGTCGTTCCTCAACGTTCGTCTCGGCGTCGGATCGATGACATCGAGGAACACGGTCAAGGCGAGCGACAAGGGCGACCTGCTGCCGAAGTTCCAGGAGCGCCTCGAGGCCCTCGTCGAGAAGAACAAGTACGTCGCCGGTGTGCCGATCATCGACAACCTCTACGACTCCGGTGCTCTTGGTATCGCCGGTTCCCCTGCGGCGGCGATCGGGTCGCTCAACTCGATCCTGGTTCAGCTCACCGCTCTGCACTCTCCGTCTGAACTCGCCGTCGCCGCGATGGTTACCCCGCAGTGGTCCGACCAGCTCAGCTGGCTCAAGTGGATCCCGCACACCTCGTCGCCGCACTCGCCGATCGAGGGCATCCACCTCGCAGACAGTGCAGCGAGCTCCACCAACCTCATGTCAGCGCTCGAGGAGATCATCCAGAACCGCGTGGCCGAGAAGAAGGCCAAGCAGCAGCGCCGCGGCGCCATGAAACAGAAGAGCGCAGCCCTCGAACGCGGCGCCGATGTCGGCGAAAGCCACGACGAAGGCTTCCAGGCGCCGCTCCCGGCGATCGTCGTGCTCATCGCCGACGACGTCTCCGTCGATCGCGCCCGTCTCGTCCAGCTCGCCGAGTTGGCAGCGGATGCCGGTGTCTACCCGATCTGGATGGCTCGCGACGTGAGTGCCCTCCCCGCAGTCTGCCGCACATGGCTCTCGGTCCCTGACGACGAGGACGGTCAGGCGACCGTCGGCTACGTGCGCATCGGCGAGACGATCACCGACGTGGTCACCGAGCTCATCGATCCGCCCACCGCGCTCGATTACGCCAGGAGGATGGCTCCGGTCATCGACGCCGGCGCCGTCGTGTCCGACTCCAGCGACCTTCCCCGCTCCGTCTCGATGGTCGCCCTCCTCGGTCACGACCTCGTCGAGCAGAGCGACGCGGTCATCGACCGGTGGCGCCAGAACACGTCCATCCACGACCGTACGCCCGGCATCCAGCCGAAGAAACGGCGGGCAGGCAAGCTGCGCGCCACGATCGGATCCGCGGGTGTCGACGCCATGCACCTCGACCTGCGCACCCAGGGACCGCACGCCCTCGTCGGCGGAACCACCGGGTCGGGTAAAAGCGAGTTCCTTCAGGCCTGGGTGCTCGGCATGGCTGCCGAGTACAGCCCCGACCGCGTCACCTTCCTCTTCGTCGACTACAAGGGCGGCTCGGCATTCGCCGACTGCGTGAGCCTTCCGCACTGCGTCGGCCTCGTCACCGACCTCAGCCCGCACCTCGTCCGGCGGGCGCTCACCAGCCTCCGTGCCGAACTGCACTTCCGCGAGCACCTGCTCAACCGCAAGAAGGCCAAGGACCTGCTCGAACTCGAGAAGCGCGGCGACCCGGACAGCCCGCCCGCCCTCGTTCTCGTCATCGACGAGTTCGCGGCTCTCGCCGGAGAGGTCCCTGAGTTCGTGGACGGTGTCGTCGACATCGCCCAGCGCGGACGCTCGCTCGGCATCCACCTCATCATGGCGACCCAGCGCCCTGCAGGCGTCATCAAGGACAACCTCCGCGCGAACACCAACCTCCGCATCGCACTCCGGATGGCTGACGAGAGTGACAGCACCGACGTGGTCGGTGTGAAGGATGCCGCGCACTTCGATCCGGCGATCCCCGGTCGTGGGCTCGCCAAGACCGGTCCAGGGCGTCTCCAGACCTTCCAGTCCGCCTACGCCGGCGGCTGGACCTCGCGGGAACCCGACCGCCCCGGCATCGACGTCACCGAGCTGCGGTTCGGTGCCGAAGCGCGCTGGGAAGAACCTGGCCGCGAAGACGTCGACGAATCACGCGACCTCGGGCCGACCGACCAGCAGCGACTCGTGACCTCCATCATCTCGGCGGCTGCGGCGGCGCAGATCCCAGCGCCCCGCCGCCCCTGGCAGGACGAACTCGCGACGGTCTACGACCTCGGCAAGCTTCGCCAGCGCACCGACGCCCAGCTCCTCCTCGGCGTCTCCGACCTCCCGGAGCAGCAGCTCCAGCTTCCCGTCTACTTCAACCCGGATGTCGACGGGCACCTCGTCGTCTACGGCACGGGTGGCTCGGGCAAGAGCACGGTGCTCAGGACCGTCGCCACTGCGGCGGCGATCACCCCGCGCGGCGGGCCGGTCGAGGTCTACGGCCTCGACTTCGGCGGCGGCAGCCTCCGGATGCTGCAGGACCTGCCCCACGTCGGATCGATCATCCACGGCGACGACACCGAGCGGGTCATCCGCCTGATGCGCCAGCTCAAGCAGGAACTCGAGTCACGCGGCCCGCGTTATGCCGAAGCCAATGCGTCGTCGATCGTCGACTACCGTCAGCTCGCGAACAGCCCCAATGAGCGCAGGATCCTCCTGCTCATCGACGGGTTCCAGAACTTCCGCCAGGACTTCGAAGTGCCTGCGGGCAAGGCGCAGTGGTACAGCGTGTTCCAGGACATCATCTCCGGCGGCAGGCAGGTCGGCATGCACGTCGTGTTCTCGGCGGACCGCACCGGTTCGGTGCCGAGCTCGATCACGTCAAGTGTCCAGCGCCGGGTCGTGCTCCGCCTCGCCGACGAGACCGCGTACTCCATGCTCGACGTGCCTGGGGACATCCTCTCCACCGCTTCACCGGCCGGCCGCGCCATCGTCGACGGTGAGGAGACCCAGATCGCCGTGCTCGGCGGTTCGGCGTCGCTGTCCGACCAGTCGGCGGCGACCAAGGGGCTCGCAGCGGCCATGACCCGGGCCGGTGTCGTTCCCGCGCAGCCGATCCGCTCCCTGCCGAAGGAGTACCCGGTCACCGAACTGCCGACCCGCGTCGGCACGTTCCCCGCGATCGGACTCGGCGACGAAGACCTCGGCCCTGTGGGCATCGAGCTCGCCGGGACGTTCCTCATCGCCGGTCCACCCGCGAGCGGCCGGACGACTGCCCTCCGTGGATTCGTCGAGTCGATCAGCAGGTTCGACCCCGAAGTGCGGCTGTACTACATCGGCAACAAGCGGTCGCCGGTGGGCAGGGACCCGCGTTTCGTCTCGTCTGCGGTCACCATCGAGGATGCCGCGACGCTCGCGAAAGAGCTGCTCGCCGCCATCGTCGACCCGGACACGGACGGCACCATCGCCGTGATCGTCGAACAGATCGCCGACTTCCTCCAGACGCCGGCGGACAACCCGATCGTCGACATGATCCGGGCGATCAAGCGCAGCGATCACTTCATCCTCGCCGAGGCCGAATCGAGCTCGTGGTCGAGCTCCTGGCCGTTGCTCGGTGAGTTCAAGAACGCCCGCCGCGGGCTGCTCCTCCAGCCGGAGACGATCGACGGAGACATCGTCCTCAAGACGACCCTGCCGAGGATGCAGCGGGCCGAGTTCCCGCAGGGCAGGGGCGTGCTTGTGTCCGGTGGCAAGTTCTCGCGTGTGCAGCTCCCGCTGGTGCAGGAGAACTAGCGGGACGGCTGCATGGGGACCACTCCCCATCGACCGCCCGCAATGCGTCCGTTAGGTTGTACACGTGGGGGCGATCCAGACGGGATCTCCAGAAACGGATTGGAATATCACCATGGCAAACATCAACGTTACGTACCAGGACCTCAAGACCGCTTCCGGCCAGATTCTCACCGGCAAGGGAGCCCTCGAGGACAAGATCAATGAACTGCAGCGTCTCGTCACCGACCTCGTCTCGAGCGGCTTCGTGACCGACCAGGCATCGGGTGCGTTCCACGACTCGTTCACCACCTTCACGCAGGGTGCGACCCAGGCTGTCGGCGGCGCCCAGGGAATGGCCGACTACCTCACCAAGGCAGCCGACTCGCTCGAGAGCGCTGACCAGGAGCTGGCCAACGCCATTCGCGGCTAGCCGCACCGAACGGGGAGGGCCGGCTCAGGCTGACCCTCCCCGCTTCATCCTTCTCACACCACAACTTTCCGGGGGGACATCATGGGCGACCAGCTCATCGTCAAGGGCGACCTACTCAAGCAGACGCAGACGAACCTGCAGTCGATCCTCACCGAGTTCGAGGGTGCGGAGAAGTTCAGCGAAACCGTCGCCGACCTGACCGGCCACAACCGCCTCGAGGGGCGGGTGAAGGACTTCGCCTCGAGCTGGAACATCAAGCGCGAAGAAGTCATCGAATCAGTGAAGGCGCTCAAGGACTCCGTGGGCGGCATCGCCGACACGTTCGACAGCCTCGACGCCGACCTGGCCAAGGCGCTCTCCGAGACGACGGGCGACCCGATCCCCGGCGTGCCAGACGCCGTTTAGCCAGCACCACTCTCGCTTCTTTCTCGACAGTTAGGTCGTACTTCGATGTCTTTTCCTGAACTCACGGGTGACCCGGGTCAGCTGAAGGTCTACGCCGCGCGTTACCTGAACCTCGCAGACGCCATCCAGAATGCCTCGGCCACGCTCAAGGCGGTCGGAGACAACAGCGACGGGACCTTGTCGCTCGCCGTGGACGAGATCCGAGGCAAGGCGAAGAAGGGTGCGGAGAGCATCGGCCAGGCCGAGAAGCGCTACCGCACCACAGCCACCGCGTTGAACACGTACGCATCGGCGCTGGAAGACGCCCAGAAGAAGGCGGCGGAAGCCCGCTCCGAGCACGAGACCGCGAGCGGGAGCCACGCCTCGGCTGAGTCCAAGGCGAAGGAGTACGAGGAGAAGGCAGCCGTCCCCGGCGCGACCCAGGCCGCCGACTCCAAATCGTTCACGACCTGGGACACCCAGGCCGGACAGTTCGCTTCGGCGATGTCGTCAGCGCAGACCAAGTACGACGAAGCCGTCGCCGACAAGGAATCCGCGGGCAACACGGCGGCGGATGCCATCGAGCAGGTCGTCTCAGAGGACGACCTCAGCGACAGCTGGTGGGACAAGCTCGTCGACTTCTGCGAGAAGATCGGCGACTGGGTGGCCATCGCCGCACTGTTGCTGTCCTGGGTCCCTGTGCTCGGCCAGATCCTCCTCGCCGTCTCCGCACTGATCAGCATCATCAAGCTCATCGACTCGCTCATCAAGTTCGCCAACGGCGAGATGACGCTCGGCGAAGTGATCGGTGCCGCTGTCGGCGTCGTCCTCAGCCTCATCGGCGGCAAGGTCCTCGTCGTCGCCATCAAGGGCCTCAAGGCTCTCCGCACAGGAAGCAAGCTCGCGAAGGCGACCAAGCGACTCGACAACCTCATGTCGAATGCAAACAAGCAGACTCGCTCGAAGCCCCTGCGCAGCGCGAAGAACCGCGCGGACAAGGCGCACCGAGAGGCCGTGAAGGACCTCAAGGACACATTCAACCCGAAGAAGCTCGGCAAGGAGCTGACCGATTCAGCGGTGAAGCCGTTCAAGGACCTGAAGGATGCCTTCAAGTCGCCGCCGGAGGCATCCGAATTCCTGCGTTCCCTCGCGGAGGGCAAGGACGGCCCCCTGGCGAAACTCCTTCAGCAGGGCGATGTCACCGACTTCTCCAAGGCGATCAACTCCATGGACTGGTCCGACATGCCTGCAAGCCTCAAGGCCGAGGTCATCCTCGAGGGATCGAAGGTCTTCGGCGGAGCGGCTGAGACCCTGACTGCGCCGTTCATCGACGTGCCCCTGACGGTCGATTCCCTGATCTCCAAGGGCAACGACGCGGTCACATCCAAGCTGGGCGACGTCGTCGATGCGCGGTAGTGGCTCTCAGATCTCTGTAGGGTGGCGTAAATGGTGACCACATCGGAAATCGTCGGAGTACGGCTCAACCTGCCCGACGACTGGTACGACGTCGACCTGGATGCCGATGACGCGCGCGACTGGATCGCCTCGATTCCCGTGGCGTACGACGACAACGTGGACCGCGAGGTCTTCGCGGGCATGCTGACGTCGCTCCGCGACGCCCTCATCGCTGACGATGTCGACGTTGCCGCCATCCACCTGGTCTCGCCGAACCGGGGGATCATCGGTGCAGCCATGCTCTTCGAACTACTCGAGCGCGGGCCCAACGACACCCCGGAGAGTTTCCTCGCCTTCGTGAACACCCACAGCGACCTGCGCAGCCCCGAGCTCGACATCAGCGCGTTCCAGTCCTGGACAGGCACCCACCCGTTCGGTGAGTTCGTGGCGTTCAGCCACCTCGCGCTGGTCACCCTCCCCGGCAGCGATGAGAGCAGCCTCGAGGAGCGCGTCGTCTTCACGCTCTTCCCCGAGTCGACGACGCGGCTCGTGCAGATCACATTCCGCTCGGCGCGACTCGGAATCTTCGAGGACATCACCGCCGAAGCCGCCGCGATGGTCGGCAACATGGAGCTGGAACTGGAGCCCGCATGACCCGCGAAGTCACCCTCACCGGTGCGGACCTCTCCCTGATCCTCCCCGGGTCATGGGCCGTCGTCCCGCTCACCGACAGGGATGCGGCCCAGCACAGGATCGCCGCCCTGATCAAGAAGCAGGTCGGCAGGAACGACAGGCTGGCGCACGTCCGCCGCGAACTCAAGACGAGCCTGATCCAGTCCGCCGAAGAGGCGATCGCAATCGGCGCAGTCGGTTTCGCCATCTCCCTCGAGATCCTCCCCGGCATCCCGTTCCCCGCATCGCTCGTGATCCTCCCGCTCGACTGGCCGGCAACGCCTCTCGACGGGGATCCGACCGAGGAGCAGCGTCTGCTTGCGGCATTCCCCGGATCCACCCTCGTCGAAGAGGGCAGCGAACGGCCGATCGTGCGTCGCCACGAACTGGTCACGACCACATACGAGACGCAGTCGTCCACCGACCTGCGGGTGAACTACTGGCTCCCCGCCGGCGACGGGACCCGGCTCGCCCGCGTCTACGTGAAGGCGCCGATGGCGCACACCCCCGCACTCTGGCTCGAACTGTTCGACACCATCGTCGGCTCGCTGGGCTGGCTCAATGGCACACGTGCCGAAGAAGGAGCAATCGTTGGCTGAGGCGAAGACCGGCACGAAGACCACGGTGAGCGACGAGTCGGCCGACGACAGGCAGAAACACGAGCGCACCCGCAGGACGATCGCCCTGATCGGCAACACCGTCGGCGCCGTCGCCCTGCTGGCCGCGATCGCCGCTGTCGCAGCACTCCTCTGGTTCACGAATCAGGATGTCTCGATCGGTGACGTCTTCGAAGACGACCGTTCGGGCACGATGACGATCGCCGTCCCATTCCTCCTCCTCGTGCTGTCCATGATCGGATTCTTCTTCGGACAATTCGCCTCTCGCGGTCGCTGGGGGATGGGAGACAACACGTCGACCTGGAGCAGCGGGACATTCCGCGTCGTGCTCCGCCCGATCAGTGTCGGTCTGCACGTCGTGTTCTTCCTCCTCGCGGTCGTCGCGTGGCTCCTTGTCCTCCCGCTGCCCGTTCTGCTGCAGTCCGCAGGGACGATCGGCGCAGACGAGGGCTCATCGGCCGCTGAACAGTTCTGGTTCACCGTCGTCGTCTACGGCGTCGTGACCGGGGCGATCGCCGCCGTCGTCGGAGTGTCCCTGGTGAAGAAACTGACCTACAACCGGCTTCTCCAGCGAGGCCGAGACACCATCGTCGACGGATCGCCGTCGCAGGTCGCCTGGCGCAGGTTCTCGCACATCTGGCGCGGGGAGCTCATGATCGCTGCGCTCGGTGGAGCCGCCCTCGGACTGAGCCCGCTCGGCATCCACCTCGACAGCATCACGTACGGACTCGCCCTCGCCGCGGCAGGGACCGGCCTGATCATCGCCTCCGTCGTGGTCGCCCTCAACTCGTGGCGGTCCGGTCTGCCGGTCGAACGCGTCGAGTCGTACACCTGAGCCATGCGCGTTCAGAGGATCGAGTAGAGATGGCCCCCAGGGTCGAGACCATCAGGACCTCGCGGTCGATCGTCACCGTCGCGGTGACCGGTCGGAGCGACACCGGCCACGTGCGCGAGCACAACGAGGACAGCCTCGTGGCCGCGGCCCCGATCTTCGCCGTCGCGGACGGCATGGGAGGTCACTCCCGGGGGGACCTCGCCAGCCAGGCCATGGTCCACCAGCTGTCGCACAGCATCCGACCGGGGGAGCCGACGACCCCTGAGGCCGTCTTCACCGCAATCACCGCGGCGAACTCCTTCATCATGTCGTGGGCTGAGCAGTCCGGGATCGCCGGGACCACGGTCGCCGGTCTCGCCCTCGTCAGCCTGTCCAGCCAGGCCGACTGCCACTGGATGGCGTTCAACATCGGCGACTCCCGCGTCTATCTCTGGGACAACAACGTTCTCCGCCAGGTCACTGTCGACCATTCGGCGATCCAGGAACTTCTCGACGCCGGGTCGATCACCGCGTTCGAGGCGCTCACGCACCCGGAGCGCAACGTCGTGACCCGCGCGGTCGGGGTCGAGGTCGATGCCGACCCCGACGTGTGGCTGCTTCCCGCGTCCGACCACCAGGTCTTCCTGATCTGCTCGGACGGTCTCACCAGGGAGGTGTCGACGGAACAGATCGAGGCGGTCCTGCGCTCGGGAGTCGCCGATCCGGCCGATCGTCTGGTCGAGCTCGCCCTCGAAGCAGGCGCCCACGACAACGTCACCGTGCTCATCGTCGATTCCCGCACCGTCAACACGACTCCGCCGCGCCCGGGCTATCATGAAAATCGGTCTCTCGGTTATCTCGAGCAGACCCTGCCGAGAGTGTGAGGGGTGGCATGACCGGGTACAGCTATGCGCCTGCGCAGACGCACGAGTGGCTGGCCGTCGCGACGGCCGGCCGTCTTCTTGTGGCGCGCGTCGACGACGGCTCCGACCGGGTCGGGTTGCTCGCGGCGACGGGCGATGCGGGCACGTCCGTCCAGCAGGTACTCGAAGTCCTCACGGCACAGGGGCTTCGCGCCACCGGCCCGTTCGCCCTGTTGTTCTGGGTCGACGGAGAGCTGACCGACAAAGGCCTCGGGGTGATCGTGCGCGGCGACGCCGTGGTGACCGTGGACACCGCAGACGGAACCGTCAGCGTTTCCTCGCGCGGAGTCACGACCTGGACCGAACAAGTGATCGAGTCGCCGACCGGATTCACCGTCGAACTGAACCCATCGGCACCGTCAGCCGTGCCCGTCCTCCCGCTGCAGAGCGGCGCAGCCTGGGTCAGCAGGGTGACCCTCGCCGGCGACCACGCGACAGCCTCGACACGACCGGAGTCGGCATCCGCTGTACCCGCACCGGTCACGCCGCCTGCGGCCGCCGCCAGCGCGCCGAAGCCACCTGTCGATGCGCCTGATGAAGCGCCGGTCGAGGCGCCTGCCGCCTCCCTGCACGAAGAGACCCGGGTCTTCCACACCGCGACGCGGGGCGCGTCAGACGACGCCGCGGCCACCGAAGCGCCCGCAGCCGAGGCGGATGCTGACGGCTACGACTACCTCTTCGGCGCGACGGTCTTCCGCCCGGTCGGCGCCGCCGCCGTCGAGCAGCCGTCGGAGGACGACGATGCCGTGTCGATGCCCGAGCCCGCGTTCCTCAGCACGCCGCGGACGACGTCGGCCGCTCCCGCGGCAGAGAAGACTTCTGCGCCAGGGGACCACGACGGTCGGACGATGCTCGCCTCAGACATCCTCGCCGCTCGACAGAAGACCGCTGCAGGCGCCGCACCTCGGGTGCCTGCCCCACAGTCGCCGGCCCAGCGGCCCGCAGGGCATCGCTACGTTCTCGAACTGCCTGGCGGCGAATCCCAGGCGCTCACCGCCCCGGTCATCCTGGGTCGCGCTCCCAGCGTCTCCAACGTCCCGGCATCCGTTCTTCCGCACCTCGTCACCCTCACGGGCGACGACATCTCACGCAGCCACGTCCGGGTGTCCGTCGAAGGCGACACCGTCGTCGTGACCGACCTGCACTCCAGCAACGGAACGCACGTCATCGCACCTGGCAAGCTCCCGCAGCTGTTGCGCGCGGGCGAGCCGACGCCGGTGATCACGGGCACGGCCATCGACCTCGGCAGCGACATCGTCCTCCGGGTGAGCGAGGCATAGCGTGGCGGCACGCCAGGTCGCCACCCCGCCTGAGCTCCCCGGGTTGCGGTACAGCCGCCTGCTCGGCTCCGGCGGATTCAGCGACGTCTACCTCTACGAGCAGGAACTGCCCAAGCGGCTCGTGGCGGTGAAGGTCCTCGCGTCTGAAGACCTGAGCGACACCTCCCGGACGGCCTTCGTGGCCGAGGCGAACCTGATGGCGCAGCTGTCGGCGCACCCGTACATCGTCACCATCTACAACGCGGCCGTCGCCGCAGACGGACGCCCGTACTTCGTGATGGAGTACTGCTCGGGACCGAGCCTCGCCGAACAGTACAAGCGGTCCCGGTTCGCCGTGGCAGACGCCCTGCGTACCGGTGTCCGACTCTCGAGCGCCGTCGCGACCGCGCACGCTGCCGGCATCCTGCACCGCGACATCAAGCCGGCGAACGTTCTCACGAACAACTACGGCTGGCCGGCCCTCACCGATTTCGGCATCTCGAGCGCCGTCGACATCGAACTGCCGGTGAACACGACGACGCGGGATGCCATGAACGCGGCAGGCGCGGCGACGGCCACAGGCACCATCGGCATGTCCATTCCGTGGTCCCCGCCTGAGATGTTCGACGACCACCCCCAGCCAGACGTCCGCAGCGACGTGTTCTCGCTGGCGGCAACGCTCTACACCCTCCTCGTCGGCCACACCCCGTTCGAAGTCCCCGGCAAGCCGAACGGCACCGTCGACCTGATCGGCCGGATCGAACGCGGGAGCATCACCCCGATCACGCGTGACGACATCCCGAGGTCGCTCGTCTCCATCCTCACCAAGGGGATGTCGGTCTCCGCAGATGACCGGTTCGCCACAGCGGTGGACTTCGCCCGCGCGCTGCAGCGCGTCGAGATGGAGCTCTCATACGCTCCGACCGCCATCGACGTGCCCAACCTGACCATCCTTGAACGCGTCCACGACGCGGACGCCGCAGACGCCGGGGATGCGACCAGGATCCGCGGGGTGGCCACCGTGCACGCCCAGCCGGCAGTACAGCCGCCGGTCGAGCCCGCAGCGCCCCGTTCCGCCGCCGACCCCACCGTGATCCGCAGGATGCCGTCTGTGCAGCCTCACGAGACCCCCGCGGTCGCCGATGCCCCCGAACACACCGTTATCCGTCAGCGGGGAGAGGCCCTCGTCGAGCCGCAGCCGGTGAGCGAACCGGTTCGTCGCCGGAAGCTCTGGCCGATCCTCGCAGGCGCCGCAGGCGTGCTGGTTCTCGGGGGCGGGATCGCCGCTGCGGTGATCTTCGCGCCCGCGCCTGAGGACCCCACGCCGAGCCCGACCGCGACGTCCGACATCGTGACGGTCGGTGTCCCGACCCCTGACGAGGTCAGCGTCGCCCCCAATGCCGCCGGCACGGCCTTCACCTTCACCTGGGCCAACCCTGACCCGCAGGACGGCGACAAGTACATCTGGCACCGCAGTGACGGTCCCAACGCGGGCGAACAGGTGCCGACGGCATCCGAGTCGGCGACCATCGACGGCGTCACGAACGGCAGCCAGGTCTGCATCGAGGTCGTTCTCCGCCGGAGCACAGGCAAGACGTCAACCGAGCCACTGGAGATGTGCAGCAAGTGAAAGCGCCACGCATCGAGTTCTGTGGGGAGTGGTACGACATCACCCCTGGGGAACCATTCTTCGTCGGGCGTGAGTCAGACCTGATCATCGACGAGAACCCGTTTCTTCACCGGCGCTTCCTCTCGATCAGCCACGAGAACGATCTCTGGTGGCTGACCAACGTCGGCAACCTCCTCGCTGCGACGGTCACGGACACCACTGGCCAGGTGCAGGCGTGGCTCGCGCCCGGTGCCCGACTGCCGGTCGTCTTCCCCGAGCTCCAGGTGATGTTCAGTGCCGGGTCGACGACGTACGAGTTCACGATCCACTCGGAGCCGGAGTACTTCGGCACGACCGCAATGACGACACTGCAGTCAGGAACGACGACCGTCGGGCCCGTGCACCTGACGAGCAGCCAGCGCCTGCTCATCGTGGCGCTTGCCGAGAACGTGCTCAGGCAGGATTCCCCCGGCAGGGGCGAGATTCCGGCGTCGTCGGATGCCGCCGCGAGGCTCGGCTGGACGCAGACCGCCTTCAACCGCAAACTCGACAACGTCTGCGACAAACTTGATCGCATCGGGGTTCGCGGCTTGCGTGGCGGCCGGGGGAAACTCGCCACAGGACGCCGGGCGAGACTCGTGGAATACGCCGTGTCCTCGAGGCTCGTCGACACCGATGACCTGGTCCTCCTGGACCGGGAAAAACCGGCAGAAGCATCCGCGCTCACCGACTCCTGACCCTCGTCCGAGGGGCGTTTGGACGCATTCAAATGACTGTAAATTGCGGCGTGATCGGCGTGTTAGCGTAGACCCGGTTCCTGTCTGAGTATTCCGGGAACCGACAACCGTATGGGCCGTGGGGGGACGACAACGTGTTGAAGTGGTTGAAGACGCGAAAGGTCACTGCCTCCGTCGTCGCGCTCTCCCTTCTCGTCGCTGTTCCTGTCACCGTCGCGGTGCTCCACGAGGGGTTCCCGGTCACCGACGTCGACCTCAGCGCGCGGGACGTCTGGGTCACGAACGGCACCGAGCTGCAGGCCGGCCGGCTGAACCGCCAGATCGAGGAGCTCAACGCGGCCGTCTCCACCGTCTCCAACGACATCGACGTGCTGCAGAACGGCGAGAACGTGCTCCTGCACGACCGGTCCGCTTCGAGTGTCGAACGCATCGACTCCGCCTTCACCACCCTCGTTCAGCGCGCAGAACTCCCGCCGAATGCCACGCTCTCGCTCGGAGACGCGATGCTGTCGATCCTCGAGCCTGACACGGGCGAACTGTGGGTGACGAGCACGGCAGGGGAACTGCGTTTCTCGACGATCGACACCGACCCGATCGCCAAGCTCGGCGCGAACGCCCAGAGCGTCGTCTCGAGCAAGGGAACGGTCTTCGCGGTGTCGCCGAAGAAGAAGAAGCTCTACGCCTACCCGCTCGCCGGTGGAGAACCCACCGTGACGGCTCTCCCTGCGCTCAAGGACTACCAGCTCACCGCCGCGGGGGAGCAGGCCGTCATCCTCGACCTCTCGAAGAACCGCATCGTGACGGATGCCTCGACATCCATCGATCTCCCCGGCAAGGCGCTCAAGCTCCAGCAAGTCAGTGCGACAGGGGGAGAGGTCATCGTCGCCACAGGCTCGTCGCTCCTCCGCGTCAGGCTCAACGACAGCACCCCGCAGACGATCAAGGCGAACATCACGAACGCGATCACCAAGCCGGGCGAGGTGAGTTCGCCGGTGAACCTCAACGGCTGCGCCCACGGTGCGTGGTCAGGGGCGAGCGTCTACGTCGCCGCCTGTGGTGACGCCCCGGTGTCCCGACAGGCCATCGAACCACTCGCCGAGGGCGCGAAGCTCGAATTCCGGGTGAACCGCAACGTCATCGCGCTCAACAACCTGCAGACCGGGGATGTCTGGCTGGTCGACGCCAACATGCGCCTGGTCAAGAACTGGGAAGAAGTCACACCCCCGCAGGAGGATGACGGCGAAGAGGGCGACGAGAAGGCCTCCACCCAGTCGTTCGAGGACACCCTCGCCGACCGCACCGAACAGAACCGGCCGCCGATCGCCAGGGACGACGTCCTCGGTGCGCGGCCGGGGAAGAGCACCATTCTGCCCGTGCTCGACAACGACACGGACCCCGACGGCGACGTGCTCACCATCGGCAGGAACCTGCAGGGTCTCGTGCCGGAATCTGGCACCGTCGAGTTCATCGACGGTGGCCGGGCGCTCCAGTTTACGCCGAACGCGGATCAGGCAGCCGGGACGATCTCGTTCCGATATTCCGTCTCCGACGGGCGCACCGGCGGCGTCTCCGAGGCCAACGTCAGCGTGACGATCATGCCGACGGAGGCCAACTCGGCACCCGTCGAGCAGCGCAAGGGCGCTGTCTCGGTCGAAGCAGGCCAGAGCATCACGTACAACCCGCTGATCGACTGGCGTGACCCTGACGGCGACGACGTGTTCCTCCAGTCGGCAGTGTCGGACAACGGCGACCTGGTGCGCTTCTCTCACGAGGGCTTCGTCACCGTCACGCACACCTCCGGCCAGATCGGGCCCCGTGACATCGTCTACGTCGTCTCCGACGGCAACGAGACGGCGTCAGGAACCTTCACAGTCGACGTCAAGGCGACCGGCACTCTCAACCCGATCGGCACCCCCGACCACGTCGAGACGTTCGTCGGTGAGCCCGTCGAAGCCTTCCCGATCGCCAACGACCTTTCGACGAACGGCGGGCAGCTGGCCCTCCTCGGAGCCGAGGCCCTGCAGGGCGGGATGTCGATCACGCTCAAGCCGGACACCAACTCGATGCAGATCGTCTCGGGCAAGACCGGGGTCTACTACATCCAGTACACGGTTGGCGCAGGCGCCGCGACGAGCATCGGAATGATGCGGGTCGACGTCAAGGATGTCCCGGAGAAGGTCCAGCCGCCGATCGCCGTCCACGACACCGGCTACCTCCGTCCGAACGAGCCCACCGTGCTCAACGTGCTGACCAACGATGTTTCCCCGAGCGGCAAGGTCCTCGCCCTCCGGTCCCTCGACATCCCAGATGAGGCGCGCGTCCTGTCGATCGAGGTGCTCAACTCTTCGGTCGTGCGAGTGACGTCGAGCGCCGCGGTGACCGAACAGCTGCAGTTCAGCTACACCGTCTCTGACGGCGTCAACGAGGCAGTCAGCACCATCGCGATCGTCCCCGTGCCTCCGCTGACCAAGCACCAGGCTCCGATCGCGGCCAACGACGTCGTCACCGTCCGAGCCGGCGACATCGCGAGCGTGCCCGTTCTCGACAACGACATCCACCCGGACAACGCCGTCATGACGCTCGCTCCCGACCTCGCCGAGCCGGTGCAGGCCGGTCTCGCCTTCGTCGCCGGTGACAGGGTCAGGTACCAGGCCCCGCGCGAACCCGGTGTCTACACGGTCACATACGCGGTCACAGACGACTTCAAGCAGAAGGCCGTCGCGACGGTCACCTTCAACGTCGTCGCCGCCGACAAGAACGTCAATGAGGAACCGGCGCCGAAGACACTTACCGCCAGGGTCTTCGCCGACTCCTCGGTGACCGTGAACGTTCCCCTCGACGGCCTCGACCCGAACGGCGACTCCGTCGTCTTCGACGGGTTGGCGACAGCGCCGGCGTACGGAAGCGTCACCGACTCCACCAGCACGTCGTTCACCTACACCGCTGCGCCCGGCTCGGCAGGCACCGACGTGTTCAGTTACAAGGTCAAGGATGTCTACGGCGCGACGGCACTCGGAGTGGTGCGAATCGGTGTCATCGAACGGCCCGAGCAGGACTCACCGCCGATCGCCGTGGACGACACGATCGAGGTCCAACCGGGCCGCGTCGCCACCGTGCCAGTGCTCGGCAACGACTCGGACCCCAACGGCTACACGATCGAAGTGAGCAAAAAGCTCAAGGACGTGCCTGAGGGCATCACGGCGACCGTCAAGAACAAGCGTGCGGTAGAGATCGAAGCGCCGGATGAGGAGACGAGCTTCGTCGTCCGCTACGAGATCACGAACGGCCAGGGCGGCTTCGACACCGCGTTCGTCCAGGTGCGGGTGACCAAGGATGCCACGATCGCGCCACCAACCCTGATCGACCACATCGTCGAGCCCGAGGACGTACTGGCGAAGAAGACCGTCGACATCGACGTGACGAAGGGTGCGAACAACTCCGGCGGGCGGGTCGAAGACCTCGAGATCTCGATCGAAGGGCCCAACAAGGACAGCGCCGAACTGCTCGCCGACGGGAAGGTCCGCGTCACTCTGGGCGACGCCAGGACGGCGGTTGCGTACCGGCTGACGAACACCACGGACGATCTCAGCGCGGCCGCCTTCATCGTCGTGCCGCCGTACTCTGACGGCCTCCCGCCGCGGATCAAGCTCAACCTGCCGACCCAGTACGTCGACATGAACGAGACGAAGTCGTGGAAGCTGTCCGACATCGCCGAGTCGCCCACCGGCAAGGACATCCGCATCACCGGCGAAAACACTGTCAGCGCCATCAAGAGTGACGGCACCCCGAACTACGTCGACGACGACACGCTCACCTTCACGCCCGCTCTTGACTACCGCGGCCCGGCGAGCATCACCTTCGAAGCGACAGACGGGTCGAGCACCGGGGTTGCTGTGCTCGTGCTCCCGATCACCGTCGGCGATCCGGAGATGAAGGACGTTCCCCCGACCTTCACGCCGCCCGAACTCACCATCGAAGCCGGGGAGCCCGCGCAGACGCTCGACCTGCGCATGGCGAGCGACCACCCGAACCCCGAGGTCCTGGCTGCACTCAGCTACAGCGGTCTCTCAGCAGCGACCGGGGGAATCGTCGCAGGGCTGTCTGGCTCGACCCTCTCGGTTTCGGCCCCCTTCGGCGTCCAGCCCGGAACGGCGACGACGCTGAACTTCACGATCACCTACAAGAAGTTCACCATCCCGGGCACCGTGCATGTGCGGGTCGTGTCGTCCTCCCAGCCGCTCCCGTCGACCGTGGACGACCTCGAGCCGAACGGGCGGTCGAGCCAGACCGAGACGATCAACGTGCTCGCCAACGACTTCAACCCGTTCCCGGACAAGCCGTTGAAGATCATCGACGCGACGGTGAACTCCGGCAACGCCACCGTGTCGATCAGCGGGCCGAACCTCATCATCACCCCTGGGCCGGACAAGAGCCAGCAGGTCAGCGTGATCTACAAGGTGCAGGATGCCACCCAGGATCCCAACCGCCAGGCGCAGGGACGCGCAGACGTCATCGTCACCAGCGCCCCCGACCAGCCGCAGACCCCGACGCTCGTGGCGGAGGCTGACCGGATCAGGGTCACGATCAATCCGTCACCATCGAGCAACGGCGCTGAGATTACCGAGTACACAGTGACGCGCACTGGTGGGGGTGCGAACGTCGTTCAGAAGGGCCAGGCCGGAAACGTGCTCGCGTTCACTGGTACGAACGGCACCGAGTACACGTTCAACGTCTACGCAACGAACAAGGTGGGCGACAGCGAACGTTCGCCGTCCGCATCCGCCATCTCATACGGCAAGCCGAGCGCCCCGACCAATGTGAAACTGTCGCGCGACGGGCGATGGGCGAAAACGACGATGACGCTGACTTGGGACAAACCTGGCGACACCGGCGGCAGCATCACCAGCTACAACTGGGAAGTCGGGAACGGCGGCGGAAACGGCACTGTCAACGGAGCCAACAACACCTCCGCGAAGACCAACAGCGTCGGCGCGGGAACTTACAGCAACGGCCGAGTACAGGCCTGCGGCAACGGTGGCTGTGGCCCGTGGGGCGAGGTGTCGAACAGTGTGATCGTAGAGAACGAGCCACCACCGCCACCACCGAACCCGCGGATCACCGACGTGTACGGCACCGATGGTCCGAAGACGCGGAACGATCCCTACGGAAACCCCGTCTCGAACACGTACGTCGTGGGATTCTCCTGGGCGGAATACCCCGGCGGGTCGTACAACATCACGCCGCAGTATTGCAGCGGTGGTTCGTGGCATGACGTCTCGCGGACCTACAGTGTGCCGATGAGTGGCAACAATTCCCACACGACAACCGCATTCGTGCAGGTCAACCTGGCCTCGTGCGGAATCCGTGTCCTCGTGAACGGAACCCCCAGCGACGGATACAGCTTCCCGTGATCCGACCTCCTCAGCCCCAACGAAAGAGAACGAAAACGTGTCAGTAACGCAAGAGCAGTCGGCGTGGTTCGCCGGGGCATTCGAGTCCCTCGTGGCCAACGTGAGCCTGGCGATCCTCGGCAAGGAAGAGACGATCAAGCTCGTGCTCGCCTCCATGCTGTCCGAGGGGCACGTGCTCCTGGAGGACTTCCCCGGGACGGGCAAGACAGTGCTCGCCAAGGCGCTGGCAAACACTCTCGAGGGCACGAACTCGCGCATCCAGTTCACCCCTGACCTGCTGCCGTCCGACGTCACCGGTGTCACCATCTACAACCAGTCGACGAACAAGTTCGAGTTCCACAAGGGCCCGATCTTCGCCTCCGTCGTCCTGGCCGATGAGATCAACCGGGCGTCCCCGAAGACGCAGTCAGCGCTCCTCGAGGTGATGGAAGAAGGTGTCGTCACCGTCGATGGCGAGAGCTACCCGGTCGGCAAGCCGTTCATGGTGATCGCGACTCAGAACCCGGTCGAACAGGCTGGGACGTACAAGCTCCCGGAAGCCCAGCTCGACCGCTTCCTGATCAAGACGTCGCTCGGCTACCCCGACCGCGCGACCGCCGTCGACCTCCTGCTCGACTCCGCGAACCGTTCCCGGGCGTCACAGATCAGCCCCATCATCGGCGGCCCATCGCTCATCGCCATGTCGCAGCTGGCATCCGCCGTTCACGTCGACCGTTCGGTGATGGAGTACATCACCGACATCGTGCACGCGACCAGGTCGCACAAGGACGTCGCTCTCGGCGTGAGCATGCGCGGTGGCCTCGCCCTCGCTCGCATGATCAAGACCTGGGCACTCGCCCACGGCCGCGCCTACGCGACGCCTGACGACGTCAACCGGCTCGCCGTCCCCGTGCTGGCCCACCGTCTCATCGTCGACGCCGAGAGCGAGTTCGCCGGCGTCAAAGCCGAGGACGTCATCGCCGGCATCCTCGTGGAGCTTCCCGTTCCCGCGTACCGCGCCGCCTGAATCCCCGGAAACCACCCATGACGACAAGCCTTGAAGCGCCCGTGCTCCCTGAGCCGGTCGTCGACGAGCCACGCCAGGAGCCCGGCAGAGCCGTGCCACCGGCCGCGAAGCCGGCACGGCGCCTGAGGCTCGACCTGGGGCCGCTGCGGCGGGCCGGCCGGGCGATCGCCACGCCGGCCTCGGCCGTCTGGCGCATCGTCTCGTCGTGGGTCGGATGGGCCTGGGCCGGGGTGCGTCCATACCTCAGCATCATCAGCGGGCTCGGCGCACTTGTCCTCGGCAGTGCCGTCGTTGCGCTGATCGTCGGAGTGATCCTCGGCTGGGCCGAACTGACCGTCGTCGCCCTGACCCTGTTCGCTGCCCTGGCCGTCGCCGCCCTGTTCCTCATCGGGCGCGCGAGCTACGCCGTCGACATCGCCCTCAACCCGCGTCGGGTGACCGTGGGGGAGCGCGCCATCGGCCGAGTCCTCGTCACCAACACGGGGAAGAAGACCGCGGCGGCGACAACGCTCGAGGTGCCGGTCGGCGAAGGCCTGGCCGAGTTCGCCATCGGCTCGCTCCAGCCTGGAGCCGACACCGAGGAACTCTTCGCCGTGCCCACCAACCGGCGTGCCGTCATCCTCGCAGGGCCTGCCGTCTCGGTCCGGGGTGACCAGCTCGGACTGTTCCGGCGTGCCGTGCGCTGGACAGACACCATCGAATTGTTCGTCCACCCGGTGACCACACGGCTGCACCCCACCGCTGCGGGACTCGTGCGCGACCTCGAGGGTCAGATCACGAAGAAGATCACCAACAACGACATCTCGTTCCATGCGCTCCGTGCCTATGTGACCGGCGACGACGTCCGCTACGTCCACTGGAGGACCTCCGCCCGCACCGGTCAACTGATGATCCGCCAGTTCGAGGAGTCCAGGCGCAGTCAGCTGACCATCATTCACACGAGCGACGAGCGCTATTACGCCAGCGATGACGAGTTCGAGCTCGCGGTGTCGGTGTCGGCATCCATCGGCGCCCAGGTGATCCGCGACGGAACCCAGATCAGCGTCGTGACCGAGGGACGGATCCTCAAGACCCACTCGGTGACCTCACTGCTCGACGACAGCTGCCGGATCGAGAAGATCACCGATTCGACCGCATCGGCCCGCGACTTCGCCAGGGAGGCCACCAAGCGGCTTCCGCCGCCCAGTGTCGTCGTCATCGTCGCGGGCTCAGGCATGGATGCACAGGATTACCGGGCCATTCAACGGCTCTTCGGCGGCGAGACGAATGTGATCGCCCTGAAGATCGCTCACGGGTCGAGGCCGCGTGTCCAGGAGATGGCCGGGCTGTCCATCGTGACCATCGGCGCCATCGGCGACCTGCCCCGAGTGATGGCGAGGGCCGTATGACCGACCCGACAGCAGCGGACAACGCAGCACAGGCGCCGAAGACTCCCCGGCTTCGGAAGAACCCGAAAGCACCGAAGGCCCCAAAGGCACCGAAAGCACCGAAACCGCCCAGGGCGGAGCGAGCCGAGATCCCACCAACGCCCAAGCTGCCCCGCGGAACCGTCTCACCGGCGGCCTGGCGCGACCTCGCCGTCGTCTCGACGTTGTCCGCGCTCGGTATCTGGGGATTCTCGCCGGCGTTCGGCGGAAGCGGATACCTGCTCGCAGGCCTGGGCGGACTCGCCGTCGGCACCGCAGCAGGGTACCTCTCGCACCTGTTCCGGCTGAACGCGTTCTTCACAGGACTCGGCGCTATCGCCCTCTACTTCGTGTTCGGCAGCGGATTCGCGATGCCGGCGGATGCGCTGTTCGCGGTCGTTCCGAGCCTCACCACCCTGCGCGGTCTGGCGCTCGGCTCGGTGTTCGGCTGGACCGACATCGTGACCCTCGGCGCGCCCGCAGGAGCACCTGACTACATCACCGTGCTGCCGTACGTCGCCGCCTGGCTGGTCGGACTGGTCAGCGCAGTGCTCGCCCTCCGCTGGCTCCCGCGTCACGACCGCTCGGCGGCGCGGCTCTCCACACTGCTTATCGGACCGGTAGCCCTGTACGCCTTCGGCGTCCTCATCGGTACCTCCACACCGTTCCTCGCCAGCCTCCGCGGAATCGCCTTCGCGGTTCTCGCCCTCCTCTGGCTCGGCTGGAGGCGAGGGTCCGCGCAGAACGCGAGTCTCCAGGAACGTCGCGGGCTGAACCGTACCAAGCTTCTCGGCAGCGCGATCGTCGCCGTGTCCGCCATCCTCGTGGCCGCACTCGCAGGCTCGATCCTCATCCCCGCACCCGAGTCCCGCTTTGTCCTGCGCGAAGAGGTCGTGCCGCCGTTCGACCCGCAGGACTACCCGAGTCCGCTCAGCGGGTTCCGCAAGTACACGAAGGACCTCGGCGAGACCGAACTGTTCACCGCCACGGGACTGACAGCGTCCGACCGGATCCGGCTCGCCGTGATGGACAGCTACGACGGACGCCTGTGGGATGTCTCCGGTCCCGAAGACCAGACCGACGGTTCGGGCTCGTTCCGTCTCGTCGGCTCCGAACTTCCGGCGCCTCCACTGATCGAGTCCTCGGCGGGGCGCACCGTGAGCATCACCGTGGGCGGCTACTCAGGCGTCTGGCTTCCCGTCGTCGGCTACCCGGAGACGCTCTCCCTCCCTACGGCACCTGTCGACAAGACTCAGGACCTCCGCTACAACGCCGCAACGGCGACGACAGTGCTCACCTCAGGCGTCGAAGACGGATACAGCTACAGCTTCACCTCAGACGTGCAGGACGAGTTCAGTGAGGAAGCACTCAAGAACGTCCCGGTCGCCGCTGTGGAACTGCCTATCGTCGAGCGCGTGCCGGATGTCGTCGCCGCGAAGGCCGCCGAGTACGTCGGCACCGCAACGACCCCGATCGAGAAGCTGCGTGCGATGGAACAGGCCGTTAAATTCAACGGCTTCCTCAGTCACGGCCTCGCATCCGACAGCGTCCCGTCCCGGGCAGGGCATGGCGCTGACCGGATCGAGGAACTCTTCACCAGGAACCAGATGATCGGCGACGAGGAACAGTTCGCTGCGGCGTTCGCCCTCATGGCGAGGTCTCTCGGTTACCCGGCCCGTGTGGTCATGGGGTTCGCGCCGAAGGACATCAAGGACGGTGAGACCATCACCGTGACCGGTGACGACGTCACCGCCTGGGTCGAGGTACCGTTCCAGGGAGTCGGCTGGGTCAGCTTCTCGCCGACGCCCGACGAGAAGGAGATCCCGCAGGACCAGAACCCGAAGCCGAAGACCGAACCGCAGCCCCAGGTCCGGCAGCCTCCGCGCGCGGAGAAGCAGGACGACGACCTGCTCACCGAGGTCGACATCAACGACAGCGAAGACGACGACAAGGACGACGGAGCATTCGTCCTTCCGATGTGGGCCTGGATCCTCGCTGCGATCGTCGGCATCCCGCTTCTGCTGTACTTCGTACCCCTCCTCATCGTGGCCGCCATCAAGCGCAGGCGGATGCGACGCCGGCTCGAGGCGGAGACCTCGGACGCGCGCGCGGCCGGCGCATGGGACGAACTTCTCGACCGGTATGCGGAGTTCGGGTTCGTCGTTCCCGACGTCGGCACGAGGCGGATGTTCGCCGAAGACCTCGAAGGTCAGCTCGACGCCACCGCACCGGCAACTCCGTCGGGCGATGCGGATGCCACGGGCGAACGGGCAGGAGGCGTCGCCACCCTGACCCTGCTCGCGCGCGACACGGACGAGGCGGTGTTCGCCGGACGGGACGTGCCTGACGACCGGATCGAGGAGCTCTGGCGCACGACGGCCGAATCGAGTGAGAGCGCCGGCGCGGCGGTAGGCTGGTGGCGTCGACAGGTCAGCCGATTCCGCGTCAATTCAGGACGCTCGGTGATGGAACGCCTCACAGCGCCGAGGCGCGGACCCGGTCGACGACCCGGCGGAGGGACGAAATGAGCGACACCGAATGGAACGGCCACCCGATCCCGCCGCGTCCGCCGCTCCCTGTACCTGCCCCGCAGGCCCCACCTGAGCTCCCGCCTGCACCACCTGTCCCACCTGCGGAGACGGCATCCGCCCCTGCCGCCGGCGAGGCAGCATCGACCGCCGTGCGCCGGATCGGCATGCCCCCTGGCATGGAACCGTCTCTCGACACGGTCCCGTCGTCCGACCACGCCGCCCCCGTCCCGGTTGCGAGGCCGGAGTTCGGTGTTGCGCCGACGCCGTTCGCGCCCGCTGCAGCAGCCGCGACCGGGGCGCCGGTGACAGCGCCAGCGCCTGTCGCTCCTCTCAACAATCCCCGACTCGTCCTCCCCGACGGCACCGTCCTTCCCCTGGCCGGGGGGCTCATCGTCGGGCGGGATCCCCAGGAGCAGGAAGGTTACGGCGTCCGGGCGCGTGCCACGCTTCACGACGTCGAACGCAGCGTGTCCAAGACCCACGCAATCCTCGGCATCTCGGACGGGCGCGTCTGGGTCATCGACCTCAACTCGACGAACGGTACCGTGCTCATCGCCGCAGACGGCACAGAAACCCTGTGCACTCCCGAGGTCGCCACACCGCTTCCAGCGAAGACCGACGTGCGTTTCGGCGAATACCGGGTGCGCGTCGCCTTCGATTGATCTCGTGTCCAGAGACAACGGGGAGCTGCCTCCGCCGATCCGGCCGGCATCGTTTCCGTACACGCTCGTGGTCTTCGCGGTCGTCGCGTACTTCGCCCTCGTGGTCTGCGCCTTCGGATTCGTCAGCCTGCTCACCGACACCGACGTCGTGAGCCAGTCGGATGCCGGTCCGCTCGTCGGACCTGCGGCAACTGGCGCCGCCGTGCTCACCGTTCTGCTGTTCCTCCTCGGCGTGGCCAGGCGCTACGAACTCGACCTTCGTGCCGCCATCGCAGCCTTCTCAGGGGATCCGGTGAGGATCCCTCTCGGCCGCTCGATCCTGATCGGCTTCGTCGCCTATGCGGTCTACGTTCTCGTCGGCGCAGCGCTCTACGCGATCACGACAGGAGAGCCGTTCAGTTTCGTCCTCTTCGCCGCCGACTCGGCTCTTCGCGGTTACGCCGTGTCCGCCGGGGTTCTCGCTTCGGTGGTGTCCGCGGTCTACATGCTCGTCCTCGCGACGGGTGGCGAACATCCGGCGCGTCCGTTATGGCCGTGGGAGCGCTAGGGCGAGTACCCTCGGAGTCATGGACCGGTCGCTCGACACGCGAGTGAGTCAGGCAGTCGATGCGTGGCTGCGCTGGCTGCCGCGCTGGCAACCGTCCACGCACCGCGGAAGGACCCGCCTGTGCCGCCGTTGCTTCGGGTCGCCGATCATGGCGGCAGTCGGCCTCGACCACGACGTGCCCCACGCCGTGCAGCATGGTCTCTCTACCAGGGTGAAGGCCATCGTCGACGACATCGTCGACGACTACACGCAGCGCAATCTTCCCCTGCTGCAGAGGGAACTCCGCGAGGCGGAGCTCCGGCGGTCGAGCAAGTACCGGCCCGACAGGGGGCTCGACCCGGAGTACGACGGCCTTCCCGTCGACCCCGAGCCGGTGCCGGGGGAACCGTACCTGTTCACCCTTGCAGGCCTCGCCGGTGATGAACCATGGGAAGAAGACACGCCTGACCCCCTCAGCGATGAGGAGAAGGCCGCGCTCCGTACCGAGATCCGCCTCGCGGACGAATGCGCGATCCATGCAGGCAAGCTCGTCTGCATCTCCATCGAGGCGCACCGCGAACGCATTCAGGCTGCCGTCGCCCTGTACGTCGAACCGCAGGTCGAGGCGCTTCTCGCCGACCTCACCCTCGAACTGGACTCACCACCGTCCTGGTGACGACGCGGCCGAGCCGATGGGCAGTTCTGCCCCTGTGGCAGCAGGCGCCCGATCGCTATGCTGGCGCTGACGGCCGCACGACACTCAACGGGGGATGCAATGACGAACGACGACGCTACTCAAGGGCCCCCGGCCGCAGGTCCGTGGCGCGGGCAGCAGCCGTCCCCGCAGAACCCGTACAATCAGGCGCAGCCGCCGGCCGCCCAGCAGGGCGAGCAGCAGCCGGGACCGGACCCATACGGCCAGGCGCCGCAGAACCCGTACAGTCAGAACCCATACGGTCAGGCTCCACAGGAGCCGAACCCATACGGTCAGGCTCCACAGGAGCCGAACCCGTACGGGCAGCAGGCGCCGAACCCGTACAGCCAGGCCCAGCCGACGAACGCGTACGCGCAGCCGGCGGGCGCCACAGCGCCCACGGAGACCTACCCCGCCTGGGGTGCCCAGCCGCCGGTGGAGCCGCCGAAGAAGAAGCGTAAGGCGTGGCCGTGGATCGCGGCATCCGTCGTTCTCCTCCTCCTCATCGTCGGTGGCGTCGTCGGCCTCAACCTGGGCAACGCAGCCCATGCGCCTGAGCTCCAGGTCCAGGCATACCTCGACGCGCTGAAGAAGGGTGACGCCGAGGCAGCGCTCACGCTCTCTGGCACCAAGGTCGAGAAGACGGACCTGCTGCTCACCGATGAGGCGTACGAGAACGCCGAGGACAAGATCACGCGATACACGATCGCCGACTCGAGCGTCGAGGGCGACACAGCGACCGTCACGGCGAGCATCACACAGGGCGGCGAGAAATACGACCAGGAGTTCTCGTTGACGAAGGCAGGCAAGGATGCGGTGATCTTCGACAAGTGGGCGCTCGAGGCGCCCACCATCGGTGTGATGTCCGTCGGTGTGGTCGCTCCGGAGGATGCGGTCGTCGAAGTAAGCGGAATCGACGCGTCGTCCGCTCGCAGCGAAGGCGCCGTCGAGTTGCGCGCGCTGCCAGGCACGTATGCAGTCGCACTCGGTGGTGACGCCGTGTTCTACGACGCGGAGCCCACCTCGGCGTCCGTCGTCGGATTCGGTGGCGAAGCCGCAGAGGCCGAGCCGCTCGTGATCGCGCTGACCGATGAAGGCACCCAGGCTGCGACGGATGCAGTCGAAGCCTGGCTCGACGACTGCACCGCCTCGACGGATCTCACGCCGTCCGGTTGCCCGTTCTCTGCCACGAACTCCCAGAACTATGAGATCTCCAATCTCGTCTGGACAGTCACCAAGCCCACGTTCACCATCGGGGAGTTCTCGGACGGCACCTGGGCCATCGTCACCGAGACGCCTGGATCGGCCAAGGCGACAGCAGACGCCAGGGACCCATCCACTGGCGGGACCGGCCAGATCTTCACGGATCCGTTCTCGTTCGACATCGGAGGCGTCATCGAAGGATTCACGGATGACGGTGCAGCGTACGTTCCTGCCGAGTGAACCGGCGGTCATTTGACCGCCATACCGCGACAGGCTATTATTCTTGAGGTGTGTGCTTTGTCGCGCTAGCTGATCGTGCCCGAAACGGTGCGACGCGAAGCTGGACGAATGACACACCACAGGGGCGGATTGCACATGCGCCACCCCCCACGGCATACCCACCACCTCAAAGCAAAGCTCTTCTGCGATGCCGGTGGGTCCAAATGAACTCGCCTCGCGCGAATGCTAGCAAACACATTGCAGCTGTCACCGTGCAGCAAAAACAAGGAGAAGTAGTGCCAACTATTCAGCAGTTGGTCCGCAAGGGTCGCACGCCGAAGGTCACAAAGACCAAGGCCCCCGCCCTGAAGGCCAACCCACAGCAGCGTGGCGTATGCACCCGTGTGTACACCACCACCCCGAAGAAGCCGAACTCGGCGATGCGCAAGGTCGCTCGTGTGAAGCTCTCCAACGGCACCGAGGTCACCGCCTACATCCCCGGTGAAGGCCACAACCTTCAGGAGCACTCGATGGTCCTCGTCCGTGGTGGACGTGTGAAGGACCTCCCCGGTGTTCGCTACAAGATCATCCGCGGCGCGCTCGACACGCAGGCCGTCAAGAACCGCAAGCAGGCTCGCAGCCGCTACGGCGCAAAGATGGAGAAGAAGTAATGCCTCGTAAGGGACCAGCACCAAAGCGCCCCGTCGTCGCAGACCCCGTCTACGGCGCACCGATCGTCAGCCAGCTCGTCAACAAGATCCTCGTTGACGGCAAGAAGGGGCTCGCCGAGCGCATCGTCTACAACGCACTCGAAGGCGTGTCCTCCAAGAACGGCCAGGACGCCGTCGTCACCCTCAAGAAGGCGCTCGACAACGTGCGCCCCACCCTTGAGGTCCGGTCACGCCGCGTCGGTGGCTCGACCTACCAGGTGCCCGTCGAGGTCAAGCCTCACCGTGCGAACACCCTCGCGCTTCGCTGGCTCACCAGCTACGCCAAGGGCCGCAGGGAGAAGACCATGACCGAGCGTCTCACCAACGAGATCCTCGACGCATCGAACGGCCTCGGCGCCGCGGTCAAGCGCCGCGAAGACACGCACAAGATGGCCGAGTCGAACAAGGCCTTCGCTCACTACCGCTGGTAGTCGCGCGCGGATGCCTCGGCGATTCCGATCGCTGAGGCATCCGTTCCGCCTGTTCGACCTATCCACATTCAACTTCCTGGAGGAACCCAGTGGCACTTGACGTGCTCACCGACCTGAACAAGGTCCGCAACATTGGCATCATGGCCCACATCGATGCCGGTAAGACAACCACCACCGAGCGCATCCTGTTCTACACCGGTGTCAACCACAAGATCGGTGAGACCCACGACGGTGCCTCCACGATGGACTGGATGGAGCAGGAGCAGGAACGCGGCATCACGATCACGTCTGCCGCCACCACCTGTTTCTGGGGCGACAACCAGATCAACATCATCGACACCCCCGGTCACGTCGACTTCACCGTCGAGGTGGAGCGTTCGCTCCGCGTCCTCGACGGCGCAGTCGCAGTGTTCGACGGCAAGGAGGGCGTTGAGCCCCAGTCCGAGACCGTCTGGCGCCAGGCCGACAAGTACGACGTCCCGCGCATCTGCTTCGTCAACAAGATGGACAAGCTCGGCGCCGACTTCTACTTCACCGTCGACACGATCATCAAGCGCCTCGGCGCCAAGCCTCTCGTCATCCAGCTGCCCATCGGCGCTGAGAGCGAGTTCGAGGGCGTCGTCGACCTCGTCGAGATGCGTGCGCTGACCTGGCGCGGCGACTCGAAGGGTGACGTCGAGATGGGCGCCAAGTACGCCATCGAAGAGATCCCCGCCGACCTCGTCGAGAAGGCTGCCGAGTACCGCAAGCTTCTCCTCGAGACCGTCGCCGAGACCGACGACGCGCTGCTCGAGAAGTACTTCGGTGGCGAAGAGCTGACCGTCGCCGAGATCAAGGCTGCGATCCGCAAGCTCACCGTCAACAGCGAGATCTACCCGGTCCTCTGTGGCTCTGCGTTCAAGAACCGCGGCGTTCAGCCGATGCTCGATGCCGTCATCGACTACCTGCCGAACCCGCTCGACGTGCCGGCCACCGAGGCTCGCGACCCCCGCGACGAAGAGAAGATCATCCTGCGCCACCCTGACGCGTCCGAGCCGTTCGCTGCTCTCGCGTTCAAGGTCGCGGTTCACCCGTTCTTCGGCCGCCTGACCTACATTCGCGTGTACTCGGGTCGTCTGGACTCCGGCGCCCAGGTCATCAACTCGACCAAGGGCAAGAAGGAGCGCATCGGGAAGATCTTCCAGATGCACGCCAACAAGGAGAACCCGGTCGATTTCGTGACCGCAGGTCACATCTACGCCGTCATCGGCCTCAAGGACACCACCACCGGTGACACCCTGAGCGACCCGAGCGACCAGGTCGTCCTCGAGTCGATGACCTTCCCTGAGCCCGTCATCTCGGTCGCTATCGAGCCGAAGACGAAGCAGGACCAGGAGAAGCTCGGAACAGCGATCCAGAAGCTGGCCGAAGAGGACCCGACGTTCCGCGTCGAGCAGAACCAGGAGACCGGCCAGACCGTCATCCACGGTATGGGCGAGCTCCACCTCGACATCCTCGTCGACCGCATGAAGCGTGAGTTCAAGGTTGAGGCGAACGTGGGCAAGCCCCAGGTCGCCTACCGCGAGACGATTCGCCGGGCCGTCCCGAAGCACGACTACACCCACAAGAAGCAGACGGGTGGATCGGGACAGTTCGCAAAGATCCAGTTCGGCCTCGAGCCGCTGGAGATCACCGCCGACAAGACCTACGAGTTCGACAACAAGGTCACCGGTGGGCGTATCCCTCGTGAATACATTCCCTCCATCGATGCCGGATTCCAGGATGCACTGCAGGTCGGAATCCTCGCCGGATACCCGCTCGTCGGTGTGAAGGCGATCCTGCTCGACGGAGCCGCCCACGATGTTGACTCGTCTGAAATGGCGTTCAAGATCGCCGGATCGATGGGCTTCAAAGAGGCCGCGCGCAAGGCTGACCCGGTTCTTCTTGAGCCGCTCATGGCCGTCGAAGTGCGTACCCCTGAGGAGTACATGGGCGACGTCATCGGTGACATCAACTCCCGCCGCGGCCAGATCCAGTCAATGGAGGACGCGTCCGGTGTCAAGGTGATTGCCGCGAAGGTCCCGCTGTCGGAGATGTTCGGTTACATCGGCGACCTGAGGTCGAAGACCTCTGGCCGCGCCGTGTACTCGATGACATTCGAGAGCTACGCGGAGGTTCCGAAGGCTGTCGCCGAGGAAATCATCCAGAAGAGCAAGGGCGAGTAATCGCCCTGCGTCTGGGGAGTGCGCGAGAGAGCTCTTGTGCATTCCCCAGCCGCAACCTAGTAACATAAATACACAAATCCCCGTAGCAAACCGGTTGCAAACCAGTGCCCGGCTTCGCTACATCAGTCCTGAGGAGGACCATAGTGGCTAAGGCCAAGTTCGAGCGGACCAAGCCGCACGTAAACATCGGTACGATCGGTCACGTCGACCACGGCAAGACCACCCTTACCGCCGCCATCTCCAAGGTGCTTGCTGACAAGTACCCTTCGGCAACGAACGTTCAGCGCGACTTCGCGTCGATCGACTCGGCTCCCGAAGAGCGCCAGCGCGGTATCACGATCAACATCTCGCACGTCGAGTACGAGACGCCTGCGCGTCACTACGCTCACGTCGATGCACCCGGCCACGCCGACTACATCAAGAACATGATCACCGGTGCTGCTCAGATGGACGGCGCGATCCTCGTGGTTGCCGCTACCGACGGTCCGATGGCCCAGACTCGTGAGCACGTTCTGCTCGCAAAGCAGGTCGGCGTTCCCTACCTGCTCGTCGCACTGAACAAGTCCGACATGGTCGATGACGAAGAGATCCTTGAGCTCGTCGAGCTCGAGGTTCGCGAGCTCCTCTCGAGCCAGGGCTTCCCCGGCGACGACGCTCCTGTCGTCCGCGTCTCGGGCCTCAAGGCTCTTGAAGGCGACGAGAAGTGGGTCGCTTCGATCCTCGAGCTCATGGAAGCTGTCGACAACAGCGTTCCTGACCCGATCCGCGACAAGGACAAGCCGTTCCTCATGCCGATCGAGGACGTCTTCACGATCACCGGTCGTGGAACCGTCGTCACCGGCCGTGCAGAGCGCGGAACCCTCGCCCTGAACTCCGAGGTCGAAATCGTCGGCATCCGCCCGACGCAGAAGACCATCGTCACGGGTATCGAGATGTTCCACAAGCAGCTCGACGAGGCATGGGCCGGCGAGAACTGTGGTCTCCTGCTCCGCGGCACCAAGCGTGAGGACGTCGAGCGCGGCCAGGTCGTCGTCAAGCCGGGTTCTGTCACCCCTCACACCAACTTCGAGGGCACGGCATACATCCTGTCCAAGGACGAGGGTGGGCGTCACAACCCGTTCTACGCGAACTACCGCCCGCAGTTCTACTTCCGCACCACGGACGTCACCGGCGTCATCACGCTGCCTGAGGGCACCGAGATGGTCATGCCTGGCGACACCACCGAAATGACCGTTGAGCTGATCCAGCCCATCGCCATGGAAGAGGGCCTCGGCTACGCGATCCGTGAGGGTGGCCGCACCGTCGGTGCCGGTACCGTCACCAAGGTTCTCAAGTAGTCTGAACCGATAGATCGAGAAAAGGGTCCGGCCGAAAGGCCGGGCCCTTTTTCGTGTCATCGGACGGCACCCGAACTGGGGGACAGGGAGTCCGCCAAAACAGATGTGATAAATCCTCAGGTCTGGCAGTCTGGTTGTCAGCCGTGAAAATACCTCATCGGTCACGACCACCGGCGGCCCCACCCCCTCAGGGGCCGCCGGCTGGCCGTTCTCCTGCCGGAGAAACGGGCCATCGGGGCTGTCGGGGCGACGACGCGCCGAGCGCGACACGCCCGGGTTGCACAATGCCGCTCCATCTGTCAGACTCATCTAGTTCAACATTTCTTGTGCGTGCCTCCGTGCCGCGCTGGGATCACTGCCAGGCAGTGCATAGGTCACGTTCGAAACCGAGCAAGCAAACCTAGGCCGCGGGCAGCAGAACATCGACTTGGTCGACAATCCCCAACAACTGGCGTGAGCCGCAAACGCAGGGTATCTCTGCGCGTGCTGCAGGGCCGGCGGGGGATGGAAGACAAAGACTTGACAGTAAAACAGTGGTGCGACAGCAAGTAGTGCCCAGCGTTGTCCTCAACGCTAAGAAGCGCGTCCAATGCGAAGAGATTCGTAAGACGCAAGACAGAGAGTGAGTCAAACATGGCGGGACAGAAGATCCGCATTCGACTTAAGTCATATGACCACGAGGTCATTGACACCTCGGCGCGCAAGATCGTCGATACGGTAACCCGCGCGGGTGCCACGGTTGTCGGCCCGGTGCCGCTTCCGACGGAGAAGAACGTGGTGTGTGTCATCCGTTCTCCCCACAAGTACAAGGACAGCCGGGAGCACTTCGAGATGCGCACCCACAAGCGTCTGATCGACATCATTGACCCGACGCCCAAGGCCGTCGACTCGCTCATGCGACTCGACCTGCCGGCGGACGTCAACATCGAGATCAAGCTCTAAGGGAACGCATGTCTACGCAGAACAAGACCAGCAAAGGTCTGCTCGGCACGAAGCTGGGCATGACCCAGGTCTGGGACGAGAACAACAAGCTCGTACCCGTGACCGTCATCGAAATCACCCCGAACGTCGTGACGCAGATTCGCACGCCCGAGGTCGACGGCTACAACGCGGTTCAGATCGCTTACGGCCAGATCGACCCCCGCAAGGTGAACAAGCCGGACGCAGGACACTTCGACAAGGCAGGCGTCACGCCTCGCCGTCACGTCACCGAGGTCCGCACCGCTGACGCCGGCGAATACACCCCGGGCCAGGAGCTCACCGTTGATGGCACGTTCGAGGCCGGCCAGAAGGTCGACGTCGTCGGAACCAGCAAGGGTAAGGGTTTCGCCGGTGTGATGAAGCGCCACAACTTCAAGGGTGTCTCCGCATCTCACGGTGCGCACCGCAACCACCGCAAGCCCGGTTCCATCGGTGCTTCGTCGACCCCGAGCCGTGTCTTCAAGGGCATGCGCATGGCCGGTCGTATGGGTGGAGAGCGCGTCACCGTGCTCAACCTGCACGTCCACTCGGTTGACGCCGAAAAGGGCCTGCTGCTCGTCAAGGGCGCCGTTCCCGGCGCTCGTGGCCGCATCGTTTTCGTCCGTAACGCAGTGAAGGGAGCGTAGTTAGATGCCTAACGCAACTAGCACCGCAACGCTCGACGTTCTCGACACGAAGGGCAAGAAGTCCGGCTCCGTCGAGCTTCCCGCCGAGTTGTTCGACGTCCAGACCAACGTCCCGCTGATTCACCAGGTCGTTGTTGCCCAGCTCGCTGCAGCACGTCAGGGAACCCACAAGACCAAGCGTCGTGGTGAAGTTTCCGGTGCAGGCCGCAAGCCGTTCAAGCAGAAGGGAACCGGTCGCGCCCGTCAGGGATCGATCCGTGCACCCCAGATGACCGGTGGTGGCATCGTCCACGGACCGCAGCCGCGTGACTACTCGCAGCGCACCCCCAAGAAGATGATTGCCGCCGCCCTCCGCGGTGCACTCTCCGACCGGGCCCGCGGCGAGCGGATCCACGTCGTCGAGACCCTCGTGATCGCTGAAGAGCGCATCACGAAGGCCGCTGTCGACTACCTGGCGACGATTGCCACGTCTCCCCACGTCCTGGTCGTTCTCGAACGCGCCGACGTCGAGAGCTACAAGGCTGTTCGCAACATCCCAACCGTTCACGTCATCAACCATGACCAGCTGAACGCCTACGACGTGCTCGTGTCAGACGACATCGTCTTCACCAAGGCTGCTTTCGACGCTTTCGTCGCAGGTCCGGCCAAGGGCAAGTCGGTCAAGGCTGTTGCTTCGTCTGCTGACGTCACTGAGGAGGCCTAGCCATGACCAACATCAACAAGGACCCGCGCGACATCATCATCTCGCCGGTTGTTTCAGAGAAGAGCTACGGCTTGATCGACGAGGGTAAGTACACCTTCGTCGTCGACCCGCGCGCCAACAAGACCGAGATCAAGCTCGCCATCGAGAAGATCTTCAAGGTCGAGGTTGCTTCGGTCAACACCCTGAACCGCACCGGCAAGACTCGTCGTACCAAGTTCGGCATCGGCAAGCGCAAGGACACCAAGCGCGCCATCGTGACGCTCAAATCCGGTTCCATCGACATCTTCACGGCTGTCGGCTAGGAGCGTAAGGAAAAACTATGGCTATTCGTAAGTACAAGCCCACGACCCCAGGTCGCCGTGGATCGAGCGTTTCCGATTTCGCAGAAATCACGCGTTCGACCCCCGAGAAGTCGCTTCTGCGTCCCCTCTCGAAGACCGGTGGTCGCAACAACCAGGGCCGCATCACGACCCGTCACATCGGTGGTGGCCACAAGCGCCAGTACCGCGTTATCGACTTCCGTCGTAACGACAAGGACGGCGTCAACGCCCGTGTCGCTCACATCGAGTACGACCCCAACCGCACGGCGCGCATCGCACTGCTGCACTTCGTCGACGGCACCAAGCGCTACATCCTCGCTCCCAACAAGCTCGCACAGGGCGATGTTGTCGAGTCGGGTGCCGGCGCTGACATCAAGCCGGGCAACAACCTGCCGCTGAAGAACATCCCGACCGGTACCGTCATCCACGCAATCGAATTGCGTCCGGGTGGAGGCGCCAAGATGGCACGTTCGGCCGGCGCATCGGTTCGTCTCGTCGCCAAGGACGGCATCTACGCGCAGCTCCGTCTGCCGTCAGGTGAAATCCGCAACGTCGACGCACGCTGCCGCGCAACCATCGGCGAGGTCGGCAACGCCGAGCAGTCGAACATCAACTGGGGAAAGGCCGGCCGCAAGCGCTGGAAGGGCGTTCGCCCGACCGTCCGCGGTGTCGCCATGAACCCGGTCGACCACCCACACGGTGGTGGTGAGGGTAAGACCTCGGGTGGACGTCACCCGGTCAGCCCGTGGGGCCAGAAAGAAGGCCGCACCCGCCACCCGAACAAGGAAAGCGACAAGCTCATCGTTCGTCGCCGTACCGCCACCAAGAAGCGTAAGTAGGAGTTGTAGAAGATGCCACGCAGTCTTAAGAAGGGCCCCTTCGTTGATGACCACCTGCTCCGCAAGGTGGTTCGCCAGAACGAGGCCAACAGCAAAAACGTGATCAAGACCTGGTCGCGCCGTTCGATGATCGTTCCCTCCATGCTTGGGCACACCATCGCGGTGCACGACGGTCGCAAGCACATCCCGGTGTTCGTCACCGAGACGATGGTCGGGCACAAGCTCGGCGAGTTTGCACCCACCCGCACCTTCCGTGGACACGTGAAGGATGACAAGAAGGGTCGTCGCCGCTAACGCGGTGGCGAAAAGGAGGAGAGAAATGGTGGAGTCAGTCGCACGAGTGCGTCACATCCGCGTCACCCCCATGAAGGCCCGCCGCGTCGTCAACATGATCCGCGGAAAGCAGGCCGCTGAGGCCCTGGCCATTCTGAAGTTCGCACCGCAGGGTGCGTCAGAACCCGTCTACAAGCTGGTCGCCTCTGCCATCGCGAACGCTCGCGTCAAGGCAGACAAAGACAACCAGTTCCTGGACGAGCAGGACCTGTACATCGCCAAGGCATTCGTTGACGAGGGCACGACCCTCAAGCGTTTCCAGCCGCGTGCCCAGGGCCGCGCATTCCAGATTCTGAAGCGCACCAGCCACATCACTGTTGTGCTCGCCACTCCTGAGGAGGGTACGAAGTAATGGGTCAGAAAGTAAATCCATACGGCTTCCGTCTCGGCATCACCACCGACCACGTGTCGCGTTGGTTCGCCGACAGCACCAAGCCTGGTCAGCGTTACAGCGACTATGTCGCTGAGGACGTCAAGATCCGTCGACTGCTGGGCACGTCGCTTGACCGCGCCGGTGTCTCCCGCATCGAGATCGAGCGCACCCGTGACCGCGTTCGCGTCGACATCCACACCGCCCGTCCGGGCATCGTGATCGGTCGCCGCGGCGCCGAGGCCGAGCGCATCCGCACCGACCTCGAGAAGCTCACCGGAAAGCAGATCCAGCTGAACATCCTCGAGGTCAAGAACCCCGAGGCTGACGCCCAGCTGGTCGCGCAGGGTATCGCCGAGCAGCTCTCCGCACGTGTGGCATTCCGCCGCGCGATGCGTAAGGGCCTGCAGGGCGCCCAGCGCACGTCGACCGTCAAGGGTGTCCGCATCCAGGTCTCTGGCCGCCTCGGCGGCGCCGAGATGAGCCGTTCAGAGTTCTACCGCGAAGGTCGCGTGCCGCTGCACACCCTCCGCGCGAACATCGACTACGGCTTCTACGAGGCAAAGACCACCTTCGGCCGCATCGGCGTGAAGGTCTGGATCTACAAGGGCGACATCACCAACAAGGAACTCGCTCGCGAGCAGGCCAACGCAAAGTCGAGCCGCCCAGAGCGCAGTGACCGTCCGCGCCGCGCACCGCGCGCCGAGGCTCCGGTCGCAGAAGGGGCAACGGCTTAATCATGCTTATTCCACGTCGTGTCAAGCACCGCAAGCAGCACCGTCCCCACCGCACTGGCCAGGCCACCGGTGGAACCGTTGTGAGCTTCGGTGAGTACGGCATCCAGGCCCTCACACCCGCTTACGTGACCAACCGTCAGATCGAGTCCGCTCGTATCGCCATGACGCGTCACATCAAGCGTGGTGGAAAGGTGTGGATCAACATCTACCCCGACCGTCCGCTCACCAAGAAGCCGGCCGAAACCCGCATGGGTTCCGGTAAGGGTTCGCCCGAGTGGTGGGTCGCGAACGTCAAGCCCGGCCGCGTGCTCTTCGAGGTCGCCGGTGTCTCCGAGACACTGGCCCGCGAGGCACTCACCCGTGCAATCCACAAGCTGCCTCTCAAGGCACGCATCATCAAGCGCGAGGAGGGCGACGCATAATGGCGATCGGTTCCAAGGAGCTCACCCCCGTTGAGCTCGACACATTTGAAGACGAACGTCTTGTCGACGAGCTGCGCAAGGCCAAGGAAGAGCTGTTCAACCTGCGCTTCCAGGCCGCTACAGGCCAGCTCGAAACCCACGGCCGCCTGCGTGCCGTGAAGCGCGACATCTCTCGCATCTACACGATCATTCGTGAGCGCGAGCTCGGCATCCGGGCAACGCCCGTCGCCGTAGAGGTGCCCGCCAAGGCTGCGAAGAAGACCAAGAAGAAGGATGCCGCTGACGCAGCATCCGACACCGAGACTGAGGAGGCCAAGTAATGGCTAAGACTGACGCTAAGGGCGCAGCACCCGAGGTCGCCGCAGTAGAGGCCGAGGCCGTTGTTCGTGGCTACCGCAAGACCGCACGTGGCTACGTCATCAGCGACCGCATGGACAAGACCATCGTCGTTGAGGTCGAAGACCGAGTGAAGCACCCGCTTTACGGCAAGGTCATCCGCCGCACTTCCAAGAGGAAGGTGCACGACGAGCTCAACGCCGCCGGCATCGGCGACCTCGTTCTGATCAGCGAGACCCGTCCGCTCAGCGCCACGAAGCGCTGGCGCCTGGTCGAGATCCTCGAGAAGGCCAAGTAAGCCTCGCGGCTTGCTTGTCAGAAGGAGTTAGAAAATGCTTCAGCAGGAATCCCGAGTAAAGGTCGCCGACAACACCGGCGCCAAGGAGCTTCTCACCATCCGCGTTCTCGGTGGATCAGGCCGTCGTTACGCCAGCCTCGGCGACACGATCGTCGCAACCGTCAAGGACGCGATCCCGGGCGGAAACGTCAAGAAGGGTGACGTCGTCAAGGCGGTCATCGTTCGCACCAAGAAGGAAGTCCGTCGTCCGGATGGCTCCTACATCAAGTTCGATGAGAACGCAGCAGTGATCCTGAAGGCTGACGGAGACCCTCGCGGTACCCGTATCTTCGGACCGGTCGGTCGCGAGCTTCGCGACAAGAAGTTCATGAAGATCGTCTCGCTGGCACCGGAGGTTATTTAGTCATGGCGAAGATCAAAAAGGGCGACCTCGTCCAGGTCATCTCAGGACCCACCCAGGCTCGCGGCGGTTCACGCGGCAAGCAGGGTCGTGTCATCGAGGTGCTCGTGGAGAAGAACCGCGTCATCGTCGAGGGTGTCAACTACGTCACCAAGCACGTCCGCCAGGGCCAGAGCCAGCGTGGAACGAAGACCGGTGGGATCGAAACCCACGAGGCTCCGATCCACATCTCGAACGTGGCGATCGTCGACCCCGAGACCAAGAAGCCGACTCGCGTCGGTCACCGCAACGAGCAGGTAGTGAAGAACGGCGTCAGCAAGACGGTCCGCGTTCGCTACGCCAAGAAGTCAGGTAAGGACCTTTGATGACTGACACGGCTGTGGCGGCTGGCAAAATCCAGCCCCGCCTCAAGGAGAAGTACAAGGCAGAGATCCAGGAGCAGCTGCTCAAGGACCTCGGCCTCACCAACGTGCACCAGATCCCGACGCTCACCAAGATCGTCGTGAACATGGGTGTCGGCGAGGCAGCCCGCGATGGCAAGATCATCGATGGCGCCGTCGCCGACCTGGTGAAGATCACCGGTCAGAAGCCGCAGGTCACCAAGGCCCGCAAGTCGATCGCTCAGTTCAAGCTGCGCGAGGGACAGCCCATCGGCGCCCACGTCACACTTCGTGGCGACCGCATGTGGGAGTTCCTCGACCGCCTGCTGAGCCTCGCGCTTCCTCGTATCCGCGACTTCCGCGGTCTGAGCCCGAAGCAGTTCGACGGCACTGGCAACTACACCTTCGGTCTGACCGAGCAGTCGATGTTCCACGAAATCGACCAGGACAAGATCGACCGCGTACGCGGAATGGACATCACGGTCGTCACGACCGCGAAGACTGACGACCAGGGTCGCGCGCTGCTGAAGGCGCTCGGATTCCCGTTCCAGTCAACAGACTCAGCAAAGTAACGGTATATTAGGTCGGTTGCTTGCAGCCGGCTTACGTGCCGCAACACAACTGAAGAACTTGATCGCCCAGGGGCGCCGGTCAGTCGATTTCCTCGAGAAATCGCCTGACCGGCGCACTGCGGCGTCGAGATCAGGGGGGCGGAGCATCCGTTTCACCCCTAACCACCACAGGTCGTCATTCGTGTAACGGGTGAACGAAACCTGGTGAACGAAGGAAAAATCATATGACAATGACAGATCCGGTCGCAGACATGCTGACCAGACTGCGCAACGCGAACTCGGCACACCACGAAACCGTGTCGATGCCGCACTCGAAGCTCAAGTCGCACATCGCCGACATCCTCACCTCTGAGGGCTACATCTCCGGCTGGGAAGTTGCAGACGCTCGCGTCGGCCAGACCCTGACCCTGAACCTCAAGTTCGGCCCGAACCGCGAACGCTCCATCGTGGGCATCAAGCGTGTTTCGAAGCCCGGACTGCGCGTGTACGCGAAGTCGACTGAGATCCCCAAGGTTCTCGGTGGCCTCGGCGTCGCCATCCTGTCCACCTCCTCCGGTCTGCTCACCGACCGCCAGGCTGAGAAGAAGGGCGTGGGTGGGGAAGTCCTCGCCTACGTGTGGTAGCCACAACATGTCGCGTATTGGAAGACTCCCCATTGAGATCCCCGCAGGGGTCACCGTTGCGGTCGACGGCTCCGTCGTCACCGTCAAGGGCCCGAAGGGCGAGCTGACGCTCACCGTCGCCAACCCCATCGAGGCCAAGGTCGAAGACGGTCAGGTGCTCGTCACCCGTCCAGACGACGAGCGCGAGTCGCGCTCCCTGCACGGACTCACCCGCACTCTCATCAGCAACCAGATCATCGGTGTGACCCAGGGCTACACCAAGGGCCTCGAGGTCGTCGGTACCGGTTACCGCGTCGCCCAGAAGGGCAGCTCGGTCGAGTTCGCCCTTGGCTTCTCGCACCCGGTCCTGATCGAACCGCCTGCTGGCATCACGCTCACCGTCGAGGGCAACAACAAGCTCACGGTGTCCGGGATCGACAAGCAGGCCGTCGGCGAGGCTGCTGCCAACATCCGTAAGATTCGCAAGCCTGAGCCCTACAAGGGCAAGGGTGTGCGTTACGCCGGCGAGATCGTTCGCCGCAAGGCCGGAAAGGCTGGTAAGTAACCATGGCCGTAAAGTCCAAGTCGGCTGCCCGTGACCGTCGTCACGCGCGCCTCCGTAAGAAGATCGATGGAACCGCGGCTCGTCCGCGTCTCGTCGTGACCCGTTCGGCTCGTCACGTATTCGTCCAGGTCGTTGACGACAGCAAGGGTTTCACCCTCGCGTCGGCATCCACCCTTGAAGCTGACCTCCGTACCTTTGACGGTGACAAGACCGCCAAAGCCAGGAAGGTCGGCGAACTCGTTGCAGAGCGCGCGAAGAGCGCCGGCATCGAAGAAGTCGTTTTTGACCGTGGTGGTAACCGTTACGCGGGCCGCGTCGCGGCCATCGCCGAAGGTGCTCGAGAGGGTGGGTTGAACCTGTGAGTGAAGCAAGCAAGGTTGAGGCCGTTACCGCGGACCAGCCAGTCGAAAAGCCGGTCGAGACCGCAGCGGGAACCGAGAGCTCCGGGCGCACTGACGCACGTGGCGACGGTCGTCGCGGCGGACGCGGCGAGCGTAACCAGGGTCGCGAGCGCAACAGCCGCGACGCTGACAAGAGCCAGTTCCTCGAGCGCGTCGTCACCATCAACCGCGTGTCCAAGGTCGTCAAGGGTGGTCGTCGCTTCAGCTTCACCGCTCTCGTCGTCGTCGGAGACGGCAACGGTCTGGTCGGAGTCGGCTACGGCAAGGCACGCGAAGTTCCTCTCGCGATCTCGAAGGGCGTCGAGGAGGCGAAGAAGAACTTCTTCCGCGTCCCCCGCGTCGGTTCGACGATCCCGCACCCCGTCCAGGGTGAGGCTGCTGCCGGAGTCGTCCTCCTGCGTCCGGCCGCTGCAGGTACCGGTGTTATCGCCGGTGGTCCTGTCCGCGCCGTACTCGAGTGCGCCGGCATCCACGACGTCCTGAGCAAGTCGCTCGGTTCGTCCAACACGATCAACATCGTTCACGCCACGGTTACGGCGCTGAAGATGCTCGAAGAGCCCCGCGCCGTCGCCGCACGCCGTGGCAAGGAGTACTCCGAAATCGCTCCTGCCAAGCTGCTGCAGGTCGAGGCACAGGCCGCCGCGAAGGCTGCGGCCTCCGCAAAGGTAGGTGCCTGATGGCTCAGCTGAAGGTCACGCAGACCAAGTCCAAAATTAGTGAGAAGCAGAACCAGCGCGACACACTGCGCAGCCTGGGACTGAAGCGCATCGGTGATGTTGTTATCCGCGAGGACAACAAGCAGAACCGTGGCTACGTCAACACTGTTGCTCACCTCGTAAAGGTTGAGGAGATCGACTAATGGCTGACGACAAGAAGGACGTCACCGAGGAGACCGCCAAGAAGGCTCCCGCGAAGAAGGCCGCTGCAAAGTCGGCCGACACCAAGGCGCCCGCTGCCAAGAAGGCTCCGGCCAAGAAGGCTCCGGCCAAGGCAGAGTCCGCCAAGGCTGACACCGCAGCAGCCGACGCTCCCAAGGCGAAGGCTCCGGCAAAGAAGGCCCCGGCCAAGAAGGCTCCCGCCAAGAAGGAAGAGGAAGTGACCCCCCGCGCCCAGGTGCTCAAGGTTCACCACCTCCGTCCTGCTGAGGGATCCAAGAAGGCCCGGACCCGTGTCGGCCGTGGTGAAGGCTCGAAGGGTAAGACGGCAGGCCGTGGTACCAAGGGTACGAAGGCTCGCTACACCGTTCGCCCCGGTTTCCAGGGTGGACAGCTTCCGCTGCACATGCGTACTCCGAAGCTGCGCGGGTTCAAGAACCCGTTCCGCGTCGAGTACCAGGTGGTCAACCTCGAGAAGCTCGCCGAGCTCTACCCGAAGGGCGGCGACGTCACCGTCTCCGACCTCGTGGCCAAGGGCGCCGTTCGCAAGAACGAGAAGGTCAAGGTCCTCGGAAACGGCGACATCGACGTGAAGCTGAACATCTCGGTGGACAAGGTCTCCGGTTCAGCCGAGCAGAAGATCGTTGCCGCCGGCGGTTCTGTCAAGTAATTCCACAGACGCCGGTCTGTCCTTCGCGTGAGCGAACGGTCACCGATTGTTCGACAGGCCCGGTAATCGAGTAGATTCGATTGCCGGGCCTGTTCGACTACAGGGACCACTGACCGGCATCAAGAGCTGAAAAACCGGCTCGAAATCAGGAGGCCTTTTTTGTTTAGCGCCGTTGCGCGGATCTTCCGCACGCCAGACCTTCGCCGGAAGATCGGTTTCACACTGGGCATCATGGCCCTGTACCGACTCGGGTCGTTCGTCCCGGCACCGTTCGTAGACTTCGGCAACGTCCAGGCCTGTCTGGCCCAGAACCAGGGCACCTCCGGCCTCTACGACCTCGTCAACCTGTTCTCAGGTGGCGCATTGCTCCAGCTGTCGATCTTCGCGCTGGGGATCATGCCGTACATCACGGCCTCGATCATCGTGCAGTTGTTGCGCGTGGTCATCCCACACTTCGAAACCCTCCACAAGGAGGGCCAGTCAGGCCAGGGCAAGCTCACTCAGTACACCCGCTACCTGACCATCTTCCTCGGCATCCTTCAGTCGACGACCCTCATCACCGTGGCGCGAAGCGGCGCCCTGTTCGGTACCAACAACAGCGCGGAATGCAGCCAGCTGCTCACCAACGACACCTGGTACGCCGTTCTCCTCATGGTCATCACGATGACCGCAGGAACCGGCCTCATCATGTGGTTCGGCGAGCTGATCACCGAGCGCGGCATCGGCAACGGAATGTCGCTCCTCATCTTCACCTCGATCGCCGCAACCTTCCCGGGCTCGCTCGCTGCAATCGCCCAGAGCCGCGGATTCGAGACCTTCCTGCTCGTCCTCGCGGTCGGCCTCGTCATCATGATGCTCGTCGTGTTCGTCGAACAGTCGCAGCGCCGCATCCCCGTGCAGTACGCCAAGCGGATGGTCGGCCGTCGCACCTACGGTGGCAACAACACCTACATCCCGATCAAGGTCAACATGGCCGGCGTCATCCCAGTGATCTTCGCGTCGTCGCTGCTGTACCTGCCCGCCCTGATCGCGCAGTTCAACCAGCCGGCAGCAGGCCAGGAGCCCGCCGCGTGGGTGACCTGGATCACCACCTACCTCACCAGTGGCGACCACCCGTTGTACATGCTGCTCTACTTCCTGCTCGTCGTCGGATTCACCTACTTCTACGTGGCGATCACCTTCAACCCTGAGGAAGTCGCGGACAACATGAAGAAGTACGGCGGCTTCATCCCGGGTATCCGCGCCGGGCGCCCGACCGCCGAGTACCTCGACTTCGTTCTCACCCGTGTCACCCTCGCCGGCGCACTGTACCTCGGCTTCGTCGCGCTCATCCCGCTCGTTGCTCTCTCGCTCGTCGGCGCCAACCAGAACTTCCCGTTCGGCGGCGCCAGCATCCTCATCATCGTGGGTGTCGGGCTCGAGACGGTGAAGCAGATCGACGCGCAGCTCCAGCAGCGCCACTACGAGGGACTCCTCCGATGAGCGCCAGACTGTTGATCGTCGGGCCACCGGGTGCTGGCAAGGGAACGCAGGCCGCTGTTCTCGCCGACGCACTGGGCATCCCGGCCATCTCCACCGGAGACATCTTCCGTGCGAACATCAAGGAAGGCACGGAACTCGGACTCAAAGTCCAGGAGATCGTGTCATCTGGCGGATACGTCCCCGACTCGCTCACCAACGCCATCGTGCAGGACAGGCTCCACCAGCCGGACGCCGTCGATGGGTTCCTCCTCGACGGGTATCCGCGTACAGCGGAACAGGTCGCGGAACTCGACAGGATCCTCGCCGAGACCGGTTCGGAGCTCGGAGCTGTCGTGCAGCTCGTCGCAGACCCGGACGAGGTCGTCACCCGACTGCTCAAGCGTGCAGCCGAGCAGGGCCGCGCCGACGACACCGAAGCGGTCATCCGTCACCGCCAGGATGTCTACCACGAGCAGACCGAGCCGGTGATCGCCGCATACAAGGATCGCGGCATCGTCGTCGAGGTGGATGGCCTCGGAGCCGTCGATGAGGTCAGCGCACGCGTCCGTGCCGCCCTCGCCGGCCACGGCATCGCGTTCTGAGCCCGGTCGATGCTTCGTAAATCCATTTACAAGACCCCGGCCCAGCTGCGTCTGATGGTCGAGCCGGGTCTGGCGACAGCCGCCTCGCTCGTCGCGGCCAGGGGCGCCCTGCGCGTCGGGGGAACGACGACTGAGGTCGACGCCGCCGCCGAAGCGGCGATCCTCGCCCTCGGGGGAGCATCCAACTTCAAACTGGAACCCGGCTACTTCCACACCATCTGTGCCTCCGTGAACGAGGACGTGGTTCACGGCATCCCGAACGACCGGGTGCTCGAGCCGGGCGACATCGTCTCGGTCGACAGCGGCGCCGTCCTCGGTGGCTGGAACGGCGATGCCGCATTCAGCCTCGTGCTGCCAGACCCGGCACGGCCCGACCTCGTCGCCGAACGGCAGAAGCTGTCCGATGTGACCGAGGGGTCGCTCTGGGCAGGGATCGCCCGGCTCGCCTCCGCGTCCCACCTCAACGAGGTCGGTGACGCCGTGCAGGGTTACATCGAGGATCGCGGCAGCTACGGAATCCTCACCGACTACGTGGGACACGGCATCGGTCGCTCCATGCACGAAGCCCCTCCCGTCTTCAACTACCGGGTGAGGCCCAAAGGGCCAGAGGTCAAACCCGGTCTGGTCGTCGCCATCGAACCGATGGTCGTCCTCGGCAGCATCGACACCCATGTCAGGGATGACGACTGGACGGTCGCCACGGATGACGGACTCGCCGCCGCCCACTGGGAGCACAGCGTCGCCGTCCACAAGGACGGAATCTGGGTCCTGACCGCTGAAGACGGCGGTGCACGGGGTCTGGCTCCGTTCGGCGTCACCCCCACCCCGATCGCCTGACCGCGAGGATCCACCGATGACGTCACTCGTGCTACTCCTCGACCCCGTCGCCGCCGACTCCGACGCGAACGACGCCGCGCTGGCGGCAACGCTGAGTTTCGTACCGCCCGCCGAACCGATCCTGTCGGCGTTCGACGCCGGCGCCGGACGCGGTGACGGGATCTTCGAGACGCTCGGCGCACATGACGGGCGCGCCAGGGGGATCGACGCCCACCTCGAGCGGCTGACGGCGTCCGCGAGGAAGCTCGACCTGCCTGCGCCGCACCTCGGCCAGTGGCGGCTCGCGATCGCAGAGATCCTCGAAGCGTTGCCATCGAAGGGCCAGGCCTCGATCCGGCTGGTGATGACGCGAGGAACAGGCGCCGACGGGCCACCGACCTGCTGGCTCACCGGCAGCGCTATTGCCGATGAGGTCCCCGAGCGCACCGAAGGCATCCGCATCGTCACCCTCAGTCGCGGGTACGCGAACGACGTCGGCGCCGATTCGCCCTGGCTGCTCGTCGGCGCGAAAACCCTGTCGTACGCCCTCAACATGGCAGCGCTTCGGGAGGCCAGGCGCCGAGGCGCAGACGACGCCGTATTCACGTCGACGGACGGCTTCGCTCTCGAGGGCCCGACCTCGTCTCTGCTGCTCCGGCAAGGCACCACCATCGTCACCCCGGTGATCCAGCACGGCATCCTCGCCGGGACCACCCAGGCCGACCTGTTCGCGTACCTCACGGCACAGGGGTTCGACTGCGTCTACCGCACCGTCCAGGTCGGCGAGCTCCTTCGATCGGATGCCGTCTGGCTCGTCTCCAGCGTGAGGCTCGCCGCCCCTGTCACCGCCGTCGACGGCACGCCCATCGGCAGGGACGCCGACCTCACCGATCGGATGAACGCGGCGCTGCTGGCCTGAGAACGACCCCGGCCCCGGTCAGGAGTCCATGGTGTGGACGAGCTCGTCGATGAACGCACCGAAGTCGACGGATTTCTTGACGATGCGCTGCACATCCTCCCGTTCGGAGAACACCTCGACGAACTGGTCGAACACCCTCTGGAAGTTGGCCCGCTCCGCCGCGCTGAACGCGATGAAGGCGACGACGTTCACCCGGTTCTCTCCCCAGGGCATGCTCGATTCATTGACGGCGATGGCGATCGACGTCGACCGAGCGGTCATGGCCATGGCGTGGGGGACCGCGAGGGAGTCGGTGAACGCCGTCGATGACATCCGTTCGCGTTCGATCGCCCCGTCGACGTAGCTCTCGTCGATGACGCCCCGCGCAACCATGAGGTCGCCGAGCTGCCTGATCATGCTCGTCTCGTCCCTCGCCCTCACGTTGCGGAGGAACAGCGACTCGTCGAAGTACTTGAGCACCTCGTCCTTGATCAGCGCCCGCCTGCGCACCCGGCGGAGCCGGCTGACCGCCTGGCGTACCCGGTCGGCATCGCCCTGGGTGAAGAACGGCTGGATCACGAGGACGGCGTCGTCTGGCACAGGAGGCTCGATCGTGGTCAGGACGATGTCTGCGTCGAGAGCCGCCCAGGAGACGTCGCTGCGGGTCACCACGCGGGTCACCTCGAGCGCGTCACCGAGCATGAGCATGACCCTGTCGCGCAGCATCAGGTGCATGTCGTAGTAGTTGGGGCAGACGATCACGCAGCGAAGCGGCTCGTCCGATCGCGACTGCTGCTGCAGGTGGGCGCCGACGTGCATGGCGATGTAGGCGATCTCGTCGTCGTTGATCTCGACGTCGCCGTGCTGCTGCAGCCGGCTGGCGATGTAGACGGCCAGCTCGTAGATCATCGGATACGAGGTCTTGATCGACCTGGCCATCGGGTTCCGCGAGTAGGAGTGGTCGTGGGCCCGCCTGAGCAGGTTCTGCACGTGCAGGGTGAGCCGGGTGATGAAGTCCTCGTCCGACAGGTCGACGAGGTACTCCTCGCCGGCGTTCTGCACGATGCCGCGGACGATGTCGAGGTCGGCCTGGTTGAGATAGCCCGAGTCAGGGGCGTCAGCGGCTATCGTCACGGCCCGCGTGGAGAGCAGGTAGGCGAGGTAGTCGATGTCTGCCTCGCCGAGCGCTGTGTCGAAGTGCGCGGTGATGAGCGCGGAGAGGGCAGCGGGGATGCCGTCGGGCGGGGCGACCGGTCTGGCGGGAGGTTCGGGGACGAGACGGTTCTTCGACACCCGGTCCACGGCGATGGCGATGTGCAGGAGGACGTTGTCGATCCCATAATCGTTGAGGGCGTAGCCCCTGTCTGTGAGCATGTCGATCAGCGCGGTCTTGAACTCGCTGAGGCTGTCGGAGGAGAACTCGCGCTGGATCGCCTCGAGTTCGATCAGCCCGCGTTCCGTCTCGTCGCGGAACATCCGCGAGAGCAGTCGCCTGCTGGCGAGCTCGGTTCCTGACATGGTCACCGTGCTCCCGCTCCTCGACAGCGAGAGTTCCGCTTCGGCGAGGAGCTGGCGCACGCGGGCGAGGTCGGACTCTATGGTCGACTCAGACACGTGCAGGCTCTCGGCGAGTTCGAACACATCGAGCCCGTCCGGGCTGTCGACGAGCCGTCTGACGATCCCGTACAGCCGGTCGCGCGGCGTCTCCGACTGCTCGGCGGATGCCGCAACGCGGAAGGCTCCGTAGGCATCCGCGTTGATCCGGTAGCCGTTCGGTCCCGCTTCGACGACGGCGCTGCCCGCGGGCCTGGCTTTCACCGCCGTGACATAACTGCGGATGCTGCGTGGTGTGACGCCGAGGACGTCGGCGAGCTCGCTCGCCGTCACCCACGTGCCCGCGCGGGCGAGGTAGGTGAGGATCCTGTCCTGTCTGTCGCGTGTCACGATCTCCCTCGGGAGCACCCTCAGGCGAGAACGGTTCTCTGGGCTCCGGTGTCCTCTCAGAGTCAACCATCTGAGCGCGAGCGGCGGGGGGAGGAAACGATCTTTTCCGGTGGGGCGGAAAGCTTTGTGGTGGCACGGAGGAAAGGGCTGGCGGGAGAATCGGTCAAGCCCGCGTGTGAACCGGGCGGCACCGACGGATACACGGAACGGCAACGGAGGCGGATCGATGAGGATCCTCGTGGTGTGTGGCGCTGGAGCGTCTTCGACGTTCGTCGCCAGGCGCATCCGCAAGACCGCAGACGCCCGCGAACTCGACGCCACCGCTGAGGCCTGCCCGCTCGACACGCTCGCCCAGCAGCTCCCGACCGCCCACGTCGTTTTGCTCGGGCCCCACCTCGGCGACCGCCTCGCCGACGTGCGCGCCCTCGCCGATGCGGCCGGCGTCGCCGTCGCCGTCATGCCGGCAACCGTCTTCTCGTCGCCGGTCGGCGACGAAGCCCTCGACCTCGCCCTGGAAGCTGCAGGGGCGTCGTCTCAACGGGGGGAACCACAACGCAGCGACGGAGGACCCACCCATGGCTGAACGCACCGTTCGAATCGGATCGTCACACGGGCTGCACGCCCGCCCGGCAAAGCTCTTCACCCAGGCCGCGACGGCATCCGGGTCCAAGGTCACGCTCGCCAAGGGCAGCGGCAAACCGGTCAATGCGGCGAGCATCCTCGGTGTCATCTCGCTCGGAGTGAACCACGGAGACTACGTCACCCTCACCGCCGACGGGGACAACGCCGAAACGGTCCTCGACAGCCTCGTCGAGCTTCTGGTGACCGACCATGACGAGTAGCAGCCCCGACACCGCCGTCGTCGGCACCGGGATCGGACAGGGAGTCACCGTCGGCGTCGTCGCCCGCATGGCCGAACCGCTGCCTGCCCCTGAGGACACCGCAAGCAGCAGGACGCAGGCGGAGGAGACAGACAGGGCGCGGGCATCCCTCGGGGTCGTCGCCCGTGAACTCGAACAACGCGGGCAGACCGCAGGCGGCGCGGCGCGCGACGTGCTCGAGGCTCAGGCGATGATGGCGGAGGACCCGATGCTCTCGGATGCCATCGATGAGTCCCTCGCCGCAGGAAAGACCGCAGAACGAGCCGTCTTCGAGGCGTTCGCCTCGTTCCGCGACCAGCTCGTCGCCATGGGCGGCTACCTGGGGGAGCGGGCCGCAGACCTCGACGACGTCTCGCAGCGCGTCATCGCGCACCTCGGCGGCGTCAGTGCCCCCGGGCTACCGGACCCCGACCATCCGTTCGTACTCGTGGCGCGCGACCTCGCCCCCGCAGACACTGCCATGCTCGACCTCGGCAAGGTACTCGGCCTCGTCACCAGTGACGGGGGACCGACCTCGCACACGGCCATCCTCGCCAGGGAGAAGTCCATCGTCGCCGTCGTCGGCGCAGTGGATGCCGCCGGGCTGGCTGACGGCACCGTCGTCATCGTCGACGCGGCCGCAGGAACGGTGATCGCCAACCCCACCGACGAGCAGAAGGCCGATGCCGAACGCCGCATCGCCGAACGGCAGGCGGCGTCGGTCGCCCCCGTCACCCCTGGCGCACTCGCCGACGGCACCGCCGTTCCCCTGCTGGCCAACCTCGGATCATCAGCGGGCGCACAGGCCGCAGCAGACGCAGGCGCCGAAGGCGTCGGGCTGTTCCGCACGGAGTTCCTCTTCCTCGACGCCGGCGGTTCGGCTCCGACGGTCGACCAGCAGCGCGAGCACTACGTCCGGTTGCTCCAGGCGTTCCCCGGGAAAAAGGTCGTCGTCCGCGTGCTCGACGCCGGGGCGGACAAACCCCTGCAGTTCCTCAACGACGCACACGAGGAGAACCCGGCGCTCGGACTCCGCGGACTCCGCTCGCTCCGCGCCAGCGAAGACATCCTTCGGGAGCAGTTGACGGCGCTCGCCGAGGCGGACGCCGCCACCGAGGCGGAACTGTGGGTGATGGCGCCGATGGTCTCCACCGTCGAGGAGACGAGGTACTTCGTCGGGCTCGCCCGCGAATACGGCATCCGCACCGCTGGTGTGATGGTGGAGGTCCCCTCTGCTGCACTGCTCGCCGACCGCATCCTCGGCTCCGCCGACTTCGCGTCGATCGGGACGAACGACCTCACGCAGTACACCCTCGCCGCCGACCGGATGCTCGGCTCCGTCGCGGCCTTCCAGGATCCGTGGCACCCGGCCGTCCTCCGCCTCGTCGGCGAGGTCGGCGCGGCAGGTGCAGCTGCAGGGAAACCGGTCGGCATCTGTGGTGAAGCCGCAGCCGACCCGCTCCTGGCCGTCGTCCTCGTCGGACTCGGCGCAACAACCCTCTCCATGTCCACCCCGGCGCTCGTCGACGTCCGGGCTTCGCTCCTGAAATTCACCATCGACGAGGCACGACACCTCGCCGAAATCGCCCTGGCCGCCGATGGGGCGGCCGAATCCCGCGCAGCGGTAGCTTCCGCTGCACTCACCCTGAAAGAGGCACAATCATGACGACGACGTCTACCCCAACAAAGCCGGGAGGTGCACGGGTCCGCGTCCAGCGATTCGGGACCTTCCTCTCCGGCATGGTGATGCCCAACATCGCAGCGTTCATTGCGTGGGGCCTCATCACCGCGTTCTTCATCGCCACCGGCTGGCTTCCCAACGGCATCCTCGGCGGTTTCGGAGACGCGGATGTCATCGGCTGGCAGGGTGCGGCCACCGCGCTCGCGCAGACCGAGGACGGCACGACGTTCACCCAGTACGTCGGCCTCGTCGGCCCGATGATCACCTACCTGCTCCCGCTCCTCATCGCCAACACCGGTGGGCGGATGATCTACGGTGAACGCGGCGGCGTGGTCGGAACGATCGCGACCATGGGTGTCATCGTCGGATCCAGCATCCCGATGTTCATCGGCGCCATGATCATGGGCCCGCTCGCGGCCTGGCTGATGAAGAAGGTCGACAGCATCTGGGACGGCAAGATCAAGGCCGGCTTCGAAATGCTCGTCAACAACTTCTCGGCAGGCATCCTCGGCGCGATCCTCGCCATCGTGGCGTTCTTCGGCATCGCCCCCATCATCACCGCACTGAGCGCGGCGCTCGAAAGCGTGGTCAACTGGCTCGTCGCCCTGTCGCTTCTTCCGCTGGTCAGCATCTTCGTCGAGCCGGGCAAGATCCTCTTCCTCAACAACGCCATTAACCACGGCGTCTTCACTCCGCTCGGCGTCCAGCAGGTGGAGGAGAGCGGCAAGAGCATCCTGTTCCTCATCGAGGCCAACCCCGGCCCCGGGCTCGGCATCCTGCTGGCCTACTCGTTCTTCGGGCTCGGCATCGCCAAGGCGAGCGCTCCTGGTGCGATCATCATCCAGTTCTTCGGCGGCATCCACGAGATCTACTTCCCGTACGTGCTGATGAAGCCGCTGCTCGTCTTCGCCGCCATCGCGGGAGGCATGGTCGGTGTCGCCACCAACGTGGCCTTCCAGAGCGGCCTGCGGGCACCCGCGTCCCCTGGGAGCATCATCGCGGTGCTCATCCAGACGCCGTTCTCCAGCATGGTCGGCGTCATCCTGTCGGTCATCCTGGCCGCGACGACGTCGTTCCTCATCGCAGCCATCATCCTGCGCGCATCACGCAAGCGTGACCTGGCTTCGGGCAACGCCGGCGACATGAGCGCAGCGGTGGCCGCCACCGAGGCGAACAAGGGCAAGAGGAGCGCAGTGCTCGACGGCCTCGTCGCCGAGGGCAGCGCAGACACGGGCACCGCGACCGGAACGGCCACGGCGACGCTCGTCCGCAACATCGTGTTCGCGTGCGACGCCGGGATGGGCTCGAGCGCCATGGGTGCTTCGGTCCTCCGCAACAAGATCAAGAAGGCGGGCGTCGACGGCGTCACCGTCACCAACCAGTCGATCGCGAACCTGACCGGTGATGCCGACCTCGTCATCACCCACCAGGACCTCACCGACCGGGCACGGGAGAAGTCGCCGAACTCGCAGCACATCTCGGTCGACAACTTCATGAACAGCCCGAAGTACGATGACGTGGTCGAACTCGTCAAGCGCAACGACAGCCAGGGGGGCACCGAATGACAGATCACATCCTCACGCCGCAGAACGTGGTGGCCGCAGGGTCGGCCACCACGAAGGACGAGGCCATCAGGGAGGCGGGGGAGCTCCTCGTCGCCGCAGGGGCTGTCTTGCCCGAATACGTGGACGCGATGCTCGAACGCGAGTCATCCGTGTCCACCTACATGGGCAACTACCTCGCGATCCCTCACGGAACGAACGAGGCGAAGGATGGGATCACCCGGTCGGCTCTCTCCCTGGTCCGCTACGAGACACCGATCGACTGGGATGGCGACGAGGTCAGGTTCGCCGTCGGCATCGCCGGGCTGAACAACGAGCACCTCGAGATCCTCTCGAAGATCGCCATCGTGTTCTCCGACGAGGACGAGGTGCAGAAGCTCATCGAGGCGACGGATGCCGCTGAGCTGTTCTCGCTTCTCGAGGAGGTCAACGCAGAATGAAGGCTGTTCACTTCGGCGCAGGCAACATCGGCCGGGGCTTCGTCGGGTTCCTCCTCCACGACGCCGGCTACGAGGTCGTCTTCGCCGACGTGAACGCCGACCTGATCGACGCGCTCGCCTCGAGCGAGTCGTACACGGTCCACGAGGTCGGTGACGGAGGCGGGAAACGCACCGTCGCCGGCTTCAGGGCCGTCAATAGTGCGACGCACGAGACCGGGCTCATCGCGGAGATCCAGACCGCAGACGTCGTGACGACGGCGGTCGGCCCGAACATTCTGCGATTCGTCGCCCCGGTGATCGCCCGCGGCCTCGCGCTCCGCGACCCGGGCCTCGCACCACTGGCCGTGATGGCGTGTGAGAACGCCATCAACGCCACCGAGCTGCTCAGGACCGAAGTGCAGTCGAGCGTCGGCCCTGACGAGTGGGACGTCATCGCGGCCCGCGCGGTCTTCGCCAACACCGCCGTCGACCGGATCGTTCCCGGCCAGGATGCCGCGGCGGGGATCGATGTCACCGTCGAGGCGTTCTATGAGTGGGTGATCGAATCCGGGCCGTTCGGCGACGACACCCCTGCAATCCCGGGTGCGACATTCGTCGACGCCCTCGGGCCGTACATCGAACGGAAACTCTTCACGGTCAACACCGGCCACGCCACTGCCGCGTACTACGGGTTCGCCGCCGGGATCGACAGGATCTCGGACGCCCTCGCCGATGCGGGGGTGGCGGATGCCGTCAGGCGGGTCCTCGAGGAGACGTCATCGCTCCTCGTGGCCAAGCACGGCATCGACGCGGAGGTCCAGCGTGCCTACCGGGAGAAGATCCTCGTCAGGTTCGCCAATCCTCATCTCCCCGACACCGTGCAGCGGGTGGGGCGCCAGCCGCTGCGGAAGCTCTCGAGGAACGAGCGATTCATCTCTCCTGCGGCCGAACTGGCCGAACGCGGTCTCGGACACACGGCTCTCGTCGACGCCGTCGGGCAGGCTCTGCGCTTCGATGTCGCGGACGACGAGCAGAGTGTCGAGATGCTGCAGCTGCTCGCCGAGCTGCCCGCTGAAGGCTTCGTGGAGCGGGTCACGGGGCTCACGGAGGGGCATCCGCTCTTCCCCGAGCTCGTCGGCATCGTCGCGGCGCGCACGGCGTAGTCGTCGGTTGGCGAAAAGCCGCCGAATACCATAGGATTGTCCGTTGGTGCTTTGTGCACGCTTCTGGCGTGTCATCCAACAGGACTTTGCAGCACCATAATCCATCCGCACGACCAGTGCGAACTATTTTTAGCGACAGTGAGGCTATGGCCAAAAAAGACGGTGTCATTGAGATCGAAGGCGCAGTTGTCGAAGCTCTGCCCAACGCGATGTTCCGCGTTGAGTTGACGAACGGCCACCGCGTTCTTGCCACCATTAGCGGCAAGATGCGCCAGCACTACATCCGCATCCTTCCTGAGGACCGCGTGATCGTTGAGCTCAGCCCATACGATCTGACCCGCGGCCGGATCGTTTACCGCTACAAGTAGGACGTGCTGTAAGTAACGGCCCGGCTCGACCTGAGTCTTCTCAGGCGCCCAGGCACGACGACAGCGAAAAGAGAGAATCACATGAAGGTCAACCCCAGCGTCAAGAAGATCTGCGACAAGTGCAAGGTCATCCGTCGCAACGGACGCGTCATGGTCATCTGCGAGAACCCGCGCCACAAGCAGCGTCAGGGTTAGTCCTTCGTTTTCACGAGGACAACGGCAGTAACCAGCAACACAAATATCGGCAGTTCCAGATCTCATTCGAGTGACACCTCGGGTCGGAGGCCCGGGCACAGGAACTGCTCCACACCTCCACGAAACTCCTAGGAGAAGCCACCATGGCACGTCTCGCCGGCGTAGATATCCCACGCGACAAGCGCGTGGAAATCGCACTGACGTACATCTACGGTGTTGGACGCACGAGGGCCCTGAAGACCCTCGCCGACACCGGAATTAGCGGAGACATCCGCGTGAAGGATCTCAGCGACGATCAGTTGATCCAGCTGCGTGACTACATCGAAGGCAACTACAAGGTTGAGGGTGACCTCCGCCGTGAAGTACAGGCCGACATCCGCCGCAAGGTCGAGATCGGAAGCTACGAGGGCATCCGCCACCGTCGCGGCCTGCCCGTCCGTGGTCAGCGCACCAAGACCAACGCTCGCACCCGTAAGGGCCCGAAGCGCACCGTAGCCGGCAAGAAGAAGGCTCGCTAGGCCTTCGGCCTCGAGTCTCGCCAGGAAGATTTAGGAGAAATCAATGGCAGCACCCAAGTCGGCTACTCGCAAGCCGCGTAAAAAAGAGAAGAAGAACATTGCTGTGGGCCAGGCTCACATCAAGTCCACCTTCAACAACACGATCGTGTCGATCACGGACACCACTGGTGCCGTCATCAGCTGGGCATCCTCAGGTGGAGTCGGCTTCAAGGGTTCGCGCAAGTCGACCCCGTTCGCCGCACAGCTGGCCGCCGAGTCGGCTGCCCGCCAGGCGCAGGAGCACGGTATGAAGAAGGTTGACGTCTTCGTCAAGGGACCCGGCTCCGGCCGCGAGACCGCGATCCGTTCGCTCCAGGCCGCTGGCCTCGAGGTCGGTTCGATCAACGACGTCACCCCGCAGGCGCACAACGGATGCCGCCCGCCGAAGCGTCGCCGCGTTTAAGCCTTTCACCATGGTCGATTGAGCAGTGCCAGGCGGCACTGCTCAATCGACCGTTGACGAACACAACTCAATACATCGCCATTGCAAGTGTCATATAGCGGACACTTAGCCGAAAGGAATACATAGTGCTTATTGCACAGCGCCCAACGCTCACCGAAGAGAACATCTCAGAGTTCCGCAGCCGGTTCGTGATTGAGCCCCTGGAGCCTGGCTTCGGTTACACCCTCGGTAACTCGCTTCGCCGTACCCTGCTGTCCTCGATCCCGGGCGCTGCTGTGACCAGCATTCGCATCGACGGCGTGCTGCACGAGTTCAGCACCATCCCCGGTGTGAAAGAGGATGCCACCGAGATCATCCTGAACATCAAGGGCCTCGTCGTCTCGAGCGAGCACGACGAGCCGATCACCGCTTACCTCCGCAAGACCGGCGCAGGCCAGGTCACCGCTGCAGACATCTCGGCTCCTGCCGGCGTCGAGGTGCACAACCCCGACCTCGTCATCGCGACGCTGAACGACAAGGCGAAGTTCGAACTCGAACTCACCATCGAGCGTGGCCGTGGCTACGTGTCTGCGACGCAGAACCGCAACGAGTTCTCCGAGGCGGGCCAGATCCCGATCGACTCGATCTACTCGCCCGTCCTCAAGGTGACCTACCGTGTCGAGGCGACTCGTGCCGGTGAGCGCACCGACTTCGACCGCCTCGTGGTCGACGTCGAGACGAAGCCGGCCATCACGCCGCGCGACGCCATCGCATCAGCCGGTAAGACCCTGGTCGAACTGTTCGGTCTCGCCCGCGAGCTGAACAACGCGGCAGAAGGCATCGAGATCGGCCCGGCGCCGGTCGACGCCGTCCTCTCCAGCGAACTCTCGATCCCGATCGAAGACCTGGACCTGTCCGTTCGTTCGTACAACTGCCTCAAGCGCGAGGGCATCAACACGGTGTCCGAGCTCGTCGCCCTGAGCGAGACGCAGCTGATGAACATCCGCAACTTCGGCCAGAAGTCGGTCGACGAGGTTCGCGACAAGCTCGTGGAGATGGGCCTTTCGCTGAAGGATTCGGTTCCCGGATTCGACGGCGCCCACTTCTACTCGGGTTACGAAGACGAGACCAGCAACTAAGGCTCGTCCTCGACGCCTTTTCACTTTTTGATTCTGGAGATTAACGACAATGCCTCAGCCCACTAAAGGCCCCCGCCTGGGAGGCGGACCAGCGCACGAGCGCCTCATGCTCGCCAACCTGGCCGCTGCCCTGTTCACCCACAAGAGCATCAAGACCACCGAGACGAAGGCCAAGCGCCTCCGTCCGGTCGCCGAGCGTCTCATCACGTTCGCGAAGCGCGGTGACCTGCACGCTCGTCGTCGCGTCATGCGCGTGATCGGCGACACCTCGGTCGTCCACGAGCTCTTCACCGAGATCGCTCCGCTCGTCGCCGAGCGCGAGGGTGGCTACACCCGCATCACCAAGCTCGGTTTCCGCAAGGGCGACAACGCGTCTATGGTGCAGATCGAACTGGTCCTCGAGCCCGTCACCCCCAAGGTGAAGAAGTCGAAGACCGCTGCCAAGGCTGAGAAGCCGGCAGAGGCCGCCCCGGCAGAGGAGACCGAGGTCGTGGCAGATGACGCCGCAGCCGAGGAGACCCCCGCTGCCGAGTCGACCGATTCCGCTGAGTCGACCGACGCCGTCGAAGCCGACAAGGCCGAAGACAAGTAAGCATTCCGCTCGGGTGAAGCCCCCGGTGTCCGACAGGACACCGGGGGCTTCGTCGTTGGCCGCCCCGTAAACTGGGCGGGTGACCCAGCCGCAGCGATTCCGCCTCGACATCGCATACGACGGCTCGAACTTCGCCGGGTGGGCGAAGCAACCAGGGCTGCGCACCGTCCAGGGTGTGCTCGAAGAAGCGATCACGACGATCCTCGGCAAGCACGGCGACCACATCGTCGTGTCTGTCGCCGGTCGTACCGATGCCGGCGTTCACGCCACCGGGCAGGTCGCCCACCTCGACCTCGACGCCGACCGGATCGCGCGGGTGCGTCGTGGCCGCCCGGCGCGGGATGGGCTCCACCCGACCGGCAGTGCCCTTCGCCGCAAGGTTAACGGCGTCCTCGGCCAGTACCCGGACGTCGTGATCACGAACGCGGCACCGGCAGCAGAGGGATTCGACGCGCGGTTCTCGGCGGTGTGGCGACGGTACGAGTACCGGGTCGCCGACAGCATCTCGTTCAGGAACCCGCTCGAGCGGGCGCAGACCGTCTGGCATCCCTCGCCACTCGACGTCGACCGGATGGATGCGGCGGCCGCGTCACTCGTCGGACTCCACGACTTCGCCACATACTGCAGGCCCCGGGAGGGGAGGACGACCATCCGCACCCTTCAGCGGTTCGGCTGGGCCAGGGACGCCAGGGGCGTTCTCGTGGCCGACGTTCGCGCCGACGCGTTCTGCCACAGCATGGTTCGCGCCCTGGTCGGCGTGTGTGTCGCGGTGGGGGAGGGCAAGCTCGAGGTGGAGGATGCCGCACGGCTGCGCGACGAGCTCGACCGATCCAACGAATTCGCCGTGATGCCAGCCCGCGGGCTCACTCTCGCCGAGGTCGGGTACCCGACCGACTCCCTGCTGAAGATGCGGGCCGAACTGACCCGGTCGCGGAGGACACTGCAGGACGGAACCGATCCGTTCGCTGATTCCGGCCCGTTCGCGGAGTTTGACCCTGGAGACGACGCCGGGTAAGCTTGCTCCTTGGTGTCTGCTCTGTCTGCAGCGCGGCATCCGAAGTTGAGCCCTCCACCTGCGGCGTTCCGGTTCCGGAACTCCCAACGGAGCGGGATTCACGACCAACCAACTTACGACAAGAAAGCAGCACTATTGTGACGCGCACGTATTCCCCCAAGGCATCTGAGATCCAGCGTGACTGGTTCATCATCGACGCCACCGACATTGTGCTCGGCCGCCTGGCCAGCCACGTCGCCATCCTCCTCCGTGGAAAGCACAAGGCCACCTTTGCCAACCACATGGACACCGGTGACTTCGTCATCATCATCAACGCTGACAAGGTCGCCCTGACCGGTCAGAAGCTCCTCCAGAAGAAGGCCTACCGCCACTCAGGTTACCCGGGCGGCATCAAGGCAGTGACCTACGCCGAACTGCTCGAGAAGAACCCGGGTCGCGCGGTGGAGAAGGCTGTCCGCGGCATGCTCCCCAAGAACTCCCTCGGCGCCGCGCAGCTGCGCAAGCTGAAGGTCTACACCGGTGCAGAGCACCCGCACGCTGCTCAGCAGCCCAAGACGTACACCCTCGACCAGGTCGCCCAGTAAGCGCCGGATAGACATAAGGATTCCTACAGTGGCGAAGATTTCAGATTCCATCGCAGAGACCCCGGAGAGCTTCTCCACCGAGACGCCGACCGAGGCAGCCCCCAAGGCGGCTCGCCCGGCCCTCAGCGTTCCCGGCGCAGCCGTCGGTCGTCGCAAGCAGGCCATCGCCCGCGTGCGTCTCATCCCCGGCTCCGGCACGATCACGGTCAACGGCCGTGAGCTCGCCGACTACTTCCCGAACAAGCTGCACCAGCAGCTGATCAACGACCCGTTCACGGTCCTCGACCTCGCTGGTGGCTACGACGTCATCGCCCGCATCTCGGGTGGTGGCCCGTCCGGCCAGGCCGGCGCGCTTCGCCTCGGCATCGCGCGTGCGCTCAACCAGATCGACGAAGAGAACAACCGCGCAACCCTGAAGAAGGCCGGCTTCCTCTCCCGTGACGCTCGCGTCAAGGAGCGCAAGAAGGCCGGACTCAAGAAGGCACGTAAGGCACCTCAGTTCTCGAAGCGCTAATCGCGCCTCGGTCCTGGACTGTATTACATGCCTCGCCTGTTTGGTACTGACGGCGTTCGCGGTCTCGCGAACGCCGACCTGACGGCAGACCTCGCTCTCGGCCTTGCCCAAGCCACCGCTGTGGTGCTTGGGCAGGGCCGAAGTGCTGAGGCCCGCCGAGCCGCCGGAAAGCGCCCCGTCGCCGTCCTGGCCCGCGACCCTCGCGTCTCCGGTGAGTTCATCGCCGCCGCCGTCGCCGCCGGACTCGCCTCGAGCGGGGTCGACGTGCTCGACGCCGGCGTGATCCCGACCCCAGCTGCCGCTTTCCTCATCGCGGACATCGACGCCGACTTCGGCGTGATGATCTCGGCCAGCCACAACCCGGCGCCGGACAACGGCATCAAGATCTTCGCCCGCGGCGGACGCAAGCTGCCTGACGAGGTCGAAGCCCGCATCGAGAGCTACCTGACCGAACCCAAGCTCGCACCGACAGGTGCAGGGGTCGGTCGCATCCGGCGTTTCGCCGATGCCGAGGACCGCTACGTCCTCCACCTCCTCGCCAGCCTGCCTCACCGGCTCGACGGGCTGCACGTCGTCCTCGACTGCGCCCACGGGGCTGCGGCAGGAGTGTCCCCTGAGGTGTTCAGGGACGCAGGCGCGAAACTCACCGTCATCGGTAACGACCCTGACGGCATGAACATCAACGACGGTGTCGGTTCCACCCACCTCGACCTCCTGGCCAAGGCGGTCATCGAGCACAAGGCGGACATCGGCATCGCCCACGACGGCGACGCCGACCGCTGCCTGGCCGTCGATGCGAACGGCAAGATCATCGACGGCGACCAGATCATGGCGATCCTGGCCGTCTCGATGAAGGAACGCGGACACCTCACGGACGACACCCTCGTGGCGACGGTGATGAGCAACCTCGGGCTGCGCATCGCGATGGAAGAACACGGCATCTCCATGGTGCAGACCAAGGTCGGAGACCGGTACGTCCTCGAGGCCATGAACAAGAGCGGCTTCGCCCTCGGCGGCGAACAGTCCGGCCACGTCATCATGAGCGAGTACGCGACCACGGGCGACGGCATCCTGACCGGGCTGCACCTGGTCAGCGAGATGGCGCGCACCGGCAAGACCGCCGCGGAGCTCGCCAGCGTGATGGACGTCTACCCGCAGATCCTCGTGAACGTGAAGGACGTGGATCGCACAGGCATCCACACCGACGAGGTCCTCGCCGAAGCAGTCCGCACTGCCGAAGCGGAGCTGGGAGACACCGGTCGCGTGTTGCTCCGCCCGAGCGGCACCGAGCAGCTCGTCCGGGTCATGGTCGAGGCCGCTGACCAGCCCACCGCCGACCGACTGGCGCACGCACTCGCCGACGTCGTCCGGGAGCGCCTGGCCGTCTAGAACACCGCGGGGAGGCCCGGCTGTCGCATCCGCGGCAGGCCGGGCCTTCTGAGGTCAGACCTTGCGGAGCAGGACCTGGCTGACCGTGTGGTCGGACGCCTTCCGCAGGACAAGCTTCGCCCGAGCCCTGGTCGGCCGGATGTTCTCCAGCAGGTTCGGTTCGTTGACCTCGCGCCAGTAGAACCTGGCCTTCTCCCTGGCTTCGTCCTCGGTGAGCGAGGCGTAGACGTTGAAGAACGAGTTCGGGTTCGTGAATGCGCCGCGCTGGAGCGCCATGAACCGTTCCTCGTACCAGGAGGCGATGTCCGACGTCCTGGCGTCGACGTAGATGCTGAAGTCGAAGAGGTCGCTCACGGTGAGCCTGTGGCCGTTCCCGGCCGGCTGCAGGACGTTGAGGCCCTCGACGATGAGCACGTCGGGGCGACGGACGACGACCTGTGCGTCGGGGACGATGTCGTACTTGAGGTGCGAGTAGAACGGCGCGCGGACCTCGCCGGCGCCGCTCTTCACGGCGCTGACGAACCGGAGCAGTGCCCGCCGGTCGTAGGACTCGGGGAACCCTTTCCTGCCCATGATGCCCCGGCGTTCCAGCTCGGCGTTCGGGTAGAGGAAACCGTCCGTCGTGATGAGTTCGACCCTCGGGGTGTCTGCCCAGCGCGACATCAGTTCGCGGAGGAGCCGCGCGACCGTCGACTTGCCGACGGCGACCGATCCGGCCACTCCGATCACGAACGGCGTCCTGTCGGTCTTCTCGCCGAGGAAAGCGCTGGTGGAGTCGTGCAGTCGTTTCGCGTTCGCCACATAGAGGCTGAGCAGCCGGCTCAGCGGGAGGTAGACCTCCGCCACTTCGTTGAGGTCGAGCCGATCGCCGAGGCCCCGCAGCTGGAACACCTCGGCGTCCGTGAGAGGCGACTGCGTGGACGGTGCGAGCCTGGCCCAGTCCGAACGGTCGATTTCGACGAATGGGGTCGACTGGGAGTGCGACGCGGTGCCGGAGGAGGGGTCGGACATAGGTTCCCAGTCTATTGCCGGTATCCTTGAGCCCATGTGTGGAATCGTGGGTTACGTCGGCAGCAATGACAGCATCAATGTCCTTCTCAGCGGTCTCGGCCGTCTGGAGTATCGCGGGTATGACTCCGCCGGCGTCGCCGTCATCGACGAGGCGGGGGAGATGCGCACCAGGAAGCGCGCAGGAAAGCTCGCTGTCCTCGCCGGCGACGTGAAGGCCAGCGCCATGGAGGTCAGCCACACAGGAATCGGGCACACCCGCTGGGCCACCCACGGAGCTCCGACCGACCAGAACGCCCACCCGCACCTCGGTGACGACGGCAAACTGGCCCTCATCCACAACGGCATCATCGAGAACTTCGCCCCGCTCAAGAAGGAACTCCTCGACGACGGGTTCACCTTCATCAGCGAGACCGACTCCGAGGTCGCCGCAGTTCTCCTCGGCCGTGAGTACCGTCAGACCCAGAACCTCCGTGAGGCGTTCCAGCACGTCGTCGCCCGGCTCGAGGGCGCGTTCACGCTCCTCGCCGTGCACGAGGACGAACCGGGCCTCGTCGTCGGCGCCCGCCGCAACTCGCCTCTCGTGATCGGCCTCGGAGAGGGCGAGAACTTCCTCGCCTCCGACGTCGCCGCCTTCGTGGAGTACACCCAGAACGCCCTCGCCATCGGTCAGGACCAGATCGTTTCGATCACTCCTGACTCGGTCGAGGTCACCGACTTCTTCGGCGCTCCTGTCGAGGTCGAGCCCTTCGAGATCCAGTGGGACGCCTCCGCAGCCGAGAAGGGCGGCTGGTCCAGCTTCATGGCCAAGGAGATCGACGAAGAGCCGGATGCCGTCGCCAACACACTGCGCGGACGCATCGATGAGAACGGTCAGGTCGTCATCCCCGAGCTCAACGGTCTCGACGAACTCTTCACCGACATCAACCGCATCGTCGTCATCGCCTGTGGCACCGCATCATACGCCGGACAGGTCGGCAAGTACGCGCTCGAGAAGTGGGCGGGCATCCCCGTCGACGTCGAACTCAGCCACGAGTTCCGTTACCGCGAACCGGTCATCACCCCGCAGACCCTGGTCGTCTCGATCAGCCAGTCCGGTGAGACCATGGACACCCTCATGGCCGTCAAGTACGCGAGCGAGGCCGGAGCGAAGACCCTCTCCATCTGCAACACCCAGGGTGCGACCATCCCGCGCGAGTCCGACGCCGTCGTGTACACGCACGCAGGCCCCGAGGTCGCTGTCGCATCGACGAAGGCGTTCGTCGCGCAGATCACCGCCCTCTACCTGTTCGCACTGCACCTCGCCCGCGTCCGCGGCGCGCAGACCCCTGAGGTCCTCGCCGAGCAGTCCCGCGAGCTCGTCGACATCCCGGCGAAGATCCGGACGATCCTCGGCGAGAAGGATGTCGTCACCCAGCTCGCGCGCTGGATGAGCGACTCCCGTGCCGTCCTGTTCCTCGGCCGCCACGTCGGGTTCCCGATCGCGCTCGAAGGAGCGCTCAAGCTCAAGGAACTCGCCTACATCCACGCAGAGGGATTCGCGGCAGGCGAGCTCAAGCACGGGCCGATCGCGCTCATCGAGCCCGGACAGCCCGTCTTCGTCGTCGTGCCGAGCCCGCGTGGCTCCGCGACCATCCACTCGAAGGTCGTCTCCAACATCCAGGAGATCCGTGCCCGCGGTGCGAAGGTCATCGCGATCGCCGAAGAGGGGGATGCTTCGGTGCTTCCGTTCACCGACGTCGTCATCCGGATCCCGCTCGCCGCACCGCTGTTCGAGCCGCTCCTCGCGGTCATCCCGCTGCAGATCTTCGCCATGGAGCTCGCCAGCGCGAAGGGGCTCGACGTCGACCAGCCGCGCAACCTCGCGAAGTCCGTCACGGTCGAGTAGCGCCGTCGGCGGGCAGGGTTTCCGCGGGGGAGAGAGGTGCAGAGTGATCGTCGGCATCGGTGTTGACCTCGTCGACCTCGCACGCTTCGAACGTGCGGTCGACAGGACGCCCCGGCTCCGCGACCGCTTGTTCGCCGAGAGCGAACGGGACAGGCCACTGCGTTCGCTGGCCGGACGGTTCGCCGCCAAGGAAGCACTGATCAAGGCGCTCGGAAGTTCGGACGGCGTGCACTGGCTCGACATCACCGTCTCGAACGACCCGCAGGGCGACCCCCGGTTCGAGATCAGCGGTGAGACCGCGGATGTCATCGCAGCGAGGGGCATCACCTCGCTGCACCTGTCGATGAGCCACGACGCCGGCGCGGCCGTCGCCTTCGTCGTCGCCGAGCGCGCCGACGCCCCGGTGGGAGCCGCATGAGCGGGTTCAGGGAAGCGGTGATCGACCTCGATGCCGTGACCGCGAACATCCGCCATCTCCTCGCCGTCGTCGGAACGCCCCATCTCATCGCGGTGGTGAAGGCGGACGGCTACGGGCACGGCGCCCTTCCCGTCGCACGCGCCGCGCTCGCCGGGGGAGCCGACTGGCTCGGAACCGCCGACATCCCCGAGGCCCTCGCCTTGCGCGACGCGGGTATCGAGGCACCGCTACTCTGCTGGCTCCACCCGCCCGGCGCCGATTTCGCGGATGCGGCGCGACGGCAGATCGACCTGGGAGTGTCCTCTGCTGCGCAACTCGACGAGATCGCGGATGCCGTCGGCGATGCGACCGCGCAGATCCACCTCAAACTCGACACCGGTCTCAGCCGTAACGGCATCGCCGAGGCCGACTGGGCGAAGACCTTCCGTCGCGCGAGGGAACTGGAGCAGTCGGGTGCCGTCAGGGTCAGGGGAATCTTCTCGCACCTCTCCAACGCCTCGGCGACCGACGACCGTGCCGCGCTCGCCGCATTCCACCAGGGACTTGCCCTCGCCGAGCAGGCAGGCCTCGCCCCAGACCTCGTGCACCTCGCGGCGACGGCCGCTGCGATCGACCTGCCCGAGTCGCGGTTCAACACCGTGCGGATCGGGATCGGCATGTACGGATTGTCTCCGTTCGACGACCGCAGTTCGGCGGACCTCGGGCTGACTCCGGTGATGACACTCCACGGCCAGGTCGCAGCGGTGCGGCGTGTACCAGCAGGCAGAGGTGTCTCCTACAGCTACACCTATCGCACCACGGGCGAATCGACCCTCGTCCTCGTCCCGCTCGGCTATGCGGACGGAATCCCGCGCCAGGCCTCAGGAACCGGCGATGTCTCGATCGCCGGCAGCCGGTTCCGCGTGGCCGGTCGGATCGCCATGGATCAGTTCGTCGTCGACGTCGGCAACACGGACGTCGCGGTCGGCGACGACGTCGTCGTGTTCGGCGACCCTGCTGCCGGCTACCCGTGCGCAGGAGACTGGGCGGCGGCTGCAGGGACGATCAACTACGAGATCGTGACCAGGATCGGTGCCAGGGTGACGCGAAGGTACGAGTCGTGATCGAGGTCCCCGTCGACACCGTGATTCCGACCTCGGACGACATGCATGCCTTCGGGGTTCGGCTCGGGCGAACGCTCGCGGCAGGAGACCTTCTCGTGCTCACCGGGCCGCTCGGTGCAGGCAAGACCACCCTGACCCGCGGGATCGGCGAGGGTCTCGGCGTCCGTGGCCCGGTCACGAGCCCGACCTTCGTCCTGGCGCGCACCCATCCCAGCCTCGTCGGTGGACCTCCCCTCGTGCACGTGGACGCCTACCGGCTCACCGACGCCCTCGAACTCGACGACCTCGATATCGACTTCGGCGGGAGCGTCGTCATCGTCGAGTGGGGCAGGGGGCTCGTCGACGCGGTCGCCTCCCGCTGGCTCGATGTGGAGATCGACAGGCCCACCGGTGCGGGGGAGTCGGACAGCGACGAAGCCGATCCGGCGGACGAGCCCAGGCGCATCAGGATCACCCGCCACGATTCCTGAGCGAGGTGCTGCCGACGAGGGCAAGGTCGACCGCCCTAAGCGCGCTCGCGACGCTCACCTCACTGAGCAGCCCGGGCGAAGCGACCCGGTCGCCGACGAGGAACACACCGTCCCCACGGTCGATGGCCGGCCTGTCCCTCCAGCTGAACCCGGGCCGATCGAGTGCGCCCGAGCGACGGTTGGCGACAGCGACTCGGCGATACGCCACCCTGCCCCTCCACTCGGGAAGCGCGAGATCTGCGAGCCGCTCCAGCCGCGCGACTCCCTCCGCCTTCGACTCGAGTGGTCCGAGCGGCACTTGAAGTTGGACGAGCGAGGTCTCTGGCGGTGACAACGACGGGTCAGGGGCGCTGAAGCGTTCGAGCCAACCTGCCTCGTCGAGGTCACTGACGACGAAGGCATCGCGCGTGTTCTTCGCCAGGCCGAGGTCGAGCAGAGCCGCCCTGCCGGATGGCCAGTCGAGCGCTGGATCGCCGAGGAGCCCGCGGGCCGACTCGAGCTCGGTGGCCACGATGGTCCGCCCTGGACCGATCGTCGACACCCGCGCATCGCATTCGATCCGTACCCCGAGCGACCGGGCACGCTCCCCGAGCGCGGTGAAGAGGGCACCCCAGCCATGCCGCCGGTAGCCGGCCGACGGGGGAAAGGAGAAGACGCGGGTGAACCGCTCCCAGACGAAAGCCGCGGAGAGCGAGCCAGGGTCCCGCGCGAAGAGGGCGACACCGGATGCCGCTGCTGACAGCGCAGCGGACTCTGCACCGAACTGCTCGGTTGCCCAGTCGCGGTACGAGCGATCGACGGGGGCGGTCCGCCCGCGGCCGGCCAGGGCGCGGATCAGGCCGGCAGGCGGCATCCGTCTCAGCGACCCGTGATGACGGAAGACGAACCTGAACAGAGCAGCAGGCGGAACCGCCCGCGTCTCGCCGAGCAAGTGCCGCTCGCGCAGCCATGCCCAGATCGGACCGTCCCGGTAGACGACATGCGGGCCCTCGTGGGCGATCCAGGGTGGATCGGTCGATCGCCAGCGCCCGCCGAGAGTGCTGTGCGCCTCGAACAGTGTCACTGAAGCGCCCCGCTCGGCCGCCGTGATGGCCGCGACCAGTCCACCGATTCCGCCGCCGATGACGGTCAGTTCCGTCATGATCCCTCCCACCATTGAGCCATACCGTACCATACGGTATGGTATGTTTTCTAGCGTGAACGCGCGAGAGAAATGGCTCAAAGTCGGACGCGACGTCCTGGCCTCCGATGGTCCGGCGGGGCTGAAGATCGACCGGCTCGCCGCGCGGCTCGGGGTGACCAAGGGGTCGTTCCACCATCATTTCGCTGGGGCGGCCGGATACCGGCTCGCGCTCCTGGATGACATCGAACGCCGGGTGACCGAGTCACTGGAGGAAGCCGCAGGCCTCGCCGCCGGTGTGGAGCCGAGGGACGCGCTCGCGCGGCTCACCGGCTGGGTCGGCAGCAACGGACCAGGGCCACTCGGCCCTGAGCTCGAGGTGTCCCTGCGCGCGTGGGCGGTGCAGGACGAATCGGCTCGCCGGACGCAGGAGCGGATCGACGAGGCCAGGCTGCAACTCCTGGCCTCGATCTGGGTGCGGATCACCGGCGATCAAACCACGGCGCGGACCGCGGCGCTGCTGCCCCACCTCATCGCCATCGGTGCCGGCGTGCTGGTTCCGCCGCTGCCACCTGACGAACTGCGTCGGGTGTTCGAACTCATCCTTCCTCTCGTGCCGCAGCACGAACAGGGAACGACGCCGACAAACGCGTAGGCTGGATCCGTGCTTCTCGCCATCGACTCCTCCACCGGGACCTCCGTCGCCGTCGTGGATCGTGATGACGGCATCCTCTCCGAACTCGCCGTCGACGACACCATGCGGCATGCCGAAGTCGTCGGAGCGCTCATCCGGGACGCGCTCGCCGGCGCAGGGGTCTCCGCCGCCGATCTGTCTGCCGTGGCCTGCGGGATGGGCCCCGGCCCGTTCACCGGCCTCCGTATCGGCATCGCGGCCGCGAGGGCGTTCGCCTTCGGTGCTCGCAAACCGATCGTCCCGCTCGTGAGCCACGACGCCGTCGCCTTCGACTGGTACGGCCGGGGCAACACCGGTGATCTCCTCATCGCGACGGACGCCCGCAGGCGGGAGCTGTACTGGTCGACGTATTCGGGCGTCACCGCCAACGGGCTCCCCGTCCGGTCCAGCGGGCCCGGCCTGGCCAAACCCGACGATGTGCCGACGGACGCCGGATTCCGGCTGGATGCCGTCGACGTGTCCGCGGGCGCGCTCGGCATGCTCGCCGAGGCGACCTGGGCCGCAGGAGCCGCCTTCGCCCCCGACGAGCCGTTGTATCTTCGCTCTCCCGACGTCAGCCTGTCGACGCGGAAGCGGGTCACCGCATGACCTGGAAGTTGCGAACGGCCACCGTCGCCGACCTGCACCACATCATGGAGATCGAGACGTCGGTGTTCGCCACGGATGCCTGGTCCGAGTCGGCGATGCGCGACGAGCTCGCCTCGGAGAACACGCACTACGTGGTCGCAACAGCACTCGGAGCTCCAGACATCGTCCAGGGCTATGCGGGGCTGATGGCTCCACCGCGCGCGACGGAGGCGGACGTCCAGACGATCGCCGTCTCTCCCGACGTCCGCAGGATGGGACTCGGCCGCGTCCTCATGCATGCCCTCATCCGGACGGCACGAGCCGCAGCAGTCCGTGACGTGTTCCTCGAGGTCCGCGCGGACAACGACGGAGCGCAGGAACTGTATCGATCGCTGGGCTTCGAGGCGATCGGTGTACGCCCCGGCTACTACCAGCCCGATGACGTCGATGCCATCGTGATGAAACTCGAACTGACCCGTCCAGCACCGGCGGTCGGTGCCTCGTGAGCGATCGCGTGATCAACCGGGACGCTCCCCTCGTCCTCGGCATCGAGACGTCCTGCGACGAGACCGGGATCGGTATCGTGCGCGGCCGGACGCTCCTCAGCAACACCATCGCCTCGTCGATGGACCAGCACGCCCGCTACGGCGGCGTCGTTCCCGAGGTCGCGGCACGCGCACACCTCGAAGCACTGATCCCGGCGCTCACCGCAGCCGTCGATGAGGCGGGAATCCGGCTCGACGACCTCGACGCCATCGCCGTGACGAGCGGACCGGGCCTGTCAGGGGCGCTGATGGTCGGCGTCGGAGCGGCGAAAGCGCTGGCCGTCGCCCTGGACAAGCCGATCTACGCGGTGAACCACCTCGTCGGGCACGTCGGTGCCGACATCCTGGACGAGTCAGGGACCCCGTTCGAGTACCCGACCATCGCGCTTCTCGTCTCGGGGGGACACACATCGCTACTGCTCGTGCGCGACCTGGTCAGCGACGTCGAGCTCCTCGGAGAGACGATCGACGATGCGGCGGGGGAGGCATTCGACAAGGTGGCCCGTGTGCTCGGTCTGCCATACCCCGGTGGCCCGGAGATCGACCGCATGGCCGCATCAGGAGACCCCAAGGCGATCCGCTTCCCCCGTGGACTGACACTGCCGAAGGACCTCGTCAGGCACCGATACGACTTCTCGTTCTCCGGCCTGAAGACGGCGGTTGCCCGGTGGGTCGAGAAGCAACAGGATCTCGGCAACGAGGTGCCCGTCGCGGATGTCGCGGCCAGCTTCAGGGAGGCCGTCGCTGACGTCCTCCTCACCAAGGCGATAGCGGCCTGCACCGACCACGGCGTACCCCGGCTCCTCCTCGGCGGCGGCGTGGTGGCCAACGCCAGGGTGAGGCAGCTCGCCGTCGAACGGGCAGAAGCGGCCGGTGTCGCCCTGCGCATCCCTCCGCTGTCCCTGTGCACAGACAACGGTGCCATGATCGCCGAACTCGGTGCGCAGCTGATCATGGCGGGCCATGACCCGTCGACCCTCGATTTCTCCGCCGATTCGACGCTGCCGGTCACTGAGATCCAGGTGCGCTGAACCGTCGCGGCGGAGCGGCATCCGAGCGGATCGCCGCTGTAGTGTGGCAGTCTGGGATGCCTGTGCACGCTCTCACGAGGACGACACGGCGACCAGTGCGACGGCGACAGGAGAACCCATGACAGACCCCCGGAATTCCGAGAGCCTGCCCGAACGTCCGCCTCTTCCTCCGGTGGCGGCTCCGCCGGCGGATTCCGGCGAGACGCGGGCGGAGGCCCCCGGTTCCGGTCCGTCGTCCGAGCCCGTCGGCACTCCCGGCTACGGCAGCCCGTCGATACCGCCGCCCAACCCCTTCGGCCAGCCTGCGCCCAGGCACGCGCCGCGGCAGCAGCCCGCAGCCCCGCAGCAGCCCGCAGCCCCGCAGCAGCCCGCAGCGCAGCAGCCCGCCCCGCAGCAGCCCGCAGCGCAGCAGTCGCAGCAGCCGCAGCAGGACCTTCGATACGGCGTCCCGGCCCCGCAGCCATCCGGCTTCGCCCCGCCCAGCTCACCCGGCTTCGGGCCCGCACAGGGCAGCCCGCAGCCGGCATACGGCCAGCCTCCATACGGGCAGCAGCAGCCGGGATACGGCCAGCCGCAGCCCGGCTACGGCCAGCAGAACCAACCAGGATACGGTCAGCCCGCCTACCCCGCACAGGCAGGGTACGCACAGTCGTACGGCATGCCTGCCCCCGCGGTGCCGGCAGGCCCGTCCGCGCGATTCGCGAAGACGGGCCTCGTCCTCGGGATCATCGGAGTCGTCGGTGGCATCTTCTTCGGCTGGACGATCCTGCTCTCGGTCGCGGCCATCGTGCTCGGCTTCCTCGCCCGATCCCGTGAACCGCACGCGTCAGGCATCGCGCTGTCGGCGATCGTCACCGGATTCGTCGGCGCGATCCTCTCCGCCGGGTGGCTGGTCTACAGCATCGTCACCTGGCTCGCCCTGACCTCGTCATAACAGGAGGATGCCCGTGTCCGTCAATCCCGCTGTGCTGTTCACCGCCGCGACGACGAGCTACGCGGCCAACTGCGCGCTCGGTGTCGCCGTCGCCACCGGCGCGCTGACGACGGGGCGGGCGCACTGGGTTCACCACGCGCTCTACATCTCGACGGCCAGCCTCGCCGGAGTGGCGGCCAGTTCGCTCCTCTGGAGCCGCAACCGCGCTGGGTGGCTCCTGCTCCCTGCCGCCGTCCCCCTCGTTCTCATCCCCGCAATCAGCTCGCACTCCCGACGGCACATCGTGACGGCACTCAGCGCCGCGCCGTTCTTCGTGGCGAGCCTCATCAAGGCCTGGAGGTAGCCCGTGGAGTTTCTCGACGTCGTTCGCAGAAGGAAGACCACGAACGGGCCGTTCCTGCCCGATCCGGTGAGTGAAGAGCACCAGCGCCTCCTCATGGAGCTCGCAGGGCGCGCGCCCTCCCAGCTGAACAGCCAGCCGTGGCGTTTCGTGATCGTCGACGACCGCTCCACCATCGAGGAGATCGCCACCATCAGCGGCGAGAGCATGACGGAGGCCATGTCGAATGGCACCTTCTTCGAGCGGTACAAGCCGTATTTCCGATTCAGCGCCGAAGAGATGGCGACGCGTCGGGACGGAATGCTCTTCGACCGGCTCCCGGCCGCCCTCCGGCCGTTCACCAGCCAGGTCTTCACCTCACGCGGCCAGAAGCTCATGAACACCATGCGGGTTCCTCACAAGCTCGGGGAAGAGAACCGCCGGCTCGTCGCCGGGTCGCCCCTGCTCCTCGGCGTGATGCTCGACCGCGCGGAATACCGGCCAGGCGAACTGTCGTCGTTCTATTCCGTTTTCAGCATGGGCGCAGCGATGGAGAACGTCTGGCTGGCGACCGTCGAACTGGGGATGGGCATCCAGTTCGTCTCGTTCCCGATGGAAGTCCCGGGGAACTGGGCAAAGATCGAGAAGATCCTGCAGGTACCGGACAGCCTCGAGCTGATGGCGGTGTACCGGCTCGGCTATCTGCCTGCCGAACAGCGCCGTCCAGCGATCGACTGGTCGAGCCACGAACGGAAGCTGCCATCGCAGTACGTCTTCCGCGGGACATGCCAAACGCCCCAGGCCGGGTGGGATACCCCAGCCGAAGCGCGGAACCAGGCCTGAGGCGCGGCGGGGCTCTAGCGCCCGGTCGCGTCAGGCGCGCGGTCGACCGAGCCACGCCAGGCGCCGGTCTCGAAGCCGTTGGACTCGATCAGTTCCTTGAACTTCTTCAGGTCGTGGCCGATCTGGATGTCGTCGACCTGGAGCAGTGCGCCTGCCTTCTCGACGACGCCCTTCGGGGACCAGTCGAGGCGGACGGAGATCCGCGTCTCGTCGTCGCTGAGCCGGTGGAACGTGACGACCCCTGCGTGGTCTTCTCCTCCTGTGCTCTTCCAGGCGATGCGCTCGTCGGGGGTCTGCTCGGTGATCTCGGCGTCGAACTCACGGGTGACGCCGGCGATCGACACCGTCCAGTGCGTGGTCCTGTCCGTCTTCTGCACGACCTCGTCCACTCCGCTGAGGAACTGCGGGAACGACTCGAACTGCGTCCACTGGTTGTACACGGTGGAAATCGGTGCGTGGACGTCGATGTCGGAGTTGACAGTTGCCATGGGGCATCCTTCTCTCTCTCGTTGGTGGATGAATCCTCAGGACATCACGCTCGTCGACCCACTGTCGAGGGCTTGCGAGTGCGGCGCCCCGCATGTGAAGAGACCGGCTCGAGTCACGTCGTGAGAATCACGAGCCGCTCGGTGGCGCGGGTCATCGCGACGTAGTGGTCCACAGCACCTTCGATCCCCGTGCCGAACCGTTCAGGGTCGATGAGCACGACCAGGTCGAACTCGAGCCCCTTGGACAGCTCAGGGGAGAGCGAGCGAACGCGGGACATCCCCGGGAACGACGGATCGCCGATCACGCACGCGATCCCGTCGGCGTGCGCCGCGAGCCACGTGTCGAGGATCTCGCGGAGGTCCTCTGCTGTCCCGTGCAGGACGGGGATGCCGTTCGAGCGGATCGAGGTCGGCACGTTGGCGTCGGGGAGGGCGGCCCTGATGGCCGGCTCGGCCTCCACCATGACCTCCTCCGGCGTCCGATAGTTGATGCTCAGGGTCGCCAGGTCGATGCGGTCGAGGCCGACCCGGTGGAGCCGCTCCTCCCAGGACTCGGTGAACCCGTGCCTCGCCTGCGCCCTGTCCCCGACGATGGTGAAACTTCGCGAGGGGCAGCGCAGCAGCAACATCTGCCATTCGGCGTCGGTCAGTTCCTGGGCCTCGTCCACCACGATGTGAGCGAACGGGGCGGCAAGAAGATCGGGATCGGTACCGGGCAACGCGGATTCGTCGACGAGTGTGTTCCTGGCGTCTTGCCCGCGCAGGATCGACATCACCTGCATCTCCGAGTCGTCGCCGGCGATGAGGTCGTCGACAACTCTAGCCATCTGTTCCTGCTCGGCGGCGAGAGTCGCGGCGCGGCGACGCTTGCCTCTGGATGCCTCTGGGTCGCCGATGCGCTGACGTGCCGCGTCCAGGAGGGGGAGGTCGGAGGTCGACCAGGCCCTGGCCTCCTGGCGTTGCAGCTTCCCGACCTCATCCGGTGAGAGCCAGGGAGCACACCTGCGCAGGTAGGCGGGAACCGACCACAGGTCCGCCACGACGGCGACCGGATCGAGCAGAGGCCACGCTTTCGTGAATGTTCGGGTCAGGCCGTCGTTCTGGACGAGCGCCCTGCGGAGCAGGGCGGGTGGCACCTCATCGTCGTCGAGCTGGTCGGTCAGGATGTCGAGGAGCGCCTCCCAGACCTGGTCGCGTGCGTCGTTGTGCGGTGTTCCCGGTTCCGGCGCCTCGAAGGCCTCCGCCCAGTCCTCTGCGCTGAGCCAGAGGTCCGCCCAGGGGGTTTCGACGGTCATCCCCCTGGCCGGTGGTTCCTCGTAAAGCCCGACCGCCGGTTCGATCGCCGTCACCATGGCGACGGTCGACTTCAGCGCGGCGACCTGCGGATCCGGTTCGATCGCGGCCGAGGCTCCCTCAGGGACGAGGTCCTTCAGAGTGCAGGTCTCGACGCTGTCCTCTCCGAGGCCGGGGAGGACGTCGGCGACGTAGTCCAGGTAGGGCTGGTGCGGACCGACGAACAGTGCGCCACCCTTGCGGTGGCCGAACCGGGGGTCCGCGTAGAGGAGGTAGGCGGTGCGGTGGAGGGCGACGACGGTCTTCCCCGTTCCAGGGCCGCCGTCGACGACGAGGGCGCCGCGAGACGAGGCGCGGATGATGGCATCCTGATCGGCCTGGATCGTGCCGAGCACGTCCTGCATCCGCGGCGACCGGCTGCTGCCCAGGCTGGCGATGAAGGCGGACTGGTCGTCGAGTGCCGCATGGCCGCCCTCGAGCCCGTCCGGGGTGAACACCTCATCCCAGTAGTCGCTGATCCGGCCGCGGGTCCAGCGATACCTCCTGCGGCTCACGAGGCCCATCGGGTTGGCGTGCGTCGCCCCGAAGAACGGCTCGGCGATGGGAGAACGCCAGTCGACCACGAGCCGGCGTCCCGCACCGTCGGTGAGGCCGAACCGCCCGACATACACCGGTTCTGGGTTCCCGGCGCCGACCATCCGTCCGAGGCACAGGTCGAGACCGAAACGGCGCAGGAGGCGGAGCCGAGCGGTCAGCCTGTGCACCTCCAGGTCCCGGTCCAGCGCCTGCTGGCCCGGGCCTGCCGGTGCGCGGCGCGCGGCATCGAGACGGTCGGATGCATCGGCGATCGACTCCTCGAGACTGGTTGCGATGGCCGCGAAATGCTCGTCATCTGTTGCGATCAGCGTATGGTCCCGTTTGCCTGCCAGCCGGTCGGGCAGGTCGAAGACGCTTGTCATCAGCGGGTCCACGTCACGCCAACCACCGTGCCGTTTGTGCCCGTTGCCGCCGCCCACAGGACAACTCGCATTCCATCACTCCCGTCCGTCGTCTTCCGCTCACGACCAGCAAGTGTGCGGCACGACCCGGGTCTTGCGGCAAGCCCCCCTCGGGGTAATAGAGTGAAAGTGGAAGGTCAGAGGCGTTCGCAGAGCAGCGCCGCGTGCCGTCCGTCCACCCGTGTGAGGACGAGGGTGGCGCTGTTGGGGCCCTTGAGGTTCATCCGGTTTCGGAACGCGGCCGGATCGATGTCCGCCCCGCGCTTCTTCACTTCGAGGGTTCCGATCCCGCGGGACCGTAGTTCCCGTTTGAGCGTGCGTTCGTCGAGCGAGAAACGCTCGACGATACGGAAGCCGGTCGCGAACGGACTCCCGGCAGGCTCGTCGCCGGTGAGATAGGCGATGCCGTCGCTGAGCATGCGGGCGTTCAGCGAACGGGCCACATCGCCGATCAGGCGGGCACGGATCACCGCGCCGTCCGGCTCCCAGAGGTACCCGCCGAGCGCTCCGACCTGAACGTCGGCGCTGTCCTCACCTGCGTGGACCTCATGGCTCCCGGCCGAATCGAGGACCAGGGCTGACCGGCGGATGCCGTCTCGTGCGAGCGCCCCGAACCACAGGCCGAGCTCGACGACCTGCCCGTCGACACTGACCCACTGGGCCTCCGCATCCTCGGGGATGAGGCTGCGGTCGAAGCCCGGGCCCAGCTTGACGCCTGTGGGCCGGTCTGCGGCCGCGCCGACGACGAGGTCGAGCGACGGGGTGTAGTCGGAGTACTGGGTGAGCCTCGCGGTGTTCACGTGCCCGGCGGTCCGGCGGGCCGGGTCGAAGTACAGTGCGTCGAACGACGTGAGGTCGATGTCCTCGGCGGCGGCGTGCTCGGCACGGGCGGATTCGAACGGGGCGAGGTTGTAACTCGCGACCGTCGCGGTCACTTCGTCGACGTCGACGGCGGTCACCTCGAGGTCGAGGGCGGCGAGGGCCATGGCGTCACCTCCGATGCCGCAGCCGAGGTCGGCGACACGGCGGAGCCCTGCGGATTCGAACCGGCCTGCGTGCAGCGCAGCGACACGAAGCCGTGTTGCCTGTTCCAGTCCTGCCTCGGTGAAGAGCATCCGTGAGGCGAAGTCGCCGAACTTGCCCCTCGCCTTGTGCCGCAGCCTGGCCTGGGTGAGCACGGTGGCGACGAGGGAGGGGGAGTGCCCTGCTGCCCTGAGACGTGACACGGCGGCCACGACATCGCCGACGGCATCCGCCCCGGCGACCTCGTCCAGCAGGGTCAGTCCCTCCGGCGTCAGCAATTCGACCAGTTCGGCTCTCTCCATCCCGCAAACCTACCAAGGCCACGGCGCTGGATTGGCACTCACGTTGCGAGAGTGCCAGCGGATGCCTAGACTGGCGTTAGCACTCTCGATGTGAGGGTGCTAACTCAAGTCTTAGTTCAGAAAGAGGTCAACCGTGTCGGTCTCCATCAAGCCGCTCGAGGATCGCATCGTCATCAAGCAGGTCGACGCCGAGCAGACAACTGCTTCGGGTCTCGTCATCCCTGACACCGCCAAGGAGAAGCCCCAGGAGGGCGTCGTCGAAGCAGTAGGCCCCGGCCGCATCGACGACAACGGCAACCGCGTTCCGCTCGACGTCGCCGTCGGCGACAAGGTGATTTACTCCAAGTACGGCGGAACCGAAGTGAAGTTCGACGGCCAGGACTACCTGGTCCTCTCGGCCCGCGACGTTCTCGCCGTGGTGGTCCGCTAATACAGCACCCTGTACACGCTCGAATCCCGGATGGCGGAAACCATCCGGGATTCGTCCGTTAACCGCCGGGTGTCCTGCGGGGCAGCGAGTAGCATCGACAGGTGCCTACCGCGTCAGACCCTGCCGATGTCGACGTCGTCACAGGAGGCACTGTGACCCCAGGTGCCGAAGTCCCCGCCAGGCTGAATCGCGCGGGCCTCGCCTCCGCGATCGCCGCGTACACCCTGTGGGGTGGGCTCCCGCTCTACTTCCTTCTCCTTGCTCCGACCGGACCATTCGAGCTGGTCGCCGCACGCATCATCTTCTCGCTGGTGTTCTGCGCCCTCCTCCTCACCGTCACCAGGGCGTGGAAGCCGTTCTCGCGGCTGCTCGTCACCCCCAGGATCAGTTTCACGATGGCGCTCGCCGGGGTGCTGATCTTCATCAACTGGCAGACCTACGTCTACGGCGTGCTCAGCAATCAGGTGGTCGAGGCGTCGCTCGGGTACTTCATCAACCCGATCGTCACGGTGTTCCTCGGCGTCTTCTTCCTCCGTGAACGACTGAGGACCGTGCAGTGGATCTCGGTCGGTATCAGCATCGTCGCCGTTCTCGTCCTCGCGGTCGGGGGCAACGGCGTGCCCTGGATCGCCCTCGTGCTCGCGTTCTCCTTCGGCTTCTACGGGTACATCAAGAAGCGCGTCGGACCGCGGGTGGATGCCGTCGCAGGACTCACTCTCGAAACCGCGTGGCTCCTGCCCGTCGCGATCATCCAGCTCGTCGTCGTCGGTGTCACCAGCGGACTGACCATCGGGACGGTGAGCCCGATGCATACAGCGCTGCTCATCGGCACCGGCGTCGTCACGGCCGTTCCCCTGCTCTTCTTCGCCGCGGCATCCCGCCGGCTGCCCCTCGTCTGGATGGGCTTCATCCAGTTCTTCGCGCCGGTGATCCAGTTCCTCGTCGGGGTGCTCATCCTGCATGAGGAGATGCCGATCGAGCGCTGGATCGGGTTCGGCCTGGTCTGGATCGCTCTCATCATCCTGACCGTCGATATGGCGGCGAGCGCGCGACGGTCGTCCGTGATGCGCAACAAATCTGCACCAGCGGCGCCCTGACCGCGCGAAAAGATCACGAACTGTAACGATTGCGCTCTCGTTACACGGATGTAACCCATACGTATTGTTCGCCGGCGATTGCTCGAATAGGTTGGCACAACGACAGTACAGAGCACTGTCCTTTGGATACGACACAGCATAGGAGCAACATGGGCGTTTTCACCCGGGCTACGGCCTCCCGCTCACGCACCCGCACAGCCACTCTGAGTGGGCTTGCATTCCTGGGGGCCAGCGCGCTGGTTCTCACCGGATGCGCAAGTCCTGGAGGAAGCGAAGGCGGGGACAACGAGAAGCCGTCAGGCGACCTGACCCTGAAGATCGGTACGCAGTTGCCTCAGACAGGCAACCTCGCATTCCTCGGCCCGCCCGAGGAAGCAGGCGCCGGACTCGCAGCCAAGGAAATCAACGACGCTGACCTTGGCATCGAGATCGAGATGGAATACGGCGACTCAGGCGACACCGACAACAAGGCATACGCCACCGAGGTTCCGCGACTGCTCCAGGCAGGCGTTTCAGCCATCGTCGGCGCCGCATCCAGCGGTGTGTCGAAGCTGTTCATCGATGAGGTGACCGGTGCAGGCGTGATTCACTTCTCGCCGGCCAACACTTCGGCCGACTTCACCACGTGGGACGACAACGGGCTGTTCTGGCGAACCGCTCCGAGCGACGTCCTCCAGGGCGAGGTTCTCGGAAACCTCATTGCCGAAGACGGCAAGGAAACCCTCGGAATCCTGTACCTCAACGACTCATACGGAACCGGCCTCGCCAAGTTCACGGGTGAAGCGTTCGAGGCCGCGGGCGGCGAGGTCGTCGAGGAGCAGTCATACAACACCGGTGACACCTCGTTCGACGCACAGGTCAGCGCGCTGAAGGCTGCCAACCCCGACGCGATCGCCCTGATCGCGTTCGAGGAGACGAAGACGATCGTTCCTGCTCTCGCCGGCTACCCGTCAGAGAACATGTACTTCGTCGACGGAAACCTCTCCGACTACTCGGCTGACTTCCCGGCAGGCACCCTCACGGGCGCCAAGGGAACGCTGCCGGGTCTCGACACTGCGAAGCTCGGTGACTTCACCGATCGACTGCAGGCGTTCTGGGCCGATGAGGGCAACGAAGAGCTGAAGGACTACAGCTACGCGGCTGAGACGTACGACGCTGTCGTGCTTCTCGCGCTGGCTGCCATGGCGGCTAACTCGACCGAAGGTGTCGACATCGCCGAGAAGCTCCAGGAAGTCTCCGGTGGTGCAGGCGACGGCGAGAAGTGCAAGACATTCGAAGAATGTGCTGCACTGATCAACGACGGCAAGACCGCTGACTACGACGGAAACTCCGGTCCGATCACGTTCGACGAGAACGGCGACCCGACCGAGGCGACCATCGGCGTCTACGAGTACAACGAAGAGAACAAGTACGACCGCATCAACTAGGTCGCACTGAACGGGCGGTGGTCGCGGGTCTCCCGCGGCCACCGTTTTTCGTGGCAGGGGGACTCGCGCACGAGAACGGCATACAGCTCCATCACACCGTGGAGCGACTCGTGTAGCGGGCCTGGTGGATGAGCGCAGGGCCGCAGGAGTCGTTACCCGGACAGCATGCGCGCAGCCCGCATCTGGCGCTACACGTCCTGCATCGACGACCTGACCGTCCCGGTATGCCCGACCGCAGGAAAGCGGCTACAGGAGCGCCCCACGAGCTGATCGCAGCAATCTCTACCTGGATGCCGCCCAGCACGGCCCCGGCTCCCGTGCCTGCGGTCCCGATGTCTGGCCGGACTTCATCCTCCGACCGGAGTCGCGGTCGCTGACCTTCCGGATCACCGCAGGAGCCCGATCGCACGACGAAGCCCCGCAGGCCAGGCCTGCGGGGCTTCGTCGAGCGCGGTCGGGGAGGGCTACTCCTCGTCGTCCTGGCCCAGGGTACCGAGGTAGAGCCCGATCACCTTTTCGTCGTTGAGCAGTTCGCGCCCCGTGCCGGTGTACGCATCCGTGCCCTGGTCGAGCACGTAGCCGCGGTCACAGATCTGCAGGCAGCGCCTGGCGTTCTGCTCGACCATGATCGTGGTCACGCCGGCCTTGTTGATGTCTGACACACGCAGGAACGCGTCGTCCTGGCGAACGGGCGACAGACCGGCGCTGGGCTCGTCGAGCAGGAGCACGTGCGGGTCCATCATGAGCGCCCTGGACATGGCGACCATCTGGCGTTCACCACCGGACAGCGAACCGGCGCGCTGCTTGAGCCGCTTGCCGAGTTCCGCGAAGATCCCGGTGACGAACTCGAGGCGCTGGTTGTAGATCTTCGGATTCTGGAAGAGCCCCATCTGCAGGTTCTCCTCGATCGTCAGGCTCGGGAAGACGTTGTTCGTCTGCGGGACGAAACCGACGCCACGAGAGACGAGCTTGTCGGCCTTGAGCCCGGTGATGTCCTCACCGTTCAGGCGGATCTCACCACCGCGAACCTTGACCTGGCCGAAGATGGCCTTGAGCAGCGTGGACTTGCCCGCGCCGTTCGGTCCGATGATCCCGATGAGTTCGCCCTTGGCCGCGATCAGGTTCGCCTCGTTGAGGATGTTGACGCCCGGCAGGTAACCGGCGGTGAGGTTGGTGACCTCGACGACGGTCTCGGGTGCGATCGTTGCGGTGCTCACTTGGTGTCCTCGTCTTTCGCTGCGTCGTCTGTCTGCGTGTCCGTGACGTACGCCGAAGAATCCGTCAGTCCCACCTCTGCATCGATTTCCGCGAGCAGTTCTTCGACCGCTGCGGTCTTCTCGCCGGAGACCCGGCCGGTGACGACGCCGAGGTCGACGTCCTGGTGGCTTCCCAGGTAGGCATCGATCACGGCAGGATCCTGCATGACGCTCTCCGGGTCACCCTCCGCCACGACACGTCCCTCGGCCATCACGATCACCCAGTCGGCGATGTGCCTGACCATGTGCATGTCGTGCTCGACGAAGAGGACGCTCATGCCCTCTTCCTTGAGGTTGAGGATGTGATCGAGGAGTGACTGGGTGAGGGCCGGGTTGACGCCGGCCATCGGCTCGTCGAGCATGACGAGCTTCGGCGAACTCATCAACGCCCGCGCCATTTCGAGCAACTTGCGCTGCCCGCCGGAGAGGCTCGCAGCGAAGTCGTCCTTTTTGGTGTCGAGCTTGAACCGGGCGAGGATCTCGATCGCCCGCTCCTCGATCTCGTCCTCCTGCTTGCGCCACAGCGGCTTGATCAGGCTGGTGAAGATGTTCTCGCCTGACTGCTTCTGCGACCCGAGCTTCATGTTCTCGAGCACGGTGAGCAGGCCGAGCGCCTTGGTCAGCTGGAAGGTGCGGACCTGCCCCATCCTGGCCACCTTGAACGCCGGAACTCCGTTGAGGCGTGTGCCGTCGAAGGTCCAGGTGCCCGTGTCCGGTTTGTCGAACCCGGTGAGCAGGTTGAACAGGGTCGTCTTGCCTGCACCGTTCGGGCCGATGAGGGCTGTGATGGCGCCGCGCGGGATCTCGAGGTGCTCCACGTCGACGGCCTTGAGACCGCCGAACGTGCGGGTGACGTTGTCGGCGATGACGATCGGGTCCACTTTGGCGACGCCGGGGGCGGCGTCTCCGACGTGCAGGCCTGTGGTCTTGACCGGACGGGCCGACGCTGAGCTATTGCTTGACAAAGGTCAGCTCCTTCTTGTTGCCGAGGATGCCCTGTGGTCTGAAGATCACGATCAGCATGAGGGCCAGTCCTACGAGGATGAAGCGGAGTGTCGCCGCCTGGGTGGTCGACATGAACGGCAGCAGGCCGCTCGACGCCATCGCGGGCAGGACGTTGGAGAGGAAGCCCATGATCACCCAGAAGATGACCGAGCCGAGGATGGGACCGAACACCGTGGCCGCTCCACCGAGGAGGAGGATCGTCCAGATGAAGAAGGTCAGGCTTGTGACGTACACGCTGGGCACCACCGCCGATGGCAGTGCGAACACCACACCGCCGAGGGCGCCGAAGATGCCACCGACGACAAGCGCCTGCATCTTGTACGCGAAGACGTTCTTGCCGAGCGCACGCACGGCATCCTCGTCCTCACGGATGCCCTTGAGCACCCGGCCCCACGGGCTGCGCATGAGCAGCCAGACGAGCAGCGCTGCGACGATGAGCAGTCCGATGCCGAAGATCCTGACCCACCAGCCGTTGGCGTTGTATGTCCATGGCCCGAAACCGTACGTGCCTTCGGGGAACGGGTTGGCCGCGCGGAAACCGGCGTGGTAGTTGCCGAGTCCGTCCGCCGAGTTGGTGACATCGTCGAAGACCTGCGTGGTGAAGAGCAGGCGGACGATCTCAGCGGCCGCGATGGTAACGATGGCGAGATAGTCGGCTCTCAGCCTCAGCGTCGGAATACCGAGTATGAAGGCGAAGGCGACGGATGCCAGCATGCCGACGATGATGCCTGCCCACCAGGGCAGTCCGAACGTGAGGATCGAGATGGCGTAGCCGTAGGCGCCGAGCGCCATGAAGCCGGCCATACCGAAGTTGAGCAGTCCGCCGTATCCGAAGTGGACGGCGAGTCCGAGGGCGGCCAATGCGTAGGCAATGGTCTCCGGGCTGATCAGCCAGGAGGCGGTGTTCGACAGAATTGATTCCCAGTCCATGGCGTCCTCCTATCCAATTCTCTCTTTGCGCCCCAGGATGCCCTGAGGCTTGACCAGCAGCACGCCGATGAGCACGACGAGTGCGCCCACGTATTTGATGTCCGACGGGATCCAGAGCGTCGAGATCTCGACGAGGAGCCCGACGATGATCGAGCCGAGGAGTGCGCCGAACGCTGTCCCGAGTCCACCGAGGACGATGGCGCCGAAGACCAGCAGCAGGATCTGGGTTCCCATGTCCCACTTGATCCCCGGGCGGAAGTACGCCCAGAGGATGCCTGCGAGACCGGCGAGTGCACCGGAAAGGATCCAGACGATGCGGATGACCTTGTCGACGTCGATACCGCTCGCTGCGGCGAGTGACGCGTTGTCCGAGATCGCTCTCGTCGCCTTGCCCGTGCGGGTGTTGACGAGCCACCAGGCCACGCCGAGCAGCACGACGATCGAGGTCCCCATGCTGATCATGTCCGTCACCGAGAGCGCGATCGATCCGAAGAGCGTGATGCGTGCCTCGCCCGCGCCGGGGAGCTGATAGGTCCCACCACCGATGAAGTACAGGAAGATGTAGCGGAGGAAGAGCGACAGACCGATCGAGACGATCATCACCTGCACGATTCCGATGCCCTTGCGGCGGAGCGGTCTCCACAGGCCGGTGTCGAGCGCGTAGCCGAACACCCCGCTCATGATCACCGCTGCGAGCAGCGCCAGCCAGAGCGGGAACTGGAGACCGGTGAACATCAGGGCCATCACGGCACCGAATGTCACCATCTCACCGTGTGCGAAGTTCGACAGTCCCGTTGTTCCGAAGACGAGGGAGGCGCCGATGGCCGCGAGAGCGAGTAGCAGGCCGAAGTTGAGGCCGTTCACAATTCGCTCGGCCAGTTGGTCCCAGAAACTGACCGTCACCCGGACTCCCTCACCGAGGAAGTAGTTGACGATCTTCGAGTTCGTGAGCTTGATCTCCGCCTCGACGGACGCGGAGCCTTCGGCGACGATGACGCCCTTCGGGAGGGTCTCCTCGTCGAGGGTCACCGTGTATGTGCCCTTCTCGGGGACGCCGATCTTCCACTTGCCCTCGGCATCGGTGTCGACGTCTGCCTTGTAGCCGTTGCCGTCGACAGTGATGTTCACCCCCTCGAGGGGTTCGCTGTCGTACTTGACGTTCCCGGCGAAGTAGAAGTCGTATTCCGTGCCGACTTCGTCAGCCTGAGCGGGTGCCGCTGACGCCGATTGCAGTATTAAAGCGCCGAACAGCAGCGCAAAAAACAGCAGGATCGTGCGCCTGAGGCGCGGGGCTTGGACTGAATGAGGGGAACTCACTGCACCTCCAGTGCGGGACCGCCAGGTCCCTCGAGCAGGGGACCGCCAGGTCTCCTGATTAACTTTCGCCAGACGGCTCTGTTTGACGATACGACCCGATTATGACCTACATGTTTCGTACATGGGTATTCCTCACCTCAAAGTGCCCATCTTCAGGGCATAATCGTTACCTTTCTGCGGTTAGCATTAACTACCGGTCCCATGCGCAGTGTTTCTGGCATCCGTCATCTCCCCCCAATGACGCCGGTACGCCACCGTGAAGGGAAGCAATGGAAACCTCAGACCCGTTCGGCTTTGTTGGACTCACCTATGACGACGTGCTGCTGCTCCCCGGGCACACCGACGTCATCCCGAGCGAGGCGGAGACCTTCTCCCGTCTGACCCGGCGCATCACCGTCGCCACCCCCCTCCTCTCCAGCGCGATGGACACCGTCACCGAATCCCGCATGGCTATCGCCATGGCGCGCCAGGGCGGAATCGGCATCCTGCACCGCAACCTCTCGATCGCCGACCAGGCCGAACAGGTCGACCTCGTCAAGCGCAGCGAGTCCGGGATGATCACCAACCCCGTGACGACCACAGCGGACGCCACCGTCGCCGAAGTCGACGCACTCTGCGGCCAGTTCCGTGTGTCAGGGCTCCCCGTCATCGACGGTGACGGCGTTCTCGTCGGCATCATCACCAACCGGGACATGCGATTCGTCGCCCCGTTCGAGAAGGCCACGACCCCCGTCCGCGATGTCATGACCCGGATGCCGCTCATCACCGCGCCGGTCGGCATCGACCCGGACGACGCCATCGCGATCCTCGCCCAGCACCGCATCGAGAAGCTTCCCCTCGTGGACGCCGCAGGCAGGCTCAAAGGCCTCATCACGGTCAAGGACTTCGACAAGAGCGAGAAGTACCCGCATGCCACCAAGGACGACGAAGGAAGGCTCCGCGTCGGCGCCGCCATCGGATTCTTCGGCGACGCCTGGCAGCGTGCAGGCGCTCTCGTCGACGCCGGGGTCGACGTGCTCGTCGTCGACACGGCCAACGGCGACTCCGCCGGAGTGCTCGACATCATCCGCAAGCTCAAGGCCGACCCCGCATTCGCGAAGGTCGACATCATCGGCGGCAACGTGGCCACCCGTTCAGGCGCGAAGGCGATCGCCGAAGCAGGAGCGGACGCCGTCAAGGTCGGAGTGGGCCCAGGTTCGATCTGCACCACCCGCGTCGTCGCCGGTGTCGGCGTGCCGCAGGTGACCGCGGTCTACGAGGCTTCTCTCGCCGCCCGCGAATTCGGCATCCCGGTCATCGCCGACGGTGGCCTGCAATATTCGGGTGACATCGCGAAGGCCCTCGTCGCCGGTGCGGACACTGTCATGCTCGGGTCGCTCCTCGCCGGGTGCGACGAGAGCCCTGGCGAGCTCGTCTTCGTCAACGGCAAGCAGTTCAAGACCTACCGCGGCATGGGGTCGCTCGGTGCGCTGCAGACCCGCGGCGAGAAGACCTCGTACTCCAAGGACCGGTACTTCCAGAACGACGTTCCGTCGGACGACAAGCTCATCCCCGAGGGCATCGAGGGCCAGGTTCCATACCGCGGTCCGCTCTCCGCCGTCGCCTACCAGCTCATCGGCGGCCTCCGGCAGTCGATGTTCTACGTCGGTGCCCGCACGATCGACGAGCTCAAGAGCAAGGGTAAGTTCGTGCGCATCACGCCTGCAGGGCTCAAGGAGTCGCACCCGCACGATGTGCAGATCGTCGTAGAGGCACCGAACTACCGCCGCTGAGACCCCACTCCCTGAAACGCCCGGCCCGAGCTGCTGCTCCGGTCGGGCGTTTCTGCGTGCGGCCGCCCGCCCCGACCCACCTACTCACCACTTCCGGACGCACTCACCAGGCGCACAAGGTGACCCCGTCCGGAACAGGTGAGTGCGTCCGCGTCGCAGCCGCCGAAGGCGCTGCCGCCCGCGGTCGCGCTACTCAAGGGCCGTGCGAGTGTTTTCGGGGTGTCGAGTTATGAGGCGTGAGCCCAGGGGCGATAGCTCGGCCACCGCTGCTGCATGGCTGGGGATCGCCGTCTCGTTTCCGAGATTTCCTTGGCAGGGGCTGCCGCCTTTCGCGATGCTCCGCATCGCGGAGGAGAAAACACTCGCCCGGCCCGACGGCCACCGCCACGACGCCCACCACCCCGAACGATAGGCTGGAACCGTGAGTATGGAAACTGAGATCGGTGCGTCCAAGCGCGCACGCCGCGCCTACGCCTTCGACGACATCGCCATCGTCCCATCGCGTCGGACGCGTGACCCCGAAGACGTGTCGATCAGCTGGGGTATCGATGCCTACCAGTTCGACATCCCGTTCCTCGCCGCTCCGATGGACTCCGTGGTCTCGCCGACCACGGCGATCATGATGGGCAAGCTCGGCGGACTCGGGGTCCTCGACCTCGAGGGCCTCTGGACTCGCTACGACGACCCGGAGCCGCTGCTCGCCGAGATCCGCGAACTCTCCGACGAGCGTGCCACCGCCCGGATGCAGGAGATCTACTCCGCCCCGATCAAGCCTGAGCTCGTCACCGCCCGCCTCGCCGAGATCCGTGCAGCAGGCGTCACGGTCGCCGGTGCCCTCTCGCCCCAGCGCACCCAGGAGCTGCACGAGACCGTCGTCGCCGCCGGCGTCGACCTCTTCGTGATCCGCGGAACCACCGTCTCGGCCGAACACGTGTCGAAGAACCAGGAACCGCTCAACCTCAAGGAGTTCATCTACGAACTCGACGTCCCGGTCATCGTCGGGGGCGCAGCGACCTACACGGCCGCGCTGCACCTCATGCGCACCGGCGCCGCCGGCGTCCTCGTCGGATTCGGCGGGGGAGCCGCGTCGACCACTCGCGCGACCCTCGGCATCCACGCTCCGATGGCCACCGCCGTCGCAGACATCGCCGGTGCCCGCCGCGACTACATGGACGAGTCAGGCGGACGGTACGTGCACGTCATCGCAGACGGCGGTCTCGGCACAGCGGGCGACATCGTCAAGGCTGTCGCCTGCGGCGCCGACGCCGTCATGCTCGGCACGACCCTTGCGCGGGCGACGGATGCCCCTGGCGGCGGCTACCACTGGGGTACGGAGGCGTACCACTCCCAGCTGCCGCGCGGCCGCCGCGTAGAGGTCGGTCAGATCGGCTCGCTCGAAGAGGTCCTCTACGGCCCGGCCACCGTCGCTGACGGCAAGGCCAACCTCGTCGGCGCTCTCCGCCGGTCGATGGCGACCACAGGTTACTCGGACCTCAAGGAGTTCCAGCGCGTCGAGGTCGTCCTGGCTCCGTACGCGCCGCAGGCCCGCGTCCGCTGATCCCGGTCCTCCGGAACCTCAATCGAGGATCCTTCGCACGACGTTGGTGCGCGCGAGGTCGATGAGTTCCTCGCCGCGCCCTGACAGCACGGTGCGGATGGCGTAGAGGGTGAAGCCCTTCGCCTGCTCGGCGGTGATCGCGGGTGGCAGCGACAGCTCCTGCCTCGCGGTGACCACGTCGACGAGCGCGGGGCCGTCGTGGGCGAACGCCTCCCTGAGGGCGCCGTCGAGGTCGTCGGGGCGTCCGACACGGATGCCGCGGATGCCCATGGCCGTCGCCACGTCGGCGAAGTTCGGGTTCACCAGCTCAGTGCCGTAGTTGACCAGTCCCGCCGCCTTCATCTCCAGCTCGACGAAGTTGAGCGACGAGTTGTTGAACACGACGATCTTCACCGGGAGCCGGTTCTGGGTGAGGCTGATCAGCTCACCGAGCAGCATGGTGAGGCCCCCGTCGCCGGCCAGGGCGATGACCTGCCGCTCGGGGTGGGATGCCTGTGCGCCGATTCCCTGAGACACCGCATTCGCCATGGTCCCGTGGCTGAACGATCCGATCAGCCGTCTGCGCCCGTTCATGGTCAGGTACCGGCTCGCCCAGACGACGGGGGAGCCGACGTCAGGGATGAACACCGCGTCGTCAGCGGCGATCTCGTCGACGAGCCGCGTGAGGTACTGCGGATGGATCGGTGCGCGGTTCCTGTCGTTGGTGGCGAGATCGTCGAGCCCTGCGCGGCTCTTCCGGTAGTGCCTGACGGACTTCTCGAGGTGGTTGCGATCGGTCTTGGGTTCCAGCAACGGGAGCAGCACCTGCGCGGTGTCCTTGACCGTCCCGACCAGGCCGAGGTCGAGCGGGGTTCGCCGGCCGAGCTGCTCACCGCGGACGTCGACCTGAATCTTGACGGCATCCTCCGGGTAGAACTGCTGGTACGGGAAGTCGGTGCCGAGCATGAGCAGCGCGTCGCAGGCCTCCATGGCCCTGTAGCCGGACGCGAAACCGAGCAACCCGGTCATGCCGACGTCGAACGGGTTGTCGAACTCGATGTGCTCCTTCCCGCGCAGGGCGTGCACGATCGGCGCTCCGAGAGCGTCCGCGAGCGCGAGGAGCTCCGCGTGCGCGCCGGCGACACCCGCCCCTGCGAGGATGGTCACCTTCTCCGCGCCGTTGAGCAGCGCTGCCGCTTCGGCCAGGCCCTCGGCGGTCGGGAGCACCGAACTCGACGTCGGCCGGATCGCAACGGTCCTGGCCTGCTCCGCCTTCGCCTGGAGCACGTCACCGGGGATGACGAGCACGGCGACCCCGCGCCGTTCGATGGCCGTCCGCATGGCGACCTCGAGCAGCCGGGGCATCTGCTCGGGGGACCCGACCATCTCGCAGAACACGCTGCACTCGCGGAACAGCTCCTGCGGGTGCGTCTCCTGGAAGTAGGTGCTGCCGATCTCGGCGCTCGGGATGTGGGCCGCGATCGCCAGCACAGGAACCCGGGACCGGTTGGCGTCGAAGAGCCCGTTGATGAGGTGCAGGTTGCCCGGCCCGCAACTCGCCGCGCAGACCGCCAGTTCACCGGTCAGACCGGCATCCGCTGACGCGGCGAACGCGGCGGCCTCCTCGTGCCTGACGTGCACCCAGGCGAGGTCCCCATCCGCCCTGAGCGCGTCGGTGAGTCCGTTGAGCGAATCGCCAGGCAGGCCGTACACACGGCTGACGCCGCTGGCCTTGAGCGTCGCGACGATGTTCTCGGCAATGGTTCCCATGGGAGCTCCTGACGGTTTCGCGGATGGCGTCCTGTTCGAGTCCAGCACAGTCCACTCCCAATTAGTACGGGCGCGCCAGGCTCGGCGCAAGGCAGTTGTGACTGCCCATCCTGTGCGTTAGCGTCAAAGTAAATGCGGTGGCGTAGCCTGTCGGTGCCACCTCGAGCGGCAGTCCGGGAATCGTGACAGGCTCGATCCCGGTGGAGGCAAGAATGGCCAATTCCAACAGCGTTTCATTCTCGACCAAGCTCGGAGTGGAGGAGCGGGTCGCCGCAATCGAGGCCCTCAAAACCAAGGAACTCGACGTCCTCGTCGTCGGCGGAGGGATCGTGGGCGCTGGAAGCGCTCTCGACTCCGTCACCCGTGGGCTGTCCACGGGCATCCTCGAGGCGCGGGACTGGGCGAGCGGCACATCGAGCCGGTCCTCGAAACTCGTGCACGGAGGCATCCGCTATCTGGAGCAACTGGACTTCAGGCTCGTGCGTGAAGCGCTCATCGAGCGCGGCCTGCTTCTCCAGCGCATCGCACCGCACCTGGTGAAGCCGGTGAAGTTCCTCTACCCACTCAACCGCCCGGTGTTCGAACGCATCTACATCGGTGCGGGGATGCTCCTCTACGACATCTTCAGCTACACCGGCGGTCGCCCGCCCGGCGTGCCACACCACCGTCACCTGTCGAAGCGTCAGGTGCAGAAGTCGATCCCATCGCTCCGCAACAACGCTTTCGTCGGCGGACTCACCTACTACGACGCCCAGGTCGACGACGCCCGGTACGTGGCATCCCTCGTGCGGACAGCCTCGTCCTACGGCGCCCATGCCGCCAGTCGCGTCAGGGTCGAAGGCTTCCTCAAGGTCGGGCAGCGCGTGGTCGGCGTGAAGGCCCACGACCTGCAGACCGGCGAACGCTTCGAGGTGCGAGCCAAGCAGGTCGTCAACGCCACAGGCGTCTGGACCGACGACACCCAGGCCATGGTCGGCGAACGCGGCCAATTCAAGGTCCGCGCGTCGAAGGGCATCCACCTGCTCGTTCCTCGCGATCGCTTCCAGTCCACCATGGGCCTTCTGCTCCGCACCGAGAAGAGCGTCCTGTTCGTGATCCCGTGGGGTCGCCACTGGATCATCGGAACCACAGACACGGACTGGAACCTCGACAAATCCCACCCCGCCGCCACCGCAGCGGACATCGACTACCTGCTCGAACACGTCAACCAGGTCCTCGCCGTCCCGCTCACCCGGGACGACGTCGAAGGCGTCTACGCTGGGCTCCGGCCGCTTCTCGCCGGTGAGTCCGACCAGACCTCCAAGCTGTCCCGTGAGCACCTCGTCGCCCACTCCGTTCCCGGCCTCGTCGTGATCGCCGGCGGAAAGTGGACCACGTACCGGATCATGGCGAAGGATGCCATCGATGCGGCGGCCGATGCGCTCGACGGCAAGGTCGCCAAGTCGATCACCGACAACATCTCGCTGCTCGGCGCCGAGGGCTACCAGGCCGCGTGGAACAAGCGGGGCAAGATCGCCAGGGCGTTCGGCGTGCACAAGGTTCGGATCGAGCATCTTCTCAACCGGTACGGTGTGCTCACCGACGAGCTGCTCGACATCATCCGGGCGCGCCCCGAGCTGGGTGAGGCCCTCCCGGGTGCCGACGACTACATCGGCGCTGAGGTCGTGTACGCGGCGTCTCACGAGGGGGCTCTGCACCTCGAGGACGTCCTAGCCAGGCGCACGCGCATCTCCATCGAGGCCTGGGACCGTGGCGTGTCCGCTGCTCCTGTGGCCGCTGCCCTCATGGCCGACGTGCTCGGCTGGGACGAGGAACGCACCCAGCACGAGGTCGCGGTGTACCTCAAGCGGGTCGCAGCCGAGCGCGCATCACAGGAGCAACCGGACGACGAGTCCGCCGACCGGATCCGCCTGGAGGCACCGGACATCGTCGTCTCCAAGTGACCGTCGCCTCCCGCCGGACAGGGCGGGAGGCGAGCACGCGCTCCGTTAGACTTTGAGGACTGCCCACAAGCCTTGAGGAGTCCGGCGATGGTCGATGTTCGGCGGGTAAAGCTTCCCGGAGTCGGTGTCCTGCACACGTTCGTCACGGATGACGGTGGCAAGGTCGGCGTGATCGCCCACCGCTCAGGACACAGTGACCTCATCACCTTCGCCGACGACGAAGACGGCTCGGATGCCAGCAAAGTGTCCCTCCGGCTCAGCGAGGACGAGGCGCACACCCTCGCCGAACTGCTCGGCGGCACTCAGATCACCGAGTCCCTCACGGCGCTCGACCAGATTCCCGGGCTTTCCATCGACTGGTTCAGGGTCGACTACGAGGACCACATTGCCGGCCAGCCCCTCGGCGACCCCGCTGACCGCGGCATCGTCGGACTCACCGTCGTCGCCGTCGTCCGCGGCGAGAGCGCCAACCCGGCCCCGTCGGCCGATTTCCGGGTCTTCCCCGGAGACACACTCGTGGTGGCAGGCAGCCCGGAGAAGGTCGCGAAGGCGTTCGCCTTCTTCCGTACCGGTGAATCGCGGCTCAAGGGCGCAGCAGAAGCTCCGCCGGGAAGCTAGTGATGTCGTTCGCCGCCGCAGCTGAAAGCACGTCCCTGGGGACGGACCTGATCGTCCTCGGTACTCTGCTCGTCGTCGCATACATCCTCGGCCGCCTCGGCAAACTCATCGGGCTTCCCGCCATCCCGATCTACATGATCGTCGGATTCCTGGCGAGCCCGAACACCGGCTGGTTCCCGCTCAACTTCGAGAGCGCATACATCGAGCTCATCGCCGTCTTCGGGCTGATCCTCCTCCTGTTCAACCTCGGACTCGAATTCGACCAGGACGAGTTCTTCGGCAACGCGGGCAAACTGCTCATCTCCGGCGGTTCCTACCTGGTGCTGCTCATGGGCGCAGGGCTCATCTTCGGCTTCGTGCTGGGCTGGGGGACCAGGGAGGCACTCATCGTCGCCGGCATCATCGGAACATCGTCGAGCGCCATCGTGACGAAACTCCTCATCGAGCTCAACAGGCTTGCCAACCGCGAGACGCCGATGATCCTCGGCGTCACCGTCGTGCAGGACATCTTCCTGGCCATCTACCTCGCCATCGTCTCCGTCGTGCTCAGCGGGGAATCAGAGCCGTGGCACGTCGCCGGAAAGCTGGCGATCGCCTTCACCTTCCTCGTCGTGATGTTCAGCATCGCCCGCTGGGGTGGCGCATACGTCAGTCGACTGTTCCGCACCAAGGATGACGAACTGTTCACCATCCTGTTCTTCGGTCTCGCTGTGCTGTTCGGTGGCCTCGGGGAAGTACTCGGTGTCAGCGACGCCATCGGCGCGTTCCTCATCGGCCTCGTGCTCGGCGCGACGAGGTACAGCGCGAAGATCGAACACGTCGCCGTGCCGCTCCGCGACATCTTCGGCGCCTTCTTCTTCCTGAACTTCGGGCTGACCCTCGACCCCAGCCAGTTCCCGCTGGTGATCTGGCCGGTCTTCTTCGCGGTGATACTCACCCTCGTGCTCAACGTCGTCGCCGGTCAGTTCATGGCGAGGCTGTACGGGTTCAGCACCCAGGCAGGGATCAACGCTGCCGCGATCCTGATGAACCGGGGCGAGTTCGCGCTCATCCTCGCCATCCTCGCGCTCACCGCCGGACTCGATGAGAGGCTCCAGCCGTTCGCGGGACTCTACGTGCTCGTCATGAGCGTGATGGGGCCGCTCCTGGCATCGAATTCGGAGAAGATCGGCGCCGCTGTGCTCCGCAAGAAGAAGGTGGCGCCCAAACCACGAGCGGCCGACGCCCTTCTTGCTGAGGAGATCGCACTCGTCGAAGCGGCGACATCGGACGCCGGCGGACACGAGACCACGAGGGCTGTCGACAGGATCGTCGAACAGGCGATGAACCAGACCGACAACATCCAGGACAGAACGAAGCGAGACGACGATTACTAGCAGTTCACCGACTCCTGAGAACGACGTCAGCACACCGGTGAGCCTCGTTCGCACGATGGTCCAACCGCGCTGGATCGCCATGCTCCTGCTCGCCCTGCTCGTGTCGGGAGCCTTCGCCTGGCTCGGGCAGTGGCAGCTCGAACGAGCCGTCGTCTCCTCGGAGGCCGCCGAGACGCCCACCGAGAACGTCGTGGGCCTCGCCTCTGTGGCGACCCCGGGCAAACCACTCCGCGACAGTGTCGTCGGACAGCTCGTAGAGATCGACGGCAGCTGGGTGCCCGGCGACTTCCTGGTCATCAGTGAACGGGTGAACCTCGGTACGACCGGGTATTGGGTGGCCGGGCACCTCGCCACAGGCTCGGCGCCGTCCGACCCCGCCGTCGCTGTCGCCGTCGGATGGGCAGCCGAACGGGAGACCGCTGAGAACGCGGCCGCCGCGCTCAACGCCGGCACCGACGCATCCGTCGTCACCGTCTCCGGACGCCTCAACGCCTCACAGGCCCCTGAGGTGCCGGACGGGGACGACCCCTTCGAACAGACGACGATGAGCGTCGCCGCCCTCGTGAACATCTGGCCCGGCATGGAGGAGCGCCCGATCTACAACGGGTACATCGTCTCCGCGGATGCCCCTGACGGCCTGGTGGCGATCGACGCCCCCGCCGTCGAGCAAGAGACGACGGTCAACTGGCTCAACATCTTCTACGCCATCGAATGGGTCGTCTTCGCCGGCTTCGCCATCTTCCTCTGGTACCGGCTCGTGAAGGATTCCTGGGAGCGCGCGCAGGAGGAAGCCGACGCGCTCGGCGCCGGAAACGGGCCGGTAGAATAGGACCATGCCCCTGCAACCTCGAGAGAGTGATCTGCCGCGCATCCCCGGTGCGTTGGCGTTCTACAAGATCTCCTCCATCGTCACTGGAACCCTGCTGCTGCTGCTCTGCGCCGAAATGCTGATGAAGTACGCGTTCGGACTCGAACTCGAACTCGGCGGCGCGTACGGCTTCCTCGCGTTCGTCCCGACGGACAGCGTGCAGGCCGTGAACCTGTCCCTCGGCATCCTCATGGTGCACGGATGGGGCTATGTGATCTACCTCTTCGCAGACTTCCGCATCTGGAGTCTCATGCGCTGGCCGTTCACACGGTTCCTTCTCATCGCGCTCGGCGGCATCATCCCGTTCCTGTCCTTCTTCCTCGAAGTCCGCGTGGCCCGTGAGGTGACGGCGTACCTCGCCGCCCGCACAGCCGCAGCAGACGCCACCCCCGACCCAGTGGAGGCATCCCATTAGCGAGCAGGCAACCAGCCAGCGCCCCGTCCTCGTCGTCGATTTCGGCGCCCAGTACGCCCAACTGATCGCACGGCGCGTGCGCGAGGCCGGTGTCTACTCCGAGATCGTCCCCCATTCGATCAGCGCCGCAGAGGTGGCTGAGAAGAATCCGGTGGGGATCGTTCTCTCCGGCGGTCCGTCAAGCGTGTACGAGGACGGCGCCCCTGCTCTCGACTCCGCCATCTTCGACCTCGAGGTGCCGACACTCGGCATCTGCTACGGCTTCCAGGTGATGGCTCGCGCCCTCGGCGGCGAAGTCGCCAACACCGGTCTCCGTGAGTACGGCTCGACGGATGCCGCCCTGTCCGTCGACGGGGGAGTGCTGCTCTCCGACCAGCCCACCGACCAGACGGTCTGGATGAGCCACGGCGACTCCGTCGCCAAGGCACCTGAGGGCTTCACCGTCCTCGCCTCGACGGCATCCACCCCGGTCGCCGCGTTCGGCAACGACGCCCGCCGGCTCTACGGTGTGCAGTGGCACCCCGAGGTGAAGCACTCCTCGTACGGCCAGGCCGTAATCGAGAACTTCCTCCACCGTGCCGCCGGGATCCCCGCCGACTGGAACTCCGGCAACGTCATCGCCGAGCAGGTGGAACGGATCCGCACCCAGATCGGCACCGGCAAGGTCATCTGCGGCCTCTCCGGAGGCGTCGACTCCGCCGTCGCGGCAGCCCTCGTGCACGAAGCGGTCGGCGACCAGCTGGTCTGCGTCTTCGTTGACCACGGTCTGCTCCGCCAGGACGAGCGCCGCCAGGTCGAAGAGGACTACGTCGCCGCCACCGGAGTTCGTCTCATCACCATCGACGCCCGCGAACAGTTCCTCAATGCCCTCGCCGGTGTCAGCGACCCGGAGCAGAAACGCAAGATCATCGGGCGGGAGTTCATCCGCACGTTCGAGAAGGCCCAGGCCGATCTCATCGCCGAGTCGCTCGAGGATGACGGAGACCCCATCGCCTTCCTCGTGCAGGGAACGCTGTACCCGGACGTCGTCGAATCCGGCGGCGGTTCAGGCACCGCGAACATCAAGAGCCACCACAATGTCGGCGGGCTCCCTGACGACCTGACCTTCGAACTCGTCGAACCGCTCCGCACCCTGTTCAAGGATGAGGTCCGCGCCATCGGCCGCGAACTCGGCCTTCCCGAGGTCATCGTCGGCCGCCAGCCATTCCCCGGCCCAGGCCTCGGCATCCGCATCGTCGGAGAAGTCACCGCCGAACGGCTCGACCTGCTGCGCAAGGCGGATGCCATCGCCCGTTTCGAACTGTCGGCCGCAGGCCTCGACAACGAGATCTGGCAATGCCCCGTCGTTCTCCTCGCCGACGTCCGCTCCGTCGGGGTCCAGGGCGACGGGCGCACGTACGGTCACCCGATCGTGCTCCGCCCCGTCAGCTCAGAGGATGCCATGACGGCGGACTGGACCCGGCTTCCCTACGACGTGCTCGCCAAGATCTCCAACCGCATCACCAACGAAGTCGACGGCGTCAACCGCGTCGTGCTCGACGTCACGTCGAAGCCGCCGGGGACGATTGAGTGGGAGTAGGGGTGGCGGCGGAAAGCCGATCATTTTCTCCTCAGCTCAAACAATGAGGATTCCAGGACCGGCTCGCTGAGCCGGTCCTGGTTCAGTTAATGAGCGGGTCCAGCCGTTGATGAGCCGGTCCTGGAATCCTCATAACTCGACACCCCGAAAACGATCGGCTTTCCGCCCGCGGCTGGAGTGGGTGCCAGGCAGGACAAGGGATCGTGCTTCTGCCGAGCGTGCGCAGTCCTACTACGCGGGGGTGTAGGTGTCCGCTCGCACCATGATCACCCCGGCCAGGATGCCGAGGCCACCGAGCAGCTGCAGCGGGCCAGGCAGCTCTGCCAGCAGCAGCCAGGACGCCAGGACCGCGAAGACGACCTCCGAGAGGCCGACGAACGACGCGATGCGGGTGCCGAGGCGCGACGTCGCGATGATCCCGGTGACATACGCCGCGACCGTCGATACCACCACGAGAACGACGAGGGGGACCAGCCAGGACATCTCGATGCCGAACATCCCCACATCCGCCGTCGCGAACGCCAGCGGGAGCAGCCCGATGACACCGCAGAGTGCGACGACGACGGTGCCGACGAGGAGGCCTCCGCCCGCGAGGACGAGGGGAGGCAGGTCGTCGCCCACCTTCGTGCCGAGCACGAAGTACGTCGCGAGCGACACCGCCGCGAGGAGGGCCCACGCAACGCCGAGCGGATGCACGGTCTGTTCGCCCGTGAGATCGAGTACCAGCACCATCCCGACGACGGCGACAACAGTGCCGCCGATGGTCAGGATGCCTGGGCGACGACGCGTCTTGGCCCAGACGAGGAGCACCAGGAGAACAGGCGCGAGGTACTCGATGAGCAGGGCGACGCCGACAGACATGTACGAGACGGCGTTGAAGAAACCGACCTGCGCGCCGGCGATCGCCACGAGTCCGTACAGTCCGACGATGCGGCCGTTCTGCTTCAGCGTGCCCCACCGTCCACGCATCAGGATGAGCGTCGGAACGAGGAGCACCACAGCGGCACCGGCGATCCGGACGAGGACCGCGGCCCCTGGGGACCAGCCGGACTCCATCAGCGATTTGGCGAACGGCCCGCTCAGGGCGAACATCAGCGCGGAGGCCAGGGCGATGAGGATCCCGGATGCCTGCCCTCGCGTCGCGGGCGCGACGGCATCCATTTGCGTGGTCTGTGTTGTCATGGGAGCTCCGCCCGCGGCCTCTCGAGGAAGCCGGATGTCGCGATGTCAGGAGTAAGATGGGGTTATGCTCATGACACTAGACCCGAAGCGCGTCAGGAGTCAACATGCTCTTTGCACATGACACGGAAGTGTCCCTGGCGACGACAGCAGCGCTCATCAACACGGTGCCAGGCGCGTCGCACAGCGGCGACGACGAGCTGTCGGCGCCCGAGCAACTGACGGAGTTCCTCGACCGGTTCGAGTTCACCGGGTCGCGCACGGGCGACGCCACCGAGCTGGAACAGATGCGTGCGCTCCGACCGCGGTTGCGCGAGTTGTGGACGCGGGATGACGACGGGGTCGTCGACCTCGTCAACGAGCTGCTGCGCGAAGCCGACGCTCTGCCGCAGCTCGTCAGGCATGACAACTGGGACTGGCACCTGCACGCGACTCCCGCGTCAGCACCTGTGTCCCAGAGAGCACAGGTGGAGGCGGCGATGGCCGTGGTCGACCTCATCCGCGCCGGCGAACTCTCCCGTCTGCACGAGTGTGCCGCAGACGACTGCGACGCTGTCGTCGTCGACCTCTCACGCAATCGGTCGCGCCGCTATTGCGACGTCGGTAACTGCGGCAACAGGGCTCACGTGGCGGCGTACCGGTCGCGGCAACGCTCGGCCCAGTCGTAGCCCTGGCCTCAGCCCTCGACGACGATCCCAAGCTGGGCGGCGAAGAGCGGTGCCAGCTCGGCGAGCTGCCTGTCATTCACTGTCGCCCCTGCGAGCCCCTCGAGTCCGTGGACGACCCGGAAATCGAGGCCGCGCAGGTCGACGTGTGCGAGCGTGGCGCGGGTGACGTCGAGTGTCTTCACCGTCGTCCCGGGAAAAGCGACGCGGGTGGCGGTGACGCCGCCGAGATCGAGTTCGTCGATCGTGCAGTCCTCGAAGACCACATCGGTGAGGCGTGCGCCTCGCAGGTTGATATACCCGAGCTTGCATCCACGGATCCGCACAGCGTTCCAATCGGCGTCGAAGAGTTCGGCAGATCCCACCCTCGAGCGTTCGAGGACGGTGTCACGCCAGGTCGACCGTGAGGCGCGCAGCACCGGGGCATGGATCGCGGTGAACACGGTCTCGATGAACCGGGCACCGCGCAGGTTCGCGTCATCGAGGTCGGTGTCGGAGACCGCGCATTCCCTGAGGGTGACGCCGGAGAGGTCCGTGCCGCTGAGGTCCGCATCGGCGAACCGTTCGCCTTCGCGGTCGTCGTCCGGTTCGAGGGATGCCGCGTCGCCCTCGGTCAGCGCGACCGTACGGAGGGTGTCGATTCGGGGTGGGTGCGTTCGGGGTTTCACGGTGGTCCTCGGTGTCGGGCGGGCAGAAGAAAACCCCCGCCGCACCGGGAAGCCGGGCGGCGGGGGTTCGATGCGTGATCGTCTAGTCGCGCGCGATGGCGAGCATGCGGAGGATCTCGAGGTACAGCCAGATGACCGTGACCATGATGCCGAACGCACCGGACCAGCCGTACTTACGAGGTGCCTTGTTCTGCACGCCGCGCTGGATGAAGTCGAAGTCCAGCACGAGCGAGTATGCACCGAGGACGACGCAGAGCAAACCCAGGATGATGCCGAGCGGGATGCCCGCGATGTTAGCCGACGAGCTCAGACCGAAGGGCTCCTGAACCACACCGAACATCTGGAGTCCGACGTTGATGAGCGAGAAGACGAGGTAGCCGACCATCGCGATCAGGAAGATCTTCGTGGCCTTCTTCGACGCGCGGATCTTGCCGCTCGCGAACAGGGCCAGGGTGACGCCGACGACGGTCAGCGTCGCGAGGACCGCCTGGATGACGATGCCGGACCACTGTGCGTCGAAGACGCCCGAGATTCCACCGACGAAGACGCCCTGGAAACCTGCGTAAGCGAGGACCAGGGGAGCGGACGGCTCCTTCTTGAAGATGTTGACCATCGCGAGGATGAAACCGATGATCGCGGCGCCGAATGTGACGGCAGGCATCGTCTGGCCGACGGTCCAGCCGATCGCTGCGCCCACGAGCAGCACGGCGAAGGCGATCGCGCTCTTCTTCACGGTGTCTTCGACGGTCATCCGGTCAGCCTGCTGGATGCCCGCTGCCGGACGGTTGTACATGTCCTGCAGTTCGGTCGCGCTGGCCGTCTTCACGGCGACTGCCGCCGCGTTCGGCTGCGTGAATGCCGGGTTGTTGAACGCCGGGTTGTTCATTGCCATGTCTGTGTCGTTCCTTCTCAGTCGTGACGGCTGGAATGTGATCGGTCCGCTGAGCGGAACCTGCGTCCAATCTAGCGGTCTTTGCTGTGAAACACCGAGGATTCAGCGTCCATTCCCGGCCCGTTCCCTGCATCCGGATTCCCGCGAACTAGGCTCGGATCATGACACCGTCCCGGCCGGCCAGACCCCTCATCATCGGTCATCGCGGCGCGCCCGGGTACCGCCCCGAGCACACCAGGTCGTCGTACGAACTCGCCTTCGCCCTCGGTGCGGACGCCGTCGAGCCCGACATCGTCGCGACGAAGGACGGCGTTCTCGTGCTTCGCCACGAGAACGAGATCTCTGGCACCACCGACGTCGCCATCCGGCCCGAGTTCTCCGCCCTCCGGACGACGAAGAACGTCGACGGGCGCGAGCTCACCGGCTGGTTCACCGAGGACTTCACCTGGCAGGAGCTGTCGACTCTGCGTTCGAAGGAACGGATCCCCGACCTGCGACGTTCGAGCGCGAGTTTCGACGGGACCTCTGGCGTCCTCCGGCTGCGTGACCTGATCGACATCATCGATGCGGCTTCGGAGCAGAGCGGTCGCCGGCTGGGCATGGTCGCCGAGATCAAGCACGCGACGTACTTCGAGCAGGCGGGCCTTCCGCTCGACGCGCTGTTGGCATCCGAACTGGCCGGAACGCGTTTCGCCGACGGGGCGGGGCTGTTCGTCGAAGCATTCGAGCAGACCGTCCTGGCGAAGCTCGCCGCTCGCGGGCTTCCCGCGAGCTACGTCTACCTGATCGAGAAGAAGGGCCGGCCGTTCGACCAGGTGGCCGCGCTCGGTAAATCGGCTCCGCGGTACGCGGACACGCTCACCGACGCAGGGCTGGACGCGCTCACCGCAGGGAAGGACGGATTCCGGGTCGACGGGATCAGCGTCGACAAATCCCTGCTGTTCGCGGCTGACGGAGGGACCAACGATCTCGTCGCCCGTGCCCACCGGCGCGGTCTGGCCGTCTACACCTGGACCCTGCGGCCGGAGAACGCCTTTCTCTCGAAATCGTTCCGTGGCATCGGGCAGCCCGCGGAGTACGGCGACTGGCAGGGCGAGTTCGGGCAGATCCTCGCCTCGGGCGTCGACGGCGTCTTCTGCGACCACCCCGATCTCGGTGTCGCGGCCAGGGACGCGTTCACCGGCTGAGAATGTCAGACTCCCGGCCTAAACTGGGAGAGATATGGCGAGCACTCCTACCCCAGACACCCACTCCGCGACACCGGTCATCATGGACGGCCGGCACTCAGCCGCCATCCCCGGGAACGACGGGGGCTCCCAACCCGGCGGCAGTCGTTTGCTCGACGGCCTCAACCCCCAGCAGCGCCAGGCGGTCGAATACCGCGGCCAGGCGCTCCTGATCGTTGCAGGCGCCGGGTCGGGCAAGACGAGCGTGCTCACCAGGCGCATCGCGAGCCTGCTCGAGAACCGTGAGGCGTGGCCGAGCCAGATCCTCGCCATCACGTTCACAAACAAGGCGGCGGCCGAGATGCGTGACCGGGTCCGTGCCCTCGTCGGCCAAGCGGCAGAGGGAATGTGGATCTCCACCTTCCACTCCGCGTGCGTGCGCATCCTCCGCCGTGAAGCCGAGAACTTCGGTTTCACGAAGAACTTCACCATCTACGACTCTTCAGACTCTCGCGTGCTGATCAAGCGCATCATCAAGGAGCAGGGGGCAGACGTCCTCGGGTTCACCCCTTCCAATGTCTCCGCGAAGATCTCCAAGCTGAAGAACGAACTTGCCGACGTCGACAGCTACGCCAGGAACGCCAACACGGAAGACCCGAACGAAGCAGCTTTCGTGCAGATCTTTCGGGCATACACTCGCGCACTCACAGCGGCCAACGCGTTCGACTTCGACGACCTCATCGGCCAGACCGTGTATCTGTTCCGTGCGTTCCCGCAGGTCGCCGCCGCGTACCGCACGCGGTTCACCCACGTGCTCGTCGATGAGTACCAGGACACGAACCATGCACAGTACGCGCTCATCCGTGAGCTGACGCGTCCGCCGACCGTCGACGACGACGCGCTCATCGCGACGGGGAACGGTGCGTCGCTCACGGTCGTCGGCGACTCCGACCAGTCGATCTACGCGTTCCGTGGCGCCGACATCCGCAACATCGTCGAATTCGAGCGTGACTTCCCCGGCGCGAAAGTGATTCTGCTCGAACAGAACTACCGCTCCACCCAGAACATCCTCACCGCGGCAAACTCCGTCATCGCGAACAACTTCGATCGCAAGGACAAGAAGCTCTGGACGGCAGTGGGGGACGGCGAGAAGATCGTCGGTTACACCGGTTACTCCGGGCACGACGAGGCTCAGTTCGTCGCGGACGAGATCGAGAAACTGCACTCGGCCGGCATGGCATACAGCGACGTCGCCGTGTTCTACCGGACCAACTCGCAGACACGTGCGCTCGAAGAGATTTTCATCCGGTCGGCGCTGCCGTACCGGATCATGGGCGGAACGAAGTTCTACGAACGAGCAGAGGTGAAGGATGCCATGGCGTACCTCGTCTCCGTGGCGAACCCCGCAGACATGCTCGCCCTCCGTCGCATCCTCAACACGCCGAAGAGGGGGATCGGCCCCGCCACCGAGACCGCACTCTTCAGCTTCGCGGAAGACAACGGACTGAGTTTCCGCGAGGCGATGCGAGAGGCGACCGCGCTCGGGCTCGGGCCGAAGGTGACGAACGCCATCCTCTCGCTCTCCGCGCTGCTCGATGAGGGCGAGAAGCTCGTCGCAGAAGGAAAGGTCGCCGAGGTCCTCAGCCTCCTCGTCACGAAGAGTGGCCTCATCGAGGCGCTTCGCGCCTCACGCGATCCCCAGGACGAAGCACGTGCCGAGAACATCGAAGAGCTCGTCGCCGTCGCGAAGGACTTCGAACGCAACAACCCCGACGGCGAACTCGTCGACTTCCTCACCGAGGTGTCCCTCGTCGCGGCAACCGACGATCTCGACGACGCCAGCGGCACTGTTTCGCTGATGACCCTGCACACGGCGAAGGGCCTCGAGTACGACGCCGTGTTCCTCACCGGCATCGAGGAAGACCTGCTGCCGCACCGGATGTCCGCCTCCGAACCCGGTGGCCCTGCCGAGGAACGCCGCCTGTTCTACGTCGGCATCACCCGCGCCCGCAAACGTCTTTACCTCTCACTCGCGATGACGCGAGCGCAATACGGCGAGACCGCGGTCGCGATGCCGAGCCGGTATCTCCAGGAGATCCCCGCCGAACTCATCGAGTGGCGTCAGTCGCCTGGCATGGCGAACTCGCGCGGGGGCACCCAGCCCAGGGCGCTCAACGCGAACAGAGGAAGATGGTCGGGCGGCGAACTCGGAAACAAGCCGCTCACCGAGAAACGCGACTGGCCCAACCGGATCACCAACCAGGTCCGCGACAACGGCAACCTCGAACTGGCCTCAGGCGACCGCATCCGACACACCGACTTCGGCGAGGGGCGAGTGCAGACCGTGACAGGCGAAGGGGCGAAGCGCATCGCGCACGTCGCATTCGACGGCGCCGGGTTCAAGAAACTCCTCATCAAGATCGCCCCGATCGAGAAGATCTGATGCTCCGCACCATGTTCACCGGCAAGATCCACCGGGCGACGGTCACCCACGCCGACCTGCACTACGTCGGCTCCGTCACCGTCGACCTCGACCTGCTCGACGCCGCAGACATCCTGCCGGGGGAACTCGTCTCCATCGTCGACGTCACGAACGGCAGCCGGCTGGAGACCTACACGATCGCGGGGGAGCGGGGAAGCGGAGTGATCGGGATCAATGGTGCGGCCGCCCACCTCGTCGACATCGGGGACACCGTCATCCTCATCTCGTACGGGCAGATGACGACGGAGGAGGCGCTGGCGTTCGTCCCGAACGTCGTCCACGTCGATTCTGCCAATCGCATCGTCGCGCTCGGGACGGACCCGGCGGAGGCAGTGGTCGGCGGCGTGGAATCCCCACCGCACTCCATGTCGCTCCAGGCGTAACTCCGAGAACGGGGCGGGATGCCATCCACCCACGCAGCGAAGATGCTCTCCGACGCCGGGTCGCTGCCTTGGAGTCTGCTCGGAATCTTCCCTCGGAGCGCGTGGGCGATATATCGTTGAGTATCGCTCAGCCCAGACCGGGTGACGGCGCGGAGGAGGTCATCATGAGTAATTCGAACATGGGCGATTGGTTCGGCGGCGGCGCCGGTGGCACCCGCGGTCCAGGGCAGGGCTGGCCGATGACGGGTCTGTGGGAAGCGATGGAGCAGCTCCGGGGGCAGTTCGAACACAAGGTCGGCGGCACCAGGATGGGCCGCGGCGACGTACGCACTGCGGTGCTCGCCCTTCTGGCCGAGAAGCCGATGCACGGTTACCAGATCATCCAGCAGATCGAGGAACGAAGCGGCGGAAGCTGGAAGCCGAGTCCAGGATCGGTGTATCCGACGCTCCAGCTGCTCGCCGACGAAGGTCTGATCAAGGCTGAGGAGTCGAACGGCCGCAAGACATACTCGCTCACAGAGGAAGGGCGCGAGGTCGCGGATGCCGCAGCCGGGAAGGCCGCACCGTGGGAGGGTTCAGGCACGAGTGACAGCGGTCGCTCGAGCGCGCTGCCGAAGGCCGGCATCGACCTCGCCCAGGCCGTCGCGCAGGTCGGGCGCTCAGGCAGCCCTGAGCAGGTGAAGGAGGCCGTCGCCGTCCTCGAGGACGCGCGCCGTAAGCTCTTCTCCATTCTCGCTCAGGACTAGCCGCGTACCCGCCGCACGTCGGCGTCAAGGAGATTCGATGACCGACGCCGGTAGGCTGCGTGCCCGGTACCGCAGGATCACGCGGTTCGCCGCGCGCTACCTCGTCCAGACGTGGTGGTTCGAGTTGTTCCTGCCCCGGATCGGTCTCGGCGGACTCGCCGCGCGGGGCAGGGCGGCGCGACTGCAGCGCATCGCACAGCGCTTCCACGCACTCGCCGTCGAACTCGGTGGACTCATGATCAAGGTCGGACAGTTCATGTCGTCGCGCCTCGACGTGCTGCCGCCCGAGATCACGAAGGAACTCGAGGGGCTGCAGGATGAGGTCCCGCCCGTGCCGTTCGACGCCATCCGGGCTCTCGCCGAGGCAGAGCTCGGCGTCCCGCTCGAACGTGCGTACTCGTTCGTCGACCCGGTGCCTCTGGCGGCGGCATCCCTTGGCCAGGCGCACCGGGCGACGCTGGCGGATGCCGATGCCCAGGACACCGGACTGCGCGATGTCGTGGTCAAGATCCAGAGGCCGGGCATCGACCTGATCGTCGACGTCGACCTGCGGGCGCTCCGCCGTGTCGGGGCCTGGCTGAGCCGCATCCGGCTCGTCTCCGATCGCGTCGACGCCCCGTCCCTCGTCGAAGAGTTCGCAACTACGAGCCGCGAGGAGATCGACTACCTGCACGAAGCGGCGAACGCCGAGCGGTTCGCGGAGGTCTTCGCGGGCGACTCGCGGGTCAGCGTTCCCGAGATCGTCTGGGAGCGCACGACCAGGCGCGTGCTGACGCTGCAGGATGTCACTGCGATCAAGATCAACGACCTCGACGGTCTGAGGGCTGCGGGAATCGACCCCTCCGAGGTCGCGATCGACTTCGCATCCGTCATGTTCGACCAGCTCTTCACGGACGGGTTCTTCCACGCGGACCCGCACCCGGGCAACATCTTCGTGACACCTCACCCCGGAACCGGCGACAGTGAGCCCGACATGCGCGCGTGGCATTTCACCTTCATCGATTTCGGGATGATGGGCGAGGTGCCCCCAGGACTCCGGAAGGGCCTGCGCAGGGTGCTCATCGCTGCGGCGTCGCGTGACGGAAAGGGCATGGTAGACGGCATCCGCGACGTCGGCGTTCTGCTGCCGTCCGCGGACACCGCCGAGCTCGAACGGGCGATGACCACGCTGTTCGCTCGATTCGGCGGCATGGGCTTCGCCGAGCTCGCTGAGGTGGATCCGCGCGAGTTCCGGGCGTTCGCGATCGAGTTCGGCGACGTCGTGCGCTCGCTCCCGTTCCAGTTCCCCGAGAACTTCCTGCTCGTCATCCGTGCGATGTCCCTGGTGTCTGGAATGTGCAGCTCGCTCAACCCCGCGTTCAACATCTGGGATGCCGTCGAACCGTACGCCGGTCAGCTGATCCGCCAGGAAAGCGGAAACGTCGTCCAGTCGTTCGCGCAGCAGGCCGTTTCTGTCGCCGGCACGGTCGCCCGGCTCCCGCAGCGACTCGACGAGCTCACCACGCGAATCGACGAGGGCCGGTTCTCGGTACAGAATCCCCGACTCGAGCGGCGCATCGGCAGCCTCGAACGCACGACTCGACGGGTGATCTCCGCGATCCTGTTCGCCACGCTCTTCCTCGGCGGTATCATTCTGCGTGCCGACGACGCCGTCTTCGGCACGGTGCTGATGGCGATCTCCGTCCTGCCACTGCTGCACGCCCTGTTCGCAGGGTGGGTCAGCCGCCGCGTGCCGTGAACATCGCCGCCGCCAACGGGTCAGCTCATTCGATGTGACCGGCCGGTTCCCGGCGTGGCCGCTTCGCGGGTGGCAGGATGACAGCGGGTGCATGACGATCTGGAGACGGACATGAATTCTTCGAAGCGGGAACCCGGCAGCCTGCTGCGTCCGACCGAAGGCGCCGACGCACACCGGGTCACCTACGTCGAGCTCTTCTTCGACCTCGTCTTCGTCTTCGCGGTCACGCAGATTTCGCATTCCCTGATCGACCACCCCGATCTCGTCACCCTTCTCCAGACCCTGATTCTCATCGCTGCGGTCTGGCGGGTGTGGGTCGATACGACGTGGGTGACCAACTGGCTCAACCCGGAGAATCCCCGCGTGCGCGGCATGCTTTTCGTGCTCATGCTGCTGGGCGTGCTGATGTCGAGTGCCATTCCGGACGCGTTCGGTGAGCACGCCATCCTGTTCGCGGCCAGCCTGGTCACGCTTCAGCTTGGCCGGAGCGTCTTCGCGGCGATCGCCTTCCGAAGGTCACGTCCGGAGAACGCCAGAAACTTCGTGCGCATCGCGATCTGGAATGTCGGCACCGGCCTGCTGTGGCTGGGTGGAGCCTTCATGTCGGAAGAGACGCGGCTGTGGATCTGGGCTGTAGCCATTGTCATTGCGATGATCGGTCCCCGGGTACGCTTCCATGTTCCGGGTCTCGGACGCTCCGACGCCGAGACGTGGAACGTCTCGGGTGAGCACTTCGCCGAACGGGTAAGCCTGTTCCTCATCATCGTGCTCGGAGAGTCGATTCTCGTCACCGGCCGGTCCTTCGCCGAAAGCACGCTCAGCCCGCTGGACATGCTCTCGTTCCTGGCCGCCTTCACGAGCACCGTGCTGATGTGGTTGCTTTACTTCAACCACAGCCAGGAGGGTGGACGCGACTTCATCAGCGAGGCCGAGAAACCAGGACTTGTCGCGCAGGTGGCGTACACCTACATTCCGCTACTACTCGTGGTCGGCATTCTGCTGACCGCGGTGGCCGACGAGATGGTTCTTGCCCATCCCCTGGGTGGCGCGGGCGGGGATGCAGTCGAACGGTGGACGGCCGGTCTCATCTGCGGCTCGAGCACGGTCTACCTGATCGGCAACTTCCTGTTCAAGCGTGCCGTCGGCCTGCCGTGGCAGTTCTCCCACCTCGTCGGCGCGGGCGCGCTGGCTCTGCTCTTTTTCACCTTCTCCACCGTTTCCCCACTGACGCTCAGCTGGATCGCGAACCTGATCCTCGCGGCCGTTGTCGCCGCCGACCACGTCAGCCACCGGCGCCGGACGCGCAATCAGCCGCCCGTGGAGGCGCGGAACCGCCCCAGGTAGAACCGCACAGGCAGGTGACGGATGCCTCGGGGGAGCTTCGGCCAGACGAAACGGGCGACACGGATCATCCGGTCGAACCGTTTGCGCTGCTTCGGAGTCCAGACGAAGCCGTACGGGCGGCGGAGGCGGGGAGGCAGCAGCCCGGCCGTCGCCAGGCGAACGACAGGAAGAAGGGCGCGCACCCACACCGGTGCCGAGCGAGCCGTCAGGAGTTGCCAGCACACGGCCCGTGCCGCAGGTGTCACCTGGAGTTCCTCGACGTGGTCGTCGAACCAGGCGCGGAACGAAGCACGGTCCTCCGGCCAGAGCTCCGTAGGCATCTGCAATGCCGATCCGATGATCGAATACTCCGCATACAGTTCGTCGGCCGCCGCATCGTCGAGCGGGCCATAGATGAGCTCATGCACCCGCGTGGCCGTGTCGTAGAGCGTCGCTGCGACCCAGAGTTGCAGGTGAGGGTCGAATGCGGAGTATGGCGGGGCATCCGCTGACCCATCCCCGCTCACCGGCGCGTGGGCCCGATTGACACGCCGCGCCACCAGGTCCTTCTCGGCGTCGGTGCCGTACACCTGGGTGTAGACGAAGGTCAGTGTGGCGTGGAGCCTGTCGAGGGGTCGAGACGAGAAATCACTGTGCGCAGCGACGCCTGCGCCGACCGCCGGCTCAGCGATCTGCAGCAGAATCGCCCGCCCGCCACCCGCGATGAGGACGGCGTCGCCGGCCATATCGCGGAGAGTGCTCACCCGGGCAACTGTAGTCCAGCGGATTCTGCGGCGTGCTCACGCTCTTCCGCAACGAAGTAGAGTGGAACCGGCCAAAATTCTCTCGGCATCGAGATACCCTCACGCCGGGACCGCCACCCAACGCGAACATCAGCAATGCACTCAGCGGAACGGAAACCCACGTGGATCTTTACGAATACCAGGCACGAGACCTGTTCGAAAAATACGAGGTCCCGGTGCTGCCGGGTATCGTCGCGGAAACGCCGGAGGAGGTGCGCGCGGCAGCTGAGAAGCTCGGCGGCGTCGTCGTCGTCAAGGCCCAGGTGAAGGTCGGAGGCCGCGGCAAGGCCGGCGGCGTCAAGGTCGCCAAGACCCCCGACGAGGCATACGAGGCAGCGAAGGCCATCCTCGGCCTCGACATCAAGGGCCACGTCGTCAAGCGCGTCATGGTCGCAGGCGGCGCACGCATCGCTCAGGAGTTCTACTTCTCCGTCCTGCTCGACCGGGCCAACCGGTCCTACCTGTCGCTCACAAGCGTCGAGGGCGGTATGGAGATCGAGGTTCTCGCAGTCGAGAAGCCTGAAGCTCTCGCGCGGATCGAGGTCAACCCGCTCGACGGCATCGACGCCGCCAAGGCGCGTGAGATCGCTGTCGCCGCGAACTTCCCGGCAGAACTCGTCGACAAGGTCGCCGACGTCTTCGTCAAGCTGTACAACGTCTACAAGAGCGAAGACGCGACTCTCGTCGAGGTCAACCCGCTCGTTCTCACCGAGGAAGGCGACATCGTCGCCCTCGACGGCAAGGTCTCGCTCGACGAGAACGCCGGATTCCGCCACGCATCGCACGCGAAGCTGGAGGACAAGGACGCCGCAGACCCGCTCGAGGCCAAGGCCAAGCAGGCCGACCTCAACTACGTCAAGCTCGACGGTGAAGTCGGCGTCATCGGCAACGGCGCAGGACTCGTCATGTCGACGCTCGATGTCGTCGCGTACGCCGGTGAGAACCACGGCGGCGTGAAGCCGGCCAACTTCCTCGACATCGGAGGCGGAGCATCCGCTGAGGTCATGGCAGCCGGCCTCGACGTCATTCTCGGTGACCCGCAGGTGAAGAGCGTCTTCGTCAATGTCTTCGGAGGCATCACCGCCTGCGACGCGGTCGCGAAGGGCATCGTCGGCGCACTCGCCGAGCTCGGCTCAGCCGCGAACAAGCCCCTCGTCGTCCGCCTCGACGGCAACAACGTCGAAGAAGGCCGACGCATCCTCAACGAGGCCAACCACCCGCTGGTCACCCTCGCCGCAACCATGGACGAAGGCGCCGACAAGGCCGCCGAGCTGGCTTCGAAGTAAAAGGACGAACGAAACAATGTCAATTTTTCTCAACAAGGATTCCAAGGTCATCGTCCAGGGCATCACCGGCGGTGAGGGCACCAAGCACACGGCGCTGATGCTCAAGGCCGGCACCAACGTCGTCGGCGGAGTGAACGCACGCAAGGCCGGCACCACCGTGTTGCACGGTGACGTCGAACTGCCCGTCTTCGGTACCGTCGCTGAGGCCATCGAGAAGACCGGCGCAGACGTGTCGATCGCGTTCGTCCCCCCTGCGTTCACCAAGGACGCCGTCATCGAGGCCATCGACGCCGAGATCCCGCTGCTCGTCATCATCACCGAGGGTGTCCCTGTCGGTGACTCGGCCGAGTTCTGGGCGTACGCACAGAAGAAGGGCAACACGACCAGGATCATCGGTCCGAACTGCCCAGGCATCATCACGCCAGGTGAGGCCCTCGTCGGCATCACCCCGGCCAACATCACGGGCAAGGGTCCGATCGGCCTCGTCTCGAAGTCAGGCACCCTGACCTACCAGATGATGTACGAACTGCGCGAGATCGGCTTCTCAACAGCCATCGGCATCGGTGGAGACCCCATCATCGGAACGACGCACATCGACGCGCTCGCCGCGTTCGAAGCCGACCCCGAGACGAAGGCCATCGTGATGATCGGTGAGATCGGCGGAGACGCAGAGGAGCGCGCAGCCGACTACATCAAGGCTCACGTCACGAAGCCCGTCGTCGGTTACGTCGCCGGCTTCACGGCACCCGAGGGCAAGACCATGGGCCACGCCGGCGCCATCGTCTCTGGCTCTGCGGGAACCGCCGCGGCCAAGCAGGAGGCCCTCGAGGCCGCGGGAGTCAAGGTCGGCAAGACGCCGAGCGAGGCAGCCCGGCTCATGCGGGAGATCATCGCCGGACTGTAGGTCAGGCAACACAGAAGGGCGGCAGGAAACTGCCGCCCTTCGTCGTGTTCCGGCCGGGCACCGCCGGCATGCCAGCTAAACTTCGAGTCGAATGAACCGTACAACGCTCGCCATGCTCGCCGCGCTCGAGGCCCTCATCACTGTGGCCATCGGCATCGGCATCTCACTTGTCCCGCTCACCCTGCTCTGGGCCGTCGAATACGGGTTCTCCGTCGACTGGTTCGTGTTCTGGCGGGGCGCCGTCGACATCTGGCTCCTCGGGAACGGCGTCGACATCCGGGTCGTGCTTCCCTCGGCCGTCGTGGCCGGTACAGGCCTCCCTGCGGCTGCTGAGCCGTTCTTCCTGACGATCGCGCCGCTCGCCCTGACGGCGTTCACCGTCGTCATGGGTGCGCGTGCGGGCGTCAGGTCCGTCGCGACGCGCTACTGGCAGAGCGCCGTCCTCGCCGGGCTGGTCACCGTCGTCCTCCTCGGCGGACTCGCCGCCTTCAGTGCCCTCGACGAGGTCTTGCGGCCGTCGATCGTCCAGTCGCTCCTGTTGCCTGGTCTGGTCTATGGCGTCGGCCTGACGATCGGGGTGATCAGAGGGTGGCACCGGATGCCGGCGGGCCAGGGCGGGCGAATCGGACGTCTCGTGTCGCGCATCCGGGAACGCCTCGACGAGCGCTTCGACCGGTTCGATCGTGCCGTGTTCTCCGCTGCCGTCCGCGGCGGGTTCGCCGCCGTCACCGGAATCATCGCGGTGTCCGCCGTGCTTCTCGGTCTGCTCCTCCTCGTCAACTTCGGACTCGTGACCAGCCTCTACCAGGGTGCCCAGCTCGGCGTCGCCGGCGGTGCAGCCACGACTCTCGCGCAGATCGCCTTCGTGCCCAACCTCGTCGTGTGGACCGCATCGTGGCTGGTCGGCCCGGGCTTCGCGCTCGGGGCCGGGAGTGCGATCTCCCCCGTGAACACGATCGTCGGACCCGTGCCTGGGCTCCCCATCCTCGGCGCAGTGCCCAGCGGCGACTTCGCCTTCGGGTTCCTCGGACTCCTCGTCCCCGTGCTCATCGGGTTCTTTGCGGCCACGCTCGTCAGGCCCCGGCTGGTCAGCGCTCTAAGCGGGCGTCCGCTGGTCGGGAGGCTGCTCCTCGCGGCTGTCGGGATCGGAGTTGTGGCCGGAGTCCTGCTCGGCCTGCTGGCCTGGATCTCCGGAGGCGCGATCGGGCCTGGCCGCCTGGTGCAGGTCGGTCCCAACCCCTGGCTGGTGGCAGCTTTCGCCGCAGCCGAGGTGACGATCGCCGCCGCGATCGGCATGGCATCCGGTTCGACTCACACGTCACACGCTGAACCGGTGCCGTCGATGCGAGCCTCCGACCGCGTGCGCTGAGGCGTCCCTCGGACATCTGGCCGTCCGATCGCGCGGTCACCGGTAGAATTGCCGCGTGCTGAATATCGTCGTGCTGATCTCGGGCACGGGGTCCAACCTCCGTGCGCTCCTCGAAGCCTCTGCCGACGCCGAGTATCCGGCCAGGGTCGTCGCCGTCGGCGCGGACCGCGCAGCGACGGGCCTCGCACACGCAGAGGAGTTCGGCATCCCCTCATTCGTCGTCCCATACAGCTCGTACGAGTCGAGGGACGCGTGGGGCGCCGCTCTCCTCGAGCAGATCGCGGTCTGGAGCCCCGACCTCGTCGTCCTCAGCGGGCTCATGCGACTGCTCCCGCCGAACGTCGTCGGCGCCCTCGCACCCAACCTCATCAACACCCACCCGGCCTACCTCCCCGAGTTCCCTGGCGCCCACGGGGTCCGCGACGCCATCCGCGCCGGCGTCGAGCAGACCGGGGCATCGATCATCGTCGTCGACGACGGAGTCGACCAGGGCCCGATCATCGTTCAGGAACGCGTCCCGGTCCTCCCGGGAGACACCGAGCACGAACTGCACGAACGCATCAAACCCGTCGAACGCCGGCTGCTCGTGCAGACCGTCCTCGACATCGCCAACGGCCTCGACCTCAGCGCGCTGTCGACCCGACGCCTTCCCGCCTCAATCAAGGAGTAACACCATGGCAGGCCCCAGCCACGACAAGAGCCTCTACCGGGAACGCGACCTCGTCCCGATCAGGCGTGCACTGATCTCGGTCAGCGACAAGACCGGCCTTCTCGACCTCGCCAGGGCGCTTGCCGGCGCCGGCGTGGAGATCGTCTCCACCGGCTCGACCGCGCAGACGATCCGCAACGCAGGCTTCGACGTCGTCGACGTGGCAAACGTGACAGGATTCCCCGAATCGCTCGACGGGCGCGTCAAGACGCTGCACCCGTCCGTCCACGCCGGGCTCCTCGCCGACCTCAGGCTCGCGTCGCACGAGCAGCAGCTCGATGACCTCGGCGTCGAGCCGTTCCAGCTCGTCGTCGTCAACCTGTACCCGTTCGTTGAGACCGTCGCCAGCGGCGCCGAGAACGACGACGTGGTCGAGCAGATCGACATCGGCGGCCCCGCGATGGTGCGAGCCGCCGCGAAGAACCACCCGAACGTCGCCATCGTCGTGTCACCGGCGAGCTACGGGGAGGTCATCGACGCCCTGAACTCCGGCGGAACCACACTCACACAGCGCCGCGACCTGGCAGCGCGTGCCTTCTCCCACACCGCCGCGTACGACACAGCAGTCGCCGGCTGGTTCACCGACACCGCCGAGGGCTTCGGTGCGTCCCTGACGATCCAGGCCGAACTGGCCCACGTGCTCCGGTACGGCGAGAACTCGCACCAGGAAGCAGCGCTCTACCTGCGTTCGGGTGGGCAGGGCATCGCCCAGGCGACGCAGCTCAACGGTAAGGAGATGAGTTACAACAACTTCGTCGACGCCGACGCCGCCGTGCGGGCCGCTTACGACTTCTCCGAGCCGGCTGTCGCGATCATCAAACACGCCAACCCGTGCGGCATCGCGGTCGCCGCCCCGAAGGCCCCAGACGCCATCGCTTCGGCGCACAGCCGTGCCCACGCGTGTGACCCCGTCTCGGCCTTCGGCGGAGTGATCGCAGCCAACCGGATGGTCACCCTCAAGATGGCTGAGACCATCAGGGAGATCTTCACCGAGGTCCTCGTCGCCCCCGGCTTCGATGAGGACGCACTCGATGTCCTCCGCACCAAGAAGAACCTGCGCCTGCTTCAGCTGCCGGAGGGTTTCACCCCCGAACCTCTCGAGGCCAAGCAGGTCTCCGGCGGCATCCTGGTGCAGCAGGCGGACCGATTCCCGCGTGAGGCCGTCAGCTCCACCTGGACGCTCGCAGCCGGTGAACCGGCAGACGCCGAGACGCTCGCCGACCTCTCCTTCGCCTGGAAGGCCTGCCGTTCGGTCAAGTCGAACGCCATCCTGCTCGCCAGCCACGGGGCATCCGTGGGAGTCGGGATGGGTCAGGTCAACCGGGTCGACTCCTGCCAGCTCGCGGTCACCCGCGCAGGCGACCGCGCAGCCGGATCCGTTGCGGCATCCGACGCGTTCTTCCCGTTCGCCGACGGGCTGCAGGTGCTCCTCGACGCCGGCGTCCGTGCGGTCGTGCAGCCGGGCGGCTCCGTACGCGACCCCGAGGTCATCGCTGCCGCGCAGGCGGCCGGCGTGACCATGTACTTCACCGGGGAACGCCACTTCTTCCACTGAGTCGCCGATGAGCGGGCTCTGAAACCGCTCCACGTCACGCAGGGGGAGTCGCACGCGCACGATGCGGCTCCCGCTGGGAGATAGGCTCTGCAGCATGACTGTTTCGTGGGGCCGCCGGCTCGTTTCCTCAATCCTGGCCGCTCTGACCGTCGCGGTCGTCACCCACGCGGCGAGCGTCTTCCTCTTCTACGTCGCGCAGCAGTACCAGGCGGCGGTGATCGGCCAGGTCAGCGACTTCTACTTCCTGTCGAGCGTCTTCACCGTGCTCCTGCTGTTCGTCTTCGCCCTCATCGGCGGCCTGGTCCGCTGGTACACGGCTCTCGCGGCCGGACTGTTCACCGGGATCGTCGCCTGCCTGATCGGCTCAGGGATCACGATCATGGCCGCGGGTTCAGCCCTCGATGCCGCGTTGATCAGCAACCTGTGGGGCTCGTTCCTCACCATCAACGGCGTCTACGTCATCGTCGTCACCATACTTGCCGCGACCATCGGTCGCTCCGTGTACAACCGTTCGCTCGCCTTCCGCACGGCGCCGCACGCCACTGACCGCCGCATCGCGCTGGTCAGGATGCCTGCTGGCAACCTCGCAGACGGCCAGCTCACCCACCTGGAACGCGCCGAGGTCGACACCGAACTCGCTGACACGCAGTGGGACGGCTATGTCGCGGCACTCGTCGAGAACGGCTGGGCGACCAGCGAGGTCGCGTTCGCCGACACGCTGGCCGACTCCGTCTTCGTCGAAGACACCCTCGTCCTGCTCGGCGACACCGCCGTCGTGGCCCGCGCGGGGACGGACGGCCGCCGCGAAGAGGCCGAGGCCGCTGAAGACGCCGCTCGGGACCTGGGACTGCGCATCGAACGGATCATGAGCCCCGGCACCCTCGAGGGTGGCGACGTGCTGAAGGTCGGATCGACCGTGTACGTCGGCCGGTCCAGCCGGACCAACGCCGACGGCATCCGCCAGCTCCGCGCCATCGCCGCACCCCTCGGCTACACCGTCGTCGTCGTTCCGGTGACGAAGGCACTGCACCTCAAGAGCAGCGTGACCGCCCTCCCGGACGGCACGATCCTCGGCCACCCCGACCTCGTCGACGACCCGGCCTTCTTCCCGCACTTCCTGGCCGTCCCCGAGCGCGAGGGCGTCGCCGTCGTCGTGCTGGCCGACGACACCGTGCTGCTCTCCGCCGCCGCACCCGCGACCGCAGCTCTGCTCGAGGATCGCGGCTACACCGTCGTTTCCGTCGACATCAGCGAATTCGAGAAGCTCGAGGGTTGCGTCACCTGCCTCTCCGTCCGGGTGCGCTGAGCCGGAAAAAAGTTCTTGCCCAACCGGCTGGCTTGGGCATAGGGTGAAAGGCTGTCGCGGTTCCGGTCCTGCCGGTTCGCGGGGCAGTGGAGTGACGCAAAACCGGTTGAGGAGGACTGTCATGACGTACAACATCACATCGCCGACATCAAGGTCGACGGTTTCCCACGTCTCAGTCCGTGGTGCGCTCGGCGCACGCCGACCGGCCCTTCCGGGTTCATAACCCGGTCGCACAGCGCTTCGGCGCGACCTGCGCTTGATTCCGGTTCTGCCGGAATCCTCCCTCTCCGTTCGACGTTCACCCTTGGTGACGCATCCCTTTTCCCGGGAATTTACCGCGCTGCCCGCCGTGGCCGCGCAGGAAGATCAGTTCACACATGTCTCGTCATCCCGACGACAAGAAGTCCCACAAGTCCGAGCTGTCGACGGCGGCTGCGCTCTGGCGCATACTCCCGTACGCCCGCAAGGCCCTGCCGCGCATCTCCCTGGGCATGGCGGCCGCTCTCGCCGCCGGCCTGGTCGCCCTGTGCATTCCGCTGATCCTCGAGGCACTCGTCGACGGCCCGCTGTCGACCGGTGACACGTCGCAGATCTGGTGGGCGGTGCTCGCCGTGCTCGGGCTCGGCGTGATCGAAGCCGTGATGATCGCGCTCAGGCGCTGGTTCGTCCTCAAGCCGGGCACGTACGTCGAGGCCGAGATGCGCAACGCCCTGTATGCGCGGCTGCAGGATCTTCCGGTGTCATTCCACGACCGCTGGCAGTCCGGCCAGCTCCTGTCGCGGGCGGTCAGTGACCTCAACCTCATCCGGCGCTGGCTGTCATTCGGCCTCGTCCTCCTCGTCGTGAACACCGTCACGATCGTGATCGGCGCCGTCGTGCTGTTCTACTGGCACTGGCTGCTCGGCACGATCTTCCTGACCCTGGCCGTTCCGATCTGGATCTACGGCTTCGTGTTCGAGAAGAAGTACTCGATCATCGCCAGGCGCAGCCAGGACCAGGCAGGTGACCTCGCGACCGCCGTCGAGGAGTCCGTCCACGGCATCCGCGTGCTCAAGGCGTTCGGCCGGGGAAAGTACGCCCTGCGCAACTTCGAGTCGCAGGCGGAGAGCCTGCGAGGAACCGAGATCGAGAAGGCCAAGGCGATCGCGGGCATCTGGTTGTGGCTCCTGCTTCTGCCGGACGTAGCATTCGCGCTGTGCCTTCTCACCGGTGTGTGGCTCGCGTCGGCCGGTGAGATCAGCGTCGGCCAGCTGTTCGCGTTCTTCGCGACAGCCACGGTGCTCCGGTTCCCGATCGAGTCGATCGGCTTCCTGCTCTCCATGACCTTCGACACGCGCACGGCGACAGACCGGTTCTTCGAGGTGCTCGACACCCGGAACACGATCACCGACCCTGAGCACCCGAAGACCATCGCGGATGTGCGTGGCCGACTCCGCTTCGAGAACACCCACTTCCGCTACCAGGATTCGCCCGAACGATTCCCCGACCTGCTGAACGGTGTCACCCTGACACTCGAGCCGGGGGAGACCATGGCGCTCGTGGGGCTGACCGGATCGGGGAAGACGACGCTGACGGCATTGACCACGCGGCTGTACGACGTGACAGGCGGTGCTGTGACCCTCGACGGCGTCGACATCCGAGACCTGTCAAGGGAAGACCTGCGCAGGCACATCGCGATGGCGTTCGAGGATGCGACGCTGTTCTCGGCATCCGTCCGCGACAACGTCCTGCTCGGTCGTGGCGACCTCGACCCGCGCAGCGCCGAAGGGGAAGCCGTCCTCGACGAGGCGCTCGACATCGCACAGGCCAACTTCGTGCGCGACCTGCCCGACGGGGTCGACACCATGGTCGGTGAGGAAGGACTGAGCCTGTCAGGCGGACAGCGCCAGCGCCTGGCCCTCGCCCGAGCCGTCGCTGCCAAGCCGGCAGTCCTCGTGCTCGACGACCCGCTGTCGGCGCTCGACGTCGACACCGAGGCGCTCGTCGAAGCGGCCCTGCGGCGCGTGCTCGCGTCGACCACCGCTCTCATCGTCGCGCACAGGCCGTCGACGGTGATGCTCGCCGACCGCGTCGCACTGCTCGAGAACGGGAAGGTGACGGCCGTCGGCAGGCACAGCGAGCTCCTCGCCACGAGTGAGCACTACAAGTTCGTGATCTCCAGCCTCGAGGACGAGGAGAAGCGCGAAGCAGCAGATCAGATCGACAAGAGGCTCGACGAGTCCAGTGTCGACGCCGACACCGTGGAGGCGGGCGCATGACCAACGTTTCAGTACAGGGCGTCGAGGGCGAAGAACGCGACGATTTCACCAAAGGTGAGAGCGCCCAGATCCGGGAGCGCTCGCTGCGCCTGCTCGGGTCGCTGCTGCGCCCTCTCCGGCTGCGCGTCGTACTCACCATGCTCGTGGTCGTCGTGTCGACGGCGGCGCAGGTCGCCGGGCCTGCCCTCATCGCGTTCGGCATCGACCGCGGCCTCCCCGCCGTGCTCGAGCAGGGTGACTGGATGCCGACGTTCCTCATCGTCGCCATCTACCTCGTCACCGGGATCGTGGGAGCGGGGCTCATCGCCTGGTACACGGTGCTCAGCGCGCGGATCAGCCAGGCCATCCTCATCGACCTGCGGAAGCGCGTCTTCCTGCAGACGCAGAAGCTGAGCCTCGAGTTCCACGAGAGCTACACGTCTGGGCGGATCATCTCGCGCCAGACGAGCGACCTCGACGCGATTCGTGAGCTGCTCGACTCGGGCATCAACCAGCTCGTGTCCGGGTTCCTCTACATGCTGTTCACGGGAATCGCGCTGTTCCTCCTCGACGGCACCAGCGGCCTCGTGCTGCTCGGCGCGCTCATCCCGTTGTACTTCCTGACCCGGTGGTTCCAGAAGCGGTCGCAGGTCCTGTTCCGCCAGTCGCGCGTCGCATCCGCACGGGTGATCGTGCAGTTCGTCGAGACGATGACAGGCATCCGTGCCGTGAAGGCGTTCCGCAAGGAGAAGCGCAACGAGAAGGAGTTCGGCGGTCTCGTCGAGGACTATCGCGACGTGAACGCCCGCGTCATCCAGCTGTTCGGCGTGTTCGACCCCGGGCTGGTGCTGATCGGGAACATCGCGGTCGCCACCGTCCTGCTGGTCGGTGCCTTCCGTGTCGTCGACGGTTCGCTCGCCATCGGTGCCCTGCTGGCCGTCGTGCTCTACACGAGGCGCTTCTTCGACCCGATGGAGGAGATGGCGATGTTCTACAACTCCTACCAGTCGGCAGCGGCCGCGCTGGAGAAGATCTCCGGCGTGCTCGAGGAGAAGCCGACGGTGCCGGACCCGGTCCAGCCCGTCGACCTGTGGACGGCGCACGGCCACGTACGTTTCGACGAGGTCACCTTCGCATACAAGGACGACACCGTCGTGCTGCCGAACTTCACCCTCGACATCCCCGCCGGGCAGACGATCGCGCTCGTCGGCTCGACCGGTGCCGGGAAATCGACACTCGCCAAGCTGATCTCGCGGTTCTACGACCCGACGGACGGCACGGTGACGCTCGACGACGTGGACCTGCGCGACCTCCATCCGAAGGACCTGCGCCGGGCCATCGTCATGGTGACGCAGGAGGCGTACCTGTTCTCAGGCTCGGTGGCGGACAACATCGCCATCGGCAAGCCGGATGCCACGGCTGACGAGATCACCGCGGCGGCGAAGGCCGTCGGAGCCGACGAGTTCATCCGTTCGCTTCCGAACGGCTACGAGACCGACGTCAACAAGCGCGGAGGGCGGGTGTCGGCAGGGCAGCGCCAGCTGATCTCCTTCGCGCGCGCGTTTCTGGCCGACCCGTCCGTGCTCATCCTCGATGAGGCGACGGCGTCACTCGACATCCCGAGTGAGCGTCTCGTGCAGGAGGCGCTGCAGACCCTGCTCGCCGACCGTACGGCCGTGATCATCGCCCACCGGCTGTCGACGGTCGCGATCGCCGACCGCGTGCTCGTGATGGAGCACGGCAGGATCGTCGAGGACGGGACACCCCGCGACCTCATCTCGGGTACCGGGCGGTTCGCCCAGCTGCATGCGGCGTGGCGGGACTCGCTCGTCTAGAGCGGGCCGACGCGGGTGTTCCGGCTTCGCGCGGGTGTGAAAACACCCGCGCGAAGCCGTTTGGCCCGCGCGGGCGTCGCACGCCGCGACGCAACGGTGCCGTCCCTCACAGGAACGCCGACCGCGTCAGGCGGTAACCGCCGTCCGCCATCGCCGCCATCGGCGTCGACTCGGCCAGGTAGTGCTCGAGCGCTTCGGCGTCATGTCCCGAAGGAGGAAGGCCGCCGGCGCGGACGACCCGCCACCAGGGCACCTCGCTGCCGTGGTGCGCCATCACGCGCCCGACACCGCGGGCTGACCTCGAGCCGAGCGTCGCGGCGAGCTGGCCGTAACTCATCACGCGTCCCGGCGGGATGGATGCGGCCACGTCGAGGACCGCCTCGACGAAATCGTCGGGGGACAGCCGCCCGGAATCAGAGCTTGCGGACGCCGATTGTTTCGCCATACTGCGTTTCGCCGACGGGCTCGAAGCCGACGCGGAGGAAGAAAGCCTCCGGCCCGGACTCGCCCGGTTCGTAGATGACGTTGACGTGATCGAAGCCGCGCGCTGCGGCCTCTTCGCTGAGTGCCTTGACGGCATAGGTGCCGACGCCACGGCCCTGGTCGTCCGCGTCGACGTTGATTCGCCAGAGGATGCTCGTGAACTCGTCCTGGCCCTCTGGGTCGAAGTTCGCCTGGACGAAGCCGACGACCTCGTCTCCGTCGAGGATGACACGCTGCCAGCTCGTCTCCGGGTTCACGACGGCCGCGGCGACCGAATAGGACACGGGGGCGACGAACTGTTCCTGGCCGGGCTTGAGCGTCAGTGCGTTGACCGCGACGATCGTGGAGGCGGACAGTTCTTCAAGTCTCAGCTCAGGCATGGTGCAAGGCTAGCCCGAACGGAGGTCTCATCGGTAGCGATGCCTTCGTGCGTGACACAATTCGTCAGATGTTCACAGCGGAGGATGTCGCGTGCCGAGCGTCCGGTCGCTGCGCCGCGATATCTCTCGATATCAAGATAGTTGCGCGGCTCGGGTAAGCTAGTCCGCGGCCCGTAAGGCCCCACAAGCTAGGAGCTCTCCATTGTCAAAAATTAAGGTTGAAGGAACCGTCGTCGAGCTCGATGGCGACGAGATGACCCGCATCATCTGGCAGTCCATCAAGGACACGCTGATCCACCCGTACCTCGACGTCAACCTCGAGTACTACGACCTCGGAATCCAGAAGCGTGACGAGACCGACGATCAGATCACGATCGACGCCGCCCACGCCATCCAGAAGCACGGCGTCGGCGTCAAGTGCGCGACCATCACGCCCGATGAGGCCCGGGTCGAGGAGTTCGGCCTGAAGAAGATGTGGAAGAGCCCGAACGGGACCATTCGCAACATCCTCGGCGGCGTCATCTTCCGTGAGCCGATCATCATCTCGAACATTCCGCGCCTCGTGCCCGGCTGGAACAAGCCGATCATCATCGGCCGTCACGCCTTCGGCGACCAGTACCGCGCCACCGACTTCCTGTTCAAGGGCAAGGGCACGCTGACCGTCGAGTTCACACCCGAGGACGGCTCGGAACCGCAGAAGTTCGAGGTCTACCAGTCGCCTGGAGACGGTATCGCTCAGGTTCAGTACAACCTCGACGCATCCATCCGCGACTTCGCCCGTGCGAGCCTCAACTACGGTCTCACCCGCAACTACCCGGTGTACCTCTCCACGAAGAACACGATCCTCAAGGCCTACGACGGCCGGTTCAAGGACCTGTTCCAGGAGATCTTCGACGCCGAGTTCAAGGAGCAGTTCGACGCCGCAGGACTGACCTACGAGCACCGCCTCATCGACGACATGGTGGCATCCGCCATGAAGTGGGAGGGCGGCTACGTCTGGGCCTGCAAGAACTACGACGGCGATGTCCAGTCGGACACCGTCGCGCAGGGATTCGGCTCGCTCGGTCTGATGACCAGCGTGCTCGCCACGCCGGACGGAAAGGTCGTCGAGGCTGAGGCAGCGCACGGCACGGTGACGCGTCACTACCGCATGCACCAGCAGGGCAAGCCGACCTCGACCAACCCGATCGCGTCGATCTTCGCCTGGACACGCGGGCTGCAGCACCGTGGAAAGCTGGACGGAAACGACCAGCTCATCGAGTTCGCCCACACCCTCGAAGACGTCGTCATCAAGACGGTCGAGTCAGGGAAGATGACCAAGGACCTTGCGCTTCTCGTCGGCCCTGAGCAGTCGTACCAGACCACGGAGGAGTTCCTCGCTGAGATCACGGCCAACCTCAAGGCCCGTCTCGGCTAAGACCCGCTGACACACGAATGCCCCCGATCGCGAGATCGGGGGCATTCGTCGTCGAGGCGTGGTGTCAGGCCTCGCAGGCCTTCTGAACGGCTGCGAACGTGGTCTCGATGTCGTCGAGGGCGTCGGTGAGGCCCTCGGAGTCCACGTTGGCCGGGTCGTCCGCTGCCTTCTTCATCTCGGCGGCGAACCCGTCCAGGGCCTTTTCGGCCTTGTCCGTGGTCTTCTTCACATCGGCGTTGGTGATGTCGTCGTTGGCGCCGGCGAACGCCGTTGCCAGCTTGTCGACGGCTTTCGCGCCCTCCGCCGGGTCGTTGCCGAACGATGCGACGCTCTCGGAGAGGTCCTCCTGGGCCTGGACCATGGTCGTCTGTACGACGGTGCAGGCTTCAGCGCTGGACTGTCCGCCGGCGCAGCCGGTGAGCATCAGGCCGGCGATGGCGACGATGCCGAAAACGGATGCCGTCGTAGTGCGGTTTCGGGGCACGGAAAATCCTCTGGTCTGGTGGGAGGGGAATCCGAAAACACTACCAGCAGCATTCCGGGAGGTACCCGGGAGGGCGGTTCTGCCAGACTGGGGGAAACAACGTGAAAGAGGCGGATGTGGCAGAAGTAGTGATCGTCGGGAACTCGAACGACGCGGGGGAACTCGTTGCGGATGCGATCGTCCAGCTGATCGGGCGCAAACCTGACGCCGTCCTCGGCCTCGCCACCGGGTCCACGCCACTGCCCGTCTACCAGGCCATGGCTGGCCGCGCACGTGACCTCGACCTGAGCCGCGTTTCCGGGTTCGCGCTCGACGAATATGTGGGCCTCCCGGTCTCTCACGCCGAGAGCTACCGCTCCGTCATCACCCGCGAGGTCGTCGAACCCCTCGGTCTGGACCCGCAGCGCATCCACGTCCCCGACGGACGTACCGAGACCATCGAGACCGCCGGGGCGGACTACGAACGCGCCATCATCGCAGCCGGTGGTGTCGACCTGCAGATCCTCGGGGTCGGCACCGACGCACACATCGGCTTCAACGAGCCGGGCTCCTCGTTCGCCTCGCTCACGCGGGTGAAGACCCTCACCGAGCAGACCCGCAGAGACAACGCCCGATTCTTCGACTCGCCCGACCAGGTGCCAATGCACTGCATCACGCAGGGGCTCGGCACGATCCTCCGGGCCAGGCACCTCGTCCTGCTCGCGTTCGGTGAGGGCAAGGCGGATGCCATCGCCGCGTCGCTCGAAGGCCCGCTGTCTGCGATGGTGCCCGGGTCCGCCATCCAGCTGCACCCTCACGCGACGGTCGTCGTCGACGAAGCCGCAGCATCGAAGCTCAAGCTCGCGGACTATTACCGGTACACCTATGCGAACAAGCCGGGGTGGCAGGGGATCTAGGCGCCCTCGCGTCGTGTAGATGGTCGAGGGTCGCCCTCTCCTTTTCGAGGTTGCCTGAGTTCTGGCTGCCGCCTTTCACGAGGCTTCGCCTCGTGGGCAAGGGGTTTAGACATCCTCGCGTCGTGCAAAGAGTGCCTCGACGCCGCTGAAGTAGGCGTCGGCGTCGAACGACTCGAGCAGGGTCGACTGTACGACGTAGCCCTGCCCGATGCCGAAGAGCACTGGGGCGATCGTCGCTGCCCACTCCTCGGGGTCCTCGCGGGTCGGGTGGGGGTTCTGAGCCGCCCAGGCTCCCAGGTACAGCACGAGCGCCGCTCGTACCCGCTCGAAGACGTGGTCGACGAGCTCGGTGATCTCCGGAGACACCACCGCCTCGGCCCAGACCTGGAGGAGCGCGCGTGTGCCGGCGAACTCCCCGGCCACCCGGGTCACCATCAAGCGGATCACCTCGGCGGGGGAGGGGATCGACTCGGCGGAGGCGAAATGCTCGAGCTCGATCGACCGCTGCCCGAGGATTCGTTCGGCCACCGCGATGACGATCTGCTGTTTTCCGGCGTAGTGGCCGTAGATCGCGCCGGCGCTCAGCCCGGATGCCTCGATGATGTCGGCCATCGACGTCGCCTGGAACCCACGTTCCGAGAAGCACCGCAGAGCGGCTTCCGCGATCTCCTCGCGACGGGCAGCGCGGTACTCGGTGCTCACTTTGGGCATGAACACAGCCTAAAAAGAATGATCGTTCTTGACAAGTTGCGGGACCGGTGTCACGCTATAAAGAACGAACATTCTTTTTAGGAGCAGTCATGTCCACACACACAACCGGGACCTCCGAACCGACGTCGTTCGGCCGGATCACCGTTCTGGTCCTCGGCCTCGCCGCCGTGGTCGCTGGCATTCTTCTGGCCTTCTCCTGGCCGGCGGTGACGAGCGAACCGCAAAATCTTCCCGTCGCGATCTCGGGTGAGACCGCCCAGGTGCAGCAGGTGGCTGCCGCTCTCGAAGAGAACGCAGCAGGGCTCCTCGACCTGGTCGAGGTCGAGAGTGCAGGAGACGCCAGGGCCCTCATCGAGGACCGCACGGTCTACGGTGCGATCGTGCTCTCCCAGCCTCCTGAAGTGCTCACGGCATCCGCGGCCAGCCCCGTTGCGACTCAGATGCTCACGGGCCTCGCCGGTCGGCTGCAGGAGGTGGCCAACCAGGCTGCCGCCGCGCAGGGGATCGTCCTGCCTGAACCGATCGTCGTCACCGTGACGGATGTCGTTCCGCTCGCCGAAACGGACCCGCGAGGCACCGGCCTCGCGTCGGCGACGTTCCCGCTGGTCATCGGCGGGATCGTCGGAGGCATCGCCATCTCACTCACCGTCGTCGGCGTCTGGCGCCGGATCGGCGCGCTTCTCGGCTACGCGGTCGTCGGCGGCCTGGCGATCGCCGGCATCCTGCAGGGCTGGTTCGGCGTCCTGCAGGGGGACTTCCTCCCGAACTCGGCTGCCGTGGCGCTGGCGCTCCTGGCGATCGCCGCTCCTGTCGTCGGCCTCAACACCGTTCTCGGGCGAGCCGGAATCGCACTCGGGGTGATCCTGTTCGTGCTCATCGCCAACCCGATCGCGTCTGCCGCCGCTCCGCCGCAGTTCCTTCCTGAACCCTGGGGCGCCGTCGGGGCGTGGTTCCCGCCTGGCGCCGCGGCGACCCTGCTCAGGGACCTGTCGTACTTCCCTGCGGCCGAGGTCGGCTTCCCGCTGGCCGTGCTTTCCGCCTGGGCGCTCGGTGGTCTCCTGCTGACCCTCACCGGCCTGGTCAGGAACCGGCGCACGGATGCCGTCGTCCCGGAGCCGTCGCATCCGTCAGCACGCGAGCCTCAGAGCGAGCCCGCGTTGAAGGCGTAGCGCTCAGAACACCTTGCCCGGGTTGAGGATGCCGTGCGGGTCGAAGACCAGCTTGATCTGCCGCTGGAGGTCGAGCTGGTCTTCGCCGAGTTCCTGGCCCAGCCACCGCTTCTTGAGGATCCCGATCCCGTGCTCACCTGTGAGCGTTCCGCCGAGACGGAGGGCAGCCACGAACAGTTCGTCGGCCGCCTGCCAGATCAGTTCGGGCACCTCCGGTCCCGAGAAGACGAAGTTCGGATGCAGGTTGCCATCTCCGGCGTGGGCGACGGTGGGAATGCGGATGCCGTAGCGCTGCTCGATCCGGACGATCTCGGCGAACATGGCCGCAAGCGCCGTCCGCGGCACGGAGACGTCCTCGATGAGGGTCGTGCCGAGGGCTTCCATCGCCGGGTGCATCGACCGGCGGACGGCAAGGAGCCGTTCGCCCTCGACCGGGTCGGTGGTGAGGTCCGCCCGCCCGCCGAGTGACCGGATGACGGCCACCGCCGCTTCGGCCTCCGCGCCAGCAGCGGGCCCGTCGGTCTGAACGGCGAGGTGCGCTTCGCCTGTGACGGTTCCAGGGAGGTCGAGGAGGGAAGCGACGGCTTCGAGAGACGCCGGGTCCATCAGCTCCATCACGGCGGGCTGGATGCCCGCTGCCGTGATCGCGGCTGCTGCGGCTGCGGCGTCCGTCACCGTGGGGAAGTACGCCGCGACGGTAGCGATGGTGCCAGGTACTGCCCGCCTGATCCTGACGGTCGCTTCGACGATGACTCCGAGGAGGCCCTCTGAGCCGACCATCAGGGCGGTGAGGTCGAGGCCGGTGACGCCTTTGACACTGCGGTGACCCAGGTCGAGGAGCCGTCCGTCGGCGAGGACGACCTTGAGCCCGAGTACGGCGTCACGTGTCACGCCGTACTTGGCGCAGAGCAGGCCACCGGCGTTGGTGGCGATGTTGCCGCCGACGGTCGAGATGGCCTTCGATGCGGGGTCGGGAGCGAACCAGAACCCGTGACCGGCGAGGATCTCGTTGAACCGGCCGTTGAGGATCCCCGGCTCGACGACGGCGAGCTGGTCGGCCTCGTTGATTTCGAGTACGCGGTCCATCGCCATGGTCGACAGGACGATCTCGCCCGAAGAAGCGATGGCCCCTCCGGCGAGGCCGGTGCCGGCGCCGCGGGTGACGACGGGCGTGCCCGTTTCGGTGGCGATCCGCATCACCTCCTGCACGTCCGCGACGGAGCGGGCGGTGACGACGGCGAGGGGTGCTGAGGCCGACACGTGGCCGGACTTGTCGGCCTGCGTGATGGCCAGCACAGCGGCATCCGTCGACACCGCATCGCCGAGGGCAGCGACGAGTCGGTCGACGACCGTCATCAGCTCAGTTCCCGACGGCCGTTCACCACTCCGCTGATGGCCGCGAGAACGCCGAAGACGACGGCGACGACGGGTACCCCGAGGTCCCACCAGGCAAGCGCAGCCGCACCCATGACGGCGATCTCGACGAGCGCCTTGCCATAGACGTCGATGTGGAAGACGGCCTTGGGGGAGCGGAAGAGTGCCCAGAGCAGGATGGCCACGGCGGGAAGCACGATGCCGAGGACGATGTTCCACGGCAGCGGCCACGCGGAGAAGCCCCAGATGGCGAGGCTGACCACGGCGAAGATCTCGAGGAAGAACCTCAGGATGTCATTGGGGGTGAGAGAGACTTTGTCGCTGGATTCCTGCACCGGTCCAGTGTAAGCGGTGCTCACTTGAAGATGATGGTGCGGGCTCCGTCGAGGAGCACCCTGTCCTCGGCGAACCACTTCACCGCCTGGGTGAGGGTGCGGCTCTCCTCGTCCTGGCCGATGGCCACGAGCTCGGCAGGGCTTCTCGAGTGGTCCACGCGCACCACGTTCTGTTCGATGATCGGTCCCTCATCGAGATCGCTGGTCACGAAGTGCGCGGTCGCCCCGATCAGTTTCACGCCGCGGGCGTGCGCCTGCCGGTACGGGTTCGCGCCCTTGAATCCGGGCAGGAACGAGTGGTGGATGTTGATGGCGCGCCCCGCCAGCCGCTCGCACAGTTCAGGAGAGAGGATCTGCATGTATCGGGCCAGGACTACGAGTTCGATGTCGAACTCCTCGACAGCGTCGAGGATCCGCTGCTCGAACGCTGCCTTCGACGCGGCATCCGTCACCGGACGAGACTCGAATGGCACGCCGTAGAAGGCGGCGAGGTCGCGGAGACTGCCGTGGTTCGAGAGCACGAGGGGGATCTCGACGCTGAGCTGCCCGGCGCGCTGTCTGAACAGGAGGTCGTTGACGCAGTGGGCAGCCGTCGAGGCGAGTACGAGGGTGCGGAGAGGGCGGCCGACCACGTCGAGCCGCCAGGTCATGCCGTATGTGTCAGTGACTGGCGCGATTGCCGCCTCGAATTCGGCGCGGTCGCCGGGCGACTCGACCTGCAGGCGCATGAAGAACCTGCCGGTGTCCGCACTGGAGAACTGCTGGCTCTCGGTGATGTTTCCCCTGGCGGAGACGATCGCCCCGCTGATGGCGTGCACGATCCCGGGCCGGTCTCCGCAGACAAAGGTCAGGACCCAGTGGTTGTGGTGCTCGCGCGCGGCGTCGGGGGTAGTCACGCCTCTAGGGTATTGCAGTCCGGTTGCCGCCGATTCCTCGCCGGATCGGCGGGTCTCGCGTACACTGGACGATGGTCAGCGCATCCCGCTCGGCCCTGGGCGCGCACATCGGCGCGTAGACGAACTCGGTTCTCGCCACGGCGACCGAGTGAACGCCGTCGTTGGATTCCCCGATGACCACTTCCCCCATTCCTGTCGCGCGCCGCGCGGTTCATCCCAAAAAAAGCCCGGCTCCGTTCCCATGGATCGGGCTCATCGCCCTGTCCGCAACGGTGTTCCTCTCGATCTCGAGTGAGATGATCCCCACGGGGCTCCTGCCCGAGATGAGCGAATCGCTCGGCGTCTCGCCCTCCCAGATCGGGCTGCTCGTCACGGTCTTCGCCTTCACCGTCGTTCTCTCGAGCGCCCCGCTGACGGCGCTCACCGCCCGGGTGCCGCGTCATGCCCTCATGGTGGCCATCCTTCTCGTGCTCGGCGTCAGCAACCTGCTCACAGCCATCGCACCGACCTACGAACTCGTCGTCGCCACTCGCGTGCTCGGCGGCCTCGCCCACGGGCTGTTCTGGGCCATGGTCCCCGCCTATTCGGCGCACCTGGTCGACCGTGAGCACCTCGCACGCGCGGTCTCGATCACCCTGGCCGGCGGGACCGTCGCCCTCGTGCTCGGCGTTCCGCTCGGTACTGCACTCGGCCAGGCCATCGGCTGGCGCTGGGCATTCGCCGCGATCGCCTGCGCACTGTTCGTCGGCGTGCTCGCCGTGATCCGCTGGCTCCCACCGGTGCAGCGCGACGACACGTCGCACGCGGAGGCGTCCACAGGGCGGGATCCGAGCATCCTCGGCGTCGCGCTTCTCTGCGTCGCCGTCGCCGTCGTGATGGTCGGCAACTACACCCTGTACACCTTCATCGCCCCCTACCTCATCGACCAGGTCGGCGTCGCTCCCGAATATCTGAGCGTCGTCCTGTTCGCCTACGGCATCGCCGGTGCACTCGGCCTCATCCTCACCGGAACGGTCTTCGCGAAGCACACCGGCTCCGGCCTGGTGATCGCTCTCGCGGCCACCGCGTTCGCGGTCGGTGTCATCGCCGTCGCCACGCCCGTGCTGTGGGTATCGCTTGCAGGCGTCGTGTTCTGGGGGCTGGCGTTCGGGCTCGTGCCCCCACTTCTGCAGACCCGGCTCCTGCACACCGCGAGTTCCCGGATCCGCGACACGGCCAGCGCGTTCTATACGACGGCATTCAACATCGGGATCGGGGGTGGGGCGCTGCTCGGCGCTGTGCTGCTCGACTGGCGCGGGCTCGACGCGTTGCCGATCGCGAACATCGTCCTCGTACTCGTCGGCCTCGTCGTCGTTCTCGTGACGCTCCGGGTGGCGTCACGGCCCGGGCGGCGCTGAACCGCCCAGAGAGAGGCTCTGGGAACGGGCGAGTGGTCAGGCGGCGGCGCTTCGCCCCTTAAACTGGGAGGACCACCGCACGCAACCGAGAGACCTCCATGGCGCTGATCCTGCTGGCCTTCCTCGTTGTTTCGTGCGCCACCAGGACCCTCACCCGCCTGCTCTCGACCCGTGTCTTCTACCTGATCTCGGTTCTGCCTTTCGCGGCCTTCGGCTACACCGTCACGCAGACGCCTACCGTCCTGTCCGGTGGAGCGGCGACCGAATCGTTCGAGTGGATTCCGCAGCTCGGGATCTCGCTCTCGTTCAGGGTGGATACGCTGGCCTGGCTGCTCGCCCTCATCGTGACCGGGATCGGCGGGCTCGTCCTCGTCTACTGCGCCAGGTATTTCTCGAAGGACGAACCGGGACTCGGCCGGTTCGCGGCTCTGCTCCTCGCGTTCGCGGGCACCATGTACGGCCTCGTCACCGCAGATGACATCCTCGTGATGTTCATGTTCTGGGAGATCACGAGCGTCCTGTCCTACCTGCTCATCGGTCACTACATCGACCGCAAGGAGAGCAGAGGCGCCGCGCTCCAGGCCCTCCTCGTCACCACGTTCGGCGGCCTCATCATGCTCGTCGGCGTCGTGATGATCAGCGTCCAGGCGGGCACGACCTCACTCGCGGCCATCGTGGATGCCGGGCTCACCGGACCGGCCACAACGGCGGCGATCCTGCTCATCCTCGTCGGCGCACTGTCGAAATCGGCGATCGTCCCGTTCCACTTCTGGCTCCCTGCAGCGATGGCGGCTCCGACCCCTGTCAGCGCCTACCTGCACGCGGCCGCCATGGTGAAGGCCGGCATCTACCTCGTTGCCCGTCTTGCGCCCGGATACGCAGAAACCCCGGGCTGGGCGCCTGTGCTCATCGGTCTCGGCGTCTGGGCCATGCTGCTCGGCGCGTGGAGGTCGCTGCGCCAGTACGACCTCAAACTCGTTCTCGCATACGGCACGGTCAGTCAGCTCGGCTTCCTCATGGTGGTCGTCGGATTCGGCGGCCGTGACGCCGGCCTCGCCGGTGCCACGCTGCTCCTCGCCCACGCACTCTACAAGGCGGCGTTGTTCCTCATCGTCGGCATCATCGACCACAGGGCGGGCACCCGCGACTGGCGTCAGCTCTCCGGCGTCGGCCGGCAATCCCGTTCCCTCGCGGTCATCACGCTCATCGCGGTCGCATCGATGGCCGGGATTCCGCCGTTGCTCGGATTCGTGGCGAAGGAGGCCGTTTTCGGCGCCTTCTTCGAGGCCGCTGCCCACGGCGACCCGTGGGGGTGGGTCGCACTGATCGGCACAGCCGTCGGTTCCGTCCTCACCGTCGCGTACAGCGCGCGTTTTTTCTGGGGCGCTTTCGCCACCCGGCCGGACGCCGAACCCACTCGCCTGCACGCGGACGGCTGGGGAATCCTCATCGCCCCCGGCATCCTCTCCGCTGCGACGATCGTCCTCGGGATCGGGGCGTCCGCCCTGTCGCCGTACCTCGAGCCGTACGCGGACACGATGGGTGAAGGGACGTACCACCTGGCCCTCTGGCACGGCCTCGAGCCCGCGCTGCTCATCTCGGCCGTCGTGGTCGGCCTCGGCCTCCTGCTGTTCTGGCACCGCAAGTGGGTGGCCCGCGTGCAGGCGTCGCTTCCGCACACCATGGACATGTCGCGCGGCTACTGGCTGAGCGTGCGGTTCATCGACAGGCTCTCCGCCCGCACCACGCTCTTCGCCCAGCGCGGTGGCCTGCCCCAGTACCTCGGTACCATCCTCGTCGTCTTCGTGGTCACGCTCGGCGCAGCTGCGACGATGAACAGGACCTGGCCAGACAGCATCCGGCTGTTCGATTACCCACAGCAGGTATTCATCGCCGCGGCCATGGCCATCGCGGCCGTGATGGCCGGGCGGGCTAGGCAGCGGATGTCTGCGGTGTTGCTCGTCGGCGCAACCGGCTTCGGCATGGTCGCCCTTTTCGCCCTGCACGGCGCACCGGACATCGCTCTCACCCAGGCTCTCGTCGAACTCGTCACCCTCGTCGTGTTCGTTCTCGTGCTCCGGCGACTGCCGATCAAGATCGCCCAGCGCAACAAACCAGTGAAGCGCGTCCTTCGAGCCACTGTCGGCATCGGCGTCGGCATCATCATGGCGATCGTGGCCGTCGTCGCGCTCGGCGCACGCCAGGAAGAGAGCATCGCGCGCGAATGGCCGCGGCTCGCCTACGAGGAAGGCCACGGCAGGAACATCGTCAACGTCGTCCTCGTCGACATCCGCGCCTGGGACACCATGGGCGAGATCGCTGTGCTTGTCGTCGTGGCGACGGGAATCGCCAGCCTGCTCTTCGTCACCGGCCGTGCAGGTCCTCTTCCACGTCTCAGCGGATCGAAGCAGCAGCGGCGGGGACGCAACCGCCGCAGGGTGCTCCCCGATCCGGTCGCGCCGGGTGCCGAGGCGAGCTCCAACCGGATGAGCTGGCTGCTCGCCGGTCGCACCCTGGCCCCCGACCACCGGTCAGTGCTGCTCGAGGTGCTCGTCCGTCTGCTGTTCCACCCGGCGATCGTCGTCTCCATCTACTTCCTCTTCGCTGGGCACAACGCGCCAGGCGGCGGTTTCGCCGGCGGTCTCCTCGCCGGTCTCGCCCTTGTCGCCCGCTATCTGGCTGGGGGACGATTCGAACTTGCCGAGGCCATCCCGATCGACGCGGGCAAGATCCTCGGGGCAGGCATCGTGCTGGCCGTCGGCAGTGCCATCGGATCCCTGCTCTTCGGGGCGGAGGCGCTGCAGTCCGCGTACTTCGAAACAGACATCCCCCTGCTCGGCCACCTGTCATTCGGAACATCCACGATCTTCGACTTCGGCGTCTACCTCGTCGTCGTCGGCCTCACTCTCGACATCCTCCGCAGCCTCGGCGCCGAAATCGACCGCCAACAGGAGGAAGCCGACCTGTCTGCCGAATCCCGTGACGACTTCTCCGAGACGGAGGCCGACCGATGACCGCCTCCCTCACCCTCGTCCTCCTCATGGCCGTCATGTACGCGGTCGGGATCACCGTAATGCTCGAACGCAGCCTGACCGGGGTGCTCATCGGGTTCATGCTCGTCGGCAACGCGACCAACCTCCTCATCCTGATCGTGGGCGGCGAGAGCGGAACCGCGCCGATCGTGAGCGGGACGGCGTCCGATGAGTCGATGACCGACCCGGTTCCCCAGGTGCTCATGCTCACGGCCATCGTCATCAACTTCGGGATCACTGCATTCCTTCTCGCGCTGATCTACCGGTCCTGGTGGCTCGCCCAGCTGGGTGATCAGGGCGACGTCGTGCCCGACCAGCACGTAGACGACACCGAGGCCGCGACGGATGCCGCCTTCGACGCGGTGGACCTCGACGAGGACGCCATCCAGGAAGTACTCGACGCCAGCAATGAACGCGCGGGTGCCGCCGCCCCCGTCGAGATCGACCCGACACCAGAGGTCGACACCGAACCGAAACCGGACGAGGAGGCCCGATGAACGCCATCGTCCCCCTCGTCGTACTCCTGCCGCTGGCCGGAGCAGCTGTCGCGCTTGTGCTCGGACGGTTCCGTCGCGCTCAGATCGCGGTGAGCACGCTCACGCTGACTGCCGTGACTGTGCTGGCCGTCATCCTTCTCGCCCACGTGGACACCCACGGAACCGTGGTTGTCGAAGTCGGAGGGTGGGACGCTCCGTTCGGCATCGTCCTCGTCGCCGATCGGCTTGCGGTGATCATGGTGCTGATCTCCGCGCTGATGCTTCTCGGGGTGCTCATCTTCGCCGTCGGGCAGGGTATCGCCGACGGTGACCGTGAGACGCCGGTGTCGATCTTCCACCCGACCTACCTGATCCTTGCCGCCGGGGTGTTCGACGCGTTCGTGGCCGGAGACCTCTTCAACATGTACGTCGCGTTCGAGATGCTGCTCGCCGCCAGCTATGTCCTCCTCACCCTCGCAGGAACCGGCGCCCGCATTCGAGCCGGTGTGACATACATCATCATCAGCCTGACCTCGTCGATCATCTTCCTGGCCGCCATCGCCTTCATCTATGCGGCGACGGGCACGGTCACGATCGCGCTCATCGCCGAACGGGTCCGCGATCTCCCGGCCGATGTGCAGCTGATCCTCTGTATCGCCCTGCTGATCGCCTTCTGCGTCAAGGCGGCGGTTTTCCCGATGTCGTTCTGGCTGCCGGACTCCTACCCGACAGCGCCCGCCCCGGTGACGGCCGTCTTCGCCGGGTTGCTCACCAAGGTCGGCGTCTACGCCATCATCCGCACGGACACGGTTCTGTTCACCGATGTGGACATCGACATTCCGCTCATGGTGATCGCGTTCCTCACGCTGATCATCGGCGTGCTCGGCGCCCTGGCCCAGGCCGACATCAAGCGATTGCTGTCTTTCACCCTTGTCAGCCACATCGGTTACATGATCTTCGGCATTTCGATCGGGTCGACCGCTGCACTCGCCGCCACGATCTTCTACATCGTCCACCACATCACCGTCCAGACCACCCTGTTCCTCGCCACCGGGCTGGTCGAGCGTGTGGGCGGCACGACATCGATCAACCGCCTCGGCGGCATTCTCAGGGCCTCACCGCTGGTCTCTGTGCTTTTCTTCATCGGCGCCATGAACCTCGGCGGCATCCCGCCGTTCTCCGGCTTCCTCGGCAAGGTGGGCCTGTTCCAGGCCGGCGTCGACCTCGGCACCCCCCTCAGCTATGTCCTGATCGCCGCAGGAGCGCTGACCTCCCTTCTCACGCTGTACGCCCTCGTGAGAGTCTGGAACATGGCGTTCTGGCGTTCGAGCGCCGACGTGGCCGGGTATTCATCTCCGCTTCTCGATTCTCTGGCCGAAGGGCCAGAGGACGAGGGGGAAACGGTGCGTTCGAAGCGTGTCCCTGCGCTCATGGTGGCGGCGACCACCGGGATGGTCGCCCTCACCATCGGGCTCACCGTGTTCGCCGGACCGCTGTTCGACATCGCCTCCCGTGCGGCCGCGAACACCGGCAACGAGTCCACGTACGTCGAATCCGTCTTCCCCGGAGGTGTCGAATGAGCCCGGAGTCGCACCGCCGGACGAGCGCGCGCAGCCAGGTCGTCCTCCTCACCGGCCTGGTCCTGCTCTGGTGCCTGGTCTGGGGGCAGTTCACCGTCCTCAGCGTGCTCAGCGGCATCATCCTGGCGATCCTCGTGTCGCTGCTGTTCTACCTGCCGGCGATCGACCTGTCAGGACGCATCAACCTCTGGTACGTCGTCGTCTTCTTCGTGAGGTTGATCGTCGACATCGTCCGTGCGTCGATCGGCGTCGCCTGGCTCGTGGTGAACCCCCGCTACAGTCCGTCGAGCGCGATCCTGGCCATCCCGCTCGACACCCGTTCGGACCTCATCACGACGCTCACGGCCGAGGCCATCTCCCTCGTTCCCGGATCCATCGTCGTCGACCTGGACCGCGAGCAGTCGGTGCTGTTCGTGCACGTCATCAACGTGCGGACGGATGCCGACCTCGAGGAATTCCGCGCAGAGGTCTTCGCGACGGAGAAGCGGCTCGTGATGGCCATCGGATCCCGCGACGACGTGTGGCGGGTCCGCCAACCCAACGAACTCACGAGGGCAAGCCACGGGAGGCCCCACTGATGGAGATTCCCCTCATCATCGCCGGAGTGCTGTTCAGCATCGGCGGCATCGCAGCGCTCTACCGGATCATCCGCGGCCCGAGCCTGCTCGACCGTGTCATCGCTTCGGACGTCTTCATCGTCACCATCATGTGTGTGCTCGGCACGGAGATGTCCCTCAATCATCACACCGACACCCTGCCGGTGATGCTCATTCTTGCGGCCTTCGGGTTCGTCGGGTCCGTGAGCTTTGCCCGCTTCATGGCTCAGCAGGACGACGCATGATTCCCGACGGCATCCGCGACGGCATCACCGTGTTCCTCATCCTCGTTTCCGCCCTGATGTGCGCGGCGGCGGGGATCGGGCTCTTCCGCTTCCCCGATGTGCTCTCCCGCCTGCACGCCGCAACGAAGCCGCAGATCCTCGGGCTGATGGCGATCTGCCTCGACATCGCCCTCAACTCGCTCAGCATCGGCTCGTTCGCGCTCATCACGGCGATCATCATCTTCCAGGGCCTTACTGCGCCGATCTCGGCGCACATGGTCGGAAGGGCCGCGTACCGGTCGGATCACGTTCGGCGCGACCTGCTCATGCGCGACGAGCTGGCCGAGAGCGTCGACCGCGCCGAGGACGCCTCGCACACCCACCCGCCGAGCGACAACGGCTGAGCGGGTCAGCGGACCTGTTCGCCGTCCGCCCATACGGCTGTGACGGTGAAATCGGCGTCGAGCAGGACCAGATCGGCCGCATAGCCAGGAACGAGCCGGCCGAGGTCGTCCCCGCGGCCGATGGCCCGCGCCGGGGTCGACGTGACCGCTGCGACGGCAGCCGCCAGCCCGATCCCCACCTCGGTGACAGCGCGGCGGAGCGCGGCGTCGAGGGTGAGAGTCGATCCGGCGATGGAGTCCCCGTGGGTGAGCCTGGCCACGCCGTCCGTCACCGTGACGTCGAGCGTCCCCAGTCGGTAAGCGCCGTCGGCGGAACCGGCGGCGGCCATGGCATCCGTCACCAGGGCGATCCTGCCTGGGGCGGCGGCGAACGCGATCCGCATGATCTCGGGGTGCACGTGCACGCCGTCGTTGATGAGTTCGAGCACGACGCTGTCCGAAGCCGTCGCAGCCGCGACCGGCCCTGGGGCGCGGTGGTGGAGGCCGTTCATGGCGTTGAAGGCGTGGGTCAGGATGCCGGCACCCGCTTCGAAAGCGGCGGTCGCCTGGGCGAAGTCCGCGTCGGTGTGTCCGACTGCCGCGGTGACGCCGGCGTCGGTGAGCTGCCGGACGGCGTCGAGCCCGCCGGGAAGCTCAGGGGCGATCGTGACCTGACGGAGAGCACCCCTTCCAGCATCGATCAGCCGCGCGACGGTCGACCGGTGCGGGGCGAGCAGGAGTTCGGGGTCGTGCGCGCCCTTGTGGCCGGCGTCGAGGAACGGTCCTTCGAGATGCGCGCCGAGGATGGTGGGGTCTCCGGCTGCGAGGTCGGCGATGACGCCCAGCTGGTCGATCAGGTCGTCGACGGAAGCCGTGACGAGGGAGAGCACAGAACGGGTGGTGCCTGCCGCACGGTGGACGGCGAGCGCGGTACGGATGCCGTCTGGCCCGTCGGCGAACGAGGTCCCGCCGCCGCCGTGGCAGTGGAGGTCGATGAAGCCTGCGGTGAGGATCCTCCCGCCGGCGTCGACGGGCTCAGGGGACCCCTGGCCGATGCGCGAGCGCCAGCCGTCGCCTGTTCCGACCTCGCTGATCCGGTTGCCGGTGACGGAGAGCCAGCCATCCTGCGACACCATCCCATCCGAGACGAGGGTGGCGGAGTGGACGATCAGCGGCGCGTCAGGAGCGGTGGTCACGGAGCAACGATAACGGTGATGCCGCTCGCTGTGAATGCGGCACGGTGTTCGTCGTCGATCCCGTCGTCGGTGATCAGGGTGTCGAAGACCTCGGCGCCGCCGACAGAGGCGAACGCGCGTCTGCCGATCTTGTGCGAATCCGCGACGACGACGGCGCGCTCGGCGCGTGTGGCCATGAGCTGATTGATCCTGGCCTCGCCCTCGTCGTGCACGGTGGCGCCGAACTCGGGGTCGATCCCGTTCACCCCGACGAAGGCGAGGTCGAGGGTGATCTCCCTGAGCATGAGGTCGCTGTACGGGCCGACGAGTTCGTATGACCGCTGGTGGACGACCCCGCCGGTCACCACGACCTTGAACTGGGGGCGGACAGCGAGCTGGGCGGCGATGTTCACCGCGTTGGTGACGATGGTCAGGCTCGGGGCCGTCGACGGTTCGGTCAGGTCGGCCCTGGCTGTGAGCAAGGTGGCGATCGCGGTCGATGTCGTCCCCCCGCAGAGCCCGACGATCGAGCCCGGATGCACGAGCGCGCTCGCCGCCTGCGCGATCCGCTCCTTCTGCGCGGCGTTCTGTTCGTGGCGGTAGCGCAGCGGCAGGTCGTACGCGACAGAATGACCGACTGCTCCTCCGCGCGTCCGGGTGAGGAGCTGCTGCTCGGCGAGGGTGTCGAGGTCGCGCCTCGCCGTTGCCGGTGACACGTCCAGACGGCTGACGATGTCGTCGACGTCGACTCTGCCGTCCCGGGCGAGCAGGTCGAGCACGGCCGTCAGCCGGTCGGCGCGGTTCACGAGGACGGCCGACCCGCGAACAGGACGAGGAGCCGTTCGGCCTCAGCGCTCAGCGCCGCGCGCCCCACACCGAGATACTTCCTGGAGTCGACCAGTCCGGCATCCGCATCGAGAGCTGCGCGGACGGCGCGGGTGAAGAACCCGTTGAGGTGTGTGGAGACGTTGATCTTGGTCATCCCTGCGTGGATGGCACGGACGATCTGGTCGTCGGGGACGCCGCTGGAGCCGTGCAGGACGAGGGGCACAGGCACGGCGTCGGCGATGCGCCCGATGAGGTCGATGTCGAGGGACGCACTCCTGCTCGACATGGCGTGAGAGGACCCGACAGCGACTGCGAGGGCGTCGACACCGGTGTCGCCGGCGAAGGACGCCGCTTCGGCCGGGTCCGTCCGGACACCAGCGGCGTGTGCTCCGTCCTTGCCTCCGATGGTTCCGAGTTCAGCCTCGACGAAGACGCCGGCCGAATGGGCCGCTGCGACGACCCTCCGCGTGGCGGCTACGTTGTCCGCGTAGTCCAGGGTGGCGCCGTCGTACATGACCGAGCCGAATCCGAGGTCGATCGCGGCCAGGGCGAGCGCTTCGTCCGTGGCGTGGTCGAGGTGGACGGCGACGTCGGCGGACGAGGACGAGGCGAGGGCCAGCGTCGCCGCTGCGATCGGTTCGAGGCCTCCGTGATAAGAGATGCAGTTCTCGGAGATCTGCAGGATGACGCCCAGCCCGGCTCGTTCAGCGGCTGAGACAAGGCCCTCGGCGGTCTCGAGGGAGATGACATTGAAGGCACCGACGCCGGTGCGGCCGTCGGCGGCGCGGCTGATCAGTGTGCTGGTGGGGGTGAGCGGCATGATTCCTCGTCAGCTGGGAAGTTCGGTGAGTGTGAGCCGGTGTTCGAGTGCGTCGCAGTCCGGGTGGACGCTTCCGGCCTGGGGTTCGAGGACGGCAGCGGCACCCCACGCGGTCGCGCGCGAGAGGATCGCCCGGATGTCGCCGCTTCCCGCAGCGATCAGGGACGCCGCTCCTGCGACGGCGGCGTCACCTGCCCCTGTGGGGTTGCCGGGCAGGATGACGTCGAGTTCAGCCAGCCAGACGTTGCCTTCGCGGGGGACGGCCATCATGCCGTCCTCGCCGAGCGACACGAGCACGAGTCCTGCGCCGGCGTCCTGAAGAGCGCGGGCCCCGGCGAGCGGGTCTCGTTCGCCCGTGGCCTCTGCGAGTTCGCGGCGGTTCGGTTTGAGCAGGGTGGCGCCCGCGGCTGCGGCTCGAAGCAGGTGCGGACCAGACGCGTCGGCGATCGCCGGGATGCCGGCGTCCCGCCCGAGTGAGACGAGGTCGGCCACAAGCGAGTCCGGGGCTCCAGGCGGGATGCTCCCCGAGACGACGAGGCAGGAGGATCCGGCCAGCCGGGAGCGAACGGCATCCTTCACCTCGGACCAGGCGCGGGGCGGGACCTCCCTGCCGGATTCGTTGAGGACGGTCGTGCGGCCGGCCACACGCTCGACGATGGCCGTCGAGCGGCGCGCGGGCCCGGGCACGGCGACGAGCACTGCGGGGACGGGGCCGAGGTCGCGCTCGAACTCGGCGAGGTCGTTCTCGCCGACGGGGGCGATGGCGAGGGTGTCGAAGCCGCGCTGGACGAGCACCCTGGCGACGTTGATCCCCTTGCCGCCCGCCCGCGTCACGGCCGGGGTGACCCTGTGGGTCTCGCCGAGGTCGAGCTCGTCGAGCGTGATCGTGCTGTCGAGGGCGGGGTTCGGGGTGACGGTGAGAATCATGCGCTGACCAGTTCGAGTCGTTCGCGGGCGCCGATGGCCGCTCCGACCAGGCCCGCGTTCTCACCGACGGTCGCCGGAAGGAGCACCGGGCGTCTGTGGAAGGTGAGCAGCGAGTTCATCCGTTTCTCCACCGGTGCGAAGAGGGCGTCGCCGGCCTGGGCGAGACCGCCGCCGAGGACGATGGCCTCAGGGGCGAGCAGCGCGACCGACTGGGCCAGGGCCAGCCCAAGCGCGTCTGTTGCCGTGTCCCAGACGGAGACCGCGATCGGGTCGCCGGCCTGTGCCAGGGCGAGGACCTCCCTGGCCCCGGCTACGGGCGCCGTCACCTGGCGGTTGTACAGGCGCGTGATCGCACCGGCCGATCCGACCGCTTCGAGACAGCCGTGACCGCCGCAGGCGCAGAGGACGCCACCGGGGTCGACCACCGAGTGCCCGATCTCGCCGGCGTAACCCGACGCCGAATAGGGCTGGCCGTCGATGAAGATGGCGCTCGCGATCCCGGTGCCGATCACGACGATGAGGGCGTTTCCGTAGTTGCCCGCCGCGCCGAGCCGGTACTCCGCCGTGCCTGCTGCCCTCACGTCGTGGGTGAAAGCGACGGGGATGCCGAGCGCGGCCGATGCGCTGTCGCGGAAGGGGACGTCACGCCAGCCGAGGTTCTCCGCGTAGCGGCCGATCCCGGCCTCGTCGTCTACGAGGCCGGGGACGATGAGGCCTGCGGCCTCGGGGACGACGTCAGGATGCCGCTCGGAGAACCGGGCGGTCAAGACGACGAGTTGGGCGATCACGGCATCGCCGCTGCCGTCCGTGCTGTACGGCGTCGGCACCCTGACGACCTCCCGGATCACGCCGTGGGTGTCGACGAGTCCGGCCTTGGTGTCCGTTCCGCCGACGTCGAAGGCGAGGACAGCGGCGCCGTCGCCGAGGGCTGGCGTGCCGGTCATGCGCTGAGGATGACCGAGCGGGTGAGGTTGCGGGGGAGGTCGGGGTTGAGGCCTGCGGCGAGGGAGCGCTCGAGCGCGACCCGGTGAGCACGGACGAGGTCGGCCAGCGGGTCGAGTGCCGAGTTCTCGAAGCGGGCGCCCGTGACGGCGATGTCGGCGTCGAGCCCGGTCGGCGCGTCTCCGAACATCCACACGGCGCGGCCAGGGGCGGCGATCGCGAGCGGACCGTGCCTGTATTCCATGGCCGGGTACGACTCGGTCCAGGCCTGGCAGGACTCCCGCATCTTCAGCGCCGCCTCATGGGCGATGCCGACGGTCCAGTCGCGGCCGAGGAAGGTGACCTGCTCTGCAGAGACGAGTTCGTGGGGGAGGTCCTCGGTCAGTGCGAGTTCCGCATCGCGGATCGAGCCCGTCACATCCGCTCCGGTGGACGCGCGGAGGAAGGTGAGGGCCGTCGTCGCGAACCGGGTCTGCACGACGCTCTTCTCGTCGGCGAACGGCAGGCCGATGACATCGTCGGCGAGGTCGACGAGGGGGCTCGAGGTGTCTCCGACGATTCCGATGGTTCGGATGCGTCCCTTGAGATCCCCGAGAATCTCGAGAACCTCGGACGTGGTGCCCGAGCGGGTGATGGCGATCACCGCGTCATAGTCGCGGTCGAGGAACGCCTCTGAGGCCGCGAAGGCGTCCGTCTCGCCCTGGCCCGCTCCTTCGCGGAGTGCTGCATAGGACTGCGCCATGAACCACGACGTTCCACAGCCGATCACGGCGATGCGCTGGCCTGCCGACGGAAGGAGATTCCGCTCGGCCGTGAGCTCGGCGGCGCGTGCCCACACCTCCGGCTGGCTGTGGAGCTCGCTCTTCATCCAGGCGCCGGGGGTCGTGGTCATCTGCGTAACTCCTGCCATTGTCGGCGCCAGGGCCGGGTGATTGATAGTGATTGCAAAGTGGTCTTTGCAATCACTATCGATCATCCCAGAGTTTCGTCTGAAAGGCCAGCGACGGCGCCGGGCTCCTCGGTGCCCTCCTGCCACGCCGCGATCCCGAGCGCACGGAATCGCGGGTACCACGCCCCGAGCCGGGCGGAGAAGCCCTCCCAGTCGCGGCCGGGCGCGACGGACGCTTCCGCCGACCAGGCGATCTCGGCGACGGCCAGGAGCCGTGGGAAGGTGAGGTAGTGGATGTCGGTCATGGTGGCGACGGTCTCGGTCCACAACGGCGCCTCGACGCCGAGGATCTTCTCGTCGGACACCCCGGGGAGTATCGCCGTAGGTTCCCACTCGTATGCGGCCCTGACGGTCGTCGGGCCTCCGGCCCAGGCCTGGCCGATCGGCGTCGTCTCGTCGTAGGTGATGTCGAGGTACGCGACGTCGGCGGGGGAGAGGATGAGCGCGCCGCCCTGGTCGACGAACGCCGCGGCGTTCTCGGCCGCGTTGTCCTGGGGGGAGACATAGCTCCAGTACTGACCGATCGTGCCAGGGGCGAGGTCCGAGCAGCGTCCGGCCTCGTGCCAGGCGATCGGGATCTTGCCGTGGCTCGCGACGAGCGCTGTCGCGCGCGCGATGAACGCCGGGAACTGTTCGGGGGGAGTGGTGTGGGATTCGTCCCCGCCGATGTGCAGGTATTTGCCCGGGGTCTGTGCGGCGACCGACCGGAACACGTCGTCGAGGAACTCCCAGGTCGCATCGCTGTCCACATCGAGGCTGGAGAAGCCGACGTCGATGCCGGTGTACGGCTCACGGGCGACGCCGTCGGCGTTGAGTTCGGGGTAGGCGCTCAGGGCGGCGTTGGTGTGCCCAGGCACGTCGATCTCGGGAACGACGGTCACGAACCGCGAGGCGGCGTACGCCACGATGGCTGCGTAGTCCTCCTCGGTGTAGAAACCACCGGCCCCGCCACCGACTGCGGTCGACGCGCCGATCCCGGTGAGCTCGGGCCGGCCGGCGATCGAGATCCGCCAGCCCTGGTCGTCGGAGAGGTGGAGGTGAAGCACGTTGATCTTGAACAGGACGATCTCGTCGATGAACCGCGACACCGCGGCGACGTCGAAGAAATGACGGGCGACGTCGAGCATCGCACCACGCCAGGCGAACCGCGGGCGGTCGGTGACCGTCGCGGCTGCGGCCTGCCAGGCGGCGCTCTGTACCGAGCGTCGTTCCACATCCGCCGGGAACATCTGTCGCAGCGACTGCACGCCGTAGAACAGGCCCGCGGGACGTGCGGCTGTGAGCTGTGTCCCCGACGCCCCGGTGACGAGCCGGTATCCCTCGGCGCCGAGACCGAGGTCGTCGGCGAGGTCCAGGTGGAGGGCGATGTCCGCCGGGCCGGCGACAGCACCGTCGACGGGGCTCACGACGGGCAGCGGGTATCCGGTCGACGGCCGCAGGATGCCGGCCAGGTAAGCGCCGACGGATGCCGCGGCATCCGTCGCGAGGATCCGGGACGATTCCATGAGCGTGAACGGCGTATCACTCGCTGCGACATGCAGTTCGGTCGGCTGGGGGATGATGCGGGCGGGGCTCATGCGGCGGCTTTTCGGTGGGTCACCGCACCATCAAAGCACGTCGCGCCTGGGTTGCCGAGGGGTTCGGGTCGAGTTCGGACCGATGACAGCACGAAGGTGGCCGTGTCGGCATCCGCTGCTATGATCGGTCTGTCGTAACTGGCGTGCAGGCGGAGGAGAATTTCCGCCTCGGATGGTCACCATCGGGGAGCGACTGACACGGATTCGGCCGAACGCCTGGGTTGATACGGATTACCTGACATTTGTCCGCCGCTGTCTAAAGGAGCCAGTTTTGTCCTCAACGTTCAACGCGCCTCTCTCCGAGGTCGACCCCGAGATCGCCGCCGTCCTCGAGCAGGAGCTCGGACGCCAGCGCGATTACCTCGAGATGATCGCGAGCGAGAACTTCGTTCCCGTCTCCGTCCTCCAGTCCCAGGGCAGCGTGCTCACCAATAAGTACGCCGAGGGCTACCCCGGCCGTCGCTACTACGGCGGCTGTGAGTACGTCGACGTGGCCGAGTCGCTCGCCATCGAGCGCGCCAAGAGCCTGTTCGGCGCAGCGTACGCCAACGTCCAGCCGCACTCGGGTGCGACCGCGAACGCGGCCGTCCTGTCGGCGATCGCCACCCCAGGCGACACCATCCTCGGCCTCGAACTCGCCCACGGTGGCCACCTCACCCACGGTATGAAGCTCAACTTCTCCGGCAAGCTCTACAACGCCGTGTCGTACGGCGTCGACCCCGAGACCTTCCTCGTCGACATGAACGTCGTCCGCGACAAGGCGCTCGAGCACAAGCCGCAGGTCATCATCGCCGGATGGTCGGCATACCCCCGCCAGCTCGACTTCGCCGCGTTCCGCGCGATCGCCGACGAGGTGGGAGCGAAGCTCTGGGTCGACATGGCGCACTTCGCCGGCCTTGTAGCTGCCGGCCTGCACCCGTCGCCGGTGCCGTTCGCCGACGTCGTGTCGTCGACGGTGCACAAGACCCTCGCCGGCCCGCGCTCCGGTTTCATCCTCAGCCGTGACATGGAGCTGGCCAAGAAGCTCAACTCCAACGTCTTCCCCGGCCAGCAGGGCGGACCGCTCATGCACGTCATCGCCGCCAAGGCGACGGCGTTCCTCCTCGCATCACAGCCCGAGTTCACGGACCGCCAGGCTCGTACCCTCCGCGGCGCCCGCCTCCTCGCCGAGCGACTGACCGCCGAAGACTCCCGCGCGGCCGGCGTCGACGTCCTGACCGGTGGCACAGACGTGCACCTCGTGCTCGCCGACCTCCGCAACTCGGAGATCAACGGCCAGCAGGCAGAGGATGCGCTCCACGAGGTCGGCATCACCGTCAACCGCAACTCGGTCCCGTTCGACCCGCGCCCGCCGATGGTGACATCCGGTCTCCGGATCGGCACCCCTGCGCTCGCCACGCGGGGCTTCGACGACGCCGAGTTCACCGAGGTCGCGGATGTCATCGCCACGGCGCTCAAGCCCGGTGCGGACATCGCCGGCCTGCGTACCCGGGTGAAGGCGCTCACAGACGCGTTCCCGCTGTACCCGGGCCTCGTGCAGTAGTGACCGCGCAGATCCTCGACGGCAAGGCCGTCGCTTCCGTCATCAAATCCGAGCTCAAGGAGCGCGTCAGCGCCCTCCGCGAGCGGGGCATCGTGCCGGGGCTCGGCACCGTGCTCGTCGGCGACGACCCGGGCTCGCAGTGGTACGTCGCAGGCAAGCACCGCGACTGCGCCGAGGTCGGAATCGAGTCGATCCGGCGCGACCTGCCCGCCACGATCAGCCAGGACGAGCTCGAGGCCGTGCTCGACGAGCTCAACGCGGACCCGGCGTGCACCGGCTACATCGTGCAGCTGCCGTTGCCTGCCCACCTCGACACGGACGCCATCCTCGAGAGGGTCGACCCCGAGAAGGACGCGGACGGACTGCACCCGACCAACCTGGGCCGTCTCATCCTCAACGTGAACCGGCCGATCCACACGCCGCTGCCGTGCACGCCCCGAGGCGCGATCGAGCTGATGCAGCGTCACGGTATCGACCTCGCCGGCAAGCACGTGGTCGTCGTCGGCCGTGGCGTCACCGTCGGCAGGGCGATCGGTCCGCTGCTCACACGTCGTGAGTTCAATGCCACCGTCACGCTCACCCACACCGGAACCGTCGGACTCGACGACCTCCTGCGCACGGCAGACGTCATCGTGGCCGCCGCCGGAGTGCCCGGAATCGTGAAGGCGTCAGCGGTGAAGCCTGGCGCAGTGGTGCTCGACGTCGGCGTGAGCCGCGAGACCGACCCGGAGACCGGCAAGAGCCGTGTCGTCGGCGACGTCGACCCCGCCGTCGCCGAGGTCGCCGCGTGGATCTCGCCGAACCCCGGCGGCATCGGCCCGATGACCCGGGTGCAGCTGCTCACCAATGTGGTCGACACGGCGGAGCGGCAGAACCCGTAGTCCTTCTCTGCGGACCGCACGTCGAAAGTGCGGTAGTGGGGGGGGGGGGGGGGGGGGGGGGGGGGGGGGGGGGGGGGGGGGGGGGGGGGGGGGGGGGGGGGGGGGGGG
>NZ_JBWYGX010000004.1:0-5795 GCF_056713165.1 Mycetocola sp. Y171
TAGAGAAGTTGCCCTGCGGAGCAGCCCGGAAGGGTGAAAAGTGGGAGCATCCGATCCTTGAGAACTCAACAGCGTGCACAATGTCAAATGCCAAATACCCGTCGGCTTGATCTTTTTGGTCAGGTCGCGGATTCCTTTGGAAAACATTTAAACAACAAAGCAAGTCAGTAATGATTTGTTCTGTCAGTTTCAAACTCGCGGTTTCTGAACCTATTCCGGTTCGTTACCGCAAACAATGTGCCGGCCGCTTTTCGGAGTGGTTGTGCAATTAAACATTTACGGAGAGTTTGATCCTGGCTCAGGACGAACGCTGGCGGCGTGCTTAACACATGCAAGTCGAACGATGATCCAGAGCTTGCTCTGGTGATTAGTGGCGAACGGGTGAGTAACACGTGAGTAACCTGCCCTTGACTCTGGGATAAGCGTTGGAAACGACGTCTAATACCGGATACGACCTGCCCCGGCATCGGGTGTTGGTGGAAAGAATTTTGGTCAAGGATGGACTCGCGGCCTATCAGGTAGTTGGTGAGGTAATGGCTCACCAAGCCTACGACGGGTAGCCGGCCTGAGAGGGTGACCGGCCACACTGGGACTGAGACACGGCCCAGACTCCTACGGGAGGCAGCAGTGGGGAATATTGCACAATGGGCGAAAGCCTGATGCAGCAACGCCGCGTGAGGGACGACGGCCTTCGGGTTGTAAACCTCTTTTAGCAGGGAAGAAGCGAAAGTGACGGTACCTGCAGAAAAAGCACCGGCTAACTACGTGCCAGCAGCCGCGGTAATACGTAGGGTGCAAGCGTTGTCCGGAATTATTGGGCGTAAAGAGCTCGTAGGCGGTTTGTCGCGTCTGCTGTGAAAACCCGAGGCTCAACCTCGGGCCTGCAGTGGGTACGGGCAGACTAGAGTGCGGTAGGGGAGATTGGAATTCCTGGTGTAGCGGTGGAATGCGCAGATATCAGGAGGAACACCGATGGCGAAGGCAGATCTCTGGGCCGTAACTGACGCTGAGGAGCGAAAGGGTGGGGAGCAAACAGGCTTAGATACCCTGGTAGTCCACCCCGTAAACGTTGGGAACTAGATGTGGGGACCATTCCACGGTCTCCGTGTCGCAGCTAACGCATTAAGTTCCCCGCCTGGGGAGTACGGCCGCAAGGCTAAAACTCAAAGGAATTGACGGGGGCCCGCACAAGCGGCGGAGCATGCGGATTAATTCGATGCAACGCGAAGAACCTTACCAAGGCTTGACATATACCGGAAACGGCGAGAGATCGTCGCCCCGCAAGGTCGGTATACAGGTGGTGCATGGTTGTCGTCAGCTCGTGTCGTGAGATGTTGGGTTAAGTCCCGCAACGAGCGCAACCCTCGTTCTATGTTGCCAGCACGTAATGGTGGGAACTCATGGGATACTGCCGGGGTCAACTCGGAGGAAGGTGGGGACGACGTCAAATCATCATGCCCCTTATGTCTTGGGCTTCACGCATGCTACAATGGCCAGTACAAAGGGCTGCAATACCGTAAGGTGGAGCGAATCCCAAAAAGCTGGTCCCAGTTCGGATTGAGGTCTGCAACTCGACCTCATGAAGTCGGAGTCGCTAGTAATCGCAGATCAGCAACGCTGCGGTGAATACGTTCCCGGGCCTTGTACACACCGCCCGTCAAGTCATGAAAGTCGGTAACACCCGAAGCCGGTGGCCTAACCCCTTGTGGGAAGGAGCTGTCTAAGGTGGGATCGGTAATTAGGACTAAGTCGTAACAAGGTAGCCGTACCGGAAGGTGCGGCTGGATCACCTCCTTTCTAAGGAGCATGTGCCAGTCCGTCTGTATACAGCGGAATCACTGGCCAAGTCAGATCAGGACGAACGTTCCTGGCTGGCGCTCATGGGTGGAACATTGACATTGATGCGGATCGGAATGATCCGGTATGAGTACGCCTTCCCTTCGGGGTCGGAAGGAAAGCACCGGGTAGGCCTGGTTCGCATATTGCACGCTGTTGGGTCCTGAGGGACCGGAACGGATCACTTCGGTGGTTCGGACTGAACTCTCTGGACCTTCTCCTGTTTGGCAGAACCGTTTGGTGGCCGGCAGGGTGGGTACCGCCCGTACTTTGAGAACTACACAGTGGACGCGAGCATCTTAGATTTGAACACTTTGTGTTCAAATCACATTGGCTCAGCGTGATGACCGGCTTGCCGGCAAGCGTTGGGCTATCAATTGATCTGACTTTGTCAGATTCATTGGTCAATTTTTCCGAAACGAAAAATCGATTCAAACTCATGTGATTGCAAGTTTCTAAGAGCAAACGGTGGATGCCTTGGCATCTGGAGCCGAAGAAGGACGTAGTAATCTGCGATAAGCCTCGGGGAGCTGATAAACAAGCTTTGATCCGAGGATTTCCGAATGGGGAAACCCCGCCAGGCGGAGCAATTCGACCTGGTGACTCCCGCCTGAATATATAGGGCGGGTAGAGGGAACGTGGGGAAGTGAAACATCTCAGTACCCACAGGAAGAGAAAACAACAGTGATTCCGTCAGTAGTGGCGAGCGAAATCGGAACAGGCTAAACCGAGCATGTGTGATACCCGGCAGGGGTTGCNGTACCTACAGGAAGAGAAAACAACAGTGATTCCGTCAGTAGTGGCGAGCGAAATCGGAACAGGCTAAACCGAGCATGTGTGATACCCGGCAGGGGTTGCATGTTCGGGGTTGTGGGACTTTTCAGTACTGGCTGCCGCTGGTACGGCGTTACAGAGCGTTATAGACGAACAGGATTGAAAGCCTGGTCAGAGAGGGTGCGAACCCCGTAGTCGAAATGACGTGATGGCGCGAAGAGTATCCCAAGTATCACGGGGCCCGAGAAATCCCGTGTGAATCTGTCAGGACCACCTGATAAGCCTAAATACTCCCAGATGACCGATAGCGAACAAGTACCGTGAGGGAAAGGTGAAAAGTACCCCGGGAGGGGAGTGAAATAGTACCTGAAACCGTTTGCTTACAAACCGTTGGAGCCTCCTTGTAGGGGTGACAGCGTGCCTTTTGAAGAATGAGCCTGCGAGTTAGCGATATGTGGCGAGGTTAACCCGTGAGGGGTAGCCGTAGCGAAAGCGAGTCTGAATAGGGCGATTCAGTCGCATGTCCTAGACCCGAAGCGAAGTGATCTATCCATGGCCAGGTTGAAGCGCGTGTAAGAGCGCGTGGAGGACCGAACCCACTTAGGTTGAAAACTGAGGGGATGAGCTGTGGATAGGGGTGAAAGGCCAATCAAACTTCGTGATAGCTGGTTCTCTCCGAAATGCATTTAGGTGCAGCGTTGCGTGTTTCTTGCCGGAGGTAGAGCTACTGGATGGCTAATGGGCCCTAAAAGGTTACTGACGTCAGCCAAACTCCGAATGCCGGTAAGTGAGAGCGCAGCAGTGAGACGGTGGGGGATAAGCTTCATCGTCGAGAGGGAAACAACCCAGACCACCAACTAAGGTCCCAAAGCGCGTGCTAAGTGGGAAAGGATGTGGAGTTGCACAGACAACCAGGAGGTTGGCTTAGAAGCAGCCACCCTTGAAAGAGTGCGTAATAGCTCACTGGTCAAGTGATTCCGCGCCGACAATTTAACGGGGCTCAAGCACGCCACCGAAGTTGTGGCATTGATGTAATAGGTAGGCCGCACACTTGTTGTGTTGGTCCAGCCATGTTGATGGGTAGGAGAGCGTCGTGTGGCCAGCGAAGCGGCGGTGTAAACCAGCCGTGGAGGCCACACGAGTGAGAATGCAGGCATGAGTAGCGAAAGACGGGTGAGAAACCCGTCCTCCGAAAGACCAAGGGTTCCAGGGCCAGGTTAATCCGCCCTGGGTAAGTCGGGACCTAAGGCGAGGCCGACAGGCGTAGTCGATGGACAACGGGTTGATATTCCCGTACTGACGAAGAACCGCCCAAGCTAATCCAGTAATGCTAAGTGTCTGAATCCTTCTGATTGATCCCTTCGGGGTGAGACGGGAGGCCTAGCGCACGACCCTACGCTGGTGCGGTTAGCGTATTAACAGGTGTGACGCAGGAAGGTAGTCGGTCCTGGGCGATGGTTGTCCCAGGCCAAGGTTGTAGGCCGAGAGATAGGCAAATCCGTCTCTCATACAGGCTGAGAGCTGAAGGGGAGCCCGCAAGGGCAAGATCCGATGATCCTATGCTGCCAAGAAAAGCATCGGCGCGAGGTTCAAGTCACCCGTACCCCAAACCGACTCAGGTGGTCAGGTAGAGAATACCAAGGAGATCGAGAGAATCGTGGTTAAGGAACTCGGCAAAATGCCCCCGTAACTTCGGGAGAAGGGGGGCCTGACACGTCAGCGGATTTACTCCGGGAAGCGTGGTAGGGCCGCAGAGACCAGTGGGAAGCGACTGTTTACTAAAAACACAGGTCCGTGCCAAGTCGCAAGACGATGTATACGGACTGACGCCTGCCCGGTGCTGGAAGGTTAAGAGGAACGGTTAGCCGCAAGGCGAAGCTGAGAATTTAAGCCCCAGTAAACGGCGGTGGTAACTATAACCATCCTAAGGTAGCGAAATTCCTTGTCGGGTAAGTTCCGACCTGCACGAATGGCGTAACGACTTCCCAGCTGTCTCAACCGCGAACTCGGCGAAATTGCACTACGAGTAAAGATGCTCGTTACGCGCAGCAGGACGGAAAGACCCCGTGACCTTTACTACAGCTTGGTATTGGTGTTCGGTGTGGCTTGTGTAGGATAGGTGGGAGACTGTGAAGCTGGCACGCTAGTGTCGGTGGAGTCATTGTTGAAATACCACTCTGGTCATATTGGATATCTAACTTCGAACCGTAATCCGGTTCAGGGACAGTGCCTGGTGGGTAGTTTAACTGGGGCGGTTGCCTCCTAAAAAGTAACGGAGGCGCCCAAAGGTTCCCTCAATCTGGTTGGCAATCAGATGTCGAGTGTAAGTGCACAAGGGAGCTTGACTGTGAGACTGACAAGTCGAGCAGGGACGAAAGTCGGGACTAGTGATCCGGCAGTGGCTTGTGGAAGCGCTGTCGCTCAACGGATAAAAGGTACCTCGGGGATAACAGGCTGATCTTGCCCAAGAGTCCATATCGACGGCATGGTTTGGCACCTCGATGTCGGCTCGTCGCATCCTGGGGCTGGAGTAGGTCCCAAGGGTTGGGCTGTTCGCCCATTAAAGCGGTACGCGAGCTGGGTTTAGAACGTCGTGAGACAGTTCGGTCCCTATCCGCTGCGCGCGCAGGAAATTTGAGAGGATCTGACCCTAGTACGAGAGGACCGGGTTGGACGAACCTCTGGTGTGTCAGTTGTTCCGCCAGGAGCACCGCTGATTAGCTACGTTCGGGATGGATAACCGCTGAAAGCATCTAAGCGGGAAGCCGGCCTCAAGATGAGATTTCCATGCCTTCGGGCGAGAGGCTCCCAGCTAGACTACTGGGTTGATAGGCCGGATGTGGAAGAGAGGACTAAAGACTCTCGGAGCTGACCGGTACTAATAAGCCGATAACTTGATAATCAAACCCACCCTCAGAGGTGGAAGCATGACGTTTGTTTCGATGTTTCGAAAAAAATTGCATGATGCTACGCGTCCACTATGTGGTTCTCGATGTACGGTCGAGAACCGAACAGACTTATGTTCTGTTCGATTCACTTTGACTACATGTCAACAGATGTTTCGGCGGCCATAGCAAGAGGGAAACGCCCGGTCACATTCCGAACCCGGAAGCTAAGACTCTTTGCGCCGATGGTACTGCAGGGGGGACCCTGTGGGAGAGTAGGACACCGCCGGACTTAACTTA